>NZ_CP019704.1:1260000-2460000 GCF_002005425.1 Polaribacter sp. BM10 | reverse complement strand
CTGTTAAAGTAAAATAAACAAGTATAGATTTATAATATTTTTAATAATTTTCCTTTATTATAATGGTATAATTGTTGTTTTATATTAAATATCAAACTTATAAAAATGAAAAATTTAATCTTAGTATGTGCTTTTATTGTTGGTTTATCAACATACGCACAAAATACAATTAAACAAGATCTAGGAGACTTTAACACGCTTAAAGTATATAATGGTATAGAATTAGAATTGATTAAAGCTTCTAGCCAAAAAATAGAAATTACAGGTGAGAAGGCAAATCTTGTTAAAATTAAAAATGTAAATAATACATTAAAACTTTCTTTACCTTTTTCTTTAAAACCATCAGATAATTCTGCAGAAGGTAAAATACTTATTAAATTATATTACAATAAAAATATAGATTTAATTGATGTAAATGAAGGTGCAACTATTACTAGCAAAGATTTTAACCAAGATAAAGTATCTTTAAATGCACAAGAAAGAGGTTTTATTAACTTAACTACAAAAACAAAGTATTTAAGTATTAGAGCAACTTCTGGCGGTATTATTAAAGTTTCTGGTGCATCTAAAAACCAAGAAGTAGATTTAGATTTGTATGGTATTTACCATGGTTTTAATTTAAAATCTACAGGTAACTCTAATGTTAAAGCAGGTACAGGTGCAAAAGCAGAAATAAATGCTGGCGAAACTTTAAATGCTAAAGTAAGTTTTGGTGGTACAATATTCTATAAAGGAAACCCAGAAGTTGTAAAAGACAAAAAGGTTATTGGTGGTATTATCGAGAAAAGAAATTAATACAGAAACAGATTCGATTGCTTTAACAACCTTTTTTGTATCTTTGTAACTTATAAAATTATATAATGATGAATAATTTATCTATTTTTTTTGGATTTGTTAGCGGACCTCAAATTGCAATTATACTTGTAGTTGTTTTATTATTATTTGGTGGAAAAAAAATACCAGAATTAATGAAAGGTTTAGGTAGCGGAATTAAGGAATTTAAAAACGCTTCTAAAGAAGAAAATCCAGAAGAAAAACTAGAAGAAAAAAAGTAGATACTAATCACTTTTTTTAACAAAAATAAGAAAGCTCAATTTGTATAAATACAAGTTGAGCTTTTTAGTTATCAAATTAAAATATTCCCCCAAATATTTAATCTAAATTTCTTCTAGACAAATATAGTTTTCATTATAATATCTTTAACTTATTTGTTGCAAAAAGGAAGATTTATTGGGTTTTTGGGATAAATGGGAACGTTTAACTAATTAATCTTAATAATGATTGCTTAGAAAAACTTCTAGATACAGGTATATCTATTTCAATAACCTTAGATTTTAATAAATAACCTCTTGCATTTCCAGAAATATCTGTAATATAATTTGTGTTTACAATATAACTTTTATGACATCTAATAATAGTAGGATATTTTTCTAATTTTGTAATAATTTTTGCAAGTGTAACTCGCAATATTTTCTCATTAATTTTGTCATCCTTTTTAATAAAAAAACTTGCATAATTTCCTTGCGAAGTTACATACACTAAATTGTCGATACAAAAAATAATTTTCTCTTTACCATTTTCTGATGTTATACTAACTTCTTTGGTTAATTTTTCTGTGTTATTTAGTTCTTGTACTTTTTTTAATTCTCTAATTTCTTTAACCTTTTTTTCTCTTCGTAATCTTATATTTTTTTCATTTAGAAATACAAAAAATGTTAAGGGTATAAGGCTTACCAAAAAAGTATATGATAAGAATTGTAAAAGATTTATTTTTCTTAGGTTATAGGGTTCTTTATAAATTTCACCAAAATACCATAAAGCAACTCCTATAAAGGTTACACCAACAAACATTAATAATAAATTTCTGCCTATAGTCCAATTATCTTCACTAAAATAATCTTTAAAAATAAGTGCTGGTACGTATAAAATTAAAAAAGTAGCAACAAAAGCTGTAATACCAATACCTATGGTGTATGGTAATATAATTTTATCAAATTCGTGTAGATAAAAAGGTCTAAAAATATATAAAAAAAGAAAAATAAATAAACCATGATAAATACTTATCTTTAACTTATACAGAGGTTTAGGATTAAAATAATATGGTTTATTTAACCATGAAAAAATAGCTTTCATTAATATTTTTTTAGTAAAAATATAAAAATTTAATAAAAAAAGACAGTAATTAATATTACTGTCTTTTTAGTTTTGTTATCAAGAATAGTTAATTATTCTTCTAATTTTTTAGTTTTAGCATTTTTCATTGCTTCGCCAATTTGGTTACTTGCTGTAAAACTTGCAACCATATCGTTTAGCATTTGGCTACCTGCTTGTGGCGAGTTTGGTAATAAAATTAAGTTACTATTTGTTTCTTGTCCGATAGATTGTAAAGTATCATAATGTTGTGTTACAACAATTAAAGCAGATGCTTCTTGTGAGTTGATACCAACTTTATTTAAAACTTCTACAGATTCTTCTAAACCACGTGCAATTTCTCTTCTTTGATCTGCAATACCTTGTCCTTGTAAACGCTTGCTTTCTGCTTCTGCTTTAGCTCTTTCTACTATTAAAATACGTTGTGCATCTCCTTCAAATTGTGCTGCAATTTTTTCTCTTTCAGAAGCGTTAATTCTATTCATAGATTCTTTTACTTGCGCATCTGGATCTATATCTGTTACTAAGGTTTTTATAATATCGAAACCATAATCTAACATAGCGTCGTTTAATTCTGATTTAACAGCAATAGCAATATCATCTTTTTTTACAAAAACATCATCTAATTTCATTTTTGGTACTTCCGCTCTTACTACATCAAAAACATAAGAAGTAATTTGATCGTGTGGATAATCTAATTTATAAAAAGCGTCATATACTTTATTATAAATGACTTTATATTGAACAGAAACTTTTAATTTTACAAAAACATCATCTAAGGTTTTTGTTTCTATAATTACATCTAATTGCTGAATTTTTAAACTTAATCTTCCGGCAATTCTATCTATAAATGGTATTTTAAATCGAAGACCAGATTGTCTTATTGCATTAAATTTACCGAAACGCTCTACAATTGCAGCAGTTTGTTGTTTAACGGTAAAAAATGATGCAAAAATTATTAATCCGATTATAACAATAAAAATAATAAATGGTGGTGATATCATAACAAGGTTTTTAATAGTTAATAAATAGTTGAATTGTAAATATACTTCTTTTAAGCATTTAATTATTTGACGCAGATTTATTTATAATGTTACATTATAAAATAAAAAAACCTCTCGAAATTAACGAGAGGCTTTTTATTTAGTTGTAATAATTATAATTTTTCTATGGCGTTTTTAAGTCTTAATAAAGTTTCTTCTTTACCAATCATAGTAATAATATCAAACAAATGTGGGCCAGCTAATTTACCAACCAAACTTAATCTTAATGGCTGCATAACTTTACCAAAACCAACTTCTTTCGCAGTTATCCATTCTTTTACTTCTTTTTCTGTATTTTCTGATGAAAAATCTTCGATTGATGAAATTACGGTAATTAATTCATTCATTAAATCTGCAGTTCCTTCTTTCCAGTTTTTCTTAGAAGCTTTGGCATCGTATTCTGTTGGTGTTTCAAAAAAGAAACTAGATAAATCCCAAAAATCATTTACAAAAACAGCTCTTTCTTTAATAGCAGAAACAACTTTTAAAACGTATTCTTTGTCTTTTGTGATTCCTTTATCTGCTAAAATTGGTAAAAATAGTTCTGTTAATTCAGTATCAGACTTTGTTTGCATGTATTGCTGATTGAACCACTTTGTTTTATCTAGACTAAATTTAGCACCAGATTTACTAACTCTTTTTAAATCAAAAGCTGCAATTAATTCTTCTAAAGAGAAGATTTCTTGTTCTGTACCAGGATTCCATCCTAAGAAAGCTAACATATTTATAAAAGCATCATTAAAAT
This sequence comes from Polaribacter sp. BM10, assembly GCF_002005425.1. Taxonomy (GTDB): domain Bacteria; phylum Bacteroidota; class Bacteroidia; order Flavobacteriales; family Flavobacteriaceae; genus Polaribacter; species Polaribacter marinaquae. Next base: position 2,456,061 of record NZ_CP019704.1, on the reverse strand, counting down.
AACCATCTTCTTTATAACCACGTGAAACATCACCAGTTTTTTCGTTGGTATATTCTAACGGAAATACAGGAAATCCTAATTTATCACCGTCTCTTTTACTTAATTTACCTTTACCAACTGGCTTTAAAATTAATGGTAAATGAGCAAATTTTGGTGCTTCCCAACCAAATGCTTTGTATAATAAAACGTGCAATGGCATAGATGGTAACCATTCTTCACCACGAATTACATGCGTAATTTCCATTAAATGATCATCAACAATATTTGCTAAATGATAAGTTGGCATACCATCTCCTTTAAATAATATTTTATCATCTAAAGTATTGGTATCAATTTTAATATTTCCACGAATTTCGTCTTCCATTCTTAAAAGTTCGTCTTGCGGAGTTTTAAAACGGATTACATAATTTTCGCCAGCATTTATTTTTGCTTGCACTTCATCATCAGTTAAAACCAAAGAATTTACCAATTGGCCTTTTTCTCTATTATGCCAATTGTAAATAAAGGTTTTTCCTTCTGCTTCGTGCCCTTTTCTATGTGCATCTAATTGTTCTGATGTATCAAAAGCATAATAAGCCCAACCAGTTTTTATTAAAATATCTGCGTATTCTTTATAAAGATTTTTACGTTCAGATTGTCTGTATGGTCCAAATTTTTCGTTTTTATTTGGTCCCTCATCAAAAGGAATATTACACCATTCTAAAGCGTCTATAATATATTGTTCGGCATTTGCAACGTAACGAGTTTGGTCTGTATCTTCTATACGTAATACAAAAGTACCGTTGTATTTTTTTGCAAATAAATAATTATATAAAGCTGTTCTTACACCACCAATATGTAAAGGTCCTGTAGGACTTGGTGCAAAACGTACACGAACATTAGATTCCATTTTTTTCTGTTTTTTAATGCTGCAAAGATAGTTTTTAAAAGAGAAAATAGAAATTAGAGACCAAAAAAAAGACTTTAGAAAATAATATTCTAAAGTCTGTATTATTTAAAAATAATTTGGCTTAAAATGTATTAAAAATTCCGATTGAAAAAGCTGTTTTTTTAGGAACGTTATTACCAAAAAAAGCATTAGCAAAACTTGTTGTTATACCTAAATCGCACAACTGTAAAATTCCTTTTAATCCGTAAGCACCATATTCTTGATCTGTTACATACAAACCATTTCTTGGTGTTAATGTTTGCGGATTAATTTCACCTGTTTTGTATACACCATTATCTATATTCTTTACAATATCTACAAAGCCAATTAACCAAATATTTTTTGATATTTTACCACCAAATTCTCCACCAATTTTAAAATTGTTACTGTAATCGTTTGTTCTTATATCTGCACCAATTTGTGTTTGTAAAAATGTTTTACCAAAACTTTTACCAATTAGCAATTGAGGTGTAAAGGTAAAAGCATCGTAGCCAGTTCTAATTTTTGTGTTTTCTTTAAAAGAACTTGTGTTTAATTCTGTAACCAATTGCCCAGAAATAACCCAATTTTTATTATAAAATTGATGTTTTAAACCTAAAGATATATTACCAAAAGCAGTTTTAGAACCAGAATCTAAGTTAGATATTAAATTGTTTGTATCTTCTGTTTTTATAGATTTTAAAGGGATATTAAAAACAAATGCTGTTTTATTTGTTAACCCATATTCACCGTAAATTTGATACGTTTTATCTGTAATATTTTTCTCGGTTTTATAATCTGGATCACCAAATAATTCGTTGTAATTTGCTATTGAAGTGTAAGATAAATTTAGAAACAAATCTTTCTTTTCTTTTGTCCACGGACTTTGAGAAAATGCTGATAAACTTGCTATAAAAAATACTATTTTAAGGCTATTTTTCATGATCTTTTTTTTATTTAAATTTAGTTGCAAACTTTTTTAAAAACTTACAAAAAGCTTTTAACATTTAATTTCATTGTAAATCCTATCAAAAATACTATTTTTATTAGTTGATTATGAACGCATTTAAAATAATTGAGCAAAAGCTACATCAGTTTTCAAGAAAATATTATGTAAACGAATTAATTAAAGGAGTAATTTTATTTTTTTCTTTAGGGTGTTTATATTTCTTTTTTACCCTTTTTTTAGAGTATTTTTTATGGTTAAAACCAACGGCAAGAACTTTTTTGTTTTGGCTTTTTATTTTAGTAGAATTATTTCTATTAATTAAGTTTATTGCTATTCCAATTTTTAAATTATTTGGTTTACGAAAAGGGATTTCTTTAAAAGAATCTTCAGCAATTATTGGCAATCATTTTCCGGATGTAAAAGACAAACTGTTAAATGTAATTCAGTTACAAGAATCGTCTTTACAATCAGAATTATTATTGGCAAGTATCAATCAAAAATCTAATGATTTACAACCGATTCCTTTTGTAAAAGCAATTGATTTTACTCAGAATAAAAAGTATTTAAAATATGCTATTTTTCCTATTTTAATTTTTTTAACTATCTTATTTACAGATAATAAACAGGTTTTTTCGGAAAGTTTAGATAGAGTTGTAAACCATAGAACTGCATATTCTCCGCCAGCACCTTTTTATTTTGATATTACCAATAGGTCTTTAAAAGTAATTCAAGGAAATTCTATTAAAATAGATGTAAAAACGATTGGTGAAGTTTATCCATCCGAAGTAAAAATTCATTTTAATAACGAGCAATATTTTCTTAACAATAATAGCAATGGTACTTTTTCTTATACTTTTTCTGATGTTTTAAATCCTGTTGATTTCTATTTAGAATCTAACGGAGTTTTATCGAATAATTACAAAATAGACATTGTAAAAACACCAGTTATTAACAATATAAGTTTAGAATTAAAATATCCTTTTTACACAGGTAAAAAAAGTGAAGTTATAAATAATTCTGGTAATTTAATTGTACCAGAAGGCACAAAGATTAATTGGTTGGTTACTGCTGTAAATACCAACCAAGTTTTTTTTATCAATAATAACAAAAGAGAAAAATTTAAAAACGAAGGTCAAGATAATTTTACATTTTCTAAAAGAATAAGAAATACTGTTAATTATGAAATTTCTTCTTCTAATGCTAATTTACAAGATTATGAAAATTTACAATTTTTTGTTAATGTTATAAAAGATGAATTGCCAGAAATTGAAGTGAAAACAAATATCGATTCCATTTCTAGAGGTACTGCTTTTTTTGCTGGTCAGATTTCTGATGATTATGGCTTAAAGAAATTGCAATTAATTTATTATGATGAAAATAATCCTGAAGCGATTAAAACACATCAATTAAAAATTTCTAGTTCCAATGTTCAAACTTTTTTTTATGAATTTCCAAATAATTTAAACTTACAAAAAGGTATCAATTATGAATTATTTTTTGAAGTTTTTGATAATGATGCCGTAAACGGAAGTAAGAAATCGCGTACTAAAGTTTTTAAATATCGTCAAAAAACAAATGATGAAGTAGAAGAGGAGCTTTTGCAAGAACAACGTAATACAATTAATAGTTTAGAGAACTCTATTCAGAAACAACAAAAACAACAAAAAGACTTAGATCAAATAAAAGAACAACTTCAAAATAAGAAAAAGTTAGGTTGGAATGATAAAAAGAAGGTTGAGAGTTTTATAAAAAGGCAAGAACAATATAAAAATATGATGCAACGTCAAACAGATATGTTGCAAGAAAATTTAGATGAAAAGAAAGAACAATCTGAAAATTTACAAAACAAAAAAGAAGAATTAAAAAAGCGTATCGAAGAATTAAAGAAAACCGATAAGCAACAAAAACTCTTAGATGAAATTGCAAAACTTGCAGAAAAGTTAAATAAAGAAGATCTTGTAAAAAAGGCTAAACAACTAGCACAACAAAATAAACAACAACAAAGAAGTTTAGAACGTATGTTAGAATTAACAAAGCGTTTTTACGTTGAGCAAAAAACTATGCAAATTACTAATAAGTTAGATCAATTATCAAAAAAACAGGAAGATTTAGTAAAGCAAGATTCATTAGATTTAAAATCCCAAAAAGAAATTAACAAAGAGTTTAACGATTTAAAAGAAGAATTAGATGAATTGGCTAAGGATAATCAAAAATTGAAAGAGCCAATGGAACTGCCAGATGTAGAGGATGAAAAAGATGCAATAGATGCTAGTTTAAAAAAGTCTGAAGAAGATATTCAAAATAAGGATCAAAAATCTGCTAGAGATTCTCAGAAAAAAAGTGCTGCTAAGATGAAAGAAATGAGTTCTAAAATGCAGCAAGCGATGATGGAGATGGAAGGAGAATCTATAGAAGAAAATATGGATGATCTTCGTAAAATTTTAGAAAATTTAGTCACTTTTTCTTTTAAACAAGAAAATTTAATGAATAAGTTTAGTGAAATTTCTACTACACATCCAGATTTTGGTAAAGACTTAAAAAAGCAAAATGACATAAGAACTTATTTTGAACATATAGATGATAGTTTATATGTGCTTTCTATGCGTCTTCCTAAAATTTCTGCGAAAATACAGGATGACTTATCATCAGCACATTATAATTTAGAACAGTCTTTAGAAAATTTTTCAGAAAATAGGTTTAATAATGGTGTTTCTAATCAACGTTATGTAATGACAGCTACAAATAATTTAGCAGATTATTTAAGTAATATGTTAAATAGCATGAAAAATGCCTCAATGAAAATGGGTAAAGGAAAAGGAAAGGGTAAAGGTAATGGCTTCAGTTTACCTGATATCATTAAAAAACAGGGTGAACTTTCTGAGAAGATGCAACAAGGAATGAAAAAGGGTTCTAAACCCGAAGAAAGTAAGTCAGGTGGTAAAGAAGGTAAGAAACCAGGAAATCAAAAAGGAGAAAAAGGTCAATCTGGTAAAGGCGGAAAAGACGGAAAAGGAAATAAAAAAGGCAACGGTGAAGGTAATAGTGAGGGTGGAAATGGAAAAAATAATGGACAAGGCAATTCTGACAACGATGATTTAGATGGAGAACTTTATGAAATTTATAAAGAACAAACACAACTTAGACAACAGCTTCAAGATGCTATAAAAGAATCTGGTGAATCAAGTTCTGGAAACAATTCTAATGCAAAAAAAGTTTTAAAAACTATGGAGCAGTTAGAAAACGAAATATTAGAAAAAGGTTTTAACGCGGGTACAGTTCAGAAAATGCAGCGCCTTAACTACGAATTATTAAAATTGGACAAAGCAGCTTTAGAGCAAGGAAAAGATAGTAAGCGTAAATCTAATACTAATAATTTACTTAATAAACGTAATACTATTAAAGCTTTAGAATTTAAAAAGCAGTTTTACAATCAAATAGAAATATTAAACAGACAATCATTACCTTTGCAACAAAATTATAAATTAAAGGTTAGAGAATATTTTTCTCTACCTAAGAATAAAGCAAAATGATTACGTTTAATTACGAAACCAATTTTAAATTAGATAATGAGGGTTTAACAGAAAATTGGATTCAAACTATTATTGATAAACATAACTGTGAGTTAGGTGAAATTAATTACATTTTTTGTGATGACAATTATCTTCATAAATTAAATGTTCAATTTTTACAACACGATACACTTACAGATATTATTAGTTTTGATAATTCACTTGGTAAACTTATTAATGGTGATATATATATTTCTATTGAAAGGGTAGAGGATAACGCCAAAGATTTTAAAGTTCCATTTACTGAAGAATTACATAGAGTTATTATTCATGGCGTTTTACATTACATTGGTTTTAAAGATAAAACCGAAACTGATCAAAATGAGATGACTTTACAAGAAAATCTTGCTTTAAAAGAGTTAAAATATTAAAAATCAATAAGTTAATTTACACGTTTCACGTGGAACTATAAAAAATGAGTTTATTTTCAACAACATTTGATGTTATAGTAGTTGGTGGTGGTCACGCAGGAAGTGAAGCAGCAGCTGCGAGCGCAAATATGGGTGCACATACATTGTTAATTACAATGAATTTGCAAAACATTGCGCAAATGAGTTGTAATCCTGCAATGGGTGGAATTGCAAAAGGACAGATAGTAAGAGAGATTGATGCGTTAGGAGGTTACAGCGGAATTGTGACTGATAAAACAGCAATACAATTTAAAATGCTTAATAAATCTAAAGGACCTGCAATGTGGAGTCCTAGAGCGCAATCTGATAGAATGCAATTTGCAGAATGTTGGAGAACGATGCTAGAGCAAACAGATAATTTAGATTTTTATCAAGATTCTGTAAATGGTTTATTGTTTGATGGTGATAAAATTGTTGGTGTTAAAACTGCTTTAGGTTTAGAGATTAAATCTAAAACTGTTATTGTTACAGCGGGTACTTTTTTAAACGGATTGATTCATATTGGTGATAAAAGTTTTGGTGGTGGTAGAGCAGGTGAAGGTGCATCAAAAGGAATTACAGAAGATTTAGTTGCGAAAGGTTTTGAAGCTGGAAGGATGAAAACCGGAACTCCGCCAAGAGTTGATGGAAGATCTTTAGATTATTCTAAAATGTTAGAGCAACCTGGTGATGAAATTACAGAAAAGTTTTCTTATTTGCCAACCACAAAAGCATTACAAAAACAACGTTCTTGTTGGTTAACGTATACAAATCTTGATGTTCATAATTTACTTCGTGAAGGTTTTGATCGTTCGCCAATGTTTAATGGTAGAATACAATCTACGGGTCCGAGATATTGTCCTTCGATAGAAGATAAAATAGATCGTTTTGCAACGAAAGATAGACATCAAATTTTTGTAGAACCAGAAGGTTGGTCTACGGTAGAAATGTATGTAAATGGTTTTTCTACTTCTTTACCAGAAGATATTCAAGATAAAGCAATACGTTCTATAGAAGGTTTTGAAAACGTAAAGTTTTTAAGATATGGTTATGCTATAGAGTATGATTATTTTCCGCCAACACAATTAACGCACACCTTAGAAACAAAGTTAATAGAGAATTTATATTTTGCTGGTCAAATTAATGGAACAACAGGTTATGAAGAAGCTGCTTCGCAAGGTTTAATGGCTGGTGTAAATGCTGCTTTAAAAGTACAGGGTAAAGAACCTTTTATTTTAAAAAGGAACGAAGCTTATATTGGTGTTTTAATTGATGATTTAATTACTAAGGGTACAGAAGAACCATATAGAATGTTTACTTCACGTGCAGAGTATAGAACTTTGTTAAGGCAGGATAATGCAGATCTAAGATTAACACCAAGAGGTTTTAAAATTGGTTTAGCATCTAAAGAACGTATGGATTGTGTTTTAGAAAAGCAAGAAAAGACAGAAATGTTGATTCAGTTTTTGCATAAAACTAGTGTAAAACAAGAAGAGGTAAATCCTATTTTAGAAGCTAAAAATTTAGCATTAGTGAATCAATCTATGAAATTGTTTAAAATTGCTGCAAGACCTCAATTGTCTTTCGATGATTTTAAATCTATAAAAAAATTAAATGATTTTATAATTGAAAATAATATTCAAAAAGAAGTTATAGAACAAGCTGAAATTCATTTAAAATATTCAGGATACATTGATAAAGAAAAGAACAATGCAGATAAATTAAATAGGTTAGAAAATGTTGTAATACCTTCTAATTTTAAATATGAAAAAGTAAAATCTCTTTCTTTTGAAGCTAGAGAAAAATTAAATAAAATTAAACCAGTATCTATTTCGCAAGCAAGTAGAATTAGCGGTGTATCACCTAGTGATATTTCAGTGCTTTTGGTTTATATGGGAAGATAAAAAAAAGAAAAATTGCAAATGTTCCTCGTGGAACAAATTTAAAAATTAAGTAATATGGAGAATGAAAAAGAACTCTATACAAATTTAATACCTCTTTTAAATTGTAAAGATTATACTGTTTCTGGTGATACTTTTGAAGTAATGCAGAACCAAGATTATGAAATGCTGGTTACGTCTCCTGTGCCAGCAGATTTAGAAAACTACTATAAAAGTGAAAACTATATTTCACATACAGATAGTAAAAAATCACTTTTCGATAAAGTTTATCAAAAAGTAAAAAACCATACTTTAAAACAAAAGTTAAGTTTACTTAATTCTTTTAAAACAGAAACTAAATCTGTTTTAGATGTTGGTGCAGGAACAGGAGATTTTTTAAAAGTTTGTAAAAATAATAATTGGGAAACTTTTGGAGTAGAACCAAGTTTAGATGCAAAAAAAATTGCTGAAACTAAAGACATCTTTTTAGAAAGTGATTTGTTTAATATTTCAAATAAGAAATTTGACGTTATTACTCTTTGGCATGTTTTAGAACATGTAGAGAGTTTAAAGAAAACTATTAAAACTTTAAAAAAATTATTAAAGCCAAATGGAAGGGTAGTGGTTGCTGTACCTAATTATAAAAGTTACGATGCGAAGTATTATAAAGAATATTGGGCTGCTTATGATGTACCAAGACATCTTTGGCATTTTAGTCAATGTTCTATTCATAAATTATTTTCTGAAGTAGAAATGATAGTAGAAAATACTTTACCTATGAAATTTGATAGTTACTATGTTTCATTATTAAGCGAAAAATACAAATCAGGTAAATCGAACCCTTTAAAAGCAAGTTACGTTGGTTTTGTGTCAAATTTTAAAGCAAGATCAACTTCTGAGTATTCCTCACTGATTTATGTTCTTAAAAACTACTAAAAATAGATTTTTAAAGGTTTTAATTGTGTTTTAATCGCTTAAATGTATAAATACTATCTAATAATTAAAAAAGGTCTTAAAACGCGTTTTTTAAGACCTTTTTTAATAGTTTTTAATTATTTTAAATTTATATTTAATAGTTTTTAATTATTTAGAAGATAAACACCAATTACTGTTAAGATAAAATAGACGGTTAAAGACATCGCTCCTGCATAATCTTTTGCAAGACGTTGACCAACTAATAAAAAAAGTAAAGTAATCGCAGAGAGCTCAATTCCTAACAAAGCAATTTCTTTTGCTTCTGATGTGTAAATTTCATAAACTCCAATAAGCATTAATATTGATGCGATAATTTCTACAACTAAAACTACAGCAAGTAAAACCGGAACGTAATTTTTTAATGGAGAGTTTTTAAAATGATCTTTTATAAATGCAATATTTCCTTTCCAGTCTGTTATTTTATCGATGCTAGATTGTACATACGTAATTATTAAAAAGAAAAGAATTAAAATTTCTGCAGGATAATTAGATAATAATTTCATGTTTTTATTTTCCGAATAATCGTTTAAAAAATCCTTTTGTTTTAGTTGTAGTTTCTTCTATTCCTTCTTTAGCATCTTCTGCTAAATCTGCTAAATTTTCTACTGCATCACTGGCTATTTCAGAGGCTTTTTCAGAGACATCTTCTAAAACTTCTTTAGCATCATCTGTATATTCATCTAACTTCACTTTTACTTTATCAATATTCTCTTCAGAAAAAGTTTCGTTCACTTTTTCTTTTACTGTTTCAAAAACTTCTTTAGATTCTTCTTTTAACTCTTTTGCTTTATCTTTTACCTCATTTTTAAGCTCTTTTGCTTGTTGTTTTATATTTTCTAAAGCATTTTTATCAGTGCTTTTTACACTTTTATTTGGTGTTAAATTTCCTTTCATTTTTTATTAATTATTTGATTATCAGTGTTTTATTTATTTAAAAGCTTCATCTACCGGCTCCCAAAGTTCTATTTTATTATTTTCGTTGTCTAAAATCCATCCAAATTTACCATATTCAAATTCCTGAATTTCACCAACAACAGTTACACCTTCTTCTTTTAGTTGCGCTAATAATTCAACTAAATTTTCTACTCTATAATTAAACATAAAGTCTTTTTTAGAAGGTTCAAAATAATTTGTATCGCTGCTAAAAGGACTCCATTGTGTGGTAGCGTCTTTACCATCTTTATTTTTCCACCAAAAAGTAGCACCCCAATCGTCTGTATTAAAACCTAAATGTTTTTGATACCAATCTTTTGCATTTTTTGGATTGTCAGATTTAAAAAATACACCACCAATTCCTATTACTTTTCCTTTTTTCATTTATTTGTTTTTAATTGAAGATTCATACAAAGAAATCCAATCTTCTACAGTTATTTTTTTACACAATGCTGCAATTAATTCAAACGGAATTTCTTCTATTTTTTTGAATCGGATACAACTTTTACCCATATCTAATTTTCTTTTGCAATGATTTGGATATTCATTTACAAACCAATTCTTCAATTTTTCATCTGCATAAATACCGCTATGATATAAATTTATAGAGTTTTTTTGTGATGCAAAACTCATAAAAGGCAATGGTTCTTTTGGATTGCAATGATAACCGTTTGGGTAAATTGAATGTGGTACATAAAAGCTAATAAAATTGTATTGCATACCTTCTTCAAATCCTTTTGGTAAATTTTCTTTGATAATTTTACGCAGTTTTTTAAGCGTATCTTGTCGCTCTTCCGGAACTTGATTTATATAATCTTCTGGTGAATTTGCCTTGTATTGCATTTGTATAAATTTAGTGCTAACAAGTTAACAAAATTTAGATTTAATTTTATTTACAATAGTTTGAGCTAATCTTTCTTTGCTTTCAATTGTCCATCCGGCAACATGAGGTGATAAGATAACCTTATCAGAATTTATTAAATATTCGAAAGCTTCTGGCATTTTATTATCTGAAAAAAGGTTTTCGAATGATGATTTTTCGTATTCTAAAACATCCAAACCTACGCCTAAAATTTTACCAGATTTTAGAGCATCAACCAAATCTTTAGTAACTACAGATGTTCCACGTGCGGTATTTATCAGCCAAAAATTCTTTTTAAAATTATTGATAAACGCTGCATTAATCATATTTTTAGTTAAAGGTGTTTGTGGTGTATGTAAACTTAAAACATCTGCTTTTTCTTGCAATTCTTTTAAAGAAACTTGCTTGCAGTTTTTGTCGCCAACATTTGGTTTTAAATCATAACAAAGTACTTCTACATCAAAACCGCGTAATTTTTTAGCAAAAGATTTTCCCATGTTACCATAACCAATTAAACCAACTGTTCTACCGTCTAATTCTATACCTCTATTATCTTCTCGAAGCCATTTGCCATTTCTAACCTCTTTATCGGCTTTATTTAGCTTGTTAAACAAAGAAAGTAGCATTGCTAAAGAATGTTCGCCTACAGCGTTTCTATTGCCTTCTGGTGCAGCAATTAGAGTTACTCCTTTGCTTTCGGCATACTCGCAATCTATATTTTCTAAACCAGCGCCAACTCTACCAATAAATTTTAAATTTTTGGCTTTATTTAAGAATGCTTTATCAATAGAAAAACGACTTCTAATGATAAAACCATCATACAAATGAATTTTTTCTTCGACAGTTTTTTTCGAAGAAGTATAATCTTCATCATTAGTAAAACCTAAAGCATTTAATTGATTTATTAAAAGTGAGTGGTTGGAATCTAAATGTAAAATTTTCATGTTTTTACTTTAATTTATTGGAAAAAAATAAAGGCAGAAATCTAAAAAATGTCTCTAGATTTCTGCCTTAATATAAAATTATAAGTTTTAATTTTTATTAGTATTGTTCTTTTTCGCTTGGGAAATCTCCGCTTTTAACATCAGAAATATAATTCTCGAAAGCGCCTGTCATGTCTTTGTATAAATCTAAATATCTACGTAAAAAACGAGGATTAAATTCATGTGTCATTCCAATCATATCGTGCGTAACCAAAACTTGTCCGTCTACGCCGTTACCAGCACCAATACCAATTACCGGAATTGTTAATACATCTGCTACTTTTTTAGCTAACGAAGCCGGTACTTTTTCTAGAACCAATGCAAAACAACCAATTCTCTCTAACATTAATGCATCTTCCATTAACTTTTCTGCTTCTTCTTCTTCTTTTGCTCTTACGGTATACGTACCAAATTTATAGATAGATTGTGGTGTTAAACCTAAGTGCCCCATTACCGGAATACCAGCATTTAATATTCTTTTTATAGATTCTTTAACCTCTTTACCACCTTCTAATTTTATAGAATGTCCGCCAGATTCTTTCATAATTCTAATAGCAGAACGCAGTGCTTCTTTTGGGTCAGATTGATAACTACCAAAAGGTAAATCTACCACAACCAAACAACGTTCTATTGCTCTAACTACAGAACTTGCATGATAAATCATTTGATCTAAAGTAATTGGCAATGTTGTTTCATGACCCGCCATAACGTTAGATGCAGAATCACCTACAAGTAAAACATCGATTCCAGAACCATCTAAAATTTTTGCCATTGTAAAATCGTAAGCAGTTAACATGGATATTTTTTCTCCATTTGCTTTCATTTCTACTAAAGATTTTACGGTAACACGTTTATATTGCTTCTTAGCTACAGACATATTTTTATCATTTTATTAGGTTGTAAAAGTAAGGAATATCAATAGATATTTTGGTATTTAAAATTCTACTGATAAAAAATTATTATTTTAAAATTAGTAGTTTTATGTTTTTAAAAATCAAAACAGTATGTTACAAAAGTTCGTTTTTATTATTTTAGTTTTAGGATCTAATGTGTTATTTGCCCAAAATAAATCAGAAGAAATAGCAATTAAAAATGTTATTCATACTTTTTTTGAAGGATTACACAAAGGTGATAGTACAATTATGAAAAAGACTTTTCATAAAAATATTAAAATACAAACCACAAGCACAAATAAAAAAGGTTTACATATTCTAAAAACAGAAACTAGAAATCAATTATTAACAAGTATTGCTACTAAAAATCCGGAGCATGTTTATTTAGAAAAATTACTGTCTTACACAATTAAGATTGATGGAAATTTAGCTTCTGTTTGGACACCTTATGAGTTTTATTTTAATGAGAAGTTTAGTCATTGTGGTGCAAACTCTTTTCAGTTATTTAATGATAACGGAACCTGGAAAATTATCTATTTAGTTGATATGAGACGAAGAGAAGATTGTAACTATTTAAAAGAAAAAAATTAACGTTATCTTTGAGGCTTTAAATTATCAATGGCAGAAAAAACACACACAATAAATACAAATAAATGGATAGATAATTATGCCGATTATTTGTATAATTACGCTATTTCTCGTGTTAACAACAGTGATTTGGCCAAAGATCTTGTGCAAGAAACTTTTTTTGCAGGATTAAAATCTGCAAAGAATTTTAAAGGAAAAGCTTCTGAAAGAACTTGGTTGGTTTCTATTTTAAAAAGAAAAATTATAGATCATTATAGAAAAATAAATTCTAAAAAAGGACAGGCAGAAGTTCGAATGAATTTTTATAATGATGGCGAAAATGAAGGAGATTGGTTAGAAGAAAGAGTACCACAAAAATGGGATAATACTTCTGAAACTTCTATAGAAAATGAAGAATTAAAAGACCAGTTAGAAGCTTGTATAGATAATTTGCCAGAAAAATATGCAATGGTTTTTAGAATGAAAACTGTGCAAGAATTTGAAACGGAAGAAATTTGTAAGGAGTTAGATATTACAGCGTCAAACTTATGGGTTATTATACACAGAGCTAGAACTCAGCTTAGAAAATGTATGGAAGATAACTGGTTTAATAATTAAGAAATGTTTAAGAGTTTAAAAATTACCTGCGACGAAGCCACAGCTATTTGTGATAAAAACCAATATGGCGAAGCTTCTATTAAAGAGCTAATAAAGTTAAATATTCACTTTATTAAATGTAGAATTTGTGCAAAATATACCAAACAAAACATGGCTTTAAGTAAACTTTACAAAGGCTATTCTAAAAATTGTAAGAGTATAAAACATTGCTTATCATCCGAAGAAAAAGACGCTTTAAAAAATGCTTTAGAAGAAAGCAAACAATAAAACAAATAACAATATTAAAAAACGGAACTTATAATTTATAAGTTCCGTTTTTTTGTATTTTTGAATTCTCTTAATCGTTATAAAATGCACTTTTTACCAGAAAAATTAGACAATTACGTTGTTGCACATTCGCAAATAGAACCTAAAATTTTACAAGAACTTACTAAAGAAACTTGGCAAAAAGTTTTAAACCCTAGAATGTTAAGTGGTGCTTTTCAAGGTAGAATATTATCGATGATTACAAAATTGATTCAGCCAAAATCTATCTTAGAAATTGGAACTTACACAGGTTATTCTGCTTTGTGTTTGGCAGAAGGTTTACATAAAGACGGTGAGATAATCACTTTAGACAAAAATGAAGAATTAGAAACACTTCAAAATAAATATTTCGAAAAATCTGGATTTCGAAATAAAATTACGCAACATGTTGGTAACGCAATAGAAATTATACCAACTTTAGATAAAAAGTTCGATTTGGTGTTTATAGATGCAGACAAATCTAACTACATAAATTACTTTCATTTAATTATTGATAAAATGAATTCTGGCGGAATAATTTTATCTGATAATGTACTTTGGAGTGGTAAAGTTGTCGAAGAATTAGACCCGAAAGATAAAGATACTAAAGTGCTTTTAGAATATAATAGGTTGTTAAATGAAGATGAAAGAATAGAAACTGTATTGTTGCCAATACGAGATGGTTTAACAATAAGTAGAGTAAAATAAACGTTAAAATTGCCTTTTAATAGGGCCTGTAAAATCGTCTATATCATCTTTAACAGCATTAATTTCTTTATTAATGTCTTTAGCGATATTTGTATCTAAACCAGTTTTTTCTGAACTGTCTTTAATTTCTCTTTTAATATCATTGGTGGCATCTTTTACTTGCCTAATACCTTTACCCAAACCTCTAGCAATTTCGGGTATTTTATCTGCACCAAAAACCATTACAACGATTAACATAATCACCATAATTTCTGGACCACTAATAAATAAGAATACTGTATTCATAGTACAAAGATAATCAGTTATTTTTATAAAAAGAATAAACTATAATTGTTTAACGCAATTTTCTGGTTTTCTATATCAAATAACCACATAATTCTGTATTTTTACTAAAAAAAAGATGCTTTTTATTACTTCTTTTGGTGTAACAGTTATTGTTGGTCTTTTATTAATTTTGGTTATTACAGCACTTGTACTTGCTGCAAAAAGTGAAAGTAATTTACGTTTTTTAATTTGGGGTGCAATTATTTTGTTTGTTCCGTTTTTAGGCGCAATTGCATGTATAATTAATTACTACGCTACTAAAAATAAGGTAAAATCTGCTTAAAGATTATTTGAAGTTTAATTTTGCTTGTCTATCGTACATAATAATACTTCCGGCAACAGAAACATTTAAACTCAATTCCGATTTAAATTTTACCAAATGATGCGATTTCTCTATCGCAATTTTAGACATTCCATGATCTTCTGCGCCCAATAAATAGACACAACGTTTAGGGTGTTTAAAGGTTTCTAATTGTACTGCTTTTTCATCTAATTCGACACCAACTAACATTGCACCTTTTGGTAGGTTTTTAAAAAAATCATCAAAAGTTTCATAATGAAAATAAGGCATGGCACCCACAGCTTTATGTGTATCGCAAGCTTGTTTTGCATATCTATTGCCAATTGTAAAAATAAAACTTGCGCCCATATTTTGTGCAGAACGCCAAAGAACACCTAAGTTTTCTGGTGTTTTTCCATTCTGGATTCCAATACCGAAAAAACCTTGTTCTAAATTGTTTACCATTATTTTTTAATAGGATTTGTTTTATTTATTGGGCATAAAAGTAAATTAATTTAGTTAAAATTTATTTTTTTTAAGTTTTTTTAAATTTAAACTAAAATAAAAATTTATTTACTTTTAAAATATAGATAGCTTTAAATCAATATTTTATGTTTTATTATCCCTGAATTCAGGGATAAGAAATTTATACCATTTTCAGGGATTGACAAGTACGTTTTTATCTATTATGTTTGTTAAAAAAATTACTGTATTAACTGTAATAAAAAGAAAAAGAGATTATACTTCACTTACTATTTTATTGATAATACTTAAATATTGTTTTTAAGTATTAAATGTTATGTATTATAGGTACCTCTTATCTATCATTTAAATTACCCAAAAAAATTGAAAATTAATTTAAACTTAACAACTATGAAAAGAATTAGAATTTTAATTATTTTAACCTTTATGGCCTCTCTAAATGTAAAGGCTCAAGAAAATAAAATCGATTGTGATTTTAATATTAGGGAAGCAATTTTTTATTTAAAGGGTGATGAAATTTTTAAAAAAGATACATTAAAAAGTATTGAATATTTAAAACCTTGTATAAAAAATGGAGATACAACAGCTAAAATTTTACTAAGCAGAATATATGCTTCGCAAAATAATGAAGAGAATAATAAAAAATCTTTTAAAATTTTAAAAGAACTTGTAAAAGAAGATAATGCTATAGCAGCAGGAGATCTAGGGATTTTATATAAATATGGTATCGGATGTAGGCTTAATTTTAATAAGGCTAGAAAATGGTTTAAAAAAAGTGCTAAATTAGGAAATGATAAGGCAAGTTATAGTCTAGGGTATTTATATTTAAAAGGTTTTGGAAATATAAATCAAGACTACAATAAAGCTATTAAATGGTTTAAACAAAGTAACTATCCTATGGCTAAATATTGGTTAGGGGTTTGTTATTATTATGGTTATGGTGTAAATCAAAATATTGAAAAGGCAAATGAATTACTTGGGACTAACTATAAAACAGTAATTTCATTAGACCAAAGTAATACTGATTATATAACTTCAACAGGTAAATTACCAGAAAAACATGATTCTCAGAATGAGATTTTTAACGATTTAATAGATATTACAGAAGAAAATTTAAACGGTAAGTGGTCAGGAAAATTATTAAAACTTGACTGGTCTGGAAAAAAGATCGTGAGGAAAATTGATTTTACTTTAGATATAAAGTATGATTCGATAAATTATAATACTATATCAATTATAGAAATAAATGGGCAAAAATTTGAACAAATTGTTAATAGAGTTGATAGTCAAATTTATTTTGACGATTTCAATTTAGATTTACCACACAATACTTTCAGTGAAAAAATTCCAAATAAACTTAATTATCAATTTTTATCTTCAAGTATTAAATTAAAGAATTTAGGGGAATTTAGTTTTTTAACAGGAAATATTGAAAGTTATATAAGCTCTTGGAGAGAATCAGGGGGGCCTATAAAATTTGTTTTAAAAAAGGAAAAAAATAAACCACAAGTTAAGGAAGAGCTTTCTGATGAAATTTTAACTGCTTTATCCGAGCAAGAAGAAAATTTCATAAAATTATATCCAAATCCTTTTAAAACTGATCTAATAATCTCATATACATTAGACGAACCTAGTTTTGTTGAAGTAAGAATAACAGATATAAATGCTTTAAAAAATGATGTAATTGAAAGAGGTAAAAATCAAAAGGCTGGGAAACATAGGTATTATTTTAATGGTTCTAATTTACAAAAAGGTATTTATTTGGTAAATGTTTATGTTAATAATAAAAAGAAAACTAGATTAATTGTAAAAAAATAAGCTATGAGTGCATTTAATTATATAAAAAAAATTACAATTATATTTTTATTATTATCAAGCCATGTTGTTAATAGTCAAATAGGGTTTACGGAAGATTTTAATGGTAATGAGTATCTAATGCTTGATGACTTTGATGATATACAAGCTGGTACTGGTTATAATTCATCAAATGGAGGAGAAAGTGGGTTTGGTGATTTTTCATTTATCTGGGGAAATGGTTATAATACAGCTATTGATAATTTAGTAAATATGGAAATTGCTAAATCAAGAAGATATTACAATTGGAGAGAGAAACAATTTAACTTGATAAAAGAGGAAATAGAAAAAAAATTAAATACTACTTTTGATGATTTTGATGAGGCGAAGAATACTTTTTTCTCTCAAATAGAAACTAGAAATGTAAATAAAAACAAGTCTGGGGTTAAGGCCAAATACATTAATTTACGTAATTCGGGGTATGAAAAAAACCGTAACTATATAAGACAATTAAAATCATTAAAAATAAGAGAAGCAGAAATAAGGTCAGGTAACATTAATAATTCACAATTTCCATTGATTAAAGTTAATGGAGTTCCTCTTAAAGAGATTACGTCTCTAAGCTCTATTTCTCAATTTAGAAATAATATTGAAAACTTCTTTATAGAGAATTCTAAGAATACTCATAACTATAAATATATTGTAGATAAATTAAATTATTTAGGAAGTGGATTTGATAATGAAATGTTAAGACTTAAAGATAATTACTATAATAATTTTAGTGATTGGGATAAGTTAGGTTTAATGCAATTTTTATTGAATTACGAAAGATATAAAGACTTAGTTAACTGTTATGTTTGCATAGTACCACCAGAACTAGCTAAATTTAGAAATTCTGATATGGCAACGGAACCTGTTATTGAGAATTACGCTAAAATTAATAGAGGTGGTGGTTATTCTATTTTTGATCAATCTTATGCTGATCATGTCTATAACATATGGTATGCTAGAGAAGGTAGACAAGAAGCAATTTATCAAAGAAACAAAATATATGCCCAAAGAAGAGATTATATAGATAATTTAGTAAATAGTGTCGACGTAGATGATTTAATTTTAAAAAACGCTCAAAATGAATTAAATGAACTTACTATAGATATTCCTTGGAGTGCTAGCGTAGGAACTATTGCTAATTCAAAATATACTCATTTTCATTTTGATGGTTCAAGAGGTTATTATAAACTAGAAGACGGTTCAATTATAGTTGCAAGCTCAACAGAGCAAGCTTTAACTAAAACAGGTGATTTAAGGGATAGATATAATGATTTTAACCCTAATGATAAATATTACTATATTAAATTATCAGGCTCTAATGAATGGGCAGAAATGCTTTTTAATCCTGATGATTTAGTTGGTGATCTAGAAAACTTATTTAAATTAGCAGGATTAGAATTAGGTAAAAGTATAGGGCGCTATGTGTTACCAATAGAAGATATTAAAATTATTATTGATGGAAAAGACTTTGACGGACAAGAGGTATCTCGTTTAAAAGCAGCTGGGTTTTTAATATTAGCAATTGTTCCTGGTAGTAAAGCTCTAAAAATTGTTGGAAATGTAGCTGATGCTACTGTTTTCGCGACTAAAGTAGGTGGTAAAACTATTGTTGTAAAAGGAATTAAAGGATTGAGAGCGTTCAAATCTAGTAATTTCAGACATAATTTATCAAAAGTCACCGGAGCTTTACCTCCTAATTCTCAAGCCCATCATGTTTTGCCTCAAAAATTTAGAAGTTCATTTGAAAAAGCAAAAATTAATATTGACAACCCTATCTTTGGTGCTTGGTGGGAAAAAACTGATCATTTAAATAATGCTTGGAAATATAATGAAGAGTGGTCTAGCTTCTTCTCCTCTAATTCAAACCCATCCCAAGAAACAATATTTAATTTTGCAGAAGGCTTAATGAAAAAATATGGTGTCTCAATAAATTTTTAATTTAAAATTATTCAAATATGTTAAAAAGAAAATATTTACAAAATGAATGGGAAGAAATCGTTCGTAAAGGTTCTTTAAAATATCAATCTTTAAGCAAAGATGAAAGGATTTGGTTTAATCTTGAACCTATTGCTAATGAAGGCTTAGTAGATCATTATATGAATTACGGTGCTGAAAGAAACTCTGACTTAATAGAAGATTTAGATTATCTTGGTTTAATCGAAATAAGTAATCTTTTTAAAAAAACAAATATTTTATTTTTTAAAAATAAACCTCCAAAAAATATTGATGAAAGAAATGAGGAAATGTATAATTGGTCGATTAATAGTAAAAATATACTTGAAAAAAATGAAAAAAACTTTTGGAAAAAAGTAGGTGTTTTGGAAAAAAAATTATTATCACATATAAACGAAAATATTTTAAATAAATAATACAAATCACAACTATATATATAAAATAGCAGTTAAATACAAACAATAAAACTTGTACTTAACTGCTATTTTATTATCTGTAACAGAAAGTAAGTGTGTTTTTTAAACCTCAAAATTTAACTTTGCTTGTCTGTCATACATAATAATACTTCCGGCAACAGATACGTTTAAACTTAACTCCGATTTAAACCTTACTAAATGATGCGATTTTTCAATAGCCAGTTTAGACATTCTATGATCTTCTGCACCTAATAAATACACACAACGTCTTGGGTGAATAAACGTTTCTAATTGTACTGCTTTTTCATCTAATTCGACACCAACTAACATTGCACCTTTTGGTAAATTGTTAAAGAAATCATCAAAAGTATCGTAATGAAAATAAGGCATTGCACCAACAGCTTTATGTGTATCACAAGCTTGTTTGGCATATCTATTGCCAATCGTAAAAATAAAACTTGCGCCCATATTCTGTGCCGAATGCCATAAAACGCCTAAGTTTTCAGGTGTTTTTCCATTCTGAATTCCGATACCGAAAAAACCTTGTTCTAGATTGTTTACCATTATTTCTTAACCAACATTCGTTTAATTTCATTCAACTTCATTAAGGCTTCAATAGGTGTTAGAGCATCTATATTTGTTGCTAAAATTTCTTCTTTAATATTTTCTAATAAAGGATCATCTAGTTGAAAGAAACTCAATTGCATTTCTTCTTCTTGGGTTTGTTTTAAAACGTCTTTTACTTCAGAATTCTTGTTGTTTTTCTCTAATTTTTCTAAAATTTTATTTGCTCTATGAATCACCATATTTGGCATTCCAGCAAGTTTAGCAACATGAATTCCAAAACTATGATTAGATCCACCAGAAACCAATTTACGTAAGAAAATAATGTTGTCTTCCAACTCTTTTACAGACACATTAAAGTTTTTAATACGCTCGAAGGTTGTGGTCATTTCATTCAATTCGTGGTAATGCGTAGCAAATAGTGTTTTTGCTTTGGTTGGGTGTTCGTGTAAGAACTCAGAAATGGCCCAAGCAATCGAAATTCCATCATAAGTAGAAGTTCCTCTACCAATTTCATCTAACAAAATTAAACTACGCTCAGAAACGTTATTTAAGATTGATGCAGTTTCGTTCATTTCTACCATAAACGTAGATTCGCCCATAGAAATATTATCACTGGCACCAACTCTAGTAAAAATTTTATCTACGATTCCGATTTTTGCGTTTTGAGCCGGAACATAACTTCCCATTTGTGCCAATAAAACAATCAAAGCAGTCTGACGTAAAATTGCCGATTTACCAGACATGTTTGGTCCGGTAATCATAATAATTTGTTGCTGATTTCTGTTTAAAACAACATCGTTTGCAATATAGGTTTGATCTATTGGCAATTGTTTCTCTATAACCGGATGACGCCCATTTTTTATCTCTAAATCGGTGCTTTCATCCATAATTGGGCGCACATAATTATTATCAATTGCTAAAACAGAGAAAGACAATAAACAATCTATTTTTGCAATAATTTGTGCATTTTCTTGCACAATTTGTACATATTGAATGATGTCTTGCAGTAATTTAGTAAAAATATCTTGTTCTAATTTTGCTATTTTTTCTTCGGCACCTAAAATTTTAGTTTCGTATTCTTTTAGTTCTTCAGTAATATATCTTTCTGCCGAAACTAAGGTTTGTTTTCGAATCCATTCTTTTGGCACTTTATCTTTGTGCGTATTTCTAACTTCAATATAATACCCAAACACGTTGTTAAACGCAATTTTTAAACTAGTAATTCCGGTACGCTCGGTTTCACGAGCCAACATATTGTCTAAATACTCTTTACCAGAGTTAGAAATTGCACGTAAATCATCTAATTCTTGATGCACACCGTTGGCAATTGCATTTCCTTTATTGATGTTTACAGGAGCTTCATCAAACAAAGTTTCAGAAATTTTATCAATTAAATCTTGGCAAGTATGTAACTGATTTCCTAAAGATTTTACAGCGTTGTTTTTGCTGCTTTCTGCGGATGCTTTTATCGGTAAAATTGCTTTTAAAGAATCTTTTAAAAGTACAATTTCTCTTGGCGATGCTTTGCCAGTTGCTACTTTAGAAATTAAACGTTCTATATCAGAAACTTGTTTTAATTGATACGTTACCGTCTGAGAAAAATCATCAGAATCTATAAAAAACTTTACCAATTCATGACGATTTTTAATCTCGTCGATATTTTTTAAAGGAAGCGCCAACCAACGTTTTAACAAACGTCCGCCCATTGGCGAAATGGTTTTGTCTATAACGTCTAAAAGTGTTACTGCATTTATAGAATTCGGATTATACAATTCTAAATTTCGAACAGTAAATCGGTCCATCCAAACATAATTATCTTCTGCAATTCTACCAATATGTTGAATATGTTTTAACTGATTATGTTGTGTTTCCGATAAATAATACAACACTGCACCCGCAGCAATAATTCCGTTTTTAACATCTTGTACACCAAAACCTTTTAAGCTTTTTACCTCAAAATGATTTTGTAAAGTTTCGTTAGCATATTCCTTTTGAAAAACCCAATCATCTAAATAAAAAGTATAATATCTATTTTCAAAAAGTTCTAAAAATTGTTGCTTGTTTTGTTTTTGAACTAAAACTTCACTCGGATTAAAATTCTGTAATAATTTATCGATGTATTCTGCAGTTCCTTGGGCCACTAAATATTCACCAGTAGAAACATCTAAAAATGAAATTCCGAGTTGTTTTTTATCAAAATGAACCGCAGCTAAAAAGTTGTTTGTTTTGGTTTGTAAAACTTCGTCGTTTAAAGAAACTCCAGGAGTTACCAATTCTGTAACACCACGTTTTACAATGGTTTTGGTCATTTTAGGATCTTCTAACTGATCGCAAATAGCAACACGCATACCCGCTTTTACCAATTTTGGTAAATAGGTATTTAAAGAATGATGCGGAAAACCAGCCAAAGCAGTTTCAGAATCTGAACCAGCGCCACGTTTAGTTAACGTAATACCTAAAACTTCTGCAGCCTTTTTAGCATCTTCACCAAAAGTTTCGTAAAAATCGCCAACTCTAAAAAGCAACATCGCATCAGGATATTTATTCTTGATTGCATTGTATTGTTTCATTAAAGGGGTAACCTTTTTAGCTTTTGATTTTGCCAAGTTTTAGAAATTTTCTGTTAGTTTTGCGAAGATAGAAAAAAGTCTTTAGCCTATAGCTCTTAGCCATTAGTTTTCATACCAAACTAGCTAAAAGTAGAAAGCTAAAAGCTAAAAGTTTAAAACATGAGGAAATTAAAAAATAACGAATTAGGTAGAATAACTGTTGATGAGTTTAAAACAGTAAAAAAAACGCCAATTATTGTAATTTTAGACAATATTAGAAGCTTAAATAATATTGGTTCTGTGTTTAGAACTAGCGATGCTTTTT
Organism: Polaribacter sp. BM10; assembly: GCF_002005425.1. Classification (GTDB taxonomy): domain Bacteria; phylum Bacteroidota; class Bacteroidia; order Flavobacteriales; family Flavobacteriaceae; genus Polaribacter; species Polaribacter marinaquae. The sequence goes on along the minus strand of NZ_CP019704.1, from coordinate 2,432,801 downwards.
TAGTTGAAAAAATATATTTGTGTGGTATTTGTGCTACGCCACCAAATAAAGAAATTCATAAAACGGCTTTAGGTGCAACAGAATCTGTTGCTTGGGAATATGTAGAAGATACGTTAACTTTAGTTGAAAAATTAAAAGCAGATAATGTAAAAGTTTTAGCAATAGAACAAGCAGAAAACTCAACAAAACTAGATACTTTTCATCCGAAGAAAACAGAAAAGTACGCAATTGTAATGGGTAACGAGGTAAAAGGTGTACAACAAGAAGTTGTAAATGCTTCCGATATGTGTATCGAAATTCCGCAATTAGGCACCAAACATTCGCTAAATATTTCGGTGACTACAGGTGTTGTTATTTGGGATTTGTTTCAGAAATTACAATAGAAACTTTTTTATTATAAATGAAAGGACTAATTTTATGGTGCTATAAATTTAAGAAGTAAACACTTCTTTTTGAACTATGAAAAAAGAGAATTCTCTAATACTTTTATTTACCGTATTTGCAGTTTTTAATGCATTTACACAAACACCAAAAGACTCACTAAATTTTTATTTAGACAATGCTAAAGGATCTAATAAAGTTAGATATCTTAAAAAAGCAATTACGCTATTAGAAGATTTAAAAATAGATTCTTTAATACAACAAACTAGCATAGAATATGCCAAAGAAAGTTATTTTGCTAAAGATACCTTAGGTTTAACTTTTTCTAAGAATAAATTACAAAATCATTTTAAACGCAGTAAAGATTCTTTTTCTTTAGCTAAGGCATACCATTTTGCAGCGTTAAACCATAAAATAAAAAATAATTTAGATAGTAGTTTTTACTATTATCAAGAATCTAAAAAGATTTTTATTGGCTTAAAAGATTCTGTAGAAACCGGACGTAGATTGCTTTCTATGGCGATTCTTCAAGTTAAAGAATTCGATTATTTAGGTTGCGAAACAACCGCTGTAGAAGGTTTAAAATATGTTGAACCAGCAAAAGGTAAAAAGTATAGAACATTAATTTCGTTGTATCAAACCCTAGGAAACGCTTTAGGGCATTTAAACAGACCAAAAGAATCTAGAGCCTATTATATAAAGGCAAGAGAAATGGCTAAGTTTAATACGGTAACCTCTAGACGAGAAGTAAATTACCTAAACTTATACAATAATATTGGTGCAACTTATGTAGATGAAGGTAATTTTGATAAAGCAATTACGCTATTTAAAGAAGGTTTACGTTTTGATAGTATAGCTATAAAATACCCAAGACAATACCAAAATTTATTAGGAAGCCTATCTTCTGTGTATTTTAGACAAGGTAAAATAGATAAAGCAATTTCTGGTTACAAAACAGTTTTAGATGGTAGAAAAAAATCTAAATATGTTTATGGTGAAAGCGTTTCTCATAGTTTATTAGCAGAAGCTTACATGAAAAATAAACAATATAATTTGGCAAAAAAACATGCTTATATTGGTTTAGAGTTAGGTAAAAAAACAAGAAATAACGAGCAAGTTTTAGATTGTTTACAATTTTTAACTGAGTTAACTTTTGGTGAAACAGCCAAAAAGCATTTTAAAGAATATGTTCAGTTAAAAGACAGTTTATTTACTAGAGAAAGAACTCGAAAAAATCAATTTGCCAAGGTTATTTACGAAACAGAAAAAAAAGAAAAAGAAAACACAAGTTTAAAATTAGAAAATCAACGTAAAGAATTACTCATAAAAAGTGAAAAACAACAAAAAACGATTGGTTTTTTAATTGCAGGCGCTGGTATTCTTTTTATTGGTTTTGGTGCAAATATTGTTGGCAGTAGAAGAAAAAAAATACTTTTTGAAGCTAAATTAGCTCAAGTAGAAGCTAGAGAAAAAGAAAGGCAACAAATTGCTAAATCTCTGCATGATGAGGTTGCTGGCGATATTAGAATGTTGCATTTAAAACTAGAAAAGTCTAACCAATTAGAAGAAGCAAAAAGCTTATATATTATTAAAGAGAACGTTCGAAATTTATCGCACCAGTTAAGTAGCGAGAGCTTTAATAAAGTATCATTTAAAGACCAAATAATTAACTTAATTTCAGATTATTTTGAACCTGATTTTAAAATTAAAGTTGAAAATATTAATGATATTTCTTGGACAGAAATTAACAATTCTATCAAAAGAACTTTGTTTTTAGCTGTTAGAGAAAGTATACAGAATGCCAAGAAATACGCAGAAGCAACAAAATTAATTGTTAGGTTTTCTGAAAATAAAAAAACAATAACTTTAGAAATTTCTGATAATGGAGTAGGTTTTGATACTGAAGTTAAGAAAACCGGAATAGGTTTAAAAAATATTAGAGAAAGAGTAGAAGATTTAAACGGTGTTTTTAATATTGATAGCGCGCTAGAAAAAGGAACAACTATTAAAATTGATATTTCAAAAAATGGAAAATAAAATAAAAATTTTAGTTGTTGATGATCATCAATTAGTTATTCAAGGAATTTTATGTTCGTTAAAAGAAATAGGAGATTTTGAAGTGGTAACAACAAATAGTTGTGATGAAGCTTTTTTGCTGATAAAACAAAATCAAGATACCCAACCTTTTCAGCTTTTATTTACCGATTTGAGTTTCGATAACACAACCGAAGACACTAATTTAGATGGCGGAGAAGAATTGATTAAAGCCATAAGAAATAACGATTTTGATTTAAAAATTGCTGTAATAACTGGGCATACAGAAACAAATAGAGTGTATAATGTTATTAATAATTTAAACCCCAATGCATATTTATTAAAAAGTAAATGTGATGCATCAGAAATTAGTTTTGCGTTAACTAAAATGTTAGCCAACGATTACTATTATACGCATGAAATTCATCAGAAAATAATGCGTAGAAACATCGTTCAAATACAAATGGATGATATTGCTATACAAGTCTTAAAAGAGTTGCCAAATCAGCCTAAAATAAGCAATTTAGAAGGTGTTATTAAAAAGAACGATGGTTCTATAGTAAAATTGAGATCTATAGAAACAAAATTGGCAAATCTTAGAACAGATTTAAACGCAAATAACAATACAGACTTAATTTTAAAAGCAAAAGAGTTAGGTGTTATCGACTAAATATTGCTTTTGCGGAAAATAACATTTCAAATTACGGATTTCCACAATGTTAGTTTTTTTACTAATATTATATTTGTCTTGTAGATAATTATAACTCAATCATCTATAAAGAATGGGATTAATTGCGAAGAATAAGATTAGGGGCTTATTTTTAAACAATTATGAAGAAAAAGGAGAAAGCCTTTCTGTTAATTCAGGAAGGCTTTTTAAATACCTAAAATCATTTTTGCAATCATAAAATAAATTAAGATTCCAAATATATCGTTACTCGTAGTAATAAACGGACCTGTTGCAATTGCCGGATCTATACCTCTTTTATGTAGAAATAATGGCACAAATGTTCCTATAAGTCCAGCAATAATAATTACAACGACTAGAGATACAGAAATTGCAAGAGAAAGATTCACTTCTCCTTTATAAATCCAAACAAATATAAATAGAAATAAGGCCAAAATAACACCGTTTAGAGCAGCTAAAAGCATTTCTTTAAGTAATCTGCTATAAATACTTCCTTTTACATCATCGTTAGCTAAACCTTGTACAATAATTGCTGATGATTGTACACCAACATTACCAGCCATGGCAGCAATTAATGGTGTAAAAAAGAAAAGTGTACCGTATTTAGAAAATATATCATGAAAACCTTCCATAATAATAAATGCGCCAACTCCACCAACTAAACCCAAAAACAACCAAGGTAAACGAGCTTTGGTTAGTTCGAAAATACTGTCATCAGAATCTACATCTTGCGTTAAACCAGCAGCCATTTGATAATCTTTATCTGCTTCTTCTTTTAAAACATCTACAATATCATCAATTGTAATTCTACCTAATAATACATTATTGTCGTCTACAACAGGTATGGCTTCTAAATCGTATTTTGCCATAATTTTTGCAACTTCCTCATCATTTTCGTTAACGTTTACAGCGTCTACTTTTGTTTTAGAAATTTCGGCAATTTTTTGTTCTGCTTTGGCAATTATTAAGTCTTTTAAAGATAATCTACCAACCAGTTTATCTTGTTTATCTACAACGTAAATAGAGTGTACTCTGGTTACTTCTTTTGCTTGTCCTCTAATTCTACGCATACAACCAGCAACCGTCCAGGTTTCATAAACCTTTACCAATTCTTTAGCCATTAAAGCACCTGCAGTATTGTCTTCGTAAGATAAAAGTTCTTTAATATCTGCAGCTAATTCATCATCTTCTAAAGCATCTATTACGCGTTCTTGGCGTTCTTCTGATAGTTCACCAATAATATCTGCGGCGTCATCAGAATCCATTTCTCCAACTTCATCTGCAATTTCTTTAGCAGATAAGTTTTCTAGAATCTTTTCTCTGGTATCTTCATCTAACTCAGTAAGAATTTCTGATGTTTTTTCGCTATCTAAAAGTTTTATAATATATATAGCTTCATCAAAATTTACTTCATCTAAAACCTCTGCAATATCTGCAAAATGCACCTCTTCAAAAAGTACTTTAATTGCAGCATCATCATTTTTATAGATTAAGCCAATTAAATTCTCTAGAAATTCATCAGTAATTTCAAATGCCATTTTCTATTAATTTTTGTGTTAGAGAAATAAAGTCTTTAACAGATAATTGTTCTGGTCGTTTCGCAAATATAGGGTCTTCTTTTAAAGAATCCGAAAGTTGAAAAGACTTTAAACTAGAGCGCAACATTTTTCTACGTTGATTAAAAGCTGTTTTTACAACTCTAAAAAATATTTTTTCGTCTACAGGTAAAGAATAATCTTTTTTTCTGATTAATCTTATAACGCCAGAATCTACTTTTGGTGGCGGATTAAATACTGTTGGCGGTACCGTAAATAAGTATTCTACATCAAAAAAAGCTTGTGTTAAAACAGATAGTATTCCGTAAATTTTACTTCCTTCTTTTTCTGCAACCCTCATAGCAACTTCCTTTTGAAACATACCTGCAAATTCTGGTACAAATTCTTTATTTTCTATTGCTTTAAAAACAATTTGGGTAGAAATATTGTACGGAAAATTTCCAATAATTGCTACTTGCTTTTTTTGAAATATTTCTTGAATATTTTTCTTTAAAAAATCGCCTTCGATTATAGAAAAATGCTCTTTAGATGTGTCTAAGTTTATATGTTCTAAAGGAAAAGTGTCGTGTAAATATGCAACAGACTCTCTGTCTAATTCCATTACAGTAACTTTTGCTTTCTTTTCTAATAAATATTTGGTTAAAACACCCATTCCTGGTCCTATTTCTAAGACATCGTCATAACCGTTTTCTGTTAAAGCATCTGCAATATCTTTTGCGATACTTTCATCCGTTAAAAAATGTTGACCTAAATGTTTTTTTGCTTTTACAGACACAATCTTTGTTTTTATCTTTCTAAGGGCAAAGGTACAGTTTAAAAGGCGTAATTTTTATATAGTTATAAAATTATACAAACGCTCTTTTCGCTTTAAATAATACTTGTTTTATTCTTTTTTAAGATTGAAAGAAAGCAGAAGTATACCAAAACCTAAACCCACTAGAAAACCAGCAATAGTCTCTTCTGTTTCTATAAAAAAATAAATTCATCTAATTGCTTACACTTGTTGGAAAAAACTCTTTTACAATCTTTAATTCTGTTCTAAAAGCTAACATTTTATCTGCAAACTTTTTTAGAGCCTCTAAACGTAAATTGTCTGCATCTATTTTATAATAAGATTCTAAATCTTCTCTAGACGCCGCAGTATATTGTATAGAATATGTTTTACCACCCATTTCTTCTTCTACTAAAACTTCTGTAAGTTTTGCTGATGTAAATTTACCTGTGTCTAAAACTTTTACAACATGAGATTCTATCCAAGTTAACCACTCGTTATGCACAGAGTTATCTATGTTTACTGTTACGTTATATATATACATTTTATATTTTTTATTGTGATTGATTTTTTATTGCGAAACATTATCGCCTCTTAATTTTCTAAACTTTTTTCTGGCATCTACTAAATAGATACTAGACGTGTGATCGAAAATTATTTTTTGATAATATTCTTGTGCTTTTTCTGAGTTTTTAAGATGATTGTTATAGGTTTCTGCCATCATAAAATAAACATCATCTGTTAAAAAACCTTGATCATCTGCTGCTATAATTTTATTTAAAGCAGTTATTGCTTCTTCATATTTTTTTTGTTTGATAAGAAGTTTTGCCTTAAAAAACAGTACATCATCATAGATTACTTCGCTAGGAATAAATCCATTTATAAAAATATCTTTTCTAGTAATTAAAGAGTTTAATTCTGATAATGCGGCTTTATCTTTATTTTGAAAAGCAAGTAATTCTGCTTTTGCCAATTGCTTTAATCCAGACGGAATAGAATCTACAGGTTCATTGTCTGATATTTTTAAAAAAAGGTTTACGGCATCATTGGCAATTAATTGTGTTGTAGAACCTTTTAAAACTTTTAATTGTGCTTTTGCCCATTCGAAATCGCCTTTAAAATAACTTGTTTGAGCTACTTTAAACCTTGCTTCTTGTGCTAATTCGTGATTTTTTAGTTGTGTTTGAATCTGAGAAAAATAAATTAGTGCTTTATTAAATTTGTTAGTAAACACAAGAACGTCGCCAAGTTTTAGTTTAATTCTTGCTTTATCAAATTTTGAATTTGCATAACTTAAAGCTTTTTCTAAAACTGTATTTGCTTGCTGAGGTTCGTTTTTTGTAAACGTTAAATAATCTGCATAAGCAACTTGTAATTTTATAGTTGAACTGTTTTTACCAAAAACTAAAAATAAATCTTTAAAAAGGTTTTCTGTTTCTGGATTGTTAGTTTCAATGGCAATTTTCATCAAAAATAAATGTGCATTAATAGTTTCGCTTTTGGTAGATGATTTTTCTACTATAAAATCGAAACACTGTTTAGCAGCTTCATAAGAATTATTTTCGAAAGCAATTTTACCTAAGGTAAAAATTGCCCCTAGATCTTGCGTATTTCTTTGGTAAAGCGCATTTTCTTGTATAAAGGCTTTGTTATAGTCTTTTTGTTGTGTAAAAAGCCAACTTAACAAAACATTCCAAACATCTTTTGGGTTACTAGCAGATTTTCTTAAAAGTGTTTTTCTAAATAAAATGTTAGCCTCATTTTCTGCATCATCTGTAATGTATTTGCTAGTATATCTTTGTACAAGGTCGAAATATTGTTCATTTTTATCAACCAAATCTATGTACGATTCAAACATTTTTTTAAAATCGCCTTTTTCACCATAAATTTGAGCTATTTGAAAATTATAATTTGCGTTTTTGTTAGCTTCCATGGCTTTTTCATACGCCAAAATTGCATTATCAAGTAGATTATATTCTTTAAACAAGCGTCCTATTATTCCGCCATAAGAAGGCATTTTATCTAAAGAATTTAACGCTAGTTTATAATTTTCTGATGCTTTTTCTGTTTGTTGTTGTCTTTGATAATTATAACCTAAATAAACATATAAATATGCCTGACTTTTGTTCGCTTTAATTCTGCTTTTTAATAAGTTTTCAGCTAAAATAAATTGATCTGTTTCTTGGTAACAAGAAATTAATCTACTTAAATATGTTGTATTAAAAGGGCTAGAAGTATAAAGTTTCTTATAAATTTGTGTAGCTTTTTCATAAGCACCTTCTCGATAATAATTTTCTGCTAAGAGGTAATTATTTTTAGCATTTGTTTGCACTTTGTTTTGTGACACTGCTAAGGTGTTAATTGCTAGAAAAATAAGTAGAAATATTCTCTTCATCAAAATCAAAGATACTTAAGATTTATGTTAATTTTTTATTAAACCAAACGTATTTTACATCTTCTTTGTAACATTTTGGCACAAAACTTGTCTATAGGATATAATAACTAATTAAAACTTAAAATTATGAAAACTTTTTCTACCCAATACGAAGCTGCAAAAAGAAACTCTATAGAGTTTATGCAAAAAGGACAAATAAGTGCTTACTTAAATGCCTTAGTAGAAATGAATAAATATAAAAGACTAATGGTAGCTGTTATTGCTAACTAGGTTCGTTTTCAGTATCAGTTTACAGTTAAATTTTATCTAAAGATGATTAAGAACTGCAAACCGAAACTAAATACGTTGTATTAAAATTAATTTATCATATCAAAACCACAATAAGGTACTAAAACATCTGGTATTTTAATTCCGTCTGCAGTTTGGTAATTTTCTAAAATACCTGCTAAAACTCTAGGTAAAGCTAAAGAACTACCGTTAAGAGTGTGTGCTAATTCGCTTTTACCTTCTTTATTTTTAAAACGTAGTTTTAATCTATTTGCTTGAAATGTTTCGAAATTAGAAGCAGAACTAATTTCTAACCAACGGTCTTGTGCTGTAGAAAACAATTCAAAATCAAAAGTTAATGCAGATGTAAAACCTGTATCGCCACCACACAAACGTAAAATTCTGTAAGGTAATTTTAGTTCTCTTAAAATATCTTTAATATGCTCTACCATTCCGTTTAAAGCATTGTAAGAATTCTCTGGATGTTCTATGCGCACAATTTCTACTTTATCAAATTGGTGCAACCTGTTTAAACCACGCACATGTGCGCCATAACTACCAGCTTCTCTTCTAAAACACGGCGTATACCCCGTTACAGTTATAGGGAAGTCTGTTTCTTGTAATAAATTACCACGAAACATATTGGTAATTGGCACTTCTGCAGTTGGTATTAAATATAAATCATCAACTGTAGAATGATACATTTGTCCGTCTTTATCTGGTAATTGCCCAGTTGCAGTTGCAGAATCTGTATTTACCAAATGTGGCACTTGTACTTCTTTATAACCCGCTTTAACATTTTTGTCTAAAAAATAGTTAATTAAAGCACGCTGTAATCTTGCCCCTTTACCTTTGTAAACAGGAAAACCAGCACCAGCAATTTTGGTTCCTAATTCAAAATCTATAATATCATATTTTTTAGCTAACTCCCAATGTGGTAAAGCATTTTTACCTAAATTAGGTATTGTGCCTTCGCTAAAAATATTTTCATTGTCTTCTTCAGAATTCCCTGCTTTTACAGAAGTATGAGGTACGTTTGGTATTTGATATAACAAACCTTGTAATTCATCAGAAAAAGCAGCTAATTTTTCTGTTAATTCTTTAGACTGTTCTTTTAATTGACTAGTTTTTTCTTTTAAAACATTTGCTTTATCAACTTCACCAGACTTAAAAAGACCACCAATTTCTTTGGATAATTTATTAGATTCGGCCAAAGTGTTATCAAGAGAAACTTGCGCTGCTCTTCTGTTTTCATCTGCCGATAAAACTTGTTCTACAATTGTTTCTGCGTTTGCAAAATTACGTTTTGCTAAACCCTTTAAAACAGTTTCTTTGTTGTCTCTAATAAATTGTACTTGTAACATATTTTCTATGAATTATGAAATGCAAATATATAATTTGTGCTGTAGTTTTACCACGAATTCGTAAATAAATAAGTGTACTTAAAAAGGAGAATTATTTTGTAATAAATAAATTGATAATTACTACAATTTACAATTATTTTTGATGTAATCTCGGGCAGTTTCTTCGTCTTTTTTTAGTTGAAGAATTAAGTGTTCTATCGAATCGAATTTGTGTTCATCTCTTAGAAAATAAATCAATGCTACTGTTAAATTTTTGTCGTACAAATCTTCGTTAAAATCAAAAAAATGTACTTCTATTGTTTGATGATTTCCGTTAACAGTTGGCCTGTTACCAATATTCATCATACCAAAAATTGTTTTAGAGTTTATAATAGACTTTACAACGTAAACACCTGTTTTTGGTATTAATTTATAGGTCTCTTTAACGTCTAAATTTGCCGTAGGAAAACCAATTTTACCGCCTAATTTTTTGCCATTTACAACTTTACCATTCAATAAAAAATTATAGCCTAAATAGTTGTTGGCTGTTTTTAAATTACCAGCATGTAAAGCGCGTCTAATTTTTGTAGAACTTACAGAAACATCATCTATATCTTGAGCTGGAATTTCTTCAACCGTAAAATCATATAAATGGCTATATTCTGTTAATTGCTCTATATTACCTTCTCTATTTTTACCAAAATGATGATCGTAGCCGATAATTAATTTAGAAATATTAAAAGTGTTCACTAAAATATCTCTTACAAACTCTAAAGCTGTAGTTCTAGAAAATTTTTTACTAAAAGGATGAATAATTAAGTAGTCTAAACCTGTTTTTTCTAATAATTTTGCGCGTTCGTCAATAGTATTTATCAACTCAATGGTTGCATCTTTTTGTAAAACCATTCTTGGATGCGGAAAAAAAGTAAGTAAAACAGATTTTTTTCCAGCATTTTTTGCTTCAGATACTAGTTTTTCTAATATTTTCTGATGCCCAAAATGAACACCATCAAAAGTACCAATTGTTACAAAAGTTTTTTCGTTTGTAGAGAAATTTGCAATATCATTAACTACCTTCAAGCGGATCTAATTTTAATAGTAACAAATGTACAATTTCTGAATGTTTAAATTCATAGAAAAATAATTTTTTCGAATGTTAGATACCTTATTTTTATACCTATTTTTTATTGATTACATAAAATTGACACCCAAATAATAAATAATTCAAAAAAAATTGTATTTTGCATATTAGTTAACAAATTAATTCAAATTATGATAAAAAAGATTTTACTAATTGCATTTATAGCTTTTAGCAGCATTACTATGGTTGCACAAACCACAGTAACTGGTACAGTTAAAGATGCAAAAACAGGAGAGACACTTCCAGGTGCAAATATTAAAATTGAAAATAAAGCTGTAGGTACTAATACAGATTTTGATGGAAATTTTGTGCTAAAAGTTTCAGATAATCCGCCGTTTACTATAGAAGTTTCTGTATTAGGTTACAAAATGGAAAAGATAGAGGTAACAAAAAACAATCAAAAAGTTACTGTTTCTTTAACAGAAAATGAAACATCTTTAGATGAAATTGTAGTATCTGCTTCTAGAACGCCAGAACGTATTATGGAGTCTCCGGTTACTGTAGAAAGACTAGATGCAAGAGCTATTAAAAACACTTCTGCACCATCTTTTTACGATGGGTTAGAAAACTTAAAAGGTGTAGATGTTAATACAAACAGTTTAACATTTAAATCTGTAAACACTAGAGGTTTTGCAACATTTGCAAATACACGTTTTATGCAATTAGTAGATGGTATGGATAATTCTTCGCCAGCATTAAACTTTGCAATTGGTAACCTTTTAGGAATGTCTGAGTTAGACGTAAATACAGTTGAATTATTACCAGGAGCTTCTTCTGCATTATATGGTGCAAATGCATTTAACGGTATTATGTTCATGACAAGTAGAAGCCCTTTTAACGATCAAGGAATCAGTTTTTCTTATAAATACGGTTTAACAAGCCAAAAAGCAGCAGGAGACAATAGTTTTCATGATGTAAGTATTAGAATGGCATATGCTTTTTCTGATAAATTGGCAGCAAAAGCGTCTCTTTCTTATCTAAAAGGTACAGAATGGTATGCAACAGATTATAGAAATACAGCAAACGGTAAATACGCTGTAGGAGATAGATCTATTAACGATTATGATGGTTTAAATATTTATGGTGACGAGGTTGCTGTTGATTTAGGTGGTGCTGTTGGTAGAGTTAGTAGAACGGGTTACCAAGAAGTAGATTTAATGAAAGATTATGAAGCAAAAAGTGTTAAATTAAATACAGCTTTACATTACCGTCCTTTTGGAGATGATAGATTAGAATTAATTTTTAACTCTAAGTTTGGTGTAGGTAACACAATTTATCAAGGTGCAAACAGATATAATATTAGAGACTTTTATTTAGCGCAACAAAAATTAGAGTTAAAAGGGAAAAACTTCTTTGTTAGAGGTTATGTGACAACAGAAGACGCAGGTAACTCTTACGATTCTCGTTTTGCTGCAATTAACATTAACAGAAAATGGAAATCAGATCAAGATTGGTTTACGCAGTATGCAGGTACTTATTTAGTAACAGGTTCTCATGCGGCAGCAAGAGCGGCAGCAGATACTGGACGTTTAATTCCTGGTACTAGCGAGTTTCAATCTGCATTCGACCAAGTTACTGCAGATCCAAACTTAGTTACAGGTGCTAGATTTCAAGATCAAACTAAATTATACCATAGTGATTTAAACTACAATTTTCAAGATCTAATCGATTGGGCAGAATTTCAAGTTGGTGGTTCTTACAGAAGATATTCTTTAAATTCTAATGGTAGTATTTTTACAGATTATGATGGCGCTATAGATTATGATGAATTTGGTGTTTACACTCAAATGCAGAAAAAGTTTTTAGAAGAAGATCGTTTAAAGTTTACAGCTTCTATTCGTTATGATAAAGCACAAAACTTCGACGGAAACTTTTCTCCAAGAATATCTTTAGCATATGCTGCCGGAGAGAATAAGAATGATAACTTTAGAGCTTCTTTTCAAAAAGGATTTAGAAACCCAACAACTCAAGATCAATATATTGGTTTAGATGCAGGTGCTGCAATTTTAGTAGGTTCTGCACCAGATAATTTAGATAGATATACAAGTTCTCCTTTAAATGTAAGTACTGCAGGACAACCATTAGTTGGTGGTTCTACAACTACACTTTCTGGTAGATTAGCATACGAAAATTCTTTTTCTGCTAGTTCAGTTCAAAATGGGGCACCTGCAGCTTCTGCAGCACCATTAGTAAAGCCAGAAGAAGTTACTGCTTTCGAATTAGGATATAGAGGTTTAGTAAATACTGGTGAATCTAGAATTACTGTAGATTTAAGTGCATACTACAACAGTTATAATAATTTTATCTCTGGTAAAAATGTTTTAGTTCCTTTTTACGGTACAGTAGGAGATAACAGTTTGTCTTTATTAGCACTTCAAAACGGAGATTTTAAAGCTTTTCAAGTGTATACAAATACAACAGCAGATATTAGTTCTTATGGTGCTTCTTTAGGTTTAAATACAAAAATTTTAAACGGTTTCGATTTAGGTGTAAATTATACTTATGCTAAGTTCGATTTTGATCAATCTTCAGATCCAGACTTTGAAGCTGGTTTTAATACACCAGAGCACAAAGTAAAATTACAGTTTGGAAATCCAAATTTATTTGAAAACTTTGGTTTTAATATTAATGCAAGATGGCAAGGAGATTACTTATGGGAATCTACCTTCTTAGATGCTACTATCGAGTCTAGAACTTTAATAGATGCTCAAATTAACTATTCTGTACCAAGTATTAAATCTGTATTTAAGTTAGGTGGTGCTAACTTAGGTGGTAAAGAATATTTTAGTGCGCCAGGAGTTGGAGCCATTGGTTCTCAATACTACATTTCTTGGACAATTAATAACTAATAAAAAATACGATATTATATGAAGAATTATAAATATATAGGATTATTACTTTTATCAATTGGTATTACATCTTGTGATGTAAATAACGATTTAGATCCAATTGTAGAAGAAACAGGACCAGTTGTGCAAATTGATGCTAATGGTGTAGATTTTTCTAACTATGTAGCAGTAGGAGCTTCTTTTACTGCAGGTTTTACAGACGGTGCACTTTTTATAAAAGCACAAGAAAATTCATTTCCGAATACATTAGCCTCAAAATTTAGTGTAGTTGGTGGTGGTGATTTTAACCAACCATTAATGGAAGATAATATTGGAGGTTTTGTTTTAGGAGGAACAGCGGTACAACCACCAAGATTATATTTTAACGGTGTAGGACCAACAAGATTAACAGATACACCAACAACTAGTTTAGGTGTTAGAGCAAGCGGAACTTCATTTCATAATTTCGGAATTCCTGGTGCAAAAAGTTTTCATTTAACTTTTCCTGGTTATGGTGCTGCAAATCCATATTTTGGAAGAATGGCTTCTAGCGCTTCAGCTTCTGTTTTAAGTGATGCAGTTGCTACGAACCCAACATTTTTTACACTATCTGAGGTTGGAGGAAATGATGTTTTAGGTTATGCAACTTCTGGTGGTGATGGATCGGATATGATTACACCAGCGGCAACTTTTGATGCTTCTTTTAACGGAATGGTAAATGCTTTAACAGCAAACGGAGCTAAAGGTGTTTTAGCAACAGTACCAGATATTACTTTATTACCTCACTTTACCACAGTTCCTTACAATCCTTTAGATCCTTCGGATGCTACTTTAAAGGCTCAAATACCTTTATTAAACTCTGTTTATGGTGCAGTTAACCAAATTTATGTTGGTGCAGGAGAACCAGAACGTGCAATTGTATTTTCTGAAACTGAAACAAACGCAGTTGTAATTTTTGATGAAGATGCAACAGATTTATCTGCCGCAATTACAACTACTTTAGCAGCAAGCCCAACTTTTGTACCTTTTGTACAGTCTCTTGGCTTACCAGAACAGGCAGCTCCTTTAGTTGCTTCATTATTAGGACAGCAATACGGACAAGCTAGAGCTGCAACATCTGCAGATTTATTTGTATTACCAAGTAGTTCTGTAATTGGTACAGTTAATATGACAGCTGCTGGTGCTTTAATAGCTCAAAGTAACGGTCTTTTACCAGCTACTTTAGCCGGTCAATTTTCTGCAGAAGGTGTTACGCTTCCTTTAGGTGATAAATGGGTGTTAACTCCGCAAGAACAATTAGAAATAAAAACAGCTACAGACGGTTATAATGCTACAATTACAAGTGTTGCTTCTGCAAAAGGTTTAGGTTTAGTAGACTTAAATGCAATTTTAAGTGAAGCAGCTGGTGGTATTAAGTTTGATAGATATACATTAACACCTTCTTTAGTTACAGGTGGTTTAGTTAGTTTAGATGGTATTCATTTAACTGGTAGAGGTTATGCTTTAATGGCTAATAAAGTTTTAGCGGCAATAGATGCTACTTATGGTAGTAATTTTACTGTTGCTACAGATGGTTTAGCAAAAGCAGATGATTTCCCAACAAACTATTCTCCTACTTTAAAATAAATAGCAGAATAGATATTATAAAAAAGGCTGAGAATTTTAATTCTCAGCCTTTTTTAATATCCGAAAGTTTTAGGTTCAATTATTCATTAGTTTTCTACAGAGTGATTTTATTTAGTTTATAATAGTCTTTTTAGGCTTTATTTAAATAGTTTTACATAAGATGACAGTGAATAATGATGGCTTTTGTTTTAGGTTGCTTAATCAAGTTTATTTAATAAAAAAAGACGACTATGAAGCCGTCTTTTTTATGATATTAAAGTTTGTATTAGTTACCGATTAAAGAAGCTCTAGCACCACCATTATTAAATAATGCTCTCATTCTATTTCTTTGACCGTCTGTAAACATGTACATACAAGCATCATCAGTATAATCCATGTAGTTCATTGTCATATCTGTTGTTTTACAGTTTACAGTAGGAAAGGTTGGACACCCATAATTTGGTCCATCAGAACTAGGTGTATCTACAACAAAATCATCTTGACGACATCTACCGTCTCCCCAAATATGACGTAAGTTTAAGTAATGACCAACTTCATGTGTTCCTGTTCTACCTTTATTAAAAGGAGCAGAAACATATCCTGTTGTACCGAAGTATTGAGGTGAAATTACAACACCATCTGTAGCAGAGTTTCCTCCAGGAAATTGAGCGTATCCTAAAATTCCACCACCAATTTCTGCTACCCAAATGTTTAAATGTGTGTTTGGTGTAATAGGAGGGTAAGCGCTTTTTACAGCGTTATTTGTACCCCAAGCAGTGTTAGAGTTAGCATATCTAAATGTTCCTGCTAAAGTAAATTCTATTCCAGCATCTGTTGCATCATTTTCAAATGTAGATCCAGAAGGTAAATTTAAATCAGAATTTGCTTTTCTAAAATCTTGATTTAAAACATTAATTTGAGAAGTAACTTGAGCATTACTTATATTTTGATTTGAGTTACTATAAACAATATGAACATACACAGGAATGTTTATAATGCCCAAATTATCATTGATAGGTGTAACATCTACATCTGAAGAATTTCCATCGCCACCATTTGATCCGCCTCCTTTTACAGGTTTACCTTTTGCGTTTATAAACTTTCTTGTTGCGTATTCTACATCATACATTTTTTTGTATAGACCAGGTATTTCATTTAATTGCCTGTTTAATACTTGCATAGAGTAGCATTGTTTTTGTTTTTTTGAAGTACCTTTTGCTTCATATTCGTCTGTATGAACATAAAAGTCACTCATGTCTACTTTTGATTGTTGATCTAAAGCTACTTCTGGGTCATTTTCTTGGCATCCCATAAAAGTACCTGCTGCAATTAATAATCCTAATAATCCTTTTTTAATCATTTCTCTAGTTTTTGGAGGTTTTAATAATTGTTAAACTATGTTAATAAATTATGTTATTTGTATTTTAATTTAAAAAAAATTATCAAATTTTTATTAAATAAGTTAATTTATTAACATTGCTAATATAGGTTTATTAATTGGATAACAAAATTTTTAAATTAAAAAGGCTGAGAATGTAAATTCTCAGCCTTTTTAATTTTTAATAAATATCTTTTTTTAAGAAAGCATTCTAACCGCTCTTTTTACTCCGTTAACAAAAACATCTATTTCTTCTTTTGTATTGTAAAAAGAAAAAGAAGCTCTAACTGTGCCCGGAATTTTATAAAAATCCATAATAGGTTGTGCACAATGATGGCCTGTTCTTACCGCTATGCCAAGTTTATCTAAAATTGCACCAATATCATAAGGATGAATTTCTTTTACGTTAAAAGAGATTACAGCCGTTTTATTCGAAGTCTTTCCGTAAATTTTTAAACCTTCTATCTTTAACAGTTCTTCTGTTCCATAATTTAACAGCTCATCTTCGTAATTTGCTATATTTTTAAAACCTACAGAGTTCATGTAATCTATTGCAGTTCCAAAAGCAATACCACCACAAATGTTTGGTGTACCTGCCTCAAATTTATGAGGTAAACCAGCATAAGTAGTTTTTTCAAAAGAAACTGTAGCAATCATTTCTCCACCACCTTGATACGGAGGTAATTTTTCTAACCATTCTTCTTTACCATACAACATACCAACACCTGTTGGACCACAAAGTTTATGAGCAGATGCTACATAAAAATCAACATCTAAAGCTTGTACATCTGGTTTTATATGCGGTGTTGCTTGTGCACCATCAATTAAAACAGCTGCATTAAATTGATGCGCTTTGGCAATAATTTCTTCAATAGGATTTACAGTTCCTAAAGCATTAGAAACATGGTTACAAAAAACCAATTTTGTTTTTTGGTTTACTAAAGAATTGTATGTTTCCATGTTTAAAGAACCGTCTTCTAACATCGGGATTACCTTTAAGGTAGCACCTGTTTTTTCGCATAACATTTGCCATGGCACAATATTAGAATGATGTTCTAAAGCAGAAACGATAATTTCATCATCTTTTTCTAACAATGCAGAAAATCCAGAGGCAATCATATTAATACTGTGTGTTGTACCAGAAGTTAATATAATCTCGTATGTGTTTTTTGCATTAAAATGTTGCTGAATTTTAATTCTAGCTTCTTCATATTTGTCGGTAGCTTCTTGACTTAAAGTATGTACACCTCTATGAATATTAGCATTGTAGTTACTATAGTAATCTACAATAGTATCTATTACAACTTGTGGTGTTTGTGAAGTAGCTGCATTATCAAAATATACTAAAGGTTTTCCGTGTACAGTTCTTTTAAGAATTGGAAAGTCTTCTCGAATTTTATCAACATTTATCATAGAAAATATATTTACTACAAAGATAAAGCATGATTTTTTAAACTTGTAAAAAAGCGAATAAGATTTTCTTATTATACAACTTTAGAAACCAATTTTACTAAAAAACCAACTCCGTTTAGAATATTGGAAATTACATTTGCTTTTGCATTATTTGATAATGTAGCATTATTTATTTCTTTTAAAAGAGCCAAAGCATTGTTATTTGTTATTTTTACATAATCAAACTTACTTTTTTATGAAATTTCTAAAACGAACTCTACTTTTATTATCAGTAATACTAATTATAGTGGTAATTTATAATTATCCGAAGTTGAATATTTTGGCAGGCTACTCAGCAAAAAATACAGCATCTTCTGTATATCTTGGTGAAAGAACTTTAGAGTTTACAGATACAACAGATAATAATTTTTCTCCTGTAAATTTGGCTACAGATAAAGTAGATACATCTTCAAAATCTGCTACCTCATCTGCTTTTGGATTGTTAACTAGAAAAGCAATTTATAGAGAAGGTTTAGGTGCCGTTTTAACATTAAATAAAGAGGATGAAACTGCTACTTATTTAAAACCTGTTCGTTTAAAACCTGATAATAAAACAGCATTTCCTTATGGTAATGCAGAGCAAAAAGATACTGTTTTTGAAAATGTAAATTATAATAAAGTAACAAATGCTGTAAATAATATCTTCGGAAAAAACGATAATTCTAGAGCCGTAGTTGTTGTTTATAAAGATCAAATAATAGCAGAAAAATACGCTGATGGTTTTACAAAAGATTCAAGAATTTTAGGTTGGTCTATGACAAAGAGTATTATGAGCACTGTTTACGGTATTTTACAGAATCAAAATAAAATAAACATACAAGACAAAGCACCAATAGATTCTTGGCAAAAAGACGCTAGAAAAGACATTACGATTCATAATTTATTACAAATGAATTCTGGTTTAGAATGGGATGAGAATTATGATGAAATTTCTGATGCAACAAAAATGTTGTTTTTAGAAAGAGACATGACAAAAATGCAAGAAGAAAAACCTTTTGCTGGGAAACCAAATGCAACTTGGAATTATTCTTCTGGAACGTCTAATTTATTATCTAAAATTTTAAGAAAGCAATTTAATACACATCAAGAATATTTAGATTTTTGGTATTCAGATTTTATAGATAAAATTGGGATGAATTCTATGATTGTTGAAACAGATTTAGCCGGAAATTACGTAGCTTCTTCATACGCTTGGGCAACAGCAAGAGATTGGGCAAAATTCGGGCTTTTATACCTTAAAAATGGAAATTGGAACGGTGAAGAATTGTTTACTAAAGATTGGGTAGATTATGCTACCACACCAACGCCAACATCAAACGGAATTTATGGTGCTCAATTTTGGTTAAATTCAAATGGTGGTTATAAAGATGTACCAAAAAACATGTATTATGCAGATGGTTATCAAGGGCAAAGAGTTTATATTTTACCAGATGAAGAATTGGTAGTTGTTCGTTTTGGGTTATCTGGATTTCAAGAAAATAAATTTTTAAGCGAAATTATATCTGCAGTAAAATAAAAAAACCACTTATTTCTAAGTGGTTTTATATCTATTTTGTAAAAATGTTTTACTTTTTTCCTGAAATTAATCCTACCGCCAAGGCAACAACACCAATAGCAATAGTAATATAAGAACTTGTGTTGTCTTGTGCTTCTACCAAATCTAAATCTCCAATAGAAACTTGTGTTTCTGGCTGAATCATTGTGTAGATTCCGTAAATAGTTAAAATAAGTCCAACAATTAACAATACTGTTTTAATACTTTTATTCATAATAAATAATTTTTAGTGATTAGTCTGTTACAAAATTACAAACTAACTTAAGTTATTATGAATGCAAACGATACAGTGTTTGACTTATATACTATAAATCGAAACCTATTTTTACGTTTAATTTATTTGCAATTAATTTTGCAATACGTTGTTTAACTTCTGGTATTTTAACACTTTCTAAAACCGTATTTGCAAATGCAAACATTAATAATGCTTTTCCTTCTTTTTTAGGAATACCACGTTGTTGCATGTAAAACAAAGCTTCGTCATCTAATTGACCAATTGTACAACCATGAGAACACTTAACATCATCTGCAAAAATTTCTAGCTGAGGTTTAGCGTTAATTGTAGCTTTATCACTTACTAAAACATTATTATTTTGTTGATAAGCATTAGTTTTTTGAGCTTCTTTATTAACAATTACTTTTCCGTTGAAAACTCCTGTAGATCTTTCATCATAAATACCTTTGTAATCTTGATGAGACTCGCAATTAGGTTCTATATGATGTACCAATGTATGATGATCTACGTGTTGTTTACCTTCTAAAATAGTAATTCCTTTTAAGATAGAATCTATATGTTCTCCTCTCTGAAAAAAGTTTAAGTTATTTCTAGTAATGTTTCCACCAAAAGAAAATGTATGCACAGAAACAACAGAATTAGATTTTTGTTCTATATAAGAATTGTCTACTAAAGATGCGTTTAAATCATCATTCTGAATTTTATAAATATCTACAGTTGCATCTTTTGCTGCGTAAACTTCTGTAACCGAATTTGTTAAAACTGGGTTAGAAGTTAAACTTTGATGACGCTCTATAATTTGAACATGTGCATTTTGCTCTGCTACAATTAAATTTCTTGGTTGTAGCATGGTAGCAGCTTCTGTACCTGTTGTAAAATTTATAATTTGAATAGGTTTTTCTACTTCTACATTTTTAGGAATATAGATGTAAGCACCTTCGTTAGCAAAAGCAGTATTTAAAGAAGTTAAATTGTCTTCTTTTGCAATTTTGTTAAAATAATTATCTATTACAGTTTTGTATTTTGGTTTATTTAAAGCCGCAGACATTAAACAAACATCAAAAGTATCGTGTGTAGTTTCAGATAAAAAAGAACTGTATTTACCGTCTATAAAAACAAGTTTGTAAGCATCTATATCGTGTATAAAATACTTCTTAACATCAGATAATTGAATTGCATTATCTTTATTAGGAAACAAGCTGTAATCTTGCTTTAAAACAGAGTTTAAAGAAGTATATTTCCAAGCTTCTAGTTTTTTTGTAGGAAAACCTAACTCTTCGAATGTTTGAAGCGCTTTCGACCTAATATCGTGAATATCTGAATCTGTATCAACTTTATTTTCAAAAGCTACATACGATGATAATAATTTATCTTTTAATTCCATTTTTTCAGTTTTCAGTTTTTAGTTTCAGTATGCAGTTTTTAAACTGAATACTGCTACTGTAAACTTATTTACACCAATTCTTGTTTAATCCAATCGTAACCTTTTGCTTCTAACTCTAACGCTAAAGAAGCATCGCCACTTTTTACAATTTTACCGTCGTGTAAAACGTGTACAAAATCTGGTACGATATAATCTAATAAACGTTGGTAGTGTGTAATAACAATTACCGCGTTATCTTTAGATTTTAATTTATTTACACCGTTAGCAACAATACGCAAAGCATCAATATCTAAACCAGAATCTGTTTCATCTAAGATGGCTAATTTTGGCTCTAACATTGCCATTTGAAAGATTTCGTTACGTTTCTTTTCTCCTCCAGAAAAACCTTCGTTTAAAGAACGAGATAAAAATTTACGATCTATTTCTAATAATTCAGATTTCTCACGAATCATTTTTAACATGTCTTTTGCAGGCATGTCTTCTAAACCTTTTGCTTTTCTTGTTTCGTTAATAGCTGTTTTTATAAAGTTTGTAACAGAAACACCAGGAATTTCTACTGGATATTGAAAAGATAAAAACACACCATTATGTGCTCTTTCTTCTGGCGCAAGTTCACTAATATCTTCACCATCTAATTCGATAGAACCATTAGTAACTTCATAGTCTTCTTTACCTGCAATAATATTAGCCAAAGTACTTTTTCCTGCACCGTTTGGTCCCATAATTGCGTGAACTTCTCCTGCTTTTACTTCTAAATTCAATCCTTTTAAAATTGATTTATCGTCTATACTTGCTTGTAAATTTTCTATTTTTAACATCTTATTTATGCTATTGGCTTTTAGCTTTATGCTATCGGCATTATTTTTATAATTATATATTTTGTGATTGGTTGTTATTGATTAACCAACACTTCCTTCTAAAGAAATTTCTAGTAATTTTTGAGCTTCAACAGCAAATTCCATTGGTAATTTGTTTAAAACCTCTTTACTAAATCCGTTTACAATTAAAGCAATTGCTTTTTCTGTATCGATACCACGTTGGTTACAGTAAAATAATTGGTCTTCACCAATTTTACTAGTTGTAGCCTCGTGTTCTATTTGTGCAGATTTGTTTTTAGTTTCTATATAAGGAAAAGTGTGTGCACCACATTCGTTACCCATTAATAAAGAATCGCACTGAGAGAAATTACGAGCGTTTTCTGCTCTTGAATTTATCTGTACTAAACCTCTATAAGAGTTTTGAGATTTTCCTGCAGATATACCTTTAGAAATAATTGTAGACTTAGTGTTTTTACCTAAGTGAATCATTTTTGTACCAGTATCTGCTTGTTGATGGTTGTTTGTTACTGCAATCGAATAAAATTCGCCTACAGAATTGTTTCCTTTTAATACACAAGAAGGATATTTCCAAGTAACTGCAGAACCAGTTTCTACTTGTGTCCAAGAGATTTTTGCATTTGTTTCACACAAACCTCTTTTGGTTACAAAATTGTAAACACCACCTTTACCTTCTTTATTACCAGGATACCAGTTTTGCACTGTAGAGTATTTAATTTCTGCATCATCCATTGCAATTAATTCTACAACAGCTGCATGCAATTGGTTTTCATCTCTACTTGGCGCTGTACATCCTTCTAAATAAGAAACATAACTACCAGCATCTGCAACAACTAAGGTTCTTTCAAATTGTCCTGTTCCGCCTTCGTTAATTCTAAAATACGTAGACAATTCCATAGGGCATTTTACACCTTTAGGAATGTAGCAGAAAGATCCATCAGAAAAAACAGCCGAATTTAATGCTGCGTAAAAATTATCTTTAGTTGGTACAACAGTACCTAAATATTTTTTAACTAATTCTGGATGCTCTTGTATTGCTTCAGAAATTGGCATAAAAATAATTCCTTTTTCTGCAAGAGTTTCTTTAAAAGTTGTAGCTACAGAAACAGAATCCATTACAATATCTACTGCAACGTTAGCTAGTTTCTTTTGTTCATCTAAAGAGATTCCTAAACGCTTAAAAGTGTCTAACAACTCTGGGTCAACCTCGTCTAAAGAGTTTAATTTTGGTTTCTTTTTTGGTGCAGAATAGTATGCAATGTCTTGAAAATTTGGTTTTTCGTAATTTACATTAGCCCATTCTGGTTCTTCCATTTGTTCCCAAACTCTAAAAGCTTCTAATCGCCATTCGGTCATCCATTCTGGCTCATTTTTCTTTTTTGAGATTGCACGAACAACATCTTCATTTAAACCAACCGGAAATGTATCGCTTTCTATATTTGTATAAAACCCATACTTATATTCTTGGGTTTTTAATTCTTGTTCTAAATCTTCTTCGGTATACTTTGACATCTTTTTCTAAATTTTAAAGTGAAAAACTTTCTCCACAACCGCAAGTTCTATTTGCGTTAGGATTGTTAAAAACAAACCCTTTTCCGTTTAAACCACCAGAATATTCTAGAGTAGTTCCTACTAAATATAAAAAGCTTTTTTTGTCGACAATAATTTTAACGTCATTCTCTTCAAAAACTTTATCGTTTTCTTCTTTTTTATTATCAAAAGTTAAATCGTAAGATAAACCCGAACAACCACCACTTTTTACACCAACTCTTATATAGTCTGTTGCTGCATTAAAGCCGTCGTCTGTCATTAGTTCTACGACTTTCTTTTTTGCTGAGTCTGAAACTTTTATCATAATTTTAAATAGATTAAATCTAAACTGTCTGCAAATATACAATATAACTAGAAGAAAAACGAAGAAGTTGTATTATGAAACCTAATAAACCAATTGGTTTTATTGATTATTTTTGAAAGGTAGGATTGTTAACAAATTCGTAGTCTGTTAATGTAAGTAAAAAAGCCTTTAAGTCTGCTTTGTCTTTGGTTGTTAAATTAACGCCACCTTGGTTAATTTTTTTCATTAATGGATCTATTGTAGAAGATCTTTTTAACCCTTCTGAATAATGATTGATAACTTCGTCTAAAGTTGTAAATCTACCATCGTGCATATAAGGTGCGGTAAATGCTAAATTTCTGATAGACGGAGATTTAAATTTACCGTTATCATTAGGGTCTCCGGTGATTTTACCTAAGCCTAAATCAGTAAAATTTGTATCTAAACCATTGTTATGGAATTTATTATCTGTCCATAGCGGGTTGTTATTACTACCGTGGCAATGAAAACAATCACCTCTTTCTTCATCCATAAAAACATTAAAACCATTTGTTTCGCTTTCTGTTAATGTGGCTTCACCTTTTAAGTATTTATCAAATTTAGAATTGCCAGAAATCAATGTTCTTTCAAATTGAGCAATTGCTTTGGTAACAAGAGTAGAATCTATTTTTTCTGAACCAAAAGCTTGCAAAAACAAATTTCTATAGGTTTTGTTTTGATTTAATTTTTCTGCAATATTAACCCAGTTAGCGTGCATTTCTATAGGGTTTGTAACTGGTTCTAAAGCTTGAGTTTCTAAGCCAAATTCTTTACCATCCCAGGCAAAAAGTTCATCAAAATTCCATGCTAAATTAAATAGCGGCATTGTATTTCTTTTGCCAAAATTACCACTTACACCTCTACTAAATTGTTTGTTATCTGTAAAAGCTTTTGCTGGGTTATGGCAAGTAGCACAAGATTGTGAATTATCTCTCGAAAGTATCTTATCAAAAAAAAGTTTTTTACCTAAAGCAACACCTTCTATTGTTAACGAATTGTCTACAGGGATTATAGGAGCAATTAATTTATCAGAAAAAAGCTCTGGTATTTCTAAATTATATGCAATCGGTGTATATAAATCTTCTTCTTTAGATTCGCAATTCATCAAAAGTAAAAAAGAAAAATAGTACACGAAATAGGTTTTCATTTTGCTAATTTATTTTGCCTAAAGTAAACACAGATTTACCATTTTTGCTTATCATTTTTTGAGCTTCAAAATTTGGCATTAAAACGGTGTGTAGTTCATTTAAATTCCATGTATTTGGGTTTTTAAACCATTCTGAAACATCCATTTTAATTTCTATAGTTGTGTTTTTTACAATTTCTACAGTGCCCAAATCTACTTCA
The DNA here is from genome assembly GCF_002005425.1 of Polaribacter sp. BM10. Classification (GTDB taxonomy): domain Bacteria; phylum Bacteroidota; class Bacteroidia; order Flavobacteriales; family Flavobacteriaceae; genus Polaribacter; species Polaribacter marinaquae. Next base: position 2,407,731 of record NZ_CP019704.1, on the reverse strand, counting down.
AAAGAAGTGTCTTCAAATTTTAAATCGTTTGGGTTTGTTCTGTCAACAGCCCTTATTGCATGAAAATTAAAACCAGTTTCTTCATCATTATTATTTAAAAATTTACCATCAAATTGCATGTAATGATAACCACCACCAAGCATTGCCGGAACATTAAAGTGTACAGAATTTAATAATTGATATTCACCATCTTTATTGTCTATGTTTTTTAAGCCAAATGTAAATTTAAGATTGTAAGTACCAGGTGAAATATCTGTTAAAGAAATATTTGTGCCAGAATTTTCGCCGAAGTCTATTAAAAACTGATTGTCGCCACCAACTAAACTTAGATTTGAAATTAAATAACGCAGCCTTTCGATACTTATTATTTCTCCGTTTTCTGTAGTAAATTTAAGTTCGTTTAATTCTTGATTTGTAATTTCTCTACCGTTCCAGTTGTGCGTAAAGTTTAGGGTTGTTATGATCTCTTCAGGAAAAACACAACAATCTTTTTCGTCTTTACAACCTGTTAAAAATAGTACAGAAACTAATACTAAGTAAGTAATTCTTTTTATCATAATTTAATTATTAGTGCGTCTGTAAAACCTTTGTTTTTTGGTATGTCTTTATCAAAACTATTCGACTCGCCAACAGCAATAATACTAGTATTATTTAATACTGTAATATCATATAAAAAATCGATTTTAGAACCGCCAAAGGTTTGTTGCCAAAGTAATTCGCCGGTATTATTTATTTTTATAATTAGCGCATCATTTTGCCCTTTGTTTTCAAAACCGTTATCTAAACTTCTAGAGCTTCCTGCAATTAAAAAACCGTTGTCTTTGGTTTTTGTAATTGCTCTGGCTACATCAAAATTTGTTGCGCCAATTGTTTTTTTCCAAATAAGATTACCATCTGTAGAAATTTTAAGAACCCAAATATCTGCTGCACCGTTATTTGTAGAAACATCTTTGTCATTACTTCTAGTGTCTCCAACAATTATAAAATTACCATCATTGGTTGTAGTGATTGCTCTTGCTTCATCTATTTCTGAGCCTCCAAAACTTTTTTCCCAAATAAGATTGCCAGAATTAGATATTTTAACAACCCAAAAATCATAAGTTCCTTTGTTATCAGAAATATTAAAATCGTTGCTATCGCTAGATCCCACAATTATAAAATCATTAGCATCGGTTTCGACTACTCCTAACGGAGTATCTGTAAAGCTACCACCAAAATATTTACTCCAAAGTAAATTACCAGAATTATCTGTTTTAATTGCCCAATAATCTCCGCCAGCATGCTTTATAGCGTTGGTTTTTGCATTTCCTTGTCCGTTAGATGCTGTAATGTCTAAAACACCAGTAATTAAGAATCCGTTATCTTTTGTTTCTAAAAGAGTTGTGCCGTAATCTAAACCTAAATATCCAAAGCTTTTTTCTGATATTAAAATGCCAGAACTTGATAGTTTTATAAACCAAAAATCTTGAGAACCAGCATTTACAGAAACATCTAAATCGTTACTTTTAGAATAACCTAGAATAGCAAATTCTCCGTTTTTTGTTTCTATAATATCGGCAGCTCTATCATCATCAGAACCACCAAATGTTTTTTGCCATTCTAGTTGATTATCCGAAGAAAATTTAGAGATAAAAAAATCGAATGAAGTGTTAGATTTATCTGTAATATCTAGATTATTACTTTGCGTATAACCTGCGGCAATAAAACCACCATCAGCTGTTTTTTCTACAGCGGTAAAAGCGTCGTTATTTGCACCGCCAATTGTTGTAATGCTTGTGTTGTTTACAACAATATTATCGTTAATAAACAGTCCGTCTTTTTCAGAGCAATTTAAAAAAAGTAAAAAGCAATATAATAGACAGATTTTTTTCATTTAAGTTTTACTTTTTCTGATAACAAATAAACCTCTGTTAATATCGCTGATAATGATGTTGCCAGATGGTAAATACGGATATACGTTCCAGGCTCCATTAAATGCAGTATTGTCGTTTTCTGGATAGGTATCAAAAAAACCGACTTCTGTAAAGCTTTTTGCATCGATATTAGAAATATCTATTATTCTAACACCTGCGGTATAACTTGCTTGAAAAAATAAATTGTCTTTTACATAACCGTTGTGATCTATAGCTGCTGTTGGGCCAGAATAATCGAAATGATGTTTTGGGTTGTCTAAATCTGTAAAATCGAAAACAATAGTTCTTGTATTTAAGCCTTTGTCTCTTTCATCTAGTTCGTCTCCTAAAATAAAATATCTAAAGTCTTCTGTAAACCAACCTTGGTGTGTGTATCCAATATTAGAATAACTAATAGAAGATATTTTAACAGGATTTTGTTTGTCTGTAACATCTGCAATTACAACTTCAGTTTCGTTACTTCCTATTAATATTTCTCTTCCAGAATAATCAGAATCTGGGCCGTTATAGGTTACGGCTTGCGCGTCGTGAGCATAATCTTCGAAACCACCTTCGTTTACTGGCTTAAAAGGATTGTTAATATTGATAAACAAAGGGCCACCTTTATACGTTGCACTTCTAGAAGTACCAACAGGATATGCATAACCTGTATCTTCATTAATAACAATATTATGTGCGCTACCAAAAGAAGTAAAATCTTTGTCTGCTGAAAATTCTACCGGAATGTTAACCAAACCTCTTAGGTTATTTAGGTTAAAAATTTGCATTCCGTGATTGTCTGCTTCACTAACAATAAATGCAAAATCGTTATAAACTTTTACATCTCGCCAAAGACTGTTTTCTGTTCTAGTTTTTAAAAAACCAATAATTTTTGCATCTGCCGGATTGGTAATATCTATAAACGAAGTTCCTTTATTGGTACAAACAATAGCATATTCGTTGTTTGTTACAGGATCTACCCAACCCCAAGAGTCGTTACCTTGTGTGTTTTCGCCTGCAATTTCATCTAAAGTAATGTGTGTAAGTAAATCGTAATCGTTGCAAGGAAATTCGCCTGCAAAACCGTCTTCACATTTTGCAATAGGATTTATAATGGTTTGTTTAACTTGATTTACAACCTCTTTTTTAGAACAACTAACTATAATTAAAACGAATATGAAAAAAGTTTTTTTTATCATTTTTAAATATTTATCAAGTAAAAACCTGCTTTAATTAGTATAACGTAATTATTATTTTTTAGTACATAAAAAGTACAAAATCAAAAATAGTGCTTTTATTTTTACTTCTCTGTTAAAGGAACTCTGTAATTTTTAAGAATGTAAGTATCTTTGCAGCATGTTAGAAGATAAAAATACCCAAAAAACATCATTAGCCGAACTTGGTGAGTTTGGTTTAATAAACCATATTACAAAATATTTTAAAGTAGAAAATGCCACAACAGTAAAAGCAATCGGAGACGATGCTGCTGTTTTAGATGCATCAGAAAAACAAACTTTAGTTACTACAGATTTGTTGATAGAAGGTGTGCATTTTGATTTAAGTTATATGCCTCTTAAACACTTGGGTTATAAGGCAATTATGGTTAATTTATCTGATGTGTATGCAATGAATGGTGTTGCAGAGCAAGTAACAGTTTCTATCGCAGTTTCTAACCGTTTTCCTTTAGAAGCAATAGAAGAGTTTTATGCAGGTATTCAGCTTGCATGCGATACTTATAAAGTAGATTTAATTGGTGGCGACACTACATCTTCTACCAAAGGAATTTTAATTTCTGTAACAGCTATTGGTAAAGCAAAAAAAGAGGATGTTGTGTATAGAAATGGCGCTAAAGAAACCGATTTAATAGTTGTTTCTGGCGATTTAGGTGCTGCATATTTAGGTTTGCAAGTTTTAGAAAGAGAAAAGCAAGTTTTTAAAGTAGATCCTAACAACCAACCAGATTTAGATAATTATACCTATTTAATTGAAAGACAATTAAAACCAGAAGCACGTAAAGATGTTGCTGGTATTTTAAAAGAATTAGAAGTAAAACCTACTGCTATGATCGATATTTCTGATGGACTTTCATCTGAAATTATGCACATTTGTTCACAGTCTAAAGTTGGATGTAAGATTTATGAAGACAAGTTACCTTTAGATCCTCAAGTTATTTCTGCTTGCGAAGAATTTGAACTAGATTCTACAATGGTTGCTTTAAGTGGAGGTGAAGATTATGAGCTGCTTTTTACAGTACCAATTGCAGATTTTGATAAGATAAAAGGAAATCCTAATTTTTCTATTGTTGGTCATATCATTGCAGAAAATCAAGGTTTAAATCTTGTAACAAGAGCAAATCAAGAAATTGAATTAAAAGCCCAAGGCTGGAATCCTTTAAAAGGAGAATAAAAATATTTTATAAAACAAAAAGGCACAAATTTAAAATTTGTGCCTTTTTTGTTTTAATTACTTCTTCTTTGCTCATTATTATTACTAAAAACTCTGTTTTTTACGTTTATTTTTTTGTTGCCGAAGTTATACGAAAGAGAGATTCTAAAATTTCTAGAACTCGCATTTTGACGGTAACTTTGATCGATATTATGTACAGTAGAATTGTAATCTCTTAAACTACCTGTGTTTAAGACATCATTAAATAACATAGATAATTTAATGTTGTTTTTAAAGCTGTGTTGCAGCCCAAGCGATAAATTGAACATTTCTCCAAGACTAAACAAACCATCATTATGAAAAGAACTATACCAAGCATTGGCCTGTAATTTTGTGTTGTTACTTAACGAAAACGTATGGTTAGACTCTGCGTAAAACTGAACTCCATTATTTACTTCTGCATCAATATTTTTGGTTAATTCTGTAATATGTACCAACATTCTTACATCATTTTGGCTTTTCCACCAAGAAATTGGGCTAAAAGAAAAACTTTCTTGGATTTGATAGGTGTATTTTTTAAAGTAGTTTTCTCTAGTTACAATTTGATCTTGATTGGTAATGTCTGTGTTAAAAAATATTCCAAAACCATCTGTAGTAATATTTACAGAAAAACCGGTATTCCAATTGTTTTTGTATAAATGAGAAATTTCAAAATTATCTGAAAAAGAAGGCTGTAAAAAGGGATTACCAACACTGTAACTATTGTCATTAATGTAAAAACGAAACGGATTTAAATCTCTAAAATTAGGCCTGTTTATCCTTTTTCCGTAAGAAAAATTGAAATTATTGTTGTCGTTTTTAGCATACGATAAAAACAAGGTTGGAAAAAACTTATTGTATTTATTGTTGTTTTCTTGATTTAAATCATCACTTATTCCTGTTGTCTTTGTATCTTCAAAACGCAAACCAAATTGCATAGTTAATTTGTTGTTTAATTTTGTGTTTCCAGAAAAATAAGCAGCTAAAACATTTTCTTTATATTTAAAATTGGTAGATTGGTTTGGATCTAAAATTGGGGTTCCAGAAAGTTTGTCGAAAAATAAAACTCCACTATTTGTATTGGTAAAACTTGCTTTAAATCCGTAAGAAAGATTTACTTTTTTAAGTGGTAAATCTATATCTAATTGAGAACTAAAATTGTCTATTTTTTGATTTGAAATGTTTAAAGCTGATGAACTTATATCTTGAGAATTTCTTACAACATCAAATTGTTCTGTAGTAAAATCTAGATTTCTATCCGAAGTAAATGTAAAATAATCTGCATCAAAAGAAAGTTGTTTGCCTAAAGTGTCTAGTTTTGAAATCAAATGAAAATTAACAGAATGATTATTGTTATCCACCTCATTTTGCGCTACGTTTTTTAAACTTCTTTCTAAATTATTATCGGTATCAAAAATAGTTGAGGTAGTTACAGCATCTATATTTGGTTGTGTTGTATTTCCTAAATATTGCACGCCTAAAGTAGTCTTATCAGACAAGGCATAATCTAACAAAAAGCGTCCAGAAAGTTGGTCTGTTTGTTGTTTTCCTGCAATATCAATATCCCAAAGATTGGTTGGATATTCTATAACTAAACCTTCTAAATTTTCAAAATTACCTTTGTTTGCATTGATACTTGCTGATAATGAAACTTTGTTTTTGTTGTAGAAAAAATTATTGGTAATTGTTGTAAAATTATATTTGTTTTGATTGTAAGAAATGGTAGTTGCATTTTTCCAAGAATTTTGGGTGCCTTTTTTTAAAATAATATTGATTAAACCTCCATTTCCAGAGGCATCATATTTTGCTGGCGGATTTGTAATTACTTCAATTTTTATAATATCACTAGCAGATAATCCGCTTAAAAAGGCCACCAATTCATCGCCTGCCAAAGGAGACAATCTTCCGTTAATTAGTATCTGAGTAGCACCTTTACCCAAAATAGATAAGGTGTTGTTTTGTAATTGTACACCAGGAGTTATCCTTAAAACATCAACGCCGTTACCACCAGTTGCAGCAATACTTTTTTCTACATTAAAAACCAATCTGTCTATTTTTCTTTCTAAAACTCTTTTTTCTGTTTTTACCACAATTTCATCTAAAGCTTCTGTATTTTCTCTTAATATTAGTGTTCCTAAGTTAAGATTGCCTTTAATATTTATTGTTTTTGAAAACGTTTTATATCCTAGAAAGCTAATTTCTAAAATATAATTTCCTTGGTTTGTTTTTAACTCGAAAGTTCCATCGTTTTTTGTGGTTGCACCAGTTATTATTTTTTGCTGATTATCTTTTAAAATTACGTTTGCAAACGGAATAACATCTAAATTGTCTGCTACTTTACCTGTAACAGTTTGTGCAGTTAAGATTCCTGTAAAAAATAATGCAATTAAAATTTGTAACGTTTTTGTTTTCATGGTATTTATGTTTGATGATACAAATGTGCCATTGAAAACAATTTTGTGCGACCGAAAACACAAAGTCGAACTAATTTCTAGATAAGAAATTGGTTCGACTTTATTTTGAAAACGTTCGACTTTACGTTAAGTATTTGATTTTAAGTGTTTTTTCTAAATTGTGTAGGCGTTAAACCTGTATGTTTTTTAAAAGCAGTATTAAAAGAAGATTTTGAATTAAAACCAACTTGATATAAAATTTCTAGGACTGTAAGTTCTTTTTCCTTCGGATTTTTTAAAATCTCTTTCGCTTCTTCAATTCTATATTCGTTTACAAAATCGAAAAAATGCTGATTTAAATGTTGATTGATTAAAACCGACAATTCTCTCGTATTCATTTTTATCAATTCTGCCAAATCTCTAATTGTTAAAGACGGATTTAAATAAGGTTTTTTAGTTTCCATAAAGAACTTTAATTTTTCAATTTCTTGTATAAACTCGTCCTTGTGAAGAGTATTCTTAATTAAATCGGTTGTTAATTTTGTTTTAGAATTTACACCGTTAAAAAGATTTGGGTATCGTAATGCTTTTAAAACATACCAACAAACTACAGCCAATACCACTATCATTAAAATAATTTGAGCAAAGTAGAAGTTGTTTTCATCACCAAAAAACTTAAAAATATTTTTTACGATGGCAACAAAATACAATGCACTTGTAAAAATTAACAATTGAAATAGCCAATTATAAGTTTCTATGGTATTGCTAGAATAGTTTTCTTTAAAAATCTTTTTTGCACGTTTTAGAACAACAAAGCCAGCTATAATGTAAATTATTGATTGAAGGTGTAAAGCAATATGAGCAAATATGGATTCATATAGCATATTAAAATTATTAAACAACTCTAGTTTTTCTGCTGTAGAACCCAAATAAAATCGTGGTGTCATTATTAAGTTTCCTAAAATGTATGGAATAATATGCCACAAATGTTTCCATTGTAATTTAAAATCTGAATAACAAACTGACAAAATATAAAGGTAAAAAACAGGCATTTGTAGGTAAGAAAACTCTCTTGATGCCACCAATAAATTATTTGGTTCTTCAAATAAATATGATGCATAAAAACCAGTATACTCAATAGCATTTAGTAAAAGATAACTTGCAAAAAGCTTATTGCTAACCTTATTTTTAGAATCTACAGAAAATATAAAAAATGCTAAAAGTAGCGAAATAAAAGTGGTAATAAAACCAACAATATGAGATAAATCAATTCCTTGCATTATATCTGGTTTTTTCTAAATTGTGTAGGCGTTAAACCTGTATGTTTTTTAAAAGCAGTATTAAAAGAAGATTTTGAGTTAAAACCAACTTGATATAAAATTTCTAGGACTGTAAGTTCTTTTTCCTTCGGATTTTTTAAAATCTCTTTCGCTTCTTCAATTCTATATTCGTTTACAAAATCGAAAAAATGCTGATTTAAATGTTGATTGATTAAAACCGATAATTCTCTCGTGTTCATTTTAATCAATTCTGCCAAATCTCTAATTGTTAAAGACGGATTTAAATAAGGTTTTTCTGCCAATATAAAATCTTTTAAAAGAGCAATTTTAGGATTGATAGAGACTTCCTCTCTTGTATTTTTAATTTCTTTAGATGTTTTTAAATCTACATTTATGCCTTTAAATAATTTAGGAGAATTAACTGCTTTTAAAAATAACCAACAGATAAAAAAGACGCCGAAAAGTAAAACAATAGTTCTTATGACGTCTATAGAATTGTTATTAGAATTTACTCGAATATAACTTTTAATAAACGTTAAAACTTGCCCTATAAATAGTAAAATAGATAATTGTTTTAACCAATTGAAGTTCTTAAAAGCATTCTTATCAGTGTAATTTTCTAGCAACAGTTTTCTATAACGTAAAATATAATAGATCTCTGCAGATAAATATGCAATTGATAATACATCACCAAAATAACTAAGAAATTGTACTTCTGTATTATTAGAATAATTATTTATAAAGGCAGCTTTTTCTATTTCATTAGCTAAAAAAAAGTTAGGTAAAAGCACTAAAATAGTAAGAAGCCAAGGTAGTAAATGGATTAAATGTTTCCACTTTAGCCTAAAGTTTGAGTAAATTACCGATAAAATGTATAAGAATAAAAGCGGATTTTTAAATAATGAAATTTTGTTTCTTAATATTTCTAACGTGTAAGGTATTTCTATAAATTGATGATAAAAAAACGCACTAATATCTATTGCCGTAACAATTAAAAAAGCTGCTAAAAGTTGGTTGCTTAATTTTTTTTCTGATTTTACAGAAAGTAAAAAAACAGAAAAAAGTAAAAATAAAATAACTATTATAACCGCTAAAAAACTAATTATGGAATCATAATTCATAATTTCAAATATAATCAAAAATTAGGTTATTAGGTTCTTACAAAGTCTTTTAAAGTGGCAATTAATTCGGTTGTGTTTTCTATATGACTCATATGTCCAGAAGGTAAAATCACATATTCTGAATTTGTTTTTTTAGCCTCTTCAATTAATGCATCAGCATTTAAAATCCGATCATTTTCACCAATAATCATCAACTTTTTAAAAGTGCTTTCTTTTAAGAATTCTAAAGAGTTTGGTCTGTTTTTCATTCCTTCGTTTGCAGCAATATATCCTTGCAAAGAAGTTTGTAACGCTTCGGTTTTAACTTGGTTAATTTCCTCTTTAAATTTTAATGTGTTTTCTTGATGAAATAAATTAGAAACAGACATTTTTATCATGTTTTCAAAATTTTGTTGCACCATTTTATTGGCTCTAATTCTTAATTTTTTTCGTTCTTCAGAATCATCAGCAGTTGTAGAGTTCATTAAACAAATACCCTTTACATTTATTGTTTTCTCTTTCGCCATTGCCAAAGCAACGTAACCACCTAAAGAATGACCAATAATAAAGTATTTTCTAATTCTTAAATGTTTTAAAACAGCATGAATTGTATCTGCAAACAAATTCATAGAATGCACATAACCTAAGCAATCAGAATTACCATGACCTGGTAAATCAATAGTAATAATTCTGTTTTTTTTAGATAACTCATTAGTAATGGTTTTCCACATTTTAGCATTTTCTAAAAAGCCGTGTAATAAAACAATTGCAGTTCCTTTACCAGTATCAGAAAAAGAAATGTTTGCTTTTTTAAATTGAATAGAATCTTGCATCTCGCAAAAATATGTATATTTCGCTCACTAAGACAATAATTACCATGAACAAAACAAAAGAAATTTGGATTGCAGGGTTTGCACTTTTTTCGCTTTTTTTCGGAGCCGGAAACTTAATTTTACCGCCAAATTTAGGTGTAAAAGCTGGTGAAGATTGGTGGATTGTTGTGTTGGGTTTTATAGCTACAGCTATTATAATTCCTATTTTGGCAATTTTTGCACATGCAAAATTACAAGGGACCTTGTATGATTTTGGTAAAAAAGTATCGCCAGTTTTTAGTACACTTTTTTGTTTTTTAATATACATTATTGCTATTGCAATACCATCGCCAAGAACAGCTGCGGTAACGCATGAAATGGCAATTCAGCCATTTTTCGATTCGCCAGCAATACTAACAAGTATTATTTACTTTGTGTTAGTGTTTTTATTTTCTGTAAATAGATCTAGAATAATTGGTTTAATAGGTAAATTTTTAACACCAATAATTGTTATCATTTTATTGGTAATTATTGGTATTTCTTTTTTTGTGTCTTCAGGAACTTTAGAAGTTACCTCATTTAAAAACCCTTTTATTGATGGCGTTTTAGAAGGATATCAAACTTTTGATGCTATTGCAGGTGTAGTTGTTGGTGCAGTTATTATTATTTCTTTAGATTATAGTAATCATAACAGTTTTGGTGAAAGAAAAAGGTTGATAAGAAAAGCAGGTTTAATAGCAGGTATTGGATTGTTATTAATCTACGGAGGATTAATTTTAAGCGGTGCATTATTTGCAAGTTCTTTTGCAGAAAATGCCTCTAGAATAGATGTTTTATCGGGTTTAAGTACACAAACTTTAGGTAGCTTTGGCACCACTTTTTTAAGTGTTTTGGTTGCTTTGGCATGTTTTACAACGGCGGTTGGTATAGTTACCGGTACTGCAGATTATATAAAAGGAATTTGTAATAATTCTAAAGCAGCATATGTAGCAACAGCAGCAATATGTTCTGTAATTGGTATTATAGTTGGTAGCTACAATGTAGGTTTTATTATAGATGTTGCTGTACCAGCGTTAATGTTTTTATACCCTATAACTATTATGTTAATTTTATTAAATGTTGTGCCAGAAAAATATGCATCTAAAATAGTTTTTAGAGCGGTTATCTTGGTAACATTTATATTTAGTATTCCAGATTTTTTAGGCTTTATAATTCCTCGAGAAAACTTAACGGGTATTAAAAGTATCATTCCTTTAGCAGAACACAGTTTGGGTTGGGTTTTGCCTGCTATTTTGGTTTTTGTAATATTTAATGTTAAGAAATTTGGCAAAGCTTAAGCGTTTTTATAGTAAAGTATAAGCATTACATTTTTTCAAAACAAGATAGAAAGTTTGTTAAAACTTCTACGACCAACACATTATGGCAGTTCAAGATATTGTAAAGCATACTTTTAAAGATATATTTTCTGTAAGCACAGTTCGGTTTGACAAAGCTTGTACAATCGATCATTCGGTACAACAAAATGCTTATACAATTTATTGGATTCAAGAAGGTAGCGGAACGTATAATATCGATTTTAAACAATATCAATTTGATGATAATGTACTTTTTTTCTTATCTCCAGGACAAGTATTTACGGTAGATTCAGAGCAAATAAAAACTGCCTACAAGCTTACTTTTGTAAAAGATTTTTACTGCATACAAACCCACGATGCAGAGGTTGCCTGTAACGGAATTTTATTCAACAATATTTACGAAACTCCGTTTGTAAAACCATGTAAAAAAGATACCTATAAATTAGACTTTATATTAACAAGCTTACTCGAAGAGTTTCAGCAAAACGAAACAGCGCAGTACGATATGTTACAAGCCTACTTAAAGCAATTTATTATTTCTGCTGTTCGTGTAAAAAAAGAAAACCATGTTGTTAAAGAAGATGTCGAAACACGCCTTTTTAAAGACTTTAGTTTGTTGGTAGAGCAAAATTACAAAACACTTCATTCTGTAACAGATTATGCAAAAAGACTAGGTCTTTCGCCAAAATCAATCACAAAGCATTTTCAAAAAGCAGGTACAACTTCTCCATCAGAATTTATAAAAAACAGAATTTTGTTAGAAGCAAAACGCTTGTTAATTTACACCGATAAAACCGTAAAAGAAATCGCATTCGAGCTAGGTTTTAACGATCCAGCATATTTTACTCGATTCTTTACAAAGGCAATTTCAAAATCGCCACTTCAGTTTAAAAAAGACTACTAAGATTATTTTTTTGGGCGTGCCCTTTCAGGTCAGGCTTTCGAAACTCGCTTTTTAAAGTTTTATCAAACTTTAAAAGAGCTCAAACAAATTTCTCAATCCTTCACGCGTGCATTTTTGTTGGCTTTATTTCAAAGTCCAAACAGTAAGAACTTTTGTCCAATTTTAGAGCTTAATGTTGGTTATACCTTTGCGGTGTCAATCAATAAGAACTAAAAATTAAACATATGAAATCAATAGAAAACACACAATGTCCAAACTGTTGGGGTTACCAAACTTATGACGAGCAAAATCAAAACCAGCAACTTTGCAAATGCAAATAAATTATTTAAAAAAATTACAAATCATCTAAAAATAGAAATTATGAGTACATATAATGTTCCAACAAAAAACGAAGTATCAGAAAACAACCAAGCAATATTTAATCAATTAGAAAAAGGTTTAGGTTTTGTGCCAAACTTATACGCAGCATTTGCACATAGTGAAACTGCTTTGGGTAATTTTTTAGCAATAGGAAATGGTAAAACAAGCTTTTCTGCTAAAGAGAAAGAAGTAATAAACTTAGCCGTAAGTCAAGTAAACGAATGTGTTTATTGTTTATCTGCCCACACAGCAATTGGTAAAATGAATGGTTTTACAGAAGCACAAATTTTAGAATTAAGAGCAGGTAAAGCCTCTTTTGATGCAAAATTAAATGCATTGGCAAACTTTGCTAAAAGTGCAGCAGAAAACAGAGGTGCTGCAACACCAGAAACAGTAGAAAACTTATATGCACAAGGGTATACAAAAGGAAATTTAGCAGATGCAATAATCTTAATTGGCGAAATTACAATTACAAATTATTTTCATAAAACAACAGATGTAGCTGTAGATTTTCCGTTAGCAGAAGCTTTATAAATAGTAAAACAATAATTTAATAATTTTAATAAACAACAATCATGAAAAAAGTAATAGCAATTTTAGTATTAGTAATAGGTTTTGCATTTAACGCAAATGCACAAGAAGTAAAAACAGTTTCTTTAGAACAAACAAAAGGAGAGTTTACACAAAAACAAATTACGTTATCTGAAGGTACTTATATTTTTGAAATAGCTAACAACAACGTAGGGCACAATGTAGGTTTTGTTTTAGCGCCAAAAGCAGATGTAACAGCACACATTAAAAACGCTTATGTAACAGCACAAGTAAAAGATAACAGCAAAGAAACTTCTAAAAAAGTGACACTTAAAAAAGGAGAATACGTTTATTTTTGTCCTTTAAACCCAACGCCACAATACACATTAATAGTAGAGTAGTTTTTTAATTCAGTTAGTTAAAAAGGCGAACAGAAATGTTCGCCTTTTTTTGTTTTTTAGTTATTTAAATTAAAGTTTAAATAGATAGAAATTGCTTGTTTTGGGGTAACGTTACCACCAAATAAATTATGCGAAATTGGTAGCGTATAATTGGCCCCAAAAATAAAATCTTTAGTAGTTATTTCTGCACCCAAAGTTCCGTTAAAAACGTTACCATCTGTATTTGGTACTTCTTCTTTATACTGTTTTATTTTATTATAAATATTACCAGAAAAGCCTATAAAAGGCAATAACATATATTTTTTTTTAGAAATAGCATAAAAAAAGCTAGAAGCGTAACTAAACTGGTTTCCGAATTTGTATTCGTTTTTGTTCTCGTTTTTAAAATAGTAAGTTAAACTAGTGTTTACACCAAATTTATTTGCACCATAACTGTGTGCAAGCCCTAAAATGCCATCTAAACTACCAGTTCCTAATTGAAAACCAGGATTTACTCTGTCGGTTAAAACTTGTTCAAATTTACCCGTTGGTAATTTGGCACCTAAACCAATTTCTAAAGAATGTCCAGAAGGTTCTCGGGTAACATTTGTGTATAATTTAGACTTTTCTTCATCTACTTTTTTATAAAATTTAAACTTGTACCAACTCATTATTGTTGCGTCTCCAAAGCCGTTTATACTTTCGTTTCTATCTGTATATTCTCTATTTAAATCTTGATATGGTAAAATTGCACTCACATATAAATTTTCATTTATTGGCAACCTTCCCCATAATTGATACGTATGAAAGTTTTCTGTACTTGTTGGAGAATTATCAAAAATACCATCTTTCGATTGAAATTTTTGATAAATATATCTTACACCTACAAAGCTCGCATTGTTTAATGTACCCAAGCCAAAACTACCGCTACTTGTAGAGCAACCGCATAAATCACAGAAATAATACTCGAAAGAATGGTTGTTGTGTTGGCTGCATATTTCTTTGCCTGTATTAGCAAAACTAGCAATCGTAATTAATACAAATGTTAACAGTATTATTGTTTTTTTTATCTTAAAATTCTGCAAAACGTTTATCATTTAAAAAGGTGTTATCTGTTAATGTGTTTAAAAAAGCAAGTAAAGCTGTTTTTTCTTCGGATGATAGATCGATACCTAAATTGCCATTAGATTTCATTAGTAAAGTGTCTACATCGCCACCATTTTGTGTCATTCCATCAGAATAAAAATCTAATACGGCTTCTAAATTTCCAAATCGTCCATCGTGCATGTACGGAAAAGATTTTGCTACATTTCTTAAGCTTGGTACTCTAAATTTGTAAAAATCACCTTCGAGACCAGAAACTCTTTTTCTTCCTTCTTCCTCAGGGAATTTATAGTTTGTTGGCAATCCGTTATTTCTATAACTTTGGTCTGTAAAAAGTGCTCCAGAATGGCAAGCTGCACATTTGTTATTAAAAATTTCTAAACCCTTATTTTCTAGTTCTGTAAAAGTGGCGTTTTCTTCGTTTCTAATCACTTTATCGTATTTAGAATCTCCAGAAATCATGGTTACCATAAATTGAGCTAAAGCTTTTAACATGCGTTCTGATGTAGCTTCTCTATCACCAAAAGCATTTGTAAAAAGAACCTCATATTCTTGATAAGAGTTCAATTTAGAAAGCACAGATGGTATGGTTTCATTCATTTCTACATCACTAGTAATTGGTATAATTGGTTGTAGATCTAAATGAATAGCGGCGCCATCCCAAGTAAACTCGCTAAAAAAAGCTAAATTTTGAATGGGTTGTGCATTTCTAAAACCAACTTTACCATCTACGCCATGACTAACTGTGTGGCCATGATGTGTGAAAGCAGAAGCTTGTTCGTGACAAAATCCGCAAGAAATTACTCCGTCGGAAGCCAATCGTCCTTCATAAAACAATTTTTTACCAAGAGCAATACCTTCTTCGGTTAGAGGGTTTTGACTTACATCGTACAATAATCCCGGAAAATTACTTGGAATTTTTAATTCAACTTTTTTAGGAATTAGCACATATTCTTCTTCGTTTCTTGCACAAGAAAAAAGTGTAATAAAACCTAAATATAATAGTATAAATTTTTTCATAATTGATAGAAAACCGTTGTTAAGATTTTTACTTAACAACGGTTTTATTGATTTAATTATGAACATGATCTATAACAAACATAGCACTTACATTTGTTGCTATTTGAGGCGATTTAACACCGTCTACGTGTATTTGTGCAGCATCATCTAGAAAAAACTTTGTGGTACCGTCTAAAATGTTAGAAACATCAGAAACAACATGTATTACTGGTGTTAAGTCTGTTCTTACTCTTGCAGAGTTTGTTAAATCTAAAGAAACTTCCTTATAGTTATCTACCGCAGTTCCATGGCTTCCCATATGAAAAGCAAATGCAGTTTCTGTAGTTGTGTTTTCTGATGTGTAAGTTCCTTCGAAAACCATAAATTTATAGCCCGCTTGCCAGCTCCACATCATGCCAGCTTCTTGTGCTTTTGCTAAGAAATCTCCTTGCCCTGTTGCACCTTCTAAATACTTTTCTTGATCGACACCAATACCAAAAGTAACTTTTGTATAATCATCTTCTGGTACATTTTTTAGTGTGATAAATTGAGATGAATTTGTGTTTTCATCAACAATAAAATAAGACTCGTTTTTTGGATAGGTAAAAATGGTTCCGGTTGCAGTTTCTAAGCGAATGTTGCTAACAATATATTTAACCTTGTTAATCTTAATTTTTTCGGTATCATTTGCAGAATAAGGAGTGGTTTCTAAAAGTAAATCAGAACTGTTGTATGCATTATCAAATTCTAATGTTACGTTTCCTTCGCCAGTTAAAACTTCTTCTGAAGACGAGCATGCTGCTAAAGTTGCTACAAATAAGAATGCAGCAATATATTTTGAAATTTTCATTTATAATAGATGTTTCTTCTTCCTTAGAATTTTAAGGAAAATATTTTTAAAATAATTTGTGTGAATATTTTACTTAGAAAATACAGGTTTGTATTTTTTAAGTAAACGTTAAAAAAGATGTATCAAAAGTTATTGATACAAAAACAAGTATTTATAAATATAAATCTGGCGGTTGCTCTAAGTTTTTAATAAGTAAAAACGTATGTAAAGAATTTTTTTTCGAAGGAAGTTTGTTTTGATATAAATCTAAATATTTGGCTGTAAAGTTTTCTGTTTCTTGATGATAAACAGGAAAAAATGCCTCTGATACAATTTGTAAGCCAGCAAGATTATCTTTCTCTAAATTAACTTTTGGTGCAATCTTTTTTGCTAAATGACATTTACCATTACATTGTAATTCTGGGGCATCTTTATTAACACAATATTTTTCTATTATATAATCTATATTTAGCTCAAAATAACCAATATATGCAAGGTGATATGCTGGCCTAAAAGCAAAAGCGATAAATAATAATATGCAAAATGTCTTTTTCAGAAGAAAATTATTTATTGCAAAGATAATTTGGACTTTTTTATTTTACCAATTTTAAGCGTTAAAAAGTACCAAACTTGCTATTTAATTTTATAAAATGCTTTAATTTAGCATTTCAAATCGATTTTAGATTGTTAAACTACTATTTATATCCTCATAAAAATTCTAAAGAATGGGTAACTTTTGTGCATGGCGCAGGAGGTAGTAGTTCTATTTGGTACAAACAAATTAGAGATTTTAAAAAGCATTTTAATGTTTTAATTTTAGACTTACGTGGTCATGGCAATAGCAAACCAAAATTAAAAGATACGTTTAAAGCAAAATATACTTTCGATTCTATAACTGCAGACATCGAAGAGGTAATCGATTTTCTTAAGATTAAAAAATCGCACTTTGTAGGAATTTCTTTAGGTACAATTTTAATAAGAAACCTTGCAGAAAAAAGACCATCTTTGGTAAAAAGTATGATAATGGGTGGTGCTATTATTAAAATGAATTTTCGCTCGCAAGTGCTAATGAAAGTTGGTAATATTTTTAAATCTGTAGTGCCTTACATGCTTCTTTATAAGTTATTTGCATTTATTATAATGCCAAAAAAGAATCATAAGAAATCGAGATTGCTTTTTGTTAATGAAGCTAAAAAATTGTATCAAAAAGAATTTTTACGTTGGTTTAAATTAACATCAGAAATTAACCCTTTGTTACGCTTTTTTAGAGCTAAAGAAATTAAAATTCCTACACTTTATGTAATGGGGTCAGAAGATCATTTGTTTTTACCTTCTATAAAAAACATTGTTTCTAAACATGTAAGTTCTTCGCTTTATGTGATAGAAAATTGCGGACATGTGGTAAATGTAGATCAACCAGAAACCTTTAATGCAAAAACAATTAATTTTATTACATCTTTATAAAAATTCTATAAACTTTAAATAAAAAATATATTTGTGGATGTTTTTTATGAAGTATATTTGATTTGTAAAAGAATTTATTATGAATAAGATAATTACGTTTGGTGAGGTTTTAATGAGAATTTCTCCTTTAGGAAATAAAAAATTTATTCAAACTAACAATGTAGAATTTTATTTTGGAGGTACAGAAGTAAATGTTGGTATTTCGATAGCAAATTTTGGCGGAGATGTAAAACACATAAGTTGTATTTCTAATGATTTTATTGGCGATACAGCTATTTCTTACTTAAATAAATTCGATTTAGACACCTCTGCAATTGTTAGATCTGGAAGACCTTTAGGGGTTTACTTTTTAGAAGTTGGTGCAGTTATGAGACCAAGTAAAATATCTTATAATAGATCGCATTCTTCTTTTTCTGAAATTTTACCAGAAATGGTAAACTGGGAAAAGTCTTTAGAACAAGGTAAATGGTTTCATTGGACAGGTATAACGCCGGCTTTATGCAAAGGAGCTAAAGAAACTTTAAAAGAAGGTTTAATTTTAGCGAAAGAAAAAGGAATGATTATTTCTGCTGACCCAACATATAGAAGTGCTTTGTGGAAATACGGCGAAGAGGCCAAAGATGTCTTAACAGATTTACTACAATATTCTACTATATTTATTGGCGGCGTAAATGAAATAAATGAAGTTTTAGGAACTAGTTTTGGGTATTCTAACGACGAATTTACAGAAGCGAGTAAGTTATTAATCGAAAAATTTTCGAATATAGAAAAGGTGTTTGATAAAATTAGAACTTCTATAAATTCTTCTTGGCACAAAATTAGAGCAAGAATGTGGAACGGTCTTGAGTTTAATGAGACACAAGATTTAGACATTACACACGTTGTAGATAGAATAGGAACCGGTGATGCTTTTGCTGCAGGTTTAATACACGGTTTGCAAAAATTTGATGATTATAAAGCAATGGAATTTGGTGCCGCAGCTTGTGCGATAAAACACACCTATTTGGGTGATGTAAATTATGCAAATGAAAGTGATGTAATCTCTATTTTAGAAGGAAATACTTCGGGTAGATTAAATAGATAAGGTAATTGATAATAAAAGAAAAAGGCGAGTTGTTAAAACTCGCCTTTTTTGTATTTCTTTAGTTCATTAAATCTTCTATTTCATCTGCTTCAATAGGTATATTACCCATTAAATTAAAAGGTTCTCCTTTTTCTTGAATTACAACATCATCTTCTAATCGAATTCCGAAACCTTCTTCTGGTATATAAATACCTGGTTCTACAGTAAATACATTGTTTGCTTGCATAGGCTCGTGTAATAAGCCATAATCATGCGTGTCTAAACCAATATGATGACTTGTACCATGCATAAAATACTTTTTATAAGCAGGCCAATTTTTATCTTCATTTTGTACATCTGCCTTGTCTAATAAACCAAGTTTAAGTAATTCAGAAGTCATAATTTCTCCTACTTCAACATGATAGTCTTTCCAAATTGTTCCTGGTACTAAAAGTTTTGTAGCCTCTTTTTTAACGTAATTTACAGCATTGTAAACAGCTTTTTGTCTATCAGTAAAACGACCAGAAATTGGTACAGTTCTAGATAAATCACTTTTATAATTTGCATATTCTGCGGCAATATCAAACAAAATTAAATCGCCACTTTTACATTGCTGATTGTTTTCTATATAATGTAAAACATTTGCGTTGTTACCAGATGCAATAATTGGCGTGTAAGCAAAACCTTTAGATCTATTTCTTACAAATTCATGCAACAATTCTGCTTCAATTTCATATTCCCAAACTCCGGGTTTTATAAAACCTAAAATTCTACGAAATCCTTTTTCTGTAATATTACAAGCTTTCTGCATCAAATCTAGTTCAATAGAATCTTTTACAGAACGTAATCTTTGTAAAATAGGATTGCTTTTTGCTACAGAATGCGCAGGATATTTTGCCAACAACCATTTTGTAAAACGGTCTTCTCTTGTTTCTGTTGCTACATTTGCTCTATAATGTTCGTTTGTGTTAATGTAAAAAGTATCTGCATAAGAAGCCATTTCGAATAAAACTTTTTCTAAGTCTTGTAACCAATAAACGGTTTTAATACCAGAGGTTGATAAGGCTGCTTCTTTAGTTAGTTTTTCACCTTCCCAAACTGCAATATGATCGTTTGTTTCTGTTAAAAATAAAACTTCTCTTAGGTTTTCATTAGGACAATCTGGAAACAACATCAAAACACTTTCTTCTTGGTCTACACCACTTAAATAGAAAATATCTCTGTGTTGCTCGAAAGGCATTGTGCTATCTGCACCAATTGGGTAAATATCGTTAGAGTTAAAAATAGCTAAACTATTTGGTTTCATATTAGCCGCAAAATTTTTACGGTTTTTAATAAATAAATTAGCGTCTATTTTATCGTATTTCATACTAGTGATTTTTTGTGATACACAAAGGTAGCAATAATAAAGAGGAACTTAAAAAATGAACTATTAGAATAAAAAAAATCCCAAATTCTATATTAAGAAAATGGGATTGTAATTTTTAAATCAAACTTAATCTAAAATCGTTTTTTTTTTGGTGCACCAGTTCTACCTCTTCCAGAAGTTGCGCCTGCAGGTTTCTTGCCTTTAAAATGAGGTTTCCTTTTTGGTTTTTTTTGATCAGAAGAACCTCCAGGGTTTCCATTAGAAGGTCTTTGTTTTTTCTTTTTACCAAAAGAACTTTTACTTTGTGTTGCAGCTCTTTTAGGCGGTGCAGTATCTGTTGGTTCAAAACCTTCTACAACCGTAGATTTTAATTTTTCGTTTAAAAGTTTTTCAATTTCATTTTGGTATTCTGTTTCTTCGCTACAAACCAAAGAAATTGCTTCTCCGGCAGCACCAGCTCTACCAGTTCTACCAATTCTATGTACATAATCTTCGGGTACATTTGGTAGTTCGAAATTTATAACGTGTGGTAGTAACGGAATGTCTAATCCTCTTGCAGCAATATCTGTTGCAACTAAAACTTTTATGGTGTTTTCTTTAAAGTTTTTTAAAGCTTTTGTTCTTGCGCCTTGACTTTTATTACCATGTATTGCTGCTGCAGTAATTTTAGATTGAATTAACTTTTGCGTTAACTTATTTGCACCATGCTTTGTTCTTGTAAAAATTAAAACTTGGTTCCAATTATTGTCTTTTATCAACTTAATTGTAAATTCTGTTTTTCTTTTTTTATCAACTTTAAAAACCTTGTGAGTTACTTTTTTAGCGGTAGAATTTTGTGGTGCTGTTTCTACAGAAACAGGATTTTCTAAAATACCCGATGCTAACTTTTTAATCTCTTTAGAAAATGTAGCAGAAAACAATAAGTTTTGTCTCTTAGCGGGCATAAAACTAATAAGTTTGTTAATGTCTCTAACAAAACCCATGTCTAACATTCTATCTGCTTCATCTAAAATTAGAACATCAATTCTTTTAAACGACACCGCTTTTTGGTCATGTAAATCTAACAATCTACCAGGTGTTGCTACTAAAATATCTACACCTCTTCTTAAAGTTGCTATTTGAGGTTTTGCATTTACACCACCAAAAACCACTGCAGATTTTATATTAACATACTTGCTGTACTCTTTTACATTGTCGTGAACTTGTGCAGCTAATTCTTTTGTTGGTGTAAGCACTAAGGCTCTTAATGGTCTATATTTTGGGTGTTTTGTGTCTGATAAATATTGTAAAACAGGCAATGTAAAACCTGCTGTTTTACCGGTTCCTGTTTGTGCGGAAGCTAAAATATCTTTGCCTTCTAATATATGCGGAATCGCTTTTTCTTGTATTGGAGATGGTTTGGTATATCCTTTTTCTTCAACTGCCTTTACCAACGCTGGAGATAAACCTAAATCTGAAAATGTCATAAAAATAATTTACAGCAACAATTTTATTTAATTGTTGCCGGCGCAAAGATACGTTGTTTTAACTGGAAGCAATTTGTTTGGTACAAATCGTTTTTATGTTAATTTTTTTGATATTGATTATACAAATAGTAATTTCAACGTTTCAAACTCAATTCAAATCAAACTTATTACTTATGAAATCTATTTTTAAGCTTTTATTACTTTGCTTTTCTGCAAGTATTGTTGCTCAGAATACTACAGAAGCAAACGTTGTTCAGAAATCTCTAGACAAAAAATTAGAGATGATGAAAACATCACTAGTTAAAAATGTAAAATTTACTAATATAGGGCCAACAGTTATGAGTGGTCGTGTTTCTGATGTTTCTGTTAATCCTAAAAATCCTACAGAATTTTATGTTGGTTATGCTTCTGGCGGACTTTGGTACACAAACAATAACGGTACAACTTTTACACCAGTTTTAGACAATTCACCTACGCAAAATATTGGTGATATTGCTGTAGATTGGAACAACGGAACTATTTGGGTAGGAACCGGAGAGAAAAACTCTTCTCGATCTAGTTATGCTGGTATTGGAATGTTAAAATCTACGGATAAAGGTAAAACTTGGCAAAATGTAGGATTGTTAGATTCGCATCATATTAGTAGAATTTTAATTAATCCAGAGAATTCTAATGAGGTAATTGTTGGAGTTATTGGGCATTTATATTCGCCTAATGAAGAAAGAGGAATTTTTAAAACTGTTGATGGTGGTAAAACTTGGACAAAATCTTTATTTATAAATAACGATACAGGTGTTATAGATGTAGCTGTGGCGCCAGAAAACTTTAATGTAATGTATGCTGCTTCTTGGGAAAGAGAACGTAAAGCATGGAATTTTGACGGAGACGGAAGTAATTCTGCAATATATAAAAGTACAGATGCTGGTAGTTCTTGGACCAAAATTTCAGACAAATCTGGTTTTCCTACAGGAAACGGAGTTGGTAGAATTGGTTTGGCTGTTTTTAACGAAAACACTGTGTATGCTTTGCATGATAGTCAATTCCGAAGAAAAAAAGACACTTCTAAAAAACCATCAGACGAGTTAACTAAAGAAGATTTTAAAACAATGTCTTCTGCAGCATTTTTAGAATTGTCTGATAAAAAATTAAATACTTATTTAAAAAATAATGGTTTTCAAGAAAAATACAGAGCACAAAATGTAAAACAAATGGTGCGTGTTGGTTCTGTAAAACCAATAGATTTAGCAAAATATTTAGAAGATGCAAATTCTATGTTATTTGATACTCAGGTAATAGGTGCAGAGGTTTTTAAAACTACAAATGGTGGTAAGTCTTGGAAAAAAACTCACGATAATTTCTTAGATGGTGTTTATAGTTCTTACGGATATTATTTCGGGGAAATTAGAGTAGACTTGCAAGATGAAAACGGAATTTACGTATTAGGTGTTCCAATTATAAAATCTAAAGATGGTGGTAAAACTTTTACTTCTATCAGTAAAGAAAATGTGCATTCAGATCATCAAGCATTGTGGGTAAATCCAAAAAAATCGGGACACATTTTAAATGGAAATGATGGTGGTTTAAATTTGTCTTATGATGACGGTGAAAACTGGATTAAATTAAACGATCCAGCAGTTGGTCAATTCTATTCTGTATATGCAGATAATCAGAAAAACTACAAAGTTTACGGTGGTTTACAAGATAATGGTGTTTGGGTTGCTAGTAATAATGCAAGAATTAATAAAGGTTGGCAACAATCTGGTCAAAACCCTTACAAGTCTATTATGGGTGGCGACGGTATGCAAGTGCAAGTAGATGATAGAAATCCTAATATTGTTTATACAGGTTATCAGTTTGGTAATTATTCTAGAATAGATACAGAAACCGGAAGAAGCAAATATATTCAGCCAAAACATACTTTAGGCGAAAATCCGTATAGATTTAACTGGCAAACACCAATTCATTTATCAAAGCATAACCAAGATATTTTATATTTAGGAGGTAATAAATTACACAGGTCTTTAGATCAAGGTAACAATTGGGAAACAATTTCTGGTGATTTAACTACGGGTGGTAAAAAAGGAAATGTTGCTTACGGTACATTAACATCAATTTCAGAAAGCCCTTTTCAATTCGGACTTTTATATGTTGGTTCTGATGATGGTTATATTAATGTAACTAAAAATGGCGGAGGTTCTTGGGCAAGAATTTCTAATAATTTGCCGCAAAATTTATGGGTTACAAGAGTAATTGCATCAAAATTTAAAAAAGAACGCGTTTATGCAACTTTAAACGGTTACAGGTCTGATGATTTTACACCTTATGTTTTCGTTTCAGAAAATTATGGTCAAACATGGACAAATATTGGTAGCGCTATCCCAACATCTTCTGTAAATGTAATTAAAGAAGATCCGGCTAACGAAAACATTTTATACGTTGGTACAGATAATGGTTTGTATATTTCTTTTGATAGAGGAAATTCTTGGGAAGCATTTGCAAATAATTTACCAAACGTAGCAGTACACGATTTAGTGATTCAGCCAACAGCTAAACACTTAATTGTAGGTACGCATGGTAGAAGTTTATATAAAGCAGATGTTAGTGCATTGCAAAATATAGATAAAAGTGTAATGTCTGCTGCTACACATATTTTCGATGTTAAAAGTGTAAGAAAAAGTGGTTCTTGGGGACGTTCTTGGAGTATGTGGAGAGACGCTTTTACTCCAGAAATTACAATTCCTTTTTATTCGAGTTCTTATAAAAAAGTTACTTTAGATATTTACACAAATAATATTAAAGTAAACACCATAACTGTTGATGCTACAAAAGGTTATAATGAAGCGATTTTTGATGTTTCTTTTTCTAAAAAAGGAAAGAAAGCTTATGAAAAGGCAAACAAAAAATCGACTTTAAAAGCAGCTAAAAACGGAGTTGTATATTTGCCTAAAGGAAAATATACTGTAAAAAGTGCTACTTCTAAAAGTGAATTTGAAATAAAATAACCAAGCAATTTCTTTCAATTTAAAAAAACGGTTTAGAAATCTTTAAGAGATTTTTAAATCGTTTTTTTAGTATATTTCAAGCATGAAAAAAATAACCTTTTTAATCTTCTTTTCGTTAACAATTTCAACTTCTGCACAATCAGATTTTAAAAGTTTTTTAAAATTATCTGGTCCAATAAAAAGATGGGTTTTATTTCATCCTTTTAAGGCAAAAACTTCTCTAAAGATTTCAAAAGAAACAAATAAGGTTGCAGATTCTATTAGAAAAACCAATTTGTTAGATAAAGATGCTGCTGGTGGGCAAGTAGATGCTTTTAGGCACGCGTATTGGATGGCAAGATTACGCCAAGAAATAGGTGAAAGAGCAGCAAGGTCATTAGGTAAAGCGCATGAAAAAGAAAACTATATTACTTTTAAGAAACTTAAATTAGAAGATGGTGTTGTGCCAGATGAAATTTCTACAGATATGGATTTACACAACAACGAAGAAGGTTTAAAGTTGATAACAAAAGGAAGTACTGTTTCTAAAAGAAGTTTAATTTATAGAATTGTAAATGCAATTTACAATGGCAAAATGAAAATTATTAAGAAAGATGCAAATGGTAATTTTTTAACGTGCAACCAAAAAATAATTTCTAAAGAATCTTTAAAAGGCAAATGGAAAAATAATAAATGCTTGGTGCCTTCTAATTCTAAAAACAGCAGAAAATAACAAAGTTATTGTTTTCTGTTAAAAGTAAAACAGTTTTATTTATAATTATTCTAAATACAAACGAAAACGTTGTAATTTTCTTGTACTACGTTTTGTTAAGCCGTATTTTTGTACTATAAATTAAACTAACATATACAATGAGCGGATTTTTTAAATCTTCAATTGGAAGAAAAGTAGCAATGGCGCTATCGGCGTTTTTCTTAATGTTCTTCTTACTTCAGCATTTAGCAATTAATGTTTTATCAGTTTTTAGTCCAGACACTTTTAACGAAGTTTCTCACTTTATGGGTACAAATCCAGTAGTACAATTTGCATTACAACCTGTATTAATTTTTGCAGTTGTTTTTCACTTTGTAATGGGTTTTATCTTAGAATTAAGAAACAGAAAAGCGCAAGGTGTGTCTTATGCAAAGAATAATGGTGCTGCAAATTCATCATGGATGAGTAGAAACATGATTTATAGTGGAATTACAATTTTAGCATTTATTGTTTTACACTTTATCGATTTTTGGTTTCCAGAAATCAACACAAAATACATACAAGGAGATTGGTCTGGTATGGTAGATGGTGTAGAAGGTTTTCGTTATTATGAAGAACTAGTGCATAAATTTGTGAATCCAATTAGAGTAGCTGCTTATGTTGTTGCTTTTGTTTTCTTAGGATTACACTTAGCGCACGGTTTTACATCTGCATTTCAATCTGTTGGTGCAAATTCATTAAGAAAGAAATTAGAAAAATTAGGTTTAGTGTATTCAATTTTAATACCAGCAGGTTTTATTTTTGTAGCACTTTATCATCACTTAAACCATTAATCGTATAAAAATTATGGCTTTAGATTCAAAAGTACCTCAAGGTCCATTAAAAGATAAATGGACAGACTATAAAAACAAAATTAATTTAGTAAACCCAGCAAACAAAAGACACATCGATGTTATTGTTGTTGGTACAGGTTTAGCAGGTGGTTCTGCTTCTGCAACTTTAGCAGAATTGGGCTACAATGTAAAATCTTTTGCATATCAAGATTCTCCAAGAAGAGCGCACTCTATTGCGGCTCAAGGAGGTATTAATGCAGCAAAAAACTATCAAGGAGATGGTGATTCTACTTACAGATTATTTTACGATACTGTAAAAGGAGGAGATTACCGTTCTAGAGAAGCTAACGTTTACAGACTTGCAGAGGTTTCTGCAAATATTATAGATCAATGTGTAGCACAAGGAGTTCCTTTTGCACGTGATTATGGTGGTCTTTTAGACAACCGTTCTTTTGGTGGAGTTTTAGTTTCTAGAACTTTTTATGCAAAAGGACAAACAGGACAACAATTATTGTTAGGTGCTTATTCTGCAATGAACCGTCAAATTGCTCGTGGTAAGATTGAAATGTTCAATCGTCATGAAATGTTAGATGTTGTTATTGTAGATGGTAAAGCAAGAGGTATTATTGCACGTAACTTGGTTACAGGAGAAATAGAACGTCATTCTGCACACGCAGTAGTAATTGCTTCTGGTGGTTATGGTAATGTATATTTCTTATCTACCAATGCAATGGGTTCTAATGTTACTGCCGGATGGAAAGTACATAAAAAAGGAGCATATTTTGCAAACCCATGTTATACACAAATTCACCCAACATGTATTCCTAGATCAGGAGATTATCAGTCTAAATTAACATTGATGTCTGAATCTTTAAGAAATGATGGACGAATTTGGGTTCCTAAAAACATGGAAGATGTTTTAGCAATTAGAGAAGGTCGTAAAAAACCAACCGATTTGTCTGAAGATGAAAGAGATTATTATTTAGAAAGACGTTACCCTGCATTTGGTAACTTAGTACCACGTGATGTTGCTTCTAGAGCAGCAAAAGAGCGTTGTGATGCTGGTTACGGGGTAAATGCAACAGGTGAAGCTGTATATTTAGATTTTGCATCTGCAATAACGCGTTATGGTAAAGAACAAGCAAAAATTCAAAATATAAACAATCCTTCTGATGCTAAGATTTACGAATTAGGACAAAAGATTGTTGAGGCTAAATATGGTAACTTATTTCAGATGTACGAGAAAATCGTTGATGAAAATCCATATGAAACACCAATGATGATATATCCAGCGGTACACTATACAATGGGTGGTGTTTGGGTAGATTATAATTTAATGACTACGATACCTGGTTGTTACGCAATTGGAGAAGCAAACTTCTCTGATCATGGTGCAAACAGATTAGGTGCTTCTGCATTAATGCAAGGTTTAGCAGATGGTTACTTTGTGTTACCTTATACTATTGGAGATTATTTAGCTGATGATATTAGAACAGGAAAAATATCTACAGATACGCCAGAGTTTGAAGCAGCAGAAAAAGAAGTTGCAGATAGAATAAAATTCTTTATCAACAATAAAGGAACACATTCTGTAGATTATTACCACAAAAAATTAGGTAAAATTATGTGGGAAAAATGTGGAATGTCTAGAAATAAAGCTGGTTTAGAAGAAGCTATTGTAGAAATATCTGAATTAAGAAAAGATTTCTGGAAAAACGTAATTGTACCAGGAACAGATACAGAATACAACGAACAATTAGCAAAAGCAGGTAGAGTTGCAGATTTCTTAGAGTTAGGAGAATTATTTGCAAAAGATGCTTTAGTAAGAGAAGAATCTGCTGGTGGTCACTTTAGAGAAGAGCATCAAACAGAAGAAGGAGAAGCAAAGAGATTAAAAGAATTTCAATTTGTTTCTGCTTGGGAATATAAAGGAGAACCAAAAGACGCAGTATTGCATAAAGAAGAATTGGTTTACGAGAACATAGAAGTTAAAGAAAGAAGTTATAAATAAGATAGACATTATGAATTTAACACTTAAGATTTGGAGACAGAAAGACTCATCTACAAAGGGTCAAATGGTAGATTATAAGGTTACTGAAATATCAGAACATATGTCTTTCTTAGAAATGATGGATGTTTTAAATGAACAATTAGTAAATGCTGGTGAAGAACCAGTTGCTTTTGATCATGATTGTAGAGAAGGTATATGTGGTATGTGTTCTATGTATATTAACGGAGAAGCTCATGGGCCAGATAGAGGCGTTACAACGTGTCAATTACACATGCGTATG
Organism: Polaribacter sp. BM10; assembly: GCF_002005425.1. GTDB lineage: Bacteria > Bacteroidota > Bacteroidia > Flavobacteriales > Flavobacteriaceae > Polaribacter > Polaribacter marinaquae. The sequence goes on along the minus strand of NZ_CP019704.1, from coordinate 2,379,189 downwards.
TTTAAAGATGGCGATACTATAACAATAGAACCATTTAGAGCAGCTGCTTTTCCGGTGGTTAAAGATTTAGTTGTAGACAGATCTTCTTTTGATAGAATACAGCATGCAGGTGGTTACATTTCTGTAAATACATCTGGTAATACACAAGATGCAAACTCAATTCCTATTTCTAAACATGCAGCAGATGAAGCTATGGATGCAGCAACTTGTATTGGTTGTGGTGCTTGTGTGGCAACGTGTAAAAACTCTTCTGCAATGTTGTTTGTAGGTGCTAAAGTATCTCAATATGCTTTATTACCACAAGGGCAAGTAGAAGCTGCAGATCGTGTGCAAAATATGGTTGCACAAATGGATTTAGAAGGTTTTGGAAACTGTACAAATACAGGTGCTTGTGAGGTTGAGTGTCCTAAAGGAATTTCTTTAGACAACATTGCAAGAATGAATAGAGAATTGATGAAAGCAAATATTTAAAAATTAAGCTTTTTGTAATTAAAAACCCCAAAACTATTTAAATAGTTTTGGGGTTTTTATTTTAGAAATTTAATTCTATATCTTTAAAAAAATCTTTTGGAGAAATTTTAAGTTTTAGCAAGATAATTAGCAACCGTTCTAAATCTAGCTTTGTTTTTCCTTTTTCTACTTTAAAATAGCCACTTTCAGAAATTCCGATAGCATCTGCTAACTCTACTTGAGAAACGCCAGCATTACTTCTTAAAGTCACTATTTTCTGCAGAATTTTACTGTGTGTAGCATTAATTATATCTTTTTCAATCATTTTTTTATAATATAAAATAGAAATGAATCAATAATATGTGTAAACTACAATTACTTAAAAAAGTAGTTAAGATCTACATCTAAAATTTCTGCTATTTCTAGCATTCGTCTAAAATTTAGATCTGTTTTTCCTTTTTCTATTTTGTAATAACCACTTAAAGTTATTTCAAGTTTATTTGCTAAATCGGTTTGGGTAAGACCTAATTTTTTTCTTCTGTAGATTATCATATTTAAAATATTATTAATCTGATGATCTACACTTTGCAGTGAGTTGTTTTCATTCATTTTTATAGCATTTTTTAGTTTTTCTAATTTAGTTTTTGGCTAAACAGTAGTTTTTTAGTCTTTTTCTTTTTTCAAAAATAAGAAAAAAAAATGTATTTGACTTTCCAAATTGGACTAGCTGAAAACAGTATGTTTTTAGTATCCATGAATTCAGCTAGTCCAAAATGGAAAGTTAATTATTAGTTTATTAAAAAATACTTTTTGATATTTGGAAAGAGAAAAATGCTGTGAAAAAGAAAAATCTCTCTATTTTAATACTTTTAATCAAAACTAAATTAGATTTTATCGGCTTTAAACTACACTTAAAAAATAATTAGGATGGATGAATTTTCTTTAATAAAAATTAAAGAAATAATATTTTGAAAAATCAATTATCAGTAATTGTTAGTAAATTATTAACAAATGCAAAAATTCCCTTTGATAAGAATGAACTATCATTTCAAATTCAAAGTCATCCTTCTTACCCAAGTCTTCATTCTATAACGGGTGTTTTAGATCATTTTAATATAGAAAACATTGCTGCTAACATACCAATTAACATAGAAACTCTAAAGCAATTACCTAGTAATTTTATAGCTCAATTAAATGATGATAATGGGCAGTCTCTTGTAAACGTTAATGTAAGTAAAAAGGACTATACCGTAATAAGTAACGGTAATAAAAAAGAAAAGTTGAACGCAAAGCAATTTCTAGAAAAATTTACAGGAATTATTGTTGCAGTAGAAAAGCCAGAAAGAACAGAGTCAAACATTAGTTCTAAGAGACAAATTAGAAATTTTTTAATTGTTCAATCTCCTTTATTATTTCTATCCGATTTTGTAGTCTATAATCTAGGCTTAACCGAAATTGTCCTTTTTATAACAATAGCCTTTGCTGTAATACTTTCTTGGATTTACTTAAAACCTATGCTTTTTGAAGTAAACAAGCATAGAAAAGAGAAGATTAATTTTTTAAAATTTCAAAGAAATTTTGATGTGTTTAATACAATGCTTAATAAAGCTAATACTTTCAATACTAAAATTGATACTATAGAAGAAATAACACTTGGTAATTTAAATGCAAAACTAGAAATAGTAGTAATTACGAATCCTTTTTGTGGCACTGTAAACCTGTACACAAGGTTATAGAAAATATTCTCTCAAAATATAAAAATGATGTTAAAATAGTAATTAGATTTTATATCAATACTGATAATATAGAAAGTAATGGAGTAAAAGTAACCACAAGAATTTTAGAGATTTATAAAAATCAATCTAAAAAAGAGACATTCTCTGCATTACATGACATTTATAATGAAATGGAAACAAATTTATGGCTAGAAAAATGGGGTACTTGTATAGATGTAGAAAAACAAATTTTTGTTTTAAAAGAAGAAAGAAGTTGGTGCACGAACAACAATATCAACTTTACTCCAGAAATTTTAATTAACGGTAAAGCATATCCTAAACAGTATCAGAGGACTGAAATGCTATATTTTATTGAAGACCTAATAGAAACAAATTAAAAAACTCAAAACTAGTTAAAGCTTTGAGTTTTAAACAATATTCTCTCGCGAAGAATAGACACAAACTGTGAGTGTCTTTAAATGTTCACAGCAAATATAATTTTTTAAATATAATAATTATGAAAAAACAAATTTTAAACATTGGCAAAGCGCTAAATAGAGCTGAGCAAAAACAAGTTTTTGGAGGTGCGACGCTAGCAGCTGAAGGTTCTTGTGCAGTGAGAATCAATGGATCAGTATGGACTGGTTTATCTTTAAGTAGAATTAACGAAGTGAAAAAAAATATGAGCGCTGGAGATAGTGTACAATGGTGTTGCGACGGTTGCTCAACTGCTAGCTGGCTAAATTAATTTTTATTACAAACTACTGCGTGTAATTAAATTTACACGCAGTTAATTTATTACAAATGAAACATTTTTTTATTATACTATTATTTCTGTCTACTTTATTAATCCTGTCTTGTAAAAAAAAACTTAACAAAAAAAATAAAAATGAAGACGTTGTAATTATTTTTGAAGGAAGAACCTTTGAAAAAGATACACTTAAAGTTAATGGCATTATGGCATCTTATAATGTTAATCCATCTTTGACCTATATTAAAGAAGGTGATTTTCAGGAGAAAAAAATTTTCTCGAAAAATTTTTTAAAAATAGATACGATAATATTAAAAACAAAAAAGAATATTATAATCAATCATAAATATCATTTTTATTACAACTCATTATATTATTTAAAAACAGGCGATACTATCATATTCAAATATAAAGATGATGCTCCTTTTGTAACAATAAACAGTGAAAATGCACAAAATATTGAAACACAATACAATTTAAAAAATAAAGTACTTCAAAGTTCAATGGAGTTTTTTTTAAGAAATGACCATTTTAGAAATGAAAATGAAGAAAATAAATATAAGCTTTCATTAAATAATAATTTAGATAAAAAAATAAATTTTTTAAACAATAATAAAAATAGACTTGATAGTAAATATTACTATTATTTAAAAAATAAACTTGTATTTGAAAAAAAAATAATTAATAATGATAATGACCTAATAATTAACGATACGCTTTTAGTATTAAATACCTATAGAGATAGTATTGAACGATATTACAATGAAAAATATAGCAATAAAACAGTAAAAACGAGCAATGGATTGAGAATTGATAACAGAGCAATTTACGACTCATTAGCAACAAAAAAATCTATAAATAGTTTGACATATAAATATATTCTTTATCATAATTTAAAAGAGATTGCTAAAAATTTTTCATCTCAAGATTTAGAAAAATATTTAATTAAATTTCAAAAAATAACGAATGATTCTATTTTGATTAATGAAATAAAATCTGATTATCTGCTTGATTATATTAATTTAAGAAAAGATATAAAAAGTGTACATTTTATGGATATTAATGGCAAAATAATATCTTTAAGTGAGGTTCTTAAAAAAAATAAAGGAAAATTAGTTTATATTGATTTTTGGGCTAGTTGGTGTGCTCCATGCAGAGTAGAAATACCAAGTTCTAAATTAATCCAAAAAGAATTTGAAAATAAAAATATTGAATTTATTTATATTTCAATTGATACAAATAAAAACAAATGGCTCAAGGCAAATAAAGATGAAAATTTATTACCTAAAAATAATTACCTAGCGCTCAATTACCCACAAGCAAGTTTTTATAATGAATTAAAATTGAAAACAATACCGAGATACATATTATTTGATAAGAATGGTATTTTAATATCTGACAGTGCCCCAAAACCAAGTGAAAAAAGATTGAAAAATATTTTCACTGAATTATCAGAAGATAAAAAACAAAAAATATTCTCTCGCGAAGAATAGACACAAACTGTGAGTGTCTTTAAATGTTTACAGCAAATATAATTTTTTAATTTTATTAATTATGAAAAAACAAATTTTAAACATCGGTAAAGCGTTAAGTAGAGCTGAACAAAAACAAGTTTTTGGTGGAAATGTTCTTATAGAAGATGGGGGGCATCATCAGCAACTTGCTACTGTGAAAATGGTCCTAAAGACATCCAATCAGATTGCTCTTGGTGTGCATAGGTTTGCAGTAGAAGAGGAGGTTATAAAGGAGTTTGTATCGAATGGGGTCAACCTTTTTAATGAGTAGTACAACTAACATATTTTAATATTTAAAATATGTTAGTTGTTTAAAATCATCAACTACAAGTTAATCCTAAGTCTTCAATAAATAAATTATTTTTTTCGCATAAGTTTTGTAAAAAGTTAAAATACAAGATTTTGATTAAAAAAGTAAAAAAAATTCACATATTATTACCTTTAAAATGGGGAAAAAAATGAAAGTTTTGTCTTTGTATTCAAAAGGAATAATTTTTGATAATCTTTAAATTGAAAGTAAAACTAATAAAATAATGAAACAATTATACTACTTGCTTGTTATATGTTTACTTGGGTGTAAGAAAGAACTAAAAGAAAAAGTTAATTCAGCTATTTTAAAACCACAAAATAAAAATATAAAAATTACTGGCACTAGTGATGAAAAAGGATTCGATAAAAGGATTACCTTTTATGATGACTCTTTTTTTCGTGAAGCAAGTTTTAAATACATAGACAAAGAGATACGCGATGATACAATATCAAGAGTGCTAAAAAACATACGCAATCCTAAACTTTTGGAATTTAATTCATTTGGGGAGAATACTTTTTATAACACAAGAATAATTGTTACTCCTGGAGATAGTGTAAACTATAAATTAAAAAAAGGAAAACTAGAGTTTTTCGGAAAAAATAAGGAACATTATAATTTTTATTTAGAAATGGATCCTAAGTATGACGATTGGACAAAGCTTTATTTAGATAAATATAATCCAAATTTTAAAAAATATAAAAGACAATGTGACTCTTTATATCAAAATAGATTAACCTTTTTTAATTATTACATCAAAAAAAATCCAAAAGTTTCAGCAAAATTTAAAAAGATTATACAGAATGATTTACAATTTGAGTATTTAGTGAATGTTATTAGGCCTAGGTCAGAGAAACAGGGTAGTTGGAATATTAATACTAGTGAAGACCTTATCAGTATTTATGAAAGAGGAGATAGACAAGAAGGTGAATTTTTTGATATTAATAGTTATCTAAATAATATTTCTATTGAAGATATAAATCAACCTGAATATGTAAATAACCTTTACTTTAAAATGAGTATTGTACCATTAATACGCCAATATTTTGTAAAAAGTAACGAAACACCCTATTCAGTTAAATCTTTTGAAGAGGAATTAACCTTTCTAAAGAAGAATTTTAATCAATCAATTGTAGATTATGCAACAGGAAAATTAATTGTAGATTATTTTAATCAAGGTTTTGGAAAGGATAGAAATACTTCAGAGTTTATGAAAAAAACTATTAAAGTGTACAAGGAAAGTATAAAAGATTCATCTACACTTAAGGCTATAACAGATATTGAGCAAGAGTTAAGTTCTATAAATAAAGTAGTTCCAAAAGATTTAAGAGAACTCGTATTAAATCTATCAAAGGATACTGTAGACTTAAATTATATCTTACGAAAAAATAAAATAAAGATTATAGATTTTTGGGCAAGTTGGTGCCAGCCATGTATAAGAGAGATTATCGTTTCTAAAGAGATAAGAGAAAATATTACTAAAAAGTATAATGTTGAATTTATAAATTTATCAGTTGACAGAGATTCTAATAAATGGATAGATAAAAGTATTAATTTACACGAATATTTATTTGATAGTAACCAATATAAAATTTTAAATTTAAAAAAATCTAAATTTATTAAATACCTAAATATTAAATCAAGTTATGGTTTAACTATACCCAGATATATAATTTTGGATAATCATAATAAAATTATTGATAACAATGCCCCTAAACCTTCTAATCAAAATTTCACAAAAGTATTAGATAAATATTTTAGTAAAGAGTTATAAGAATTTTCTCGCGAAGAATAGACACAATCTTTGAGTGTCTTTAAATGTTCACAGCATATATATATTAAAATTTATTAATTATGAAAAAACAATTTTAAATTTAGGAAAAACTTTAAGTAGAGCAGAACAAAAAAATGTTTTTGGGGGTGGTGCTGTGATTTCATGGTATTATGAGCAAGAAGAATGTTCAGGTCCAGAAGGAGATTTTCCTTGATTAGTTCCTAACCCAGATTACGATTTTAATTCAGGTCATTTAGTAAATAACCCAGGTTTTATACCCGGTCTTTGTAGAGACGGGGTGTGTTATGCTAATTAATTTTAATAAAGAGGAAGTCCTACAAAAGTACTGCTTTTTCTACAAGTTTTTGAAGAATTTTTAACTTGTTTATTCATTTGAAATTCTAAAAATTAATAATTAAATAAACCTAAATAAAAAATAGGTTATAAATTTTATATTATGAAAAAAGTAATATTAAGTCTAGTATTTGTGCTAGCAACAGGAGTAAGTTTTATGAATGCAACAGTATCTAATGATGAAGTTTTACCAATAACAAAAGAAGCTATTGAGGTCGCGGAAGAGTTTAGTTGTGCAGGTGATTGTGTTAGAAGTGCCAGAGCAAAAATTTTAGAGGCTTCACACTAGGTGAAGACCCTAATGATCATATGGATGATTATATTTTAGAGTATGGATATTGTTATTACAATAATTGTGTTTAATAAAAATTATTCAATAACCTTTCCAAAAACTTTGGAAAGGTTTTAAATTAAAAGAATGAATTACAAAACTCTCAAAACAATAATTATACTTTTATTAAGCCTTAATGTTTATTCTCAAAATAATTCTGGTATTGTAAAATATGAAGTAACCTTAAATTTCACATTAGAAGATATTGTTGCAGAAGAACAAAAGCAAAAGAAAGAGTTAAAAACAATGCGTAAGATAATTTCAGAATCTAAAAAATCTGAAGTTGTACTTAAATTTGAAGCTACACAAGCCATATCATCTGTTTCTAAAAGAATCAAAGTAAATGAAGAAAAGAACGGAACTGACTTTGTTTATTCAAGAGCAGGAAGAGATAAGAAGTTTGTTACAAACATAATTGTAAAATCTAATCATATGCAAGAGTGTAAAGTTTTAGAAAAATGTTATTTAATTCAGCAACCAAAACTAGATTGGAAACTTACCCAAGAAACTAAAATTATAGGAGGTTACTTGTGTTATAAAGCAATTAACATTTCCTCTAATAACAAAAAGAAAAAATCAATTGCTTGGTATACACCAAATGTACCTGCAAGTTTTGGTCCAAAACAATATTTTGGTTTACCAGGTCTAATTTTAGAACTAGAAGAAGCTGCTGTAATTTTTAAAGCTAAAGAGATTACATTAAACCTTAAAAATAAAATAGTATTTGAAATTATTGACGGAATTAAAATAACTAAAGAAGCTTATAATAAAAAAGTAAAGGCGGCATATTCAGGTTTTTATAAAAACTAAGGTTTTAGACGAATTTATTTAACTTTCCAAATTAGACTAGCTGAAAACAGTATGTTTTGGGTATCCCTGAATTCAGCTAGTCCAAATCGGGTGGGTAGTTTTTTAGGATTATTAAAAAATAAATTTCATCTTTGGATGAGAGAAAAATGCTGTGAAAAAGAAAAGTTTCTCTACAATATAGTTTTAAATAGCCTTTTTAGGCAATTTAGAAACCCTAAATAAACTTTTATCGTTTAAATTCATAAAATAAAAAGGTTATTTCATTACAAAAATGATGATATAAGCGTTTTGTATGCTATCTATTTTATTGAAGAAAATAGAATTAAAAAGAAAACCTCTGCTTGCAGATTTAAGAAATATAAAAATTACTAAATAAATGTATCACTTAAAACAAATGCTTATGTAAATAAACACTAACAAACAGAAGTAGTTTTGCAAAAGTAACCCTTTTTCTACAAGTTTTTTTAAGAATTTAAACTTGTTTATTCATTTAAATCTTTAAAAAAAGATAATTAACAAACCCATAAAATTGGGTTTTAAATTTTTTAAAATGAAAAAAATAATATTAAGTCTAATATTTGTATTAGCAACTAGTGTAAGTTTTATGAATGCTAATAATTCTACAGTATCTAAGCCAGACGACTGTTTTCAGGATGCTTGGGAATTCGGAACAGAAGAAGGTGGTGGTGATGAGACTAAAGAATGGGAAATGATGAATAAATATTATACAATGTGGTGTCTATAATTAGTTTAAGAGGTGATTCGTCGCTTCTTTTAATTTTAAAATATAATAAAATGAAAATATATTTAACAAGTGCTTTTTTATTTCTTTTTATAACCTCTGTAACTTCCCAAGACTTTAAAGGAACTGTAATTTATGGGAAAAAACCCAAAACACAAATTTTATCAAAAACAGATTCGATTCGATTAAAAGAAAATCCAGAAAAACACAGAAGATTTCAAAAAATGAGAGAAATTATCTCTACTGAAGAAAAGAAATTAAATTTTGAATTAAACTTTAAGAATACTGAAAGTTATTTTTATTTAAAACCAATATTAGAATCAGAAAGTAATGAATCTTTAATTAATATTATAAGTGTTTATGATAAAGGAGTTTATTATAATAAAGATAAACGTATTTTACAACTAAATGCTTTTGGGGAATTATTTTTAATTACAAAACCTAAGTTAAATTGGAAAATACAAAAAGATACTAAAAAAATAGGAGAATACAATTGTTTTAAAGCAACAACAGAAATTATTGTTAATAGCAAAGGACGAAAGCAATTAATAACCGCTTGGTTTACTCCAAAAATACCAGTCTCTTTTGGTCCTTTAGGTTATGATGGTCTACCTGGTTTAATTTTGGAGCTGGAGGTTTATAAGAAAATTTATTATGCAAAAAAAATTACATTAAATTTTAAAGAAGTAATTAAAATAGAAAAACCAATTAAGGGAATTAAGGTAACTGAAAAGGAATATCAGGAAATGGCATCATCAACAATGCAAAATTTTAAAAAAAGTAAAGGTCTATAAATTAGTTTATAATTTTTTATGAATAAATGTTAATCAATCATTATGAAACCTATTTTCACCATTTTATTGTTTTGTTTTTCAGTATCAATTACTTCTCAAAACATAAGTGGTAAAATTATTTATGAGTCAACTATTAATAGTAAAGAATTAGTGAAATACTTGACTAAAAGTAGAAATAATTTAAAAAACGTAAGGGTAAAACAATCTTTAGATAAGATTTATCAGAATACAAGCATCATAAAATCTAGCCTAACTTTTGTTAATAATGAAGCTGTTTTTAAGGTAGATACAAAACTAAATTTAGAAGAAAAAGCTTTAGCTCAAAAGATTTTGAAAACAGTAAGTGGTGGTTCAAAAGAATATTATTATAACGATATTAATAAAATATACCTAATAAAAGATTGCGAAAGTTTAGGAGAATGCTTCATTTTTGACAATTCTTATCTTGAATGGGAACTAACACAAGAAACAAAAGAAATAAAAGGTTTTTTAAGTTATAAAGCAACTAGAAGTAATGGTAAAGTTATTGCATGGTATACACCATCGATACCAATTGGTTTTGGACCTAAAGGAGAATATGGTTTGCCTGGTTTAATTTTAGAGTTAGAAGTGGGTAGAATTATTTTTCGAGCAACAAAAGTTGTTTTAAATCCAAAAGAAAAAATTAAAGTAGTTGAGCCAAAAGAAGGTAAAAGAGTTAGTAAAGAAGAATATGCTAAAGAAATAAAAAAAGCTAGAAAAAGTGTTTTTGGTAACAAGTAAAAAAAATTAAAGCAACAAAAATAATTTTAAAACCTATAACAGGAAACAAATGAAAGCTGAAGAATCTAGAAAAAGAGGAGAAGCGTTCTAGAAAGATTTAAAAAAACAATAAAATTTTTTATGAAAAAGAAAAGTCTATTAGTATTGTTTTTTGGTGTATCTATTTCATTTTTCGCCCAAAAAATAACACTTTCTGGAGCTGTAAAAGACAGTTTACAAAACCCAATGCCGTATGCAAATGTTATAGCAAAGCCCAAAGATGTTTCTAAAAATCTAAAATTTGCAATAACAGATAATGACGGTTATTATAAGTTGCTTTTAGAAAAAGGAGATACTATTAACATTAGTATTTCTTATTTAGGTTACAAGCCTATAGAATATCAGTTTATTGCTTTTAAAAACACTAAAAAAGATTTTGTATTACAACAATCTTCAGAAAGTTTAGATGAAATTGTTATTGAAATGCCAGTAACTGTTAGAGGTGATACCACAACGTATAAAACAGATAAATTTACAGACGGTTCTGAACGCAAACTTAAAAATGTTTTAAAAAAATTACCTGGTGTAGAAGTTGATAAAAACGGTAGTGTTACTGTACAAGGCAAAAAGGTAACCAAAATGTTGGTAGATGGCAAAAAGTTTTTTGGTGGTAATTCTAAATTGGCCGTAGAAAATATTCCTGCAAATGCTGTGGGTAATGTAGAGGTAATAGATAACTATAATGAAGTAGCTTTTTTAAAAGGATTAACAGATTCTGATGAAATGGCAATGAACATCAAACTAAAAGAAGATAAAAAACGGTTTCTTTTTGGTGATGTAGAAGTTGGTAAAGGCAATGAAGATTTTTATAAAACCAGTGCTAATTTATTTTATTATGCACCCAAAACCAACGTAAATTTTATAGGAAACTTAAATAATGTTGGCGAAAAAACATTTACGTTTAGAGATTATATGAGTTTTTCTGGTGGTGTAAATGCCATTTTTAGCGGTAATTTTAATTGGAGAGGTGGAGATTTTTCGCAATTTATGCAAAGCAATGATGTATTAAAAAGTAAACAAAAGTTTGGTGCACTTAACATTACAAAAACGGCAACTTCTAAATTAGATGTTTCTGGTTTTGCCATTTTTTCTGGTACAGAAACTACCAATTTTAAAGAAGATTTTAATCAGTATACGACTTTTACAGAAGCAAGAACTAACAAAACAATTGCAGATAATTTATTAGGGATAGGGAATTTAAACTTAGAGTATACACCTAATTCTAAAGAAAAATTGTACGTAAGAACGCAGGTAAAAAGAACTAATAATACTATTGATAATCGTTTAAATTCTATAGTAAACGCTACTTCAAATTTAATTACAACAGATAAAAGTTTAAAAGCTACGTACATTAATCAGAATATAGAATGGCACAAAAGACAAAATGATGCACATACGTTTTCTTCTGTGTTTAGTTATGTTTTAGATAAAAACAATCAAAATGCTTTTTGGGAAACCGAAAACCCAATTTTACAAGGTTTAATTCCTACGGATAATAAACAAGATTTATTAAGAATTTTGCAAGATAAAAATACTCAAGAGCAAAATATAGATTTTGTTTTTAAGCATTTTTGGGAAATCAATAACAGCAATCATATTTATACTACTGGTGGTAATAAGTTTTTAAATGAAGATTTTTCTACGGATGATAGTCAAAAACTAGATAACGGAACAATCAATAATTTTTTTAATGGTGGGTTTGGTAACAATCTTAATTTTAAATTAAATGATTTGTTTGTAGGAATGCATTACAAGTTTAGAACAGGCATTTTTACGTTAAAACAAGGTGCTTTTTTACATAATTATAATTGGCAGGTAAATCAGCAAACACAAACCACAAAAAACAAATGGGTGGTTTTACCAGATTTTTTAGCAAAAATTGAGTTTAATAAATCGAAAAAAATTACTATTAATTACAATTTAAAAACTTCTTTTTCTGATGCGAGTAGGTTTGCCAATCGCTTCTATTTACAATCGTATAATTCTGTTTTTAAAGGAAATGAAAATTTAGAAAACAATTTGTATCATGCAGCACGTATTTATTATAGTAGGTTTAGTTTGTACAGAGGTTTAATGATGCATGCTATTGTAAATTACAACAAACAAATACAAGGTGTTAGAAATACAGTTGCTTTTGATGTTAATAATGCAGATCCTACTCAGAGAATCAACCAGTTTTTAACGGCAAAATTGTTTCAAAATCCATCCGAAGATCTTAGAGGAAACATTCATTTAGAAAAAAGCATTAAAGACATAAAATATAAGTTTCATGTTGGTTTTAACAACAGCAGTTACTTACAAGAAATAGACAACAACCTACAAACCAATAAAAATAATAGCTATAATTACGAGGTTGGTTTCGAAACGATGTTCGATAATTTACCTACCCTAGAATTTGGTATAAGTAGAGATATTGGGCGTTTTATTTCTAGTAACAACACTTCTAAATTTATCACCACAGAACCTTTTGTAACCGTAGATTACGACTTTTTAGAGGGCTTTATTTTCAATTTTGATTACAGAAAAAGCATTTATGAAAATAAAGATTTGGGTCAGAAAAATACCTACGAAATTGCCAATGCAACACTTTCTTATAAAAAAGAAGACTCTGCTTGGTCTTATAAAATATCTGCACAAAATTTATTTAATGCACAATTTAAACAAAGGAATCGCTTTTCAGATTATGTAGTTTCAGATTCTAAAACCTTTATTTTACCAAGAATTATAATGTTTAGTATTGGGTATAATTTGTAATGGTATAATATTTGATGCAAACAATTAATTATTAATAAGCTATGAAAATTAACTAAACTTTAAAACTATGAAAAAGAAACTACTACTAACATTTTTAACAATCTGTATTTTATCATGTTCTAAACCTAAAGAAGGTTTTACAATTAAGGCCAATATTAATGGTTTAAAAGATAGCACTATGGTTTATTTATTTAATGGTGATACATTGAACATGATTGATTCTACTATTGTATTAAATAATCGATTTGAGTTTGCAGGTAAGTTAAATGATCCCGTGCCAATTAGTTTTATAACAAAAGAGCATGAAATTTATCCTGATTTTTGGTTAGAAAACAAGGAAATAGAAATAAATGCTTCAATAGAACCATTATCTGAAAAAGATATTAATTTTAATAAACTTAGTATTGGTAGCAAAACAAATGAAGTTGCACTACGCTACAAAGAATTAACCGATCCAATTCATGATAATAGAGGTCGAGAATATCAAAAAATCAGTAAAAAAATAATTACTAAAGAGGAGTTTGATACATATGCAGATAAAAATTTCGATACCATTAAAAAAGTTTCACTACAATTTTTTTTAGAAAATCCGAATAATTATTTTTCGATATATGAAATTTTAAATTTTAGAAAAGTATTTCCTAAAGAGAGTTCACAAGAATATTTTAATTTGTTATCAGATAAAATGAAAAATTCTAGTTACGGTAAGAAATTAGATACTTTTTTAAGTACAAAACCCCTGGAGGAAGGTGATGATTTTGTTGATATTGTTGCTGAAAACTTAAAAGGAGAAACAATTAAATTATCAGATTATAAAGGCAAAGTAATTCTTTTAGATTTTTGGGCAGGTTGGTGTGTCCCTTGTGTAAAACAAATAAAAGAAGAGTTTCCTACCATAATAGAAAAGTATAAAAATGAAAACTTTCAAATAGTTAGTTTTTCTTTTGATGTGGAAAGAAGTAGGTGGGAGAATGCGAGTAAGAAGTTACAATTAAGTTGGCCAGATTTTTCAAATCTTTTACGTATGGGTAGTAACCCTGTTGCTTTAAACTATAGCCTTGAACAAATACCCACTTCTTTTATTATTAGTGAAGAAGGAAAAATATTAAAAAGAGTAGAGTATGAAGATAATTTAGAAGAAGAGTTAGATAAGGTATTTAATATTAAAGAATAAATACGTTTTGTACTAAATAGAAATAGTTTTGGTAGTAGTTAATTCTAAAAAAATAGAATAAAAACTACTACCGAAGTTATTAGTTACTTCCTGCCAAAATCTGCAGGAATTTCTCCCCAAGCTTTGGTTTCCCATTTTAAAATTGGGTTTTTAAAAGTATTTTCTTTCAACCATTTTTCTGCTCTTTTAATCAACTCTAAGATGTCTTTGTTAGAAGCATCAAAATGCATGTTGGTTTTACATCTTTTTTGTTTAATCCAACTCATGGCAATTTTAGAATCAGAATAAATAGGAATATCTTCTTTGTTTTTGCTCTTTAAAAGTGCAATACCATGCACCAAAGCTAAAAATTCGCCAATATTATTGGTTCCTTTAGCGTAAGGTCCTTTTCTAAAAATTTCTTGTTTATTGTGCGTTAAAACACCTCTGTATTCCATTTTTCCGGGGTTTCCTGCACAGGCAGCATCCACAGAAATACTTTCTAAATTTGGTTTACCGTATTTTGTTTTATCAGCAGTAGAAAGTGTCGGTTTTTTCGTGTTTTTACCAATATAATCAGTAAAATTTTTAGAAAACGCAACTTCAGCATCATCTAAGCTTGCAAAAGATTTGTATTGTGCCCCTTCAAAGCCGTCAATTTGTTTTTTACAAACATTCCAAGACGTATAAATTCCTTTTTTACGTCCATTCCAAACCACATAAAACTTTTTTTTACTCATTTGTAGCTAAAATAACTTCTTCTATAACCTTCGGAAAGTAGCGTTGTTCTAATAAATGAATCTTTTCTGCAATCGTTTCTGGTGTATCTTGCTCGTTTAAAGCTGTTTTTGATTGAAAAATGATGGCACCTTCGTCGTAATTTTCATTAACATAGTGAATTGTAATACCTGTTTCGGTTTCGTTATTATCTTTTACGGCTTTATGAACATGCATTCCGTACATTCCTTTTCCGCCATATTTTGGTAATAATGCTGGGTGAATATTGATGATTTTATTAGGAAAAGCATCGACTATTTTTTGTGGAATTCTCCATAAAAAACCAGCTAGAATTATATAATCTGCTTCGTTTTTTAAAATATTTAAGACCGTATCTGTTTTAGAAAAATCGTTTCTATTAAAGTGTAAACAATTAATATTTAAGTTTTTACATCGTTCA
Source organism: Polaribacter sp. BM10 (assembly GCF_002005425.1). Classification (GTDB taxonomy): domain Bacteria; phylum Bacteroidota; class Bacteroidia; order Flavobacteriales; family Flavobacteriaceae; genus Polaribacter; species Polaribacter marinaquae. The sequence continues at coordinate 2,363,762 of NZ_CP019704.1, read as the reverse complement.
AAAACTTTGGCATGCTCATTGTTACACAACACTTTAGTAACCTTAGCGGTTTTAGTATGATTAAAAAACTTAATAATGTTTTCTGCGTTCGAACCCGAACCAGAAGCAAAAATAACAATACGCTTCATATCTATATATCTAAGCTACAAAAAAAAGAATAATTATTAACAAACTGATTGTTTTGAGTAAAGATTAAATTATTTTATTTACTTTTAATAATCATTTTTGGGACAAAAATTAGTTATAATTAATAAGATTTGTATTTTTGCCCCGATTTAAAATTTAAAATTAAAAAATTATGTCAGACATTGCATCAAGAGTAAAAGCGATTATCGTAGACAAATTAGGCGTTGACGATAACGAAGTAACAACAGAAGCTAGCTTCACAAATGATTTAGGAGCAGATTCTTTAGATACTGTTGAGTTAATTATGGAATTCGAAAAAGAATTTGATATCCAAATTCCAGATGATCAAGCAGAAAACATTGGTACTGTAGGTCAAGCGGTTAGTTATATAGAAGAAGCAAAAAAGTAAGAATTATATGCAATTAAAACGAGTTGTAGTCACTGGACTTGGCGCATTAACGCCAATTGGTAATAATATTGAAGAATATTGGAACGCCTTAGTTAACGGAGTTAGCGGAGCAGCACCTATCACTTACTTTGATGCTGCCAAGTTCAAAACTCGTTTCGCATGTGAACTTAAGGGCTTTAAGGTTAATGATTTTATTGACAGAAAAGAAGCCCGTAGAATGGATCGATTTACGCAATATGCAATGGTAGCTTCGGATGAAGCAATTGCAGATGCAGATTTAGATCTAGAAAACATTAACAAATTACGAGTTGGTGTAATTTGGGGAGCTGGTATTGGAGGTTTAGAAACTTTTCAAAATGAAGCTATAAATTTTGGTGCTGGAGACGGTACACCAAGATTTAACCCTTTCTTTATACCAAAAATGATTGCAGACATTGCGCCAGGACATATTTCTATTAAAAACGGATTTATGGGGCCAAATTATACTACAGTTTCTGCCTGTGCATCTTCTGCAAACGCAATGATAGATGCTTTAAATTACATTAGATTAGGCCACTGCGACGTTATTGTTACGGGTGGTTCTGAAGCTGCTGTAACATATGCAGGTGTTGGTGGTTTTAACGCAATGCACGCTTTATCAACTAGAAATGAATCTCCAGAATCTGCATCGAGACCTTTTGACGCAGAAAGAGATGGTTTTGTTTTAGGAGAAGGAGCAGGAGCAATTATTTTAGAAGAATATGAGCATGCAAAAGCAAGAGGAGCAAAAATATATGCAGAAGTAATTGGAGGCGGTATGTCTTCAGATGCTTATCATATGACAGCGCCACATCCAGAAGGTTTGGGTGTAATTGCAGTAATGAAAAATTGTTTAGAAAATTCTGGTATCAAACCAGAAGACGTAGATCATATCAATACTCACGGTACATCTACACCACTTGGTGATGTTGCAGAGTTAAAAGCAATATCAGAAGTTTTTGGAGACCACGCTAAGAATATCAATATCAATTCTACAAAATCTATGACTGGGCACTTATTAGGTGCAGCAGGTGCTATAGAATCGATTGCTTCTATTTTAGCAATGAAACATAGTTTGGTGCCGCCAACAATTAATCATTCTAATGCAGATGAAAATATAAACCAAGAACTTAATTTAACTCTAAATAAACCTCAAGAAAGAGAAATTAAAGTTGCAATGAGTAATACTTTTGGTTTTGGTGGTCACAATGCTTGTGTAGCGTTTAAGAAATTAGATGAGTAGTTTATGAATAGTTTTATTCGTAAAATAGTTCAACCGCATTCTAAAGAAGATGCAGAATTTCATAACGAATTAAGAAAACTACTAAATTTTTCTCCAAGAAAAATAAATCAATACAAAAAAGCATTTACCCATAGATCTGTTCAAATGTTAGACAGAAAAGGGAATCCTATAAACTATGAAAGATTAGAGTTTTTAGGAGATTCTATCTTAGGATCTGTAATTGCTGCTTATTTATATAAAAAAGTTCCTACAGGTACAGAAGGATATTTAACACAAATGCGCTCTAAAATTGTTAGTAGAGAGCATTTAAATGAGTTGGGTAAAGACTTAAATTTAATAAGATTTGTAAAAAGTAATATCGATCAATCTAATGTTGGCGATAATATTCATGGTAATATTTTTGAAGCATTAATTGGTGCTATTTATTTAGACAAAGGATATAATTTTTGTCAGAAATTTATATACCATAACGTAATTGTACCTTACGTAGATATCGAAAAACTAGAAGGTAAAATTACTAGTTACAAAGGTTTGATAATAGAGTGGTGCCAAAAGCAAAAGAAAATTTACAGCTTCGATACTTACGAAGATTCTGGTAACGACCCCGTAAAACATTTTAGTGTTAAAGTAAGTATAGATGGCGAGCAAGTTGCCAAAGGTAGGGCTACATCAAAGAAAAAAGCAGAAGAGCAAGCATCTAAAAGAGTCTATTTTGCTTTTCAAAAGCAAATTTCTCTAGATTAAAGCGATAACGTTTTCGTTAAAATAACTTAGAATACTCGTAAACTATTAGTAATTTAGCAAGATTAAATACTAAAAGTAAATTTACGATATATGCAAATTCATGCTTTAGGTTTAGACGATTTTTGTGAAGAAGAATACTCTTTAATAGGTATTCATACAGCATTAGAAGACTACAGGCTTGCATATTTACTAAATAAAAATTTAAGCATAAAATTTTCTAAATCGACCAAAAATTTAGAGTTCGAAAAAGATAATAATTTAGCATCATTTTCTATCTATAATTTTACAAGTAAAAAATATGATTACGATTGGTTTTTAATTGCAAATAGCTTTAAAAATGAGAACCAAACACAGTCTAACGAGTTACTTTTAACTACAGAAACTAGAACTTACTTAATTCCAGAAAAGAAGAAAGTAGATTTTTTTATTAAAATTTCTGGTGAAGTAGGCGATGCTTATGTTATAAATACAGTAAAAAAAATAAAGGAAATTGAACAAGTAATAACATCTTATTCAATAGATAAAAACACACTAAAGTCTAAAGACTTTTTAATATTTTAATATGACAGATTATAAAAAAACTAAAATCGTTGCAACGTTAGGACCCGCTACAGGTACTAAAGAAATTTTAACAAATTTAGCAAAAGAAGGTGTAAACGTCTTCAGAATTAATTTTTCTCATGCAGAATATGAAAATGTAAAGAAGACTGTTAAGACTATAAGAGAAATTAACGAAGAAAATGATTTCAACGTAGCTATTCTTGCAGATTTACAAGGACCAAAGCTTCGAGTAGGTGTTATGGAAGATGGTGTAGTTTTAAAAGACGGAGATTTATTTACATTTACTACAGAAAAATGTACAGGTACTAAAGAAAAAGCTTTTATGACCTATCAACGTTTTCCTAAAGATGTTAAAGTAGGAGAACAAATTTTAGTAGACGATGGTAAATTATTATTCGAAGTAGTATCTACAGATAAAGATAAAGAAGTCGTTGTTAAAACGATAGTTGGAGGTCCTTTAAAATCTAAAAAAGGAGTAAACTTACCAAATACAGCAATTTCTTTACCCGCTTTAACAGAAAAAGATAAAGAAGATGCAGTTTTTGCATTAAGTTTAAATGTAGATTGGATGGCATTATCTTTTGTTAGAACGCCAGAAGATTTAAGGATGCTAAGAGATTTAATCGATCAACATTCAGAATACAGAGTACCTGTAATTGCAAAAATAGAAAAGCCAGAAGCTGTTGCAAATATAGATTCTTTAATACCTTATTGTGATGGTTTAATGGTAGCTCGTGGAGATTTAGGAGTAGAAATTCCTATGCAAGACGTACCGTTAATTCAAAAGAAATTAGTTAGAAGAGCAAAAAGAGCAAGAATACCTGTAATTATTGCAACGCAAATGATGGAAACAATGATCGATAACTCTGTACCAACAAGAGCAGAGGTAAATGATGTTGCAAATTCTATTATGGATGGTGCAGATGCAGTAATGCTTTCTGGAGAAACATCTGTTGGTAAACATCCAATTAGAGTAATTCAAAAAATGGCAGAAATTATTAAATCTGTAGAAAACTCTAGAATGATTAAAGTGCCACATGAAGCACCACATATTAGAACGAATAGATTTATTACAAAAGCAGTTTGTCATCATGCAGCATTAATGGCAAATGATATCGATGCAGCCGCAATTTCTACATTAACAAATAGTGGTTATACAGCGTTTCAAATATCTGCTTGGAGACCACAATCGTCAATTTTAGCCTTTTCATCAGAAAGAAGAATTTTAGGAAAACTAAACTTACTTTGGGGTGTTAAAGCATTCTATTACGATAAAAATTTAAGTACAGATGATACTGTTGTAGATATTAATAAACTATCTAAAGACAAAGGATACGTAAAAGAAGGCGATTTAATGATTAATCTTACTTCTATGCCAGTAGAAGCAAAAGGTATGGTAAATACATTAAGAGTGTCAGAAATAGACTAAAAAGCTATTCTTTTTAAGAAAACGAAAAGCATTTTGAGAAATCGAAATGCTTTTTTGTTTTTAAATATTATTATAGAATTTTATTACTATTTTTTCTTATATTAAAATGGCACAAATAGCTTTTTTAAATAAAAAGTATTAAACGATTCAATAAAAAAATATTAAAATAGCGTTAATCTGGGTTAAACTATTTAGAGAATAATTTATATTTTCTAAAGTTTAAATCACTTTAAAAAACAAGTTTCTTAGAGATAATAATAGCATCATTAGTAACAAAAGGCATTGGCATCATTTCTTGGGTTCTTGGCTTTATCTTAAAGTTTTTGTTGGTTAACAAATCATAAGAAATTTCATTTAAAATAATATCTAATTTCTCGTTCACATCAACAGTAAAAGAAATTGTTAATTCTTTGTCACTATTTCCAAAGTGATAAATTAAAAATGTACCAGGTTTTGCTTTGTATTTTTTACCATCATTAACCAACACATCATTTACTTTAAATTGATGTAAACTAATGTTGTTTTTGGTTATAAATTCGAACTTATTAACTTTTCTTGTAGGTAAAAAGGTTAACTCTAAAAATCGTTTCGAACCAATAATTGTATCTAAATCTGTAATTAAATTTGCACTTTCTATATTTTTAAAACTAGTTTTTTTAGCAAATTTAAAACGTGTGTTGTATTTACTTTTTGTGTCGGCATTTTCAAGTCCGCCCTCAGAGTAATCAGTATTAAAAATTTGTTTAGTATAAGCGTCTAAAACGGTATTGTAGGTTCCGTAATAAGCAGTTTTATCATCAGAATTCTGAATGTAAACGATGCTGTTGGGTTTCTTGTTTTCTGTTGAAAATCCGCTATTATACGTTGCCAAACCAAAAAATACAATAGCTAATATGCCACTTATTTTCTGAGTAAAAAAAGTTTTCTTTTGATGAAAACTAAGAATCATCAAACCAAAAACCAACACAATAAAAATTGCGCTAACAAAGATTATTTTTAAACCTAAACCAACAGGAAACATTTTAACCAAAGGAGCAAAAATATAAAGAGTTGGTATTGATAAAATGGTAAATAATATTCTTTTAGAACCTTCTTTTAAGTCTAAGAAAATTGCTATTGCTAAAATTAGTAAGGCACTAATAACCGGAATAATAAAAAAGCCAGCACCTTTTAGTGCGTATGCAATAATTAAATTAATAATTAACCAGAAAAACAAGGGCGCTACTAGTAAGTTTGTAGGTTTTAATTCTTTGGCGCTACGTTTATAGATTGTAAATAATAACCAAAGATTTAAAAATACAAAGGCCGTAATATATTGATAACCATTATAAGTAAAACCGTGTAAAATATCTTTGTACTGCGGATGTATAATTTGTAATAATTGCCATAACCCGAAAGAAATTAATCCGCATAAAACCAATGAAACTAAAAACGGTACAAAGCCTTTAAAAATTCCTTTTGCATCTATTTTATTAAGTGAAATTCCGAAGAAAAGCAAAATAATAAAAACAATTAAACAACCTATTGTTAATGGTTTTACCCAAGAAAACGGAAATGTAAGCATTTTAATAAACGGAAAATTTACATACACAAAATCTTCTTCAGAATTTAAATTTGATAGATTTGCGTTTGCAAAATAATTTAATGAAGTTGTAAAATAATCTGCTTGATGTAAAAGGGTTTCTCGGTCTAACCTTTCATAAGAATCTTGTGCTGTATGGTAATCAAAATGATCGCCAATAAAAGCAAAGTTCAATCCGTTAATATTTCCACTTTCTCTAAAAACAGTTAAATCTGTATCGTTTGGTAGTTTTTTATAAATAGAATACATTAAGGAATTTGCTGCCGGAAAATTGGGTTTTGTAGCCAAAAACTCTGATAGTAATTTGCTGTTTTTACCATTTGTTTCCATAAGCATATAGCTTGGTCCGCCACTTCCTCTAGCTTCAAAATTTAAAACCAAACCAACGTTTTTAGCCCAAGAATGTTGATCTACAAATGCTTGCGCACCTAATAAACCTAGTTCTTCTGCATCAGAAATTAAAATAATAATATCATTTTTTGGGGTAGTTCCTTTTGCTAAAAAAGCTCTAATTCCTTCTAAAATAGTAACTACTCCAGAGCCAGCATCACTTGCAGCTAAAGAAGAGTGTGGGTTTGCGTCGTAATGAGTAAGTAGAAGTAAAGCTTTATCAGAATTTGTGCCTTTAATTTTAGCGATAATATTCTCTGCAGTAGTAGCGGCAAACCATTTTTTGTTGATAGCAGTTTGGGTCTGAATTTGTGGTTCTAACCCCATTTTTTGCAATTCTGTTACAATATAATTCTGCACATTTTTATGTTCATCAGAACCAACATAATGGGCTTTTGTACTTATTTTTTTTAAATGATGTAAGGCATTGTATAAAGAAAAAGATGTTTCGTTTGTATTGTTAGAAGTATTTATAGAGGGTTTTAAACTACTAAAACTCCAAAAAATTACACCTAAAATTAGTAGGGTAGAAACAATCGTAGAAAATTTATTCATTCTAAAATTTTATTTCTATAAAAGTAGTGAATTAAAAAAAATTATCATCAAAAGTAAAACCGATTAAAAATTTTGCTAACTTTAGTACAACTAAAAATCTAATATTATGGGAATTAAGAGCTTTCAAGGTAAAAGAGAAACCAATCAAATTAAAGAAAAAACACAAATTTTGGTGTCGGATTATATGACTACAAATTTGGTAACCTTTAAAGCAGAAGACTCTTTAGATTATGTGATAGAACAGTTGATTACTAATAAAATTTCTGGTGGACCTGTGGTAAATGAAAAGAATGAGCTTGTTGGTATTATTTCTGAAACGGATTGTATAAAACATATTTCTGAAAGTAAGTACTACAATATGCCTGCAGATACAAATAATACTGTTGGTAAATATATGGTTACAGATGTAGATACTATTGATAAAAACATGAATATTTTTGATGCAGCATTTAAATTTATTTCATCTAGAAGAAGAAGATTTCCTGTAATTGAAAACGGTAAACTTATAGGGCAATTAAGTCAAAAAGATGTATTAAAAGCTGCCATTAGTGTAGAGGGTAATACATGGTAAATGTTATCTTCTTTTGCTAAAATTAATTGAAGGTAAATCTGTTATTATCAATTTTTGATTTTCGGTACTTACCAGTTCTGCAATCTTAGAATATGGGTAACCATTAACAGGTTCTTTAAGGTTTTTCCATTTGGCGATACCAGCAACTGTAACTGTTTCTTCTAACTCTAAAATTGCCTCTGTGTATCTTAAAGATTTATTAAAACCCAAAAAACCTTCACTTTTAATATTATAATTTTTTAAAAGTTCTAAAAACTCTTTTGTAGGGTTGTTAAATGTACCTGATGAAGTTTTTTTATCTACAACTAAATAACTTTTAAAGTTTTTTGGTTTTAAGCTAGGTCTAACAATTACGTGTTCACCTTTACTTTTTATAAAAAATTCTTGAATTTTAGATTCTTTAATTAAAGTTTTCCAATGAGAATTCTTGCCGTTGCTTCTTTTTTCTTCTATTATAATTTTATAATAGACGCATTCTCTTTTACTAAAAGGCGCAATAAGTGGTTGTTTTACATGCAATGCTTTACCGGTAACCTTTGTAAAACTATTAGTTTTTAAGCCACCAACAGGCTTATTTGGCGTTTTAGCAAGAGTTCTTATAATTACTTGTTTATTACTAAAGTAATAGATAGCAATTGCCAGTATTATTAAAGCGATTAATACAATAAAAATCATAGTGTCTTTTTGTAAGTTAGTAGCTCTAACTTACAAAAAGTTACACTTCTTATTTATCTTTTCTAATTAATAAAAAAGTTTCATTTTCTAAAGCTAAATAGCCTTCATTGTAAATATAATGGTACAAGTTGCCTGTTTTTGTTTTATAAATTGATGTAAAAAACTGAAAATCGAAACCCTTGTCATACAATTTTGTTCTACTAACTTTAGTTTTACCAGTAGAATTTAAATCAGAAAGTATTTTATAATTTTTTCGAAGTCTATTATTAATATTTCTGATTAAATTTTTACTGTCTTTATTAATTCGGTTATTGTACGAATTTCTACAATAATCAGAACAGAATTTTTTATCGATTCTGCCCTTTAGCAGCTCGTTACACTCTAAACACTCTTTTTTTTCCATTAATAGCAATCTTATTACACTTTTACTTCACCCCAATTTTCGCCTGATTTAATTCTTCTTAATTGCATTGTTGTAATACCGAATTGACTTGCAATAATTCTTAGTCTAGTTCTTCTGTTAGGGTCTAACAACTTTTTCTTAATAATTCTAACTTTACCTTCTGTTAATTTTGCGCCAGGTTTAATACCAAATTTTGCAATTCTTTTAGGATTCGTTATTTGGTGTTTTGTTAATTCTTTTTGATTTACCCACTTTAAATTTTGATAGTAATTATCTTTTAAATCGTGGTTTAAATGAATTACAAATTTTTGATCTTCTTCTTTTTTTAGAAATAATAAACCAACAACTCTGTGCACATAAGCATTTGCTTTTCTCTTACTACCTATTTTGGGATATGTAAAGGTTTCAAAATTGTTAATTTGACCAATTCTAAGAAGTTCGAATACACCTTCTTCAATTTCTCTTTTTACTCTTCCGTAATTAGAAACGTAAAGTTTTTCTCTAGCAACATCATAATTTTCTTTTTCAAATAGCTTCCATTGTTCACTTCTGTACGATTTCATGTCTATAAGATTTTCATTTAGTAAATATACTAAAAATTATCCGTTTACAAACGACTACAATTAATTACAACCGAAAGTAATTGTTTTAAAACCGAATAAGGAAGCAGTACTGTCGCAATTTTGCAATGTCTAAACGAGTAGACAAAATAAATTATAAACTTGCATTACATAATAAATGCACAAAACTTATCTTATGAATACGTTAAGAAACAAAGTACAATTAATTGGTAGATTAGGTCAAGAGCCAGAAATAGTAACTTTTAAAGATGGCAATAAAATGGCAAAATTTTCTATGGCTACAGATGATAGTTATAAAGACAAAGAAGGTAACAAAATAGAGCGTGCATATTGGCATAACATTGTTATTAAAGGCGGACTTGTAAAAGTTGTAGAAAAATATATAAACAAAGGGCAAGAAATTGCGGTAGAAGGTAAGTTAACCAACAGAACTTATAATACAGAATCAGGAGAAAAACGATACGTAACAGAAATTATAGTAAGCGAATTATTGATGTTAGGAAGTAATTCTTAACGGATATTAAAATATTGAAAAAAATAAAATCTACTCGATTTGAGTAGATTTTATTTTATCTTGGCATATCATTTGACATACTAAGACTAAACTAGAAAAAAATGAAAGTCATGAAAATCTTAACAATCTTAACCATATTATTTGGTTTTTCTCAATGTGGTAGTAGTTCAATAATTAAAAACCCTGTTTTTAAAGTAGAAAAAGCATTTTATAATAACTGGGTTGGCGGTCAAAAAGGTGTTGCTGGTACAAAACTCGAAATTCAATTAGAAAATGCTTTAGAAATAGAGTTTGATTCGATTTATTTTCAAAATAAAATAGCCAAAGCAGAGGTTGTTGTAAATGGAAATAAAGTACAATTGATTGGTCATTTTTCTTCAAATGTAAATATAAAAAGAGATGTTATTTTAGATTCAAACCCTACTAAAGAATTAGAAAATACTTTGCCAACTGTTAAAAAGTTTCCTTTTCAATTAGAAAAAAACGAAGCAATAATCAGTTTTAATAAAGATGGTAAATCTGTTTTTTACAAAGTAAAGAATATAAAAGAAGTTCAATCTCGCGCTTTTCCTATGGCTCAAAAAAATAATTAAAACGCTGTTTTTTAGTTGTTTGAGGTTTGAAATAATTTTTGGCACGCAATTTGAATATTTCTAACTGTAACCTTAAAACTACAGCTTATGAAATCTTTAAAACTACTTTTTACATTTATTTTAACAGGAGCATTTTTAGGCTCTTGTACCACAGTTTTCGAAGACAATTTTATAGAGAATGAAATCTCTTTAGAAGAAGTTGTATCTAATTACGATTTGTGGTACGTAGATTATCACAGAACTATTGGTAACGGAGACATTCCGTTTGTGGCTAAAGCTTTTACTTTATCATTTTTAGATGGCGTTTTATATGCAAATAATAATATAGCAGATATTGGTTTTACAGGAAATGGTTTAGGTATAGATGTTGGTACATATGACACGTATACAGGTCTTTTAGAAACAAGACACGATTTAGACGGAAGAAATGATTTTGAAGTAACTATAACTTCTAACAACGAAATTAGATTGTATAATTACAGACAAAATGTTACTTATTTTCTAATTGGTTATCAGACAAACACTTTTGATTATGATAAGCTATTTTATGAAAACATAGAGTATTTTTTACAAGAATACCAAGCTTGGGAGAAAACAAGTACAACAGGTGGAGTGCCTAATGCATTTGATTTAGAAAATTACTTGCAATTTACTCCAGAAAACACAACTACTTTTTATAGTTCTCAAGACAACTTTGGCACACAAATTGCAAATATAAATTGGAGTTACGTTGGAGATTATGAAGTGTTTGATGTAACGGGTTTCGAAGATCTTAAAATATTAACACTTAATTATGATGGCGGAGATATAGAAGAGTTTGAATTAAGCGTTATAAATGATGGAAAGATTAGTCTTTACAACATAGAGTCTGAAACAACATATGTTTTTAATGGTAGAGGTTTTGTACAATATTTAAAAACAGATGCATCAGAAAAAAGTGCAAAATCTATTGTAAGGAATTCGAATAGAAAACGTACTAAAATAGTAAGAAAAACAAAAATTGGAAGAAATTTAAAATAAAGTTTGGTTAGTTGATTTTTGGTTGGTTATTGCTTAATAACCAATTGAAAGAGAAACCGTCCTGAGGAGGACGGTTTTTTCTTTGTTAATAATTGCTAAAAAGTATCTTTATCGTTTAATTTTAAGCCAAAAAGATTTCATAATTTTATACAAAGTTTTAGCTTAAAATAAAAAAATATGAAATTAACAGCATTTATTACTGGCGCAACATCTGGTATTGGCGAAGCAACAGCAAAAATCTTTGCAAAAAATAATATTAGATTAATTCTTTGTGGTAGAAGATTAGACAGATTAGAATCTTTACAAAAAGAATTAAGCATTATTACAGATGTTACTATTTTACAATTTGATGTTTCTAATAGAGCTGCCGTAGAAAAAGCAGTTGCATCACTTCCAGAAAATTTTAAGCAGATAGATATTTTAATTAATAATGCGGGTAATGCACATGGTTTATCTACAATACAAGAGGGTAGTTTAGATGATTGGGATGCAATGTTAGATATTAATGTAAAAGGATTATTGTATGTTTCTAAAGCTATATTTCCGCAAATGATAGAAAGAAACAATGGTTTTATAGTAAATATCGGTTCAATTGCTGGTAAAGAAGTATATCCGAACGGAAATGTGTATTGCGCCTCTAAACACGCTGTAAATGCTTTAAATAAATCTATGAGAATAGATTTGAATAAACACAATATTCGTGTTTCTGCAATTCATCCAGGAGCCGTAGAGACAGAATTTTCAGAAGTTCGTTTTAAAGGAGATTCTAAAAAAGCAGCAGCAGTTTATAGCGGTTTTAAAGCTTTACAAGCAGAAGACATTGCAGATATTATTTATTTTGTTGTAACAAGACCATATCATGTTAATATCGAAGATTTAGTAGTATATCCAACGGCACAAGCAAGTGCTACAATTTTAAATAAAGAATAAAAGATGTCAAAATCAGAAATAATAATAGGTTGCATGTCTTGGGGAGTTTGGGGTAAACAGTTTTCGACAAAAGAGCAATCAGAAATGATTCAATTTTGTGTAGAAAACGGAAATTCTACATTTGATCATGCAGATATTTACGGTCATTTTACTACGGAAGCTTCGTTTGGTAAAGGTTTTAAAGAAAGCGGAGTTCATAGAGAGGATATAAAGTTAATTTCTAAGTGCGGAATTCAGTTAGTAACAGAATCTAGAAATAACAAACTAAAACATTATAATTATAGCAAAGAATATATTGTTTGGAGTGCAGAACAGTCTTTAAAAAATTTACAAACAGATTATTTAGATACTTTTTTATTGCACAGACCAAGTCCGTTAATGCATCCTAATGAAATTGCAGAAGCAATTACTGAATTAAAAGAAAGCGGAAAAATTATCAATTTCGGAGTATCAAATTTTACACCTTCTCAGATTAATTTAATTTCTGATAAAATTCCTGTTTCTATAAATCAAGTAGAGTTTTCTTTAACACAACACTCAGCAATGCATAATGGTAGTTTAGATCAAATGCTGCAAAAAGACATTCAACCAATGTGTTGGAGTCCTTTGGGAACTGTTTTTAAAGAGCACACAGAACAGACAACTCGTATTAAAAAAGTTTTAATTCAGTTAGCAGAAAAATATAATGTAGCAGAAGATGTTCTATTATTAGCTTGGGTTTTAAAGCACCCTGCAAATATTTCACCAGTAATTGGTACAACAAATAGAGACCGAATTTTAAATGCAAACAAAGCTTTAAGCATAGAGTTAGAATTACAAGATTGGTTCTTGTTGTTAGAAGCTAGTAAAGGAGAAGAAGTGGCATAAAATGATAAACAAACGCCTTTTAATTAAAAACTTACTTTCTCATAATGATGAGAATAGTTTTTATGATAAAAAGCAAAAATTATCTTTAAATAGAAAAGACGGGAAAGCGAAATTTTTAAAACATATATGTGCTCTTTCTAATTCGAATCCTTTTAATAATTCTTACATTGTTATTGGGGTAGAAGATGAAGAAAATAAGATTTTAGGTGTAGATTTTTTTGATGATAGTAAAATACAAAATCTTGTAAATGCTTATATAGCAAATCCGCCAAAAATTGCTTATGAAAATGTTCGTTTTCCTAGTTTACCACGACATAAAGTTATTGGTTTGGTTACAATTTATCCAAATAATTTAATAGCTTCTCTATCAAAAAAAACATGGAAATACAATAAGGGAACCATTTTTTATCGAAGTGGAAGTATTTCGATGCCCTTTCTTGGCGAAAATTTCGAATTAAGAAATAGAAACAAAGAGGTTGTTGCAGCTATAGAAAAAAATGCAAGTAATAATATTGAGTTAACTTTAAATGGCGTTTTCGATTTTATAAATAATCATAAACCTAAATACAATCCTCAATACAAAGTTTTTAATGAACAATTTGTGCTTTGTTGGGCAGGAGAAAAAAAAGTAATTAATAACGAAATTTACTATTCTAGAGTAGATATAGAATTAATTAACGAGCAAGTTCAGTTGTTTTTCTCTGCTTTAGATGATGTTAAAATTACGTATAATAATAATTCATTTATTATAACAGAATTTATTTTTCTAGGATTAGAAAAGCAAGAAAAATATTATCCGTTAGAAAAAACAATAATTCATTTTAAAGAAAATGGCAGACAAGATATTGTAAATAACTTTTTGTTTGAACCACCTATTTTTAATAATAAAGTTATGATACATATTTATAATAATTGCAATTTAATTGTTAGAAAACTATCAGAAAATAAACCCTTATCTGTTACAGAACACGAAGATGTTTTAAGGTTGCCAACCAATTATTTAATTTGCTATTTACACGGTTTTCTAAATGCTGAAGAAAATTTAAAAAAAGCTAAAAGTTACATTAAAAGTTTAGAAAATAAATCTACTTATATAAAATACAAAGAAACTTTGCGTGTTATAAGAAAGGTAAAATATGCTTAAGAATTGGAAATATTATATTCTCAATTTTTTGTAACTTCACTCCATAATTTTAAATCTACTTTCTATGCCAAACTACAATTTAAATGTTAACGGAAAAAATGTTACTGTTACTGCAGATGAAGATACTCCTTTACTTTGGGTTTTACGAGATGAGTTAAATTTAGTAGGCACAAAATTTGGCTGTGGTATTGCACAATGCGGTGCTTGTACAGTTCACATAGATGGTGTTGCAACAAGAAGTTGTCAATTGCAAGTTTCTATTTTAGATGATACAAAAATTACTACAATAGAAGGTTTATCTAAAGATGGTAAACATCCTGTACAAGAGGCTTGGAAAGAGATTGATGTGCCACAATGCGGTTACTGTCAAGCAGGACAAATAATGACAGCTTCTGCTTTTTTATCAGAAAATAAAAATCCATCAGAAAAAGAAATAAGAGAGGCGATGCATGGTAATATTTGTAGATGTGCATCTTATAATAGAATAGAAAAAGCAGTAAAAGTTGCTTCAGAAAAAATGCAATAATCACTAAAATTTATAAAAATGAAACTACACAAAAAAGATAATTTTAGTAGAAGAAACTTTTTAAAAACCTCTGCATTGGCAAGTGGCGGTATGTTAATTGGTTTTAATTTACTTACAGCATGTAAGCCAGAAGCTAAAATGCCAGTAGATATAACAAGTTTAAATTTTAACGATTTTAACGCATTTATAAAAATTTCTGATGAAGGTTATGTAACTATTTTTTCTCCGAATCCAGAAATCGGTCAAGGGGTAAAAACTTCTATGCCAATGATTATAGCAGAAGAGTTAGATGTAGATTGGGATAAAGTAAATGTTGCACAAGGTATTTTAGATACAAAAAATTATACAAGGCAAGTAGCCGGCGGAAGCCAATCTATTAGACAAGGTTGGGATGCGTTAAGACAAACAGGGGCAACAGCAAAACAAATGTTGGTAAATGCAGCTGCTGTAAAATGGCAAGTAGATGCAAGTTCTTTAAAAGCATCTAACGGAATAATTACAAATACTTCAGGAGAAAAACTAACCTATGGTGATGTTGTAAAAGAGGCAGCTCTATTAGAAGTGCCAGAAAATGTTGTGTTAAAAGACCCCAAAGATTTTACAATTATTGGACAAGAAATTGTTAATGTAGATATTGATAAAATTATAACAGGTAAACCTTTATTTGGATTGGATTACAAAGCAGAAAACATGATGATTGCTGCTGTTTTAAGACCACCAGCATTTGGGCAAAAATTAGTTTCTTTTGATGATACGAAGGCTAAAAATGTTTCTGGTGTAAAAGAGATTATAAAATTCGGAGATAAAATTGCCGTTTTAGCAAGTTCTACTTGGGCTGCAATGAAAGGTAAAAAAGCAATAAATGCTAATTGGAAAACAGATTCTAAAGCAGAATCTACAGAAGAACATGATAAATTATTAACCAAAATTTTAGATGGTAAAGGTTTAGATGTTAGAAGAGAAGATGGCAATGTAAAAAAGGCTTTTAGTGCTGCAGATAAAGTTGTAGAAAAAACTTATCATTCACCTTTTTTACCACATAATTGTTTAGAACCGATGAATTTTTATGCAAATGTTACTCCAGAAAAAGTGCATTTGGTTGGTCCTATACAAACACCACAATGGACGGTTAATAGAGTTTCTAAACTTTTAAATAGAAAAGAAGAAGATATTTTATGCGAAATGACTCGTATGGGTGGTGGTTTTGGTAGACGTTTGTACGGAGATTTTGCTTTAGAAGCAGCAGAAATTTCTAGTTTAGCTAAAAAACCAGTAAAAGTTGTTTTTTCTAGAGAAGATGATATGACTGCGGGTACTTATAGGCCAGCAATTAAATATAGAATTAAAGCAGCTTTAAAAGACGGTAAAGTAACTGGTTATCATTTAAAAGAAGCGGCAGTAAATGGAAATATGTATGGTTTAATTCCTAACTTTTTTCCTGCTGGTTGCATTCCAAATTATAAAGTAGAAAGTGGTAATTATAAAAGTAATATCACAACCGGTGCTTGGAGAGCGCCATATACAAATTTCTTAGCTTTTGCAGAGCAAAGTTTTTTTGATGAATTGGCATCAGAGTTAAATATAGATCCAATTCAGTTGCGTTTAGATTTATTACAAAATGTAAAAAATACTACGGATAAACGTATTGAGTATTCTGGTGAAAGAATGGAAGAAACCATTAAACTTGTAAGAAGTAAATCGAATTGGGGAAATGCTAAAAATGGTGTTTACCAAGGTTTTTCTGCGTATTACAGTCATAATACACATGTTGCAGAGGTGGCAGATATAGAATTAGTTGATGGTTATCCGGTAGTAAAAAAGGTTACGGTTGCTGTAGATTGCGGTATTGTTGTAAACCCTACTGGTGCTAGAAACCAAGTTGAAGGTGGTGTTTTAGACGGAATTGGACATGCAATGTATGCTGGTTTTTCATTTAAAGAAGGAGTTCCTCAATCTAAAAACTTCGATTCTTACAGATTGATAAGAATGAATGAAACCCCAAAGGTAGATGTCTTTTTTGTTGATAGTAATAAATCTCCTACAGGTTTAGGAGAACCTGGTTTACCGCCAGCAGGTGGCGCTGTTGCAAATGCAATTAATGCTGCTTTAAGTAAAAGATTATATTCACAACCATTTATTAATGAATTTGAAAAGAATAAAATTCTTAGTTAATTAAAATAAAAAAAACCTCAAGATTTTATTCTTGAGGTTTTTTATCATTAATTCAAATATATTATGCTGTCATAGCTAACTTGTTTTTCTTTTTATAATCTCTAGGAGAACAGTTGTATTTTTCTCTGAATCTTTTAGAGAAATAACTTCTACTAGAAAAACCTAAACTGTACACAATTTCAGAAATACTTAAATCAGTATTTATAATTAATTCTTCAGATTTTTTTAAACGTACAGATCTAATGTATTCACATACAGTTAACCCGTGCATTAACTTAAATCCTTCTTGAATTTTAGCTGCAGTTAAACCAATTTTTCTTGTTAAAACATTTATTTTATGATCTAAATCTGGATAGTTGTTTACGTAATCTGTTAATTCCTTAATCAGCTCCATTTCGTTCTGAGTTAAAGAACCGTTAGAATTAGCATTACTATTTATGTCTTTTTTATGTTGTTCGATTTCTAAACCTAAAATTAAGTTTACAATACCTTTAGTTAATAAAGCTCTAACAACTCCTTTGTTTTCAATAGATTTTAATTGCTTAATATGTTCTGCAATTTTAAGATTGTAAGAACCTAAGTATATATAATCTTTAGTTTTACCTGCAATAAAAGCATCTTTTAAAAGATTATTAATGTCTGTTTGTTGGTTATTATCATCCGCAGTATTTACAGATATAATGGTAGAACTAGTTTCTATACCTTTATAAAGTGTAATTGTATTTTCTTCTGATAAAATATTAGAAACTATACTTGTTTGAAAAGTTTCTACGGTGTTTTTAGTTGCGTTATTTTCGAAAGAATGAGAAATCTTACCTTTAGAACAGTATACAAAGTTAATATGTGTACCTGCTTTAGCATCTACAGCTATTTTAAGGTCTTCTTTAGGTGTAATATTAAATTCTAATAAACTAATACCACCGTCTAAATTAATAGATCTAATAGTACCTTTACCTATGTTGTTATTAATTTTAAGAAACTGCTCATTAGAAGTCACTTTTAACGTTCCCCCAATCTTCTTTTGTAATTTGTTAAAGAATAAATTTAAGCCTCTTAATTTTGAATTTATAGTAATCATAATTGGTTGAGTTTTTTTGATTGTTACTAATTTTATTTGATCCTAAAATTAAATAAGGAAGTATAAATTCTTTATTTAAAATTATACTGCAAAGTAACAACCGAACTCAAGTTTTTCCGTTACACGATTTTTTTTTTTTGTTATATGATTTCTATTTTTTGGTATTAATTAATTGATTTTCAAATAATTAAAATATTTTTTACTGAAATTATGTAACAACAAACTGTAATTATATAATTATTTCTGATAATTTTTTACAAGAAGAAATTTGTAGTAAAATTTACTATTTAAGAGTTTATAACAACTCAAAATTATAAACTAAAATCTATAATGATAATTTAATTTCTATAAAAAATACTAAAGTAGAGAGAGTGAATAAATTATTGAGATGAAATTTTTTTCTAAATAAATTAGGTTAAATTTTGAAGATGTAATTTTTAGATTAAAAACAAAAAAAAAGCTCTAAAGTAATTTTACTTTAAAGCTTTTAATAGAAGTTTTATGTGTCTTTAATTTTGTACCAAATTATACCTAGAATTAAAGATGCTAAGAGTAATAAATGAATTAACGGACTTTCTATTGCAAATACAAAATAGCTTACAGCCCATGCTATAATTATTAAAATAAATGTGATGTATAGAAAGTTTTTCATTTACTCTTCATTTAAAAGATTCTCTATATTTTCTTTTTTCTCTTCTAAGAAATACTCAGATTCATTTGCGAGTACATTCATAGATTCGTTGTTAGTTATTTTTGCAAAATCACTCATTACTGCAACTTGCTTATCTATAATTTTATTTAAGGTTAATAAATAAGCTTTCTCGTTAGATTCTTTTTCATTTACAACAAATGGTTTTTTTTCTAAAAACAATACATCATTTACATTAGGTATTAAAATCATTTCTTTTCTAGAAATGTCTTTAATAGAACCTAAACGTTCTTTAACTCCTTTATTTATAGAATTTAAAATCTGTTTTGTTTCTGGGGTAACAGAGTCTTTTTCTTTTATGTAATTGTTATAATTAATTATATAAATGTAGTTTTTTGTAGCTTCAACTAATAATTTAGCGTCTGTTTGACTGCTTAATATTTTGTCTTCTTTTTCTTTTGTGGTGGTTTTTTTATCACAAGAAAACATCAAAAATAGAAATGCAGTAAAAAGAAGACTAGCTAGTATTTTTTTAGTACGTTTCATTTATTCTCACTTTTTTTATTGGAATACAAAGGTCGAAAAAAGGATAGGATTTTTTGTTACAGAATTAATAAGAGAATTTATACAATTTCCATAAATTGTAAGTATAGCTAGAAAAAACGAGGGTGTTTTTTAGTTAAAAGGAAGATAAACTTCGAAAATTGAACCAATATTTGGCTTACCAGTAGCAAAAATATATCCTTGATGATTTTCTACAATTTTTTTACAAATAGATAAACCAATTCCTGTACCAGAATATTCGTTTTTATTATGAAGCCTACTAAAAAGCACAAATATTTTTTCGGCGTATTCTTCATCGAAACCTATACCATTGTCTTCAAAAGTAATTTTATGGTAAAAATTAAACTTGGTGTTCTTTATTTTTTTTATATCGCTAGCATCAACTTTTTTGTAAGAAATTTTAATATTTGGAGAAACTTCTTTTTTACTGTATTTTAATGAGTTACCAATTAAATTGATGAATAATTGTTGTAATTGAAATGGTATAACTGTTAATGCGGGTATTGTTTCTGATGTAATAATGGCATCTTTTTCTAAAATAGTTTCTGCCAATTCTTGTTTTGCATTTTCAAGAATGATATTCATGTTAGTTTCTTCAAAAACTTCTTCAGATTTATTAGTCCTAGAAAATTGTAATAAATCGTCTATTAATAAACGCATTCTTGTAGAAGAGGTTTTTATTCTTTCTAAATATAAATTTCCTCTTTCAGATAAATTAGAAGCTTCTTTTTCTTCTAATCTAGAAATAAAAGTTTGTATTTTTCGAAGAGGTTCTTGTAAATCATGACTTGCAACATGGTTAAAAGAAGATAATTCCTTATTGTTTCTTTCTAACTCTAAATTTCTTTCTTCTAGTAATCTATAATTTTCTATCTCATCGGTAATATCTGCAGTTGTACCAATAAGTCTTTTATTCTCTTGGTTATCTGTAAGCACTTTACCATAAGCTTTAAAGTGTCTTATGCTGCCATTTTTTTGAACAATTCTATAGTAAATGAATGGCAAATCTTCTGTTTGCATCATTTTTTCGACTTGTTTTTTCAATTTATCTACATCCTCTGGATGTACAAATTGCATAAAGTTTTCTAAGGTAGGTTCAAAAGACTGAGGTTGCTCACCTAATAATCTGTATAAATTATCAGAATAACTAAATTTATTTTCTTCTATAAACCAGTTCCAAGTACCATGTTTGCTTACAATTTCTGATTGATTTGTAGATTCTTTAAAAATTTCTAATTGAAGGTTTTTGGTTTGTAAATTTTTAATATCATTATTAATTTTCGAATACGTAAAAAGTAGTAATAGAAGGGCAATTATTAAAACTGAATATATAATAATCGGTGTGTTTGTAATACTTCTTTCGTTATCTAATTTTCTAATTCTTAAAAGATTGTTGTTATGGGTAATCATTTGATTAATTTCTAATCGAATGTTATCCATGGTTTTTTTACCTGCAAGAAGTAGTGCATCAAACTCTTTAGAATCTAAATTATCGTTTTTAGAAAACTTAAAAGTCTCATCAAAATAATTTAAGTTTTTATCAATTAAAATTGTTAAATCTCTAAGTTTTTGTTGTTGTCTTTCGTCTTTTTTTGTTAATTCTTTTAAACGTGCAAAACTGTTATTTGTTTTTTCTCTACCAGAAAAAAATGATTCTAAAAACCGAGTATCCTCAGAAATTAGATAACCTCTTTGGCCAGTTTCGCTGTCTTTTAAGTAAGAAAGTATTTGTTCTAATTCGATATTTACTTCATACGTATGCTCTACTAAATCAAAAGATTTAATTAATGTTTGCAGGTGTTTGTATGCCAAACCACCCATGCATAGTATTACAAAAAGACTTATACCAAAGGTTATCTTTAAGAAACGTGTAGATTTAAATATCGATTTTATATTCACTTTATAATCTTAATAAAAAGTTGTCTTTGTTTAGGCCACTTGTTTGATATTGCCAATTTATAGTAACTACATTAGAAAGCACTTTCTTTAATTTTTTAAAGTTGTTTGGTTTTTTAATGTAAACGTTAGCACCTAAAACAAAGGTATTTTCTATGTCTTCTTCTGATGCAGAAGTAGAATAAATTACAATAGCAATATCTTTAAGTCTATCTACTTTTTTAATTTCTGTTAAACATTCTATACCCGATTTTTTTGGCATGTTTAAATCTAAAAAAAGTATTTTTGGCAGAATACTATCTTCTTGGTTTAAGTAGTTCATTAACTCTAAACCGTCTTTAAAAGTGCTTACTTTTGTGTTAATTTTTAACTCATCAAAAGCATCTTCAAAGAAAAGTCTGTCGTCTTCATCATCATCTGCTAAAATTATAAAAACATCTTTATGTTGCATTTATTCTTGTTTATTAGGGTTATTTAGCTCTCTTCTCTTTGTTATTATTCTTTGAAAAGCAGAAGGTGTTATACCTGTTGTATTTTTAAATTGCGTACTTAAATGTGCTACACTAGAGTAATTTAATTTATATGCAATATCGGTAATTTTTAAATCGGTATTGATAATTAATTGTTTTGTGTATTCAATTTTTTGTAAAATGATAAAGTTTTCTATAGATGTGTAGGTAACTTCAGAAAATAAATTAGACAAATACCCGTAACTATGATCTAGTTTTTCTGATAAATACACAGAACTTTTAACATTTATATTTTCATCATCATTAAAAACCATATCTGTAATAGTATCTTTTATTTTTTGAACTAAAATACTTTTTTGGTTTTCAATTACTTCACTACCATATTCTTTTAAACTATCGTTTAATTGCGATAGTTGGTCTTCTGTAATTTTTTCTAAAAACTCTATTTCACCAAAACCTAGAACTTTATGTTTAACATCTAATTCATTTAACTTTTCTTCAATAAGTTTATTACAAACTGCAGTAAAATCAAATTTTATAAATATTTTCATGTGTAGCGTGTTATTTTGCTAATATAATAGATATATTACAATTATTTTATTTAGACATTTAAAAAAGAAATTGTATTGATATAATTTATAGATAATGATTAACAACACAGGGTTTTACAAAAAATTAAGTTACAATAATATTCCTATTAGAGAGCTTCTTAAAAATGAAAACTTATTTAATGCTGTACCAAGCAATTGGGTAGTTATAGTAACAGATATTGTAAATTCTACAAAAGCGATAAAAAACGGAGGTCATAACGATGTTAATTTAGTTGCTACGGGTAGTATAATTACTGTTTTAAATAAAATTAAAAAAATCAATAAAAAAATTACGATTCCATATTTTTTTGGAGGTGATGGCGCAACTTTTATTGTTACAAAAGAAATTCTAGAACCTGTTTATAAAGCTTTAGAAAATTATAGCGATCACGTAGAAAAAAACTTTAATTTAAAACTAAGAGTAGGACAAATGCGTGTAGAAGACATTTATGCAACAGGAGCTACTTTAAGAATCGCTAAATTAAAATTAAACTCTTTTTTAGTAACTCCGGTAATTATTGGTAACGGTTTAAAACTTGCAGAAAACCTAATTAAAGAGCAGTTTGTAGAAAATATTGATGATAAAATTGATGATATTTCTATTGATTTAGAAGGTATGGAGTGTCGTTGGAATGAAATTAAGCCCAATAGCGAAGAAAAAAAGGTAATCTGCTTACTTGTTATGTGTAATAACGAAGAAAAACAAGCAGAAGTTTACACAACGATTATGGATGAGATAGATTATATTTTTGGAAGTCTATCTGAAAGAACACCAATAACAACTTTAAAACTAGCTTTAAATACATCTTTTGATAAAATTAAAACAGAAATGTATGCTCGTTTGGGTAAGTTTGATTTAAGTTATCTTATAAAAAATTGGCTAATTACAAACTTTGGTAAATATTATTTTAGGTTTTTTAAGGATGGCAAAGCATATTTATATAAGGTTTCTCAATTATCCGATACGATTATGTTAGATGGTTCTATAAACACTGTTTTTTCTGGTACAGAAAAACAAATTAGTAAGTTGAGGCTTTTGTTGGATTCATTAGAATCTCAGCAAAAAATAATTTACGGAATTCATGCTACATACGCTTCTATAATGTCTTGTTATATAGAAGATAGAGATGAAAAACATATTCACTTTGTAGATGGTACAGAAGGTGGTTATACAACCGCGTCTAAAGAGTTAAAGAAAAAAATAAATAGTTATAAAGTTTATTCATAAAAAAAGCCGCTTTTTAGCGGCTTTTTTTAATTATATATAAAATATTAGAAGTTATTGTCCTACTTCTTCTTTAGCTTCTTCTACCATCTTTTCGTTAGGTAAAATAGCAACATTTACTCTTCTGTTTTTGGCTCTACCTTCTGCAGTTGTGTTATCATACTTTGGTTGCGTTTCACCGAACCATTGTGTTGTAAATCTACCTCTTTGTAATCCCTTTGCTATTAAATAATTAGTTACAGATTTTGCTCTTTTTTCAGATAAAGTCATGTTGTAGCTGTCTCTACCAGAGCTATCTGTGTGCCCAACAACTAAGATGTTTGTATCTGGAAATTCTGCAAAAACACTAGATAATTTGTTTAAAGTTTCTTGCGATTTTGCATTGATATCATCTTTGTTAGTATCAAAATAAACACCACTGTTTTCATCAAAAGTAACAACAATACCGTTATCTACTCTTTCTACTTCTGCTCCAGGAATCTCTGTTTCAATTTGTTTTGCTTGATCATCCATTTTTTTACCAATTAGAATTCCGGCACCACCACCAACAACTCCACCAATTACAGCTCCTAGTTTACTGTTTTTTCCGCTACCAACGTTATTACCAATAATGGCACCAATTAAAGCACCTGTTGTGGTTCCTATTACAGCACCTTTTTGTTTGTTGTTTGCATTTTTAGTTGCTTCGCAACTTGTTAAACTTGCTGTTAATGCTATTGCTACTGCAAAAGCAGAAATTTTGTTCATTATATTTTTCATAATTGTTATTGTTTTGTAAAGTTCATGTTTATAATAAACGGAGTTCCGTTTACCATTAAGTTTTGTTTCCAAGTCATGTTTGTTTCAGAAAGATTAGATAATTCTAACCTAAAACCAATATTGTTTTCATTATTTTTTGGTTTTAATAAAAAGTCATAATAACCTGATGTTTCATCAATTTCTTGAATTATAAAAATGAATTCTCTATCACCTGATTCACAAGTCGAATTGTTTATTGTATAAACACCAGAATTGTTATTTGGTACAAATTTCCAAGAACTTCCTTCTAAACATTCTTTTGTAGCATCGTTAAAAAGAGTAACATTATAATCGCCTGTTTTGCTGTATGTAATATTATTTAAAGTCCAATTTCCTTTTATGGTTTTTTCTTTACTTTTAACAGTTTTAGATGCTCCGCAAGAAACCAAAGAGGTTATAAATAATAGTATTAATAATTTTTTCATGAGATATTTTATTTATTCTGATACAAATAAACAAACATTATGATAGGTGGCTTAACTCAAAAGAAAATAATATGAATTCATTTAAAAGCAAAAAGTCATTAAAATCAAGAAAATATGATTTTAACGACTCTTAAATTAATCATAAACATGATTAAATTAGATTGGGGGATTTTCTTTGATTAGCAATTTTAGGGGTCGCTAACTGATTGCAAATTTACAACCTCAATACACGTTTTTATGCACTTATTCTACTAGTTGAAGATTGTGTATAGATAAAATGTAAATTACTGTAGATTAGGTGATAATTATGGTTTTAATGTTTCTAGTAAAAAAAAATCGCTAAAACCAGTCAAGGTATTAGCGATTAATTTTGATTGTTAATTTTAGGGATTTTAACAAAGTGATTTTTTTCACAGCGTTTGCATAATTAGGGGATGCTAACGCATTACAAATGTACAGCTGTTTTAAATTTAAGTTTTTATATCTTCGATTAATTAACTGTAAAGGTTAGGTGAATAACCATTTATTATGGACTAACTTTTAAAACTAATAATTTTTTGTTTAAAAAAAATCGTTAAAACCAATGAAGGAATTAACGATTCGAAGTGATTATAATTTAAATTAGCTATAAGGCTAGGGAATCTTCTAACGGGTTAAAATTTATAATCTTAATGTTATATTGAGGGGTAAACAAAAATACATAGTTGTTTGTTTCTTTTTAAATTAAATCTATTATTCGATATAAAGGTATGCTAGAATACGCTTAAGTGTCGATGAACTGAATTTACAAGCTAATCTTTTAAATAAAAAAAACCACTTCTAAGAGTGGTTTTAAATTATACTTATAATTTACCTTTTGTCGAGTTTTTAAATTTATTTTAATAGACTTTATAGTCCTTAAGACTAATTGTCTTTTTATCGAAAATAAACTCACCATTACTGGAAACACCTTCAAAGAACAAGGTGATTTTATCAGTTTTAATATTTTTAACATTTAAATTTAAGTTTCCATTTTCATCAATTTTATTCATAGGAAGCCAATCTACTACTCCGTATTTTTTATAAAAATTGTCTGTATATGAATTGTACATAGGTATATAGAATTTTTTTGCTTTAGAAAATGTAATAGGAAATTTTATTTGTGATAGAGAAGGATGGTTTTTAGGTTTGTAAAATTTAAACAAATCTGTAGTAATTCTAATAACACCTTGGTTACCTCTAAAACCTTGATCAAAAGCATTAGGGTCAAATTCAATATAGTCTATAACACTCATAGTGTAATTATATAATACACTATTATCAATCAACCTTACTCCATCTAAAAACACAACGGTTTGGTCTCTATTTGAGCCTCCTTTAAAACCAACACCAGTATTATCATCATACGGCTTGGTTTTTACGGAACTTAAATCCATTTTATTGGAATCTCCAAAGTTGGGTCTAATTATATTAATGCTCAAACCAGTAGAAGTTCTTCTAGCAGTAAAACGACTACTTCTGGTCTCAATATATTCAATTAGAGTCAAATTTACATCATTTTTATTTGTGAAAAGTACTTTTCCATTAGTCTTAGCTTTAATCTTATACATCCTTTGTTTTTCTAAATTTGACTTTATAATTATTTCATTTAAAGTGTTTTTAGTGTTTAAATTTTTGAATTCGTAAAGATTGTTTGCAATTTCTAAAGCATAAAAAGAATTATTTGAAGTTAGGTGGTTCGCTGTTTTGTTTGTTTCGGGTATATAACTAGGAAAGAATTGTGTATATAAAGGTGTTTTAAAGGTTTTTCCGTCTTTTTTTCTAATTGAAGAAATATATGCTTTCTCGTTATTAGTTGGGTAATAATTATTCAACACAAAAGCACTCTTAGAATTATCATTTAAAGAGATAAATTGTGGTGGATTATTAGACAAGGCATGAATTAAAAATTGTTTTTGACTATTTTTTTCATTTTGAATATTAAACCTTACTGTAATTCCTTTCTCAAAAGAATGTGCAAATTTGTTTTTTTGAGAGAATAATTTTCTCCAATTAAAACTGCTCCAACCTTGAGTGATAAGCAAATTGTCTAAATCATATTTTTTTTGACTGTTGATATCTGTAAAATAATATCCACCGTTTTGTAGGTATCCTTTTATGTAAGGTTTAATTAAAACATTAGAGATAATATTAGAATTTTTATTGTACGATTTTGTGCTTTCTGGCAATATCGAAATACTAACATTGTTAAAATCTTTAAAGCCATTTTTAAAGTTGAAATTAAAGTTGTGTAGGGTGTCTTTAGAGTTGTTTACAGAAGCATTTTCGATTGTATTAATATTAATATTTTTGTAATTAAAAAATAATCTTTCTGCAATAGGGTTGTTTTGCTCATCAAACAGCGTAAAAATAGTAATACCAGATTTTAAGTTTTTTAGCGCAATTTTTTTACTGATAACATTTTCTTTGTCAAACTGTATTTCAATTTTGGTTAATTTCGCTCTGTTTTGATAAGCAAGTGTATAGGTTTTTCCTTTTAAGAATGGCAAAGTACCTTTGTTTGTAACACAAGAAATTATAACTTCGTTTTCATTGCTATTAAGCTGTATTATAATTCCGTTATTTTTTGAGTTAGCACCAAAATTGGTAATAAAATCTTTGGCATTTTCTAATTGAACTTTATACGTTTTATTTTTAATTGGTTTCATAGAAAAACGCCCAATGCCTAAATCGTTTAATTTAAAAGAAGTGATAAAGTTGTTTTGTTGATCAAGCACACTCCCTTTTAAATTAGAAATACCGTAACCTAAACTATCTTTGGCAACAACGCCTAGTGTATTAATAACACCGGTAAGTAGATGGCCACTTTCTGGTAAAATTTGAAGATCTATTTTGCCGTTGTTTTTAGTTTTAGCAACAACTTTAGTTTCTTGAGGATCAATAACCTCAAAGGAATCTGTAAAAAAGCTTTCTTCGGAAAAGTTAAGCATCCAATTTGTGTATGCTTTAAAAGAGTAGGTTCCAGTTTTAAAGTCTTTATCTACATCAAAGACTCCGTTAGCAATACCGTTTTCTACTTTTAGCAATTGTTTTTTAACAAGTTTTTTATTGCTATCATAAATTAGGCAGTACAAATTAGAAGTACTTTTAGAGAGATTATTTTTGTATTTATCAAAACTATAAGCCGTAAAGCCAATATTTTCTCCTTTAATGTATATAGATTTGTTTAAATGTGCATACACTACTTCTTTAAAGTGTGCACTATTGTTTAAAAAAAGAGAATCTATCGATTGTTTTTCTTGGGCTTGCAGGTTAAGATTGATGTGAGCTACTGTAAATAATAAGCAGCAAATTTTAATAAGGTAGTGTTTTTTCATAGCAGTTTTTATTTAAAGTTGATGATAATTTTTAATAATTAAAAAAGCTTACTGGGTGTAATTTCTAGTGTTTTTTTATCGAAAATAAACTCACCATTACTAGAAACACCTTCAAAGAACAAGGTGATTTTATCAGTTTTAATATTTTTAACATCTAAATTTAAGTTTCCATTTTCATCAATTTTATTCATAGGAAGCCAATCTACTACTCCGTATTTTTTATAAAAATTGTCTGTATATGAATTGTATTTAGGTATATAGAATTTTTTTGCTTTAGAAAATGTAATAGGAAATTTTATTTCTGTGGTTGTTTGTCTTTTTATTGGTTGGTAAAATTTCATAGGGTCGGTTACGATACGTATTACTCCTTGTCCGTTTGTAAAACCTTCTGTAAATGAACTTTTATCAAATTCAACATAATCTACAATACTCATTGAGAAATTTAATAATATACTAGAATCTAAAACTCTTTGCCCGTCTAAATAGACAAGAGTTCCTCCAAAATCTCTCTTTGTAGTTAAATTTTGAAAAAGCTTGCTGTTACTTCTACCTATGTCTAAAGTTCCTTTTAAATGATTTTTAACGGCGTAAAAGTCTATACTGTAAGAGTTTATATACTCTTCTAAGGTTATGTAGCTATCTTGTAATGTTGTAAATTTTACTCTCCCGAAGCTTTTTTTTCTAATTTCTAAAATTCGTTCTTCTTCTAAGTTTGTTTTAATTATAACTTCATCTAAAAAATCACCTGTATTTAAACGATTAAAAGAGGTTAGCTGATTAGGGTTTTCTGTTGCATAAAAATTACTATTTGTTGATAAATGGTTCGCTGTTTTGTTTGTTTCGGGTATATAACTAGGAAAGAATTGTGTATATAAAGGTGTTTTAAAGGTTTTTCCGTCTTTTTTTCTAATTGAAGAAATATATGCTTTCTCGTTATTAGTTGGGTAATAATTATTCAACACAAAAGCACTCTTAGAATTATCATTTAAAGAGATAAATTGTGGTGGATTATTAGACAAGGCATGAATTAAAAATTGTTTTTGACTATTTTTTTCATTTTGAATATTAAACCTTACTGTAATTCCTTTCTCAAAAGAATGTGCAAATTTGTTTTTTTGAGAGAATAATTTTCTCCAATTAAAACTGCTCCAACCTTGAGTGATAAGCAAATTGTCTAAATCATATTTTTTTTGACTGTTGATATCTGTAAAATAATATCCACCGTTTTGTAGGTATCCTTTTATGTAAGGTTTAATTAAAACATTAGAGATAATATTAGAATTTTTATTGTACGATTTTGTGCTTTCTGGCAATATCGAAATACTAACATTGTTAAAATCTTTAAAGCCATTTTTAAAGTTGAAATTAAAGTTGTGTAGGGTGTCTTTAGAGTTGTTTACAGAAGCATTTTCGATTGTA
Source organism: Polaribacter sp. BM10 (assembly GCF_002005425.1). Taxonomy (GTDB): domain Bacteria; phylum Bacteroidota; class Bacteroidia; order Flavobacteriales; family Flavobacteriaceae; genus Polaribacter; species Polaribacter marinaquae. The sequence goes on along the minus strand of NZ_CP019704.1, from coordinate 2,334,239 downwards.
TTAATATTAATATTTTTGTAATTAAAAAATAATCTTTCTGCAATAGGGTTGTTTTGCTCATCAAACAGCGTAAAAATAGTAATACCAGATTTTAAGTTTTTTAGCGCAATTTTTTTACTGATAACATTTTCTTTGTCAAACTGTATTTCAATTTTGGTTAATTTCGCTCTGTTTTGATAAGCAAGTGTATAGGTTTTTCCTTTTAAGAATGGCAAAGTACCTTTGTTTGTAACACAAGAAATTATAACTTCGTTTTCATTGCTATTAAGCTGTATTATAATTCCGCTATTTTTTGAGTTTGCACCAAAATTGGTAATAAAATCTTTGGTATTTTCTAATTGAACTTTATACGTTTTATTTTTAATTGGTTTCATAGAAAAACGCCCAATGCCTAAATCGTTTAATTTAAAAGAAGTGATAAAGTTGTTTTGTTGATCAAGCACACTCCCTTTTAAATTAGAAATACCGTAACCTAAACTATCTTTGGCAACAACGCCTAGTGTATTAATAACACCGGTAAGTAGATGGCCACTTTCTGGTAAAATTTGAAGATCTATTTTGCCGTTGTTTTTAGTTTTAGCAACAACTTTAGTTTCTTGAGGATCAATAACCTCAAAGGAATCTGTAAAAAAGCTTTCTTCGGAAAAGTTAAGCATCCAATTTGTGTATGCTTTAAAAGAGTAGGTTCCAGTTTTAAAGTCTTTATCTACATCAAAGACTCCGTTAGCAATACCGTTTTCTACTTTTAGCAATTGTTTTTTAACAAGTTTTTTATTGCTATCATAAATTAGGCAGTACAAATTAGAAGTACTTTTAGAGAGATTATTTTTGTATTTATCAAAACTATAAGCCGTAAAGCCAATATTTTCTCCTTTGATGTATATAGATTTGTTTAAATGTGCATAGACTACTTCTTTAAAGTGTGCACTATTGTTTAAAAAAAGAGAGTCTATCGATTGTTTTTCTTGGGCTTGCAGGTTAAGATTGATGTGAGCTACTGTAAATAATAAGCAGCAAATTTTAATAAGGTAGTGTTTTTTCATAGCAGTTTTTATTTAAAGAGATAATAAAACACACAGCTAAATTTATCAGCAGTGAATTTTATTTAAGTAACTGATTTTTTATGTCAACTTAAAAAAGTTTATTGGGTATTATGTCAACGGTCTTTTTATCAAAAATAAACTCACCATCAGCAGATACACCTTCAAAGAACAAGGTGATTTTATCAGTTTTAATATTTTTAACATCTAAATTTAAGTTTCCATTTTCATCAATTTTATTCATAGGAAGCCAATCTACTACTCCGTATTTTTTATAAAAATTGTCTGTATATGAATTGTATTTAGGTACATAGAATTTTTTTGGGTTAGAAAAAGTTAAAGGAAATTTTATTTCTGTGGTTGTTTGTCTTTTTATTGGTTGGTAAAATTTCATAGGGTTGGTTACAATACGTATTACCCCATCATTATTTGTAAAACCTTCTCCAAATGAACTTCGATTAAATTCAACATAATCCACTATACTCATTGACAAATTAAATAATATACTGTTGTCTAACAGCCTTTGCCCGTCTAAATAGATAATAGTACCTCCCAGGTTACCCTCACTATATGAACTTTGATAGCGAATACTTCTACTTAAGCCTATGTCTAAAGTTCCAGTTATATAGTTTTTACGAGCATTAAAACTTAGACCGTAAATGTTTATAAATTCTTCTAAGGTTAGGTAACTATCTTGTAATGTTGTAAATTTTACTTTTGCAAAACTTTCTTTTTTAATTTCTAAAATACGCTTTTCTTCTAAGTTTGTTTTAATTATAACTTCATCTAAAAAATCACCTGTATTTAAACTATTAAAAGTGGTTAGCTCAAAAGCATTTTCTATGGCATAAAAGTTATTGTTTGTTGTTAAATGCTTTGCACTTTTGTTTGTTTCGGGTATACTATTTGGGAAAAATTGTGGATACATTGGTGTTTTAAATAAATTTCCGTCTTTTTTCCTAATTGAAGAAATATATGCTTTCTCGTCATTAGTAGGATAATAATCATTTAATACAAAAGTATTCTTAGAATCATCATTTAAAGATATATATTGCGGTGAGTTATTAGACAAGGCATGAATTAAAAATTGTTTTTGGCTATTTTTTTCATTTTGAATATTAAACTTTACTGTAATTCCTTTTTCAAAGGAATGTGCAAAGTTGTTTTTTTGAGAGAATAATTTTCTCCAATTAAAACTGCTCCAACCTTGAGTGATAAGTAGATTATCTAAATCATATTTTTTTTGACTGTTGATATTTGTAAAATAATATCCACCGTTTTGTAGGTATCCTTTTATATAAGGTTTAATTAAAACATTAGAGATAATATTAGAGTTTTTATTGTACGATTTTGTGCCCTTTGGTAATATAGAAACGCTAATGTTGTTAAAATCTTTAAAGCCTTTTTTAAATTTAAAATTGAAGTTGTATAGGGTATCTTTAATATTATTTACAGAAGCATTTTCAATTTTGTTTATGTTAATATTTTTGTAATTAAAAAATAATCTTTCTGCAATCGGATTGTTTTGAGCATCAAAAAGTGTAAAAATAGTAATACCTGATTTTAAGTTTTTTAGCGCAATTTTTTTACTAATACTATTTTCTTTGTCAAACTGAATTTCAATTTTGGTTAGTTTCGCTCCGTTTTGATAAGCAAGTGTATAGGTTTTTCCTTTTAAAAAAGGTAGAGAACTTTTATTGGTCACAGAAGAAATTATGATTTCATTTTCATTACTGTTTAGTTGTAGTATAATTCCGTTATTTTTTGAGTTAGCACCAAAATTGGTAATAAAATCTTTGGCATTTTCTAATTGAACTTTATACGTTTTATTTTTAATTGGTTTCATAGAAAAACGCCCAATGCCTAAATCGTTTAATTTAAAAGAAGTAATAAAGTTGTTTTGTTGATCAAGTATGCTTCCTTTTAAATTAGAAATACCGTAACCTAAACTATCTTTGGCAACAACGCCTAGTGTATTAATAACACCGGTAAGTAGATGGCCACTTTCTGGCAAAATTTGAAGATCTATTTTATCGCTTTTTTTAGTTTTAGCAACAACTTTTGTTTCTTGAGGATCAATAACGTCAAAGGAATCTGTAAAAAAGCTTTCTTTGGAAAAGTTAAGCATCCAATTTGTGTATGCCTTAAAAGTGTAGGTTCCAGTTTTAAAGTCTTTATCTACATCAAAGACTCCGTTAGCAATACCGTTTTCTACTTTTAGCAATTGTTTTTTAACAAGTTTTTTATTGCTATCATAAATTAGGCAGTACAAATTAGAAGTACTTTTAGAGAGATTATTTTTGTACTTATCAAAACTATAAGCCGTAAAGCCAATATTTTCTCCTTTAATGTATATAGATTTGTTTAAATGTGCATACACTACTTCTTTAAAGTGTGCACTATTGTTTAAAAAAAGAGAGTCTATCGATTGTTTTTCTTGGGCTTGCAGGTTAAGATTGATGTGAGCTACTGTAAATAATAGGCAGCAAATTTTAATAAGGTAGTGTTTTTTCATAGCATATTTTTTTTATAAATATATCAAAAATTATGCCGAATATTTAGAATGTTTTTAATGCTTTAAATAAAAAAAGCCGCTAAAAAGCGACTTTTTAGTTAATTTATTGCATTTATCTAACTCACTTGTTGTCCGTTTTTCACGGCCTTTTCAGGTTCAACAAAAGCTAGTTTTCCTTCTGGTGTGTCTGTCATTAAAATCATTCCTTGGCTTTCTACACCTCTAATTTTTCTAGGTGCTAAGTTTACTAATACAGAAACTTGCTGACCAATAATATCATCCGGAGAAAAACTCTCTGCAATACCAGAAACAATAGTTCTTGTGTCTATACCAACATCAACCTTTAGTTTTAAAAGTTTTTTAGTTTTTGCAACTTTTTCTGCTTCTAAAATGGTACCAATTCGAATGTCTAATTTTGTAAAATCATCAAACTCTATGGTTTCCTTTTGTGGTTCTACAACTTTATTTTCTTGTTCGTTGGCAATTTTAGTTGCTTCTAACTTTGCTACTTGAGCCTCAATTGTTTTGTCTTCAATTTTAGAAAACAATAACTCTGCTTTATTTATTTGGTGTTCAGCAGGTAATAATATATCTTTTACTGTTATATCTTCCCAAGAAAGATTTAAATCAAGATTTAAAATACCTTTTAATTTTGTTGATGTAAAAGGTAAAAATGGTTCTGAAACAACTGCTAAAGCTGCAGAAATTTGCAATGCCACATACATAATTGTTTGCACGCGTGCTGCATCAACCTTTATTACTTTCCATGGCTCTTCATCGGCTAAATATTTGTTTCCAAGTCTTGCTAAGTTCATTAATTCTTGGCTAGCTTCTCTAAACCTATATCTTTCTATAGATTTACCAATAATATTAGGAAACTCTTTTACAGCAGCTAAAACATCTTCGTCAACTTCTGTATAATTACTTGCAAGTGGCACTTGCCCTTGGTAATATTTATTTGTTAAAACAACAACTCTGTTTATAAAGTTACCAAATATGGCAACTAATTCGCTATTATTTTTAGCCTGAAAATCTTTCCATGTAAAATCATTGTCTTTACTTTCTGGCGCGTTTGCCGTTAATGTATAACGTAAAACATCTTGTTGATCTGGAAATTCTTCTAAATATTCGTGTAACCAAACTGCCCAATTTTTAGAAGTCGATAATTTATTTCCTTCTAAATTTAAAAATTCATTTGCTGGTACGTTGTCTGGTAAAATGTAATCTCCGTGAGCTTTTAACATACTCGGAAAAATAATACAGTGAAAAACAATATTATCTTTACCAATAAAATGCACCAACTTGGTGTCGTCTTTTTTCCAGTAATCTTCCCAGTTTTTGCCTTCTCTTGCAGCCCATTCTTTGGTAGAAGAAATGTAACCAATTGGAGCATCGAACCAAACGTATAAAACTTTACCATCTGCACCTTCTACAGGTACCGGAATCCCCCAGTCTAAATCTCTAGTTACTGCTCTTGGTCTTAAACCATCGTCTACCCAACTTTTTACTTGTCCGTAAACATTAGGTTTCCAATCCTTTTTATGTCCTTTTAAGATCCATTCACGTAAAAATTCTTCGTGCTTATCTAAAGGTAAAAACCAGTGTTTTGTTTCTTTTAAAGAAGGCACATTACCAGTTATTGCAGATTTAGGATTGATTAAATCTGTTGCGTTATGAGATGTACCACAATTTTCACATTGATCACCATAACTTTCTTCGAAACCGCATTTTGGGCAAGTTCCAATTACAAATCTATCTGCTAAAAATTGGTTTGCTTCTGCGTCATATAATTGTTCTGAAACTTCTTCTACAAAATCTCCGTTTTCATACAATTTTGTAAAAAATTCTGATGCAGTTTTGTGATGTATTTCTGATGAAGTTCTAGAATAATTATCAAAAGAAATACCAAAATCTGAAAACGATTTTTTAATAATACCATGGTATTTATCGATAATATCTTGCGGAGAAACACCTTCTTTTTTTGCTCTCATTGGTATTGCAACACCATGCTCATCAGAACCACAGATGTATGCAACATCTTTACCTGTTAAACGTAAATAACGTGCGTAAATATCTGCTGGCACGTAAACACCTGCTAAATGACCAATGTGAATAGGACCATTTGTATAAGGTAAAGCTGCTGTAATTGTATATCTTTTTGGAGCACTCATGTGTTCTTTGTGTTATTTTTAGAAGTGCAAAAGTACAAAAAACACGGTTTTAAAAGTCAACGAAAATAGATACATTTACATTCGCTAGTTATTTAAGCGATTAAATGCTAAAAAAAAGATTCATTTTGAAGAAAATACAAGTACTTACAACCATTTTATTAGTTGTTTTTTCAACTATATATGCGCAAGAAAAAAGCAATAATTTAGTTACGCCACCATATTTAAAACAAGGAGATACTATTGCAATTGTTGCACCTGCAGGAATTTTAAGAGGAAGAAAAGCAACAGTAGATAAAGCTAAAAAATTAGCAGAAAGTTGGGGTTTAAAAGTGGTTTTGGGTAAAAATATGTTCAACCAAAATAACCATTTTGCCGGAACTGATAATGAGCGTTGTCAAGATTTTCAAGATGCATTAGATAATCCAAATATTAAAGCAATTTGGGCTGCCAGAGGTGGTTATGGTTCTGTTAGAATTTTAGATAAATTAGATTTTAATAAATTCAAGAAAAGCCCAAAGTGGATAATTGGTTATTCTGATATCACTGCGTTTCATAATCATATTCATAATTTAGGCGTAGAAACGATTCACGGAATGATGGCTACAAGTCTAGAAGAAAAGCCAGAAGAAATTATAGAAACAATTGCTAGTTTTAAAAAAGCACTTTTTGGTGAAGATGTAAAGTATGTGTTTGCTGATAATGAGTTGAATAGAAAAAATAAATTAAATATTTCTGAATTAAAAGGACAATTAATTGGCGGAAACTTAGCAATATTAACATCTATGTTAGGTTCTAAAAGTCAATTAAATACAGAAGGAAAAATACTTTTTATTGAAGAAATTGGCGAGTATAAATATTCTATTGATAGAATGTTACAAAGCTTAAAAAGAGCAGGTTATTTTACAAAAGTAAAAGCTGTAATAGTAGGAGATATGTCTTTAATAAAAAAGAATTCTACAAAATGGGGAAGTTCTATAGAACAACTAATTTTAGATGTAATACCGCAAGATGTACCTGTTGTATTTGATTTTCCTGCGGGACACGAAGCCGATAACCGAGCATTAATTTTTGGTAGAAATGTAACGTTAGAAATAGATATGGAGAATTGTTTGTTAGATTTTTCTAAAAATTAAAAATGGCTGCACACAATGAACTTGGCGATAAAGGAGAAAAAATAGCAATAGACTTTTTATTAGAAAAAGGGTATACTATTTTAGAAAAAAATTACCGCTATTTAAAAGCAGAAGTAGACATCATAGCCAAAATAGAAAACACATTGGCTGTAATAGAAGTTAAAACGCGCTCTACAGATTATTTTGGTAATCCAGAAGAGTTTGTAAACCCTAAAAAGATTAAATTACTTCTTTCTGCAATAGATTATTACGTTACAGAAAACGACTTAGATGTAGATGTAAGATTTGATATTATTGCAATTGTGCAGCAACATAAATTAACAAAAATTAAGCACTTAGAAGATGCTTTTCTACATTTCTAAATTGTTTAAATAAGCTTTTAATTTTTCTAAATCTTGAGGTTTTGCTATAATTTTCTTATCACTATCTAACACAAAATAAGTTGGCGTAGAATTAATGTTGTATGTTCTAGCAATCTTGTTTTCCCATTTGTTAAGACCTAAAACATGATGCCAATTTGGTAGTGTGGTTTTCATGTTATTCCAACCAAATTCATCATTTTCTAGAGAAAAAGCGACTGCTTTTAATTCGTTTTTATTTGCCAAAAATTTATGCAATTGTGGTATTTCTCTTAAACAATGAGAACAACTAGTACTCCAGAATATTAAAACATAATTTTTAGCATCATTTAAAGTAGATAATTTGTAGTTTTTGCCGTTTTCTTTCCAAGAAAAATCGGGTGCAATTCTACCAACTTCAGACGCTAATAAAGATAGTTTTTCGTTTTTATATTTTTCGTTTTGTAAAGATTTAGGCAATTTGTTGTAGTAATTGTCAAAAAGATAATCTACCATTTCTAAATTTTTACTTTGCTCAAATTGATTAATCAAAAGCTCTATAACGTTTTTTCTAAATACCACTTCTTTTACCTTCGTAAAAACTTTATTTACAGCGTTTTTGTAAAGTATTTGTTGTTGTTCTAAATCTTCTGAGTAATTAATGTAAAAGATGTAGTCGGATATTCTATCAATTAAAAAAGAAGAATTTATTAATGTTTTGCTAGAAAAATCCATATTATCAAAAAAAGTAGCATTTATATTTTGCATATACTCTTTTGCATTGGTTTTTATTTCTGATGGATTTGATCTAGAAGTTGCCTTAATAAAAGGTTGAACGTACATTCCGTTTGAACTCTCTAAATATTTTTGTTGTATCGCATTAATTGTTGCTAAAGTAGTTTTATAATTCGTTTTTAAATCTACTTCTGGGTTTCTTAAAGCGGTAATTTGTAAAGAATCTAGTTTTTGTTGTGCAACAGAAACTTCGCTTAAATAGTTTTTGTAAATAATATTTTCATCAGAATTAGAAAATAAAGTAGTTTGCTCAGGATAATCTGGGTGAAAAGTAAAGCTTACATTTTCTTTGTTGAAGATAAAATCTACAAAACCTGGTGCTTCTGTTCTGTAGGTAATTCTATAAGATCCAATTTTGGCATCTGCAGGTAAATCAAACTGAAAAGTACCGATAGTTTGCTTTTTACCTTCAATAGCAATAGTGTCTTTTTTTATTGTTGTGTTGGTAACAAATTTTTGTTTTGCGCCTTCTATTCTATATAAAATTGCCCAATCTGTTTTTATATCATTAGTTAAAGTACCATTAATACTAAATTGAGCTTGTGCAAATGATGATATAAAAAATATTAAAACAAGTACTTTTTTCATTTTTTTCTTCGGATTTTATTTCTCGAAATACTATTTTCAAGAAGTGTACCAAAAATACTATTTCTCTAATAAATTAGGTATATTGTAAACCAAAATTTAACAATATGTCTTTTTCTAATAAAGTAGTTTGGGTAACTGGTGCTTCTTCTGGTATTGGTAAAGCTTTAGCAATAGAACTCTCTAAGCAAAATGCAAAACTTATTATATCTTCTAGAAATTTAGAGGCACTAACCTTGGTGAAACAAGTATGCGAAAATGCTAATAATATTAAAATCTTAGCATTAGATTTAGAAGACTATATGAGTTTAGAAGAAAAAGCCACAGAAGCTATAGCTGCTTTTGGACGTGTAGATGTACTAATAAATAATGGCGGAATTAGTCAACGCTCTTTAGTAGAAGAAACAGAAATTACTGTTGATAAAAGAATTATGGATATCAATTACTTGGGCACAGTTGCCTTAACAAAAGCTATTTTACCTCATTTTTTAGAAAATAAAGATGGTCATTTTGCGGTAACTACAAGTATTGTAGGTAAAATAGGAACACCATTAAGATCTAGTTACGCGGCAAGTAAACATGCTTTACATGGTTTTTTTGATAGTTTTCGAGCAGAAGTTCATCAGAAAAATTTAAAAGTAACTCTAATTTGTCCAGGATTTATCAATACAAATGTTTCTAAAAACGCTTTAACCGGTAGCGGTAAACCACAAGGAATTATGGATGCAGCTACTGGTAACGGCATGTCTGCAGAACTTTGTGCAAAACGAATGCTAAAGGCTATAAATAAAAATAAAGAAGAAGTTTATATTGCTGGTTTTAAAGAAAAATTAGGCGTTTATGTAAAAAGATTTATACCTAAATTATTTTCTGTTTTAGTTAGAAAAATGAGTGTAACTTAATCTTCTAAATATTTTAAATTATCAAAATAATTTACAATTGCTTCTTTCATTAAAACTGTTTGTTCACCTGGTTTTAAGTTTGGTAATTCTGTAATTATTTTATAATGAGGCCAACTATCATCATCAAAATAATCAAATTCATAATAACCATAAGGTTCTAAAAGTTTACAAATAGCAATATGCATTAAGTTTACTTTTTCATCTTTTTTAAAGCTAGTTTGCCCAGTACCTAATTCTTGTACGCCAATTAAGTAGATAATTCCATCCATATTTAACTCATCACCATCAGCAAATTGTTTCGTAAGTTTATCTACTAACAAATTCCATTTTTCTTTAAGGTTTACTACTTTTTCCATGCTTAAAATTTAAGACTACAAAGATACAATGCCCATTTTTAATTTTTAAAAAAAAGGTGTAGGTTTGAAGAAATTAATTTAATGAATGTTTTTGATATAGTTATTGCAGCATTGCTACTGTTTGGTTTTGTAAGAGGTGTAATGAAAGGGCTTTTTGTAGAAATAGCATCTTTAGTTGCTTTAATTGGTGGTGTTTATGGTGCAATACATTTTTCGTTTTTTGTAGGTGATTTCTTAAAAAAATCCGTATCTTGGAGCAAAGAATACATTTCTTTAGCAGCTTTTGCTGCAACTTTTATTATAATTATAGTAACTATAGCCTTAATTGGTAAATTGCTAACTAAATTGGCAGATTTTGCATCTTTAGGTATTATAAATAAAATTTTAGGAGGCGTTTTTGGCGCATTAAAAATAGGTTTAATCTTAAGTGTAGTTTTTATTTTCTTTGGAAAAATGAACGATACTATTCCTTTTATTGAAAAAGAAACTTTAGAAAACTCAATTTTATACACTCCTGTAAAGAAAATTGCCCCTACAATATTTCCTTCCATCATTAAAGATGAAAAAGAGGAAAAAACCCCTGTTATAAACATTTAATTAAACTATTTTTTTTTGTAGTTTTATATTTATAATGATTAGCCATGAAAAAATTATACTTTTTAATCGCGTTTGCAGGAGCTGTAGTCTTAAGCTCATCAAAACTAGCTGATTGCAATATTTTAAAAAATAACGCATTCAAGTATAAAGTTGGTAGTAAAGATGTTTTAGTTCAGTTTGGAGAAGATGAATATATCGAATATCACGAAAATAAAAAATATTTTATAAAATCTGATATCGAATGGTTAACAGAATGTGAATATAAATTAATTATTCAAGAATCTACTTTACCTAATTTTCCTTTTAAAACAGGTACCACAATGCGTATTAAAATAGATAGAGTAAAAGGAAAGAAAGTATATTATACGGCAAAACTAGGTGGTAGAAGTTGGGAGTGGCGAATGACTAAAGTAAATAAGTAATAAAAAAAAATCCAGCTTTTAAAAAAGCTGGATTTTTTTTGAAATCTAATGTAATTTATAACATAGTAACTTTACCTGTTTCTAAAGAGTAAATACCTCCTAATATTTTAATTTCATCATTTTCTTCCATATCTTTTAAAATAGGACTTTTTTCTCTAATTCTTTCTACCGTTAAAAGAACATTGTTCTCTACCGTTTTAGCTACAAACTCTGGGTTACTTGAGTTTGCTTCACCTTCAACTTCTTCTGATGATTTTTTTACAGCTGGCATAATATTGTTTAACATTGCAGTTATGTTACCAAGCTCTACACCATCACAAGCTGCTTTTACAGCACCACAACTTTGGTGTCCTAAAACTAATACAACTTTACTTCCAGCGACTGCACAAGAATATTCTAAACTTCCTAATATGTCTGTATTTTCGAAATTTCCTGCCACTCTAGAAACAAAAATGTCTCCAATTGTTTGATCAAAAACTTGTTCTACAGGTACTCTAGAATCTATACAAGATAATACAACAGCTTTTGGATATTGACCACCCACAGTTTCTTTTACCAAAGATTTGTAATCTACAGCTTCTAAAGAGTTGTTCATAAACCTTTTGTTTCCGTCTAAAAGATTATTTAAAACATCATCTGGTGTTAATGCATCTTGTGCTACTTTATTTATTGCTAATTTTCTCATTTTTTTATTTTTTTAAAATTCGTCTTTAATATTTTCTTTAACCCATAAAACACAAGTATCAAAGTTTTTAAAAATGTGTTTTAAAGGAATAAAATCGGGTATGATGTCTATTCTTTCCATCATATATCTTGGTTGCTCTAATAAATCTACAAACAAGACTTCTATATTTCTTTTCTTTAAATCTAACAGCATATCTTCCATCGCATATAAACCAGATTGGTCTAAATATTGCATTTTACCTAAACGCATAATTACCGTTTTGGCAGTTTCTGGTATTTGTTGCGACAATGCTTGAAATTCGCTAGTAGAACCAAAAAACAAAGGTCCTTTTAGGTGTTTGATAAATACTTCTTCTTTTAAATTTTCTGGAAAATTAATCTCATCAGACCAAATTTCTTCTTTTAAAGATTTTACGTCGGATCTTTTTGCAGTTAAATCTCCAATTTTTTTCATGAACATTAAAGAGGCAATTACCAAACCAATTCCTACAGCATAAACTAAGTTCCAGAAAGTAGATAGTAGTAAAACCACCATCATAATTAATACTTCAGAACTCAATTTTATCGGACCTATTTTTATGTCCTTTGGTAAGTGTGGTATTGCTTTTAAACCTTTATAATCCATCACACCAATTCCTACAGTAATTAAAATTCCGGCTAACACTCCTGCAGGTATTTTAGAAGCTATAGGTCCTAAACCTAACATAATTACAAGTAACATAATACCTGCAATCATACCAGAAATTTTCGTTTTTCCACCGGCATTAATATTTACTACAGTTCTAATTGTTGCACCAGCACCCGGAATTCCACCAAAAATAGCAGCAATTGTATTACCAATACCTTGCCCAACAAGTTCTTTATTGGGTTTGTGTTTGGTTTTTGTCATATTATCTGCTACAACACTTGTTAACAAAGAATCTATAGCACCTAATAATGATAAGGTAAGTGCTGTAAATATGTAGGGTGTTACGTTGGTTAAACTAAAATCTGTAAAGATTTCCCACTTCGGAATTGGAATTCCGCTTGGTATTTCTTGAATAGTTCTATAATCTAAATTAAAACCAACCGCTATACCAGACATTACAATTAAAGCAACAAGTGTGCTTGGTATTTTTAATGTAATTCTCTTAAAACCATATATAATTACAATGGTTCCTAAAGCCAATAACAACTCTAACAAATTGATGTTTTTTAGTGCTCTTGGTAAAACTTTTAAAGCACCTAATGCACCAGAAGCTTCTTTTGCTGCCAATGTTTTAGACTCTCTAGTAACATCTTCTAAACTGATGTTTTGCGCATTATTAATAGTTTCTTTAAAATTATCTAAAACTAATGTGCCTTCACCAACTTGCTCTTTTAAAATGTTTTCTAAAATTATTTCTTGAGCTTCGGGTTTAAATGTATTTACAAACTCTACATCTTCCTTTGGATAATAACCAACAGAAGGAAGTATTTGAGTAAGTAAAATAATAACTCCAATTGCTGTCATAAAACCAGATACAACAGGATAAGGTATGTACCTAATGTATTTACCCAAACCTACAACACCTAAAATAATTTGAAACAAACCAGCTAAAATAAACACTGTTAAAATAGCGGGCATTGCCTTTGTAATATCACCATCGTTTGCGGCAATAATACCAGCAATAACTACCATACTTACGGCTGTCATTGGAGCTGTTGGACCAGATATTTGAGTATTTGTACCACCAAATAAAGCAGCAAAAAAACTAATAAAAATTGCACCATACAATCCTGCACTTGGTCCTAGACCAGAAGAAACTCCAAAAGCTAAAGCTAAAGGTAGTGCAACAATACCAGCTGTAATTCCGCCAAAAAGATCTCCTTTAATATTAGAAAATATGTTTTTCATTGGTTTATTCTTTTAAATTCTATATTTATCAATTCGTTTAAACTTTACTTTCTCGAGGTTATACTTTATTAGTAATTAGCAGAGAACAGTTTAAGTTTTTAGCAATTGAACTTACTTTAGAATTAATTTCTAGCGTTTTATTTTTGTTTCTATTTAAAAACAACAATTGCAAAGATGAATTACTTACGTAGTTATTTACACTTGCAATTGTATTTGATTTTTGGGTTAACACAACTTTTTCGATGTTGCTAATTTTACTGTTTAAAGAATCTGAAGCAGCGCTTGTTTGCAAAAGTTTTATCGGTTTTTTAGAAAATGCAACCAATTGTTCTTTAATACGATTGTTTTCTAAATCAATAGTATCAATAAAACCAATATCTAGTTTGTCATTTGCTGCTAGGGTTTTGTCTTCCGAAGAAATCATAATAGTACCATCAAATTCTTTTAAGATAAACGCTGTTAATTTATCTCCAAGAAAAGACATTGTTTTAGATTTACTTTTACCCAGTACAATTACACTTGGCTTAACTGCAGCTATTTGTTTGCTAACATTCTCTTTTAAATTACCAAACGCAACGTTATGTTTAATATGAACATCATCATCATCTATAGCTACTTTATTAATAATAGTTTTTAGGCTATTGTCTGTAGCTATAAATGTTTGATTTATAGATCGCATTGCAGATAACTGACTCTCTTTTGAAACAACTTCTGTTGCTTTTTTTACACAAAAAAGAGATACATCAGCATTTATAATTCTTGCTAAATTAGTTGCATTGGTAACAATTGCTTCTGTAGCAGAATTTAAATCTGATAGTACAAGAATTTTATGTTTTTCTGACATGGATCTTATGTTTTAAGCTGTTTTTTTAGGTCTTAAATTAAAAAACTCAATATAACTTGGAGGGTTTTCTACAATTCCTCTTTCAGAAATTAATTGTATATCAATATTTCTTTCTTTAGCTTTAATAGCAAAATCTTCTAAAATTTCGATAATATCATTATCTAAATACCTTGTTTTACGAACATCAATTTCTAAGTACGTATTTTCTGGTAAGCTATCTAATTCTTTTAAAATTGCACCTTTGTTAAAAAACGTAACTTCTTCTGCTAGTGTCATTTTAATTCTATTTTTACCATTGCTTTTATCTTCAATATGTAAAAAGTGAGAATTTTGAAAACTTTTGATTAAAATTACTACAATACCTACAGCTAAACCTAAAGCAATACCTACAAGTAAATCTGTAAATACAATACCTACTACAGTTACTGTAAACGGCAACCATTGTTTCCATCCTAACTTAACCATTTCTTTAAAAACCGATGGTTTTGCTAACTTGTAACCAACAATTAATAGTACAGCAGCTAATACAGATAACGGAATTTTATTTAACAAAGTAGGAATTAAAAGTACCGAGATTAATAATAAAAAACCATGAATAATTGCAGATAACTTTGTTCTACCACCAGATTGTATGTTTGCAGAACTTCTAACAATTACTTGTGTAATTGGTAAACCACCAATTAAACCAGATACAATATTACCAGTACCTTGCGCTAATAACTCTCTGTTTGTTGGTGTTACATTTTTATGAGGATCTAATTTATCTGTAGCTTCTACACATAATAAGGTTTCTAAACTTGCCACTAAAGCAATAGTAAAACCTGTAACCCATACTTGCGGATTAGAAAGTGCACTAAAATTAGGAAAACTAAACTGTCCTAAGAAAGAATCGATACTATCTGGTACAGGTACACTTACTAGATGTTCTGAATTGATTCCGTATTTAGAATTTTCGCTAGTTACAAAATAATAAACAATACCAGCAACTACTGCTACTAATGGGCCCTGAATAATTTGAAAAAACTTACCTTTTTTAGATAAAACATTGCTCCAAAGTATTAAAATAGCCAATCCAATAACACCAATAATTGTAGAACCTAGACTAATGTTATTTATAGAATTTATAATTTCTGAAAATGTATTTTGACCATCTACTTGAAAGAATGCAAAGTCACCTTCTGGATCTGCATCATAACCAAAAAAGTGTGGTATTTGTTTTAGTATAATGATAATACCAATACCAGTTAACATACCTTTAATTACAGATGACGGAAAATAATAACCAATAACTCCTGCCTTTAAAAAACCAAAAATTAACTGAATTACACCACCTAAAACTACAGCAACTAAAAAGTTTTCATAACCTCCTAAAGTTCCTATGGCAGTTAAAACAATTGCAGCTAAACCTGCAGCCGGACCACTTACTCCGATTTTAGAACCACTTAAACCTCCTACAATAATACCACCAATAATACCGGCAATTAAACCAGAAAATAAAGGAGCACCACTTGCCAATGCAATACCTAAACATAAGGGTAATGCTACGAAAAACACAACTATACTAGCAGGAATGTCGTTTTTAATATATTTAAACATATATAAATATTTTATTCTTTACTCTTTTTAGAATAAAGCTTTTAATTAAATTTAATAATAGATTTTTACTTGTACTTCGAGAAATTAAAGTGCAAACTCTGGTGGTTGGGTAATAATTTTTGGGTATGGAGAAACGTAACATTTAGAAGTAAATTGTACGATTCTTTTTTTCTGAATTTTAGTAAAAGAAACACTTGAGTTTGAATTTACATTCACTTTTAATTCTTTTACCGTATTTTTCCAGCTATTTTCTTCCTCTTCTTCACTCAAGTTTAAGTAAATTGAAATATCTTGATTTTTGTCTACCAGTGTAATTATTGTTGGTGCAGATATTAGCCCCACAAATAGAAAGGTAAAAAAAATGGCAATCTTAATTTTCAAATTATCTTAAATTTTGTTGTAAAGGTGTAAGTTGGTTTAGTTATTATCTAACATTTTTATTTCATCAGAAATTATCCAACCTATCTTCCCGTCTGCTAATTTAATCTTTTTCCAATTATCTACCGCATCTAAAACAATTACTTTTGTACCCTCGTGTAAAGTAAAAACTTCTTCTGAGTTTAAAGTAGGTGCATTTCTAACTTCTGTTTTGGTTGCAAACACAATGGCTTCTTTTGTGTTTTTAGAAAAGTTATATTGATTATAGGTAATGCTAATTACTGCAACAAATAATATAAAACTAATAATAGCTAATGTAAAAAAGAATCTTTTTTTAGTTGGAGTATAAGCAAAATAGAACAATAAAAACAAGATTGCACTTAACAACACAAATACAATTGTTACAATAGCCCATTCATTATAAGATAACTTTTGAAGGTAGTTTGCATTAAATTTTTGTAAAAAAGTTTTTGGTACTTCTTCGATATTATCTAAAGCTAAACGTTTTGCAAAAACCAGATTGTTTTTTACATCTTGGTTTAAAGGGTTTAATTGTAAAGCCTTTTCATAGTAAAATATTGAAGGTCCAACTTTATTAAGTTTATAATAAGAATTTCCTAAATTATAAAATAACTCATCAGAAATAGCATCTTGTTCTAATATTTGTTTGTAACTTTCTATTGCTTTATCGTAGTTGCCGCTTCTATATAATTCGTTTGCAGAATTAAATAAGCTATCAATACTCTGTGCTGCTAAACTGCTTGCAATTAGCAACAATAAAAATAAAAATTTCTTCATCTTATAACTGTTTATCTAATTGAACAATAACTTCTTTTGCTCTTTCAAACTCTTCTTTCATTTGAGTAGCTGTAAATGGAGTGTATCTAGCAAAATCAGAACTTTTTAAAACATCAATAAATTTTAAAATAGCATCTTTATCTACACCTTTGTTTTCTAATATTTCTGTTATTTTTTCTTTACTAATGTCAGAAGTTTCTATTCCTAATTTAGCTTTTAAGTAATTGTGTAAAGCTCTTTCTAAAGCTTCGTAAAAAGCTTCTTTTTTACCTAACTGTTTTTTAGCTTCAGATAAATATTTTTTAACTAGTTTGTTTGCTTTTCTAGTTTTATTACCAATAACATCGTTATTTCTTTCTTCTGCTTTTCTAGCTAAAAATAAAATAATTGGTATTGCTATAAATGGTAAAATTAAAAGAATATAGAACAAGGTAGACTTAAAAAAGTCTTTTTGTACAGTTGTAATAAAATCTGTTTTTATTGCAATATATCTAAAGTTATTACCTGTTGTAACAACATTTTGTTTTCTTACAAGAGTTGTATCTACAGTTACCAATTCTTTGCCTTCTAAAACATTTACAAATAAATCTTCTGTAGCAATAGTTTTGTATTTTTTCTCTTTCGGATTAAAGTAAGAAAACGAAATACTTGGTATTTTATATTTTCCTTTATATTGAGGAACTACCGTGTAATTATCTGTAATGTAACCAGAAATTCCGCTAGCGCCAACACGTGTGTTTTCTTTGCGTTCTGGCTGATACATTTCTAATTCTGCCGGAGTTTCTACTTCTGGCAACTCAAATAAGTTTAAATTACCATTACCAGAAACTTTTACTTTTACTTGGCTACTTTCGTTTGCTTTTAATAACTCTTTACTAAGCGCAACATCAAATTTAAACTGACCAACGGCCCCGTTAAAGTTAGCGGGTTTTCCTTCTAAAGGTAATGCCCTTGGATTGATGATTTTTTTAGCAGAAGCAAATTCTCTTCTAACATTTATTGTAATTGCATTTCCAAAGAAATCTGTTCTGCCAGAAGGTACACCAATTACGATATCCATTTTCATGGGATCTATCGAAAGTTTACCCGTTTTTGTAGGAATTAGTAAGGCTTTCTGAAGTACAATATATCTATAATTTTCACCATTGTATTTTCCCATTTTTACAGGAAAACCGTTAATTTTAATGTTCTGATTCCAGAAACCATTATATTTTGGTGCTTCGGTAACGTTTGTATCGTAAACGCTTACATTTTCACTTACATATAATCTGTATTCTACATAAACACCTTCGCCAACATAAGGTCTAGATTTAGAAATTTCTGCAACTAAATGTATGTTTTGTTGTGCAATATAATTTGGGTCGTTAGGGTCTTTTGGAATTTCTACAGCATCTAAAACAATAATTTTTACAGGATCTGATTTTATTGTTTTTCCATTAAAAGTAACAGATGCGCTTCCTATAGAAAGCTCTCCTTTTCTTTTTGGCTGAATGATGTATGTATAAGATTGCGAAAATGTAACTTTTCTACCACTTGGTGTAGAACTGATACTTTGGCTAACAGATTGACTTGGCCCACCAACAATTTTAAAATTGGTAAAATTAGGAGGAGTAAAATTATCTCCGCCTTGTTTGTCAATAGAAAAAACAACTCTTAAACGCTGATTAACACCTAGTTTGTTTTTGCTGACTTTCGTTTTTAATGTTGCTTCTTGTGCAACAAAAGAAAAACTTAATAAGCAAATAATTACGGATATGTAAACTTTCGACTTCATCTTCTTTTTCTGTAAACGGCTAATTTACCAATCTTTTTCTTGTTTTACTTTTTTACCCTTTGCTTTTTTGGCATTCATTTTCTTTTGGGTTTTTTTCTCTTCGTTATTTAAACTTTCTAGCAATTGTTTAACTTGCTGCGGAGTCATTTTACCCTGTTGTGGTTTTGGTTTTTGCTGATCTTTTTTATTGTCTTTTTTAGGATCTTGCTTTTTGTCTTTATCCTTGTCACCATCACCGTCTTTATTCTCGTCTTTTTTATCTTTGTCTTTTTGGTCTTTATTGTCTTCGTTCTTATCTTTATTCTTGTCGTCTTTATTCTTGTCGTCTTTATTTTTGTCTTTTTTATCTTTATCCTTGTCTTTGTTTTTGTCGTCTTTATTGTCTTGCTTTTCTTTTTCTAAAAGCTTTTGAGCAACGGCTAAATTGTAACGAGTTTCATCATCTTTAGGATTATTTCTTAAAGAATTTTTAAAAGCATCTACAGCACCTTGGTAATTTTTAGATTCCATCATGGCATTACCAATATTATGGTAAGCTTCTGCTCTTGTAAGCTTGTTTGTTGCAGTTTTTGCTGTTAATTCGTATTGAGGAATTGCTTCTTTAAAATTTTTATTCTGATAAAAAGCATTACCTAAATTATAAGTAGCTTTATCGTAATTAGAATTGTTGCCTAATGCTTTTTGATAAGCCACAGAAGCATCTGTAAATTGTTGTTTGTTATAAAGCTCGTTACCTTGACGTAACATTTTACGTGCAATTCTTTGTTGTGCTACAGTATCTTTTTGCGCTACTATTTCTTTTGTTGAAAATAGCATTAAAAAGACAACTACTATGTATGTAAACTTCATTATCTGTTTTGTTTTTTACTTCAAAATACTTGGTTATAATAAGTATTAATAGAAGTTGTGTTCTACTATTTTTTTAGATTCTTTTCTTCATTAAATAAATCTACTTTTCTTAGCCATTTTGTTTTCTTATCAAATAAGAATACATCTATCACTAGAAATAGCAAACCTAATGCCAAAAACCATTGAAACTGATCTTTATAATCAGAAAATTGTTTGGTTTCGAATTCATTTTTTTCTGCATTGGCAATTATCTCTGCCATAGCATTTACAGGTTTCTCGGTGATATTACCATCAATATAAGCGCCATCAGCTATATCTGCAATTCCTTTTAAAACTTCTGGTTTACGTTTTGTAATTACAGTTTCGCCTTTATTATCTTTTTTATAGCCAATCATAGAGCCATTTAAACGCATTGGTATTGGTCCTCCTTTTTCTGTACCAACGCCAACAGTATAAATTTTTACACCTTCGTTAGCTAAGTTTTGTGCAACTTGTTTTGTTTCTTCTTGATGATCTTCACCATCAGAAAGAATAATTAAAAAACGATTTGTTTGATCGTCATTATTATAATACGTTTTTGCTAGTTCTAAAGCGCCATTAATATCTGTACCTTGGCTAGAAACCATATCTGGATTGGCGTTTTGTAAAAACATATTTGCGGCACCGTGATCTGTAGTTATGGGTAATAACGGATAAGAATTACCTGCATAAACAATAATACCAACTCTATCAGAGCCTAATTTATCTATTGTTTTAGAGATAATTTGTTTTGCTTTTTCTAATCTATTTGGTGCAATGTCTTCTGCAAGCATACTTTTAGAAACATCTAAAGCAAAAACAATATCTACACCTTCTCTTTTTACAGTTTTTAGTTTTGTACCCATTTTTGGGTTTGTTAGAGAAATAATTAAAAAGCTAATTCCTAACAGTAGAAAAACTAATTTTAAAGTAGTTTTAAAAGCTGATGAGTTTGGTGCTAATTTTTTTAACAAAAGAGCATTAGAAAACTTGCGTTGTGTTCTTTTTTTCCACCAAAAAACCAACAAGAAAATAACAACCATTACCGGAATGATTGTAAGTAAATAAAAATAAATTGGTTCTTCTATTCTGTACATTTATATAAAACTCTTAAATAATGTGTTTCTTAAAATAAATTCTAAAACTAATAGGCTTAAACCTAAAAAGACAAAAATTCTAAATTTTTCTTGGTAATTGTAATACTTAAACTCTTCTATTTTAGTTTTTTCTAGCTTGTCAATTTCATCATAAATCTCTTTTAAAGATTCATTATCTGTAGCTCTAAAATATTTTCCTTCTGTTTCTGCAGCAATTTCTTCTAAAAGTTTTTCGTCTATTGTTACTTGTTGCTTTCTAAAGTTTAATTTGCCTGTTCTTGGGTCTCTACTCCAAGGAAAATCTGCCATACCATTTGTACCAATACCAATAGTATACACTTTAATGTTTAATTCTTTTGCCAACTCTGTTGCTGTTCTCGGGTCGATATTACCAGAGTTATTTACACCATCTGTTAGTAAAATAATTACTTTACTTTTAGCTTTACTTTCTTTAAGCCTGTTAACTCCAGAACCTAAACCCATTCCTATTGCAGTTCCGTTTTCTAATTGTCCCCATTTTAATTCAGAAATGGATCTTTTTACAATGCCTTTATCACTAGTTATAGGTGTTTTTGTAAAACTTTCACCTGCGTAAACAACAATACCAATTCTATCGTTTGGCCTTCTGTCTATAAAATTTACAGCAACCTTTTTAAGTGCTTCTAGTCTGTTTGGTTTTAAATCTCTTGCAAGCATACTTGCAGAAATATCGATTGCCATTACAATATCGATTCCTTTATTTGTTTTTGTTTTTTTACTAACAGAAACATTTCTTGGTCTTGCCAATGCTACAATAATTGCGGCTAAAGCTAATAATCTTAAAACGTAAAGTATCGGTTTTAACTTTGCTAGAATAGATGTTTCTGCTTTAAAACCTTTAATACTTGGCATTGTTAAAACTGCTGCATCTTTTTTTCGCATAAAAAAATGCCAAACAGCTAATAACGGAATTAATATTAATAGCCAGAGAAACTCAATATTTAAAAATTCGAAATTACTCCAGTTCATCTTCTTGTGCTGTTATTTGTTTAGGTTTTAAATTTCCTATAATAAATTCTGCGTCTTTTCTATCGTCTTCTATTTCTATTGCTAATGGTTTCGATTTTGCAAATTTTACTAAATCTGCTTCACGTAGTAAATCTTTTAACTTGGCAATTGTTTCTTTAGAAGTTTCTATTGTATCAGACTTTTTAAAATCGTTAATCATTTCTAAAACTTCATCTGTGGTGTTTTCTAAAGCAGGTACATTTAATTCTCTTTCGATGTAACCTCTAACAATTTCTGTTAGTTCAGAATAATATTCTTTTACTTTATTGTTTTGCCACAATAGTTTTTCGTCTAATTCATTTAATTTAAAAATAGCTTCTTCGTAAGGAGGCAAAGTTCTGTAAGTTGGCGCTTCTTCTTCCTCTTTTCTTTTTCTGATTACGAACCAATAAATCCAAAAACCAATAATTGCCAAAATAGCCAAAGCAATATAAATGTAGATTTTAAAATCGTCGAAAGTATATGGTTCTGCTTTTATGGCTTTAATTGGAAATTTCTTGACTTTTGTAGTATCTACAGCGATTGTAGCAACATTTACCAATAAAGAATCTGTTAAATAAGCTTGGTTTTTTACAAAGATTTGTTGTTGCGGAATGTAAAATGCACCGCTATCAAAACCTGTTAAAATGTATTTTCTAATTAAGCTATTTTTAAGAGTATCTACTTTTGTAGAGTCTACAATTTCTAAACCTTTTAATTTTATCTTCGGAATAATTACATTCTTTGTTTCATCTACAGAAATTTTTAATTGAAACTGTTCTCCAATTCTAATATTGGTTGTATCAATTTCTGCTTTTACCATTGGGTTTTGTGCAAAACTTATGGTCGAAATAAGAAATAATATATAGAATATCTGTTTTTTCATCATTTTAGCTTTCGATACTAATTTGTTCATTCTTCTCAAAATTCACCCGAACTGATATTTTGTTAATTTACTTTCCTTTATGCTTAAAATATCTTAATAATTTTTTTACATAATTTTCGTCTACTCTAGTATTTACGGCACCTGCACCACTTCTTTTAAACATGTTTAAGTAATAATCTGTTAGTCTTAAGGCGTTTGCTTTATAATTTGTTCTTACAGATTTTGATGCAGTATTTATAGTTAAAATGTTACCTGTTTCTGCATCTAACATTGGCACCATTCCTAGATTAGGAATTTCTTCATCATGTTTATCAAAAACTCGAATACCAGTTAAATCGTGCTTTTTTGCAGCTATTTTTAGTGTTTTTTCATAATCATCATCCATAAAATCTGATAACATAAAAACAATTGCTCTTTTTTTAAGCACACTAGATAAAAACTTTAATGCTGCTGCAATATTAGTTTTTTTACTTTTAGGTTGAAACTCGATTAATTCTCTAATAATTCGTAAAACATGACTTTTTCCTTTTTTAGGAGGAATGAAGAGTTCTATATCATCAGAAAATAAAATTAAACCAACTTTATCGTTGTTTTGAGTTGCAGAAAACGCAAGTGTTGCTGCAATTTCTGTAACTGTGTCTTTTTTAAATTGTGTTGAAGTACCAAAAAGTTCTGATCCAGATACGTCTACTAAAAGCATCATGGTTAGTTCTCTTTCTTCTTCAAAAACTTTAATATACGGTTCGTTGTATCTTGCTGTTACATTCCAATCGATTGCTCTAACATCATCACCAAATTGATATTGGCGAACTTCAGAAAAAGTCATACCACGCCCTTTGAAAGAAGAATGGTATTCTCCGCCAAAAATATCATTAGACAAACGCTTTGTCTTAATTTCTATTTTACGAACTTTTTTAAGTATTTCTTTTGTATCCATTTTTTGCTTTTGGCTTTTAGTGAGTTAGCTTTTAGCGAAAGGCTAAAGGCAAATTGCTAATAGCTTCTATGGCACTTCTACTTCGTTAATAATAGAATTGATAATGTCTACAGATGTTACATTTTCTGCTTCTGCTTCATAAGTAATACCAATTCTGTGACGTAAAACATCTTTTACAACAGCTCTAACGTCTTCTGGTATTACATAACCTCTTCGTTTTATAAAAGCATAACATTTAGCTGCTTTGGCTAAATTGATGCTTCCACGAGGTGATGCACCAAAATTTATTAAATCTTTTAATTGTGGTAAGTTGTATTTTTCTGGATAACGTGTCGCAAAAATGATGTCTAGTATGTATTTTTCTATTTTTTCATCCATATAAACCTCATTAGCAACTTCTCTTGCTTTAATAATTTGGTCTACAGAAATTACTGGATTTACTTTTGCGAATCCGCCAGTTAAATTTTGACGCATAATTACTTGCTCGTCTTGTAACTTAGGATAATCTATTACAACTTTAAGCATAAATCTATCTACCTGTGCTTCTGGTAATGGGTAAGTACCTTCTTGTTCTACAGGGTTTTGAGTTGCCATTACTAAGAATGGTTCGTCTAATTTAAAGGTTGTGTCGCCAATGGTAATTTGACGCTCTTGCATTGCTTCTAATAGCGCAGATTGTACTTTTGCTGGTGCTCTGTTAATCTCATCTGCTAAAACAAAGTTTGCAAAAATTGGTCCTTTTTTAATTGCAAAGTCGTTTTCTTTCATGTTGTAAATCATGGTTCCAACAACATCTGCAGGTAGTAAATCTGGTGTAAATTGTACTCTACTAAAACTACCTTGTACTGCTTTAGATAGCGTGTTAATTGCTAGGGTTTTTGCCAAACCAGGCACACCTTCTAGTAAAATATGACCATTACCAAGTAAACCAATTAGCAAACTTTCTATCATTTGCTTTTGACCTACAATAACTTTGTTCATTTCTAAAGTAAGAATGTCTATAAAAGCACTTTCTCTCTCAATTTTTTCATTAATAGCTCTTACATCTATATCCATTGTATTTTATATTAGGCGTTATATATCTCGTAATAATCTTATAGTAACAAAACTACAATTTTAACATATTTGTTTTTGTTAAAAGTAGGTTAAAGATGATTGATATATTTTTGTTATTTTTAAACAATTATTAGCCCTTAAAAATATAAATGGAAAAATTAACAGACAAATATTTATGGAAATCTTTAAAAGAAGGTGATTTAAAAGCGTTTTCTGTTCTTTTTGAAACTTATTACTCTAATTTACATAGTTACGGTTTAAAGATAAGTAAAGATGAAGCGCTAACAGAAGATACTTTGCAAGACTTTTTTATGTACGTTTATGAACATAGAGAAAATTTAAGCGATTTAGATACAATTGCACCTTACCTTTTTACATCTTACAAACGATTTTTATTAAAAGTAATTAAGAAAAACGAAAAAGTAAAACCAACAGATTTTTCAAATGAAAATTTTGTAGACATTCAATTTACGGCAGAGGAGTTGATAACAAATCAAGAAGTTGAAAGCTTTAAAAATAAAAATTTAACACAGCTTTTAAATAAATTACCAAAAAGACAAAAAGAGGCAGTTTACTTAAAATATTACAGCGGTTTAAAAGCGAAAGAAATTTCTGAAATAATGGGTATTAACTACCAAAGTGTCGTAAATACTTTACATAAAGCAATTAAAAACTTAAAGGAAGAAATTTCGATTATAAAATTATTTAAGTTTTAATAAAAAAAATAAGGGTATAAAAAAGCAATAAATACCTTATACAAATAGATTCTATACATTTAATAGATAATGAGTAAGAAAAATTATGATAGCATAAACGATTTTTTAGATGATAATTCATTTAAAAATTGGGTTTTTCAAAACAACGGAACCGATGTGGGTTTTTGGGATTTTTGGATAGCTAATAATCCTGATAAACAAGATTTAGTGAATGAAGCTAAAGATCTTGTTATTGGTGTTTCTTTTAATAAAAAACAAGTTGGTAAAGAAAAAGTTGCTTTCGAATGGCAAAAATTAGAAGCTAAAATTAAAGCAAAACAAAAACAACCAAAAAGAAAATTAAGACATTTACATAAATATGGTGCAGTTGCATCAATTCTTCTATTGATGGTTTTAGGTGTGTATTTTATCAATAGAAATACTAGAATTACGCATAAAACAAATTACGGAGAAATTTTAACGATTAAACTTAAAGACGGTAGTGATGTTACACTAAATTCTAATTCTAGTTTATCTTATTATAAAAATGAAAGTAGAAAAGTTTGGTTAAAAGGTGAAGCCTTTTTTCAGGTTGATAAAAAAATAGCAACCAATGCTAAGTTTTGGGTGTTAACAGATGATTTGTCTGTAGAAGTCTACGGAACATCTTTTAACGTAAGTACCAAAAGAAAGAAAACAGATGTGTTTTTAGAAGAAGGAAATATTTGGCTAAAACTTAAAAACGGCCAAGATAAAAAGATGATTCCGGGGAACTATATTTCGTATTCATCAGAAAAAAATAAAGTATTAGAAGATAAAAACATTTTTAATGCTAGAATAAAAACTTCATGGAAAAACGGTTCTTTATTGTTCGATAACTTATCTTTAGAAGATGCAATGGAAAAAATAAAAGAATCTTATGGGTTTTCTATTATTTTTAAAGATGAAGAGAGTAAAAAATTATCAATTACAGGTGCTGTACCAATTACCAACATAGATATTTGTTTACAAGCAATAGAAAAATCTGTAAATGTAGCAATTGTTAAAGAAGACAACTCTTTAGTAATTAGCAAAAAATAAGTGTAATTTTAAATTTATAGATGTTTTCGAAAATAGTATTTTTAAAATTTTTATTACTTGTTTTTGTTGCATTTAACACCTTACCTACACTTTCTCAAAATCATAAAAAAGAAAAAGTTCCTTTAGCTGTTTTATTAGATAAAATTAGTAACGAACACAAGATTTTTTTTACATATAACGCTAATTTACTAGCAAATAAGTTTGTGCAAGAAGAAAGTTTTGTAAACTTATCTTTAAAAGAATCTATTTCTTTATTAGAAAAAATTACACCCTTTTTATTTGACGATTTAGGAAATAGTTATTACGTTATTTACAAAAAGAAAGAGTCTAATAAACGAAAAATTCATGCTAGAGGAAATACCGTTTTTAAAAAAGATATTGTTGTTGATAGCGCATTTTTAAATAAAAAAATTACAGTTAAAGGTATTGTTTTAAGTTCAGAAAATATTCCTTTAAGCGGTGCAACATTGCAAGAAGAAAAAACTTTAGTAGGCACAACTACAAATACAGATGGAACATTTGAATTCGAGGTTTTATCCAACAACAGTATTGTTGTTAGTTTTATTGGTCATAATTCTAGAATATTACAATTGTATCCAAATAAATTTCACACCATAATATTAGCATCAGGACAAGATTTAGATGAAGTACAAGTGGTGGGTTCTAGAAATAAAAACAGAGTTGCAAGCGATACGCCTGTTGCAATAGATTTTATAGATATCGAAAAAACAGCTGCAAAAAGTAGTCAAGTAGAAGTCAATCAATTTTTGCAATATGCAATTCCTTCATTTAATGCTACCAAACAATCTGGTGCAGATGGCGCAGATCATATAGATCCGGCAACTATTAGAGGTTTGGGGCCAGATCAAACACTAGTTTTAATTAATGGTAAAAGAAGGCATCAAGCTTCTTTAATTAACCTTTATGGTACACGCGGTAGAGGTAATTCTGGTACAGATTTAAATGCAATTCCTATTTCAGCAATTAAAAGAATAGAACTTTTAAGAGATGGCGCTTCTGCTCAATATGGTTCAGATGCAATTGCGGGTGTATTAAACATTGTTCTAAAAGACAATGATAATTCACTAGATGTTAAGTCTACTTTTGGTTTTTACAATGCAGATCCTAATCGTTTTTTTCCGAAAAGAACAGATGGTTTTACTACTAAATTGGGTTTAAACTACGGAACAAAAATAAGTAAAAATGGATTTTTTAATTTTTCTGCAGAAGCAATTTCTTTAGAAAACACCACAAGACCAGCAACAGAAGCTAGAGAAAAATACGGGCAAGCAGAGGTAAAAGGAGTAAGTTTTTTTTTAAACTCAGAAATTCCTATTTATAAATCGACAAAACTCTACTTTAACGGAGGCGTAAATTATAAAAATACAGAAGCTTTTGCCTTTACAAGAAAACAGCAAAGCGAACGAAATGTTCTAGAAATTTATCCAACAGGATTCAATCCTTTAATCACTTCAAAAATAATTGACAATTCTTTTTCGGTTGGTTTGCTAACAACGTATAAAGATTGGAGTGTCGATTTAAATAATACCTTCGGAAGAAATAACTTTCATTACTTTATTAAAAACACCTTAAATGCAACTTTGGTAGAAAATTCGCCCACAGAGTTTGATGCAGGCGGACATCAATTAATTCAGAATACAACAAGTGTCGATTTTTCAAAATATTTTAATGAAAACACTTACGGATTTAATGTGGCACTTGGTTTAGAGCATCGTTTAGATAAATATAAAATTTTTTCTGGTGAAGAAGCCTCTTATGCTGCTTACGATGTAAATGATAATTTAGTAAATTCTGATACTTCTTTAGAAGATTATAAAACGTTTAATGGTAAAATAAGACCTGGCGGTTCACAAGGTTTTCCTGGGTATTCTCCAGAAAATGAGTTAGATAAAAGTCGCTCTAATTTTAGTTTTTATTTAGATACAGAAGTAGATTTTTCTAAAAAATTTATGATTGGTTCTGCTGTTAGATACGAGTATTACAGTGATTTTGGTAGCACATTAAATTTTAAGTTTGCTTCTCGATACAAAATTTCAGATAAACTTAATTTAAGAGGTTCTTATAGCACCGGTTTTAGAGCGCCATCTTTAGCACAAATATATTACAACTTAACGTTTACTAATTTTATTGGCAGCAAGCCGTCAGAGTCTTTTTTAGTGCCCAATAATAGTCCTATTGCTAGAAGGTTTAATATTGAAAAATTAAAAGAAGAAAAAGCCAAAAACTTTAGTTTAGGTTTTGCTACAAAATTTAATAAGTCTTTAAATGCAACCTTTGATGCTTATTACGTTGCAGTTAAAGACAGAATAATTTTAAGCGGTAATTTTGATGCATCAGATTTGGGTTTAGGCATCGAAAATGTACAGTTTTTTGCAAACGGAGTTAGTACAAAAACAACTGGTATAGATGTTGTTTTAAATTGGTATAAGAATTTTGAAAACAGCAAGCTTTCATTAGACTTTTCTGGAAATATCAATCACATGATAATTACAGATATTAATAATAAAGAGTTAGATGAAGAAACTTTTTTTGGCAAAAGAGAACAACAATATTTACTAGCTTCTGCACCAAATAACAAATTTAGTTTGGGTGTAAATTATCAGTATAAAAAACTTAAAACGGCTTTAAATTTTACAAGATTTAGTAGCGTTAAACTAATCGATTGGCAAATTAGTCAAGATTTAGCTAATTTTAATAATTCAGAAGTAGAAAGGTTAGATGCTTCTATAGATATTTATCAGCCAAAATTAACAACAGACTTACATTTTAGTTATCAATTTAATAGACTTATAAATTTGCAAATTGGCGCAAATAATCTTTTTAATATTTACCCTACAAAACAAGAAAGCTTTACTGATAGCGGAGGTTTGTGGGATGCTACGCAAATGGGAACAAATGGTTCTTTTTACTACACAAAATTGAATATAAAATTATAAATACTGATGATTCATTTAAGTTTTTTGATTTTTATTGAAAAAAAGTCAATTTAAAAAGAGTATACTTTTATTTTTTTTGTCTTATGTAATAAATCGAGCAATTCATTTTGTTAAAATGGATAGTTCAATTTAAACACATTTACTAACTAATAATTTATTTATGAGACAAAAGTATTTATTAAAACTATTTACAGTTGCTTTTATGTTTATGCTACCACTTGGGTTTATGGCACAAACTATAAAAGGGAAAATTACAGACAAATCTGGTAGTGCATTACCTTTTATGAATGTTTTGGTTAAAGGAACTTCTATAGGAACAACTACAAGTGATTCTGGAGAGTTTAGCCTTAACGTTAAAAATTTACCAGCTACATTAGTAGTATCTTCTATAGGCTATAAAACAAAACAAATTAATGTTACAGATACTTCTTTTCTAAACATTACAATAGAAGAAGGAGATGAGTCTTTAAATGAAATTGTAATTACGGGTTCTAGAGCACCAGCTCGTAGTAATACAAAAAGTCCGTTACCAATAGATATCGTTTCATCTAAAGATTTGGTTTCTACAGGACAAACAACTTTTGATAAAGCATTACAGTACAAAATACCTTCTTTTAATACGGTACAAACTCCTGTTAACGATGCAACATCTTTACTAGATCCTTATGAAATTAGAAATATGGGGCCAAGTAGAACGTTAATTCTTATAAACGGTAAACGTAAAAATTTAAGTGCATTATTGTATACACAAACTTCTCCAGGTAGAGGAGAAACAGGTTCAGATATTTCTGGTATACCAACAGATGCAATTAAATCTGTAGAGGTTTTAAGAGATGGTGCTTCTGCGCAATATGGTTCTGATGCTATTGCAGGTGTAATAAATATTATATTAAAAGATAGCCCAAATGCAGGTTCTGCAACTTTAAGAACAGGAATTACTTCTGAAGGTGACGGAGAAATGTTTGGTGTAAGTGTAAATAATGGATCTACTATTGGTGATGACAAAGGTTTTATTAATTATACAGTAGATTTTTCTAAAACAAGTTTGTCAAATAGACCAGGAACAGTAGATGCTGCTGGAGAAGCTGCAGATTTTGGAGCAAATATTGCAGATGTTCAAGAGTTTTTATCTAGAAGACCAGATGCAGGAAACATTAACGGAGCGCCAGAAACTGCTGCTGCTAAATTTTTAATTAATGGTTCTTATAAATTAAGTGAGCAGTCTAACTTATATTTTAATGCTGCATTTGTAAATAAGAAAGTAAATTCTTTTGCAAACTATAGAACGCCGTATTGGAGAACCGTTACAGATTTTCCTTATTTAGCAGATTTCTTTCCAGGAGACAACCCAAATACAGCAGGAGGTTATGATGGTTATGTGCCAACTTTTGAAGGAGATTTAAATGATTACAATGCTACAGTTGGTTTTAAATCTGTAATTAACGATTGGAATGTTGATGCAAGTTTTACAACCGGTGGAAACTCGCAAACTTATAAAGTAAACAACTCTCATAATAGAAACTTTGTGTATTCTCCTTCTACTTGGGTAGATGCAAATAATAACGGAACAATTGATGATGGTGAAGTTACAGAAGGTTCTCAATTATATAGAGAAAACAGTAAAAAATCTTTTGATCCAGGAGGAACTTCTTTTTCTCATAATGTAGGTAATATTGATGTTTCTAAGATTCTTTCTGATAATTTAAGTGTTGCTTTTGGTACAGAATTTAGGTATGAAACTTTTGAAATTATAGAAGGTGAATTAGGTTCTTATGATGGTGGAGGAGCAGATTCTTTCGCAGGAAATAGCCCAGAAAATTCAGGACAATTTACACGTTATAACTTTGGTGGTTATGCTTCTTTAAACTGGAATCCTACAGAGAATTTAACTTTAGATGGTACAATTAGAAGTGAAAATTATTCAGATTTTGGAAATGCTTTTGTTTGGAAAGCAAGTGGTGCTTACACAATAAATGATAAGTATACATTAAGAGGTTCTTTATCTACAGGGTTTAGAGCACCAACATTACATCAAATTTATACACAAAAAGCTCAATATAGTTTTGTGCCAGGTCAAGGTATTCAAGTAGGTGGTTTGGTTAACAATGTATCTTCTCAGGCAGGATTGTTAGGAATACCTAAATTAAAAGAAGAAACTTCTACAAACTTCACTTTAGGTTTAGGAGGAAAAGTAAACAGAAACCTAAGTTTTACAGTAGATTATTATAGTATTAATGTAGAAGATAGAATTGTTCTAAGTACAGAAATTACACCACCAGCTTTACCAGCATTTGATGGTTTATCAGATTTAAGCTTTTTCGTAAATGCTTTAGACACTAAAACTTCTGGTTTAGATGTTGTTATTGGTTATAATAAAATAGAATTAGGAGATGGTAAATTAGGATTTAATTTATCGGGTAACTATACAATTAAAAATGAGAGAGATGGCGAAGTTAAAAACCCTGCTTCTGTAGCTGCTACAGGTCAGTCTGTTGTTAATGCAACTCAAGAAGCATTGTTTTTTACTTCAAGGCCACAAACAAAATGGATTTTAGGTTCTACTTATGATATTAATAAGTGGGGATTCTCTTTAAACAACACGTATTTTGGTAAAACAACATTTAAACAACAAGGTTTAGATGCTAATTTAAGAACAGAGTTTACACCAAAAGTTGTTACAGATTTAGGAATCAACTTTAACGCTACAGAAAAGTTAACTTTAGCTTTAAACGTTAATAATTTATTTAATGTTCTACCAGAATGGAGCTTTAAAGCAGAAAACGCAGCAGGAACAGCAATTATTAATGATCCGGCAGCAATTAAAAATCAATCTAACTTGATAACTTTTAACCAACGTTATTCTCAAATGACGTATGATGGTTACCACTTTAGCCAGTTAGGTACAATGTTTAATTTATCTTTAAACTACCAGTTCTAAAGAATAATTATATTTGATTAATTGAAAAACGCTACTTGAAAAAGTAGCGTTTTTTTTATATTAACATAGAGAAATATTAGTCCTTTTTAAGAGAAAGTGTTTCGTTTTCGAATTCACCAAATGTAAAATACTGAATCCAGTCACCTAAGTTTATGTAAGTAGAATTTTCTTTTAGTTTTATTTCTAAAGGAAGATGTCTATGCCCAAAAACAAAATAATCGTAGTGTTTTTGTGTTAGCTTCTTTTTACAATATTGTACTAGCCATTCGTTATCTTCTCCTAAAAACTTAGCGTCTTCATCACCAGAAATCATTTTATTTTTTACAGACATATATTGCCCTAACTTAACACCTAAATCTGGGTGAAGCCACCTAAACATCCATTTAAATAAAGGAAAAGTAAATACTTTTTTCATGCGTTTATAGCCTTTGTCTCCTGGGCCTAAACCATCACCATGTCCTATTAAAAAAACTTTATGATTTATTTTAAACTCTTGCGGACTGTGAAATACCGGAATATTTAATTCCTTTTCAAAATAATCGTTCATCCATAAATCATGGTTTCCAACGAAAAAGTAAATAGGAATTCCAGCATCTTTGATTTCTGCAAGTTTGCCTAAGACTCTAACAAATCCTTTAGGTACAACTGCTTTGTATTCAAACCAAAAGTCGAACAAATCGCCTAATAAAAAAATAGCTTCAGCATCTTTTTTAATAGTATTTAACCAATTTACAAACCGTTGTTCTCTAGGAAAACTTGCTTCTGCAGTTGGTGCTCCTAGATGTTGATCTGAAGCAAAATATACTTTTTTATTATTGGTTGTAGTAATAGAAATCATTGCTACAAAGTAAAGCTATTCGTTGTTAGTTTCCAACTCTAAAACTTTTTGAAGCATTTTGTCGTCTTTATGAATAATTCTATAAAAACCAACATCGCCAAAAAGTACGTTTGCAATAGATGCTTTTAGGTATTTTTTAATGCTTTGTTTTGTTCTAAAAGAAGGTTTTATTTTGTCTTTAATTTCTGATAAATAAGTATTGTATATTTTGTCGTCTGTATCAAAATCACGTATAAAAGATTCGATATTCCAAGTAGATAATTCTTTTCTATTATTATCTACATAATCAAAAGCAAAATCGTTAATTGTATTAAAATAATATCGATTCATGTAAGAGGTTGTGTCTACAGCAACAAAAACATCAGGAATAATACCGCCACCGCCATAAACTATTTTTCCTTTAGGTGTTTTAAAACTTAAAGAATCTACTACTTTTATACTGTCTTTATTTAGTAATTCTCCTCTATTAATTCTTTCTTGATAGTCTTTATAATAGTTGCTATTTCCGTTACCAGCATATGGTTTTTGAATTGATCTACCGGTTGGTGTGTAATAACGAGCAGTAGTTAATCTTACTGCAGAACCATCGCCTAAATCCATTTCTATTTGCACTAAACCTTTACCAAAAGAACGTCTACCAATTATGGTTCCTTTGTCGTTGTCTTGCAAAGCACCGGCAACAATTTCTGATGCTGATGCTGAGTTTTCGTCGATTAAAACATATAAACCACCTTTTTCAAAATCTCCTTTAGATGTTGCAAAAGATTCGTCGATATCGCCTTTATTATCTTTTGTAAAAACAATTAATTTATCGTCTTCTAAAAACTCATCAACAATACTGTTT
This sequence comes from Polaribacter sp. BM10, assembly GCF_002005425.1. Lineage (GTDB taxonomy): Bacteria > Bacteroidota > Bacteroidia > Flavobacteriales > Flavobacteriaceae > Polaribacter > Polaribacter marinaquae. The sequence continues at coordinate 2,300,214 of NZ_CP019704.1, read as the reverse complement.
GCAATGTCTATAAAACCACCGCCGTTGCCACGAAGATCTAAAACTAAATCTGTCATACCATCGGCTATTAAACTATTTAATGATGATTTAAATTCTGAATACGTGTTTCTTGCAAAACGATCTAGCTTTATGTAGCCAATAGAGTCGTTAATCATGTAAGATAAATCTACACTTTTAATGTTTACTTTACCGCGAGTAACATCTACGGTAAAAATAGAATCTGTACTTTTTCTATAAATTTGAAGTTCTACTGTGGTACCAGGTTCTCCTTTTAAGTATTCTGGCACTTTGTTAGCAAAAACATTTACACCAAACTTGTTAAACATATTTTGCCCAAATAAAGTGTCTTGGTTTGCCATTAAGATTCTGTCGCCGGCTTTTATTCCGGCTTTAATACTTGGGCCTCCTTTTATAGGCTGAATTACTGTTATTGAGTCTGAAATCATTCTAAATTGAACACCAATACCAACAAAGTTACCTTGCATGTTTTCTTTAACAGCTTGCAGGTTTTCTTTAGGAATATAAACAGAGTGTGGGTCTAATTTACCCAACATTTGCGTAATTGCACCGTCTAATAAACTATCTGTAGAAACTTTGTCTACATAATCGTTTTCTATAAAATTGATAAGTTTTTTTATTTTTTGTTCTTGAGAAGAGCTTTTGGAAAAAGAAAGTAAACTGCTAGAGTTTCCGCCAAAAGATAATCCTATTAAAATTCCAAAAACAACTGCAACTGCAAGAAATAATGGAAGGTTTTTTTTATTCATAAGGTAAATTCATTAATTCGACACCAGCCTTTTCTAAAAATTTTAAACCAGATAGATCTTTGTATGCATTTGCATAAACAACTCTTTTAATACCTGCTTGATGTATTAGTTTACTGCATTGTGTACAAGGAGATAAAGTAATGTAAAGTGTTGCACCTTTTGCAGATTGAGTAGAACCTGCAACTTTTAAAATTGCGTTAGCCTCTGCGTGTAAAACTTCCCACTTTGTATCTCCGTTATCATCTTCACAACAGTTGTCAAAACCCGTTGGGGTTCCGTTAAATCCGTCTGAAATAATCATTCTATCTTTTACAATTAAAGCACCTACTTGTTTGCGTTTACAGTGAGAAAGTTTTCCCCATTCTAAAGCCATTCTTAAGTAAGCTTTATCGTATTTTAATTGCTTTTTTTCTGTCATAGTCTACGAAAGTAAAAAGATTAATAGAATAAAGACGTTAATTATTAGTCAAAATTTATAATTACCAAAAAACTCTGTCTAGCATCATTTGTATAGAAAAACCGATTACGATAGAAGAACAAACTAAAATCCAATCTCTTCTTGTAACCTTAAAAAAGTTTTGTAAAAGAGTACCAATAATTAAGATTCCTAAAACAATTATAATTTGTGCAGCTTCTATACCAACAGCAAATTCTAACAAAGGCATTAATTTATCTTCTTCTTTACCTATCATCATTTTAAAATAATTAGAAAAACCTAAACCATGAATTAAACCAAAGAATAAAGCAAAAACTAAGTTGGTATTTTCTTTACCATAAGATGATTTTTTCGCAGTAAAAACGTTTATAACACCTGTAATAAAAATAGTAACAGGTATTAAAAACTCTATTAGTTTCATGTCTATATTTAAAATACCATAAGCAGATAAAGCTAAGGTTATAGAATGGCCAATTGTAAAAAGTGTAACCAACCATAAAACTTTTTTTAATTGATTAAAGTTGAAAACAACTGCCAAAACAATTAAAAATAAAATATGATCGTAAGCATTAAAGTCTAACACGTGGTTTAGACCCATTTTAAAGTATAAAATAAAATCGTCCATTTTTTTCTTGAATTTAGAGGAAAACCAAAGATATTAAAAACTTAAAACAACGCTAAATTATTTTAGAAACTATTATTATTGGTAAACCAGTTTGGTTTACCAATAATAATATAGTTATATTTGTGTTGTTGGTTTGTTTTGAATTGGTTTAGTTATTTGTAAATCATTTAATTAGTCTCTAAAAAGTACTGCTTTTGAACTAGTATTTACCATTTATTTATTTTTAAAATAATCTTTAATGAAAAAATATCTTCTAATTTATATTGTAATTCTTTTCTTTAATACTCATGATTTTGAAGCTCAAGAAAAATTTGTTGCTAGTATTTCTGAATATAATGAGGCAATTAAAAAAGCAAAAGCTGGTGATGTACTTATTCTTAAAAATGGTGTTTGGAAAGATGTCGAAATTAATGCTTATGGTAAAGGTATTAAAGATTTGCCAATTGTAATAAAAGCAGAAACCGCAGGAAAGGTTATTATCACAGGAAATTCTACATTAAATATATACGGAGATTTTATTATTGTAAGCGGTTTGTGGTTTAAAGACGGATATTCTACTTACAAGTCTGTTGTTCAGTTTAAGAAGAATGCTAAGTTATTTGCTAATAATTGTCGCTTAACTAATTCTACAATTTCTTATTATAAAGTTACGCCAGGTGTAAAAGATCATTGGGTAGATATTTGGGGAAAAAACAACAGAGTAGATCATAATAATTTTACAGGAAAAACTAGTGCCGGAACCACATTAGTTGTTTGGTTAAAAGGAGATGAGCATATAGAAAATAACCACAGAATTGATAATAATTTATTTGGTTTTAGAGAAGAACTTGGTGAAAACGGCGGAGAAACTATTAGAATTGGGACTAGCACAAACTCTATGAAATCTTCTAAAACTTTAGTAGAAAGAAATGTGTTTGCAAGCTGTAACGGAGAAATAGAAATCATCTCTAATAAATCTGGTGATAATATTTTTAGGGATAATTTGTTTGTTGGTAGTAAAGGAACCTTAACATTGAGACATGGTAATAATGCTTTGGTAGAACGAAATGTTTTTTTAGGTAACAGTGTTAGTAAAACTGGAGGTATTAGAGTAATAAACTCTGGACATATAATCAAAAATAATTTACTAATTGGTTTGCAAGGAGAAGGTTATAGAGGTTCTATTGTATTAATGAATGGAGTTTTAAATTCACCTTTAAATAGATACCATCAAGTTAAAAATGTAGACATTCAAAATAATACAATTATAAATTCGGGTCCGATAGTTTTTGGTGCAGGTAAAGACGATGAGAAAACCTTAGCTCCAGAAAATGTTAATTTTTCTAACAATCTAATTTTTAACAATAAAGCTGCAAATAATGTACAGTTTTTAGATGCTGTTTCTGGTATTAATTTTAATACAAATTATATTGATGCAACTGATGCAGACATTGTAGGATTTATAAAGACTAAAATCAATTGGAAAGAATTAAAAAATTATCCAATTCCGACAAAAGAAAATCAAGATTTACTTAAAGCAACTAAGAATAATTTAAGTCCTGTAAAAGACATTACTAGAAAATTAAGATCAGTATTAAATGTAGGCGCTTTTAATTTAGGTTCAAACAGATTGCCGATTGCTTTGAGTTTAAGAGCAGGACCAGGCTGGAAACCAAAAATAGTTGCACCAAAGGTAAAAAAGCAAGAAATATTAGTAAAACCCGGAGTTTCAACTCTAGAAGAAGCTATAAAAATTGCCACTAAAGGAGCGGTTTTAAAATTAGAAGCAGGAGAGTTTTTATTAAAGAAAAAAATTAAAATAACTAACAATATTACAATTGTGGGCGTACAAAAAGGAGTTTCTGTAATCTCTGTAAGTAACGATGTAGAAAAGCAATTAGATTATATTTTTAGAGTAAATGAAGGTGCAACATTTAAGTTGTCTAATGTTACTTTAAACGGAGAAATAAAATCACCTAAATACGCAATAGTATCTCCTAACAAACAAGAAGGCGGTTTGTATAATGTATATGTAAATAATGTAACTTTTAAAAATTTTAATAACAAAAATGGTGGTAGTGTTTTTAAAGCATACAACGGTACATTAGCAGATACTTTAAGTTTTAAGAATTCGAAATTCGAAGATAATTACAGAGGTTTAAATTTATCTTACGATAAAGATATCATTGGTAAAATTAATGCAAATAACATTATTTTACAAAATACTATTTTTAAGAATATTGAAGGAGAAGCGGTAAATTATATTAGAAAAATACCAACACCAGAAATTCCTGGAGGAAATTTGGTTGTTAAAAACTGTGTGTTTAGTAAGGTGAATAATAAAGAAAAAGGACAATTTTTAAAGACAAACGGAATACACAAAGTAGAAATATCTAATTCGGTATTCGAAAAAAGTTATAAAATTAAAGTTCCGTTAGATTTAAAAGGAAGTAAAAACCTTGTTTCTAATTGTTTAATTTATACTAGCGGATTTGTAAAAGTTAGTAAAAATGCTAAGAAGGTAAATCTAATTTATAAGAATCCTAAATGGGAAAATCAAGTATTGTTTATTCCAAGTGAGAAATCAGAATTACTAAAGAAAAATAATAAGAGAGCCCATATTGGTTTAAAAAGTGAAAATTTTTAAAATGAAAAGCATTCATTTTTTTAAACTGTTTTAAGTGAAATTCGTTTTAAAATTGACTTAAATTTATGATAAATTCACAAATGATATTTTTTTACTGATTTCTTAATATTATAAAATATTTCAAAAATTGAAATATAAAACCTATATTTGGTTTACCAATTTGGTAAACCAATTGTGATTTTAGCAGAAATTACAGGCTAAATTGTCAATTTGACAACGAAACATTAACTACATTTTAAAAATTTTATGAAGAATTTAATTTTAGTAATCACTACTTTATTTTTATTCATTTCTTGCAATGAAACATCAGTCAATAGTATTTTAGTTAACGATTCATCAGAACTTTTAGATGCTATAAAAGAATTAAAAGCGGGAGATGAAATTGTATTGGCTAACGGAACTTACAAAGATGTAGAAATCAAACTTATTGGAGAAGGAACCGAAAGTGATCCAATTAAATTAAAAGCAGAAACGCCTGGAGAAGTTTTTATTGAAGGTGCTTCTAGTTTAGAAATTAGTGGAAATTACATAGAAGTAAGCGGATTGTTTTTTAGAAACGGACATTCACCAAAAACAAATGTTATTGCGTTTAGAACAAGCGAAAAGGAAGTTGCAAATCACTCTAAAGTAACCAATTGTGTTATTTTAGATTATAACAATTTAGAGCGCGACCAAGATAATCTTTGGGTGCAACTTTACGGTAAACACAACGAATTCAGCAACTCTTATCTTGCAGGTAAAACAAACGGAGGACCAACGTTAAGAGTAGATTTAAAAGGAAACCAAAGTATTAGAAACTTCCATAAAATTATCAATAATCACTTTGGTCCAAGACCTAGAAAAGGTGGAGCAAGAGGAGAAACCATTCAGTTAGGAAGTAGTTTTACATCAATGAGTCCTAGCAACACCTTAATTGCAAATAATTTATTTGAAGAATGTAATGGTGAGGTTGAAATTATTTCAAGTAAAACCAATTTCAACATCATTAAAAATAACGTGTTTTATAAAAGTGAAGGTTCTGTTGTTACAAGACACGGAAATTATGTTACGGTAGACGGAAATTATTTTATAGGAGATGGCGTAAACGATCAATATGGTGGAATTAGAATCATCAATACAGGTCATTGGGTAATCAACAACCTATTTTACAAAATAAAAGGTAAGAATTTTAGAAGTCCGATTGCTATAATGAACGGAATTCCGAAATCCCCGTTAAACCGTTACAATCAAGTTACAGATGTTGTAGTTGCGTATAATACGTTTGTAGATTCTAGCTCGCCTTGGCAATTTGGTGTAGGTACAAATATTGCGCAAGCGGATGTTTTACCAAAGTCGGAAATTAGATCTGCAAGACCTTTAAGAACCGAAGTTGTAAATAATATTATTTATAATTCTGAAGGTGATCCAAACCCAATTATCGAACATGATAAAGCCGATGGCGTAACCTTTGCTAGTAATATTATCGATAATAACGGCGTAGAAGTTAAAAATAGTCATGGTTTAATTACTAAAGATTTAACCTTAACAAATATTGGTTCAAATTTATCTGTTCCAACTTCAGGATTCGATGATGTAGAAGCGTATAAAGGCTACGATTTTGAAACCATTACAAATGATTTATTAGGAAATTCTAGAGAAAAATCGAATACAATTGGAGCAATTGCAAAAGCTGAAGACATAAATTTAGACTTGTTAGATAAATCTAAATATGGAGCAGATTGGTTTTCAAACGAAGTAGAAAAAAAAGAAGCAACAACACATACCGTTGCAAATGCTTCAGAATTAGTTAGCAAACTTCAAGCTGCAGAAAGTGGAGATGTTTTAAGTTTAAATGATGGTATTTATAATATTTCAGAATCGTTAATAGTAAACAAATCAATCACGATTCAATCTAAAGGAAATGCTGAAATTGTTTATGCAGGTACAGCAAATACGCCAGCGATTGAATTGCAACCTTATGGGAAATTAACAGTAAAAAACATCAAGTTAAAAGGTACAGGTTCTCAGCAAGCATTCGCAAGTTTAAAAAAGAACATGTCTAATCATTTTGGGTTGGAAGTTTTAGATTCGGAAATCAGTAATTTTAATTATGCTTTAAAAGTGTACAAGCAATCTTTTTCTGAGGAAATCATCTTTAAATATACTTCAATTTCAGACTGTGATAACGGTTTAGAATTATCCGAAGAAACAAATGACAGAGGTGATTATAACACAGAATATTTAACTGTTGATAATTGCAAATTTACAAATGTGAAGCAAAACGTTATCGATTATTATCGTGGTGGTTATGATGAGTCTACAATTGGTGGAAACCTTTTAGTTACCAATAGTACGTTTACTAATTCTGGTGCTAAAGAAAAAAACGGAATGCTGTTAAATCACAGGGGAATTGTAAATGTAAACATCAATAACAATACATTTAAAAACAATAAAGTAAAATTTGTTTCTATTCTTTGGGGAGCAAAAAACAATGTACAATCAAACAACACTTTAATTAATTCTGGTAAAATTAAAACAGAAGAAAACTTAAAACAAACCTTAATGTATTAAGACATTGTAGCGAAAGCTAAGAAATACGTTAACCACAACTTTATATAATTTTTCATGAAAAAACTACCTTTTATAATTGTAGCAATTTTAACAATTGTTGCATGTAAAAACGAATCAAAAAAGAAACAAGAATCTAGTGCTGTTTCAACTACAAATACTATTAAAAAAGCACCAAGCGATGTCATTCCGTTTATGGATAAATGGAAAATCCTTTTAGGAGACGGAACAAAATCTGAAGATTTAGTAGGTTTCCAAAAAGATGATTTTTTCTATGTAGAAACTGAAAATGAAACGGATTGGGTAGTTTATAAAACACCAAATTCTGGTATTACTTCAAAAACATCTAGCAATACAAGAACAGAATTAGGTGAAAAAAAACATTGGATTCCGGAAGAAGGCGGAAAATTAACAGGAACTTTAAAAGTAAAACACGTATCAACTACAGGAGATGCAACCAAATCGTCTGCTTTTTCAGTGGTTGTTGGTCAAATTCATAGTGGAGCAGGTCATGAAAACGAACCTTTAAAAATCTACTACAAAAAATTTCCTGGTCATACAAAAGGTTCAGTATTTTGGAATTACGAAATCAATACCAAAGGCGATAATGCAGGTCGTTGGGATTATTCGACAGCGGTTTGGGGAGATGATTTTTCTAAAGTTGGTAAAGATGCAACAACTGCACCAAATGAACCTGTAGATGGCATTGCTTTAAATGAAGAATTTAGCTACGAAGTAAATGTGTATAAAGGTATTATGTATTTAACTTTTACTAGTGAAGGACATAAAACGGTAACATTTACTAAAAGCTTAATCAAAACAGATTTCCCTACAAAAGCCTCTATTCCGCAACAAATTATAGACAATTATTCATCACGAAGAAAAGTTAGTGAAGAGCGTGAAATTGCATATGCTGGCGAAATAAATTACTTTAAACAAGGCGCATACAATCAAGCCAATGTTAAAACAGGTTCTAAAATCTATGAAGGTGATATTTCTAAACAATACGAAAACGGAAGTTATACTGAGGTATGGTTTAAAACTGCAACTGTAGGAGAAGCAACAGTACCAAAAAAATAAAGATGAAAAAAATAAAAAACACAACATATAAAATCGTACTATTTGTAATAATAGCATTTATGTTTTCATGTAAAAATGAAAATAATACTACTACTGCAAATACTTCAGATACAAAAATATCCCAACAACATCCTAAACTTATTTTAACTGCTCAAGGAGTAAAAGACATTAGAGCACAATTGGGTACTATTCCAATTTTTGATAAATCTCTACAAGCGGTAAAAGAAGAAGTTGATGCTGAAATTGAAGCAGGAATTGATGTGCCAATTCCTAAAGATTATTCCGGTGGTTACACGCATGTAAGACATAAGAAAAACTGGTTTATACTTCAAAAAGCAGGTTTATTATATCAAATTTTAGATGACGAAAAATATGCCAAGTATGTAAAAGACATGTTAATGGAATATGAAGCGTTGTATAAAACCTTACCATTACATCCCAAAACAAGATCTTATGCAAGAGGAAAATTATTTTGGCAATGTTTAAACGATTCTAATTGGTTAGTATATGTAAGTCAAGCTTACGATTGTATTTATAATTACCTAACGGAAGAAGAACGAAACAAATTAGAAACAAATTTATTTAGACCATTTGCAGATCACATTTCTGTGAATAGTCCGCAGTTTTACCAACGCGTGCACAATCACAGTACTTGGGGTAATGCAGCTGTTGGAATGATTGGTTTAGTTATGGATGATGAAGAATTAATTAATCGTGCATTATACGGAATTAAAGATTTAAAATTAGATGCTAATAAAAAAGATGACGATGGTGGTTTTTTAAACAAAGACGGAAAAGCAGGTTTTTTAGCAAATATAGAAGAACCTTTTTCACCAGATGGTTATTATAATGAAGGGCCTTATTATCAACGTTATGCAATGTATCCGTTTTTGGTTTTTGCAGAAGCATTACATAATGTAAAACCAGAACTTAAAATTTTTGAGTATAAAGAAGGTGTACTTCTAAAATCTATAAATGCACTATTAAATTTATCTGATGCAGATGGTGAGTTTTTTCCATTAAACGATGGTCAAAAAGGAATGTCTTATTACACAAATGCTTTGGTAACAGCTGTAGATGTGTCTTATCATTTTGGCAATCAAGATCCTGGTTTATTATCAATTGCTAAAGAACAAAATAAAGTGTTGTTAGACGATTCTGGTTTAGCAGTAGCTCTTGGCATCAAAAGCGGAAAAGAAAAAACATTCATTAAGAAATCTATCAACTTATCCGATGGTCCTGAAGGAAAACAAGGTGGTGTGGGTATTTTGAGAAACGAAAATTTAGAACTTGTTTTTAAATATGCAGCACAAGGTTCTAGTCACGGGCATTATGATAAATTGTCATATTCGTTATATGAAAATGGAGAAGAAGTTATTCAAGATTACGGATTATCACGTTTTGTAAATATCGAACAAAAAGGAGGCGGAAATTACCTAAAAGAAAATAAAACTTGGGCAAAACAAACCATTGCACACAATACAGTTACTCAAAATGAAACGTCTCATTTTAAAGGCAAATACGATATTGGAAGTTTACATCATTCTGATTTAAATTATTTTTCTTCGGATGATAAAAATGTACAAGTAGTAAGTGCAATAGAAAAAAACGCATATCCAGGAACCACAATGTTGCGTACAATGGCGATAATTAAAGACAAAGATTTAGAAAAGCCTTATATGCTTGATATCATGAAGGTCACTTCTGCGACAGCGAATCAATATGATTTTCCTTTTTATTATTTCGGACAAGTATTACAAACAAATTTTGAATACAATTCACCTGAAACTCTAAAACCGTTAGGAAGTAAAAATGGTTATCAGCATTTATATATAGAAGGCTCAGGTAAAGCATCAGAAGAAAACACTAGGTTTTCATGGTTTAGCAATAATAAATTTTACTCGTTAACTACAGAAACGACATCTAAAGATGAAATCTTATTTGCAAGAATTGGAGCCAACGATCCAAACTTTAATTTACGTCGTGATCCTGCTTTAATATTGAGAGCAAAAAATTCAAAAAACAGAACGTTTGTGTCTGTAATAGAATCTCACGGAAGTTACAGTCCAGTTTCAGAATCTGCAATAAACTCTAATAGCAGCATCAAATCAATTAAAACAATTTTAGATTCAGAAGATTATACAGCAATTGAGATTACTAGCGTAAATGGTAATACTAAACTATTTATTACATCAAATAAAAACGCATTAACACAACAAAAACACAATTTAACAATTAACAATAAGAATTATAAGTGGTCTGGTTCTTATTATTTTAATTAAAGCAAAATAAATACAAATAAAAATGAAAAGATTTAGCGAAAAGTACATTGTAGCAAAAGACATGGAGTGGGAAAAACTTGGTGGTGGAGTTTCTAGAAAATTTTTAGGTTACGATAATCAAATTATGATGGTAAGTGTGAAGTTTGAAAAAGGAGCTTTAGGTGCGCCACACCAACATTTTCATACACAAGCTACATATTGTGTGTCGGGAAAGTTCGAATTTGAAATTGATGGTGTAAAGCAAATAGTAGAAGCTGGAGATGGTGTTTACATTGAGCCAAATTTATTACATAGTGCAGTTTGTTTAGAAGAAGGACAGTTAATTGATACGTTTAGTCCTGTTAGAGAAGACTTCTTAACAGGTGATGGTCCTTCATACTTTAGTGATAAAGAATCCTAAATAGTTAAAAAACAGCCCTAAATATTGAGGTTTTTGTGAAATTTTTAACAAAATTTTGTTTAATTCAAAAAATAGGGTATATTTGGTAAACCAATTTGGTAAACCAATTTGGTAAACCATGAATATTTCTTTTGGAAATTCAGTAATAATTTTCAGGTTTTAATGATTAGATATAGCAGTATTTATTCTTAAAATGTATTACCAAAATCTCTATAAGAAATATTTAATTAAACAAATTAATTCAAATACAATTAACTATGAACTTAAAAATTAAGTTAGTATTTATTGCAATGCTTTTACTAAGTGCGGTTAACTATGCGCAACAGAGTGTTACAGTAAAAGGAAATGTTACGTCCAAAACAGATGGCGAGCCAATTCTTGGTGCCAACATTATTGTTCTCGGGACTACAACAGGAACAAGTACCGATTTTGATGGAAACTATCAAGTTAAAGTGAAAAGCGGAGATGTAATTCAATTCTCTTATTTAGGGTTTGTTAAAAAGAAAGTAACTTTTACAGATCAAAAAACAATTAATGTACAATTAGTAGAAGATGCAAGTACATTAGATGAAATTGTAGTTGTAGGTTATGGTACGCAAAGAAAAAGTCATTTAACAGGTGCTATTTCTAAAGTGAAAAACGAAAAATTAGATCAGATTGCAGTTTCTAGAGTAGATGATGCTTTAGTTGGGCAAGTTTCTGGTGTAAACATTCAGGCTACAGAAGGTGAAGCTGGTTCTGCGCCAACAATTAGAATTAGAGGTACGGGTTCAATTACTGGTAATTCTGGTCCTTTAGTGGTAGTAGATGGTATTGTTGTAGATTCAGATTTCTTAGGATCTTTAGATATGAATGATGTAGAATCTTTTGAGGTTTTAAAAGATGCAGCTTCTGGTGCAATTTACGGTTCTAGAGGTGGTAACGGTGTTATAATGATTACTACAAAAAGTGGTAAATCTGGTAAAACAAAATACTCTTACAGTACTTTTACTGGTTATAAAACAGCTAGACAAAGTGATGCATACTATAGTTCTGTAACAGGTAATGCTCAAGAAGAATTAAACTATACTTATGGTTTAACAGATAAAACTAAATACAAGTTATTATTAGGTAACCAAACTAATTGGCAAGATGTTATTTTTGATGGTGGTTCTATTACAAACCATGCGTTTAGTGTTCGTGGTGGAAACGACAGATTAAAATTTAGTGTTGCTTTAAATTACTTGCATGATGAAGGTGTTCTTTTAACAGATGATTACAAGAAATATAACTTTAATGGTAAAATTGAATATGATGTAACTAAAAAATTAACTGTAGGTGCCCGTTTTAACCCTTCTTATAATGAAAGAAGAAGATTCGATGGTTCTACACACGATATTTTAAGACAACCATCTTGGTTACCAGTATATTTAGATGAAGATAACATTCAGTTTGTTAACAGATTTAGAGATAATGGTAAATACGCAGATGCTCAAGTTGGTGATTATGCAATACAACGTATGTTTGATGATTACGATTTAGTTGCAGGTGCACCAAGTACTGGTAGTGGTATCGATATTAGTAATACTTCTAATACAAACCCAGCAGCAAAAATTTTAGAAAGAGACAGAAGAGACTTTAAATTAAAGTTATTCGGAAGTTTATATGCTAAATATAAAATTAATGATGATTTAAACTTTAGAACAGCAGTTTCTGGAGACTATTCAAGAACAAGACAATCTAGATATCAAGGTGTAGAATCTAACAGAAACGGTGCAAGTGCATCTAGGTTAGATAGTACAATGATTAAGTCTTATCATATTGTTGTAGATAATATTTTATCTTACAATAAAGATATTGGTAAACACACTGTAGGTGCGGTTGCTGGTATTACTGCAGAAAAAACAAAGTTAGATTTCGAAAGTGTTCAAGGTTCTGTTTTTGAAGATGATACTAGACCTTATATTAATGCTGCTGCAAGTATAACAGATAGAAATCAATATGAATTTGAAAACACATTATTATCTTTCTTTACAAGAGTAAATTATGTTTTTGATGATAGATATTTAGCTTCTGCAAGTTTTAGAAGAGATGGTAGTTCTGTTTTCGGACCAAACAATAAATATGGTAACTTCGTAGCATTATCTGGTGGTTGGAATGTACATAATGAAGAGTTTTTACAAGATAGTAAAATCGTAAATAGATTAAAATTAAGAGTTAGTTACGGTGTAACTGGTAATAACGATTTTAGAACAGGTAACCGTTTAGTAGATAACTATCCTTATTTAGCAATTTTAGATGATACTACAACTGGTGTTTCTCAAGGAAATGCATCTTTAGTTGTAAATCCTTTAAACATTGCAAACCCAGATTTAAAGTGGGAAAGACAGATAGAATTTAACCCAGGTGTAGATTTTAGTTTATTTAATAATTTTCTTACAGGTTCTGTAGATTATTATTCAAGAACATCAGATCAGTTATTATTATACAACCCAATATCTTCAACTACAGGTTTTACAAATGCATTAGTTAACTTAGGTGAAGTAGAAAATAGTGGTATCGAGGTTGAGTTAAGAACTAGAAATATTTCTAAAGAAAACTTTAAATGGTCTTCTACATTCTTAGGTTCTAAAAACAAAAATACTTTAAATGATTTTGCAGATTCTAATGGGCAAATTCAAAATGTAGATGGTAAAAGAGCTGCAGAATGGATTAATTTAGAAGGAAACCCAATTTCATCTTTTTATGGATGGGTAGTAGAAAGAGATATTCCTAGAGAATTCTTAAGCAATCCTTTTCACCCAATTGGTGCAGAAGCGCAAGATGTTTATGTAAAAGATTTAAACGGAGATGGTTTAATTGATGATGATGATAAGACAATCTTAGGTAATCCTTATCCAGATTTTGTATGGAGTTTATCTAACGAGTTTAAAGTAGGAGCTGTAGATTTTAGCTTTATGTTTCAAGGAAGTCATGGTGCAGAAATTAGAAATATGGGAGACCAGTATATCTTAAATCACTTTAACAGTGGTCAAGACTTTATCTCTACTACACCAAACCAAGGGTTTATTAAGCAAAAAATATTTACAAATGATATTATTCAAGATGCTTCTTATATCGCTTTAAGAAATGTAAACATTGGTTATACTTTTAACAGAAGTATTTTAGATAAAATTAAAATGTCTAAGATGAGAGTTTACCTATCTGGTCAAAATCTTATGTACTTAACTGCAAGCGATTATACAGGTTTCAATCCAGAGTCTATAAACACTACAAGTGCAACAACTTATGGTTATCAAAGAGCAGGTTCGCCAGTGTTTAGTACTGTTACTTTAGGTTTAAATGTAGAGTTTTAAGAAACAATGAATTTTAAAAAAGATAATATTATGAAACAAATTAAATTTTTAATTGTACTTGTAGTAGCTGTATTTGTTTCTTCATGTGAAGACACATTTTTAACACCAGACTTAAAAACAGGTATTAGTGCAGAAGCATACTTTACTACAGAAGCAGAAGTAGAAGCAGCTGTAATAAATATGTACGATGGTATACAAGGTTTTAACGCCTTAAAAGACACAGGTTCTGGTTTAAACCATGGAGTTCAAGTAGAGTTCTATGTAACAGAAATGAGAAGTGATAATACAAGAACTAAGAGTCAAGAAGGAGATGTTGCTCAGTTTGAATTCTATACAATAGAATCTACTAACGGTATTGTAGCAGATTATTATAGAAGTTACTATAACGTAATTTATAGAGCTAACTTAGTATTAGAAAACTTAGAAGCTGCTGGTGCCTCTAGCGCACAGTTCGAAGCAGAAGCTAAATTTGTAAGAGGGTATGCTTACTTTAACTTAGTACGTTTATTTGGAGACATTCCATTAATCGATAAAGTAATTGCACCTTTAGATTTAGAAACTTCTTTTACAAGAGTAGCACAAAGCAATATCTACGATTTAATTGTAAGCGATTTAGAGTCTGCAGTAGCAAATCTAGATGATACTTTTAAAGATAGAGCATCTAAAGCAGGTGCAGAAGGTTTGTTAGCCAAAGTATACTTAACTTTAGGTAGATATGGTGAAGCACAAAGCTTATTAGAATCTATCATGAATCCATCTAGAGGATTTGGTTTAGAATCAGACTTTAAAGATGTATTTTATAACGAAGGAAATAAAGAAACTATTTTTTCTATAGGTTTCTTACCAGGTTCTAATGATGATAGTCAGAATTTTTCTGCAGAATGGTTAAATGCTGTAGGTAGAACAAGTGGTGTAAACTATGTTACTTTAGATGCAAAGGCAGCTTTAGACGCGTTAGGAGGTAACAGAACAGCGTTATCTTATAGAGAAGATTCTGGTCAGGCAGGACAATACCAAGTAGTAAAATATTTACCAAACGGAGATGATAGTTTAGGAATTCCTGTAACTTCAGAAGACCCTACATCAGCAGGAAACGATTGGATTGTATTAAGATATGCAGATGTTTTATTAATGCATGTTGAAGCTATAATGGCTGGATCTTCAGAAACATCTTCTCAAGAAGCAAAAGATTCTTTTAATGCAGTTAGAGAAAGAGCTAATATGCCAACAATTGATGCATCTACTCCGATTACTAAACAAGATCTATTAGACGAAAGAAGAGTAGAGTTAGCTTTTGAAAATCACAGATTTTTTGATTTAGTAAGAATGGGAGAAGCACAAAATGTGTTAAGTTCTTTCTCTAATGCTTATGGATTAGGTTTTACAGGTACAGATTTATTATTACCAATTCCTCAAGTAGAAATTGGTTTAAGCAACGGTCTTTTATCTCAAAATCCTGGATATTAATTTTAAAATTTAAAAAGAAATAATCATGATTAGATTAAACAATAAAAAATACAAACTTACTAACGTAATGAGTTTACTCATTATGTTAGTATCATCAATAGCTTTTATAGCTTGTGAAGAAAATGAATTACCAGAAACAGGTTCTATTCCAGATTTAACACCTCCTTCTGCTAACTTTTCTTATGTAGCTTCTACAGAAGATTTTAAAACAATTTTATTTACAAATTTATCTGAAAGTTCTTCAGATTTTACATGGAGTTTTGGTGATGGAGGAACATCAACTGAAGCAAACCCAGAATATACTTATGCTGACGGAGAAGGAACTTATTCAGTTAAGTTAATTTCTAAAGATGGAAACGATTTAACAGACGAAATTACTTTAGATGTAGATGTGGTTGATGTTCTTGTTCCTGTTTTTGAGTGTCCAAGTTTCGAGTGTGATGATAGATCTGTTTGGGGTGGTGGTAATGCATCAAGTCCATATTCAGGTTCTGGTTCTCCAACTCCTGCTGATGGTACAACTGGTGCTAAAATTAGTGCAAATTCTACTTCTAAGTTTTTAGATCAAACAATTTTAGTATCTGCAAATACTAGTTATGTAGTTTCATTTTGGTACGTTAGTAAATCGTCTGGTACACACGCTGGTAAATTATTAATTGAAGACAAAGATGATAAAACAGCATTTATAAACGAGAATGTTCCTTTAAGTGCTAACTCTTCTACTTACGAGCCAATTTCTTATACTTTTACAACAGGTGCAACTACAGAAAATCTTAGATTTTTTATGGCAGCAGGTGATGTAGAAACTAGATTTGATTTAGTAGAAATTAAGAAAAATTAAAGATTAAAAAAGTAAAACGAATTCACCTTTTTTTAGGTGAATTCGTTAACAATAAATAGTAATTTAAAAGATGTAATAGTATTGAAAGTATTGAAGTTGATTCTTTCATATAGATGTAACTTAATATGTTTGGTAGTGTAGTAAGTTTTTATATATTTATACCACTTATTTGGTTAACCAGTTTTTTAATTTAAATCATTGAATATGAAATTAGAAGTACTTACTAAAAACGAAAAAAAAAAGGTAGAAAATTTTATAATAAAAGGTATCAGAGACCTTATAAATTATAAGAATTTAGAACCTGGAGATAAGTTGCCTTCAGAAAGAATGCTTTCAGAAAAGTTTGAAGTAAGTAGAAGTAATGTAAGAGAAGCTATTCAAAAATTAGAATTTTATGGTTTATTAAAGTCTAGGCCTCAGAGCGGTACCTTTGTTGCAAATATTGGTGTTACGGCTATGAATGGTATGATAGAAGATATCTTACGTTTAGATGAACCAGATTTTAAATCTTTAGTAGAGACTAGAATTCTATTAGAATTAAAAACAGTAAAGCTAGCTGCATTAAGAAGAACTGAAGAAGATCTTCAAAAAATGGAGCAAGCATTACAAGCATACAAAGAAAAAGTTTTAAATGGTGAAGATGCAGTTCAAGAAGATTTGTTATTCCATTTAGCTATTGCAAAAGCAAGTGGTAATAGTACCATGAATACTTTTATGTTAATTATTACACCAGAAATTATTACAAAATTCGAAAAATACCATGTTTGTGATTCAGATTTATCTCAAAGAGGTATAGCAGAACACCAAGCAATATTTGATGCTATTAAAAGTCAAGATACACAATTAGCAAAACAAAAAATGAAGGATCATTTTAAAGAATTGTATCAATATTGCTATCAAACAACTTAATTTTAAGCAATATATTCTATTATTCTTATCATTTTTTTAAATTAATCTAAAAATAAAAATTTTAGATAAGTATTTTCTCATATAAAAACTTTAAATTTGGTAAACCAAACTGGTAAACCAATATGGTTTAATAATATTAACTAACTAAAATGAAGGTAAAAGGTTTAAGATGGTGGGTTGTAGGCCTTGTGGCATTAGCAGCTGTTATTAATTACATAGATAGGCAAGCTTTTGGTGCTTTATGGCCAGATATTGCCAAAGAATTATTTCCAGAAATGACTTCTGATGAAACAAAATTGATATATGGTACTATCTCTGCTGTATTTATAATGTCTTATGCTTTTGGACAAACAATATTTGGGAAAATTTTTGACTGGATTGGAACAAGAATTGGTTTTGCTTTATCTATAGGAATTTGGTCTTTAGCAACTTTGATTCATGCATTCGCGCAAGGAGTGTTAAGTTTTTCTGTTTTTAGATCAATTTTAGGAATTGCAGAAGCTGGTAATTGGCCTGGTGCCGCAAAAGCAAATGCAGAGTGGTTTCCCACTAAAGAAAGAGCTTTAGCACAAGGTATATTTAATTCTGGTGCAGCTGTAGGTGGTATTGTAGCATACCCAATCATAGGTCTTCTTTCGATTTATTTATCTTGGCAAGCTATTTTTGTTTGTGTTGGTTTGTTAGGTTTATTATGGTTAGTTCCATGGTTATTTATTGTAAAATCTTCTCCAGAAAAACATCCATGGTTAACAGAAGAAGAGAAAACATATATTCTTACGGGGCAAAGAATAGAAGATGATAAAGGAAATTTAATAGAAGAATACAATCCGCCAACTGCAGAATTATTAAAAAGAAAAGAAAGCTGGGGTGTTATTATAGCATCTGCTGCTATCGATCCAATTTGGTGGCTATTTATAGTATGGATTCCTATATATCTTAATGAAGTTTTTGGTTTAGATGTTAAAGAAATTGCATTTTCTGCTTGGGTTCCTTATGTAGGTGCTATGTTAGGTGCATGGGCAGGTGGTCTTATAGCTCAGAATAGATTATCCGCTGGATGGTCCGTAGATAAAACAAGAAAAATGGTTATAACCTTAGGTTGTTTAATGATGATTCCTTGTTTTATTTTATTAAGAACACCTGGAACTGCTGTTAATGCAGTTATAATTATGGCTGTTTTATTGTTCGGATTTCAAGTAGCTATAGGAAATGTACAAACATTACCAAGTGATATGTTTAGTGGTAAAGTAGTTGGAACTTTATCTGGTTTTGCAGGAACAGCTGCGAAATTGGGAGCTTTTGGATTAACCATATTAATACCATTATTAACCACTGGAGGTAATTATACACCGGCATTTTTAATAGGTGGAGCATTAGCAATTATAGCTTTGTTAGCCGTTTGGATTTTGTGTCCTAAAATTGAGCCCCTAAAAACAAAAAATTAAAAAAGAATTATTAAAAGAATAAATTATTAGAATATGAGTAATGCAAATAATAAAGTAGCAATAATCACAGGTGCTACAGGAGGAATTGGTTTCGAAGTAGCAAAAAGATTAGGGCAAGATGGCTTTACTGTTATTTTAAACGGAATTGATGATGAAGCTGGTGCACAAAGATTAAAAGAATTATCTGATGCAGGTATCAATGCAGAATATTATGGTTTTGATGTAACTGATGAAAAGGCAGTAACTTCTAATATTGTTGCAATAGGAGAAAAGTATGGTAAAATTGATGTACTTGTAAATAATGCAGGTGGTTTAGGTGGTAGATCTCGTTTCGAAGAAATGACTACAGAGTTTTATAAGTTTGTAATGGCTCTAAATCTAGATTCTACTTTTTATGCTTCTAGAGCAGCTATACCTTTCTTAAAGAAAAGTGATTATGCATCTATTATAAACTATACGTCTAATGCAGGTTGGAATGCTGGTGGACCAGGAGCAGGTATTTACGGTACTTCTAAAGCAGGTGTACACGCAATAACAAGAGCTTTAGCAAAAGATTTAGCAGAATATGGTATTAGAGTAAATGCAGTTTCTCCAGGAACTATAGATACTCCTTTTCACGCACAAATTAAATCAACAAAACCAGAAGTTTTTGCTTCTTGGGCAAACAATATTATGTTAGGTAGATTAGGACAACCAGAAGATGTTGCCGGTGTTGTATCTTTCTTAGCAGGTAAAGATTCAGCTTTCTTAACAGCAGAAACTATTCAAGTTGGTGGTGGACAAGCTTTAGGAATTTAAGAAATTATTTTTTTTGAATTTGAGTTTAAACCTCTCTAAAATTTATTTTAGGGAGGTTTATACTTTATTAGAAGATTTTCTTATAATTAATTCTGCATCAAGAATTTGCTTTCTTAATTCTTGTTTAATCGTTTTTTTATGAGTGTAGTTTAGAAAAGTTTCTGCAGCTAATTTACCTATTTGTTCACTGTGTTGGTTAACACTTGTTATGCTAGGTGTAACCATGTCTGTAAAAGGTTCATTTCCAAAACCAACCAATGCAATTTCTTCTGGCATTTTAATACCTTGTTCATTTAATACTTGTAATGCACCCAAAGCGGCATAATCACCGGCAACATAAACTGCATCTGGTCTATTTTTTAATTTTAAGAGTTCTTGCATTTTCTCTCTTCCATTTTCAATAGAGAGATTCGTTTCAATCAACAACTCATCATCCAAAGGTAAATTGTGTTTTTTTAATGCATCAATATAGCCTCTAATTCTGTTGTTATAAATTCTTGTTCGTTTATAACCACCTATATGGGCAATTCTTTTGCATCCTTGTGCTAACAAGTGTTCTACTATTACGTGGCTACTATTATAATCATCAATACCAATATAATCTACATTTAAATCGTTCTCACCTCTATCAAACAATATTAATGGTATTCCTTTAGATTTAATCTTTTCATAATACTGTAAGTCTACAGTTTCATTGGCCATAGAAGCAATAATACCATCTACTTGTGTAAAAAGAAGTGTATCTATACTATCACATTCTTTTTTATAAGATTCGTTAGATTGGGTTATTATTATATTATAACCTTTACTGTTTAAAACATGTTCTATATTTTGAATAACAGAAGAGAAAAAATTACTATTTGTTCTAGGTACAATAACGCCAACCAAATTTGATTTACCGCTTCTTAATGCACTTGCCAAATGATTAGGTTGATAATTTAGATTTTCGGCAACTTGTCTTACTGCCTTTTTAGTTTTTTCGCTAATTCTAGAATCGTTATGTAGTGCTTTAGAAACTGCTGCTGCAGAGATATTAAGCACGTTAGCAATATCTTTTATAGTAGTTTTCTTTTTTTTATTCAAATTTTATCTATATTTGCTTAAACGTTTAAGCAAATATAGAACGATAATATTAATAATCAAAATAGACCATTAGCAGTCTCTATTTTGATTTTATTTTAAAAGATTGGTTAAACGTTTAAGCAATTAACAATTAAATAAAAAAATTACAGTAAAAATGGGTAAAGTAGTAACTTTCGGAGAAATTATGTTAAGATTGGCTCCACAAGGGTTTTTAAGATTTTCACAAGCAAATAATTTTGATGTTGTTTATGGTGGTGGTGAGTCTAACGTAGCAGTTTCTTTAGCAAACTACGGTGTAGATGTAGATTTTGTAACTCGTTTACCAAAAAATGATATTGGTGAGTGTGCAATGATGGAGATGAGAAAACGTGGTGTAAATGTTGATAAAATAGTTTGGGGTGGAGACCGTTTAGGGATTTACTTTTTAGAAACAGGTGCAGTGTCAAGAGGATCTAAAGTAGTTTATGATAGAGCACATTCTGCTATTGCAGAAATAGAATCTGGAATGATCGATTGGGATGCTGTTTTTGATGGTGTAGAATGGTTTCATTGGACAGGTATTACGCCAGCAATTTCACAAGGTTCTGCAGATGTTTGTTTAGAGGCAGTAAAAGCTGCTAGTGCAAAAGGAATTACGATTTCTACAGATTTAAATTATAGAGCAAAACTTTGGAAGTTTTGTGACGATGCGCATAGAGAAAAAATAATGACAGAATTAACTTCTTACTGTGACATTGTTTTAGGAAATGAAGAAGATGCAGAAATGCATTTTGGCATTAAGCCAGAAGGAATATCTGTACAAACAGAAGGACATAACGTAAAAGCAGAAGCTTTTTTATCTGTATGTGAGCAAATGATGGAAAAGTTTCCAAGAGCTAAAAAAGTAATTACAACTTTAAGAGGTTCAATTTCTGCATCTCATAATACATGGGCAGGAGTTTTATATGATGGTAAAACATTATACCAAACACGTCAATACCAAATTACAGATATAGTAGATAGAGTTGGTGGTGGAGATTCATTTATGGGAGGATTAATCTACGGATTATTAAAATACCCAGAAGATGATCAAAATGCATTAGATTTTGCCGTTGCAGCTTCTTGTTTAAAGCATACTATTAAAGGAGATGCTAACTTAGCAACAGTTGCCGAAGTAGAAAAATTAATGGGTGGTGATGCATCTGGTAGAGTAGCTAGATAAAAATTAGTATTATTATTTGAATTTAATTGAGTTCTTAAGGTAGTAGTTTTAGGAACTCAATTTTAATTAAAAAAAGAAATAAAATGGCACAATATTCAAGATTAGAAGTGGCACAAGTAATGAAAGATACAGGTATGGTTCCTTTATTTTTTCATAATGATATAGAAGTAAGTAAAAAAGTTTTAAAAGCTTGTTATAATGGTGGAGCTCGTTTAATGGAGTTTACTGCTAGAGGAGATTTTGCACATGAAGTTTTTGGTGAACTTACAAAATACGCAATAAAAGAATTACCAGGAATGATAATGGGTGTTGGTTCTGTAACAGATGGTGCAGCAGCTTCTTTATACATGTCTTTAGGTGCAAACTTTATTGTAACACCGGTTTTAAGAGAAGACATCGCAATAGCTTGCAATAGAAAGAAAGTATTATGGTCTCCTGGGTGTGGTACATTATCAGAAATTGCAAAAGCAGAAGAGTTAGGTTGCGAAATTGTAAAATTATTTCCTGGTGATATCTACGGACCTCAATTTGTTAAAGGTATTAAAGGACCACAACCTTGGACAAGTATTATGCCAACAGGTGGAGTGTCTCCAACAAAAGAAAATTTAGAAGGATGGTTTAATGCAGGTGTAACTTGTGTTGGTATGGGTTCTAAATTAATGGCAAAAGATGCAGATGGGAATTTTGATTATGAAAAAATAGAAAGTAAAACAAAAGGAGCTTTAGATATTATTAAAGAACTAAGAAAATAATAGTATTTTTAATCTTTTAAATATAAGCCCTTCAATATTTAAAATTGAAGGGTTCTTTTTTTATGAAAAATAACTCAGCAATTTCTTATATGATATTTAGTGTTATTGCATTTGCAATAATGAATGCTATTATAAAATATCTTACAATATTTAATGTATATCAGGTAGTTTTTTTTAGATCAATAGGTACATTGTGTTTTACAATACCTTTAATTTTAAAACAGAAAACATCATTTTTAGGAAATAATAAAAAATTGTTATTCTTAAGGGCTTTTTTTGGTGTTATTTCGATTACTTGTTTTTTTCAATCATTAAATTATTTAGCCGTTGGTACTGCCGTTTCTTTAAGATATACATCGCCAATTTTTGCTGCAATTTTTGCTGCAATTTTTTTAAAAGAAAAAGTAAAAAAAATACAATGGTTACTGTTTTTTATTGCGTTTTTAGGAGTATTAATTATAAAAGGATTTGGTGTAGATGTAAATACAATTGGGTTATTATTAATCATAACATCAGCTATATTTTTAGGTTTAATTTTTGTAATAATTCGTAAAATAGGAAATTCAGAAAATCCTTTAGTTATTATAAATTATTTTATGATTTTGGCCTTTATTTTTGGAGGTATTATGTCTATTGGTAATTGGATTGTACCAAATAATTTACAGTGGCTTTTATTACTTAGTTCGGGTGTTTTTGGTTATATCGGACAATTGTATATGACCAAAGCTTTTCAGTCTAACGAAACAAACCTTGTAGCACCTTTAAAATACTTAGAAGTAATAGCAATGATAGTTATTGGTAGTATATGGTTTGATGAAGTTTACAATTTATGGTCTTTGTTAGGTGTCTTTTTAATATTAGTAGGCCTCATTTATAACATTTATCTAAAGAGAAAAATTTCATAAAAAAAACCTCAACTTTTAAAGTTGAGGTTTTTTTTGCTTAAAATTTAATGACTAATTTATCTTAAAAAAAAGAATAAAAACTTTTTATTTTTAGTTTATGGGTTTGGTTTATAGTTTTTTATTTAGTTGGTGTTCTTATAGATATTTCTTTTAAAAATAATTAAAATAAGATAAAAGAACCAATACAAGATAGTACAGGATATACTAATTATGTTACTTAATTAACTTTACTTAATTAAAATAATTCATTAAAAGATTTACTTATAAATGAGCAAAATAATTGTATTAACCGGAGCAGGAGGTGTTCTTTGTAGCACAATGGCAAAAGCACTTGCAAAGCAAGGAAATAAAATAGCTGTATTAGATTTAAGAGAAGAAGCAGCAAACAAAGTTGCTAAAGAAATTGAAGAAGCTGGTGGAGAGGCAATAGGTGTTTCAGCTAACGTGTTAGAAAAAGATTCTTTACAGAAAGCTAAAGAAGTAATAAACAACACTTTTGGTAAAGTAGATATTTTAGTAAATGGGGCAGGAGGTAACCATCCTTTAGGAACAACATCTAACCCGTTTTTTGCAATGGAAGATTTAGAAAATACAGTTGAAGGTTTTAAATCTTTTTTTGATTTAGATCCAAAAGGTATTGAATTTACATTCAATTTAAATTTCTTAGGAACATTAATTCCTACTCAGGTTTTTGCTGTAGATATGGTTGGTAGAACAGGTTGCTCTGTATTAAATATTTCTTCGATGAATGCATATACGCCTTTAACAAAAATACCAGCATACAGTGGTGCAAAAGCGGCTATTTCTAATTTTACACAATGGTTGGCGGTACATTTTTCTAAAGTAGGTGTTCGTGTAAATGCTTTGGCTCCGGGGTTTTTCTTAACAGATCAAAATCGTGCTTTATTAACAAATGAAGATGGTAGTTTAACCACAAGAGGACAACAAATTATAGATCAAACTCCAATGGAACGTTATGGTAAGCCAGAAGATTTAATTAGCACAACTTTATATTTATGTGACGATGCTTCTTCTTTTGTTACCGGAATTGTAATTCCTATTGATGGAGGTTTTTCTGCATATAGTGGAGTTTAATAAATTATAATTTAACTTTTATAAATAACTAATGATTCAAAATTTAGAACAAACTTGGCGATGGTATGGGCCCAACGATCCGGTTTCTTTATCAGACATAAAACAATCAGGAGCAACAGGGATTGTTTCTGCACTGCATCATATTCCGAATGGAGAAGTTTGGACAGTTGATGAAATTATTAAAAGAAAACAAGCGATAGAAAATGTTGGTTTGACTTGGTCTGTGGTAGAATCTGTACCAATTCATGAAAATATAAAAACTAAATCAGGAGACTATCAATTATATATCGATAATTATAAGCAAACTCTCTTAAATTTAGGTAAGTGTGGTATAGACATTGTTTGTTATAACTTTATGCCAGTATTAGACTGGACGCGTACCAATTTAGATTACGAAGTATCTGATCAATCTACAGCATTACGTTTTGAAGCTGCTGCTTTTGCTGCTTTCGAATTGTATTTATTAAAAAGACCAGGTGCAGAAAATGAATATTCTGATGCTCAAAAGCAAAAAGCAGCTGAGTTTATCAAAAATTCATCAGAAGAAGAACAAACAAAACTAATCAGAAATATTATTGCTGGTTTACCAGGTGCGGAAGAAGGATATTCTCTTGAAGAGTTCAATCAAATTTTAGCAACCTATAAAAATATTGGCCCAAAAGAATTGAAGGCGAACTTATTCTCGTTTTTATCAGAAATTATTCCAGCAGCAGAACAAGCAGGCGTGTTAATGTGTATTCATCCAGATGATCCACCATTTCCAATTTTAGGTTTACCAAGAGTCGTGTCAACAGAACAAGATATTAAAGATATATACAATGCAGTAAAATCACCAAATAACGGATTGACATTTTGTACAGGTTCTTTTGGTGTTAGAGATGATAATGATTTAGCAGGTATGGTAGAGCGTTTAGGAGATCGAATTCACTTTATTCATTTACGTGCAACAAAACGAGATGCAGAAGGTAATTTTCATGAAGCAGATCATTTAGAAGGAGATGTAGATATGTATGCTGTTATGAAAGCGTTGGTTTTAGAGCAACAAAAAAGAATTGCAGCAGGAAGACAAGACTTAAGAATGCCTTTTAGACCAGATCATGGTCATAAAATGTTAGATGATTTAAAAAAGAAAACCAATCCTGGGTATTCAGGTATCGGGCGTTTACGAGGTTTGGCTGAATTAAGAGGCTTAGAACTAGGTATTAGACGTTCGTTATAAAATTATAAGTACAAATAAAAAAAAATAAAATGGCAACAACTTTCGAAACAAGATATGCTTCGAGTCCGCAAGCAGTAAAAAAATACGATACACAAGAATTAAGAGATGAGTTTTTAGTACCAGATTTAATGCAACCAGGTAAGGTTAAATGGGTTTACACTCATTACGATCGTTATATGGCGGGTGGTGCGGTACCTACAGATTCAAATTTAAAGTTGAAAACTATCGATCCATTAAAATCAGAGTTTTTTTTAGAGCGTAGAGAAATAGGTATAATTAATGTAGGTGGAGACGGAATTATTTATGTAGACGGCGAAACATATAAACTTAGCCATAAAGATGCATTATATATTGGTTCTAAAGTAAGAGACGTAGTTTTTAAAAGTGTAGACGCTAAAAATCCTGCTAAATTTTACATGAACTCAGCACCAGCACACACATCTTTCCCTACTGTACAGGTTACTAAAAAGGATGCCAATAAAATCGAATTGGGTAGTTTAGAAACAGCAAATCATAGAACAGTAAACCAAATGATTATTGGTGGAATTGTAAAAACGTGTCAACTTCAAATGGGAATGACAGAATTAAAAAAAGGTTCTGTTTGGAATACAATGCCAGCTCACGTTCACGATAGAAGAATGGAAATCTATTATTACATGGATATAATGGAAGAGCAAGCGGTTTGTCATTTTATGGGAGAACCACAAGAAACACGTCATATTTGGATGCAAAATCACGAAGCAGTAATTTCTCCGCCTTGGTCTATTCACTCAGGTTCTGGTACTTCTAATTATACTTTTATTTGGGGTATGGCAGGAGAAAATCTTGATTATAATGATATGGATGTTGCAAAAATTACAGATTTAAGATAATAATATGTCTCAAACATTATTTGATATAACAGGAAAAGTAGCTTTGGTTACAGGATCTACTCATGGATTGGGAATGTCTATGGCTATGGGATTGGGTAAAGCAGGAGCTACAATAGTTGTAAACGGAAATTCATCACAAGAAAAAATAGACAAAGCAGTTGCTTTGTACAAAGCAGAAGGTATAAACGCTGTTGGTTATAAATTTAATGTTGCTGATGAAGCTCAAGTGATAGAAAGTATCAACAAAATTGAAGCTGAAGTTGGTAGCATTGATATTTTGGTAAACAACGCGGGAATCATTAAAAGAACTCCATTAGCAGAAATGGAAGTTGAAGATTTTAAGCAAGTTATAGATATTGATTTAGTTAGTCCTTTTATTGTTTCTAAACACGTTATTAAAGGAATGATGAAGCGTAAAGCAGGAAAAATTATCAACATTTGTTCTATGATGAGCGAATTAGGTAGAAATACTGTTGGAGCTTATGCTGCTGCAAAAGGTGGTTTGGTAATGCTAACCAAGAATATGGCTACAGAATGGGCACGTTTTGGTGTTCAAGTAAACGGAATTGGACCTGGATATTTTGCAACTTCTCAAACAGCACCTATTCGTGTTGACGGTCATCCTTTTAACGACTTTATTGTAAACAGAACACCTGCAAAAAAGTGGGGAGATCCTAATGATTTAGCAGGAGCAGCAGTGTTCTTGTCTTCAAAAGCAAGTGACTTTGTAAATGGTCATATTTTGTATGTTGATGGCGGAATTTTAGCAACGATAGGTAAACCATCAAACGAAGAATAACCTTATTCCACAAGGTTTTAATGCCTTGTGGATATTTTAATAAATAGTATGAAACGAATAATTATCTGCTGTCTTCTAGCGAGCATTTTTAGCAATTGTGAAAAAAAAATAGAACTAATTTCTACAATCGAAGTAAAAAATACTTTAAATATTGATAGAGAATTTGAAACTGTAGAAATTGATATTTCTGAAATTGCACAAGAAAAAGTTGCCGATTTGATTCTTTTAGATGAAGAAAACACTCAATTAACATCGCAAATAGTAGACACAGATTTAGACGGTATAAATGATGTGATTTTGTTTCAACCATCAATTAAAGCAAATGCTACAAAAACATATACGTTATCAATTTCTGATAAAAAACAAGACTCAGTAATTAATTATTGCTATTCACGTTTTGTACCAGAGAGAACAGATGATTATACTTGGGAAAACAATAGAGTTGCTTTTAGAACTTTTGGCCCAGTTGCACAAAAAATGGTAGAAGATGGTGTAAAAGGAGGTACATTGTCTAGCGGAATTGATGCTTGGTTAAAACGTGTAGAATATCCAATTATTAATACTTGGTATAAAAGGAATGATGTTAAAAAAGGTGCATATCATAAAGATCACGGAGAAGGTTTAGATAATTTTCATGTGGGTGTAAGCAGAGGTATTGGTGGTACTGCTGTAAAGGTAGATACTTCTTACTATTTTTCTAAAAACTTTACTTCATATAAAACAATTACAACTGGTCCTTTAAGAACAAGTTTTGTGTTAACCTATGCAACTTGGAATGCTAAAGGAAAACAAATTGATGAAACCAAACACATTTCTTTAGATTATGGTCAAAACTTAACACGTTTTGAAATTGATGTGAAAGGAACTGAAACCATTTCTACTGGAATAACATTACACAATAAAAAAGGAGTTACAAATCAAAATGATGCAAACTTTTGGGTTAGCCATTGGGAAACTTTAGATGATTCTGAAGTAGGAACAGGAATTGTAACGACAAAAACATATTTCTCAGATTCAGAGAAATATGTTACTTCAAAAAAAGATGAAAGCAATCATTTTCTACATTTAAATGTTGTTGATGGAAAAGTAATTTTTTACAGTGGTTTTGGATGGAAAAAAAGCAAACAATTTTCTACGAAAGAAGATTGGGAAAACTATTTGACTGATTATTCAAAAAAAATAAACACTCCGCTACTAGTAACTACTAATTCATTTTAAACATTCATAATGAGTAAAAAACACTTCTTTCAATTTATATTTTTTTTGACTTTAACGATACTTTTTTTAGGTTGTAAATCAGAAAAATCTTCAAAAACATTAAGATTAGGACATACTTTAGATGTGCAGCATCCTGTGCATAAAGCTATGGTAATTTTCGGCGAAGAATTAGATAAGCTATCTAACGGAAAAATTAAGGTAAACATCTATCCTAGTGGGCAATTAGGAGGAGAAAGAGAGTGTTTAGAACTGTTGCAAATAGGTAGTTTAGATATCACTAAAGTATCTGCAGCTGTTCTAGAAAACTTTATTCCAGAATATAAAGTATTTAGTATTCCTTATATGTTTAGAGATAAAGCACATACGTTTAGTGTTTTTGATAGCGAAATTGGTAAAAATTTATTGCTTAAAGGAGAAAGGTTTAGATTACGTGGTTTAACCTTTTATGATGCCGGAAGTAGAAGTTTCTATATGAAAGAAGCACCGGTAAAAATGCCTAAAGACTTAAATGGTAAAAAAATTAGAGTCCAAAAAAGTAATATGGCAGTTGCTATGATAAATGATTTAGGAGGTTCGCCTACACCCATTTCATGGGGAGAGTTGTATACAGCATTACAGCAAGGAGTTGTAGATGGTGCAGAAAATAATCCACCTAGTTTTTATACTTCTAAACATTACGAGGTTTGTAAGTTTTATTCTTTAGATGAGCATACATCTGTGCCAGATGTGTTATTAATTGGTACAGATACTTGGAAACGCTTAAACAATCAAGAAAAAGAGTGGGTTAATAAGGCAATTAAGGTTAGTACTATTGCTCAAAGAAAATTATGGGCAGCATCAGAAAAAGAATCTTTAGCTGCTGTAAAAGCTGCTGGTGTACAGGTTTTTTACCCAGAAAAAAAGCCTTTCGAAGAGCAAACTAAGGGGGTTTTGAGCTTATTTGATGAAAATAAAGAAATGAAAACATTAATAAGTTCTATAAAAAATAAACAATAATGAGAGCAAAAATAGATAGCGTTTTAGAAAAGGTAGTTCTTTTTATATTATTACTGATGTTAGTTAGTGTTGTTTGGCAAGTCTTTTCTAGATTCGTTTTAAGAGCACCCAGTACAATTACAGACGAAATATCAAGTTTTTCATTAATATGGTTAGGTTTATTAGGTGCTGCTTATGCTGCCGGGAAAAACCTTCACTTGGCAATAGATCTAATATCAGAAGACTTAGTAAAAAGAAAACAAGGTTTTTTTAACGGAGTTGTGTTTATATCTATAGCTCTTTTTGCTTTTACAGTCATGATAATTGGTGGCATTAGACTTGTACAATTAAGTTTTCAATTTGGTCAAACTTCTGCCACGCTAGAAATCCCTCTTGGAATAATTTACATGATAGTACCTATTTCTGGTATGTTAATATGTTACTATAGTATTGATACACTTATAAACTTAAGAAAATTAAACAAAGCATAAATTATGAATTTAGTTGAAGTCCTTATTTTAGTTGTTAGCTTTTTAATTTTTTTATCTTTAAGAGTTCCTATCGCTTTTGCTATTGGTTTAGCAGCTTTGTTTACATTATTAAGTGCTATGCCTTTTTTACCATCTGTAACAACATTAGCGCAAAGAATGGCAACTTCATTAGATAGTTTTACATTATCTGCAATACCGTTTTTTATACTAGCAGGTCAAATTATGAATAGAGGAGGTATTGCGGTGCGACTTATAAATTTTGCCAAAGCAATTGTTGGTCCACTTCCGGGTGGTTTAGCATTTGTAAACATTATTTCTTGTATGTTGTTTGGCGCAATATCTGGTTCTGCTGTTGCAGCAGCTTCTGCTATTGGTGGTTTTATGAATCCAATGATGGAAAAAGATGGTTACGACAAATCTTTTAGTGCCGCGGTTAATATTACAAGTGCCACAACAGGATTAATTATTCCACCAAGTAACGTACTTATTGTTTATTCTTTAGCAAGTGGAGGTGTGTCTATAGCTGCTTTATTTATTGCAGGTTATATACCCGGCTTACTAATAGGTTTAGCTTTAATGATTGTTGCCTTAATATATTCTATCATTAAAAAATATCCTACAGATAAATTAGTAGGTTTTAAAGAGTTTTTTAAAAGATTTGTAGACGCTTTTCCTAGTTTAATGCTATTAGTTGTTGTTATTGGTGGTATAGTTGCCGGAATTTTTACAGCAACAGAAGCATCTGCTATTGCTGTAATCTATACATTAGTTTTAGGTTTTGTTTATAAAGAAATTACATTTAAAGATGTTTCCCCAATTTTATTAGAAACAGTAAAAACATCTGCAATTGTTTTATTGTTAGTATCAACTTCTATTGCCATGTCTTGGGTAATGAGTTATGAAAATATACCTCAAGAAATTAGTAATTCATTATTATCAATAAGTGATAATCCGATTGTTATATTAATTATTATTAATTTGATTTTACTATTTGTTGGAATATTTATGGATATGACACCTGCAGTTTTAATTTTTACTCCAATTTTTTTACCAATAGTAACAGGTTTAGGTATGAATCCTATTCACTTCGGAATTATAATGATTATGAATTTATGTATCGGATTATGTACTCCGCCAGTGGGTTCTGTGCTCTTTGTAGGCTGTAGTGTTGCCGATTTAAAAATACAACAAGTAATACGACCATTATTACCTTTATTTTTAGTAATGATTGGCGTATTGTTGCTAATTACTTATTTTCCAGATTTGACACTTTGGTTGCCAAGAGCTTTTGATTTGATATAATATTATTGGTTTGCCAAGAAATATATTTTGTCAATTAGAGTTTAGATAGATTTACAACTTATAAGAAAGAATATTATTAGTTTATTCTTTAGTAGTAAATCTATCTAAGATTTTCATAACATCAACACCATCTTTTACAGTACAAGGGTTTTTAGCTTTTCCTAAAAAGTATTTTACCGTTTCTTCTATTAAAGGTTGTTGTACATGTACGGGGTTTTCAAAAGAAAAAACTTCTTTTTTATTGGTAGTATTTAAAATCACTTTTTTACCGTAAAAAGAGAAAGTGATAGAACCGTTTTCACCATAAATTATACATTGATCTTTTACATCTTTTTCTGATGCAATAAAATTCCAAATACCTCTAAATTGTACCCCGCTTTCAAAGTTTATAATTCCGTTTACAATATCTGCAACTTTATTGTTTTTTGCTGCGGTAGCAAAACCTTGTACATTTTTAATTTTGCCGAAGTAATGAAGCATTAAATCGATTTGATGCGGTGCAATATCATGAAAATACCCACCTCCAGAAGTTTCTGGCTTTAGGCGCCAGTTATCTTCTGTTTTTGCAATTATGTTGTTTGTTGTAGATTGTAAAATAGTAATATCAGCAAAATGTATTTTACCAATGCTGTTCGTGTTTAAAAGTTCTTTAACTTTTTGAAAAGCTGGCAGGTTTCTTCTATAATGTGCAATTACTATTTTCTTATTATCAGTAATTATCTTTTCCAATTCTATGGCTTCATCAGCATTCATAGTCATTGGTTTTTCTAGATAAACAAATTTACCAGCATTTAAACATTGTTTTGCAATTTCTAGATGACTAGAAGGAGGTGTAGCAATGTAAAGTGCATTGATATCAGGATGATTAATGATATCGTCTATAGAATCATAAAAAAAAGGTACATTATGTCTTTTGGCGAAATCTTTAGATTTAGCTTTATTTCTTCTCATTACTGCAACCAATTCAGAATTTGCTACCTTTTGAAAAGCAGGACCACTTTTTATTTCTGCAACATCACCACAGCCAATAATTCCCCATTTAATAGTATCCATTTTATTTAAAATTAAAATAGTTTTTTGCATTATGATAACAAATATCACTTATAATTTTACCAAGAAATTCTTCATCTGCAGGTAACTCACCATTTTCAACATCAGTACCAATGATATTGCATAAAATTCTTCTAAAGTATTCGTGTCTTGGAAACGATAAAAAGCTTCTAGAGTCTGTTAACATACCTACAAAACAAGACAATAATCCTAAATTAGATAATGCATTAATTTGTTTTTCCATACCATCTTTTTGATCTAAAAACCACCAAGCAGCACCGTATTGCATTTTACCCTTTATGGTACCATCATTAAAATTTCCAACCATGGTTGCAAAAACTTCACTATCTGCTGGATTTAAATTATATACAATTGTTTTTGCTAATTGGTTTGTACTATCTAATTTATTTAAGACACCACTTAAAGCATGAGCTTGCGAAAAATCTCCAATAGAATCAAAGCCAGTATCTGGTCCCAGTTGATCAAGTAATCTTTTATTATTATTTCTGATTGCACCTAGGTGAAATTGTTGTGTCCAACCAACTTTATGATACATTTTGCATAACTCAATAACTGTTTTAAATTTAAAGAAGGCAATTTCATTATCTGTTAGAGATTCATTGTTTTTTACTTTACCAAACAAGGAATGTACATCATAAATTTCTTTTTCAAAAAAGTTCAATTGCTCAAAACCATGATCAGATAATCTACCTCCATTATCATTAAAAAAGTTAATCCTACTTTCTAAAGCCTTTAATAAATCATCATAATTATTTATGTTAACTTTCGATACTTTTTCGAGTTTAGATAAATACTGATTATAGGTTTTGGTGTTTTCAACAGCAAGAGAATTATCTGGTCTAAAAGTAGGAAATGTCTGAACTTTAGAAGCATCTTTTTGAATGGCTATATGATATTCTAAAGAATCTGCAGGATCGTCTGTTGTACACAAACTTTCTACATTTTGCATTTTTAGCAAACCGTTAGCAGAGTGAGATTTTTGCTGTAAAATTTTAGAAGTTTTTTCATAAATTTCTTCAGCGTTTTCAGGACACAGAATTTCATCAATATCAAAATATGCTTTTAATTCTAAAGCTGTCCAATGAAAAAGTGGGTTTTTGATAGTGTAAGGAACAACTTCTGCCCATTTTAAGAACTTTTCTTTGTCTGTAGCATTACCCGTAATATATTTTTCATCTATACCAAAAGCACGCATTGCACGCCATTTATAATGATCGCCATATAGCCAAACTTGTGTAATATTTTCGAATTGTTTATCATTTGCAATTTGATCTGGAGGCAAGTGATTATGATAATCTATAATAGGGTTTTTCTTAGCGAAATTGTGATATAATTTTTCTGCAAAATCGTTTTTAAGTAAAAAGTTCTTGGTTAGAAAAGTGTTCATAGTTATTTTTATTTATCTGTAATCTTTATAATGTACAAAGGTAATGTCAAAAAATCTTTTAGTTAACTATCAATAGAAATTAATATTGAATATAAATAAGTTAAAATAATATATATTTCAGTATAGTACAGGATACTGATTTAGTCCATAGTTTGTAAAATTGTGTTAATTAACATTATGGTATAGTTATTATTTACAATTTATTAAAACTAATTTTAAACATGAAACAAACTTTAAAAAAGCGAAATCCATCATTGAGGATAATTCTGGTATTATTTCTCTTGTTTTCGGGTTTTACAAATTTAAACCTAGAAGCCCAAGAAAGAATTACAGGTTCAGTGTCAGATAATAGTGGAAATATTTTACCAGGTGTAAATATTTTACAAAAAGGAACAAGAAATGGTGCAAGTACAGATTTTGATGGTAATTATTCTATTACGCTTCAAAAAGGACAAAAAACACTAGTTTTTTCTTATTTAGGTTATAAACAAAAAGAGGTTTCTGTTGGGAATAATACTACGATTAATGTGGTTTTAGAAGACTCATCAGAATCTTTAGAAGAAATTGTTGTAATTGGTTTTAGAGAAGTAAAAAGAGATAAGATATTAGGAGGGGTTTCTACTGTAAAAGCAGAATCTATTCAGCAAGCAGCACCGGTAGATCCTTTACAAGGTATTCAAGGTAAGATGTCTGGTGTTCAAATTGTTTCTAACAATGGTCCTGGTGAAGGTTTTGATATTAGAATTAGAGGTGTCTCTACTTTTACTGCGGGTAACACAGGACCGTTATATGTTGTAGATGGTCAGCAAACTTTTAATATTGATAATATAGATCCAAATGATATAGAATCTTTAGAGGTTTTAAAAGATGGTGCAACCACAGCAATTTATGGTGCACAAGGTGCAAATGGTGTGGTAATTGTAAAAACAAAAACTGGTAAATCTGGTAAAATACAATTAAGTATTACAAATGTTACAGGGGTAAATAAGCTTATTGGAAATTTACCAGCGCCTAATGCAGCTCAAAGAATAGAGCAGGAAAGAAGAATGAACTTAGGTGGTAGTTTTATTGGCGCAGGTAGAGATTCTTTAAGTTTAGTTGGTAGAAATTCTCCAGACATACAAAAATTAGTTACAAGACCTGCCTTAAGAAACCAGGTAAACGTTGCATTAAGTGGTGGTTCTGATAAAGTAAAGTTTTATTGGAATACAGGGTTCTTTAATGAATCTGGTATCATATTAAATAGTGGTCATAAAAGAGTTAATACTCGTTTAAAATTAGATTTAACACCAAATGAAAAATTTAAAACTGGTACTTTAATTAATTTATCTTATGAATTTACAAATAGTACTACTTCAGGTCCTGTTTTAGGTCACCTTTTAAATAGAGTTGCATATTTACCGTTGTTTGAACCAGATGGAAGTTTTACTCCTGGTTCTCCTCGTAAATTTAGTTTAAATCCCATACAAAATGCTATTTTAAGGAAAAATGACAGAAAAAGATACAGAGCCAATTTATATACTTATGCTCAATATAAAGTATTACCTTCTTTGTCTATAAGATCAACTGTTGGTGCTGATTTCTTTTACGATAAAAGAGAAGGTTTTGTTCCTTCTATATTAGATCCTAGAAACTTTGCAGATGGTAATCCTACAGGTAGCGAAAGACATCAATTAACAACAAGAATACAACAAGATAACACCTTAAATTTTAGCCAGCAATGGGGTGATCATGATTTAGGTGTTTTTGCAGGTATGCAAATACAAAAAATAGTTTCTGATAATTTAAAAATTGATTCTAGATTTTCTAATGATTTAATAGAAACGTTTAATAACGCAGATCCAGAGTTTCTTTTAGTTGATACAGCTGGAGGAGATGCAACTCAAAAAGAATCTACAGGTTTATTTTCTTTATACGCAGGGTTTGATTATGATTATAAAAACAAGTACTTATTAGGGGCAACAATCCGTAGAGATGGTTCTTCAAAATTTGGAGCAAATAATAAGTATGGTATTTTTCCATCTGTTACAGCAGGATGGAGAGTTAGTAAAGAAAATTTCTTAAGAGGAAATTCTGTAATTAAAAATTTATTAGTTAAAGCAAGTTATGGTATTGTAGGTAATGATAGAATACCAAATTATAACTTTACTAGTTCTCTTGTACCTGGTGCAGATTATAATGGTGAAACAGGTTTTGCTCCTAGTAGATTAGGTAATGCAGACTTAAGATGGGAAGAAACAGAATCTACAAACCTGCAATTAGACATGAGTATGTTTAAAGGTAGAAGATTAAACCTTTCTTTAGCATTTTGGAGAAAAGTAACAGATGGTTTGTTGGTAAATACAGAAATACCAGAAGAATCTGGATTTAATAACATTAGAGAAAATAGAGGTATTGTTAGAAATCAAGGTATAGATTTTGAAATTAGTGGAACTATACTTAAAACAAAAGATTTCTCTTGGAAATCTGGATTTAACATTGGTTTGTTAGAAAATACAGTTCAAGAGCTTGATGTTCCAATTCGTACAGGTCGTTTTATAACAGAAGAAGGATCTCCAATAGGAAATATCTGGGGTTATAAAAATCATGGAGTTTTTCAATATGATGAGTCGAATGCATTTACTCCATCAGGAGATAGATTATTTCCAAACTTTGATTCTAACGGATTTTTCTTAGGAACTTATAATATGGCTAACGGAGAGCAATATCCTTTAGATGGTGAGATAAAACAATTAGTTCACGGTTCTACTAGAAATATTTTGAAAGGTGGAGATTATATTTGGGATGATGCCAATGGAGATTTTGTAATTAATAGTGATGATGAGCAAGTTTTAGGTAATGGTTTACCAACAACTTACGGAGGTTTTAGCCATGATTTAACTTATAAAAATTGGACTTTAGGTACCTTATTTGATTATAGTTATGGTAACGAAATCTATAGAAGATATGACCATGATAGAAATAGTTTAAGAGCAACAGTATTAACAGTATCTCCTGATAGATTAGATAACGCTTGGCAAAATCAAGGTGATATTGCTCAATATCCAATATTACAAGCTGGTAGAGCTAGAAACCAAAATAGATTTGATTTTACAAATAGTACAGCGAATAGTACATACGTTTCAGACGGAAGTTTTATTAGATGGAGGTATGTACGTTTAGGATACAAATTTCCTAAAGATGTATTAAAGCAGATAGATATAGGTATTACTGGTTTGAGTTTCAATTTTGCGGTAAACAATCTTTTAACTTGGACTAACTATGAAGGTTATAACCCAGAGTTTGGTAGTAGAGGTAATCCTTTAACACCAAGTGAAGATGCCTTAAGATATCCTAATGATAGAGAGTTTTTACTTACTTTAAAAGCACAATTTTAATCAAATAAAAGTTATGAATATAAATAATATATCAAATAAAATAAAACAAGCACTAATGCTTTGTGCTGCTATAGGATTACTTTATTCTTGTGACGATTTCGTTCAAGAACTTCCTGTAAGTGAAATATCTCCTGATGGGTTTTATTCTAATAATGCAGAATTAGAATCAGGTATAATAGGTGCCTATGATGGTTTACAAGTTGCATATAGTCAATTTTACCTTAATGTTGGTGAATTTAGATCAGACAACTTTCAACCAAATGGAAACAATACTTCTAGAAATTCTTTACATAATAGTACAATAGATCCAGGAGAAGGTTTGTTAAGATGGGCTAATCTTTATACTGTAATTGATAGAGTAAATAGAGTTATTAATGCAGGACCTAATATTGATGGTGTAGATAAAGATTTATTAGGTGAAGCTTATGCAATGAGAGCTAAAATATATTTTGATTTGGCAAGAGTTTGGGGAGATGTACCTGTATTTTTACAATCAATTACAGCGATCAGCGAAACGCAAAAACCGCAAACCTCTTATGAAGATGTTATGAATACTGTTGTAATTCCTGATATGAAAAAGGCAGAAGAATTAATAACAACACCTTCAAGAGAATTTAGATTTTCTCAAGCCAGTGTATTTGCATTACAAGCAGAAGTTTATATGTGGATTAAAGAAGAAGGTTTGGCAAAAGATGCAATAGAAAATTTAATAGCTTTAGGATCTCATAGTTTGGTACAAACACCAGAAGCTTGGCAAGATTTATTTATAAATCAACCAAGTACAGCGGAGTTTCCTCAAGGACCTGGAAAAGTTCAAGCAGGTCCAGAATTAATATTTTCTGTTCACTACGCTTTAGAAGAAACAACTTCTGGTGTTGCAAGAGCTTACATGGCAGGTGCTGCAATTAGTGTAATGTCTGAAGAAGCAGAGACTAAATGGGCAGAAAGGTTTCCAATAGACTCTCTTGGTTGGGCAGATAAGTATACAGCTACAAATAGAAGGTTACCAGTATTTACAAGAGAGATAGAATTAGATGACGGTTCTACAATTATCGAACCGATTTATGGAGATTGGAGACAGTTTGCAACAAGATTTGGTGGAGATTTTGAAGATGGTTTAGGAAGTGATGAGTTTGGTGAAGCAAGATGTGCTAAATGGGTAAAAAATAGATCTCACATAGATCCAAACGACGATGATACTAATTTACCAGTATATCGTTATGCTGATATGATTTTATTATTAGCAGAAGCAGAATTAAAATTACAAAATGCGCCTAAGTGTTTAGAATTAATAAATCAAGTTAGAACAGCAAGACAATTACCTTTAGCTACTGAAGCAGAATTTGGAGACAATTTTGATGCACAATTAGACTTTTTATTAGTAGAAAGACAATTAGAGTTGTTTGGTGAAGGTAAAAGATGGTGGGATTTAGTAAGAAATGATAGAGCTATCGATGTTATGAACCCAATACTAGAAGAAAGAGAAGTAACTCCTCTTACTAGCG
Source organism: Polaribacter sp. BM10 (assembly GCF_002005425.1). Classification (GTDB taxonomy): domain Bacteria; phylum Bacteroidota; class Bacteroidia; order Flavobacteriales; family Flavobacteriaceae; genus Polaribacter; species Polaribacter marinaquae. Next base: position 2,261,404 of record NZ_CP019704.1, on the reverse strand, counting down.
ATAGAATAATATGGCCAATTTTTATTGATCATTTAAGGGAAAATCCTTTGTTAAACCAAAATCCGGGGTGGTTAAATTAATTTTAAAAATTTAAGACAATATGAAAACATATTTAAAAATTATAGGAGTTGCTTTAATAGCAATTATATTTAACTCATGTACTTTAGAATTACAAGAACCTTTCGATTTTCAACCAGAAAACACGTTTGCAGACCCTTTTCAAAATATGACAGCTTGGGAGCATATTCAAACAAGAACTTCTGGAGGTTTAGTTGATGATCAAGGTAGAAAACGATTAGATGGTGAAGAATTAGATTACATGATTGCTGCAATAAAGCGTGTAGGTTATCAAGATTTATATAATCAAACATCAACAGAAAGAACTTATCTTTTATTAAACAATAATGCCTTTACAGGTGGTAATAGAGATAGAGATATATTAAGAGTTATTACAGGAAGAACACAAAGTCCTGCTGCTAGAGTAGATGCAGACGAAGTAATGGCTGCTATTACATCAGAAGAACAACTTAATATGTTAAAGGCAGTATTAAAATACCATATAGTTACTGAAAAAGTTGCGCAAGTACCTAAGCTTACAATTTTTGATAAAAACTTTGTTTTTAAAACGATATTACCTGCGTTAACATTAGATGTAAATGGTTTGCCAACAGGCTTATCAAACAGTAACGCAGAAATAGTTTTTAGAAGAAATATAGAATGGAAAATGGAAGTAAATCCAATTTCGTCTCCATTAATATCAACAGCAGTTGGTCCTGGATTTAATGAAAAAGTAAGATCACATAACTATGTTTTTAATAACGGTATAGGTCACTATTTAAACGATCCTGTTAGATATCATCCGATTCCTTTTTACGAAAATTACAACGTAGATTAATAATTTAAAAGTGTTTAATTAATTAATCTAGCTTAAAAAAATATAAAAAATGAAAAATAATAAAATCATAAAATTTCTTTTTACAGGTTTGCTAGCTTCTTTATTGCTTGTTTCTTGTAACTTGCCTGAAGACGATGCTGTTTACATACCGTTTGAGCCAGAGTTGGTAGAAAATCCAGAGACAATTACACAGTTTATAATCTTTAGAGATGATTTAAGCATTTTCGAATCTGCAATGCGAATTATGGAAGAAGAAGGTGATGTTAAACTGTTATCAGAATTAAATATTCCTGGTGGTACAACAGTTTTTGCACCAACAAATGATGCTTTTCAACAATTCTTTACTAAAAACGGAATTGATGAAATCGAAGATTTACCTTATGAAGATCTAGAAAGTGTAGTTTTAAATCATATTGTTACTGGTAAATTTTTATCTAGTAGTTTATCTTCTGGTTATGTTTCTACTAGAGCTTTTAGAGAAGATACAGACCAAAATTTAAGCATGTATGTAGAGGTTTCTAATGGTGTTGTTTTAAACGGAGAATCTAAAGTTACTACTGCAGATGTAGAAGCAAATAATGGTGTATTACATATTGTAGATAGTGTAATTGGTCTACCTAGTAACGTAACTTTAATAGAACAAAATCCAGATTTCTCTAGTTTTTTAGAAGCATTAACTAGAGCTGATACTTTTGTAAATGAAGAAGGAAACTCGCCAGAATTAGAAAATTTATTAAGAAACTTAGACAGAAAACTAACTTTATTTATACCTAACAATGCTGCTTTTTCAAGCTTATTATCAGAATTAGGTGTAGCTTCTATACAAGAAATAGAGCCAGAAACTTTAGTTGCTGTATTAGCTATGCATATTGTAAATGGTAAATTTATAAATTCAGAAGATTTAGAGTTAGAAACAGTAGAAACTTTAAGAGGAAATACTATTGATATCGATCCTGATAATTTAACATTAAAAGACTCTAGAGGTAGAGTTGCTAATTTTGATGTAGATTTTATAGACATACAATCTGCTGGTGGTGTTATACATGCTATCGATAAAGTATTGTTAAATCCAGAGATGTAAATATAAATTTAAAATAAAATTCAATAAAACCCTCTATTTTATAGAGGGTTTTTTTATGTTCGTTTTAGAATGAAATCATCATTTATATCTAAAAAATAGTACTAAATTAATTTTTATATTGAACTTAGGTAAACAATATTATACTTGATTTTTTTCAGGACAGGGCAGGATGCAATTTAAAAGTACTAGGTATATTTTTATCCATAAACAATATTCAGAAATTAATAAGATTTAATTAAGATAAGACCATATGTTAAAGCGCAGTTTTTTATTACTTTTTTTAAGTTTCTATAGCTTAATAAACGCACAAAGCAATTCTAATTCAGAAAAACCTAATATTATTTTTATATTAACTGATGATCAACGTTTTGATGCAATTGGTTATGCTGGTAATAAATTTGTTGAAACTCCAGAAATGGACGATTTAGCAAAATCTGGTACTTATTTTAACTCGGCTATTGTTACTACACCAATATGTGCAGCAAGTAGAACAAGTATTTTAACCGGTTTACATGAAAGAGCGCATAATTTTAATTTTCAAACAGGTAATGTAAGAGATGAGTATATGGATAACTCTTATCCAAGATTACTTAAAGATAGCGGTTATTATACCGGTTTTTATGGTAAATACGGTACAAGGTATAATCATTTAGATAAACAATTTGATGAATATGAATCTTACGATAGAAATAATCGTTTTAAAGATAGAAGAGGTTATTATTATAAAACTTTAGATAAAGATACTGTTCACCTAACTAGATATACAGGTCAAAAAGCAATAGATTTTATAGATAAAAATGCAAGTAACAAGAAACCGTTTTGTTTATCATTAAGTTTTAGTGCGCCTCACGCACATGATGGTGCACCAAAACAATATTTTTGGCAAGAACCATTAGATGCGATGTTAAGTGGTACAACAATACCAGAACCTGAATTAGCGGAAGACAAATATTTTTTAGCACAACCTAAGATTGTAAGAGATGGATTTAACAGATTACGTTGGACTTGGAGATATGATACGCCAGAAAAATATCAGCATAGTTTAAAAGGGTACTATAGAATGATTTCTGGTATCGATTTAGAAATTAAAAAAATACGTGCTAAACTTAAAGAAACAGGTCAAGATAAAAACACAGTCATTATTTTAATGGGTGATAACGGATACTTTTTAGGAGAACGTCAGTTTGCGGGAAAATGGTTAATGTATGATAATTCTATAAGAGTACCATTAATTGTCTTTGATCCTAGAGAAAACAAGCATCAAGATATAGATGATATGGTTTTAAATATAGATGTTACTAAAACCATTGCAGATTTAGCAGGTATTAAAGCACCAAATACATGGCAAGGTAAAAGTCTTATGCCAATTGTTAGACAAGAAAAAAAATCAATAGAAAGAGATACAATTTTAATAGAACATATCTGGGATTTTGATAACATTCCGCCAAGTGAGGGTATTCGTACTAAAAAATGGAAATACTTTAGATATGTTAATGATAAGACTATCGAAGAACTATATAATTTAGAAAAAGACCCACAAGAGATTAAAAATTTAGTAGGAAAAAGAAAATACAGAAAGGTTTTAGCAAATTTGAGAGCTAAAACAGATGAATTAATCAAAAAAAATAGCAACCATTTTAGAGCAGCACCTACAGATTTAACAGTAGAGTTGATAAGAGCTCCAGAAACAGATGTAGAAATTTTTGATTTAAAACCAGAATTTGGTTGGACAGTTCCTCTAGGTGCAAAATACCAAGGAGCATATCAAATTTTAGTGGCTTCTAGCAAAGAAATTATCGACGCTAATAACGGAGATGTTTGGGATAGTAAAAGAGTCGCATCATCAAAATCTACAGATGTAGAATATGAAGGGAAAGATTTAGAAATAGGAAAAACATATTTCTGGAAAGTTAGAATTTGGGACGAAGCAAACAGACTGGTAGATTATGCAGCACCTCAGAAATTTACTACAGGTAAAAGTAGTAGCTATATTATATCGACAGAAAATAAATTTATTACTGCTAAAATAAAACCTAAAAAGTTTAAAAAATTAGGGAATTTATATGTTATGGATTTTGGAAAAGCAGCTTTTGCTACCCTTAATTTTAACTACAATGCAAAAACACCGCATACACTTACTGTAAGAGTTGGAGAAATGGTTAATGATAATGGAAGTGTAAATAGAACGCCTCCAAAAGTTAGTAATATTCGTTATCAAGAATTAAAGGTAGATGTAAAACCAGGAAAAACTCAATATCAGATTCAAGTACAAACGGATGAAAGAAATACAAGACCTAATAAGGCAATACCTTTACCAAAAGGTTTTCCTCCTTTAGTTCCTTACAGATATGCAGAAATAGAAGGTTTTCAAGGAGAATTAAAAGCAGAAGATTTTACACAATTAGCCTTTCATACCTATTGGGATGAAGATGCAAGTAGCTTTAAGAGTAATAATACTATTTTAGACCAAGTTTGGGATTTATGTAAATACTCAATCAAAGCAACAACTTTTAATGGGCTGTATGTAGATGGAGACAGAGAACGTATTCCTTATGAAGCAGATGCATATTTAAATCAGTTAAGTCATTACACAACAGATAGAGAATTTGCTATGGCAAGAAGAACTATCGAGTATTTTATGCAACATCCAACGTGGCCAACAGAATGGCAACAACATGTTCCGTTATTAATCTATGCAGATTATATGTACACAGGAAATACGGAGTTGGTAGAACGATATTATGATGCACTAAAACATAAATCTTTGTATGAATTATCTAATGAAGATGGATTAATCACATCTACTAAGGTTGATGCGGCATTTATGAAGAAATTAGGTTTCCCAGAAGGATACAAAAAACCATTAACAGATATTGTAGATTGGCCAGGGAAAAACTTTAACAGAAGTAAAACAAAAGGAGAGCGTGATGGGTTTGTATTTAAACCTTACAGTACAGTAATTAACTCATTTTTCTATGAAAACATGAAGATTATGGCTGAATTTGCTAAAATCTTAGGAAAAACTCAAGAAGCTTTAGATTTTGAATACAGAGCAATTAAAGCAAAAAAAGCAGTAAATGAACAAATGTTCGATAAAGAACGAGGAATTTATGTTGATGGAATAGGTACAGATCACGCTTCTTTACATGCAAACATGATGCCTTTAGCATTTGGTTTAGTACCAGAAGAACATTACGAGTCTGTAGTGAATTTTGTAAAATCTAGAGGAATGGCTTGTAGTGTTTACGGAGCTCAATTTCTAATGGATGGATTATACAATGCAGGTGAAGAAGATTATGCTTTAGACTTATTAACAGATACTTCATCTAGAAGTTGGTATAATATGATTAAAATTGGCTCTACAATTACTTTAGAAGCTTGGGATAATCAATATAAAAATAACTTAGATTGGAACCATGCTTGGGGTGCAGTACCTGCAAATGTAATTCCTAGAGGTTTATGGGGTATAAAACCAAAAACAGCTGGTTTTGGTGTTGCTACTATTAAACCTCAAATGAGTAAGTTAAAAAAGAGCTCTATAGAAGTACCTACCGTTAGAGGAACAATAAAAGCAAACTATACTTATAATGGTAAGAGGTTACAAACCTACGAAATTGAAATTCCAGGTAACATGGTAGCAGAGTTTTCTTTAAATGGTTCAGAAGGAAAAGAATTTATTCATAACGGAAAAAGTGTTCCTTCTGCATTTAAAGTAGTAAGGTTAACACCAGGTAAACACACAATTCAATTAAAGATTAACTCGTTTTAAAAAATTAAAATATAAACTTTTAAAAAGCAACCTTAAAGTGTAAAAACTTAAAGGTTGCTTTTTTTATAAACGATAATTTTTCTTCCCAGAAACATTAATTACTAATACATTTGGTAACATACTTTCAATTAGAATATGTGATATTTTAACCTAAATATTTACAAAATTCCCCCTAACACATAATAGTACAGGATACTACAATGTTTCTAAATTGTTAAAATTGTGTTAATTAACAATACTAATCTTACCTAATAATTCATTTCCCTACAATGTTATTAGGTTTAATAAACACAATTATGAGAAAAATTTTACAAAAATTATTTTTTGCTGTACTTGTTATAAATTGTTCTGCACTTTATAGCCAAACTACATTACCTGGAACCATTGAGGTTGAGAATGGTGATCTTTCACAAAATAACAACCATTTTGAGCGAAATATTGTAGGGTCTGGAAATGGAGGAACAAATAATATAGTATTAGGATTTAGAAAAACCCGTACCGAAGCGGTTGATGGAGATGGCGAAAGTGGTGCTGGTGTAAACGGTACTATAATTAATAATGTAACTGTTACAGCAGATGGGAATTATGATTTTACATTCACGTATTTCAAAAATTCATCCGACAATACAATAACAATAAATTCTACAGATGCCACTGGAGGTAACTCTACCACATTGGCTTCATTTACATTAATTAGAAACGATGCTTCTGGAAACAATACAGCTACAACTAGTAGTTATAGCACACAAACAGTTACAGGTGTTGCTTTAACTACAGGTATAAATTATATTACAATAACAAATGCTGCATCAGCAATTCTTAATTTAGATAATGTTATAGTAACTGCTTCATCTGCTGCTATTCCGCCAACAATGACATCTAATGGAACAGGAAATTGGAATGAAGCTTCGACATGGACCGTGTCTGGAACAGCTGCAACTACACCAAGTACAACACCAACCGCAGAGTATGACGTTGTAATAGGTGCGCATATAATAACAATACCATCTGGTATGGGTGCCGCAGAAGCAAAATCAATTACATGTGCAGCTGGTCAAGGTGGGCAATTAATTTTAAGACAAAATAATACTTTAACAGTTACTGATGATATTTCTTTTGATAAGTCTAATGATGGAATGATTTTGTACGCCCAAAACGGTAACTTTTCTACGGTAACTTTTGGTGGGTCTTATCTCTCTGGTAAGAAAACGACTATTATCAAAAGATTATCAGAAGATAAATGGACTTTAGTTTCATCAGGTTTAAATAATTCAAAACAATTTAAAACATTAGATGATAGTAGAAATTACACAGTTAAAGTAGGCACTAAACATGCTTTTGGTTCTTATGATGATTCTAGACCTGCATTTGATGCGGCGGCACCAGCAGGCACAACTGGTAAATACGTATACGTTAATGATGGTTATGGTACAGGACCTACTTGGGGTAGTGGAATAGGTTGGGCTACAAAATCAGATGAAGACCCAGCTAATACTTCAGATAGTAAGCACGATGTGGTTTTTCAAGGAGATTTACACTCTGCAGATGTTCCTGTTTCTCTAGCTAATGCAGGTTTCAATTTGGTAGGAAACCCTTACCCAACTTATTTATATGGAAACGATGATACCGTAGAAGCAACCAATAATGTATTAACTGTAAATGCTGATAAATTAACAGAACCTACCTTATGGTTTTGGGATTCTGATAATGAAACATGGATTACAAAGAATCAGTCTAGTGGCGCATATCATATTAGTCCTCTTCAAGGTTTCTTTGTTAAAACTAATGCAGCATCTACGTCTTTTAGTTTCACAGAGGCAATGCAGACACACACATCTAATAGTGATACATTTTTAAAATCTTCTAACAGCAATTTTTCTATCGACTTATCTATAGAAAATGAAGGAAGAACTACAAGCACTTTAGTTAATTATTTAGAGAACACAACCACTTCTTTTGATAATGGTTTTGATAGCTCAACATTTGGTGGTTATTCTTCTACTTTAGAGATTTATACACATCTTTTAGATGATAACACCAGTAAAAAATTAGCAATACAATCTTTACCTAATAATAATTTAGAAGATATGATTGTACCTGTAGGAATTTCTGCAGCAGTAAATTCAGAAATTTCTTTTACTGCAGAAACTTTAAATGTGCCAACTGGTTACAAAGTGTTTTTAGAAGATAAATTAAAAAATACGTTTACAAGATTAGATGAAGCGGATGCTAAATATACTACTACAGTAACAGAAAAGATTACAGACGGACGTTTTTACATACATACTTCTGCGAAAAATGTTTTAAGTATAGAGTCAGAATTATTAAATAGCATTAGTTTATATAAATCTAGTAATACAACTTTAAAAATTATTGGTTTATCTCAAGGAAAAACTAATTTAAAATTATACAATGTTTTAGGGAAACAAGTGCTAAGTCACTCTTTTATTGCTAATGGTGTTAAAGAAATTTCTTTACCAAAATTGTCTAAAGGTGTTTATGTTGTTCAATTAGAAACTGAAATTGGAAAACTGAACAAGAAGATAGTTTTAGAATAATCGATTATTAATTAACGTCAAAAACAAAATATCATGAATAAAAACATAAAAAACACCCAAAATAAAGAGCAAGACATTACACGTAAAGAAGCTATAAAAAAAATAGGTAATTATGGTAAATATGCAGCATTAACTGCTTTAGGAACCTACATGATATTAAATCCTCAAAAATCTCAAGCTCAAAGCCCAGAAGCACCTGGAGTAGGATTTTAATGTTAAAACTAATTCAAATAAAAACACCAACTAATTTTAAAGTTGGTGTTTTTTTTTGGGCCAAACACAACAGGATAAAGTTTTGTTTTACAATTTCTAAATTTACTTTTGATAAGTAGTAATAGATGAAAATAAATAAACTAATCACAATATTTTTATTGACAATTTTTACATTTTTAGGATGTAAAACCAATCAATTCTTAAAAAATAATATTAATACCAAAGACTATGTTTTTATCGAGGCAGAAAAAACAGTATCAGATTTACAAAAATGGCAATTGGTTCAAAAAGGTGACCAAAATTATATAGAAAGAGCTTCTGGAGATGCTTATTTAGAATTTATGGGAAATAAACCCATTACCGGAAAACCCAATTCTCCTTTAATTTATCAGTTTACTGCACCTAAAACAGGAGATTTTCAATTAATGCTAATGTCTAGCAAAAGATTAGAAGGTGTAAAAAGTGATTGGTGTAATGATGCTTATGTAAGACTTTCTGGAGATTTTGAATCAGCAAGTAAATTATCAAAAGAAGCCTTAGAAAAAGACATCAAAATTTTACAAGACGGTAATGATGAAACTGCAGAGTTAGAGTGGCATTGGGCTTCAACTGCAGAAAAGGATAGACATGTTTATAACAATTTCATCTATCAACTTAAAAAAGAAGAAAAGTATACACTAACACTATCAGGTAGGTCAAAACGTTTTAGTATAGATTATATCGTTTTGTATGATATAGACAAAATTGATTCTAAAAAAGCAAAACAATTATTTAAAATTAAACAGTAAAATGAGCAAAAAAACGCTATTCGTAATTGCATTTTTAAGCATTGTGTTTCAAATGCATGCACAGCAAAGTAGGGTAAAATACAATTTTAATCCAGAATGGAAATTTACCAAAGCAAATCCAACAGACGCACATCTGGTCAATTATGATGATTCAAATTGGTCTACTATAAGTACGCCACATACGTTTAACGATACAGATACGTTTGACGATTTAAGTATTGGAAAACATATTGGAGAAAAAAATCAGTTTAGAGGAACAGTTTGGTATAGAAAACATTTTAAACTGCCAAAGTCAGACGCAGGTAAAAAGATTTATATCGAATTTGAGTCGGTTCGTCAAATTGCAGATGTGTACATCAATGGTACTTATTTAGGAACCAATAAAACAGGTTTTATTCCTTTTGGATATGATATTTCTAAACATTTAAAGTTCGATGGTCAAGAAAATATTATCGCAGTAAAAGTAAACAACGATAGAGGAGAACATTTTAGAGAAAACTTCCCTCTAGTTTGGCATCATGAGCATTGGCACCCAAACCATGGTGGAATTTATAGAAATGTTTTTTTACATGTTATGAATCCTGTTCATATTACTTTGCCTTTGTACGACAATTTAAAAACTGTTGGAACCTATGTTCATGCAGAAAACATATCAAAAAAGAAAGCAGACGTTCATATTTCTGCAGAGACTGTTAACGAATCAACAGAAGAGAAAAAAATTACTTTTGAAGCCAAAATAATTGATGCTAATGGTAAAGAAGTAAGTTGCGAAAGAAAAACAGCCGTTTTAAAAGCAGGAGAAAAAGCAACCTTTTCTACAAAAAATAAAGTAAAAAATCCAAATTTATGGTACACTCGTAAACCATACATGTATAAAGTAGTTACTACATTAAAAGAAGGTGAAATAGAATTAGACTCTTACACAACACCTTTAGGAATTAGAACTTTTAAGTTTGATAAAGACACAGGTTTTCATAATAATGGAGAGTATGCTAAACTACATGGTTGGGGACAAAAACCTACTGCTGGTTGGGCTGGTTTAGGAGCTGCACAACCAGATTGGTTAAAAGAATTTACCTATCGTTTAATGGATGAAGCAGGAGGTAATTTTATACGTTGGGGGCATTGTGCTGGTTCACCGGCAGAAATTGCAATGGGAGACAAATATGGTTTTGTAACTTTAATGCCAGGTGTTAGTGGAGAATCTCAAGACGAAGGAGAAACTTGGGATATTAGAATTGCTGCTTTTAGAGATATGATTGTGTATTATAGAAATCACCCATCCATATTTATTTGGGAAGGTGGTAACTGGGCAGAAACCGAAGCACACTATAAAGAAATTTTAAAGATTATTAATACCTATGATCCTCAAGGAAAACGTTTAATGGGAAATAGAAGAGCAGATGTAAAAGAAGATTCAGAACCATATATTTCTATTGAAATTGGTACAGAAGGTTGGCAAAGAGAATATGCCCATTTACCTTTAATTGAAAGTGAATATTTAAGAGATGAAGGTGCAAGACGTGTTTGGGATAAATTTACTCCTGATGACAATTTTTGGACCCATCCTAACATCTCAAGAAACGTTTATAAAATTGGTTCAGAAATTTTTGCGATTCGTCAAGTAGAAGATTGGTGGGATAAAATGGGAAAGAAATCGTATCACAGTGGAGGTGCTAATTGGGTGTTTTCAGATGGTACTCATGGTGGTAGAAATCCAACAGAAGTTACCAGAGCAAGTGGCGAGGTAGATGCTGTAAGATTAAAAAAGGAAGCTTTTTACACCACAAAAGCAATGTGGAGACCAGAACCTCAAATTCATGTAGTTGGTCATTGGAATTACGAAGCAGGTACAAAAAAAACAATGTATGTAGTTTCTAACTGTACAAAAGTAAAATTATACATCAACAATAAATTAATAGCAATAGATGACAAAGCTGATAATGGGTATTTGTATAAATTCCCTAATGTTGAATTCCTAGAAGGAGAAATTAAAGTAGAAGGCTATTTAAATGATAAATTATTAGTTTCTCAAACTAAAAAAACTGCTGGCGAACCAGTTGCTATAAAATTAACATCAACAGTTGGACCAAAAGGATGGCTTGCTAATGGTGCTGATATTGCTTTGGTTGATTTTGAAATTGTTGATAAAGACGGAAATAGAAATCCTTTAGGAAGAAACAAAGTAGACTTTACCATTTCTGGTCCTGGAATTTGGAGAGGTGGTTATAATAGTGGAAAAGCAAACACCACAAACAATTTGTTTTTAGATGCAGAAGCTGGTATCAATCGTGTTGCAATTCGTGCTATGTTGCATGCAGGTGATGTAACCATTACCGCTAGTGCAGAAGGTTTAAAATCAGATACGATAACTATTACATCTAAACCTGTAGCAATTGATAACGGATTGTCAAAATTATTACCTCAAGAATTTAAAGTTGATGCTAATTTTGAAGAACCTTTACCAATTTACACACCAAAAACTGAACCTTACAACCCTGCAAGAGTTAACAAAAGCGATTTATTTACTAAGTTTAGTTACACAGGAAATGGAAAAGCAGCACTCAGAAAAAATGTACATTGGGGTAAAAAAGCCTATACAGATATGGAACATAATTATACGGTTATTCCTAAATATTTGGTAGGTTCAGAATACATTAGAGTTCCGAATTCTGATGGTAAATATTGGGCAAGAGATCAATTACAATTTATTGCAGGTAAAGACATGATTATTTATGTTGGTCATGATGATCGTGTAGTAAGACCCGTATTTTTAACCAAAGATTATAAAGATACAGGAGATGATGTTAATTTAGGAGGTGTTAAAATGTCACTTTTTAAAAGAATAGCAAAAAAAGGAGAAAGTATAATTATGGCAGGTAATAGTGATGGTGATGTTCCTGAAAATACAAGAATGTATTTTGTAATTGGAAAAAAAGTAAAAAAATAACGAATCTATTATATTATAATTTTTTGGAAAGAAAAAGTTAAGGTTTCTTGTACTTTAAATACCATTATAGTACAGGATACCTTTTTTTAGTATAAAAATTATTTTTATTTTTCTTTAGAAGGATTAATAAAAATTAAATACGAATCAATTCAATTTCAAAATAAAACAATACATGAAGAAATTACTAATTTTATCTTTAATCGCAGTTCTCTTTTATGCATGTGAAGATTCATCATCAAAAGAAAAAGATTATAAAGATAAATCTTTATCAATAGATGAAAGAGTTGACGCACTACTACCGCTAATGTCTACAGAAGAAAAAGTAGCACAAATGCGAATTTTTCATGCCAATATTGGTGCAAAACCAGACGAAAATGGAAATTTAAAACTATCTAAAAGAGTTATTAAGAAACTTAAATTAGGTATTGCAGGAATTAAAAATCCAGGAGAACATATAGACCCTGTTGCCGCTGCAAAAATGAATAACGAATTGCAGAAATATATTATTGAAAACAACAGATGGGGCATACCTGCTTTATTTGTTACAGAATCGTATAATGGTGTAGATGCTGATGGTTGTACTTTGTTTGGTCGTCCAATGACGTCTGCAGCATCATTTAATCCAGAATTGGTGCAAAGACAATGGGATGTTGTAGGTAGAGAAGCACGTTTAAGAGGGATGCACATGTGCCATTCGCCAGAAGCAGATGTTGTTAGAGATCCTCGTTTTGGTAGAATGAGTGAAGCTTTTGGAGAAGATACTTATTTGGTAACACAAATGGTAAAAAGTGCCGTAAAAGGAGTGCAAGGAGATTATAAAGGTTTAGGAGCAGGAACACATATTGGTGCTGTTGCAAAACATTTTGCAGGTTATGGCCAAGTGTTAGGAGGTTCTAACTTTGCAGCGATAGAAATATCTGAAAGAACTTTAATAGATGAAATTTATCCACCTTTCGAGGCTGCTGTTAAAGAAGCAAAAACATTAGGAATTATGGCTTCTCATGGAGATTTAAACGGAGTAGCTTCTCATGGAAATAAAGAATTATTAACAGGAGTTTTAAGAGACGATTGGGGTTTTGAAGGATATGTAGTTTCAGATTCTAATGATATTGCACGTTTATTTTACTTTATGGGTGTTGCAGAATCTCCAGAAGCTGCTGCACAAATGGGGCTAGAAGCAGGTATAGATATCGATTTATATGCAGAAGATTCGTATTCTTATTTACCAAAAATGGTAGAAAAAAATCCTGAATTAATGAAGTTGATTGATCGATCTGTTAAACGTGTTTTAAGAACAAAGTTTATCTTAGGTTTGTTTGATAATCCTTACATAGATTTAGAAGAAACTAAAAAAGGAGTTCGTGCTGAATCTTCTTTAGAATTGGCAAAAGAGTCGGATTTAGAATCTATCATTTTACTAAAGAATGAAGAAAATACGTTGCCTTTAAATAAAAATAAATCAACAAAAGTTGCTCTTTTAGGTCCTTTATTAAAAGAGAATACCAAAGAAATGTTTGAGTCTGCAGTTGGAAATAGCAATGTAAAATTCACCGCAGAAAAAGGGTTTAATTTAACTAACGAAAAAGGTGGTGCTCCAGAATTATTAGATAGAGATCCAAAAGCGATTGCTAAATTGGTAAATATTGCAAAACGATCTGATGTGGTTGTGTTGTTTTTAGGAGGCGATAAATTTACAGCGAAAGAAGCATATTTTAGCAATAGTACTTTAGGAGACAGAGCAACTATAGATCCTGTGGGGCCACAAGATGAATTGGTAGAAAAAATTACAGCTTTAGGTAAAAAGGTAATTGTCGTTTTAAAACACAGAAGAACATTATCTATAAACACAATTGCAAAAGAAGCGGATGCTGTTTTAGATACTTGGGATTTAAGTGAATTTGGAGATCATTCTACTGCTAAAATTATTTTTGGTGATGTTTCTCCTTCAGGAAAATCTCCCGTAACTATTCCAAGATCAATAGGTCAGTTACCTTATCATTATAGTATGAAAGAAATCAACTATAAAAAAGAATATTTATTCTTAGAAAAAGGACCAATTTATCCTTTTGGACATGGTTTAAGTTATGGGAAATTTGAATATTCAGATATTAAATTATCAAGTTCAGAAATTACACCAGATACAGAAATTACTGCAAGTGTAACAGTAACTAACAACAGCAAAGTAAAAGCTAAGGAAGTAATACAAATGTATCTTAAAGATGAAATTGGATCTGTAACAAGACCAGATAAAGAATTAAAAGGATTTCAGAAGATTGAATTTGCTGCAGGCGAAAGTAAAACGATATCTTTTAAAATTACACCTAAAATGTTAGAATTTACAGGCCTTTCTATGCAAAAAGTATTAGAAGCTGGAGATTATACTGTTAAAATAGGTACTTCTTCAAATGAATATTTAGAAGCAAAATTCAAATTAAAAAAATAGTCGATAATGAAAAAATCAATAGTAGTTTTATTAAGTGTTTTAACGCTTATTAGTTGCTCTAAATCGCAAACAGCAGTTGTTGAAAAAAGTGCTAATTTAGATCATACAGCAATAAAAAAATCGATGATAAAAGCCCTAGAATGGCAAGAGGCACATCCTATTTTTGCAATTGCACCCACAGATTGGACAGCAGGGGCCTACTATACAGGTGTTGCAAGAGCACACAAAACAACTAAAAATATGATGTATATGGCTGCACTTAAAAACCAAGCATATTGGAATAAGTGGCAAACTTACGATCGCTTACACCATGCAGATGATGTAGCAATTTCGTACAGCTATTTATATGTTGCTAGAAACGAAAAAAGAAGAAATTTTGCAGATTTAGAACCTACAAAAAAGTTTTTAGACACGCATTTATTTGAAGATAATAACTGGAAAGCAGGTACAAACAAAAGTAAAGAAGACAAAACTATTTTATGGTGGTGGTGTGATGCTTTATTTATGGCTCCTCCAGTAGTTAATTTATATGCAAAACATACAAAGCAACCTAAATACTTAGAAGCAATGCATAAATATTATATGGAAGCATATAATAGATTGTATGATAAAGAAGAAAATTTATTTGCAAGAGATATGCGTTTTGTTTGGAAAGGAACAAAAGAGGATAGAAAAGAACCAAATGGTAAAAAAGTATTTTGGTCAAGAGGAAATGGATGGGTAATTGGTGGTTTGGCGTTACTTTTAGATGATATGCCAAAAGATTATGAACACAGAGATTTTTATGTAAGCCTTTATAAAGAAATGGCAGCTAAAATCTTAGAAATTCAGCCAGAAGATGGTTTATGGAGAACAAGTTTGTTAAGTCCAGAATCTTATAATCATGGAGAAGTAAGTGGAAGTGGTTTTTACACATTTGCTTTAGCTTGGGGTATTAACAATGGTTTATTAGACAAAAAACATACTTCTGCAGTAAAAAAAGCATGGAGTGGTTTAGCTGCTTGCCAACACGAAGATGGTAGAGTAGGTTGGGTACAAAATATTGGTGCTTTTCCAGAACCTGCATCTGCAGATAGTTGGCAAAATTTTGGTACTGGTGCGTATTTATTGGCTGGTAGTGAAATATTAAAATTGAAGTAAATAATTTTAAAAAAAAATATTAAAATCGAGGGTAAAATCCTCGATTTTTTTACGTTAAATAAACAGTGTTAAGTATTTTAATATTGTTGGTTGCAAAAGTAAATCAGGACTACACAGGATAGATATTACTTTGTATAAAAGTAAATTTATAGACTACAATAATTTACAATATAATTTAAAATTTAATAAATCAATCAATAAATAACATGATGAAAAATATAACTGCTATCAAATTAGTTCTTTTAGTCTTTCTATTAAATCTATTTAATGCATGTATATCTACTGAAGCTAATAGTTCTAATAGCAAAGAAGATGATGAAATTACTAGCAAGGTGAACGACTTATTAAGTCAAATGACTTTAGAAGAAAAAATTGCAGAAATGACCCAAGATGCTCCTGCAAACGAAAGATTAGGAATCCCGTATATGAAATATGCAGAAGCATTACATGGTGTTTGGCTTGTTTTAGATTATTATGGTAATACAACCGTGTATCCACAGGCAATTGCTGCTGCTTCTACATGGCAACCAGAGTTGGTTAAAAAAATGGCTTCACAAACCGCTTTAGAAGCTAGAACTTTAGGCGTTACACACACCTATTCACCTAACTTAGATGTAATTTCCGGTGATCCAAGATATGGTCGTGTAGAAGAATCTTACGGAGAAGACCCTTATTTGGTGTCTAGAATGGGTGTTGCATTTATACAAGGTTTACAAGGAATAGGTAAGGAAAGATTTGATGAAAACCATGTAATTGCAACAGCAAAGCACTTTATCGGTTATCCAGAAAACAGACGAGGAATTAATGGTGGTTTTAGCGATATGTCAGAACGTCGTTTACGAGAAGTTTATTTACCTCCTTTTGAGGCTGCTATTAAAGAAGCAAAGGTTGGTGCTGTTATGCCAGGGCATCAAGATTATAATGGTGTTCCAAACCATATGAACACATGGTTACTAAAAGATATTTTACGTGATGAATTAGGTTTTGATGGTTTTATTGTTTCTGATAATAATGATGTTGCCCGTTTAGGAACCATGCATTTTATTGCAGAAACTAGAACAGAATCGGCTATTTTAGGTTTAAAAGCTGGTGTTGATATGGACTTAGTTATTGGAAAGAATGAGAAATTAGCAGCATATAATACCAAAGTTTTAAAAGATACGATAACTAAGAATCCTGATTTAGAAAAGTATATAGACAAAGCAACATCTCGTATTTTAAAAGCAAAATATCAATTGGGTTTATTTGATTCTGAACAAAAAGAGATTGATAAAAAAACTATTAACGCAGGTAGAAAAGAACATCAAGAATTTTCTTATGAAATGGCTAAAAAAGCAATTATTTTATTAAAAAATGATAATAATACATTGCCTTTAGACATGTCTAAAATAAAATCGTTAGCAGTAATTGGACCAAATGCACACGAAGAAAGACCTAAAAAAGGAACCTATTCTTTATTAGGAGGCTATTCTGGTTTACCACCATTTTATGTTTCTGCTTTAGATGGAATAAAAGCCAAAGTAGGAGATAAAGTAAAAATTAATTATGCAAAAGGATGTGATTTATTAAGCAATTCTAAAGCAGGTTTTCCAGCAGCAATTGCTGCTGCAAAAAAATCTGATGCTGTTATTTTGGTTATTGGTGGTTCTAGAAAAACTGGCGGCGAAGGTGTAGATAGAGCTAATTTAGATTTGTATGGTGTGCAAAAAGAATTGGTAAAAGCAATTCATAAAACAGGTAAGCCAGTTGTGGCTGTTTTAATTAATGGAAGACCATTGTCAATTAACTATGTAGCAGAAAATATTCCATCAATTTTAGAAACTTGGTATTTAGGTATGCGTTCTGGAGATGCCATTGCAGATGCTATTTTTGGCGATGTGAATCCAGGAGGAAAATTAACAGTTTCTTTTCCGAGGTCTGTAGGTCAAGTTCCTGTTACTTATTTACAAAGACCAGATTTTATTGGATCTGGTAAAGGGTTGTTTAAAGATGCCGACAAATCTCCGTTGTTTCCTTTTGGATATGGGTTAAGCTACACAACGTTTACATACAGTAAACCAAAATTTAAAAATGCTTCAATTTCTAAAGATGAAAGCACAACAGTTTCTGTAGATGTAACCAATACAGGAAAAAGAGCTGGAGATGAAGTGGTACAAATGTATGTTAGAGACGATTACGCTTCTGTTGGGCGTTACAACAAAATGCTAAAAGGATTTGAACGTATTTCGCTTGAACCAGGAGAAACTAAAACCGTAACTTTTACCTTAGGTTTTGATGAATTAAATATTTTAAATCAACAAATGAAAAAAGTGGTAGAACCAGGTTCATTTACCATTTCAGTTGGTGCATCATCCTTAGAAAAAGATTTACATAAAGCGATATTAACAGTAAAATAGAAACTCTATTTAATTCAAAAAAAAGCCTTTTATAATTTTATTTATAAGAGGTTTTTTTATGTTTAAGCCTCAAGACTCTGCAGGATTAATTTATTGTTTATATAGGTTAACTTTAGGTATTAAATAAATATGTTTTAAAATGTTTAAAAAGCTAATTTTTTCGTTTATAATTTTATGTTTTTCAAGTGCTGTGTTAGCTAAGAGTTCTAATTTTTCGAGTATAAATGTAAATATGATTGCTCATTTAACAGAAAAAGAAGTGTTATTAGACACTTTAAAACATCCTCGTATTTGGGTTTCACCAAAAGATAGAAAAGGTATTTTAGATAATATTTCGAAATATCCTTGGGCCAATAGTTTGTTTAGTCAATTGAAAAAAAATCAATCTTCTAAATATTTAAATCATGCGAAAAATCCATCAGAAGAAATAAATTTAATACCTAATTTACCCGGAGATAGAAAAATACATAGAACAATATTAAATGATGGTGTAGAATGTGCAATACTTTATTATCTAACAGAAGATGAAAAATATGCCCAAATAGCATCAGATATAGTATATCAATATGTAAAAATGATAAGTATTAAAGATCCTTTAAAACTAAAGTTCTACCATAAAAAGTTTAATCATTTAATACAAACAAGAGAACATTTTCCGAGAGTAGCAATGATATACGATTTTGTACAGCCCTATTTAACTAAGCCAAGTACAAAAGTTTATGATATAAGTACTAAAAATAAAGTGCGTTTTAATTTTAAAATAGCTCAAAAAGCTTTTGAAGTGATGGCAAATAATGTAATAAAATTGGGTGGTAATAATTCCAATCATCCTGTTTTAGAACTTCCGGGTGCTTTGTACGCTATAATTTGCATGGATAATAAAATAGCACGAGACCGTTATTTTGATAAAATTTTAAATGGATTGGCAAGGTCTAGGCAACCAGGAATTAATTGGATGTTAAATAGATTTAGTAAAGAAGATCGCTTATGGCCTGAATCTGCAGGTTATGGTAAGTTTACTCATGCTTTATTTATTCAGTTAATGAATATTATTGATAGATATCAACCAAATTTAAAGATTATAGATAATCATAAAGACATTTTAGAAAGTGTTTTTATTTATGAAAACTTTTTATATCCAAACGGTGCAACTATGGCTTACGGAGACATTGGTAGAAGTTTTACCAATCATGCTCATATTTATAGAAATGTTTTAAAAATTGCAGAAAGAAAAGGATATACGGCGTTAAAAAATAGAGCAGCTACTGTATTGCAAAAAATTTATAAAGAAGAAGGTGGCTATAATCCAATAATAAAAAATCAAAGATTAGAATGGAACAATCCATTACAGTTATTGTGGGGTGTAAATATTGATACTTTAGTAAGTGATGCTGGTGAGCCTAAATATAGAACTGTAAAAGCAACTCACGCAGGTATTGTAATGCAACGTAATTATTCTGGTAAAGATGATAAACAGAATGGTTTAATGTATTACACTGGTGGCGGTACTTATGTTCATGCGCACGCATCAGGCTTAGATATGGAGTTGTACGGATCAGGATATGTTATTGGACCAGATTACGGAGGATCTGCTAGTGGTTATGGATCTAAACTTCATGAACAATACGCTGTTTCTTATGCAGCACATAATACAATTATTGTAAATGGTACTTCTGGTAGAGGCTCTAAAATAAATGGGAATAGTACATGGCAAAATATTGTAAATCCTGTGGTTTTAAAAGCTTCAGAGCCAAAAACGTATGTAAATGCTATTGCACAAAGTTTTAGTTTTTCTACCCAGTTTTTAGATGATGTTATTAATAATGTAAATCAGCAACGTACTAATAGCATTGTAAGAACTAGTGCAACTTCTGGTTATTATGTCGATATTTTTAGATCAGTTTCAATAATTAAAAATAATTTTCATGATTATTTATTTCATGGTCTAGGAGATAAAATGCAAATAAAATCGAAAAATAATAATTTGTTTATGGTAGATACTCCAAACAGATTTCAAAATGATACAGGAGATGCAAGAAAACAACCAGGTTGGAGGTGGTTTTCTAATGCTAAAACATCTTTATTAACCAGCAATCCTGTTACTACAAGATTTGATTTACAGGTTACAAAAGATTATTTACACATGAGTATTCCTGGAGGTGTTACAAAAGAATATAGTGCTGTACTTGCACCACCAACACAAGAAGTAAGTAACGGATATGATAAAAAAGACACTCAGGTTTTTATAATGCGTAAATACGGTGAAGCTTGGAATAAACCCTTTATTGCGATTTACGAACCCTCTAAAAGTAATAAGCCAACAGTAAAAAGAACAGAAAATATTATTATTGATAACAAAATTATTGGAGTAAAAGTTATTTCTAAGGTAGACGGACAAGAAATTCAAGATATTATATTGTCAAATGACAACGATACAACAACCTTAAAATTACCGAAATTTAATATTGTTTTTACGGGTAGATTTGCGATTGTTAGAACTTTAATTAAGGCAAATAAAACTAATGTTTACCTGTATTTAGGTGATGGTAAAGAACTTCATTTTTTAAATAAAAAAGTTAAGGGAGATATAGATGGTAAGGCATATTTAGAGTATATTTTGAATTATGATATATCAAAAAACAAAAATTAAATTATATAACAGTATGTAAGTAGTTTAAATATTTGACGCTTTAATTTAATAAATACTTTAAGGTCAGGATAGGTCAGGATGGTAAATTAAAATTTTTTACGAAACTTTACCATACTAATAACGATTTATAAAACTTATGTTAATAAAAGGAATTCAGAATAATACTTTCAAATCAATACTATTTTTTGTTATTGTTTTATTTACGTTTTGTGCTTTTGCACAAGATGCACCACCTTCTGATGGTGTTTTTAGGTTACAAAATGTAGCAACAGGAAAATATTTAACAGATGCAGGTTCAAGTGCATCTGCTGTAACGATGTCAGATTCAGGAGAAAATGTAAGTACCCATTTTAAATTTGTACAAAGTGGCTCTTTTTACAATATAGATAGTGAAGTTTTAGGAATACTGCGTGCTCCTGGTGCGGGTGGTCCTGGAGGTGCTTATGTAGTTGTTAGTACAACTAAAAGTTCACCGGCTTCAGATACAGATAAAACATGGACTATATTTCATAATCAAACAGATGATACTTATAGATTTGGCTCTAGAACATCAGGTAGGTTTCTGTATCATGAAGAAAATGGTACTGTAACTCATGCTATTGCAGCAGATACAGATAACAGAAGTAATTGGAAACTTGTTCCTTTCGTAGAAGTTGCCGTAGAAGTAGCTTCAGACGAAGATACAAGTACAGACCTTAATTGTCCATCCTCTGGAGAATTTCAAAATAATAGTACTAGAAATGTAGATATATCTAATCCTGTAAATGTAGGAACTGCAGATGATAGAAGTTGTTATTCTGATTATTCAGAAAGTACTGTAAATAATAAAACGTGGGGTGTCTATAATATTACTGCTGGTTCTAACCATTGGGATGGCGCTACATTACAACCAAGAATAGAGCGTTCTATGCCAAGATCTGGAGAAACTGGTGTGGGTAGTTTTGCAAGATTTAACGGAACTTTTAGAATTCTAGAAGTAGGTGAATTATCAGGTAATGGAACTGGTAGCCAAGATGGAAGTTATTTAGCACAAGCAAAAGGAAAACACTCTGGCGGTGGCGGTTCTAATGACCCCGCAATTTGCTTGTATTTAGCAAAGGCTGTTTATGGCACTGGTATTAATGCAGATAAACAAGTAGCTTTTAATATATATGCAGAACGTATTTTAGAAAGAGGAGGAGAAGGCAGTGGAAGAGAAGTTGTTTTTCTAAAAAGAGTAAATAAAAATGAAGAAGTTGATTTTCAATTAGAAGTTGGTTTTAGAGCAGATCCAAATGATTCAACAAAAAAAATACATTATTGTGATGCTATAATTGGAGGAGAAGCTTTTAATTATAACATTCCAGAACCTGAAAGAGGTTTAGAATCGGGGATAAGATATGGTGCTTATCGAGTTAAAGGAGGTAGAGCTCAGTTTAGATGGGCAAACACTACATATCAAAAAGTAGAAAAAGAAGATAGCAATGTAGCAGAGCCTTCTGATGATATTTTTAGATTAAGAAATGTTGCAACAGGCAAGTTTTTAACAGATGCAGGTTCTAGTGCAACACCAGTTACAATGACAGATTCTGGAGATGCAACTAATACTCATTGGACTTTTGTGAAATCTGGAGATTATTTTAATATAGATAGTGAAAGTTTTGGAATAATAAGAGCTTTAGGAACAGGAGGAGTAGTTAGTACATCAAAAGCTGCACCTTCTTCTGATAGCGATAAAGTATGGACTATACGCGACACTGGAACTGAGAATGTATTTAGATTTGAAGCTAGAAACAATGGTAGATTTTTATATCATGAAGAAGATGGTAGCGTTTCTAATATTGCTGCTTCTGATAGTGACCAAAGAAGTTTTTGGGAAGCGATTCCAACAAGTCAATCATTAAGTATAAGTAATGAAGAGTTGTTGTCAAAATCAATAAAAGTTTATCCAAATCCGGCTAAAGAAAATTTCACCATAGAAATTAGCAATTTAAACAGTTCAAAAGTTGAAATTTTTAATCTTATAGGAAAACTTATATTTACCAAAGAAGTAAAAGAAAAGAAAATTCAAATAAACAACTATAATAGATTTAAGCAAGGAGTCTATTTTGTAAAAGTTACTACAAAAGACAACAATAAAGTGTATCGCAAAAAACTTATAATTAAGTAAATTATAATTTTATATTAATAAAAAAGCCAGAAGAATATTCTTCTGGCTTTTTTTATTTTAATTTAATCAGGATAAAACAGGATACAGATTAAACTTAATCTTCATAATTTCATAATTCATAAAATATATTTAGAATGAAAAGACGTAACTTTCTACAACTCTCTGCATTTGCAGGTGTAGGCTTATCATTACCAATGTCAGGAATATTAAATGGCTGTTCTAATCAACTAGAACATTCTTTAGAATTTAAAAACTTAATCACAGGTTTATTAAAAGATTGGAGTGATGGTATGTTGAAAGTTCAAATCAATAATCCATCTAATTTAGATGTTCATGGTGCATTAGGTTGCCCATCTTGTTCTCATATTCATGGACGATGTATGGATGCCGTCTATCCGTTTTTATACATGGCAGATAAAACTGGTGATCAAAAATATGTAGAAGGCGCAAAATTAGTAATGCTTTGGGCAGAAAACAATGTCTCTCAAGAAAGTGGAGCTTGGACCGTAATTAAAAACCCAAAATCTTGGAAAGGAATTACCGTTTTCGGAGCCATAGCGTTAGCAGAAGCATTGCATTATCATGGTCATGTTTTAGATGAAGAAACTCGCAAAGCTTGGACAATTCGTTTAGAAAAAGCAGGACAATACATTTATGATACTTTTACAATAGATTTTACCAATATCAATTATCCAGGAACAGCTGTTTATGGCCTAAATTTAATTGGAAATGTTGTAAAAAGAGATGATTTTAAAGCGAAGAGTAAAACTTTAGCGACTCAAGTAAAAGCTTATTTTACAGAAAATGAAGGCTTATTATTTGGTGAATGTAAAAAAAGCTCAAGTAAGCTAAGTGAAAAAGGCTTACATGGAGTTGATTTAGGTTATAATGTAGAAGAAACGCTGAATAGTTTAGTAATGTATGCATTAAAAGAGAAAGATGATGAATTACTACAAATCTTAACCAAATCATTAAACAGTCATTTAGAGTTTATGTTGCCAGATGGTGCTTGGGATAATAGTTGGGGTAACAGAATGTATAAATGGAGTTATTGGGGAAGTAGAACTTGTGATGGTAGTCAACCAGCATTCGCAATGATGGCAAATATCAATCCAGCATATGGTACAGCAGCCGTAAAAAATACAGAACTATTACAAAGATGTACTGCAGATGGATTAATTCATGGAGGTCCTGGTTTTATTGAAGCAGGAATTCCTGCTTGTGTGCATCATACATTTACACATGCCAAACCTTTAGCAGCTTTATTAGATCATTGGGATCATTTACCAGAAATAAATGCAAATGCAAGTTTGCCAAGAGCAACCGCAGATGGTGTAAAACACTTTAAAGATTTAGATGTTTATCTTTTTGCAAGAGGAGATTGGAGAGGTACTGTAAGTGCTTACGATGCAGAATATCATTACAAATACGATTTTAGACAAGCATCAGGTGGAGCTTTAGGTGTTTTATATCATAACAAAGTCGGACTTTTATGTGCTGCAAGTATGGCAGAATATCATTTAGTAGAAAAAAACAATCAGCAACCACAACCAGGTAAAGATATTTGTTTAACGCCAAGAATTGAAACTTTTAAAGACGAGGTTTGGTACACAAACTTATACGATTTACCAGCAACAGTAGCAACTAAAGATACAAAAGGAATTATTGAATTAATTGCTGATGTAAAGTTAAAAAATGTAGACAGAGAAGAAGTTTTAGGAACTGCTTCTGCATTTGATATTGCCTACAATTGTACTGCTGATAAAACAGAAATTACAGTAACTACACAACAAGATATCAAAGCACAAACTGCTTTTGTATTGCCAATAATTTCTCCTTCAAGTGAAGTTATTTCAAAAATTAGTGAGAACGAAATTACCATTCAAAAACCAGAAGGATTGGTAACCATTAAGGCAACAGCACCAATTAAGACAAAAGAAATGGAAGGAAAAAGAACTTTTAACATGGTTCCAGGAGTAGAAGCCTTACCATTAGAAGTGTTTTTCGAAAAAGGAAGTAAAGAATTAGAAATATCAATAACCGTAAGTTAATTTTTTCTGATTCTATTTTATTACAATTTATGCAATAATCACAGAAATTTAATACCTGTCTAAAAATTTACAAATGATTAAAAGGTACCCATTCATATTAATTTTTCTTATAGGTGTTTTTTATGGATGCGAATCCTCATCAGTGATAAAAGTAAACGATTTAAAATGTGAATATCGCAAGAATCCATTAGGAATAGAGAATATAAAACCTCGTTTAAGCTGGAAACTTTTTGAAACAAATCAAACTAGAGGACAAAAACAAACTGCTTATCAAGTTCTTGTAGCTAGTAGTTTAGAGAATCTTGATAAAAATATTGCAGATGTTTGGGATTCTGGTAAGGTAGATTCCAATCAATCTGTGAATAACACGTATAAAGGAAATGAATTACAATCTGCGAAACCCTATTTCTGGAAAGTAAAAGTTTGGGATAAGGATGGGTATGCCTCAAATTGGAGCGATTATGGGAAATTTTCAATGGGCTTATTAAAACAATCAGATTGGAAAGGTGATTGGATTTTAAAACCGAATCAGAAAAAAACAGACCATAATTGGTACAGAAAAAATGTAACACTTTCAGATAAAGCTTCATCAGCATTTGTGTTTGTTGGGTCTTTCGGGTATCACGAATTGTATGTAAATGGAGAAAAAATTACAGAAAATGTAATGAATCCTGTATCAACTTACATGAAAAAAAGGATTGCTTATTTAACCTATGATATTTCTGATAAACTAAAAAAAGGAGATAATGTTATTGCCATTTGGCACGCTGCAGGTTGGTCTCGTTGGCGAAGAATTAGAGAATATAGAAACATCCCTTTTGTATTTAAAGCACAAGCCGAAATTGTTGCAGGAGGTAAACAAATTACTCTAAAAACAGACACTACTTGGAAAACTAAAAAAAGTCATACGGAATATTATGGAGATTGGGATATTTTACGTTTTGGAGGAGAAACCATTGATGACCGTAAACGGGAAGATGATTGGAATACGGCAGAATATGATGATAGCAGTTGGATGAATGCCAGTGTGTATAATCACAAAGAACTGAATGCGAAAATACCAGAAGGCAACAACATTAGTTTTGCCTTAAATAGTAATAAAGATAGAGAAGTACGCGCATTATATAGCCCTATTAGAGCTACTTTAAGTGCGCAAATGGTAGAGCCTCAAGTAAAATTTAAAGCAATAAAAGCGATTGGAGTTGATAAAAATGATGATGGAAGCTACAGAATTGATATGGGAGAAAATTATACTGGTTTTTTCGAAATGGATTTGTATCAAGGGCAAGAAGGAGATTCTATTTTATTTGAAATTAGCGACAGAACAGAAGTACAATCGAATTGGAAACAGAAAAGTAAATACATTTTTGGGAAATCAAGTAAAGGGAAATTTCAAAATCGATTTAATGTCGCAGGCGGACGTTGGATTACCATTCACGGATTAAAATATCAACCTAAAATAGAAGATGCAACAGGTTATGTTGTTACAAACAATCGTAAACAGATTAGTAGTTTTAAATCCTCAAGTGAGCAATTAAATCAGATTTATCAAGTGAACTTAAACACTTATTTAGCCAATACTATGGATGGTATTTTAGTAGATTGTCCACATCGTGAACGTCGTGGTTGGGGAGAAGTAACAGTAGCTGCAATGTATGGAGATGCTTTGCCAAATTTTGAGAGTGGCGCTTATATGGATCAGTATTTACAATACACAAGAGATGCACAATTACCAGATGGAAAAACACGTGCTGTGATTAATGAAGAAGATCGTCCGTTTTTAATGTGGAAAGCAAATAACCCACTAACTGTTTGGGAAACCTACAGAATGTTGGGTGATAAAAAAGTATTGAAAGACAATTATAAGTCTATGCAAAAATGGATGTCTTGGTTGTATGAAAATTCAAATTACAAAACAAAAGGAGCCATAAAAGCAGGCAAACAGGGCTTAAGAGAATTTCCAGGATTGGGAGATTGGTGTACACCAAGAGGTAACTTCTGGACAAGTAGTAACTCGCCAGAAGCCATTCATTTTAACAACTGTTTGTATGCGTTTATGTTAGAAAATGCAATGAATATTGCAGCCGTTTTAGGTAAAACCGAAGATGCTAAAACTTATAAGAATAGACTGAAGGTTCAACAAGAAGCGACACATAAATTATCCTATAATCCAGAAACTGGAAAATATGTAAAAGGATATCAAGTAGATCAAGCTTTTGCCTTAATATCTGGCGTAACACCAGCATCAGAAAAAGAAAAAGTAGCAGCCAATTTAGTGGATAATGTCTTGTATAAATTTCCGTATTACGATACAGGAAGTTCTGGTCAGGCACTTTATACGCGTTATTTTACAGAGTATGGAGAGCGTATGGATTTAATTTACGAGTTGTTAAGAGACAAGCATCACCCTAGTTATGGTTATTTTTTAGAACAAGGAAAAACAGTTTGGCCAGAACGTTGGTCTGCAGTTGGAAACAGTCAAATACATACGTGTTATACTGGAATTGGCGGATATTTTATCAAAGGTTTTGGCGGAATTCGCCCAAATCCTGAAGAATTAGGAATGCAAAATATGATTGTAAAACCTGCACCTGTTGGCGATTTAACTTATGCAAACACAAGCTATGAATCGATGTATGGAAACGTAGTTGTAAACTGGAAAAAAGAAGATAATGGCGCAACATTTCACATTGAAATCCCGGTAAATACGAGAGCTAAAGTCTATTTACCAGCAACAAGTAAAGACGGAATCAGTGAAAATGGTCTTTTAGTAGAGAAATCGGACAATATCACTTATGTAGGAACAGAAAAGAGTAAAGCTGTTGGTAATTATGTAGTTTATAATGTTACTTCTGGAGTTTACAATTTTAAGGTGGATCAAATGCCTAAGACCCAATTTCCAGAACCTTTAGCAGATTCAAAAAACTTAGCAAAACTAGGAAGAATGAATGCTTCGTCAATGTTTATTAAAACAGAAAAACTACCCGTTTTTGAAGCTTTTAGAGTAAATGATGAAGATGAAGAAACACGTTGGTTAGCAACAGAAACTAAAAATCAATATTTAGAAGTAGAATGGGTAAAACCACAGACGTTTAATCAGATTATTGTTGATGAATATGAAAATAATATCACTTCTTATAAACTACAATATTTAGAAAATGGTAAATGGAAAGATATTGTAAAAGGAACTAGTTGTGGTGCAATCAAAACGCATCAATTTGATCAAATAAAAACCACAAAAGTTAGGGTTTTTATTGTTGATGCAAAACAACCACCTTCAATTAAAGAAATTAAAATTTTTGATAAAAATTAATTAAAAATGTTCAAATTAAACCTTAAAAAAGAAGTCTTATTTCTACTTACGATTCTTTTTACAACCTTAGTAAATTTTGCAGCTACGTCGCCAAATTGGGAAGGCGCTCAATGGATTTGGCAAGAAGAAGATGGTCCATCTAACACATGGATGAGTTTTAGAAAAACAATTGCAGTAGAAGAAATTCCGGAAATAGTTGAAGCACATATTGCTGTAGATAGCAAGTTTTGGTTATGGATAAACGGAGAAATGGTAATTTTTGAAGGAGGTTTGTCAAGAGGCCCAAGTCAAGCAGGAGACTGGAATAGAAAGAAAAAAATAACACCTACAAACTCTTGGTACGAAACGATTAATATTCAACCTTATTTAAAAAAAGGTAACAATACTATTGCAATATTAGTTTGGTTTTGGGGAAGAGAAACACATAAAGGCACCCATATTGATAGTGGAAAAGGAGGTCTTTTGTTTTCTGCACAAATTGGAAATCAAAAATTAGTTTCTAATGCATCTTGGAAAGCCATTCAACACCCAGCCTACAACAATAACATACCACCTGCGAGTAAAGCTTTAGTTCAGTATCCTGTGCAGTTTGATGCTAAAAAGTCCATGGGAGATTGGTCTAAAAATGCTTGGTATACTTCTAATTTTGATGATAGTAATTGGCCAAAATCCTTAGAAAAAGGAAATGCAGGTATTGCACCTTGGTATAATCTAGAGCCGAATATTGTACCTCAGTTAATAAACCATGGTTTAGAAAATTATAAAAATCATAATGATTTACAATTTCCATTTATAAGCAATGGAAAAGTTATAAAATGCAAACTTCCTTTTAATAAACAAATTACACCGTATTTAGAAGTCGAGGCAAAAGCTGGCGATACAATTTTTGTAACAACAGACAATCGACTTAATAAAATTACAGCAACTTATATCACCAAAGCAGGAACTCAGAAATTTGAAAGTTTTTCTTGGATGAATGGTAATGAAATATGTTATACCATTCCAAAAGGTGTTAAAGTAAAAGCATTAAAGTACAGGTGGATGAGTGTAGGAGAAATGGTTGGTGATTTTGAAATTGATGATCCATTTTATAACCGTTTATGGTGGATGGGAAATAATACCTTATTTGTTTGTGCTCGAGATAATTTTATGGATTGCCCAGATAGAGAGCGTGCACTTTGGATTGGAGATGTAGCCGACCAAACAGGTTACCTATTTTATTCTATGGATAATGCAGGGCGCCAACTACTTAAAAAGGCGATTCTGCAAACGATGTCTTTTAGTCAAGATGGTGTAATAGGTGCGTTAGGTCCTTTAAGAGTTCGCGAATTGGTGGCACAAAGTTTACAATTCATTGCTCAAGGGATTTGGCCTTATTATTTAAATACTGGCGACAAAGAAACCTTACAAAAGGTGTATCCATTTGTATATGAGTATTTAGTATTATTTCCAATGCAAGAAAACGGATTGCCAGAATATCGTAAAAGGAAAAGTCCAGATGCTTGGGATTGGGTAGATTGGGGAGTTAAGAACACAGCAGATAAAGAACCAATTCAAGCAGCTTTTTATTATTTAGCTTTATCTAAAGCCAAAGAAATGGCAGAAGTTTTAGGAGAAGACGCGCACGCCAAATGGTATAAAGACCGAATGAAGAAGATGAAACCTGCATTTGAAAAAGTATACTGGAAGAACGGATTTTACAGTAGCAATGCAGAAAAATTAAAAGACGATAGAGCTAATGCTATTGCAATTGTTTCAGGAATTGCAAATTCAAAATTTCACAATCAAATTGTAGATAATGTTTTAATTCCAAATCGTTTTTCAAGTCCACATTTTGAGTGGCTTGCAGAAGAAGCAATGTGTATGGCAGGCAGACATAGCGCCTCTTTAGCAAGAATGAAAGACCAGTACCAAAGTCAAGTAGATAAAAAATCGATGTCTACTTTGTATGAAATGTTTCCAAAAGGCGGAAGTTACAATCACGCTTGGAATGGTTCCAATAAAATTTTATCAAAATACATAGCTGGAGTTGCACCAACTAAAGTAGGGTGGAGCGAATACCAAATATTGCCAAATCTGGTATATTTTAAGCAATTGAAAAAAGTGATTCCAACAGTAAAAGGAAACATTACCATTGATTTAGAAGTAAAACATAACGCATATCAATTAGAATTACTATCACCAGAGAATACCACAGCAATAATTGGGATTCCTAAGACAGGTAAATTAATAACAGAAGTGTTTGCAAATGGAAAATTGGTTTGGAAAAAAGGTAGAAACAAAAAAAAGGTAAAAGGGTTTGATTTTTTTAGTGAAAACGAAAAGTTTCTAAAATTTAAAGTTCAAGCTGGTTTTTGGAAAATTAATGCTACTTATAATTAGATTTAAATAAATTTTTATTGAAAACAAACAGACGTGATTTTATAAAAAGTATGTCAGCTTTAGGTATTGTTGGTGCAACATATCCTCTTTTATCTGCTTGTGCAAGTAAAAATGGAAATGAATATTTAAACGAAAAGATTACAAAAATCGAAATATTTCGATATGATATTAACATACCTCGTTATTTTTCTTGGGGAACTTGGCATAACCGTCAGCATTTATTTATTAAAATTTCAGCTGGAGATTTTTATGGTTGGACAGAAACACCAGCTTCAAAAAACAATCCAGATTATAAACCAACAGCTTGGGTTAAATATCTAGAACAATTTAAAGGGTTAACGCTTGGTGAAGCTCAAAAATTACTGGCGTCAGAACAAGTGCTAGGTTCTAAACGCTCTTTAAAAATGTTAGAGTCTTTAGATATGGCGCTTTTAGATGTATCAGGAAGAATTCAAAACAAATCTGCTGTTGAATTACTAGGTTTAACAGGCACAAATCCGGTTCCGGGATTGTATTGCATTTTAGATAAGGACGAGAAAAAAGTTAGAGAAGAAGCCAAAAAAAGTATCGAACAAAACCTTGGTCATCATATGAAATTTAAAATGTATGGTGATGAAAACGTAGATATGAAGTTACTTAAAACGATACGAGATGTTTTGGGAGATGATGCTGTAGTAATTTCAGATGTCAATAAAGGCTATAAAAAGTGGCAATCTTTAGACGAATTAAAAGGAATTTTAGATCGTTTTAAGGCTAATGGACTAAATGCCATTGAAGACCCTGCACATTTAAAAACAAAGCAATGGATAGAGTTGCAAGAAATGGTGGGTGAGTTGACCTTAATTCCAGATGCGCCTATGCGTCCTGCCTGGAAAGGCATCAACACTATGCAAAAAGGAATGGGACACATTTATAATTTGCATCCATCTACGATGGGAAGTTTAACTCATACAGCAAAATTAGCGCATAAAATACAAGAAATAGGTGCAAAAGTAATGATAGGCGATGATAGTTTGGTAGGTCCAGCTTGTTCTGCGTGGCAACAAATAGCGATTGGCGTTGGAGCCACTTGGGTAGAAGCGATAGAGAAAAAAGAAGATTCTAAAATCTATTTAGAATGTTTGCAAAGCGCAGCTACAAAAAAGGAATCTAATGGATATTATTCCTTTAAACCAGCACCTGGTTTTGGACTAGAAATAGACACCGATCGTTTGAAAAAGGTAAGTGAATTGTATATAGAAGTTTAACAAAACTATAATTTTTTAAAAGACTGTTGAAAACCATAAAAAATAGAATAATGATTGTTAAAAAATTAGATCTTATTTTTTTTGTTACGTTATTTTTTTTCTTGTTGACGAGTTGTCAAAAACAACAAATTGTTCAAAAGCCAAATGTGCTGCTTATTTGTGTAGATGACCTTCGTCCGGAGTTAAAGAGTTTTGGAGCTGAATATATTAACTCTCCAAATATTGATGCTTTAGCGGAAAAAGGAATTAAATTCCAAAAGCATTTTGTAAACTCACCAAGTTGTGGTCCATCTCGATATACTTTATTAACAGGGCAGTATGGGCCAGCAGGAAACAATGCACTTTTTAGTAGAGCAAAAAAAATAAAACAAGGTAATCTAAAAGTAGATAAGAGTATTCCAGAGTGGTTCAGAACATATGGCTATACAACGGTTTCGGTTGGAAAAGTATCTCATCACCCTGGAGGTAGAGGAGGAAAAAATTGGAATGATAGCATAAAAGTAGAAATGCCTAATGCGTGGGATAAGCATTTGATGCCAGTTGCGGAATGGCAACACCCACGAGGGATGATGCATGGATTGGCTAATGGCCAGATTCGAGTAAAATCAGCTGATATGGCTGTTTTTCAGACAGTAGAAGGCGACGACAATAGTTATCCAGATGGAGCAATTACAGATGAAGCCGTGAAACAACTAGGAGCACTTGCCAGTAATAAAGAAAATCCATTTTTTCTTGCTGTTGGAATTATTAAACCACACTTGCCTTTTGGTGCACCAAAAACATATTATGATAGGTATGCTGGTGTTGACCTCCCTGAAATAAAACACCCTCAAAAACCAAAAGGAAGAACAACATGGCATGGATCTGGTGAATTTATGAAATACAATCGTTGGGGTAAAAACCCTAATAAAGATGTTGATTTTGCGAATGATGTGCGTCGTCATTATGCTGCATGTGTAAGTTATGCAGATGCCCAAGTAGGTAAAATTCTTGCAGCATTAAAAAAAACAGGAGCAGATAAAAACACCATTGTTGTACTTTGGGGAGACCATGGTTGGCACTTAGGAGAACATGCGATTTGGGGAAAACATAGTTTGTTTGAGGAATCGTTACATGCTCCTTTAATAATTCATTATCCAGGAATGAAAAATGAAGGGGCGAATACAGATGCTATTGTAGAAACAGTCGATATTTTTCCGACGTTATGTGATTTAGCAGAAATTGAAACTCCTGAGTATGTTCATGGTACGTCTCTAAAAGAAATATTAGTAAACCCGAATGCTACAGGTCACTATGCTATATCTTACAACAATAATGCTTCAACCATCAGAACTTCAACGCATAGAATGACATTACATCAGGATGGATTTGTAGAATTATATAATCACACAACAACAGAAAAGGAAACTAAGAATATCGCTGAAGAATACCCAGAATTAGTTAAAGAGTTAAAAGTGAAGTTAAGTACTAGGTTAAAACTAAAATAAAAATAAAAAAATAATGATAAAAGTAGGATTATTTGGTATTGGTTTAGATACCTATTGGCCACAATTTGAAGGACTGCTAGAACGTTTGGAAGGCTACCAACAACAAATTGCCACCAAAATGGTAGAGTTTGGTGCAGAGGTTGTCAATGTTGGTTTGGTAGATTCTCCTGTTGTTGCTAGAGAAAAAGCAGAGGTACTAAAAAAAGAAGACGTAGATATCTTGTTTTTATACATCTCAACGTATGCCTTGTCATCAACAGTATTACCTGTAGTACAAAAGGTAAAATGCCCAATAATCATATTAAACATACAACCCGTTGCAGCCATAGATTACGAAAGCTTTAATGCGTTGGGCGATCGCGGAAAAATGACAGGAGAATGGTTGGCGCATTGTCAAGCTTGTTCAGTTCCAGAATTTGCCAATGTATTTAATCGTGCAGGAATAAAGTATGAGTTTGTTACAGGGTATTTAGGAGAGCAAGTTGTTTGGGATGATATTCAAGATTGGATAGATGCCACAAAAGTCGCATCCATAATGCAAAATAACAGACTCGGAGTTTTAGGACATTATTATGCAGGAATGTTAGATGTATATTCCGATTTAACCAAACAATCCGCTGCCTTTGGCACACACATAGAAATTGTAGAAATGTGTGAAGTAAAAAAATACAGAGATGCTGTTACCGATGCTGAGGTTGATGATAAGTTAAATGAATTTAAAAGGACGTTTGAAGTGCTTGATACCTGTGAGAATGACGAATTGGTTCGCGCAGCAAAAACATCAATAGCTTTAGATAAATTAGTAAAAAATCACGATTTAGGTTCGTTAGCCTATTATTATGAAGGTGAAAATGGCAACGAGTATGAAAATATTGTAACCTCCGTTATTGCAGGAAATACTTTATTAACAGGGAAAAACGTACCTGTTGCAGGAGAATATGAGGTAAAGAATGCGCAAGCTATGAAAATTATGGACGCCTTTGGTGTTGGAGGTTCCTTTTCTGAGTTTTATGCGATGGATTTTAATGATGATATTGTGATGTTGGGTCACGATGGTCCTGCACATTTTGCCATAGCAGAAGGTAATGTTCAATTAGTGCCTTTGCCTGTTTATCACGGAAAACCAGGGAAAGGGTTGTCTATTCAAATGACAGTAAAACATGGACCTGTAACTTTATTATCTGTAGTAGAAGGAAAAGATGATGTATTTTTATTAGTAGCAGAAGGCGCATCTGTAGAAGGTCCAGTTTTGCAAATAGGAAATACAAACAGTCGTTACCGTTTTTCAATAGGCGCTCGTACTTTTATGAACGAATGGTCCAAACAAGGACCATCGCATCATTGCGTTATTGGTGTAGGGCATATTGCCAATAAAATTGAGAAACTAGGAAATATATTAAATTTACGTGTGGTTCGGATTTGTTAATTAATTTAAAAATAACTTTTATTCAAAATCATTTTCAAATGATAAAAATTATACGATTAATCTTAATAGTACTATTAAGTCAAGCTTGTGCTAACAAACAAGAATCTTCAGTTCCAAACATAATTATCATAAACGTTGATGATATGGGTTGGAAAGATGTAGGGTTTATGGGAAGTGAATATTATGAAACACCAAACATAGACTATTTATCGAGCTTAGGTATGGTCTTTACAAATGGTTATGCATCAGCTTCAAACTGTGCACCTAGCAGAGCGTGTTTAATGACTGGGCAATGGACACCACGTCATGGGATTTACACGGTTAGTCCTTCAACACGTGGGAAATCTGAACACAGAAAATTGATTCCAACAAAAAACACACATACACTCTCCAAAAAACATACTATTTTACCAAAGGTACTGCGTGAGAATGGATATGTGACCTGTCAGGCAGGAAAGTGGCATTTAAGCGATAATCCTTTAGAATATGGATTTGATGTAAATATTGGAGGGGGGCACAATGGGTTGCCAAAAAGTTATTACCCGCCTTATAAAAATGTAACAATTGAAGGCGGTTCTGATAAATATCTAACGGATGCTATAATGGAAAAAGCGATACAATTTATAGATACTGTACAAAAACCATTTTATCTTAATTATTCGCCTTATGCCGTTCATGTACCTATAATGCCAGTGGATAGTATTTTGCCTAAATATGAAAAAAAGGCACCATGGAATGGTCAGGGAAATCCAGAATATGGGTCTATGGTTGATAACCTAGATAGAAACATAGGGTTACTTATAAATAAACTAAAAGAAAAACATCTTTTTGATAATACCTTGATTGTTTTTACTTCAGATAATGGTGGTTTATATGGTATAACCAAACAAAAACCATTACGAGCCGGAAAAGGAAGTTATTATGAAGGTGGTATTAGAGAGCCTTTTTTCTTTGTTTTAAATGGTAAAATAAAAAAAAATACGAAGAGTGAAGTCGCAATAACAAATTTAGATATTTTTCCAACAATACTAAATT
The DNA here is from genome assembly GCF_002005425.1 of Polaribacter sp. BM10. Lineage (GTDB taxonomy): Bacteria > Bacteroidota > Bacteroidia > Flavobacteriales > Flavobacteriaceae > Polaribacter > Polaribacter marinaquae. The sequence goes on along the minus strand of NZ_CP019704.1, from coordinate 2,225,431 downwards.
ATGCTAAAGTAGATGCTACTAATTTATCTTTGGATGGAAATAATATAGCAACAATTTTGCAAGAAGAAACTAATGATTTGGAGCGCCCTTTGTTTTGGCATTTTCCTATTTATTTACAAGCCTATAATGAAAATGATAACGAAAACAGAGATTCTTTATTTAGAACACGCCCTGGTTCTGTAGTAAGGAAAGGAGATTGGAAACTTCATTATTATTTTGAAGATAACGATATGGAATTGTATAATTTATCTGAAGATGTTGGAGAAAAAAATAATCTTATAGATACAAATCCAGAAAAGAAAGAGGAGTTATTAAAAATATTGAAAAAATGGTGGAAAGATACTGATGCACCAATTCCAAAGACTAAAAACCCTGTGTACATCAATAAGGTTTCACATCAATAAATTCCCTTTATTTTAATAAAATAATATTTCGGCATAGTACAGGATACAAATCAACTTAGTATGCAGTAAAATTATACATTAACAAACTTAAAATAAAATTATGCAAGCAATTTTAGGAGTATTATTTCATTCTTTAGGAGGTGTAGCAGCAGGTAGTTTTTACATGCCATACAACAAAGTAAAAGGTTGGTCTTGGGAAACCTATTGGATGGTTGGTGGTATCATGTCATGGCTAATTGTACCACCAATTGCAGCTTATGTAACAGTGCCAGGTTTTGTAGAAATTATTGCATCAAGCTCCAATACAATTTTAGGAATTACCTTTTTAATGGGATTACTTTGGGGTATAGGTGGTTTGTCTTATGGCTTAGGAGTACGTTATTTAGGAATGTCTTTAGGAAACTCCGTAGTTTTAGGTTTTTGCGCTGCTTTTGGTGCTGTTGTACCTTCTGTTTATTATAATTTTAATCCTCAAGAAGGTAAAACTTCGTTTACAGAAATGATCTCTTCTACTGGCGGACAAGTTGTTTTACTCGGAGTTTTGGTTTGCCTTTTAGGGATTGCGCTTTCTGGAAAAGCAGGAATGCTAAAAGAAAAGGAATTATCAGAAGAAGAAAAGAAAAAGAGTGTTTCAGAATTTAATTTGGTAAAAGGATTAATTGTTGCAATCTTATCTGGGATTTTAAGTTCTTTTTTTAGCTTTGGTATAGAAGCAGGAAAACCTTTAGCAGATGCTGCTGTTGCAGCAGGATATGAACACTTGTTTGCTAATAATGTAACTTTTGTGGTGATTCTTTGGGGTGGTTTAGCCACGAATTTAGTTTGGACTAGCATTTTGAGTATCAGAAATAAATCGTATAAAGATTTCACAAATAAAAGTACACCAATCCGTAATAATATTTTATTCTCTGCATTAGCAGGTATCATCTGGTTTTTACAATTCTTCTTTTACGGAATGGGAGAAAGTAAATTAGGAAATGGAGCAAGTTCTTGGATTTTACATATGTCTACGATTATTTTAACTGCCAATCTATGGGGAATTTATCGCAAAGAATGGCAAGGTGTTACCAAAAAAACAAAATGGACCATAACATCAGGAATTGTTGTGATTATTTTATCCGTTGTTTTGGTGGGTATTGGAAATTCTATATAAAAATAAGTAATCATAATACATCAGGAGACTACAGGATATGATCAAAATTTTAAACGGTTAGTTTTGAGAAGTTTAATACCCATAAATGTAATGATGAAAAACCAAAAGTTTTTAAAGCATAATCTCCTTATTTTACTGAGTTTTACTTTTGTAGCCTTTACGCAAGCTCAAGTAAAATTATCTACTGATTTTACAAGTGAAAACGATAAAAAACTTCCTATTCACAATGTTTGGAATACAGCAAATAGAATAAGTCCAAAAAGTGGTTCTAATATTCGTACAGGACTTAAAATGAATATTGTTAGGATGATTGGAGGAATTAATAAAAAAGTAAATGGCGAGAATGCAAAAGATTTAGATTTTGATCCTTGTTTATACGATTCTATCAATAATAAATATGTGTATAGATGGGATCCTTTAATAGAAAGACTTAATAAGGTTGTAAACTCGCAAACCGAAATTTTACAAATCGCTTTAGATCAACCACCTTGGGCTTTTCAGCATGGGTATACTTTTATTCCAAAAGGTACAAGAGATAATATCAACTTTCGTGAAGATGAAAGAATATCCATTTATGGAAATTCTTTGCCTCCTGCAGATAAACAAGCCTATCACGATTTTATAAAAGCGTTGATGACAAAACTGGTAGAAACCTATGGAGAAGAAAAAGTGTTGTCTTGGCGTTTTAGAGTAGGTTCAGAAATTGAAACACCAGATCATTGGTTTGGTACCAAACAAGATTTTATAGAACATTTTGCAAATACAGAAAGTGCAGTAAGAGCTATTTTACCTAATGCTAAGGTTGGATTGCATACTAGAAATCCTGGGTTTTTATATAAAAACGGAACTATTTTAAACTATAAAGGAGAGCCTTATGCTTCCTTTATAGATGATCTTATAGAGTATAACGATGCCAATAATATAAAATGTGATTTTTGGGGATTATCAGATTACATTATTATAGATAATAGTGCTCTTAGAGATATAAATGGAAAATACACCAAAAATTTTGAACCATTAATTAATAACCCTAAATGGAATCCTGAAACAACAATAGATATTATGGAGTATTCTACTGTTACAACTATGAAGGGTGCAGATGGTAAAGGTTATATTACTTGCGAAACTTCGCATAGAGAAATCGTAGAGTTGATTTTTTCGAATACCTTTTATAAAAATAAAGACAAAGGTTTAGAATTTATTTATAGATGGGGAAATAGAACAGGTAGTGAAGATCCTGATGCTATAAAAGAATTAAATACAATGATAGATTTAGTTCGTTATGAAACCAGTATTTCAGGAAACCCTAATACATCAACAAACGAGTTGGATGCCATTTTTGCTAAAAACGATACAAAAGATGAGTATGATGTATTAATCTATAATTACAATAGCAATTCTATTAATTATAGGAATGCTGAAACTGTTGAGGTAGCATTTACAACAGATTTACCTGTAAGCACAACATTATACTACAGAAGTAAGGCTTATGGAAAAGAGCATAATAAACTTCAGAATTTTTTAATTGATAATGCAAACTACGTAATGAGTGGTTTTGATTCTAAAGGAGATCCAGACCGTACTTTAACAGAGGCAGGTTATACAGCTTATCAAAATTATGAAAATCCAAATCCTTCTGTTTTTACAGAATGGAAAACCATTACTACTAAAGCAAGAAATGATGGAAAATCTGGATCTGAAGTTAATATTTCTACTGAAATAGGTTCTTTTGCTTTTGAAAAATTCGAATTTAGACCAGAAGCTAATTTTCTAGAAGCCATTACTCCAGCAACCTATGTTTGGTCTACTACAGATGATTTTTCTGCTTGGTCTGCTGTAAAAAATGGTATGACAATCAATACAGAGAACGATAAATTAACTATAGATTTCTCTTCTAACGTTTCTTGGCCAATGTTAGCCGTAACAGATGTTAACATCAATGCGAATTTGTATAGTACTTTAAGAATTGTAGTTAAAAATAGTACAGATAAACCAGATTTGCAAATGGCACCAAATGCCCCAGGTTCAAGTTTTGTATCTGGAAGAAAAAAAGAAACAGTGCCTAATGATAACCAATGGCATACTTTAGATTTTGATTTAACAAATTGGGGATTATGGACAGGTACAATCAATGAATTTAAATTTTATAATAATTTCAGTTCTGGAAGTATTGTTTTTGATAAGATAGAATTTATTCCAAATAATTTAATGACGCATTCAATAACGCTTAGCAAAGAAGGTCAAGGTCTATTAAATTATGGCAGTGGTACTGCACTGAATGGACAAGAATTGAGTTTAATTGCTGTTGCCAATGAAGGTTGGACGTTTGAAGGTTGGGAAGGAGATATTACAAGTACAGATAATCCGTTAGCAATTACAGTAACATCAGATCTAAATATCAAAGCAATTTTTTCTAATGGTCAATTATCTGTTGATAAAAATAGTTTACAAAAGATTACTGTATTTCCAAATCCAAGTAACAATGGGGTGTTTCAAATAAAAAATCAAACTCTTCAAAGTTGGAAAGTATTCTCCATCACTGGAAAAAAAATGATGGAAGGAAAAGGAAATACTATTGATATTTCTGCTTACGCAAAGGGTATTTATATTTTAAAAATCAATAATGCTTTTGTAAAATTACTTTACTAAAATCAATAAAATAAGATTTACCAAATGATAAAAAATCAAAAGCTATTATCAATTATATTCTTAGTCTTTATTTGTGTTTCGTGCAATAAACCGTCAACTTCTAGTTCTATTGTTTTTGACAAGTTATTGGTTAATACACAACAAAATCCATCAACAATAGAAAGTAAACAGCCTTTATTTTCTTGGACTGTTGATGCAGAAGGTAATAATAAATCACAATCTGCTTATCATATCTTAGTAGCTACATCCGAAGAAAATTTGAATGAAAATGATGCTAATGTTTGGAATTCTGATAAAGTAATAAGTGATAAATCAACGTTTGTAAAATACCAAGGAAAGCCTTTAAAAGCGTTGCAGCATTATTTTTGGAAAGTAAAGATTTGGGATGAAAAAGGAACTGCATCAAATTGGTCTGCTGTTCAGGAGTTTGAAATGGGTTTGATGGATAACAAAAACTGGGGAGACTCCAAATGGATTACCTTAAATAAAGATACCAGAACTTCTGCTTATCAGTTTAGAGATTATAAAACAGGTAAAATGAAAAATCAGCCTGCTAAAAAAGTAAACGGATTTGCTGCTAGTTATTTTAGAAACGAACTTAAGATTGATAAAAAAATAGAAAATGCCCAAGTGTATATCTGCGGATTAGGATATTACGAGTTGTTTTTAAATGGAGAAAAGGTTGGTGATCACGTTTTAGATCCTGCACCTTCTAATTATAATAAACAGGCGTATTATGTAAATTATGATATTACATCAGCTTTAAAATCGGGTAAAAATGCATTCGGAATTATTTTAGGAAATGGTTTTTATGGTCAAAATATTTCTTGGAAAAGAGATCCAGAATCAGAAAAAGATATGGCTTATGGCCCGCCAACCGTAAAATGTTTGGTAAAACTGCAATATACTGATGGCACGTCATCAGATTTTTATACGGATGAACAGTGGAAAGAAGCTACAGGTCCTATAGTCTTTAATAATATTTATGGAGGAGATACTTACGATGCCAATTTCGAATTAGGGAATTGGACTTCTGTTGGTTTTAATGATACTACTTGGGGAAATGCAAAAATTGCATCACCCAAATTAAGAACAATTAGTGCACAACAAATGCCTGCCATTAAAAAACTAAAAGAGTTATCACCTACAAGGGTTTTTAAAGGTACAGATGGAGAATGGATTGTAGATTTTGGACAAAACATTGCTGGTTGGGTAAAAATTAATGTAGAAGAAAAAAAAGGACAACTGATAGATATTATTACTACAGAAGCACTTTTAACAAACGGAAAGGATATTTTTAAAGGCTCTACAGGTGGTGGCGCAAATGGAATGACACAAGTTTACAAATACATTTGTAAAGGAAATGATTTAGAATCTTGGGAACCAAAATTTAGTTATCACGGATTTAGATATGCCAAAATTAAAGGAATTTCTAGAAAGCCAGATGCAGATATGATTAAGGCAGTTTTGGTAGCTACAGATATTCAAGAAACAGGTAGTTTTTCGTCTTCTGATGCACTGCTAAACAAAATGCATGACATTAGTAAATGGACAATTGTAGACAACGTTCACGGAATTCCAGAAGATTGTCCTCATAGAGAAAAATGTGGTTGGTTAGGTGATGCACACGCATTTTGTGAATATGCTTTATACAATTATGATATGTATGATTTTTATAAAAAATACATGGAAGACATTAAAACACAAATGCGACCAACAAAAGGACATAACAATCCTGAATTAAAGTTTCAAGTGCCAACAATGATTGCACCAGGTAAAAGAACTTCTACGTATGCAAAAATAGATTGGGGTGTTGCAACCATGTATTTGCCTTGGTATAATTATAAGTTTTACGGTGATGATGAAATCGTAAAAGACTATTATGAACCAATGAAAGGATTGACCGATTTTTACCTGAACTTTAAAGGAGAAAACGGAATTATGCAAGATGGAATGGGAGATTGGTGTCCGCCACTTTGGGATAGAAGAAAAAATCCAAGTGCAATGGAATGTGATCCTATTATTTCTGCAAATGCCTATTTTTATGATGTTTTAGGAATTATGGAGAAATTTGCAAAAATGAATAATGATGCTGTTTATGAAACGAAAATGAAAAAAGAAAAAGAAGCGTTGTTAAAAGCCTTCAATCAACAGTTTTTAGTTGATATTCCAAACACAAAACACAAATGGTATCAAAGTCAGACAGCAACTGTACAAGCTTTACAATTTAATATGGTTCCAGCATCAGAAATAGAAACTGTTGTAAATGGTTTAGTGCACAATATTGTTGAGGTAAAAGGAGGTCATCACTCTACAGGTATTCATGGTAACAGATACATTTATACAGTGTTGTCTAAATACGGAAAAGCAGATTTAGCGTATCAAATTTTAACAACACCAGATTTTCCAAGTCAAACTTATGTAATGAATTCAGGTTTCACAACATGGCCAGAGCGTCAGTTTATTTGGGAAGAAATGGAAGGACCATCAAACTCTTTAAACCATCCAATGCACAGTGGTTTTGCTGCGTATTTTTACGAGTCTTTAGGTGGTATTCAATCATCAACAGAAAAAGCAGGATTTAAACAATTTATCGTAAATCCAGAATTTTCAGGTCAAATTTCAAGTACACAAGTATCTGTGCCAACTCCGTTTGGAAGTATCAAAAATAATTGGACTTCTGAAGGTGGTTTATTAACAATGAATTTGGAAGTGCCTTTTAATACTGAAGCTAAAATTATTTTAGATAAAAAAGAGTTTGAATCTTTAAAAATAAATGATACATCTTTTGATGCTTTTAAAGATAAAAATCAAATTGTCATAGCAGATACAACAAATATACTTTTAGGTTCTGGAACCTATAAAATAAAATATCAAAAATCATCAAAGTAAAGCATTATACAACAGGATGCTTTTAAAATAAGCAAAACTTATTTTTGACTTTATACAGAAGAATTATGAAGAATTTTTTTTTACTTTTTACCTTATCATTCGTTTCAATTCAATTGTTTGCACAAACAGCTATTTGCGATGGTACATTACCCTTTGAAGAAAAAGATGGTTTGTTAACAATAGAAATGGAATCTGGAATACTAAACGATGACAGATGGAAAATAGCAACAGAAACATTTGAAGGAGAAGAAGTAACCTATTTACATTGGACAGGTAATGAGTCTTTTAATGCACTTTCTGGCGCGCCAATTGTTTATAAAATAAAAATTAATAATCCTGGTACATACAGATTTGCATGGAGAATGAGAGTTGGTAAAGGAACTAGTAAAGGAGAGCATAATGATGCTTGGTTAAAGATAGACGGAGAAGATTTTTATGGAATAAAAAACGGTGCCAAAGTTTATCCAAAACCATATTGTAATTCTAGTGCAGATTTACATTGTGCAGAAGGAAGTTCTACAGAGAATTTTATTAAAGCATTTGGTAATCGTTTAGATTATGGTTTTGTAACTAATACCAATGATGGAGATTCTCATCGAGTTTTTGTCACTTTTAATGAGGCTAAAGAGTATACAATTACTATAGATGCTAGATCTTCTTATTTATTTATTGATAAAATGGTGTTACATAGAAATAGTGTTTCTAGTACAACTGCTTTTAATTTAAACAATCCTGAATCTACGTGTTATAATGCATCATTATCTACCAAAGATGTTAAAAAAAAAGAATTAAAAATTTACCCAAACCCAACTAAAGGAAAAATAGAGATAAAAAATATTCCAAACAATTCAAAACTTACAATTTCTAATATTTTTGGAGCTATCATTAAAAAAATAGAAACAAAAAAATCTTCAGAAATTATTGATATGAGTGATTTAAATAGTGGTGTTTACTTTATTTCTAACGATGATAAAAATAATAGTTTCACAAAAAAAATTATTAAAATTTAAGTTGATAAAAGCTCAGGTTTACGTTTTTCTACTATGTATAACTCTTCTTTTTAGCTGTAGCAAAGAAGAAAAACAAAAACACAAAAAACCAAACATTCTATTTATTCTTGTTGATGATTTAGGTTATCATGATCTAAGCGTTACAGGAAGTCAATTTTACGAAACACCAAATGTAGATCAACTTGCAAATCAAAGTGTAATTTTTACACAAGGTTATGCAGCAAGTAGAGTTTGTAGCCCTTCTAGAGCCAGTATAATGACTGGTAAATTTACTGCACGTCATGGAATTACAGATTGGATTGGCGCAAAAACCGGTACAGATTGGCGCAGTAGAAAAAGGTATGATAAATTATTGCCAGCAAATTATGTTCAGAATTTACCAAAAGACGATATTACTATTGCAGAAATTTTAAAAAGCAAAGGTTACAAAACTTTTTTTGCTGGTAAATGGCACTTAGGTAACAAAGGTTCGTATCCAGAAGATCATGGTTTTGAAATTAATAAAGGAGGTTTTCATAGAGGAGGTCCTGCAGGTGGTTTTTTTAGTCCTTGGCAAAACCCGAAACTAGAAAACAAACAAAAAGGTGAAAATCTTACGATACGTTTAGCAAAAGAAACTTCTAAGTTTATCCAACAATATAAAGATTCTACTTTTTTTGCTTTTTTATCTTTCTATGCTGTGCATGCACCTATCCAGACTACAGAAGCAAAATGGAAAAAATACAGAGATAAAGCAGATAGTTTAGGCATTGCTAAATCTGGTTATAAAATGGAACGTGTTTTACCAATTCGTAAAGTGCAAGACAATCCTATTTATGGTGGTTTGGTAGCAACTATGGATGCTGCTGTGGGTATAGTTTTAAAAACTCTAAAAGATAATGGTCTAGATAAAAATACCATTGTTGTTTTTACTTCTGATAATGGTGGTGTGGCTTCTGGAGATAATTTTTCTACAAGTAATTTACCTTTAAGAGGCGGAAAAGGCTACCAATGGGAAGGTGGAATTAGAGAACCTTTTTTCATAAAAGTTCCTTGGTTAAAAAGTAAAGTTACAGAAACAAATTTCCCAGTAATTCATACTGATTTTTATCCAACTTTTTTAGATTTAGCAGGTATTGCTTTAAAACCAAAACAGCATATAGATGGTATTAGCTTAAAACCTATTTTAGAAGGAAAAGAAATCAATACCGATAGACCATTATTTTGGCACTATCCACATTATGGTAATCAAGGAGGAGAACCATCATCTATCATTCAGCAAAATGGTTGGAAATTGATTTATTATTGGGAAGATAACCGTCAAGAATTATTTAAGTTGCCATCAACTGAAAAAGATGAATTGAATGTAGTTGCAAAACACCCAAAATTGGCAAAGCAACTTCATAATAAATTAATGAATTGGTTACACGAAGTCGACGCTAAATTTCCTAAAAAAGACACAGAATACGACAGTATAAAAGACGCAAAAAGAGATTTTAATATGATCAACCATAAATTAAAATCCTTAGAAAAAAATAGATTAGAAATACTTTCTAAAGATTTTAAACCCAATGCAAATTGGTGGAAAAGTAAAATTACAAATGATTAATTTTTCTTTTTAGGACCTCTTTTAGGTTCAGGGTTTTTTGCAATAAAATCTAATAATATTTTTTTTACATCATCAATAGTTCCTTGTTCTAAACCATTATTTTTGTTGGCTCCAGTAATCCAATATAAAATCATTCCAGCATCAGAGCAATCCCATTTTCCTTTTTGAAATCGAACAACATCATCTACTTCTGCCAATTTACCAAGTGTCCAAATTAATTGAATACGCGAATCAGAATGGTTTTTAGCCCAATTCCATTGTGCAATAGGTACTTTTAATTTTATATTTTGATCAGGAATTCTTACTTCTTCAATTCCAAAATCTAAAATTTGTTTCCATGTATAAAAATCACCAGCATTATCATTTGCAGGATGATGCGTAATTACTTTTACAAATTTGTGTTTTTCTTTAGGTATTTTTTGCAAAGCAAGACCTAAAATATCTGGTTCGCCAGCTTCAATAATCCATAACGGATCATTTTTTGTAGACGCATTTATTGCCCATGCTAAATCGTTAATAGTTTCTTGTTTTTGCCAAATAGCATCAAAAAAGGTTAAGTGTTCAAAACCTGTCCAACGTCTTGCTGTCATATCACAAGCTATTTGCATTAAATGATGACGTTCTTTTTCTGCTTTTTCAGAAATACGATCATCTCTAACCAAATCACAACTATGAGAATAATGTACCAATCTATCTTCTAAACCAGCAGATTTTAATAAAGCAATTGTTATGGCGGTTCCACCTAAATCATCAGGATCAGGAGAATTTCCATCAGCAACTATAGCAATTCTTCCTTTTGGAGGATTGATGGTTTGCGCTGTAATTTGGTAGAAAGAAAATAATATTGAAAATGCAATTAAAACATTTTTTTTCATCGTATTGTTTATTTAGATGTTTAAAAATAATATCATCTTATCATATAAATACCCTGTAGTATCCTGTCATAGAAGATGTTTCTATAAATAATAACTTAACAATCGGTACACTACAAGATACATAAGAATTACTTAATAACTAATTTGCAAAAGAACATAATACAATAAACCTATAGAATATGAAACAGTATATTTTTTTAATTCTAATTACAGTTTTCTTTATAACTAGTTGTAAACAAGAAAAAATTGCAAATAAACCACCCAATATTCTTTGGTTGGTAACAGAAGATATGGGGCATTATATACCATCTTTTGGAGATTCTACAATCGTTACTCCGCACTTAAGTAGATTAGCTAAAGAAGGTGTCGTTTATCCGAATTTATATTCAACTTCTGGTGTTTGTGCACCTAGTAGAGCTGCAATTGCAACAGGTATGTATCCTTCTAGTATTGGCGCAAATCATATGCGAACAACTTCTTATAATGATGTAATTGGTATTCCTAAATACGGCGCTGTTCCGCCAGCAGAAGTAAAAATGATAAGCGAACTACTTCGTAAACAAGGCTATTATTGTTCTAATAATTACAAAACAGATTACCAATTTAAACCACCAGTTACAGCTTGGGATGAAAGTAGTCCTTACGCACATTGGAGAAATAGAGGCAAAGATCAACCGTTTTTTGCGGTGTTTAATTTTACTGAAACTCACGAATCTGGTTTGTTTGAACCTTATGGTTTTAGAGAAATAGAAACTAGATATTATTATGCGGGTGATAGAACTTATAAATGGAAAGGTTTTGGGAAATCGCATGCTAAAAACAGAATGACAGAGGCTGAAACTCCTGTGCATGTATCAAAAAATACTAAATTTAAAATACCACCTTATTTGCAAGACAATGAAGTTTCTCAAAGAGATTTATGGAAATTGTACAATAATATTGCAGAAATGGACAAACAAGTTGGTGCTGTTTTAAAACAATTAGAAGAAGATGGATTATTAGACAATACGATTATTTTCTTTTATGGAGACCATGGCGGACCAATGCCAAGAGAAAAAAGACTGATTTACGATTCTGGTTTAAAAACACCAATGATTATTCGTTTTCCTGATAAAAAAAATGCAGGAATCAAAGATGGGCAATTGTTAAGTTTTGTAGATTTTGCACCTACTTTACTTTCTTTAACAAACCAAGAGCCAAAAGAATACATGCAAGGACAAGCGTTTTTGGGAAATTTTAAAGAAAAAGAACGAAATTATATTCATGCAGCTGCAGATCGTTTTGATGGTTTTACTGATGCAATTAGAGCGGTAAAAGACAAGCAATTTAAATATATAAGAAATTACAGGCCAGAGCAAGCGTATTATCTTCCTATTACTTACAGAGAAAAAATACCAACAATGGAAAACCTGTTAATCTTAAATAATGAAGGTAAATTAAATGAAAATCAAATGCAATGGTTTAGAGAATCTAAACCCCAAGAAGAGTTATTTGATTGTTTAAATGACCCTTTTGAGCTGAACAATTTAGCAGAGAATCAAAAATACAAAGAAAAACTGATAGAGCTATCTAATGAAATGGACAGATGGTTATCAGAAATTAAAGACATTCCAAACTTACCGGAAAAAGAATTGGTAACTAAACTATGGAATGGTAAAAAAACAAAACCAATTACTGCGGATCCAGTTGTTCAGTTTGAAAATAATAAAGTAAAAATTAGTTGCGATACAGAAGGAGCATCAATAGGTTATAAAACAAACCCAAAAGCGAAGAGTTGGAGTGTGTATTCTAAGCCTTTTAGTATAAGTATAGAATCTAAAGAAAATTTATTAGTGAAAGCCCATAGAATTGGTTATGTGCCTAGTAAATCTATTCAAGTTAACATTGCAGATTTAAAATAAATAAGAGGAATTAAAAACAACTGTTGTGCATTTATAGAATTTATTAAATGCACAACAGTTGTTTTACTTCTTCCAAATACTTTCCATTTCTTCTAACGTTTTTCCTTTTGTTTCTGGAATATATTTCCAAACAAACCACATGGCTATTAAAGACATAAGACCATATACCCAATATGCAAAACCGTGATTAAATTGTTCAGTAAGTGCAGTGTTATCATTCATCATCGGGAAAGTTAAAGACACTAAATAATTAGATACCCATTGCGCTGCAACAGCAATTGCCATTGCTTTTCCTCTAATTTTATTTGGAAATATTTCTGATAATAGAACCCAAGTAACTGGTCCCCAACTAAGGGCAAAACTAGCAACATATAACATCATACATCCAAGCGCTAAATAACCTGTTGCGCCAGAGAAAAATACAAATCCTAGAGCTAACATGGCCACTGCCATACCTAAAGCACCAATTAACATTAATGGTTTTCTACCTTTTTTATCTACCGTTTTTACAGCGATAATTGTAAATAAGAAGTTTACAATTCCTACAATTATGGTAAGTAATAAGGCCCCATCAGTATCTGGGTCTATAGATTTAAAAATTTCTGGAGCATAATATAACACTACATTAATTCCTACAAATTGTTGAAAAACAGAAAGAAGAACACCTATTATTATTACTGCCCAACCATAAGATAATAGTTTTCCAGAAGTTTCTGTCACAGAGTTTTCTATTTCAGATAGTACTCTTTTACCTTCTTGTTCTCCATTAACTCTAATTAAAACATCTAAAGCTTCTTCTGGTTTGTTTTTTAACATTAAAGAACGAGGTGTATCTGGCACAAAGAATAATAAACCTAAGAATAACCCTGCAGGGATCACTTCTGATGCAAACATCCATCTCCAACCAACTTCATTTAACCAAGCATCAGAACCACCACCTCTAGAAATAAAGTAGTTTACAAAATAAACCACCATAAAACCACCAACAATGGCAAGTTGATTAAAAGACACCAATCTTCCTCTACTATTTGCAGGTGCAATTTCTGCAATATATAAAGGAGATAACATAGATGCTAAACCAACACCAATACCACCTATAATTCTGTACATAATAAATATGGTAGAAAAGGTATGGTCTAACTCACCAATAGGTGCTATTAACATTTCTGGCATAGCAGAACCTAATGCTGAAATTAAGAAAAGAACTGCAGCAAGAATTAACCCTTTTTTACGGCCTAATTTCTTGCTAATAAGTCCACCAAATAGTCCGCCAATTATACAACCTATTAATGCACTAGCTACTAAAAAACCTTTAAAAGCATTGGCAGCAGCTTCTGGCAATCCTTTAGGAGTCACAAAAAAGGTTTCTAAAGAACCCACGGTTCCAGAAATAACACCAGTGTCGTATCCAAATAAAAGACCTCCTAAGGTTGCGACTAAAGTTAATTTTAATAAGTATTTAGAATTATTTGATGAACTCATAGTTTAAATTTTAGATATATTGATTGATAATATTCTCAAAAAGTTCTTGTTTACCGCTTGTTAAAGGAAGTTCTCCATTTTCTTGGGCAATTTTATACAAGTCTTTTAATTCTAATTTACCGGCTTCAAAAGCAGCACCATTTCCAGAGTCAAAAGAACTGTATCTTTTTTCTCTTAAAGAATTGTAAGCAGAAGAAGTCATAATTTTATCAGCAGTAATTAAGGCTCTTGCAAACGTGTCTGCTCCACCAATATGTGCTAAGAAAACATCTTCTAAATCTGTAGAATTTCTTCTGATTTTTGCATCAAAATTAACACCACCACCTTGTAAACCACCAGCTTCTAAGAAAACTAACATAGCTTCTGTAGTTTCTTGTATATTGTTTGGAAATTGATCTGTATCCCAACCATTTTGGTAATCTCCTCTGTTGGCATCTATACTACCTAACATGCCTGCTTTGGCAGCAACTGCTAACTCATGTTGCATTGTATGCTGAGCTAAAGTTGCATGATTTACCTCAATATTCATTTTAAAATCTTTGTCTAAACCATATTCTTTTAAGAATCCAATAGCGGTAGCAGAATCAAAATCATATTGATGTTTCATAGGTTCCATAGGTTTTGGTTCTATAAAGAAAGTACCTTTAAAACCTTGCGCTCTTGCATAATCTTTTGCCATGGTTAAAAACTGCGCCATGTGATCTAATTCACGACCCATATCTGTGTTTAACAAAGACATATAACCTTCTCTTCCTCCCCAAAAAACGTAGTTCTCACCACCTAATTTAATCGTTGCATCTAAAGCCAATTTTACTTGTCCGCCAGCTCTTGCAACAACATTAAAATCTGGGTTAGTAGAAGCTCCATTCATATAACGTGGATTTGAAAAACAGTTTGCTGTTCCCCATAATAATTTTACGCCTGTTTCTGCTTGTTTTCCTTTAATGTAATCTGTAATTGTATCTAATCGTTTTTCAGATTCTGCAAACGTTGCGCCTTCTTGTACTAAATCGTAATCATGAAAACAAAAATATTCGAAGCCCATTTTATGAATAAATTCGAAAGCTGCATCTGCTTTGTCTTTAGCTGCTTGTATTGGGTCTGAAGCTTTGTCCCACTCAAAACTTTGTGTACCTGGGCCAAAAGGATCTGAACCCTGACCACAGAAGGTGTGCCAATAGGCAATAGAAAACTTGAACCAATCTTTCATTTTTTTACCAGCAATAACTTGTTCTGGATTGTAGTATTTAAATGCTAATGGATTGTCTGATTCTTTACCTTCGAATTGAATTTTATCAATTCCTTTAAAATATTCTTTATTTGCCATTTTGATAAATATTTAATTGTGTTATTGTTATCTGTACTGATTTTGCGTTAGGGATTGCAGTGGAAATCCTTTTTTGAGGAACGAATAAAAAGATTGAAACGTAAAGCCCGACCTTTTTAGGGAACGCCCAAATGTTATGTATTTAAAATTAATTCTAGTTCTTTTTTCCAGTTTTGATACGCTTCTTTAAAAGCTTGTTTTTCTTTATTGGGTGTAAATGTCATTACATAATCATTATTCATGATTGTTTTGCTAAAAGAAGCAAAATCGCCAGTATGTAAATTGGCTGCTCTTGCTGCACCAATGGCACCTGTTGTGTTGTAAATTTCTATTTCTTGATCAATTAATGTAGCAACCGTATTTGCAAAAATTTCTGAACGAAAAAGGTTGTCATTTCCTGCTCTAATTACCTTTGGTTTGATGCCGTCTGAAGTTAAAATTTCCATGCCGTACACAAATGAAAACGCAATTCCTTCTAAGGCTGCTCTACATAAATGTCCTTTATGATGATTGTTTAGATTTAAATTTAATACACGAGTACCAATTTCTTTGTTGTTTAACATACGTTCTGCTCCGTTACCAAAAGGAATTAAGCAAACTCCATCTGAGCCGACCTCAATTTCTGAGGCCAACTTGTTCATGTCTTCGTAAGAAGAAACATCTAAATTATTTAATAACCATCTGTATTGAATTCCTGCTCCGTTAATACAAAGTAATTTTCCTATTCTTACTGCAGCTCCTTTTTTATAATTAACATGCGCAAAATTATTTACTCGATCGCTTTCTTTTGCAGACAAACTATCTGTAACAGCATAAAAAACTCCAGAAGTTCCTCCAGTTGCAGCAACTTCTCCAGGATGAAATACGTTTAATGATAATGCATTATTAGGTTGATCTCCTGCTCTGTAATAAATTGGAGTTCCTGTAGCTAAACCACTTTCTTCTGCTCCTTTTTGATCAACCACAGATTGCATATCAAAAGTTTCTACAATATCTGGCACTAAAGAAGCGTTAATGCCATAGTTTTCTAGAAGAAAATCTGCAATTTTATCATTTTTAAAATCCCAAAAAATACCTTCTGATAATCCTGAAATCGTTGTGTTTATTTTGTTAGAAAATTTATAAGCAATAAAGTCTCCTGGTAACATAAATTTATAAATCTGATTGTAAATATCAGGTTCATTTTCTTTTACCCATTTAAGTTTAGAAGCTGTAAAATTTGCGGGAGAGTTTAATAATTGCGTAGCGCATTTTTCTTCTCCAATTTGTTTGAAAGCTTTTTTACCAGTTGCTACAGCTCTACTATCGCACCAAATGATACTTTTACGCAAAGGTTCTCCTTGTTTATCTACCAAAACCAAACCATGCATTTGGTAAGAAATACCAATACCTTTAATTTGGGTTTTATTAATGTTATATTGTTTTTTTAAAGATTGTATTGCGTTGCAAACATGCAACCACCAATCATTTGGTTCTTGTTCTGCCCAACCATTTTTTTGAGCAAACATGCTCATTTCCTCTTTCGGTTCTTGAACTACCCCAATACTTTTACCAGAGTTAATTTCTACTAGAGCTGCTTTTATCGAAGAACTTCCGATGTCTAATCCTAAATGGTAATTCATTTTTTTTTTTATGTATTAGCAATTTTAATTTTTTTTTAGGCAACTTTTATCCTGCACTGTCATGATAATTTTAACTGATTGAAATAATATTTATATATAGTTATTAATTATTCTAAAAGTCGGTAGTGTACAGGATGCAATAAATATTTAGACACTTTACTTTTAAGAAAAAATAGTATTTCAAATGAAAAAAAGTCTTTTTATTATAACCTTATTGATTTTTAGTATTACGAGTTATTCGCAAATTAAACATGGCTTAAGAGACAAACAAGGTAGGCACATTGTACCTAGAGGTTTTGTTATTAATACTAATGATCATAAAGGAGAAGTTTTTTTTAATAATGATGATTATGCAAGACAAGTTAGAATGGGTGCAAATTATCAGGTTATTCGTTTAGAACTTGGTAAATTAAGCGAATTTCCTGGAGGAAAAGTAGTACCAAAATATCTACAAAAATTAGATTCTTTAGTTGCTTTAGGTAAAAACCACGATATAAAAACTATTTTTAAAATGACGGTTTATGGCGTAGATAAATTTGTTTGGGAAGAATTTTGGGAAAATAAAAATGATTATCAATACAAAACATATATAAATGCTTGGAAAGTTATCTGGAAACGATTTGCAAATGAGCCTTTTGTTTTAGGATATGATATTGTAAATGAGCCTAGAAAACTTAAAATGAACATTTCTTACAAAGATTTAACAGATAAATATTTAATTCCTTTATATCAAAGAATTATTGATGCAAGTCAAAAAATAAATCCAAATAAGAAGATTTTATTTCAGTCTATTTTTATGAATAAAGGTGAAAAAATAGATAATAACCAATATGCAGAAATCAGTTCTCCTTTAAATAGAGAAAATATCATTTTTGCGCCTCATATTTATCAAAACAACATAGATTTTATTAAAAAAAATATGGATCGTTTTGATAAAGAATCGGCAATGTTAAAAGCACCAATTTTGATAGGTGAATGGGGTTTTCCAACATTTGCAAGAACAGATACTACTTTGGTTGGAAATTGGGGGCAATTTAAATACAAAGAAATGTATATTAGAACTGCAGAGGTTTTTGATAAAATGGGTGTAGGCTCTATTAAAGCTTGGTTTTTAGGAAACAGAACTATGCAAAATTTTCTTAAACCAGGCCCATCAACATGGTCTATATTTAGCGATAAAACAGACGCAGGTACGGTAGAACGTAAATATATTACAGATGTAATTTCAAGGCCTTTTCCGCAAGCAATTGCAGGTAATATTCAGTCATTTTTATACAATTTTGCTAAAAGAGAATTAACCTTAAATATTATATCAGATAATAGTAAAGGTGCTTCAAAGATTTTTATTGGAGCCAACAGGCATTATCCAGATGGTTTTTCAATCATTATTAATAATGATTTTATAATGTATTACAATCCGCTTAAAAATGTTGGTTTAGAAGTTTATAAAACAACTAAAGATTCTAATCCAGCAGATTTTATTTGGGATGTTAAAACCCAAAAACTAATTGTCTTAAAATGGGGTAAAGACAATGCAGAATATCAGGTTAAAATAGTACCAGGACTTCGAAATTTTTAAAATTATTATGCCTTTAACAATGATCAAAAAGAATTTAGTATTATTTTTTTTAAGCATAGCATTTTTATCAAATGCACAAAATGTAAGACACATAGAAACCATAAACGATGCGTGGCAATTTTATAAAGGGAACATCGAAAACCCTTTTTCTAGTAATGTATCTCGTTCTTGGGAAAAAGTAACCTTACCTCACTCTTGGAATACACAAGATATTTTAGACGATGAAGATGGTTATTACAGAGGAGAAGGTTGGTACAAAAAAACAATTAAAATACCACAGATTTACAAGAACCAACAAGTGTTTTTATTGTTTGAAGCTGCGAATCAAGTTACCTCATTATATGTAAACGGAAAAGTAGTTGAAAAAGATCATATTGGTGGTTACACAACTTTTGCAAGAGATATTACAAGAGTATTAAAAAAAGGAACAAATGAAATTGTAGTAAAAGTAGATAATTCTCATAATGATGAAATTATTCCGCAATCTGCAGATTTTTCTTTTTACGGAGGTATTTACAGAGATGTTCATTTAATTATAACCAAACAAGTTCATTTCGAAGTAGCTAATTTAGGTGCAAACGCTGTATTTATTTCTACACCAAAAGTATCAGAATTATCAGCAGAAATTTCTGTAAAATCTAAAATAGTAAGGCCCAAAAAAGGAACATATTATGTAAAGCAATCTTTATTTGATGCCAACAATAATTTGGTTAAAACTATAAAGACAAAATCTAAATTCGGTAAAGAAGTAATTAGTAGTTTTTCTATTGAAAAGCAAAATTTATGGTCACCAGAAAACCCGTATTTGTATAAAGTAATTACAGAAATTGTTGATAAAAAAGGAGTTGTTTTTGATAGAGTAGAAAACCCTTTAGGGTTTAGATGGTTTAGTTTCGATGCCAATAAAGGTTTTTTTATCAACGGTAATAAAACTAAATTAATAGGTACCAATAGACATCAAGATTTCTACAAAAAAGCAAATGCTGTAAGTGATGAAATTCATCGATATGATATGAAGCTATTAAAGGAAATGGGAATTAACTTTTTAAGAATAGCACACTATCCGCAAGACCCAGCAATTTTAGAAATGTGTAATAAAATGGGATTTGTTACAACTGTAGAAATTCCTTTTGTTAACAAGGCTGCAGCTAATGAAATAGGAAAACAAAATAGCATTAATATGCTAAAAGAAACCATTCGTTACAACTATAACAATCCGTCTATTGTAGCTTGGAATTTAGGAAACGAAACAACTATGAAAGCACCTGATAAACTTGGAGAAGCATATACAAAGCACTTTATAGAGACTCATAAAGTTTTATCAGAAACCATAAAAGAAGAAGATAAAACTAGGTATTCTTATACCGTTTTTTTTAGAGAACCAGCTTATCAAGATAAATTAGGAATTCGATTTACAGAAATTGTAGGTTATAACAAATATTACGGTTGGTATATTGAAGAATTAGAAGATATTGATAAAAATCTACGTAGTTTGGTAAAACGAACTTTAGCTTTAAATCCAGATAAGCCTTTAATATTAAGTGAATATGGCGGAGGAGCAGACCCAAGATTAAGAACTTATAATCCAACTCGTTTTGATTTTAGTGTAGAATATCAATTTTTATTGCATAAAGCTTATATGAAAGCTATTTTAGAAATTCCAGAAATTGTTGGTGCAAACGTTTGGAATTATGCAGACTTTCAAGTAGAACACAGAAAAGATGCAGTACCACATATTAATAACAAAGGTTTGGTGTCTGCATCAAGAGAGAAAAAAGATGTATATTATTTGTATCAAGCATTATTGAAAAAAACACCTTTTTTAGCAATTGCTTCTAAAGGCTGGAAAAAAAGAGCAGGAATAGAAGATAGCGAAAACTCTAAAGTAGCAACTCAACCTATCACTATAGTAGGAAATACTGATGATGTAGAGTTGATTATCAACGGAAAATCATTGGGAAACCAAAAATTTAATTTTGCTACCACCACTTTTAATGTGCCTTTTCAACAAGGACAAAATTTAATTGAAATAGTATCAGAAAAAGAAGGTAAAGTTTTTAAAGATTTTGCTAATATCGATTTTACACTTCAGCCTAAAAACTTAAAAAGTAAAACCAATCCTTTTAAAGAAATTGCTATAAACGTAGGGTCTTACTGTTATTTTATAGAAACCGATAATGTAGATTATCTATGGATGCCAGATCAAGCGTATACAAAAGGAAGTTTTGGATATCTTGGTGGAGATTTTTTAAGAACCAAAACAAAACGAAGAAATAATTTTGGGGTAGATGTTAGTGTAAAAGGAACAGAGAATGATCCTGTTTTTCAAACCCAAGTAGTTGGTTTAGAATCTTATAAATTTGATGTGCCAAAAGGAACTTATGAGTTGTCTTTATCTATGGCAGAATTAAACTCAAGAAAAGAAAACAGTATGGATATTCTTGTAAATGATAAAAAAGTTTGGGAAAACTTAAACCTTAAAAAACAATATGGTAAAGATAGAGGTGTTACCAAACGTTTTTTAATTTCTGTTGATAATAACGATGGTATTACTATTAGTTTTAAAGCATTAAAAGGACAAACTAGATTAAGCGGAGTTAAACTTAGAAAAGTAAATTAGATTTTTTTAATTAATTCTTTTAAAAAAATAAAAATCTATTACTGTCGAGTATTAAAACGAATAAAAATAGCCAATATACCTAAGCTTTTTAGGCTATTAGCGTTTTTTTAAGATTGAAAATAAATATGCGAAAAGTACTGTTATATGATTTAAAATTAGAAGTTTAAAAACTATAAAGCAGTATAGAGCAGGATACTATGCAAAACATTTGTTTTTATTTTTAGATAATAATTAACTAAAATATTTACTTATGAAAACAAAATTACACAAATCATTATTTATTGCAGCGTTAGCTCTTTTTGGGGCTCAAGCATCAAATGCACAATACAAAGGTTATCCATGGGGAGGCTCTGCACCAGTAATAAGTGGTACGTTAGGAGCTACAACCAAAATTCAAATGGAAAATTTTGACGCAACAAATGAAGCTGGAACAGACGATGGTGCTAATTTTTCTGATAACGCATACCTTCCAGGAGATTTTAGTGAAGGAACTTATAGAGATAAAACAGCTGATCAGTTAGGATTATTATGGGATCCAGAAGGAGGAGATGAAGGAACAGGAGGTTATGGTGCTGCAAATGAAGAGTATAGATCTGGTTCTGAGGCAGATATTTATCAACATCCTTATACTAACGGAGATTTAGGTTGGAATATAGGAAGTACTCAAGGGCAAGAATTTTTAATGTATACTATTAACTTTGAAAAAACTGGTAATTATAATATAGGAATTAATTATGCTCATGGCGGAGATAATACTTCTAAGAGAATGCAGATTTTCTTAAAAAATACTGATGATTTATCTAGTGTTGCTACAATAATGAATTTAAATTCAGATCAGGCATTACCTTCTACTGGAGGAGTTCCTAATTTTCAAAATTGGGAAGATCCAGATGCAGCAGCCGGAATTGATATTGAGGCTGGTACTTATGTTATGATTGTAAGATTTTTAGCAGCAGGACCAAACTACGATTATGTATACTTTACTACAAACTCTGTATTAAGCACAGAAACATTTGATAAACAATCTTTTTCTGTTTCTAATCCAGTAAATGATCAATTAAACATTAAAGGATTAACTTCTAAAGTTAAAGAAGTATCTGTATATTCTATTTTAGGTAACAGAGTGTTAAGAAGAAAAGTAGATACAGATAATGCAATTAACTTAAACGTTAGTTCTTTATCTAAAGGTGTTTATATTGTTGAAATTAAAGGAAACGAAGGTAGTAGATTTACACAAAAAATAATAAAGCAGTAAACCTTTATTAATAGATTAGTAACTTTTAAATCATTCTATATTTTTTAAAAAATATAGAATGATTTTTTTTAAATACATATGTATGCAAAGATTAGCCTTTAAAATGAAGTTAAAAAAAGGACAAAAAGAAGCTTATGTGAAACGACACAATGAAATTTGGCCAGAATTGAAAAAACTATTAAAAGAAAATGGAGTAAGTGAGTACTCTATCTTTTTAGATGAAGAGACCGATACTCTTTTTGCTTTTCAAAAAAATACTGGTTTAGTTGGCTCACAGGATTTAGCAAACAATAAAATTGTAAAAAAATGGTGGGATTTTATGGCAGATATTATGGATGTAAATTCTGATAATTCCCCTGTTTCCGTACCTTTAGAAGAAGTTTTTTTTATGCCGTAATAATTATTAGTTTCTTTTACCTAATATTTTTAAATTAAAAAGTAGTTGATAGATATAAAATTATTCTTCTAGTTTTATATGCCCACTACAGGATAGTTGTTTATTAAAAAAATGTCATATTGCTAATTCAATATAGTAATAAGATGATAATTTAATGATTCATAAATCTATGCAAAAGGCATTTACAATTTCGATTTTATATGTTGCTTTAATAAGTTTAATATCTTGTAAACAAAAAGAAACTTTAAAAAAGGCAAATGATTTAACCATTTCAGAAGGTTTTAAAAACCCATTAGGTTTTTATGATGCTACACCAACATTTTCATGGAAATTACCTGCCTTAAAAAATAATAAAAGTCAATCTGCATATCAAATTGTAGTAGCTAGTAGGCCAGATTTATTACCTAATAAAGCAGATTTATGGAATTCTAAGAAACAAAATTCTGCAAAATCTACTTGGGTAAAATATCAAGGAGAAAAGTTAAAGTCCCGCCAAAAAGTTTATTGGCAAGTAAAATATTGGAACCAAGACAAAGCATCTTCTTTTTGGAGTGACATCAATCACTTCGAATTAGGTTTATTAAATAATTCTGATTGGAAAGCTAAATGGATTGGATTAGATACCAAAAAAGAAAAAATTATTGGAATCCAAAAAAATATACTACACAGACCTCAATACTTCCGTAAAAGTTTTAAGATATCCAATACGATAGCTTCTGCAAGATTGTACATTACCGCAAAAGGGGTTTTTGATGTTGCTTTAAACGGAAAAGATGTAAGTGATGATGTTATGCCTCCGGGATATACTCCGTATAAAAAACGTATAGAAACCATTACATATGATGTAACAAATTTAATCGAATCTGGTCAAAATACTATTGGCGTTGAATTGGCAGCAGGTTGGCATTCTGGACGTTTAGGATGGATGAAAAAATTTTGGTTAGATACAGAAACTCCCAAAATACTTTGTCAATTAGAGCTAACTATGAAAGATGGCTCAAAAGAAATAATACTTTCTGATGATAGTTGGAAAGCAACTACAAAAGGGCCAATTCGTTTGGCTAGTATATATGATGGTGAAACGTACGACGCCAACTTAGAAATGCCAAGTTGGACAACTAACAGCTTTATAGATAAAACTTGGGAACCTGTAAATGTATTTTCTATTTCTGATGATATTCGTTTAGAACCTAAAAGACATAACACCGTAAAATCTAAAATTAAACTTACTACAAAGCAAATATTTGAAAAAGATGGCGCTATAATTTTTGATTTAGAACAAAATATGGTAGGTGTTCCTTTGATAAAAGTACCAATGAAAAAAGGACAGACACTTAAAATTAGATTTGCAGAAATGTTATCTCCAGATGGAACTTTTTACACAGAAAATTATAGAGGAGCATTGTCTACAAATTACTATACAGCCAAAGAAGATGGAATTGTAGAATACATGCCAAAATTTACATTTCACGGATTTAGATATGTAGAATTAAGTGGATTTGATACTTCTAAAAAACCGTCAAAAAATTGGGTAACAGGTTTGGTACAATACTCTGATTTTGAAAAAAACGGAACTTTTATATCATCTCATCCAAAATTAAATCAATTACAAAGCAATATTGTTTGGGGTTTAAGAGGTAACTTTTTTGATATACCTACAGATTGTCCTCAGAGAGATGAACGTATGGGTTGGACAGGAGATGCACAAGTATTTGGGCCTACCTCTATGTTTAATGCAGATGTGTATAAATTTTGGGCTAGTTGGTTACAAAGTGTAAGAGAATCTCAATTTGATAACGGTGGTATTCCTTGGGTGGTACCAGATGTTTTATATAATAATAAAGTAAGTGCTGGCTGGGGAGATGTTTGTACGATTATCCCTTGGAAAATTTACATGAGAACTGGAGATGAAAAGATTTTAGAAGAAAATTTTGAAATGATGAAGGCTTGGGTATCTTTTCATGAATCTAAAGCTAAAAATTACATTTCAACAATGGGATTTTTTGCAGATTGGTTGCAACCGCTTCCAGAAAACGGAGATAATAGAGGTGATACTTCTAAGTCTTTAATTGGAACTGCTTTTTTTGCACACTCTGCTAATCTAACAGCAAAAACAGCAAAAGCTCTTGGTAAAACAAAAGAGTTTGAAAAATACAATACGTTGTATAAAACTGTAGCAAAATCTTTTGAAAAGAAATTTTTTGTAAACGGAAAGGTAATTAAAGTTGCAGAAACTCAAACTTCTTACTTACTAGCTTTAGCTTTTGGTTTGTTATCAGATCAACACAAAGAAGCGGCAAAAACACATTTATTAAGAAAAATTGCAGAGGCTGATAATCATTTAAGAACAGGGTTTTTAGGTACCCCATTATTATCTGAAGTTTTAGACGCTACAGGAGAGATAGATTTAATGTATAAATTGTTGTTTAACGAAACCTATCCATCTTGGTTTTATTCTATCAATCAAGGTGCAACCACTATTTGGGAACGTTGGAATAGTTATAGCAAAGTAGATGGATTTAATCCTCAAAAAATGAATAGTTTAAATCATTATGCATATGGTGCTATTGGAGAATGGATGTACGAGCGCATTGCAGGTATAGCACCAATAGAAGCGGGTTATAAAAAAATTAGAATAGCTCCACAACCAAGAAGTCCATTAACTTCTGCATCTGCAAGTGTACAAGTACCTTATGGTAATGTAGCTTCTTCTTGGCAAATAAAAGGTGATAAATTTCATTTAAACATTACTATTCCCCCAAATACATCAGCTAAAGTTGTGCTTTCAGCAGATACCAATAAAAACTTCCTCTTAAATGGTAGTGATTTTGTAGAAAATACAAATGTAAAATTAATACATAAAAGTAAAGATGAGTTTGAACTACTTGTGCAACCAGGAGTTTACAAATTCACCTCAAATTTAAATAAAGATTAATAAAATGAAGCATAAATTATTTTTGCGAGTAGTTTTTGTAATTGGAATTACGTTTATAAGTTGCCAAAAACAATCTAATTCTAAATCAGAATCTAAAAATACAAAAGTAGCTGTAAAAAAACCAAATATCGTCTATATTCTTACAGATCAATGGAGGGGTTCTGCTTTAGGTTATGCGGGTAACCCAGATGTTAAAACGCCTAATTTAGATGCTTTTGCTAAAGAATCTGTAAATTTTACAAATACGGTTTCTGTAACACCAGTTTGTACACCTCATAGAGCTGCTTTGTTAACGGGTAAATTTCCAACTACAACAGGTATGTTTCTAAATGATATTTATTTACCTGCAGACGAGGTTACCATGGCAGAAATTTACAAGAAAGAAGGTTATAATACTGCATATTGGGGTAAATGGCATTTAGATGGTCATGGAAGGTCTACTTATATTCCAAAAGAAAGACGTCAAGGATTTGATTTTTGGAGAGCTTTAGAGTGTTCTCATAACTACACAAAAATGCCCTATTACGATAATGAAAACACAACATTAAAACATTGGAAAAAGTATTCTCCTTTTGCAATTGCAGAAGATGCCAATAGTTATTTAGAAAAACACGCAAAGGAAGAAAATCCATTTTTGGCATTAATTTCTATTGCAACTCCACATTACCCTCATGGTTCTGCACCCAAGAAATATAAAGACATGTATCCGCTAGCAAGTTTAACATTAAATCCAAATACTGCAGATAAATTTAAAGAAAGAGCACGTAAAGAATTACAAGGCTATTATGCACATGCGACAGCAACAGATGAAGCTATTGGAAATATTATTAATAAAATAAAAGAATTAGGTTTACTAGAAAATACCATTATTGTGTTTTCTGCAGATCACGGAGAAATGATGGGAGCACATGGCGTTAAACCTTTTGTAAAACAATTGGCTTGGGACGAATCTGTTAGAGTTCCTTTCTTAATTCGATACCCTAACATTGATAATAACAAAGGTAAAGTTGTTAACGCTCCTATAACAACGCCAGATATTTTACCATCATTATTGGGGTTAACAAATATTAATATTCCTAAAGAAATTGAAGGAGAAAATTTATCAGAATTAATTAAAAATCCTAATCCAAATACTGATAGAGCTGCTTTGATAATGAATGTTGCACCTTTTGGCGCAAATTATAAAGATGAGCCTTATCGAGGTATTAGAACAAAACAATATACTTATGCAATTACACCTAAAGGACCAAGTATGTTTTATGATAATATTAAAGATCCTTATCAGCAAAATAATTTATTAGGAAAGCCAGAATTTGAAGAAATTGAAAAAGATTTGGATTTTAAATTACAGCAAGAACTTCAAAAAATTGGAGATGAGGTTAGACCAAGAGATTATTATATGAAAAAATGGGGTTTTAAGTTTGACGAAAGTAGAAGAGCCATTAATTGGTGGGATTGGAAAAAAGGTGTTGGCACTGTGCAGTCTCCAAATAAAATATAAATTAAGATGAAAAAAAATATAATATTACTATGTATCACTTTTTGTTTATCAAATGTTTTTTCTCAGGAAGAGAAGCCAAATGTATTGATATTTTATGTTGATGATTTAAGAGCAGAGATAGGTTCTTATGGAAGTAAAACAGCAATAACACCAAATATAGACGAATTGGCAAAAGAAGGTGTGCAATTTAATAAAGCATACGTACAACAAGCTATTTGTGCACCTTCTAGAATGAGTACATTAACAGGTTTAAGACCAGAAAATATAGGTATTTATAGCATTTTTACGCCACTTCGTAAAGTTCATAAAGAAGTTGTTTCCATGCCTCAATTTTTTCAAAAAAATGGATACAAGACAGTAAGTATTGGTAAGGTATATCATCATAGTGAAGATGATAAACAATATTGGACACATCATTTTAAAAAAGAAAATAATAGCTACGTAAAACCAGAGAATATTGCTTTAATGAAGCGCTTAAAAGCCTCTGGTAAAAAACCTTTAAAAGGGCCTGCTTATGAAGATGCAGATGTTGCAGATGAGGCATATAAAGACGGTAGAGCATCTAAATATGCCATAGAAACATTAAAAAAACTAAAAGATGATAAGTTTCTAATGTTTGTAGGCCTAAGTAAGCCGCATTTACCTTTTAATGCCCCAAAAAAATATTGGGATTTATATAACAAAAACGATTTTACAATTCCGTCTAGAGAAAAGCCAGAAGGAATGTATCGTTTGGCTTTAAGTAAATGGGGAGAATTAAAAGCTTATCATGGAATACCTAAAAAAGGAGATTTAAATGATGAGTTAACACGAACCTTAATACATGGCTACCATGCTTCTATTAGCTATATCGATGCACAAATTGGTAAAGTTATGAAAACGCTTAATGAGTTAAATCTACGTAAAAACACAGTAGTTATTTTTATGAGTGATCATGGTTATAAAATAGGTGAATACGGTGCATGGTGTAAACATTCTAATGTAGAAATAGATGTACGAGTACCATTAATTATTAGTAGAGAAACCAATTACAAGAAAAGAAAGAAAAATAAAATTTCTAATGCTTTGGTAGAAAATGTAGATATTTTTTCAACTTTAGTAGATATATGTGATTTAGAAAATGCTCCAATCACAGACGGAAAAAGTATAGTACCTGTTTTAAATAATCCTAATAAGAAATGGGACAAGGCAGCATATAGTGTTTATGCACGAGGAAAAAAAATAATGGGCGTAACAACTACAGATGGAAATTGGAGGTATACAGAATGGAGAAATTCGAAAACAAATGCAATTTTAGAGGCAGAGTTATACCAACATAAGAGTAGTTTATTATCTTTTGTAAACCTTTCTGGAAATAAGAAATATAAAAAAGTAGAAAAACGAATGAAAAAACTTTTAGAAATTCAATTTCCTAGAAATAAGCCTTTTTTACAAAATGATATACCAAGAAAAAGATAAAATTTTTTCATCTAAAACCAAACTACTTATAATCAATAAGAAATAGTGTTAAAAAATTTTTGGTTACCCTAATTCAGATTTTTAGTTTACTACGGCATCATATCTTTAAGGCACATTAACTAAAGATATTATGATTGAATTTATTAAACTAGATGCTCATTCAATGCAGCCTAAGTATATGCAGATTATAGATTCTATAATCCATAATATATCTATTGGAAACGTAAAGATTGGAGATAAAATTCCTTCTATTAATACGCTAAGTAAAGAATTTTATTTATCTAGAAATACCGTAGAGAGAGCATATAGTATTTTAAAAAAACGAAAAGTTGTTGTTTCGGTTCACGGTAAAGGAACTTATATTTCTCAAGACCAAATGCTCTTAAAACCTAATGTTTTGTTTTTGGTTAACAAGTTAAGTACGTTTAAAATGAAAGTATATAACTCATTTGTAGAACAAATGGGTAGCGATTATCAAGTAGATTTACATAGTTATCATTGTGATGAATCGTTGTTTTTAGAACTTTTAAACAAACATAAATTTGCTTATAATCACTATGTGATAATGCCTCACTTTAGAAGCAAGAATTTGTTACATAGAAGTTTTACAAATAGCGTTTGTGCGGCAATTGACGAATTGCCAAAAGAAAATCTTGTGTTATTAGATAATAATGAACATAATATAAAAGGAGATTTTATAGAAGTTTACCAAGATTTTGAGAAAGATATTTTAAACGCCTTAGAAAAAGGTAAAGAAAAGATTTTAAAATATAAAAAGTTAATCTTGGTGTATCCTAAATCAACTTTTTACCCATATCCTCAAAAAATCTTGTCTGGTTTTCAGAAATATTGCATCAAAAATAATTTTGATTTTGAAGTTGCAGAAGAAATTTCTAATGAAACCGAAATTGAAAAAAAGACTTTATTTATTACCATTGAAGAAAACGATTTGGTACAAATAGTAAATAAAGTTAGAGGTAATAATTATAAGTTTGGTAAAGATATAGGTGTAATTTCTTATAATGATACACCTTTAAAACAACTCTTAGGAATTACCGTAATAACAACAGATTTTGTTGAAATGGGTAAATTAGCTGCAGAAATGATTGTAGAAAAGAAAACAGAAAAGGTAAAATCAACTTTTAATTTTATAGATAGAGATTCACTTTAAAATAATTACCTTAACGTTAAATAATAAATAAAAAGAAGTCTTAAATTAAGACTTCTTTTTCCTTTTCTAAAAATAACTGTAAATTAAATTCTATTTTCTACCTTCGAAAAATAAGTAATAAAAATTAAGCTTTTAATGAAAAACAAATATCTTTTATTATTCTTAATGTTTAGTTATGTTGCTATTTTACAAGGGCAACAAAATAAATTTAATTTTAGAAATATTAATATTTCTGATGGATTGTCTAATAATACAGTTTCATCAATTGCAGAAGATCAATTTGGTCAAATATGGTTTGGTACAAGTAATGGCTTAAATAAGTATAACGGTAAAGATTTTACTGTTTATAGAAATATACCTAAAGATAAATACAGCATAAGTAATAGCGAAATCTTAGACATTCTTGTAGACAAAGAAGGATATATTTGGGTAGGTACTTTTAATGGTTTAAATAGATATAACCCTAAAGAAAATACATTTAAAAGATTTTATAAGAGACAAGGTAATAAGTACTCATTAACAAATAGCTTAATTATAAGTAGTTTAGAGATGAGTAATGGAGATATTTGGTTTGGTACTGCAAATGGTATTTCTATTTATAAAAAAAACAAAAGAAGATTTGTAAGATTTTTACAAGGCAACTCTAAAATAGGGCCAAGATCTATTCATGATATTTATAATGATAATAAAGGTAATATATGGTTGTCTACTAATAATGGGGTTATAAAAGTTTATAGAAATAGTAGTAATAAATTAAAATTTAAAGAATATAATTTAGGGGCTCAAAGGAAAGATTTTAATATCAATACAATTATAGAAGTTTTACCCGGAATTCTGGGTGTGGGTTCTAAATATGATGGATATTTATATTTTAATACGAATTTAGAAAAATTTACAAGACCAAAAGAAATAGAGATTCCTTATGATTTAGATGTGAGAGATCTTAAGGTTGATAATGATAAAAACTTATGGATAGCAACAACAAGCGGTCTTTTTGTTCTTAATAAAGAGAACAAATTAATTTCTAAAAAAGAAAATAATATTGATAACTCTAGTACAATTAAGAGTTTTATAAGAAAAATTTATAAAAGTAAAAATGGTTTTATTTGGTTAGGTACTCAAAACGGAGGAGTCATGACTTGGGATAAATCTTATCAAAATTTTCTGCATTTTAAAAATCAAAATTTACTTAATAATATTACAAATAGTATTGTCGCAGATAAAAATGGTACTATTTATTTTGCTACAGAAGGTGGTGTTGTAAATGTCTTAAACAAAAAAGGAGAAGTTTCTGAAGTTTTTAGAATAACAAATTCTAATAAAGCAATAAATTATCCTATTAAATCTTTATATGTTTATAATGATAAATTTTTATTTATTGGTACCTTAAACAGAGGCATAATAGCTTATAATTTATCAGAAAAAAAAGTACAAAAGAGTTATTTTTCTCAAGAATTGAAAGAGTTATTAGAAAACATACTAATATATGATCTTAAAAAAGATTCTAAAGAAAACTTATATATAGCAACCTTTGGTAAAGGGCTTATTCGTTATAATTTAAAAACCAAAAAAATAAGAAAGTTTGCAAGACCTAGGTTGGTTACAAATATTATAAAAAGTATTGCTATTGATAGTAAAGATAACGTATTGATAGGCGGATTAGGAGGCGCTTCTAAATTAGAATTTAATCAAAAACAAAAAGTAAATATTAAAAATTATTTTAAAGACAGGCCTTTAGTAAAGTACAATATTAGTGCAGTATTTAAAGACTCAAATAATGTTTGTTGGTTTGGTAGTAAAACAAGAGGTTTGTATCGACTTGATGGCGATAAAATAAAAAAAATTAACATATCTAATCGAAATATGTTTTATTCTGTAAACTCCATTTTAGAAGGCGAAAAAGGAGTTCTTTGGCTAAGTACAGATAGAGGTATTGTAAAATACAATTCAATAAGCGATAAAAGCGTTGTTTATGATCAAAATAGTAGTATTGTAAATAATGATTTTAGACAAAACTCTAGATTAAAAATTAACGATCAATTTTATTTTGGAGACCTTTATGGGATTACAACTTTTAACTATAAAAATATTACTAAAATTACAGATGTACCCAAAGTGGTTTTGTCTAAATTAAAAATTAAAAATGAAGTAGTAGAAATAAATAAAGGGGTTTTACAGAAAAGTTTAAACTACTTAGATGTATTAGAGTTAAACCATAATAATTCAAACTTTTCAATCAGTTATGCTCTTCCAAATTATATAAACTCTAAAGGGAACAGGTATGCGTATCGTTTAAAGGGGTTAGATGATTCTTGGACCTACACAACACAAACAGAAGCCTTTTTTACACTTCAAACAGCAGGTACATATACTTTTCAAGTAAAAGCTGTAAACCACGATAATGTGTGGAATACGAAAACAACAAATATTAAAATAATTATACATCCAGCACCATGGAAGACATGGTGGGCATATACTATTTATCTCCTTTTGATTTTTGGATTATTTTATGGAATCTCTTGGATAGTTCAATCTAAATCTAGATTAAAAGATAAATTAGAGCTAGAATATATTGCAAACAAGAAAAATGAAGAATTAAATAAGGCAAAACTTCAATTTTTTACAAATATTTCTCACGAATTTAGAACCCCTTTAACACTAATTATAGGTCCATTACAAAATATAATTCAAGATTACACAGGCACAAACGCTACCTATAAAAAATTAAGAATTATAGAAAGTAGTACAAATCATCTATTAAGATTAATTAATAGATTAATGGATTTTAGAAAGTTAGAAAGTAACCATTTTCAATTAGAAGCAGCAGAAGGAAATATTGTAAAATTTCTAAAAGAAATATTTTTATCATTTTCTGAATATGCAAAAAACGGAAACTATGATTATAAGTTCTTTACCGAAGAAGAAGAAATAAATGTTTATTATGATAGATATAAATTAGAAAGAGTTTTTTATAATTTAATATCCAATGCTTTTAGATATACCAAAGAAGGAGGATCAATTTTAATCGACATAAAAAAAGAAGCTGAAGAGATAATTATTAGTGTAAAAGATTCTGGCGTTGGTATTTCAACAGAATATATTGATAAAATATTTGATCGCTTTTTTGAAGTAGCAGCACATAAACAATTAGAAGGTGATTATACCAAAGGTACTGGTATAGGACTTTCTATTGCAAAAAACATAGTAAAACTTCATCATGGTGAGATTTCTGTAAGAAATGAAAAACCTAAAGGAGCAGTATTTTCTGTTAAGTTAAAATTAGGTAAAACTCATTTGTCAGAAAAAGAGATTGTTAAGAACTTTAAAATGAGTGATGATGTTTCTCAGTATGTAACTCAAATGGAGATTCCGCAAGTAAAAGAAAAGCAAAATATAGAAGATTTGATTGCTTCAGAAAAGAAATTTACCATTCTTGTAGTAGAAGATAATGCCGTATTAAGATCGTTTATAAAAGAAATTTTAAAACCGAATTACAATATTCTAGAAGCAGAAAACGGAAAAATAGCATTAAATAAGGCGATAAAAAACTTACCAGATTTAATTATAAGTGATGTTGTAATGCCACAAATGGTTGGTACAGAATTATGTTCTAAAATTAAAACAACTCTTGCAACTAGTCATATCCCCGTTATTTTATTAACCTCTAGAACTTCTTTAGTATATAAATTTGAGGGCTTAGAAAGTGGTGCAGATGATTATATTAGTAAACCTTTTGATTTAAAAGAGTTTAACTTAAAGGTTAGAAACTTATTAGAATCTAAACAAAGATTAAAAGAAAAATTTACATCTAACCAAAACATAGAATTTTCAGATGTTTCTTTAACGTCATTAGACCAAAAATTGCTAAAAAAAGCATTTGAAATAGTTAAAGAAAATTTAGCAAATGAAGATTTTAATATAACTCAATTTGGCGAAGAATTAGGGGTAAGTCGTTCCATGCTTTTTACCAAAATTAAAGCTTGGACCAACTCAACTCCTAAAGATTTTGTACTAGAGATTAGATTAAATCATGCTAAAAAATTATTAGAGTTAGATAAATTTACCGTTAGTGAAGTAAGTTATAAGGTTGGTTTTAAGCGAGCTAAGTATTTTAGTCAATGTTTTAAGAAAAAGTACAACCTAACTCCTTCAGAATATTTAAAGAAATTTAGTACTACTTAAAAAAGACGTCATGACACCACAGGATTAAATATCATTAAGTAAAAGTTAAGTTTGTTAATTAAGATCCAAA
The DNA here is from genome assembly GCF_002005425.1 of Polaribacter sp. BM10. Taxonomy (GTDB): domain Bacteria; phylum Bacteroidota; class Bacteroidia; order Flavobacteriales; family Flavobacteriaceae; genus Polaribacter; species Polaribacter marinaquae. Next base: position 2,191,360 of record NZ_CP019704.1, on the reverse strand, counting down.
TAGTTAACAACATGAAAAACTTTTTCTTCTTTTTAGTACTCTTGTTTGAGGTTTTTTCACTGCAAAGTCAAAGGATAGAAACCAATTTCAATAACAGTTGGAACTTTATATTAGCAGATAACTTCTCATTTTCAAAAGAGAATATTGATGATTCTTCTTGGAAAAATCTAAATGTACCACACGATTGGTCTTTTGAAAAAGGCGTTCGTAAAGGTGGCGATCAAGGTCAAGGTGGTGGTTATCATGATGGTGGGATTGGTTGGTACAGAAAGTATTTTGATATAAAAAAAGAAAGCCTTTCTAAAATTACCTACATCAACTTTGATGGCGTGTACATGAACAGCGAAGTTTGGGTAAATGGAAATCATTTAGGTAAAAGACCTTATGGTTATATCAGTTTTCGATACGATATTTCAAAATATTTAAAAGAAGGAAAAAATACTATTGCTGTTAGAGTTGATAATAGTTTAGAACCTTCTGCTCGTTGGTATCATCCTTGTGGAATTTACGCGCAAGTAAAATTAATTGAAGTGAATCCTGTTCATTTTAAACCTAATTCAATTTTTATAAAAACACCTTCAATTTCAGAAAAGAAAGCTACAGTTTCTACTGATGCTGAAATTACAAGACTTAAAAAAGGATTGAGATATGATGTGAAAATATTCTCTCCTTCAGGAAAACAAATCAATAATAATTCTGAAAAATTAAAAAAAACAACTCCAGTTGTAAAATTAGAAGTTAAAAACCCACAATTATGGAGTCCAGAAACTCCAAGTTTATATAGAGCAGTGACTCAAATTCTAGATGAAAAAAAAGTCATCGATGAAATCGAAACTACTTTCGGATTCAAAACGGTTAAATGGGAAACCAAAACAGGTTTTTGGCTAAATGGAAAAAATGTAAAACTAAAAGGAGTTTGCGAACATTGGGAAGGTGGTCCTGTTGGAGGTGCTTGGACAAAGCCAATGTTACGTTGGAAATTGCAAAGTTTAAAAGATATGGGTATCAATGCTATTCGTCCATCTCACAACCCAACACCGCCCATGTTTTATGATATCTGTGACGAAATTGGTTTGTTGGTAATGGATGAGATTTTTGATGGTTGGCATAAAAAAGCACCACAAGATTATGGGAAACAAGCTTTTGATGAATGGTGGAAACGAGACGTTACAGAATGGATTACTAGAGATAGAAATCATCCAAGTATTTTTGTATGGAGTTTAGGTAATGAAACACATAGCCCAATTGGACCAGAATTGGTGAAGTTTGGAAGGCGTTTAGACCCAACACGCTTATTTACTTCAGGAGCAGGAAATCCTGAAGATATGGATATTACTGGTGTAAATGGTGGTTCTGAAACAAAATCGTTTATAGAAAGCAGAACTTTTGAAAAACCATTTATTTCTACAGAAGCGCCACATACTTGGCAAACCAGAGGTTATTACAGAACACAAACTTGGTGGAGAGATAACGAATTACCAGGAACATATGAACTACCAAATTTAACGGAAAAAGAAATTTTCTTTTACGAAGGTATCAATCCTAAAAAATGGAGAAATAGAAAGCAGAGTTTCAACTCGTCTTACGATAATGCAACTGTAAGAGTTTCTGCAAGAAAATATTGGGAAGTGATGCGAGACAATCCTTGGCATAGTGGTCATTTTAGATGGACAGGTTTTGATTATTATGGAGAAGCAGGTTTGGTGCATGGTGGTTTGCCTTTTAATTTATTTATGGGTGGCGCTTTAGATGTAGCAGGATTCAAAAAAGACCTGTTTTACTTCTACCAAAGTCAATGGACAACAGAACCAATGATTCATATGTTACCACATTGGTCGCATCCAAGAATGGAAAAAGGAACTGTAATTCCGGTTTGGGTGTATTCGAATGCAGATGAGGTGGAACTATTTTTAAACGGAAAATCATTGGGAAAAGACAAACCAGGAACTGTTTGGAATGAAATGCAATGCGAATGGATGGTGCCTTATCAAGAAGGAAAATTAGAAGCAGTAGCATATATTGATGGTAAAGAAGTAAAAAGTACATCTTTTAGTACAAGCAAGCAACCATCAAAATTAAAAACAAGTCTACAGAAATTACCAGCAGAAGATAGTTTTAGGGCAAGTTATATCATTACATCAGAAAGTTTAGATGTAAATGACAACTTCTATCCTTACGGAGAAAATAAAATCTTCTATAACATTCAAGGAGATGTAAATAAGGTTTCTATGGAAAATGGAAACCCAATTGATCCTACGAGTAGAACAAAATCAGATTTTAGAGCTTTGTTTTTTGGAAAGTCAAGACTGTTTTTACGAGAACAACCCAATGCAAAAAAAGCGTTCATAATTACAGGAGCTATTTTGGGTGATAAAGCCTTGTATACGTCAAACAAAATTTCCATCATAGCCAATCAATTTAACGTAATAGGAAAATCAGAATTTACTGACTTAGAAATTTTGTACACCACAAATGGAGGTAATCCTGAAACTAACGGAAAAGTTTACAACGGAGCTTTCGAAATTAAAGACAATATCACTGTAAAAGCAATTGTAAAACAAAATGGTGAAATTGTATTAAACATGGAAGAAACATTTGGTAAAACTGAAGGTTTGTTTTGGGGTGATGAGCATTCTAAAGATATGTGGATTGGTAGAGGTATAAATATTTCTGCGGAAGAAGGAATTTTAAAAGGAAGTGCTACTGCAAGCAGAAAAGCAAGACGTTTTAAAGGAACTGGTTTTGTAGATTTTAAAGACAAAGAAGGTTCTGTAGAATTTTATCAAGAAAACGATGGTGAAGCTGGTGATTACAGCATCCGTTTTAGATACATGCACAACAATATTGGTGAATTTCATCCAATGAAATTGTTTGTAAATGATGAATACATAAGAACCTTAAAATTTAAAGCAACTGGTGGTTGGGATAAATCTTGGAAGTTTGTGCCAACTATTATCAGATTAAAAGCAGGAGCCAATAATATTCGATTAGAAACCACAGGAAAAAGTGGTCCTTATTTGGATGAAATGTTTATTGATTAATTGAATATAATTTAGAGTTTTATGAAGAATAAATTTGCGTTTTTTAGAAAGTTGATTCTTGTACTTTTCATAAGTATATATGGATGTTCAATCACCCAAAACAATACAAATAAAGTTTCTAATATAGATTATGAAAGTTTAGAAGCTCAAAAATCACTCATTAAAAATGGTGATAAACAGTCTGTAGAAAATTATCATAAACTATTAGTTAAAGCAGATGACCTTTTAAAGGTTGATGGTTTTTCTGTAACAAATAAAACGGGTGTTCCTCCGAGTAAAAATAAGCACGATTATATGAGTATTGGGCCTTATTGGTGGCCGAATCCAAAAACAGATAATGGCTTGCCATATATTAGGAAAGATGGAGAAATTAATCCAGAAACACGAAATAATTTTACAGATTTTGTTGAGAAAAAGAATTTTATTTCAGCTGTAAAAACGTTAAAAGATGCATTCTTTTATAGTGATAATAAAAAATACGCTAACAAAAATATAGCGTTCATTAATACTTGGTTTTTAAACGAAAACACTAAAATGAATCCTAATGTAAATTTTGGGCAATATGTTCCTGGTAAATCAGAAGGTAGGTGTTTTGGAATTATTGAATTTGATGGTCTTATAGAGGTTGTAGAGTTTCTTGAATTAGCTAAATATAAAGGCGTACTTGATAAACAAACAGAAGAAGGTATGGTTAACTGGTTTACAGATTATAGCAATTGGTTAAAAAACAGTAAATTAGGAATAGAAGAATCTACAAGAAAAAACAATCATGCGACTCATTATGATGTACAATTATTAAGCATTTTAATGTACCTAAATAAAACGGAAGAAGTAAAAGAATATTTATCTACAATAACAAAAGCAAGAATTTTTAGTCAAATAAAACCAGATGGGAGACAACCTTTAGAGCTGAAAAGAACAAAATCTTTTTCTTATTCAGTAATGAACTTACACGGATTTTTGCAATTGGCACAAATAGGACAAAAAGTAGGTGTAGATCTTTGGAACTTATCTTCGGAAGATGGCAGCAGCATAAAAAAAGGCTATCAATTTATGTTGCCTTTTTTAACTAATGAAAAAAAGTGGCCATACAAACAAATTAAAGACAAAAAACCTTCTGAAGAAAAATTAATAGCAGATTTAAAAAAGGCTCGTAAACTATTTAAAGAGGATGCTTTTGATAATACTCTAGAAAAATTGAATCAAAATTAATGAAGAATTTAGGTTACATCTTGTTATTAATGATTTGCTTTTGTTTCAGTAATTGCACTGAAAAGAAAAACGAGCGTCAAAATTTAACTTTAGAAGAAGGGTTTAAAAATCTGCCAAACGAAGCTAAAGCCAGGACTTGGTGGCATTGGATAAGTGGTAACGTATCTAAATCTGGTATTACAAAAGATTTAGAATCAATGAAAGCAGTTGGCATTCAAGAAGCACAGTTATTTAACGTGCATTTAGGGTTTCCAAAAGGCCCAGTAAAATATTTAAGTGAAGAATGGCTAGATTTATTCAAGTTTTCTGCGGAAGAAGCCAAACGTTTGGGCTTAGAGTTGGCGTTTCATAACAGTGCAGGTTGGTCTTCTAGTGGTGGACCTTGGGTAACCGAGGAAAATGCAATGCAAACTGTTGTTTTTAGCGAAGTTGAAGTAAATGGAAATCAAAATTACAAAGCGCAATTACCACAACCAAAAACGAAATTTACCTATTATAAAGATATTGCAGTTTTAGCATTTCCAAAACTTAAACAAGTTACAAAAATTGATGGTTTAGACTATAAAACTCTATCTGAACGTGTCCGAAATCATTTATTGCCAGATACGAAAGACATTCCAAAAACGAGTACTATTCAAAAGGGAACTATTGTTAATTTAACAGATAAAGTTTCTAAAGACGGATTTTTAGATTGGAATGTACCAAAAGGAGAATGGATTATTTTAAGACTTGGACACACACCAATTGGAACAACCAATAGACCAGCACCACCTGAAGCCAAAGGTTTAGAAGTTGATAAAATGAGTAAAACAGCGGTAGACGCCTATTGGAAAGGTGGCGTACAACCCATAATCGATAAGTTAGGCGATTTAATAGGAACTACCGTTAACAATTGTTTAATTGATAGTTACGAGGTAGAAACCACCAATTGGACTGCAGGATTTGATACGCAATTCGAGAATTTAAGAGGTTACGATTTAACCTCATATTTGCCCACCTTAGCAGGGTATTATGTTGAAAGTGGTGAAATTTCAGAACGTTTTTTGTGGGATTTTAGACGAACTATTGGCGATTTAATAGCAAAAAACTACTACGCGCATTTTGCAGAATTATGCCATAAAAACAATATGAAATTTTCTGTAGAACCTTATTGGGGTCCTTTTGATAATATGCAAGTAGGAGCTACAGGAGACATTGTGATGTGTGAGTTTTGGAGTGGTGGCTACCCATTTTTTGATTCGGCAAAATTTGTGTCTTCTATTGCACATTTAAACGGAAGTGCTATTGTTGGTGCAGAAGCATTTACAGGAATTGGTGGTTGGGACAAGCACCCAGCAGACATAAAATCAATTGGAGATCAAGCTTGGGCACAAGGCATTACACGTTTTATTTTTCATTCTTATGTGCATCAACCTTGGGATGTTGCACCTGGTCTGGCATTGAGTTATCACGGATTTGATTTTAATAGAAATAATACTTGGTGGAATCAAGGAAAAGGATTTTTAGACTATATAGCACGTTCTCAATTTTTATTGCAGCAAGGAAAAAATGTGGCCGATGTTTTAGTGTTTACTGGAGAATCATCACCAAATACGGCTTTTCTAAAACCAGAAATTAAAAAAATGGGTTTTGATTATGATTTGATTGGTGCCAATAAATTGAAAGACTTAACTGTTAAAAAAGGAACAATTTATTCTTCAGTAGGCAACACTTATAAGTTTTTAGTCTTACCAGAGTCTAATTTCATAAAACCTGAAACCTTAAAAAAAGTAAAAGAATTGGTTGAAGGTGGTGCAATTGTTATTGGAAAAAAACCAACGCAATCGCCAAGTTTAACTGATTATCCTAAAAATGATGAAGTTGTTAAAACTTATGTTGATGAATTATGGGGGAAAGAATTGGTAAAAGACATTTCTGTTAGCGAAGTTTTAAGTGAAAAAACACCCGATTTTAAAATAGAAACTAGCGATCAAACAGATTTGAGTTTCATCCATAGAAAAACTGATGATGCTGATATTTATTTTATCGCCAATGCTAGAAAAGAAGCAAGAGATATTGTAGCGCGTTTTCGAGTTTCTGCAAAACAACCAGAACTGTGGAATTCAGAAACAGGTAAAATAAAAGATGTGGTGGTCTTCAAAGAAAATAAAGATGGAACAACCACAATTCCTTTACAGTTAGGGATTGAAGAATCTGTTTTTATTGTATTCAAAAAGCCAACAAAAGCTAACCATTTAACATCCGTTAAAATGGAATTAGAACAACCAAAATCTGAGCCTCTTTCTAACTTAGAAATTGTAAAAGCAGAATACGGAACGTTTCTTCAAGAAGGTTTAATCGATATTACAGACAAAGTAAATAATGCTATAATTGATGGTGAATTAGACTTTAAAATGTCGAGAGCATTTTGTGATTGTGATCCAGCAATGGGATACAAAAAAGAGTTAAGAATGGAATACCAAATAGGTAATACCAAACATCAAATTTATGCAGAAGAAAGAGAACATATTAAGGTTGATGCAGGTAATAAACCTTTAAAAGTTTTAAAAGCTGTATTCGGAAAATTTAAAACAGAAACCAAAGGCATTCCGGAAAATTATGAAACCTTTGAGATTACAAATAAAATTAAGGAACTAGTTTCAAGCAATATTTTCGATATTTTGATTTCTAATGTATTGATAAATAATAAAATTGCTAATGGAAATAAAACAACTTTAAAAATTACCTACAAAAAAGATGGGAAAGAACGCACGATGTTCATTCCTGAAGGACAAATTTTAAAACTATCAAAAGATACGCCAAAACCTGAGTTAGTGTTTAATGAAGATGTTATCCAATGGATAACACCAAATGCAGGTAAAATTACGTATACAAATGTAGATGGAGAAACGAAAACAGTAGTAGTAAACTCAATAATAGATCCTATTGATTTATCAAATTCTTGGCAAGTTGATTTCCTTTTGAACTCAGGAAATAGTATAAATAAAACCTTTACTGATTTAAATTCTTGGTCAAATCATAAAGATGAACGTATTCAACACTTTTCAGGAACAGCCACTTATTCTAAAGAATTTGAACTTAAAGAAGACTTGTTAAAAGTAGATAAAAGTTTAGAATTAGATTTAGGAAGTTTGGCTGTTATTGCAGAAGTAATCATCAATGGAAAACAAGTAAGCACTTTATGGAAACCACCTTTTAGAACTAATATTGATGGCTTTGTAAAAAAAGGTACAAATGTTATAGAAGTAAAAGTGACCAATTTATGGCCAAATAAATTAATTGGTGATGAAGGTTTGCCATTAGATTATGAACGAAGAGGAAATAAACTAAAAAAACTACCAGATTGGTTATTAAACACCACAGAACGTCCATCAAAACGAACCACGTTTTCATCTTGGAAACATTGGCGTAAAGATGATGAATTGCTAACATCAGGTCTTTTAGGTCCTGTTAAACTTAGAGTTTTAAAAAAAATATCGATAAACTAATGATAAATAAAGAATTAATTTTAAAAATCTGCTTTTGCTTTTTTTTAGTAGGATGTAATGTTAATAAAAAAGTAAGTTCAAAAGAAGAAAATAAAGACGGAAAGGTAGATTATTTTGCCAATAACGGTTTTGGTAATGCAGTGGCTATAGTACAGCATCCTTCAGGAGTTTATCATAAGGGAGTTACATATGTAGCTTATCAAGGAACATTGGAAGATCCTTATGTAGCATCGTACAATCATAAAACCAAAGAATGGAAAGGTCCTTTTAAAGCGGGTATTAGTGAAATGGGTAAAGACCCGAATCGTAAAAAGAAAATAGATAATCATGGTAAACCTGCATTACTTATTGATGATGCTGGTTATATTCATATTGCATTTGGTGGACATGGAGGAAGACCGTCAGATGGAAAAAATCCTTTAGGAAATCATCATTATGGCAAAAATCTGCATGCTGTTTCTAAAAAACCATTAGACATTTCTGCTTGGGAAACCTTAGATAATGTTTCGTTATTTGGTACCTACAGTCAGTTTGTAAAAATGGACAACGGAGATATGTATTTGTTTTACAGACATGGTGCGCATAGAAGTGATTGGGTGTATCAAAAATCTACAGACAATGGAGTTACTTTTGATGAACCAGTTTCTTTTTTAAAACACAAAAGAAGAACAAATATTGAAGCTGAAGATTCTTGGTATCCTTGGGTTGGTAAAGGAAACGGAGATGATATTATTGTAGCATTTGATTATCATATTTGTAGAGATAATAAAAACGCTCAAGACAAACGTGGTCACATTCCAGAAAGACATAACTTATATTACATGCTTTTTGATACAAATTCAGGGCAATGGAAAAATGTTAAAAATCAACCTTTAGAAATGCCTTTAACTAAAGAAATGGCAGATGAAAAAACTTTGGTAAAAAAAATACCTGATGATTGGACTTTTCAAGGAATTGCTGATGTTGATCCTGATGGAAAACCACAAGTTGGTGTGTTGGTTGGTCCTGATATAGGAGCAAAAAGAAGCGGACCTAAACGTTTACAACATTTTAGATGGAATGGACAAGAGTGGTTACAAAGTAAGAATGCTAATCTTCCTAGAGGAAATGGAGATTTAAAAGTAAAATCTGCAACAGAAGTGAGTATTTACTTAGAGAGTGAAACAAATAATGATGTCGGAGAAATTGCTAGATGGGATAGTTTTGATGGTGGTGATACTTTTAAAAAGAACAAGGTTTTTTTACAAAGAAAAAACTCTGGTTTTGTTATTTCGTCTCTTATCAAAAATGCGCATCCTGATGCTAGAATTATAGTTGGAGAAAAAGAAAAAGGTACAGATTTTAGAAAAATGTATTTGTTGGGAGATAATGGCCCTATTAAAAGAGCTAAAAAGGAAGTTGATATTATAAATTTAAATAAAAAATGAAAAATTTAATTGTAGTATTCGTTTTGTTTAAAGTTTTTTTCTTGTCAGGGCAATCTTTACAGCATCCAATAATTTGGACAACAAATGCAGAAAAATCAGAAGTTTTGTCTAAAATTGATAATTATGATTGGGCAAAAAGTATTGTGGCAAAAGCAAAAGAAGCAATAGAATCTAAAGTAAATACGCACATTACAAATCCCTTAGCAATTTTAAATACTATACCAGCTTTGGCATCTGATGATAATTTGTCAGAATCTCAAGCTACAACAAATGGTGCGCATTCAAAAGTATTGAATTATGCATCTTACGCAGCAATGATTTATCATATTACAGAAGAAAAAAAATATGCACAGTTTGCTGCGGATATTTTATGGTATTATATAGAACAACTTGCTCCAAGAAACCCTAGTAATACAGCTATGAGCGGAAATCATTTCTATGATCCACGTTCTGGATATGCGCAGTTTGCGATTGCTTATGATTTTATGGTGAATTATTTAAAAGATTCAGCAACCAGAGTGTATCAAAAATCAACAGAAACTAAAATAGCTTTTGATAATGTGAAAGCACAAAAAGCGGTTTATAATATTGCTATGAATGGTTTACAAGAGCATGCAGGCAATGACGGTAAATACGGTAAAACTGTAAGTAATCATCCTATTTTAACAGCTCCAGGAGTGTTATACAGTATTCTTTGTGTAGAAGATGACACAGAAAGAGAAAGGATGTTTAATGTATTTTGGAATGTAGGTACCAAACATCAGAATTCGTTTACCAAAACCATTTTACCAATGTTTGGCGAGCAAGGTATTTGGCCAGAAGCAGTTAGTTATAGTTTTATGTCGGCAGTAACTCAAGTACTAAATGTTGTAGACAAGCTAAAACCAGAATTGAATGTGATGGAAAATAACATGCATATTCTTGATGGAAATTTTTTGTTTGATAATTTAAGAATGCCTAATAGATTATTTGTAAAATATGGCGATTCAAAAAGATATATAGATAGAACAAAGCAATTGTATCGTTTTACTTTAAATTTAGCTAATAGAAGAGGTTTTTCAGAATATGAACAAAAAGCAAAGGTTGCTTTAAGGCAGGCTTATGATACAGAAGGAGGATACAATCCGTCTGCGCCAATAAGTACTTTTGGTAATTATGAAGCTTTTGAGCAGTTGTTTTGGGGAATTAATATTCCTGATACGATTGAAGGAGAAATCGACTTTCAAAAACCAACGGTAATAATTAAGCATGCAGGAGTTGCGTTACAGCGTAATTATGTGAAAGAGAATAATAAAGATTTTGGACTTGCAGGCATTATTGGTGGCGCACATTATGTACATTCTCACTGTACAGGTATTACTATGGAATTGTATGGAGCAGATTATATTATGGCACCAAATGCAGGATTACCTAAAACAATTGCAGAAAGAAAATTACCAGAACACACCAATTATTTTTGGAGACACGCCGGCAATAACACAATGATTGTTAACGGAACAACTCATGGTATACAGCCTGGTTCTTGGAATTCTGATTCTTATTTATGGATGAACACAACTGTAAATGAAGCTGCAGAACCAAAACATTTAGAAGATCCTATAAATCCAAATTTTAGTTTTGCAACACAGTTTTTAGATGATACTGTAAATAACGATCAACAAAAGAGAACATTAAGCACCATTAGAACCAGTAAAACTACAGGTTATTATTTTGATATGTTTCGTTCAAAATCTTTAGGAACTAATAATTTTCATGATTACATCTATCATAATTTAGGTGATGTTACAAATATTATGGACATGGACGGAACAGAAGTTTCGGTTTCTCCAACAACGAGATATCAAAACGATATTGGTGATTTACAAAAATCTCCAGGATGGAGGTTTTTCGAAGATACAAATGTAACAGCATCAACAGATAAAGCTATTCAGGTTCGTTTTGATTTAAATGAAACGAATACATATATGAATATGTTTGCGCCTGCTGGAGTAGCTAGAGAATACACAAAAGCACTTGGGCCAGCAACTCGAGAAGCAAAAGGAGGCTATATTAATAAGAAAACACAAATTGTTGCCATAAGACAACAAGGTGAAGCTTGGGATAAACCCTATGTACATATTTTTGAACCTTCTAAGTCTATAAATTCAAGCGTAAAATCTGTAGAACATTTGTACAGAGGAGAAGTTATTGTTGGTGCGAAAGTTAAAAGTCAAATAGGAGATAAAGTTATAATTGATTATGTACTTTGTCAAGAAGATGCTTCAAAAGTAGTTAGTATTCCAGATGCTGGAATTAGGTTTACAGGTCATTTTGCAGTAGTTCGTTATGAACAAACTTTAAGCAAAGCCTTTGTTACTTTATATATTGGTAAAGGTACAAGTTTAACCTACAGAGAACATTCTTTAACTGCAGATGGAACTAAAAAAGGACAAAAAGTAATTGAAGTTGAAGCAGATTCTAGTAGAATTCTAGGTTTTAAAGATTTGAAAAACAATCAAGAAATACCTAAAGGTAGCAGTTTAACTGTTAAAGCTATTGTTGGAAGCGATTTTACAGAGGCAACTCTTTTTATAAACGATGTAAATGTTGGCACTAAAACAGCAGCTCCTTTTGAATGGTTGTCTATACCAGAATTAACAAATATGACTGAGCCTGCCTATTTACTTAAAATTGAAGCAAAAGATGCACAAGGTAATTTAGAAGAAAGAGCATTGACCGTTTTAACTCCTAATCAATGGGCGTATACTTCAGATAATAAACCACATTCAATTCCTAAAAAAATAGAGTTTGAACATTATGATCAAGGAGGTATTGATATTGCTTATTGGGATAAAAAAAACCAAAACAGTTCTTCGTTTAGACCTAATGAAATGGTTGATATTAGTTCAAATGGTCAAATTGTTAGAGATATAAAATCAGGAGAATGGTTAGAGTTTACAATTGATGCAGCTCAATCTGGAAATTATGAGTTAGAAGTAACCCATCAAACAAGAAGAAGTCCTTCATTTAAACAATTAACAGTTTCTTTTCCTGATGAAAATATTACTTTTTTAAACGATATTGTATTAACCAACACAGGTTCTGGTAAATACTTAACAGAAACAATTGGTAATTTTGATATAGAAGCAGGAACTCATGTACTAAGATTTAACTTATTAGATTATGGTTTTGATTTAGATTCTTTTGAATTAAAATTAAAAACGCTATCAATATTAGATGATTTATTAGTTGATAAAGCTAGAATATTGATGTATCCAAATCCGGCATCGAAATTTGTTACTATAAAATCAGAAAATATGACTTGGACAAAACTTCGTATTTTCAATATGTTAGGCAGCCAAGTATATTACAATAATACTGTTCTTGATAGAATAACGGTTAATACGCAAGAAAACAAAATTTCAAGCGGATTGTATTTTGTGGTAATTAGCGATCAACAAGGAAAACAATACAAACGAAAATTAATTATTAAGTAATCTAAAAACATAGATTTAAAAAGAAATCACCATGAAAAATTTACTTTTTTTATTGATTTTTGTATTTATGGTATCATGTACATCAAACACAAAAGATATTAAAAGCCAAGAAAGTACTAAACCCAATGTACTTTTTATAGCTGTTGATGATTTAAACAATTGGATTAGTCCAATTCAAAATTTTTCAAACGTAAAAACACCAAATTTTGATCGGTTAGCAAAAATGGGAGTTACATTTACAAACGCCCATGTACAAGCTCCTTTGTGTGGACCGTCTAGAGCATCTATAATGACTGGTTTACGTCCGTCAACAACTGGTATTTATGGGATGACGCCAGATAATAAAATTAGAAGACCAGGAAACCTAGCCACAAAAGACATTACGTTTTTACCAGAATATTTTGAGCAAAATGGATATCATACTATGGGTATTGGAAAACTATTTCATATTCATGCACCAGATAGTGTTTTTAATGAATCTGGAGGAAGGGTTAAAGGTTTTGGACCATATCCTAAAAAACGATTTGTTTGGGATGGTTTTGGAACATCAAAATCTAAAAAAGAGAAATATGGCAGAACCAGTACCGATTGGGGTGCTTTTCCAGAAAAAGATTCCTTAATGCCAGATCATCAATCTGTAAATTGGGTTACAGATCGTTTGCATAGAGATTATGACAAACCATTTTTTATGGGTCTTGGTTTTTTACGTGTACATGTACCATTATATGTGCCTCAAAAATGGTTCGATTTATATCCTTTAGAAAACATTCAAACACCACCTTATAAATCAGATGATTTAAATGATATTCCGCCTGTTGGAATGCAAATTAACGATTTACCTATGATGCCATCAACAGAATGGGCAAAAGAAAGTGGTGAATGGAAAAAAATTGTGCAAGCTTATTTGGCATGTATCAGTTATGTAGATAATGAGTTGGGTAGAGTTTTAGACGCTTTAGAAAGTAGTAAATACTCAGATAATACTGTAATTGTACTTTGGTCAGATCATGGATATAGATTAGGAGAAAAAGGAACTTTTGCAAAACATGCACTTTGGGAAACTGCTACAAAAGCTCCATTGCTATTTGCGGGTCCTAATTTGCCAAAAGGGAAAAAAATTAATGCTCCTGTAGAAATGCTATCTATTTATCCAACTTTATTAGAATTAAGTGGCTTACCTGCTTACAAAAGAAATGAAGGATACAGTTTAGTGGATATGATGCAAAATGATTTAGAGATTGACAGTTCTTATGCTTTAACAACTTTTGGGATGAACAATCATGCAGTGAAAGCGGATGGATATAGGTATATTCGATATGAAGATGGAACTCAAGAGTTTTACGATCATAGCATAGACCCTAATGAATGGACTAATGAAGCTAAAAACCCGAAATACAAATCTCAAATTGAGAAAATGAAAAAGCTTCTGCCTAAAATAAATGTAAAATGGGATGCAAAATCCAACTATACATTTCAACCTTATTTTGTAAATCAAAAAAAACGAGTAAATGAAGAAGAAGCAAAGTCTGCAAAGGTTGTTGATTCTCACTAAATATTAAAAATTTTAAAATGAAATTAGTATCTAAAAAAAATACAGTTTTTTTTGTAATCCTTATTGTATTTGGTTGTAGCACATCAAAATTAAAGACGAAAGAAATTGATCAAAAAAAACCAAACATTGTATTTATTTTTGCAGATGATTTAGGTTGGGTTGATATAAGTACAGGAAATACGAATAAGAATAATGGTTCAAAAATTTACGAAACGCCTGTAATTGATAAATTGGCAACACAAGGAATGTCTTTTACAAACGCGTATACCAATCAAAATTGTGCACCATCTAGAGCTGCTTTAATTAGTGGGGAATATGCAACAGGTATAGATAATCAGGTGTATAATGTTGGGTCTTTAAAAAGACAAGATAAAAGAACCAAAGGATTTCCAAATGTACTTATTGAGCCTTTCAAGCAAAAAAAAGTAATTGCAGAAGATGGTATCAATATGTTTGATGTTTTAAAAACAAAAGGCTATCAAACAGCATTAGTGGGTAAAAGTCACGGAACTCCACATCCTTTAAAAGGTGATTATGGTATAGATTTACCAGCAGATATTCATCACATTATAGCGGCTCCTATTAAAGGGAAAAGAACAAAATCTTTCTATTTAGCACTAAATTCCGATAAAAAAGGATGGACGTTTAATTCAGAATTTGTAGATAAATATGCCAAACCTTATGATAATGAATACCTTAATACGATTTTAAATCCTTATAAATCAAGAGCAGATGTGTCTCTTTTAAAAGGAACTCCAAAACATCTTACAGATGCAATTGGAGATTTCTCTGTAGATTATATCAAAGAAAAAGCAAATGACGAAAATCCGTTCTTTTTATACATTCCTTTTCACGCAGTTCATTCTGATGTTACTGGCAGAAAAGATTTAACAGAAAAGTATTTGAACCGCGGCTTAAAACCAAGAATTGCAGAATATGCTTCTATGATTGAATTGTTAGACCAAAATGTGGGGAAAATAAATAATGCTTTGAAAGATCCAAATGGAGATGGAGATTATGAAGATGACATCACAGAAAACACCATTTTTATATTTTATTCTGATAATGGAGGATTATTTAAAAATACGCCATTGAAAGGCAAAAAAGGAAATTTAACAGAAGGTGGTCTTAGAGTTCCATTAATTTTCAGATATCCAAATGTGATACAAGAAAATTCGATAACCAATCAAGCAGTACATTGTATCGATTTTCTACCCACTTTTGCAGAATTAGTTGGAGTTGATTTAGCTACATTAAAAAAGAAAGATGGAAGCAAGCCTAAATATGATGGTGCTTCTTTTGCAAAAGTTTTAACAGGAAAAGCAAAAAGAATCTCAAGAAATAATTTGTTTTGGCATCTTCCAGGATATATGGATGAACGTTTTTCTCCATCAACTTTAATTCAAACAAGAGTAGGAGAAGAATATTTTAAGTTGTTTTACTTTTATGAAACTGAAGAATTTGAAATGTATAACATCACTAAAGATATTTCAGAAAAAAGAAATATTTTAAACAATCCTACATCCAAAGAAATGGAAATAGCATTGCAAATGAATGCAGATATGTTAGCTTGGTTAGCAACCAATAATGCACCAACAGGAACTTGGGTTAAAAACAAAGAAAAAGTGCCTTATCCTAAAGTAGAAGGTGTAAAAAAGTATCAATAATAGAATTTAAGAAATGAATAAAAAGTCTTTGATTTTACCTTTTTTGGTAGTGATAAGTATAGCATTTATAGGATGTATTAGCAACAATAAATCTAACAATGTAGCTAAAGTTGATGCAAATCAGATTGAAAAACCCAACATCATATTTTATTTAGCAGACGATCAAGATGTGTACGATTATGGTTGTTATGGTAATGAAAAAGTAAATACAACAGCAGTAGATAGGTTGGCAAAAGAAGGAATGTTATTTACCAATGCATTTACAGCTCAAGCCATTTGTGCACCAAGTAGATCTCAGGTTTTTACAGGTAAATACCCTGTTAAAAATGGTTGTTTTGCAAATCATACTGCAACAAGACCAACTATTGAAAGTGTAACTTCTAAAATGAAAAAGTTGGGTTATGAAGTGGTACTTGCTGGAAAAAGTCATGTAAAACCTTCTAGTGTTTACCAATGGGATAAAGAATGGTTGCCAGTTCCTAAAAAAGATGTTCCAAGAGCTTATATTCCATTAGATAGTATCAAAGCGTATTTCAAGAAAACCAAAAAACCATTTTGTATGTTTATCACCTCAAAATACCCACATGGAAAATATTTTGATGTAGAAAACGCAAAAACTGAAGATATTAAGTTTTATCCTTTTAATGAAAGTAAAAAAAATGATAAAGCCTTTATCCAGAAAAAAGCAGGTTATTATAGAAGTATTGCAGAAGATAATACCCAAATAGAAAAAGTATTAGAATTTGTGGATGAACATTTAAACGATAACACTTTGTTTATTTACAGTGCAGATCATGGTGTTTCAGGGAAATTTACATTAAAAGATATTGGTTTAAAAGTACCTTTTGTAGTACGTTGGCCAAAAGTGATTAAAGCTGGAACAATATCAAATCAGTTGATACATTATACAGATGTGTTGCCAACTTTTATGGATATTGCAGGAGGTAAACCAGTACAAGATATTGATGGTAAGAGTTTTTTACCAATCTTAAAAGGAAATGATGTTGCTGTCAATAAATATGTTTATGGAGTTAGAACCAATCAGAATATTTTAAATTCAGAAGTTTTCCCATCAAGAATGATTCGTAATCAGCGTTATAAATACATTCGTAATTTTAATTCCTTAGAAGTTGTAGAAGAAAACTTAACAGGAAAATCAAATGTAGATTATTTTATAAAACGAGGAGCTAATGCTTTTAAGCATGAACCTTTTGAAGAATTATACGATTTGCAGAATGATCCTTTTGAGCAAAAAAACATAGTTAATAATCCTGAGTTAAAATTAATAAAAGAAAAATTGGTAAAAGATTTGTTTAGCTGGATGAAAACTCAAAGTGACTTTTTAAATGAAGAAAAAGGAAATATGCCTTTAATTACAGCAAAAGGAAATAGAGGTTTTAAATTAGATAAAGATACACCAAGACGAAAAATTCCTGATTCGATAAAAAATACATTATTAGAAGAAGATTATAAGATTATAAAACATTGGTAATAATCAGAGATATGAAAACAATAACTAAACTTTTTTTACACTATTTAATAATTAGTGTTCTATTAATTTCTTGTAAAACAGACAAGAAAGAAGTTGCTATTAATACAAAAAAGACACAAAAAAATATTTTATTTATTGCGGTTGATGACTTACGACCAGAGTTAAATTTTTATGGAGCAAAACACATTAAATCTCCAAATCTGGATAAATTGGCTAGTGAAAGCCTTGTATTTGAAAGAGCTTATTGCAATATTCCTGTTTGTGGTGCCTCAAGAGCGAGTTTATTAACAGGAATGAGACCTACAAGACATCGTTTTATAAACTATAAAACTAGAGCAGATGTGGATGTGCCTTATGCTATTTCTTTACCAAAGCTTTTAAAACAAAATGGTTACACAACAATTTCAACAGGTAAAATTTACCATACAAATGAAGACGATAGCCTTTCTTGGAATGAAAGATGGTTTCCAAAAGGAAATATTAGAAATTATCAATTAGAAAAAAATATAGTGGAAAATGGTAAAGCCAATTTAGCTATGGGAGGTGCAAGTGCTTTTGAAATGGCAACTGTAAATGATACCGCTTATTTTGATGGTAAAATTGCCCAAAAAGGAATTACTGATTTAAAAAAACTTAAAAATAGTAAACAACCTTTCTTTTTGGCATTAGGTTTTATGAAACCACATTTACCTTTTAATGCGCCAAAAAAATATTGGGATTTGTATAATAGAAATCAAATTGAATTACCAGAAAGTTATGTCCAACCAAAATCTACTCCTACGAAAGTCTTTCATAATTTTGGTGAGTTGCGCAATTATGGAAACATCCCTAGAAAAGGAGAAATACCTGAAAATTTAGCAAAAGAATTAATTCACGGTTATTATGCCTGTGTAAGTTATGTAGATGCTCAAATAGGATTGGTTTTAGACGAATTAAAACGTTTGGAATTAGAAGACGATACTATTGTAATTTTATGGGGAGATCATGGTTGGAATTTAGGCGACCATAAATTATGGTGTAAACATGTTACGTTTGAAACTGCTTTAAGAACGCCATTAATCATTAAAGTTCCAGGGAAAACTAAAGGAACAAAAACAGAAGCCATTACAGAATATATCGATATTTATCCGAGTTTGACAGAATTAATTGGTTTAGAAACTCCTGATACTGTTGAAGGGAAAAGCTTTGTGCCAATCATTAATGGTAAAGACTCAGATAAAGATTGGGCAGTATCTAAATTTAAAGATGCTGTAACCCTGATTAAGGGCGATTTATTTTACACAGAGTGGACAAAAGATGATGGTATTGCTTATGAAAGAATGTTATTCGACCACAAAACAGACCCTTTAGAGTTAGATAATCTAGCTGAAAAGCCAGCATATCAAGAAAAAGTAAAAGCACTGGCTTTAGAATTAAGAGAAAAGTGGGGAAAAGATTTTTTAAAATAAAGAAAAGTGAAGAAATTACAACAGATTATAACATATATATTAAATCTTATGTTTAAAAAGACAATCTTATTTTTGTGTTCAACAGTTTTTTTATTTGGATGTAAAACAGTTCAAAATAAAACGTTACTTTTTATTGGAAGTTTTACAGATAAAAAACCTGGAGAAGGTATTCATGTTTATGAATTTAATACAGAAACAGGAGAAGCTAATTTAACTTTTACACTTAACAATATTACAAATACGTCTTTTTTAAAAATCTCTAAAGATGGTAATTACTTATATTCTGTGGTAGATAGCCAAATGAAACACAATGGTAAAGTTGCTGCTTTTAAAGTAGACGCAATAAATTCTAAAATAGAGTTGTTAAATATGCAAGATTGTGGAGGATTAAATCCTGCACATTTGGCAATTGATAATTCTGGAAGTTATTTAGTAAACTCTAATTATTCAGATGGTACTTTAAGTCTTTTTAAAATAAAAGAAGATGGTGGTCTAACAAAAACAACTCAACTGTTACAATTTAAAGATAGCAGCGTCATTAAAAGTAGACAAAAATCTTCTCATATGCATTCTGCTAATTTTTCTCCTGATGATAAATATGTTTTTGGGCACGATTTAGGTGCAGATAAAATCAGAGGTTTTCAACTTGAAAATAATCAAGGAAAAGTTTCTTTAGAAAACCCCAAAGTAATTAACGTTAAACCAGGTAGTGGACCAAGACATTTTGTGTTTCACCCTAATGGGAAATTTGGATATTTAGTTAACGAATTAAGTGGTAAAGTTGATGCATACAACTATAATAATGGATCTTTAGATTTTATTGAAGATTATGCTACTTATCAACAAAAACAAGATATTTACAGAACAGCAGATATTCATATTTCTCCAGATGGTCAATTTTTGTATGCTTCTAATCGTGGGCCAAAAGAAAATACTATTGTTGTGTTTTCTATCAATAAAAATAACGGAAAATTACAACTTATAGAGCATGTAGATACAGCAGGAAATCATCCTAGAAATTTTGCGATTTCTGATGATGGCAATTTTTTATTAGTCGCTAATCAGTTTACAAATAATATTACAATCTTTAAAAGAAATATAAAAACAGGAAGTTTGACTAAATTACCAAATCAGATTACAGTTAATAGTCCTTCTAGCATTCAATTAAAAAGTTATTAAAGAGATTCTCTATCAATAAAATTAAAAGGAACTTTAACTTTACCTTTAGTTTTATTTAAGATCATTTCTGCAGCAGTTTCTCCCATAACTTTAAAATCTGTAGATATAACAGTAATTCCTAAAAGTTCTTTTAACGGAGTATCATTGTAAGAAATAACACCAATATCTTTACCTAGTTTAAATTCGTCTTCTCTAGCTTGTTTTACTAAGTTTACCAAGTCAGATTCTTCAATGGTAATAAATAAATCTCCTTTTATTAAAATCATGTCATCGTAGATTTTGTCAAGTATTTCAAAATCTAAATTATGCTCAACACAAAATTTTCTAAAACCATGCAGTATTCTTCTAGGATAAGGATAAACAGCTTTTTCTGGATATACTAAAATTATTTTCTTGTAATTTTTAATTTTGTTTACGCCTTCGTTAAGTGCGTTGTATATATCATTTTCAAAATCTTGATAAATTTGTATTAAGCTATCGTGTATATTTTCTTTTATGTTGTCTAAGATGATTAATTTTTCATTAGGAATTTTTTGTATTGTTTTTAAAACCTTTTCTGGTAAACTAATATGTTTAGAGTCTTCAGTTTTAAAATGAGGCATAATTATAAAATAATCGTAAGCTCTTTTGTTTTTTTCTATTAAGTTTAAAAATAACGTTTCGTCACAGTGATAGATGTGCAAATCTGTATGAGAATTAGCACCAATACTATCTATAAAGTGATTGTAAGTTCTAAGTTTGTATGAGCTTAGTTTGTTTACCAAAAACAAAATATTAACTTTAGATATTAATTTTGTTCTAGATATATAAAACCCTTTACCTCTAATAGAAGTAATAATTTTACGTTCTTTTAGTATACTATATGCTTTTTCTACGGTATCTCGAGATAAATTAAATTCTTCACTAAGCATGTTAATTGAAGGAATTTTTTGATCCATAACAAGTTTATCGCGAGAAATATTATGAATAATAGAATCTATAATCTGTTGATATTTTGGTACCCTAGAGTTTTCTTCAATTGTTATAAGTTTTAACATATCCATAATGTAGAAAAATATTGTTTTTTAAACGTGTTAATAAACCAAAAGTAATAAAAGCGTTATAATAATAATCAGAATACCATAAAGAACTTCCTAAAAACTATAATCTTACAAATAATTAAGGGTTTAAAAATTAAAACTAAATGTATATTTATAGGTTAATTTAAGTATTTATCTCATTTTTTATTTATTGCGGTATAGTACAGGATACAAAAGTTTATATTGAAATCTATATTTGAACTATAACTTATCACTTACAGAACAATGAAACAAACAAAACAAAGTTTTAAATACGTTGATTATTTATGGGACGAAGAAAAAGCCTTATCTCTTGGAGATAATCAAGTAGAATTATTTTTATATCGCTCAAACATCTTAGGGTCTGATTTAAGAATTACAAATTATGGAGGAGGAAACACAAGTTGTAAAACTATAGAGAAAGATCCATTAACTAATGAAGATGTAGAAGTTATGTGGGTTAAAGGTTCTGGTGGAGACATTGGTACTTTAACACGTTCTGGAATTGCAGGTTTGTACACAGAAAGATTGCGTGATTTGAAAAATGTATACCAAGGCTTACATGATGAAGATAGAATGGTTGGCTTATTTAATCATTGTATTTACGATTTAAATAGTAAAGCACCTTCTATAGACACACCTTTACATGGTTTATTACCGTTTGCTCATATAGATCACTTACATCCAGATGCTTTAATAGCAGTAGCTGCAGCAAAAGACAGCGAAAAAGTTACAAAAGAAATTTGGGGAGACACAATGGGTTGGGTGCCTTGGCAAAAACCAGGTTTCGATTTAGGGTTACAGCTAGAAAAATGTTTAGCAGACAACCCAGGAATTAGAGGTATTGTTTTAGGTAGTCATGGTTTATTTACTTGGGGAGATACATCTTACGAGTGTTACATAAACAGTTTAGAAGTTATTGAAATGGCTTCTGAATATATAGAACAAAAATTAAAAGAACAAGGTGAAGTTTTTGGTGGTCAAAAAGTAGAAAGTTTACCTAAAGAAGAGCGTTTAGAAAAAGCAGCTCAAATTATGCCTTTATTAAGAGGTCTATGTTCTTCTGAAAATAGAATGATTGGTCACTTTTCTGACACTGATGTTGTAATGCAATACATTAATAGTCATGATTTAGAAAGATTGGCTCCAATGGGTACTTCATGTCCAGATCATTTCTTAAGAACAAAAATTCAACCTTTAGTTTTAAGTTTAGATAAAAATGAAGATTTATCTAATTCTGAAGCTATTTTATCAAAATTAGAGCCTGCGTTTGCAGCGTATCGTCAAGAATATGCAGATTATTACAATACTTGTAAAAAAGATAATAGTCCAGCAATTAGAGATGCGAATCCTGTTATAATTATATATCCAGGGGTTGGTATGTTTAGCTTTGCAAAGAACAAACAAACAACAAGGGTTGCAAGTGAATTTTACATCAACGCAATTAATGTAATGCGCGGTGCAGAAGCTATTACAGAGTATACTTCTTTACCAAGACAAGAAGCTTTTGATATTGAGTACTGGTTATTAGAAGAGGCAAAATTACAACGAATGCCAAAAGAAAAGCCATTGTCTAGAAAAGTGGCAGTTGTTACAGGTGCTGGTGGTGGTATTGGAAAAGCTATTGCAGATAAATTAGCAGCCGAAGGTGCAAATGTAGTATTAACAGATATTAATGAAGAAGCTTTAGTAGAAGCGAATGCAACGTATGCAAGAGATGTTTCTTCTTATGCTGTTTGTGATGTTACTAATACAGACTCTATTGCAAGTGCTTATAAGAAAGCAATTATAGAGTTTGGTGGTGTAGATATGATTGTTCACAGTGCTGGTTTAGCTATTTCTAAACCATTAACAGATACTACAGATAAAGATTGGAATATATTACAAAGTATTTTAGTTAAAGGACAATTCGATTTAGCAAAGCAATTTGCATTAATTGTTCGTAAACAAGGTTTAGGAGGAGATTATATTGCGATTGCAAGTAAAAACGGATTAGTAGCAGGACCTAATAATGTGGCTTACGGAACAGCAAAAGCGGCGCAACAACACATGGTACGTTTATTAGCTGCTGAATTAGCTAAAGATAAAGTTAGAGTAAATACTGTAAACCCAGATGGAGTAATTGTTGGAAGTAAAATTTGGGAAGGTGCTTGGGCCGAAGGTAGAGCAAAAGCAAACGGAATTACGGTAGAAGAATTACCAGCTTTCTATGCAAAAAGAAACTTGCTAAATGAAATTATTACACCAAATGATATTGCTAACGGAGTATTCTCTTTAGTGGGAATATTAGATAAATCTACCGGAAATATTATAAATGTAGACGGTGGAATGGCAAATGCTTTTGTGAGATAATATTTTAATTTGAATTAAGAATAAGACTTCTGTAAATCTTAAGCAAGTTTATAGAAGTCTTACTTAATTAAGAACATAATATAAAAATGAAGATCAATCAACCACAAATATCTGATTACAATCAGAAATCGTTAAAAGATCATAATGAAAATTTCGATTTTTTATCAAATAAATTAACAAAACAAGGTAAAGATGTTAATAGCATTGTAGCTAAACTATCAGAGTTTCAAGTGGCAATACCAAGTTGGGCATTAGGCGCAGGAGGAACTCGTTTTGGACGTTTTTCTTTTTATGGTGAACCATCAAATTTAGAACAAAAAATAGAAGATATTGGTATCTTACATAGTTTAACGCAAACTGCAGGAGCTGTTTCTTTGCATATTCCTTGGGATATTCCTTCTGATTATGCTGCAATTAAAGAAAAAGCAGATGCTTTAAATATAAAATTTGATGCTGTAAACTCTAATACATTTCAAGATCAAAGTGGTGCTAAAGAGAGCTACAAATACGGTTCATTAAGCAACGTAAACAAAGCTGTTAGAGACCAAGCAATTCAACATAATTTAGATGTAATTAAAATAGGAGACAAATTAGGTTCTAAAGCTTTAACAGTTTGGTTGGCAGATGGTTCTTCTTTTCCAGGGCAAAATAATTTTCAGACAGCTTTTCAAAATACACAAGATAGTTTAATAGATATTTACAAAGGTTTGCCAGATGATTGGAAAATGTTAGTAGAGTATAAGCCATATGAGCCAAATTTCTACAGTACAATTATTCAAGATTGGGGTGCTTCTTTAATGTTAGCTAACGGGTGTGGAGATAAAGCTTATACATTAGTAGATTTAGGACATCATTTACCAAATTCTAACATAGAACAAATAGTATCTATATTGCAATTAAAAGGTAAATTGGGTGGTTTTCATTTTAATGATAGTAAGTACGGAGATGACGATTTAACAGTAGGTAGTATTAAACCTTACGCTCTATTTTTAATTTTTAACGAACTAGTGTATGGTATGCAAAACAATCCCCAAAATCCTGATTTAGCGTGGATGATTGATGCAAGTCATAATATAAAAGATCCTTTAGAAGATCTAATTCAATCATTAGAAGCAATTCAAGAAGCATATGCAAAAGCAATGCTAATAGATCAAGATGTTTTAAGAGCAGCGCAGTTAAATAATGATGTTGTAAAGTGTCAAGAAATATTGCAAGAAGCGTACAGAACAGATGTTCGTCCTTTATTAGAAAAGGCAAGATTAAATTCAGGAGGTGTAATAAATCCTATAGATGCTTATAGAACTTTACAAGTTAGAGATCAATTAATAAGAGAAAGAGGTAAAAACACGATAGCTACGGGTCTATAAAAAATTCTTATGAAACAAAAAGTAACTGCAGTTTTCGATATTGGAAAAACAAATAAGAAATTTTTCTTGTTTGATAAAGATTTTAAACAAATCCATAAAGAGTACACTTCTTTTGATGAAATTAAAGATGAAGATGGTCATCCAACAGAAGATATTCATGCATTACAAAACTGGTTAAAAGAAGTTTTTTACAAAATATTAAAGTCAGAAAAGTTTAATGTGAAAGCAATAAACTTTTCTACTTATGGTGCAAGTTTTGTTCACTTAGACGAAGAAGGAGAAATTCTTACACCTTTGTACAATTATACAAAAGAAATTGATAGTGAAATTGTAAATCAATTTTATGATAAATATGGTAACGATCAAGAGTTAATTAGAACAAGCGGTGCATCTAGGTCTCCGGGCTTACTAAACTCTGGGTTGCAATTGTATTGGTTAAAGTACAAAAAACCAGAAATTTTTAAAAAAATTAAGTATTCTTTACATTTACCACAATACCTAAGTTATATTTTTTCTGGAGTGCCTCTTAACGAGTATACAAGTATTGGTTGTCATACAAATCTTTGGAATTATGAAACCAAAGATTATCAAGATTGGGTGTATCAAGAAGAAATTCACAAAATCTTACCACCAATAGTTTCTACAGAAACAAGTTTAAATATGAACTATAATGGTAAAAGAATTAAGATAGGAGTTGGAATTCATGATAGTTCTTCTGCTCTTTTACCTTACGTAAGAAGTATAAAAAAACCATTTGTTTTAGTTTCTACAGGAACATGGAGCATCGCTTTAAATCCATTTGTAGATAAACCTTTAACAAAAGAAGATGTAGAAGCAGATTGTATTAATTACATGAGAATTAATGGTAAACCTGTAAAGTCTTCAAGGTTATTTTTAGGAAATGAATATAAAATTCAAGTAAATAAGTTGTCAGAAAAATTTAATGTTGATAAAGATTATCATAAAACAGTTGAGTTTAATTATGACGTTTATTTCGAAGTTTTACAAGATTTTAAGCATTCTTTTAAATGGGAATCTTTTCAAGATAAAGACATGCCCGAAAAAACAAAATATCTGTATAATAATTTTGAACATGCGTATCATCATTTAATGATAGAGCTTGTAAAATTGCAAGTAGATAGTATTAAAACAATTGCCGATACACAAAAAATAGACAGATTATATGTAGATGGTGGTTTTACAGACAATGATATTTATATCAAATTATTGTCACATTATTTAAGAGGCATGAAGTTAAGAACCACAAAAGCATCATTAGGTTCTGCTTTAGGAGCTGCTATAGCAATTTCTGATACAAAATTAAATTCTAAATTTTTGAGAAAAAACTATGCTTTAAAGAAACACGTTCCTTTTATAGTTAACGATTAAAAAAAGGTATTCTTTAAAATTTAAAAATCTCAAAAAAAAGTTAATTACATAATTTTAAATTTTAATAAAATCTTGTAGATAGATTTTACTTATAATTTTAAAATTGAATATTTATTTTACAATACAAAACCATGGCTATAAAAATAGATACGCGCTATCCGTCAATCGACGATTTAAGAAATAAAGCTAGAAAGAAAATACCAAAATTTGCATTTGAGTATTTAGATGGTGGCTGTAATGAAGATGTAAACCTTATAAGAAATACTTCAGAAATTAGAGAAGTACAATTAAAGCCAAATTATTTACGTAATCATGGTGGGTCATCAACAAAAACTAAACTTTTTGGTATAGAATACGATGCTCCTTTTGGTATTGCACCTGTTGGGTTGCAAGGTTTAATGTGGCCAAATTCTCCTGAGATTTTAGCGAAATCAGCTTTTGAACACAATATACCATTTATCTTAAGTACTGTTACTACAACTAGTATTGAAAGAGCTGCAGAGTTAACAGAAGGTAAGGCTTGGTTTCAACTATATCATCCAACAGAAGATAGTTTAAGAGATGATATTTTAAAAAGAGCAGAAGCAGCAGAATGTCCTGTTTTAGTAATTCTATGTGATGTGCCAAGTTTTGGTTTTAGACCAAGAGATATTAGAAATGGTCTAGCAATGCCACCCAAAATGAACTTAACTAATATCTTACAAGCATTTGGAAGACCTCATTGGAGTTTACAAACTTTAAAACATGGAATTCCTAATTTTGCTAATTTATTGCCATACATGCCAAAAAATTTAGACTTAAAACAGTTAGGTAAGTTTATGGATCAAACCTTTTCTGGTCGATTAAACGAAGAAAAAATAAAACCAATTCGCGATATGTGGAAAGGTAAAATAGTTTTAAAAGGTGTTGCTTCACATTATGATGCAGAACAAGCAATACGATTAGGTTTAGATGGTATTATTGTATCTAACCACGGTGGTAGACAATTAGACGCTGGTGAGTCTACAATAAAACCCTTAAAATCTATTGCAGAAAAATACGGAGATCAAATAGAGGTAATGATGGATAGTGGAATTAGATCTGGTGTAGATGTTGCGAGATCTTTAGCTTCAGGTGCAAAATTTACTTTTATGGGACGATCTTTTATGTACGGAGTTTCTGCTCTTGGTAATAAAGGAGGTAACCATACTATTTCTCTTTTAAAAACAGAGTTGCAACAAGTAATGGAACAAATATGCTGCGAACGAGTAGAAGATTTCCCTAATCATCTAATATAAACATTCAAGAAATATAATAAATGAGCCAAGTAAGTATAGAATCAAATCAAGTAGAAGAAGCAGTAAGTGGAGAGTTTGAAAGAGAACCAATACCAAATTCTAAATTAAAAGGATGGAAAAGTTTTATAGGTATGTATGCAGGAGAACATGCTGCAGGAACCGAATTTATGATAGGTCCACTTTTTTTAACAGCAGGAGTAAGTGCTTTTGATTTGATTGTTGGCTTGCTTTTAGGTAATTTGTTAGCAGTTCTTAGTTGGCGTTTTTTAACAGCAGAAATAGCTGTTAAAAACAGATTAACATTATATTTTCAGTTAGAAAAAATATGTGGTAAAAAATTGGTTACAGGTTACAATTTAGCCAATGGTATTTTATTTTGTTTTTTGGCAGGTTCTATGATAACTGTATCTGCTACAGCGGTAGGTATTCCTTTTGATATGCCTATGCCAAAACTAGATGATACCTTACCAAATGGAATGACTTGGATTATAATTGTAATTGCTATTGGTGCAGTTATTTCTATAATTGCTGCAAAAGGATATGATACCGTTACAAAAGCTGCAAATTGGATGTCTCCTTTTATTGTTTTAGCTTTTGTGGCTGCAGGTATTGTAGCTCTTAGTCAATTAGGAGTAAATAGTTTTTCAAAATTTTGGGCAATTTGGGGTGACGGAGGAGAACCTTTTCCTGGACAAACAAAATTTACCTTTTGGCATGTGGTTATTTGGTCTTGGTTTGCTAATGGGGCAATGCATATTGGTATGTCAGATTTATCTGTCTTTAGATTTGCAAAAGAAGCAAAAGCGGGTTGGACAACAGCTGCAGGAATGTATGTTGGACATTATATGGCTTGGATAGCCGCAGCTTTACTCTATGCTGTGTATTTAAAATCTCCAGAAGCTCTTTCTTATCTAAGCGAAGGTAATGCACCTCCTGTAGCTCCTGGGCCTATGGCGTACAACGCAATTGGAGTTTTCGGAATTATAGCGGTGGTTTTAGCAGGATGGACAACTGCAAACCCAACAATATACAGAGCAGGTTTAGCTTTTCAGGCTATTTTACCTAAATTATCAACAGCTAAAGTTACTATAATTGCAGGTGCAATAGCTACAGTAGCTGGGTTATTTCCTGCATTTGCTATGAAGTTATTAGGCTTTGTAGCTCTATATGGATTTATTTTGGCTCCCTTTGGTGCAATTATTGTGTTTGAGCATTTCTTTGCAAAAAAGTTTGGAATTCAAAAAAATTATGCAGAATTAGCTGGAATCAAAATTAATAATGCAGTACTATTTGCATGGGCAATTAGCTTTGGTCTTTTCTATTTTATATCTGTTCAATTCGATGTTTTTTTATCTTTTGTAACATTACCGGCATGGTTACTTTGCGGAGTTTTATTTATAATTTTTAGTAAAAGAATTCAAAGAAGGAAATAATTATATTTATAATGGAAAAATTAAAAAGCCCATTTATTTTAATATATTTAATTTTAATACTTCCTTTTGAAATTACAAAAGGAAAAAAAAGAAGAGTAAAAAAAAGAATTAAATTTTTACTTAAGAATTTTTTTTAAGTTTTATAAAGTAATAAAAAACCTCAACTTTTAAAGTTGAGGTTTTTTTTGTGTACTCAAGGTGGGAATCGAACCCACACTCCCGAAAGAACTGGATTTTGAATCCAGCGCGTCTACCAATTCCGCCACTTGAGCATTACTAATTCCGATTGCAAATGTATTAAATTATTTTATTTTAAAGTATATAAATTAATTTCAAACTAAATAAATAATTTCTACTTTTGTGCCCTTACAACAACACAATCTAAATAACAACTAAATGCCTACAAATCAATTAGCACCAAAACTTTTTGCCTGCAGACAAAGTACAGTTTTGGCAGAAAAAATTGCAAAAGAATACAATACAACACTAGGAAAAGTTAAAACAACATACTTTAGCGACGGAGAATTTCAACCAGCATTCGAAGAATCTGTTAGAGGAAGAAGAGTATTTATAATAGGTTCTACTTTTCCTAACGCAGATAATTTAATGGAAATGTTGTTAATGTTAGATGCAGCTAAAAGAGCATCTGCAAGACACATTACTGCTGTAATGCCATATTTTGGTTGGGCAAGACAAGATAGAAAAGATCAACCAAGAGTTGCAATTGGTGCAAAATTAGTAGCAAACCTATTACAATCTGCAGGAGCTACTAGAATAATGACAATGGATTTACACGCAGATCAAATTCAAGGTTTTTTCGAAAAACCAGTAGATCATCTTTTTGCGTCAACTATTTTTATGCCATATATAAATAGTTTAAAATTAGAAAACTTAACAATAGCATCACCAGATATGGGAGGTTCTAAAAGAGCATACGCATATTCTAAACACTTACATTCTGATGTTGTAATATGTTACAAGCAACGTAAAAAAGCAAATGTAATTTCTCATATGGAGTTAATTGGTGATGTAAAAGGTAAAAATGTTATTCTTGTTGATGACATGATAGATACCGGAGGGACATTAGCACATGCAGCAGATTTAATGATGAAAAGAGGTGCTTTAAGTGTACGTGCAATATGTACACATCCTATACTTTCTGGCGGTGCATACGAGAAAATAGAAAACTCAGGTTTAACAGAATTAATAGTTTCAGATACAATTCCTCTAAAAAAGGAGACTTCAAAAATAAAAGTTGTATCTTGCGCGCCCTTATTCGCTGATGTTATGCACAAAGTTCAAGATAACACATCGATTAGCGGACAATTTTTAATGTAAATAATTAATAAAAAAAGTAATGAAATCAATTACAATTAAAGGATCAAAAAGAGAAAGCGTAGGTAAAGTATCAACAAAAGCCTTACGTAATGCTGGTATGGTTCCTTGCGTTATATACGGAGGAGATAAGCCAGTGCATTTTTCTGCAGAAGAAAAAGCGTTTAAAAACTTGGTGTACACTCCAAATGTATACACTGCAACTATTGATGTTGATGGACAAAAAATTGCAACTGTATTGCAAGATATCCAATTTCACCCTGTAACAGATAAAATTTTACACGTAGATTTTTATCAGTTATTTGATGATAAAGAAATTACAATGAATATTCCTGTAAAATTAACAGGTACTTCTCCTGGTGTATTAAATGGTGGTTCTTTACGTTTTACAAACCGTAAATTAAGAGTAAAAGCTTTGCCAGCTAACCTACCAGATTTTATAGCAGCAGATATTTCTAAGTTAAAGATTGGTAATAAATTATTTGTTACTTCTTTATTTAATGATGATTATACTTTTATGCACCCAGATAATACGGTTGTTGTACAAGTTAGAACTTCTCGTAATGCAACTGTCTCTGTAGATGAAGACGAAGAAACAGAAACTGCTGCTGAATAAATTTTAGCAACAAAAATAAATATAAAAGCGTTACAATTTTGTAACGCTTTTTTTATAGCTTTTAATTTCTTCTTACTTTTGAAGTATGAATATCTTAAGGTTTTTTAAAAATCTATTCGGTTTAAATTTAGAAACGAAAGAACAACTAATGAAAAAATTTTTAATTGTAGGTTTAGGTAATGTTGGTACTAAATATAATAATACACGTCATAATATTGGTTTTAAAATTTTAGACGAACTTGCAGAAGAACATAAAGCTACTTTCGAAACAGAAAAATTAGGTGATATTGCTAATTTTAGGTTTAAAGGAAGAACTTTTATCCTTTTAAAGCCAAGTACATTTATGAATTTAAGTGGTAAAGCGGTTAAATATTGGATGGATAAAGAGAAAATTGCAGTAGAAAATATTCTAATTGTTACAGATGATGTAAATATAGATTTTGGAACCATACGTTTAAAAGCGAAAGGTTCTGCTGGCGGACATAATGGGCTTAAAGATATTCAAGAAAAATTAAACACTCAAAAATATCCAAGATTTAGATTTGGTGTAGGTTCAAATTATCCTAAAGGAAGACAAGTAGATTTTGTTTTAGGAGAATGGAATAAAGAGGAAACCAGCCAATTAATAGAGCGTTTACCTACTTCATCTAAAGTAATAACCTCTTTTGGTACAGCTGGCTTATCAAATACTATGAACGCTTATAACGGTAAATAGTTTAGTTTTCGTTAGCGTACCATTCTGCAAAACTAGAATCCGTTTCTTGTAATTTTATAGAATGTAATTTGATATTGTTAGGCAATCTATTTTTAATTTTCTCAGCAAAATCAATTACCATCATTTCACTTGTTGGTTGGTAATCTACTAATAAAACATGATGACCTCTGTCTATTAGTTCTTTTGCAAGTTCTAAATGAGGTGTATTTTTATTAAATACAGTTGCATGATCAAAAATGTCTACAATTTCTTCATTAACAATCTTTTTTAAATCACCAAAATCGATTACCATTCCAAATTTTACATTTGTATTGTCAGATATCGGTTGTCCAGAAACGGTAACAGATAATTTATAAGAATGACCGTGTACATTTTTACATTTACCATCATAACCATATAATGCGTGCCCTGTTTCAAAATTGAATTGCTTTGTAATTCTAATTGTACTCATTTGTATTTTATTGCTGTTTTTAGTGTAAGAACTAAATCTAACCAAATTTAAAATTTGATTTTATGTTAACGTCGTCTGTTTCTGTATTTGTTGTAAAAGTAAACAATTACTAGCACTACAGCTAAAACTAAAAATAAATAATCTCCTCCCATTTTGTATATATGTTGTTATTTTTCTATTATAAAATTATCTAAAACATCTGCAATTTTTCTGTTGTCAGAAAGTTGAGGTATTTTATTTTGTCCGCCAAATTTACCAATAGATTTCATATATTCATGAAAACCACCTTTTTTAACTTTTCTAATAATTAACGGGCGTAGTATTTTGCCTTCTATTAAATCGAAATAATAGATGTTTTGAGCTTGCATAGAAGCATCTACTTTTGCAGCAAATTCTTCTATGTTTTCTGGTTCGTTTTCAAACTCTATAAACCATTCGTGATATGGCAAGCCAGAACTTGGGTTTACTTGTGGTGCAACCGTAAATTCGCTTATATTAATAGTTGTTCCTTTTATAGAATCATTTAATGCCTTTTCTACTTCTTTACCAATAACATGCTCGCCAAATGCAGAAATAAAATGTTTAATTCTACCTGTAACTTTAATTCTATAAGGTTTTGTTGATGTAAATTCGACCGTGTCGCCAATATTATAACCCCAAAGACCTGCAGTGGTGTTTAATATAATTACATAATTTACCCCAATTTTAACGTCTTTTAAAGAGATTCTTGTTGGGTTTTCATCAAAGAATTCATTTGCCGGAATAAACTCATAAAAAATACCAGAATCTAGCTGTAAAAGCATTCCTTTTGCTGTTTGAGAATCTTGGTAAGCAATAAAGCCTTCGGATGCAGGATATAATTCTATATAATCTATTTTTTTACCAATTAAACTCTCAAATTTATTCTTGTAAGGCTCAAAATTAACACCACCGTAAATAAAGAAATTAAAATTAGGAAATAATTCTGATACAGATTTTCCTGTTTTCTCAATCAGTTTTTCGAAATACATTTGCACCCAAGACGGTATACCGCTAATTACAGACATATCTTCGTTTACTGTTTCATCTACAATCGCATTCACTTTTGTATCCCAATCTTCTATACAGTTGGTATCCCAACTTGGTAATCTGTTTTTAAGTAAGTAGTTTGGTACATAATGAGCAGCAATACCACTAAGTCTGCCAAGTTTTACGCCATTTTTATCTTCTAAAACTGGGCTTCCTTGTAAAAAAATCATTTTACCATCAACAAAACTTGCATCATTTTTTTCTGCAATATAAAACAGCATTGCATTTCTTGCCGCTGTAATATGTGTTGGCATCGATTCTTTAGTAATTGGTATATATTTAGCACCAGAAGTTGTACCAGAAGTTTTTGCAAAATATAATGGTTTCCCTGGCCAAAGTACATTTTCTTCTCCGTCAACAATTCTATCTACATACTTTCTTAGTCCTTCGTAATCTTGTACTTTAACTTGATTTTTAAAATCTTCGTAATTAGAAATGGTATCAAAATTATGATCAATACCAAAAGCAGTTTGTTTACCCTTAGAAATTAATTTTTTAAAAACTTTATCTTGTGTTTTATGCGGTTTATTAGCCCATTTATAAACCTTTTTGGTTGCAATTTTAGCAAAAGGAATGGCAAAAAAAGATTTAATACTCATTATTTAAAATCTATAAAATTTGTTGGGTTTATAGCGTAACCGCCTTTCCATAGTTCGAAATGTAAGTGCGGTCCGGTAGAAAGTTCTCCTGTAGAACCAACGCTAGCAATTACTTCGCCAGATTTTACAAAATCACCTTGTTGTTTTAGTAAATTACCATTGTGTTTGTAAACAGAAATAAAATCTTTGTTATGTTTTAAAATAATTACATAACCAGTTTCTGCGCTCCATCCAGAAAAAATAACGGTTCCTTCTGCGGCAGCTTTAACAGGTGTGCCTGTTTTAGCTATAATATCTAGTGCAAAGTGTTTAGAATTAGCATCAAAACTTTGTGAAATATTTCCTTTTAAAGGTGCGAAAAAAACAATTTTAACGCTGCTGTTAGAGTTGTTTAAAATACTAAAACGAGTTTCTCGATCTATTTTTTCTCTGTACAAAGAATCTTCTTTGGTTGCATCTAATTTGCTTTCGTCTATTGTAGTTTGTCTTGCTTCAATTTGAATAGAATCTATTTCTTCTGAACTTATCTCTCCTGTTAAAACTGGTTTTAAAGCTTTTGTATAATTTTCTAAAATAGCCAACTTTTGCTTTAAAGAATCTGCTTCGAAAGTAAGCTTTAATGCATCTGATTTTAGTTTTGAAGAAGAATAACCTGGTATGTATTCTTTAATTGGCGTAAAAGCTATTAATAATGTGGTTAAAGAAATAAGTAGAATAGAGAAAATTCCGCCTAAAACAAATACATTTAAACGAGATAGTTTTAAAGAAAAACGTTCTTCAAAAGTATTTTCGTTTAAAACAACCAACCTATATTTATCGGTTAGTTTTTGTTTTAATTTTCCTTTTTTTTTATCCTTTTTAGCCAAAGTATTTATTTTGAATATTTACAAATATACAACGAATTTAAAGTGAAATTATTTTCTATAAAAATTCATTTCATCTATGTACTGCCAAACTTCATTGGTTAAAAGCGGTTTCATATTTTTATTGTCTTTAATTCCGTTTCTAATCATTGTAGAAGAAATTTGAACAATTGGTGCAGCTACTTTTGTGATTTTTGGGTGATTATCGAATTGAGAATCTATTTTGCCTTCTGCAATTCTTGGGTAAACATAAATATTATGATGTTCTAAAATGGTTTCATAATTTTTCCATTTATGTAAGCTTTTTAAATTGTCTTCTCCCATAATCAAACAAAACTCTTTGTCTTTATACATATCAGAAATATGTGCTAAGGTGTGTACTGTGTAGTTTGGTTGTGGTAGTTTAAATTCGATATCAGAAGGTTTAATTTTGTCATATGCTTCTGTTGCTTTATAAACCAATTCTAGACGATGGTGATTGTCTAGCAAAGAACTTTTCTTTTTAAAAGGATTATGAGGTGTTACAACCATCCAGATTTCATCTAAATCTGAATTTTCTACCATATGATTGGCAATTATTAAATGCCCAATATGAATAGGATTAAAAGTGCCAAAATATAAACCAATTTTCATTTTAATAGAAGTTTTATTTCTTTAAATCTAAAAAATCGCTAACCAAATCTTCTGCTTCTTTTAAAGCAACATCTAGTTCGTAATTTTTGATGATTTTATCAAACTGTGGTGCTGTTGCCAGTTCTACAGATGCTTTTGCTACGCGCATGTTTATTTTGTCTTCACTTTCTGTAGAGCGTTTTTTTAATCTTATTTTAAGTTCGTCTACACTTGGTGGTTTTACAAATACAGATAAAGTTTCGTTTGGAAATTTCTTTTTAATTCTAAGGCCACCAACAACATCAATATCAAAAATCACATGTTTTTTAAGCGCCCAAATACGTTCTACTTCAGATTTTAAAGTTCCGTAGAAATTATCTCTGTAAACTTCTTCCCATTCTAAAAATTCGTCGCCTTTAATTTTACTTTTAAAATCTTTTAAAGAGATAAAATAGTAATCTTCACCATCTTTTTCTTCTCCTCTTGGTTCTCTAGAAGTAGCAGAAATAGAAAACTCTAAATTAAATTTTTCTTGTTTTAATAAATGACGAACAATTGTTGTTTTTCCTGAACCAGAAGGTGCTGAAAAGACGAATAATTTACCTTTAAATTCTGACATAAATGTTTAATTTTTGTCATTCTGAATAGATTTCAGAATTATATGTTATTAGTTTTAAACCAGTATTTTGGTTTATTTTGATGCTTAAAGTACGTTTAAGATTTGCTCTTTAATTTGCTCTAATTCGTTTTTCATTTGAATTACCGATTTTTGCATAGGTGCAAAATTTGCTTTAGAACCTGTAGTATTAATTTCTCTACCCATTTCTTGAATTACAAAACCTAACTTTTTACCGTTAGAGTCTGGTGTAGCCAATGTTTCTAAAAAGTAATCTAAATGGTTTGCTAAACGAACCTTTTCTTCGTTTATATCTAATTTTTCTAGATAATAGATTAACTCTTGCTCAAAACGATTTTCATCTGTATCTACTTTTAAATCGTCTATCGCCTTTTTTAAACGTGCTTTTACGTTTGCTATTCTATCGCCATCTAAAGCTTTTACTTCTTCTAAATACATTTTAATATTTGCAATTCTTTGTTTAAAATCTATTTCTAAAGAAGCGGCCTCGTCTGTTCTATATTGTACAATTTCTTTTATGGCAACATCTATATGTTCATCAATTAGATTCCATTCATTTTCATCTAATTCTTCTCTTTCTGTTTTTAATGCATCTGGCATTCTAACAGCCATTTTTAACAATTCTACATCGTCTGTAGAACCAGTTTGCACAACATTTCTTAATTGTTGTATGTATTCTTTTACAACACCATGATTAACAGTTGTAGAAGTCTCATCTGCAGTCATTTCTACAAATATCGAAAAATCTACTTTTCCACGAACTAAGGCAGCTGCTAATTTTTTACGCACAGGTAATTCTTTTTCTTTGTAATAAGAAGGAATTCTAACGTTTAAATCTAAATTTTTACTGTTTAAAGATTTAATTTCTATAGTAACTTTTTTGGTAGGCAATTGTAATACTGCTTTACCATAACCCGTCATAGATTGAATCATAAAATCATCATTTTAAATAAGTTGCAAATATAGTTTTATTTGGTAGATTTTTCTACTTGTTTGGTTACTAAATACACACCAATAAATATTAAGATTGTAGCACTTATTTTAACGGTATTTAAAGAATCGCTACCAACAATTAATGCATAAATTGTAGCAATTACAGGTTGTAAATAAATAAAAACACTAACGGTTGTTGGTTTTAATTTTGATAAACCATACAGATTAAAAAGATAGGTAACACAAGATGTAAAAATTACAACAAAACCGATATTCCAATAAATGTTGGTAGGTATTTCTTGCCAAGAAACTTCTAATATCTCGCTATAACCAAACGGAATTACAAAAATAGAACCGAATAAATATAGCCACTTTACAAAAACAATTGGGTTGTATTTTACAATTAAATCTTTAGCCAAAACCAAATACAAACCATAAGATGCCGCATTTACAAAAACTAAAAAGTTACCAAAGTTATTATTGGTTCCTTCGGATGAATTATTACCATAAGTAATTAATAATATGGTGCCAATTAAACCTATAAAAACACCTAGAATTCGTTGTTTACCTATTCTTTTTCTTATTAAAATACTAGAGAAAATTAGTACCATAATGGGTGATGTAACCATCATTACAGATGCGCTTATAGGTGTAGTAATACTTAAGCCTTTAAAAAAAGTTAACATGTTTAAACCAATTCCGAAAAAAGAAGCTAAAAGTATTTTTTTATAATCTTCTTTTTCTATTTTTTGTTGTTTAATAAACAAACCTATCGTCCAGAAAATAGTTGTTGCACCAATAACTCTTACCAATATAAAAGCATAAGGTTTTAAATAAATTGGCATAACATCTTTAGCAATAGTAAATGTTAAACCATAAATTAATGTTGCAATAGAAACTGCAAAAAGAGCTAATATTCTTTTATTCATTTTTAAAAATGTAAACTATATTAGCTTGCAAAGTTGCTAATAAAATTTAGATTCTAAGCAAAAAAAAAGAGCTTCAAAAATAATTTTTGAAACTCTTATGGTTTGGTTGATTAACTTTTAGTTAGTCTACTAATGGTGGTATTCTTAATACCTGTCCAGGATAAATTTTATCTGGATGAGTTAACATAGGCTTGTTTGCTTCAAATATAACAGGGTATTTCATTGCATTACCGTAATATTCTTTTGCTATTTTACCTAAAGTATCTCCTTTTTCTACTGTATGAAATTGTGCCATTGCTTCTTCTTCAATCTCTTCTACTTCTGCAACAGTAATATTATCTTCTACAGAAGAAATTCCGTTTGTATTTCCTACCACTAAAACTACTTTTTCTTTTGTAGCTAAATCGGCAGTTTCTCCCCACAACTTTACTACGTCATCATTTACTTCTATAGATAAATCTGTAACCTGTAAATCTAATGCAGTAATGGCATTTCTTAATTGTTCAGACTTTTCTGCATTTTCTTCTTCTGTAGTTTTTCCAATACCAAAAACTTTGGCTCCGGCATTTTTAATGAATGAAAAAATTCCCATTTTTTTTATTTTTTTAGTGATTAAATTAACTAAATTCTTAGAGCAAGATACAAATTTTACTTAATTATGCTACATTTGTTTATCAAATTTCTATAAAATGCATATTCATAATATTTCTTCTAGTAATACAATTTTAAATAAATTCATCTCAGAAATTAGAGATGTAAATGTTCAAAAAGATTCTTTACGGTTTCGAAGAAATATAGAAAGAATAGGTGAGGTTTTAAGTTATGAATTAAGTAAAGAACTTAATTACTCTGTAAATAAAGTAGAAACTCCTTTAGGAATTAAAGAAATTGATCAACTTACCAACAAAATTGTTTTGTGTTCTATTTTAAGAGCTGGTTTGCCTTTGCATCAAGGATTATTAAATTATTTTGATGATGCAGAAAATGCTTTTATTTCTGCTTATAGAAATCATCCAGAAAATGGCGTTCCATCAGAAATTATTGTAGAGTATTTTGCTTCACCATCCATAGAAAATAAAACGTTGTTACTTGCAGATCCTATGTTGGCAACTGGCCAAAGTTTAGTTGCTGTTTATGAGGCGATCAAAAAATATGGAGTGCCAAAAGAATTGCATATTATAGTTGTAATTGCCTCTAAAGAAGGAGTGGATTATATTTCTAAACATTTTCCAGAAAACACACATTTATGGATAGCTGCTTTGGATGAAACTTTAAATAAGAAAGGATATATAATTCCGGGTTTAGGTGATGCCGGAGATTTAGCTTTTGGTAAAAAATTATAAAAGAAATAGAAAAAATACTAAACCTAAAATTAATACTGATAATACAACATTTTTAATAATGTTGTTTTTAATTAATTCTATACCATTTGCACAAATTACACTTGCAGGAAAAAGTAAAAATAGCATCTCAGAGCCATTTTTATTAGGAATTAATAGTGCAAAAAACAACGATATTGTAAAGTTTAATAAAAGTAATAACCAGCTTTTTTTAAATGAATTATTTACAGAAAGCGTTTTTGGAGATTTCATAATAATTGAAATCACAGAAAGTATAATTATCAAAACTATAATCCAATTAAAGTTGTTTTTAGAGTATAAGAGTAAACTTTTAAAGCTATTAAAGTAAAAAAGGTTTGTAAAAACATACAATTGATCTTGCCAAAAACAATAGGTAAAATAAATAATTAAAGGACACGCAAAACCTATTAAAGGTGCTATTAAACGATTAATTATGGGTTTTTGATGCACAAAAATACCAGCATAAATTAGTATGGCAAACATTGCTGTAAAAGGCTCTAAAATAAATAAGATACTTAACCAAAAACCGCTATCGAAAAGTTTTTGCAATATCTTTTTTGGAGATTTTAAACTGTAAATTTTTCTTAGAAATAGAATATGTAACAGTATTATTATTAGTGTTTTAGAGTTGTTTATTAACGGTAGAAAAAATGCAAGTAAAACTGTAAAAACAAAGAAAGCATAAGAATTATCGAATGTTAGATTATTCTTGGTTACTACAAAGTTGTAAAAGAAAAAAAGAAATAAAAAAAGTGCAATTAAACCAGCAACTTCAAACACTAATTTAAATTGAAAATTTTGTCCCAAATAGATTGGTAGTGTTGTAAATAAAAACAGACAAATAAAAACGCTTAAAAGAATTATGAAATTGATTGGTTTAGATTTCCCTAAAAAATTGGCTAGCATTGTTTCTTTTGTTATTTTTGCAGTGTAAAGATAATTAAGTTATGATAGCAAGCAATATTTTTAGATGGATTGGTAGTTTATTTACAGATATATTATTCTTACCATTCGATTGGTTAAGATTAACTGTAGCAAATGCAGATCTAGGTTGGTGGGTTTCTAATGCCTTAAACTGGGGTTTTTTAGTAATTCTTTTAGTTTTATTTGCATATTGGATGGGAGAATCTCGTCGATTTGTGAAAGAAGGAACTGAAGATAGAGCTTAATTCATTATTTTGGGAAGCAAAAACAAACTAAAACGTTTTAAAGAAAACGAAACGTTCGAAAATGTCATTCAACCAACAAGAGAAGAAGTTATAACTAACTTTTCTCACAAAGGTAAATGGCATTCTTTTTTTGGAAACAACAACCCAATAGTTGTAGAACTTGGTTGTGGTAAAGGAGAGTACACAATTGCATTGGCAAGAAAAAATCCTGATAAAAACTATATAGGTATAGATATTAAAGGAGCTCGTTTTTGGCGAGGTGCTAAAACTGCAATAGAAGAAAACTTGCCTAATGTTGCTTTTGTTAGAACCCAAATAGAGTTGGTAGATTATATATTTTCAGAAAATGAAGTGTCAGAAATCTGGATAACTTTTCCAGATCCGCAAATAAAATACCAACGTACTAAACACCGAATGACAAATTCTAAATTCCTTAAAAAATACAGTGTAATTTTAAGTGAAGACGGTATAATGAATCTAAAAACCGATAGCGAATTTATGCACGGTTATACTTTAGGTTTATTACATGGAGAAGGTCATGAGGTTTTGTATGCAAATCATACAGTTTATAAAAACGAAGGTGCGCCCGAAGAAGTTACAGAAACTCAAACTTTTTACGAGAATCAGTATTTAGAAATAGGAAAACCTATTACTTATATAAAGTTTAAATTAAAATATTAAAACATATTAAAAACATCAATTTTTGTAAAATTGATGTTTTTTTTTGAAGTTTATATTAATTTATTAGCTCAAATTTACCAGACCAAGAAAGACCTTGTAGGTTAGACTCATAATAAAAAGTACTTCCTTTTTTTCTTACAATTTTTGTTTTCATAATGGTACCAATACCAAACGGCAAATCACTTTTTTTAATTTCGGTAATCACTAGTTTGTATTCTTTTCTATTTATCCATTGTATTTTTGCTTTAATAAACTCGTTATTAGGATAAAATTCAGTGTAAACATCATTCTTTATTTCAACAATAACATCACAGGTGTCATTACAATATTTGTAAGTACCATCTTGCATATAATCATTTGTAATAGATGTTTGTTGATAATTTACATTTTGAGAATAAAAAGTTTGATTTGTGTTAATAATAAAAATTAAGGCGAAAAATAGTGTTAAAGTTTTCATGATATTGAGGGATTTAAAAGTTATAGCTCAATATGCTTAAAATCAATTATTTAAAACATGATAAATGTCATGTTTAGTTAAATTTAGTTTTTTTCTTAATTTCATTTTGTAAATTCACGCTATGAAAGAAACCGATAATTTTTTCGAAAAAGTTTATGCAGTAACACGTTTAGTTCCTTTTGGTCGAGTAACAACGTATGGTGCAATTGCAACGTATTTAGGTGCAGCAAGATCTGCAAGAATGGTTGGTTGGGCAATGAACAAAGCGCATAATTTAGAAGATGTACCAGCACACAGAGTTGTAAATAGAAAAGGTTTACTTACAGGTAAACATCATTTTGATGGTACTAACTTAATGCAACAGTTATTAGAAAATGAAGGAATAAAAGTAATAGAGAATCAAATTATAGATTTTGATAAAGTTCTCTGGAATCCTTCTGCCGAGTTATAAATCAATTTTAAACTATTGAAATAAAAACACCTACCAAATAAATGATAG
The DNA here is from genome assembly GCF_002005425.1 of Polaribacter sp. BM10. Lineage (GTDB taxonomy): Bacteria > Bacteroidota > Bacteroidia > Flavobacteriales > Flavobacteriaceae > Polaribacter > Polaribacter marinaquae. The sequence continues at coordinate 2,149,577 of NZ_CP019704.1, read as the reverse complement.
GTGTCTTAACTAATTTAAACATTTCTATTTTTATAGCAAGTCGATTTAAATTTTTCTGAATTTTCCAGACCAAGTTAGTCCTTGTAAATTAGACTCATAATATATTCTAGATCCTTTAATTTTTACAATCTTGGTATCCATTTTGGTACCAACTTCAAAAGGAAGATTGTCTTTATTAATATCAATAATTTCTAAAGAATACTTGTCTTCTGCAGACCATTCTATTTTGGCCTTTATATATTGATTATTTGAATGATATTCTGTGTAGTAACCGTCTTTAATCTCTACAATAATTTCGTTTCCTTTACTTGTATAAACATATTTACCTTCTTCTAAAAGAGTTTCTTTAATTTCTAAAGAACTATTTTTGCTGTTTTGTAAACTAGATTGGTAATAATTGTTTCTAAAGTTAGAAGCAACAACAGAATTTTGTGCTTTTAATGTTTGTAAGCCTAAAAACACTATCAAGGCTGTTCCTGTAAATTTTAATATTTTGCTGATCATAATAAATGGGGGATTTTAATTAATTTATTCTATACCTCAAAGTTAATAACACATTAGGTTTTATATTTTACATAATTTTAATTTTTTGTTATAATATTTTAAGTTTTTGAATTTTAAAGGATTTGTTTTAAGTGTGTTAGCTACTTTTATAAAAAAAGCCTATCATAAAAATGATAGGCTTTAAATAACAAATTAGAACATCTCTGTTTTTATAGCGATTATTCTATTTTTCTAAATCTACCAGACCAAGTTAGTCCTTCTAAATTAGATTCGTAATAAAATTTATCTCCTTTTACTTTAATAATCTCAGTTTCCATAACTGTACCTTCTTTAAAAGGTAGGTTTTCTTTTTGAATTTCTGTAACTACAAGTTTATAGTTGTTTTCTGAAGACCAATTAATCTTTGCTTTAATAAATTCGTTTTCACCGTGATATTCTGTGTAAAAACCATCTTTTATTTCAACAATTACTTCTTTACCTTTACTTGTGTAAGCGTATTTTCCTTCTTCTAAAGCTGTTTCTTTAATAACTTCTTTATCCTCTGGATCTGTTTTGTAATCGGTTTCAAATAATTCTAACTCATTCGAATTCATAGCAACATCTTGCGCAAAAAATGTACTTAATCCTAAAAAAAAGAATGCAATAAAGATTTGAGTTTTAATGGTAGTTTTTTTCATAATGTAGGGGTTTTAAATATTTAATGTTTAGACAAATTAAATACCTGGGTTAATTAGGGTTTGGGTTAATTTTAGTTTGTTTTTATATGTTTGTTATTTTTTTGAATTTTCCTGTCCAAGAAGCTTTATGAGTATCAATTAAATCAGATTTATAAAAATATTGATTGCCCTTAACTTTGGTAATTTTAGTTGTTAATTTGGTACCTTGTTTAAAAGGAAGGTTTTCCTTATTTAAATCTACAATTGTTAAAATGTATTGGTTTTTTGTTAACCAATCTATTTTAGCCTTAATAAACTCATTGTTAGCATAAGTTTCTGTGTAATATCCATTTTTAATAGATACAATTACTTCTTTAGAACCTAACTTATAAGAATAAGTACCGTTTTCTAAAATTGTATTAGATGTGTTGCTTGAGCTAAAAGTAGTTTCAGAAGAGTTGTTTTCTTCGATAGCATAAGCTACATCCTGACAAAAAGCATTGGTAAAAGTTAGAAATAAAGTTACAATACTTACAGTAAATAAATTTTTTTTCATCATTAGGGGGGTTGATATACTCAAATCTATTGATAAACAAATTTGTTTTATTGTAAAAAATCGTAGTTGTGTAATAAAAATTTATTTTTAAAAATAAGAATGCTTTATTAGGTAATAAATATTGAGTATCTACAAGCTTTAATTTCTAATCAGTAAGATGTATCTTTGCAATCAAGATTAAATAAAGATAAGACGTGAGTTTTAAGAAACAAGATATATATAAGGCATTAGAAACTATTACCGCGCCAGGAGAAGGTAAAAGTTTAGTTGAAAACAATAACATTACCAATGTTGTTACTTTTGGTAATGAAGTAGAGGTAGATGTTACTATTAGCAACCCAACGTTGCAGGCAAAAAAGAAAATCGAGTCAGAGATTTCAAAAGCAATTAAAACAAATGTTTCAGAAGAGATAACTGTAAAGGTTAACGTTAAAGTTGAAAAACCAGCAGTTAAAGAAAACCCGAATCAAATTAGAGGTAAAGAAATACCTAACATAAAAAATATAATTGCCATTGCCTCTGGTAAAGGTGGTGTTGGTAAATCTACAATTACAGCAAATACAGCTATTTCCTTAGCAAAAATGGGTTTTAATGTTGGTGTTTTAGATGCTGATGTTTATGGTCCGTCGCAACATATTATGTTCGATGTAGAAAAGCAAAAACCACTTTCTGTTAATGTAGATGGTCGTTCTAAAATGAAACCAATCGAAAATTACGGAGTAAAATTGTTATCATTAGGTTTCTTTACAAACCCAGATCAAGCTGTTATTTGGCGTGGACCAATGGCTTCGAAAGCATTAAATCAATTAATTTTTGATGCAGATTGGGGTGAATTAGATTTTCTATTAATAGACTTACCTCCAGGAACCGGAGATGTGCATTTATCAATAGTACAAGCACTTCCAATTAACGGTGCTGTAGTAGTTAGTACGCCACAAAACATTGCTTTAGCAGATGCTAAAAAAGGTGTTGCAATGTTTCAGCAAGAAAATATCAATGTGCCTGTTTTAGGAATTATAGAAAACATGGCATATTTTACACCAGAAGAGTTACCAAACAATAAATATTATATATTTGGGCAAGATGGCGCAAAAAATTTAGCAACAGACATTAATACCAAGTTTTTAGGAGAAGTTCCTTTAGTACAAAGTATTAGAGAGTCTGGTGATGTTGGTCATCCGGTAGCATTACAAAACGGAACAATTTTAGAAGAATCTTTTAACGAGATTACTAAAGAAATGGTTTCAGAATTATTAAAAAGAAACGAAAACTTACCACCAACAGAAGTTGTTAGAATAACAACAATGAGTGGTTGTAGTTCAAAATAAATTCATTTTATATGACAGCACAAGAAACATTAGACAATGTAGAAAAAGCGTTAGAAGAAATTCGCCCTTTTTTAATGAGTGATGGCGGTAATATTAAACTTTTATCTATAGAAGATGCTATTGTAAAAGTACAATTAGAAGGCGCTTGCACAGGTTGTTCTGTAAACCAAATGACCTTAAAAAATGGTGTAGAAGCTACAATTAAAAAGTATGCACCACAAATAGAAGAAGTTATAAATGTTGCTTAAACTGACAAAAATCAGTTTTAAATTAAAAGCAATAATATAATTTTGGGCGTTCCCTAAAAAGGTCGGGCTTTTGCACTCGCTTTTTTTACAGAAAAAGTAAAAAAGAGCTCAAACAAATGCTGCAATCCCTAACGCAAACAATAAAAATAAAAGCCTCACAAGAATAAAACTTTGTGAGGTTTTAAAACATAATAAAGAATGATTACTACAGATATTTTAATAATTGGCGCAGGACCAACAGGTTTGTTTACCGTTTTTGAAGCAGGTTTGTTAAAATTGCGTTGTCATTTAATAGATGCTTTGCCACAACCTGGTGGGCAATGTTCAGAAATCTATCCGAAGAAACCTATTTATGATATACCTGCTTATCCAGAAATTTTAGCAGGAGATTTAACCGAAAGGTTAATGGAGCAAATAAAACAATTTGAGCCAGGTTTTACGTTAGGTGAAAGAGCAGATACTGTAGAAAAACAAGAAGATGGTACTTTTGTTGTTACCACAAATAAAGGCACAAAACACCATGCAAAAGTAGTTGCAATTGCGGGTGGTTTAGGTTCTTTTGAGCCAAGAAAGCCACCGATTCCTAACATTAAAGATTTTGAAGACAAAGGTGTTGAGTATATTATTAGAGATCCAGAGTTTTATAGAGATAAAAAAGTAGTAATTTCTGGTGGTGGAGACTCTGCCTTAGATTGGTCTATTTTCTTAACAGACGTTGCATCTTCTGTAACTTTAATACATAGAAGAAACGAATTTAGAGGCGCCTTAGATTCTGTAGATAAAGTACAAGAATTAAAAGATGCTGGTAAAATTACACTTATAACACCAGCAGAAGTTAAAGGTATTATTGGTACAGATAAAGTAGAAGGTGTTTCTGTTGTTAAAAAAGGCGAAGAACCTTTTACTATAGAAACAGATCATTTTATCCCTTTATTTGGGTTGTCTCCAAAGCTAGGTCCAATTGCAAATTGGGGCTTAGAAATCGAAAAAAATGCAATTAAAGTTAACAATGCGTTAGATTATCAAACAAATATACCAGGTATTTATGCTATTGGAGATGTAAACACATATCCTGGTAAGTTAAAGTTAATTCTTTGTGGTTTTCACGAAGCAACTTTAATGTGTCAAAGCGCTTATAAAAGAATTTTTCCTGATAAAAAATATGTAATGAAGTACACAACTGTAGGAGGAATTGATGGTTTTGATGGAACAAGAAAAGAAGCGCCAAAAGCAGTTGTAAAAAAGATAGAATAAAAAAGTAAGTTACTTTTTTAATAAAATAAGGAGATTTTAAGTAATATTATAAATAGATTTTTAGACTATTTTAGAATTACTTAAAATCTCCTTTGCTTTTTGTATATTTGTGTAGTTCACTAAATCGATTGAAATGTATTCAGATTTACTATCACACTTAAAATTTCTTATCAAACGCAATCCAGAATAACTATTCTTAAATCTTTATTTTAATCAATTTTATTAATTTAAATTTTAAGAAAAACATGCCTTTTTATCATAAATTAGGAGAAATCCCTCCAAAAAGACACACACAGTTTCGTAAAAAAGACGGTAGTTTGTATTACGAACAATTGTTTGGTACCATTGGTTTCGACGGAATGTCTACCAATAGCTATCATGAACATAGACCAACAATGGTCAAAGAAATACGCAAGCAATATTCTGTAAAACCTAAAATTGCAAAAGAAAACAATATTCAATCATATCGCTTTCGCGGATTTCAAGTTCCGCCAGAAAATGATTATTTAGAAAGTAGAAAAGTAGTTTTAACAAACTCAGATTGTAATATAATTTTATCAGCACCAAAACAATCTACTACAGAATATTTTTACAAAAACACAGATGCAGATGAGGTTATTTTTATCCATAAAGGAACCGGGAAATTAAGAACACATCTTGGAAATCTAGATTTTAAATACGGCGATTATTTAGTAATACCACGTGGCGTTATTTATAAATTAGATTTCGATGATGAAAACAATCGTTTGTTTATTGTAGAATCATACTCGCCCGTTTATACACCAAAACGTTACCGAAATTGGTTTGGTCAGTTGTTAGAACATTCTCCTTTTTGCGAGCGAGATTTAAGAAGACCTTACGAGTTAGAAACAAATAACGAATTAGGAGATTTTTTAATCAAAGTAAAAAAACAAGGCGAAATTATAGAAATGGTATACGCATCTCATCCTTTTGATGTTGTGGGTTACGATGGATATAATTTTCCGTACGCATTTTCTATTCACGATTTCGAACCAATAACAGGTCGCATTCATCAACCGCCACCAGTGCATCAAACTTTTGAAACAAATGCATTTGTAATTTGCAGTTTTGTACCACGTTTGTATGATTATCATCCAAATTCAATACCTGCGCCATACAACCATAGTAATATAGATTCTGACGAAGTTCTGTATTATGTAGATGGCGATTTTATGAGTAGAAACGATATCGATCAAGGTCACATTTCATTGCATCCAGCAGGTATTCCGCACGGACCACACCCCGGAACAACAGAAAAAAGTATCGGAAAAACAAAAACCGAAGAATTGGCAGTTATGGTAGACACTTTTAAACCTTTAATGGTTACAGAAGAAGCTATGAAAATTGCCGATGAAGATTATTACAAATCGTGGTTGGAGTAAATTAGAGAAAAGAAGTTAGATGAAAGAATAAAGAAAATGGAGAGGCGAAAAAGACATAATTACAAGAATTTAAAGATTTGGAAAATCGGAATTGAAATTGTTGATGATGTTTTTGGGCTTTTGAGTGAGTTTCCTAAAGATGAAAAATTCGGGTTAAGATCTCAACTAAGTAGATGCTCTGTTTCAATTCCTAGTAATATTGCAGAAGGTTCATCTAGAACTGATAAATCATTTTCGCATTTTTAAGATATTTCTTTAGGTTCTTCTTTCGAACTTGAAACCCAATTAATAATAGCTTGCAATAGAAATTATATAAAAAAAGAACAATTAATAAAGATTGAAGTAAAAATTCAAGAATTTCAAAAGATGACCATGGGTTTTCAAGATAAACTCTAAAAATCTTTTCTCTTGTATCTCTTCTCTCTTTTCTATAAAGTAAACAGATGAGTAAAAAAGAAATAAAATCAGTAAACTACGGTTTAGAAAAAATATTTGAAGGAGCACAAGATTTCCTTCCACTTTTAGGAACAGATTACGTAGAGTTTTATGTAGGTAACGCAAAACAAGCAGCACATTTTTACAAAACAGCATTCGGATTTCAATCACACGCCTATCGCGGATTAGAAACTGGAGCTAAAGATTCTGTGTCTTATGTACTTACACAAGACAAAATAAAGTTGATGCTAACAACGCCGTTAAATAGCAAATCGCCAATTAATGACCATATTGTAAAACATGGTGACGGAGTTAAAGTTGTTGCTCTTTGGGTTGAAGATGCTAGAAAAGCTTACGAAGAAACAACTTCTAGAGGTGCAAAATCTTATATGGAACCAACCGTAGAAAAAGATGAACACGGTGAAGTTGTAAGAGCTGGAATTTATACTTATGGTGAAACTGTTCATATGTTTGTAGAACGTAAAAATTACAACGGCGCATTTTTACCAGGCTTTCAAAAATGGGAATCAGACTACAATCCGCCAACTGCGGGTTTAAAATATATCGATCATATGGTTGGTAATGTTGGTTGGAATCAAATGGATGTTTGGGTGAAATGGTACGAAGACGTTATGGGATTCGAAAACTTTTTATCTTTTGATGATAAGCAAATTCATACAGAATATTCTGCATTAATGAGTAAAGTTATGTCTAACGGAAATGGACGAATCAAATTTCCTATAAACGAACCAGCAGAAGGTAAGAAACGTTCTCAAATAGAAGAATATCTAGATTTTTATGAAGGTGCAGGTGTACAACATATCGCGGTTGCAACAGATGATATTTTAAAAACAGTATCGCAATTAAGAGCAAACGGAGTAGAGTTTTTATCTACGCCACCAGATGAATATTATAAATCTGTTCCTGGTCGTTTAGAAGAGTTTAGCCACGAGTTAAAAGAAGATATCGAAAAACTAAAAGGTTTAGGTATTATGATTGATGCGGATGAAGAAGGTTATTTATTACAAATTTTCACAAAACCAGTAGAAGATAGACCAACCTTATTTTTTGAAATCATTCAAAGAATGGGAGCTAAAGGTTTTGGAGCAGGAAACTTTAAGGCATTGTTTGAGTCTATAGAAAGAGAACAAGCAAAAAGAGGAACTTTATAAGTAAAGTTCTTATTATAAAGTATTATTACAACCAAGAGTAAGATGATTATCATTTTACTCTTGGTTTTTTATTTGGCAAATAAATTAGATTTTCAAAAAAAAGTCTTGTTTCTTTGTTCTTATATCTTGATTCTTAAATTATGAACAGAGAAGAAATACTCAAAGCAATAGAAGAAAAATACGATAAATTAGGTGTTCCTGTAGATGCAATGTTAGAAGGTTTGTTGCATAGTACGCCAATTACGTATTGGGATTATATTCAGACAGATGCACTTTTAGGTTTGCAAACACCAAGAACAACGCAACCAGATGAAATGGTTTTTATTATGTATCATCAAGTAAACGAGTTGCTTTTTAAAATGATTTTGTGGGAGATTGCGCAAGTATCAAAAGCTATAGAAGTAACTGCAGATAAGTTTTCGATGCATTTAAATAGAATTAGTAGATATTTTGATATGCTTTGCAATTCTTTTTCTGTTATGGCAGAAGGTATGGAGAAAGAACAATATTTAAAATTTAGAAATACATTAACACCTGCAAGTGGTTTTCAATCGGCACAATATCGTAAAATAGAATTTGCATCTACAGAATTGATCAACTTAATAGACGCAAGATATAGAGATTCTATTGATAGAAATTCTTCTTTTAAGAATGCATACAATCATTTGTATTGGCAAGCAGCAGGTAAAAACTACACAACAGGTCAAAAATCTACATTATTAAACTTATTCGAAAAGAAGTATTTAGGTGAGTTTATAGATTTCATGGAGGATTATAACGATATAAATTTATCTCGAAAATTTAAAGAATTACCAAAAGATGTGCAGCAGAACCCAAGTCTAATAAAGGCAATGAGGCATTACGATTATACCGTAAATGTAAAATGGGTAATGGCACATTACAAAGCTGCTGGTAAATATTTAGGCGGAAAAGAAAAAGATTTAGAGGCAACTGGCGGAAGTAGTTGGCGTAAATACATGCATCCAAAGTATCAAAGAAGAATTTTTTATCCGTATTTATGGAGCGAAGAAGAGTTAAAGAATTGGGGAACATTTTAGATAACAATGCTACGATTCTTTTAAAAATTAGTATTTAAAGAAAACGTTAAAAAGTGATTTACAAATTATTAGTAAATCACTTTTTTCTTTTTTGGAACAGTAATTGTCATTAGTTTTTTATAAGTTTGAAAACGATGAAAAAATATATCTTACTATTAATTACTGTAATAATAACAACTACTACTTTTTCTCAAGAAGAAAAAGAAGCATTTAAAAGCGGAGAATGGTTACGCTATAAGATGAGTTATAGTGGTTTTTTAAGAGCAGGAACGGCAATTTTAGAGGTAGATGAAAAAGATTTAAATGGTAAAAAAGTATACTATACAAAAGGATCTGGTTGGACTTCTGGAATGATAAAATGGTTTTTTAAAGTAGATGATGTTTACGAAAGTTATTTTGATAAAAACGAAGTAAAACCTTATGTTTTTAAGAGAAAGATTGATGAAGGTGGTTATAAAAAGCATAGAATTACCAATTTTGATTACAATACCAACAAAGCCTATGTTCAAGATTTTGAAAATCAAAAAGATACAACAGTCGCATTTTCTAATGTACAAGACATGCTTTCATCTTTTTATTATTTAAGAAATCAAGATGTAAAGCATATGGAAAAAGGAGATGAAATAGCAATAGATATGTTTATGGATTCTCAAATTTATCCATTCAAGCTCCGTTTTTTAGGTAGAGAAGTTTTAAAAACTAAGTTTGGTAAAATTAATTCTTTAATATTTAGGCCGTTAGTGCAATCTGGTAGAGTTTTTAAAGCGCAAGAAAGTGTAACAATCTGGATTACTGATGATTTAAATAAAATACCAATTAAAATGAAAGCAGATTTATCTGTAGGTTCTTTAAGAGCAGAGCTAGAAGCTTACAAAGGTTTAGCTAACGATTTTAAAAAGAGTTAAATAGATTTTATTTAATTTATTAAAACTTTAACGAAACCGTTTTAGGAACTTCGGGTTTAAGATTTAAAATAAATCAATTTTATTTGTACTTTTGGGTGTTAAATTTAATAGCTCCCAATTTTTTGAAAAAAGTATTCTACATCCTCCTAACTACTATTATTTTGTTTGCTTGTAAAAGTGAAGAAAAAATTAAAGAACCTGTAAAAAAACCAGCACCAAAACCTGTATACAAGTATGGTTTTAAGGTAGATGATTACAAGGTTGTTTTAGATACAATTAAATCAGGAGAAAGTTTTGGAGCTATATTAGATAGACATCATGTTAGTTATCCGAAGATAAACAGCATTGCAGGTTCTATAAAAGATGTTTTCGATGTAAGAAAAGTAAGAGCCGGTAAACCATACATGATTTTATCTAGCAAAGACTCTTTAGAGCAAGCAAAAGTATTTATCTATAAAAATGATAAAATTAAAGCAACAGTTGTAGATTTTAAAGATTCTATAACAGAAGCTTATACTTATTTGCAACCTATAAAAACTGTAGAAAAAGTAGTCGAAGGAAAAATTTATTCGAATCTTTCTAATGCTATGGATAGTTTACATTTATCACCAAATTTAACGTATGCTGTAGCAGATATTTATGCTTGGACTTTAGATTTCTACAAACTGCAAAAAGGAGATTCTTTTAAACTTGTTTTCGAAGAAAAATTTATAAACGATAGTCTGTTTGCAGGTTATGGTAAGATTAAGTCGGCAGTTTTTAAACACAAAGATCAAGATTTATATGCATTTCGATTCTTAGCAGATTCTATAAAAGGAATAGAAGAATATTATGATGAAAAAGGAAATATGTTAAGAAGTCAGTTCTTAAAAAGTCCTATTAAATTTCAATATAGAATTTCTTCTAGATATAATTTAAAGAGAAGAATTGCATATTACGGTAATAAAGTAAAACCACATAAAGGAACAGATTTTGCGGCAAGAATTGGTACGCCTATAATTGCCACTGCAAGTGGTACTGTTGTAGAATCTACCAGAAGAGGTGGTAATGGTAAGTTTGTGAAAATTAAGCACAATAGCATCTATTCTACACAATATTTACATATGAAAACTCGAAAGGTTAAAAAAGGAGATTATGTAAAACAAGGAGATGTAATTGGTTTAGTTGGTATGACAGGAAATTCTGGCGGACCACATGTTTGTTATCGTTTTTGGAAAAACGGAAGGCAAGTAGATCCATTAAGTCCAAAAACAAAATTACCAGAAGCAGAACCTTTAAAAGATAGTCTAAAACCTAGATTTTTTAAACATATGTATCTTTTAAAAAATCAATTAGACAACAATTTACCAGTAATAGAAGAACCTACAATAACAAAAGAAATAGTAGCACAAAATTAATAAAATGGCTTTAAAAAACATCAATCCAACCAAAACTCAAGCTTGGGAAAAACTTACAAACCACTTTAATGATAACAAAGACATTAGTATTAAAGATTTGTGTAAAGACACGAATAGAAAAGATGATTTTTCTTTAGAATTAGGAGATTTATCCGTAGATTTTTCTAAAAATAGAATTACAGAAGAAACACTTTCTTTATTAGTTGAGTTGGCAAAAGAAGTAGACTTAAAAGATGCTATAGAAAAGCAGTTTTCTGGAGAAGTCATAAATGCGACAGAAGGTAGAGAAGTTTTACATACTGCTTTAAGAAGTAATTCTGATGAAGCTGTTTTAGTAAATGGTAAGAATATTAAGCCACAAATTCAAACTGCATTACGTAAAATTAGAAGTTTTAGTAATAAAGTAATTTCTGGTAAATGGAAAGGTTACACAGGTAAATCTATAACAGATGTTGTAAATATTGGTATTGGTGGGTCAGATCTTGGGCCAGACATGGTTGTAGAATCGCTACAGTATTATAAAAATCAATTAACAACACATTTTGTTTCTAATGTAGATGGTGATCATGTTTCAGAAATTATTAAGAAATTAAATCCAGAAACTACTTTATTTGTAATCGTTTCTAAAACATTTACAACACAAGAAACCATAACAAATGCAGAAACACTTAAAAACTGGTTTTTAAAATCGGCAACAATTTTCGATATACCAAAGCATTTTGTTGCAGTTTCTACAAATTTAGAAGCAGTTGATAGTTTTGGGATAGATAAAGCAAACGTTTTTCCTATGTGGAACTGGGTTGGTGGGCGTTTTTCACTTTGGTCTGCTGTTGGTTTGTCTATCAGTTTATCTGTAGGTTTCGATAATTATAGAGCCTTATTAGATGGTGCAGAAGAAATGGATTTGCACTTTAGAAACACAGAGTTTGAAAATAACATTCCTGTAATTTTAGCATTGTTAAGTGTTTGGTATAATAATTTTTACAATGCAGAAACAGAAGCTGTTTTACCTTACACACAGTATTTAAAAAAGCTGCCAGATTATTTACAACAAGCTATTATGGAGAGTAATGGTAAAGGTGTAGATAGAAACGGAGACAAAATAGATTACCAAACCGGTACAATTGTTTGGGGAAGTACAGGTACAAATATGCAACATGCATTTATGCAATTGGTGCATCAAGGTACAAAGTTAATTCCTGCGGATTTTATTGGTTATAAAGAGTCTTTACACGGGTTAACAGATCATCATAAAAAATTAATGGCAAACTTTTATGGTCAAATAGAAGCCTTAGCATTTGGTAAAACAAAAGAAGAAGTTCATTTAGAATTAAAATTTTCTGGGGATAAAGATAAAATAGCACAATTGCTACCTTTTAAAGTGTTTGAAGGTAACCGACCAAGTAATGCCATTTTATTTGATAAACTAACACCAAAATCTTTAGGTAAATTGATAGCTTTATATGAGCATAAAATTTATACACAAGGTATAATTTGGAACATTTATAGCTACGATCAATTTGGTGTAGAGCTAGGAAAAGAGTTGGCTAAAAAATTATTGAATAAGCATTAAATTAAGACTAATAATACCAATTTTTTATACTATTAATTAATTATTTATAATTAGTTAATAGTATTTTTTTTATTTAAATCTTTGATTATTATATAGTAAGGTTTTATTTACATATATTTATAAATCTTAATTCTTTGTTAAACTTAACATTAAGTTAACTTTAGAACTCTGTAAAAGCAAGAGTTTTGCAAAACATTTAATAACATAAAATTATACAATGAAAAATTTTAAAAACTTATTATTTGTAGCACTGTTTTTTATAACAGCTACAGTTTTAGGGCAAACTAAAATTACTGGTACAATTGTCGATGAAACAAATCAACCATTGCCAGGAGCAAGTGTTCTTGTAAAAGGAACAACAAACGGAACATCAACAGATTTTAATGGTAAATTTACTTTACAATCTAAATCTAACTCAGGTGTTTTAGTAGTGTCTTTTATTGGATACAAATCTAAAGAAGCTGCTTATTCTTCTTCAAACAACAAATTAACAGTAATGTTAATGGAAGATGCTGGTTCATTAGATGAAATAGTTGTAGTATCTAACTCATTTGCAATTGATAGAAAAACACCTGTTGCTGTTTCTACAATTAAAGCAAGTGAAATTGAATTAAAATTAGGAACTCAAGAATTTCCAGAGATTTTAAAATCTACTCCTGGTGTATACGCTACTAAAGCAGGTGGTGGGTACGGAGACGGTAGAATTAATTTACGTGGTTTTAATTCTGAAAACGTTGCTGTAATGATTAACGGTGTACCTGTTAACGATATGGAAAACGGTAGAGTATATTGGTCTAACTGGGCTGGTTTAGGAGATGTTACTTCTGCAATGCAAGTTCAAAGAGGTTTAGGAGCTTCTAAAGTTGCTGTACCTGCAATTGGTGGTACAATTAACATTATCTCTAAGACTACAGATATCGAAGAAGGTGGTAACTTTGGTTACACTTTAGGTAACGATGGTTACACTAAATACGGTCTTACTTATTCTACAGGTTTAATGGATAATGATGTTGCTGTAACAGTTTCTGCTGCACAAACTTCTGGTAGAGGTTATGTAGACGGAACTCCTTTTACAGGTTTTAACTACTTTTTAAATGTTTCTAAAGAGTTAAACGACGAGCATAAATTATCTTTTACTGCATTTGGTGCATTACAAAGACATGGTCAAAGACAAAACAGACACTTAATCAAAACTTTTAGAGATAGTGAAAGAGGTAGAAAATATAACTCAGATTGGGGTTATAAAAACGGTCAGTTAACTAACTCAGAAGATAACTTTTATCACAAGCCACAGATTTCTTTAAATCACTACTGGACACTTTCTGATAAAACTTTTATTTCTACTGCAGCTTATGTATCTTTTGGTACAGGTGGTGGTGGTGGAACTGCTGGAGCTAACAAGTTTGGTTACGACAATTCTGAATATAGAGACGGACCATTAGGAACTATCAACTTCGATAAAATTGTTGACGAAAACATAGCAAATGGTGTAAACGGTTCTATCTCTGCTTTAAGAGCTTCTAGAAACGACCATAACTGGTACGGTGTTTTATCTACTTTAAAAACAGATTTAACAGATGAGTTTACTTTATTAGCTGGTTTAGATTACAGAAACTATACAGGTATTCACTATACAGAAGTAACAGACTTATTAGGAGGTCAGTTTTTAGCTGATGATTCTAATGTAAATAACCCAAACAACCAAGCACAAGTAGGAGACGTAATTTTCTATGACAACGACGGTAAAGTTGGTTGGTTAGGTGGTTTTGCTCAATTAGAGTATTCTAAAGATGCTATTTCTGCATTTGTTTCTGCAAACGTTTCTAATACAAATTATCAAAGAGTAGATCGTTTCTTATATTTAGATTCAGATCCAAATCAAACTTCAGATAAATACGATTTCTTAGGATATGGTATTAAAGGTGGTGTTAACTATAACTTAGATGAAAACCACGGTGTTTTTGTAAACTTAGGTTACTTTGAAAAAGCACCATTCTTTAACTCAGTTTTTGCAAACCGTAACAACGTAGATGTTAACGCAGATGCAGAAAATCAAAAAATTACAAGTTACGAGTTAGGTTATACTTTTAGAAGTGCTAAGTTTTCTGCTAACTTAAACTTATACCACACTGCTTGGAAAGATAGAACAGAGGTTGCTCGTTTCCAATTACAAGATAATACTATTGCTTTTGCTAACATTTTAGGTGTAAATGCATTACATAAAGGTATAGAGTTAGACTTTAGCTATAGACCATCAGACAAACTTACTATTACGGGTATGGCTTCTTTAGGAGACTGGAAATGGGATAGTAACGTAGAAAATGTTGAAATTTTTGACGAAACTAACACAAAGGTTGATGAAGTAGATATCCTTATTAAAGGTTTACACGTTGGTGATGCTGCACAAACTACTTTTGCTTTAGGTACAAACTATAAATTAACGCCAGAAACTACTTTTACAGTAGATTATAACTACTACGGAGATTTATATGCAGATTTTGACCCAAGTTCTAGAGGAGAAGTTGGTCCTGATGCATGGAAAGTACCTAACTATAGCTTATTTGATACTTCAATAAGACATAAATTTAAGTTTGGTAACTTCGATACAGCAATTACTGCTAGAGTTAACAACGTATTCGATACAGTATATATTTCAGACGCACAAGATGGTTCTGGTTCTAATGCTCAAACAGCAAGTGTATATTACGGAGCAGGAAGAACTTTTAGCGTAGGTGCAAAAATTAATTTCTAAAAAACACAAGATGAAAAAAATAATTTATTTATTCGCAGTTGCGCTTACAGTTTTAAGTAGCTGTACGCCATTAGAAGATGTAAACGAGGTTATTGATGCATTACCAAATGTAGATGGTTTCGATTATACATTACAAGAAGAAGATTATACAACGTTAGGTTTAAGTTTTGGTAACTTTAGCTCAGAAGATGATGCTAAAGCAGAATTACCAGGATTTTTAAGTGCAAAATTTCCATCTTTAGGAGAAGGATCTGCATTAAATATAACTTATAAGTTATACGCTCCAAAAAGAGATGAAAAAAGTTTAACTATTTATACTGTTACTGCTGCAGATTATACTGCACAGGGTTTAAGATTTCCTAACTTTTCTAGTTCAGAACAAATTACAGATTTTTTAGATGCTAAATATCCAGACGCAGCAAATAGATTGTTAGTAGATTTAACTTACGACTATTACGATGGTTCAACAACTACTCGTAACAATGGTTTTATCAATAATGATGGAACTTGGGAAATGTCTATAGGTATTTCTGATGAAGAATACACTGCAATGGGAGAAGGTAGAGCACAATTTTCTAATGAAGATGAAGCTTTAACTAAAATACCAGTTTATTTAAGTGAAAAATTAAAGTTTGAAGGTAAAGAAGCAGGAGATATCGAAGGTGTAATGTATAAATTATACGTAACAGATACCCAAGACATCGACGAAGATGGCTCTACAACAGATAGAACTGTTTATAGCTTTGTAGCATTCTTTATTTATGATGGTGCTGCTTGGTCTCAATACACAAATGTTATCGAGAACACTACTCAGTTTGCATACGAAGGTTCTAACTGGGTTCCAGATAACACAATTAGATATACTTTAACTTCTGCAGATTATGCTTTAGTTGGTAATGACAGATATAATAATTTTGACACTAGATCTGGTGCAGATGAAGAAACTGAAGAAGTTCGTTTAGAAAAGATTAATACAATCTTAAAAAACAATTTTCCAGATATTGAAGTAGATCAAAATGTAATTGTTACTTATGCTTTTTATGATGGTACTAATGGTAACGCTACTATAGAAGTTACTTTTAATGGTACAGATTTTGTAAAATTTGTAGAGTAATCAATTTTATCTTATAAATTAAGAAAACCACCTCAATTGAGGTGGTTTTTTTATGCATAAAAATTAGTAACTTTGTAACAATAAAAAACTAACTACTTATATTATGATAAAGGATATACATTCTTATTGGGCTTACCTTGTATTGGCAATTTTAATTTTTGCTATAGTAAATGCAATTATCGGTTTAACTCAAAAAAAACAATTTACAGACAAAGATTTACGTATAGGTTTATTTGCCTTAATTTTAACTCATATTCAATTATTAATAGGTTTAGCTTGGTATTTTATGTCACCTTGGTTTCAAGCCTTAAAGGCAGATGCTGGTTCGGTAATGAAAGAACCTGCAACACGTTTATTAGCCGTAGAACATCCTATTACAATGATTTTAGCAATTGTGTTTATAACAATTGGTTGGTCTAAACATAAAAAGAAGACAGAAGATGCTGCAAAGTTTAAAACATTTGTAATCTTTTACGGAATTGGTTTATTATTGATATTATCTAGAATTCCTTGGAACAATTGGTTCTAAAAACATTCTTGTAAAGTTCATTTATTCAAAAACCTAAATCACATCTTGTGAAGATTCTTAGTTATATAGTATCACCAATTTTTATATTGGTATTTTTTCTTTTTTTGCTAATTTTCCATCCATTACAATGGTTAAGTTTGCATCTTTTTGGGCAAAGCGCGCATGGTAAAGTAGTAGACGCTTTAAATTTCTTTTTGGTAAAATCTATGCTAATACTTGGTGTTAGTGTCAAGTTAAAAAACGAATATAAATTACCAGAGGATACTACAATAATTTTTGTGTCAAATCATCAATCTACTTTCGATATTCCGCCAATAGGTTGGTTTTTTAGAAAACATTATCCAAAATTTGTAGCTAAAATAGAGTTAGGAAAAGGCATACCAAGTGTTTCTTATAATTTAAGAAATGGTGGTGCGGCGTTAATCAATAGAAAAGATCCAAAACAAGCCATAAGCGAGTTGATAAATTTTTCTAAAAGAATAAAAGAAAATAATTGGGGCGCAATAATTTTTCCGGAAGGTACAAGAAGTAGAAATGGTAAGCCTAAGAAATTTGCTTCTAACGGATTAAAAGTAATTACAAAAGTAAATAAAGAAGGTTATGTTGTACCTTTAACTATTAATAATTCTTGGAAAGTGTTTAAATACGGTAAATTTCCATTAGGTTTAGGAAGTCCAATAACTATTACAACTCACGAGCCAATAAAAATAGATTCTTTACCGTTTGAAGAACTATTAGAAAAAACAGAAAAAGTAATTAAAGAACATATAAAATAGAAATTTATGTCTATATACAATATTAGAAAAGAAGTAATGCTAACGCTAGAAAAAAGTATGGACCGCTTTATGGAGAAATACTTAATTCCTGCAGAAAAAATTTGGCAGCCAACAGATTTTCTTCCAAATTCACAAAAAGACTCTTTTATTACAGAAGTAGAAGAAATTAGAGAATTGTCTAAAGAATTACACGACGATTTTTGGGTGGTTTTAGTAGGAGATACTATTACAGAAGAAGCTTTACCAACCTATGAATCTTGGTTGTTAGATCTAGATGGTGTTAGCCAAGATCCAGATAATAGTTGGGCAAAATGGGTAAGAACCTGGACAGCAGAAGAAAACAGACACGGAGACGTATTAAATAAATACTTGTATTTATCTGGTAGAGTTAACATGCGCGAAGTAGAAATATCTACACAGCATTTAATTGCAGATGGTTTTGATATTGGTACATCTACAGATCCATACAAGAACTTTGTGTATACAAGTTTTCAAGAATTAGCAACCTATGTTTCGCATAATAACGTAGCAAAAATTGCACGTAAAAAAGGGCACAAAGCTTTGGCTAAAATGTCAAAAATTATTGCAGGAGATGAAATGCGTCATCACCAAGCTTATACAGAATTTGTAAAAGAAATTTTTAAGATAGATCCATCAGAAATGATGTTGGCGTTTCAACACATGATGAAATATAAAATTGTAATGCCTGCAATGCATTTAAGAGAATCTTTTGGTGCAAAAGGAAGTTTATTTGATGATTTTTCTTCTGTAGCACAAAGAATTGGTGTGTACACAGGGTTCGATTATGTAGACATTATTAAGAAATTAAACACTGCTTGGGAAATAGATAAGATTACAAACTTAACACCAGAGGCAGAAAAGGCAAGAGATTATTTAATGAAGTTGCCAGACAGAATGTACAGAATTACAGAAAGAATTGTTGTGCCAGACACAAAATTTAACTTTAAATGGATGTTACCAGCTTAAAATTATAAGAAGCTATTTCCTGCTTTCCGTTATATCTTTTTGTTGAAAAAACAAAAAGGATGTCACTTCAATCAGGGCTAAACATTTTTGTAAGCAATACTACATATAAAAAAGCCATTAATATTTAATATTAGTGGCTTTTTTTTAGTCCTGATATATAGTAAAAGAATCTTTATCATTTAAAAATCCTAATTTATCTCTTACTATATTTTGTTTATCTAATGTAATTACAGAAGTTACAATACCAATTTCATTGTAGTTTAAACTAGATAATTCTTCCCCTAAAAAATCTACGATTAAAGAATTGCCAGAATACTCGTAATTACTAGCATCTTTGCCTGTTCTATTAACGCCGATAACATAACTCATGTTTTCTATTGCACGCGCTTTTAAAAGCGTTTCCCAAGCTTTTATTCTCGTCACCGGCCAATTTGCCATAAAAAGTAATAAGTCGTAATTGTCCGTGTTTCTAGCCCAAACAGGAAAGCGTAAATCATAACAAATTAACGGACAAATTCTCCATCCTTTGTAATTGATAATTATTCTTTCTACACCAGAAGTGTATACTTTATTTTCTCCGGCCAAAGTAAAAGAATGCCTCTTGTTATAGGTTTCTAATTCTTTGTTTGGATGCACAAAAACAAAGCGATTGTAAAATTTATCGTTTTCAGCAATAACCAAGCTTCCGCAAATTGCAATTTGATGTTTTTCTGCCATTTCTCGCATCCAAGAAACTGAGTATCCATCCATAGGTTCGGCTACGTTTTTTGGTTGCATTGTAAAACCAGTAGTAAACATTTCTGGCAAAACAACAAGATCTGTGTCTTTATCTAAGTTGTTTATATTGTTTTCGAAGAAAGCTATGTTTTTTGTGGGATTTTCCCAGTATAAATCGGCTTGAATTCCGGTTACTTTTAATTCATTTTTCATAGAAATTAATTAGAAAGTTGTACTCGCTATAAAAGTAAGTTTTTGTAATTTAGAAAACCAATTGAATCTCAAAAAAAGCTATGCAATCTTTTATTTCTGACACTTTAGACGCAATTTTAAAAACTACAAAATCTTTTGAAGATGTGGTGTTTATACTACCATCACAAAGAGCAAAAGTTTTTTTAAAGCAAACATTAAAAGACAAAATATCTGTTGGTTTTTTACCAGAAACATTAAATATAGAGCAATTTATTCAGCAAGTTTCTGGCATAGACAAAGCAGATAGCATACAATTGCTATTCCATTTTTATACAATTTATAAGAGTTTAGAAGAAAAACCAGATTCTTTTGATACATTTTCTTCTTGGGCATTTACGGTTTTGCAAGATTTTAATGAAATAGATCAACACTTGGTAAACACAAGAGAAATTTTTGTGTACATAAGAGATATTCAGCGATTAAAAAAATGGTCTGTAACAGGCACATTTAAAGAAACAGAATTTATAAAAGATCATTATGCTTTTTTAGAAAAGTTAAATAATTTTTACAATCCTTTGTATCAATTTTTATTAGAAAAAAAGATTGGTTACCAGGGTTTAATGTATCGAGAAGCTTGTAATAATATCGATGTTTATCTAAAGAATAATCAGCAAAAAAAATACTTCTTTATAGGATTTAATGCATTAAATAAAGCAGAAGAATTCTTATTTCAAAAAGTACTAGAAACCAACAATTCTGATATTTATTGGGATTTAGATGAGCAACTTTTTAACTCGAACCATCAAGCAGGAAACTTTATCAGAAAGTATAAAAAGGAATGGAAGTTTTATGAGAAAAATTCATTAAAAACCTTAAGTAACAAATTATCTCAACCAAAAAATATTCAAGTAATTGGTGCATCAAAAAACACAACACAAGTTAAATATGCAGGAGAAATTTTAGAAAAATTTTCTGACTTTAAGAATACGGCACTAATTTTAGCAGACGAAACATTGTTGCCAATTACGTTAAATTCTTTGCCTAAAAACATCAATGCTATAAACATAACAATGGGATATCCTTTAAAAGATATACCAACAACTAGCTTGCTGTTTTCTATTTTTCAATTGTTTATTTCTCAAGAAAAACTCCAAAAAACTGCAGAGAATCAATTTTACCACAAAGATGTTGTACGGTTTTTAAAACATCAATCAATTTATAAGTTATTATCACAAAATAATGCTTCTTTAGTAGATGATTTTACTGAAAAAATTGGTAAAGAAAATCTTATTTTTATAGATAAAGATAAGCTGGTTCAGCTCTTAAAAAAATCCGGAGAAAATGTACAAAAAGTTCTGTTATCACTGTTTAGCAGTTTTACAACAGTTGCAAATTTTTTAGATAGAATTTTAGACGTAATTGATCTTTTAAAAGAAGATGTTACAGATCTAGAAAAAGAATATTTATTTAGATTTTATACCGCTTTTACACAGTTAAAAACATTACAAAGCACTTACAGTTATTTTACAGATTTAAAAACGTTAATGTTATTTTTTAGACAATTAATAACATCAGAAACACTTTCTTTTCAAGGTGAAGCGCTAAGAGGTTTACAACTTATGGGAATGTTAGAAACACGTGTTTTAGATTTTGAAAATATTATTTTAACATCTACAAACGAAGGTGTTTTACCAGCAAGTTCACAGCAAAATACATTTATTCCTTTTGATGTAAAAGTCAACTTCGGATTGCCAACATATCGAGAAAAAGATGCTATTTTTTCATATCATTTTTTTAGATTGATGCAAAGAGCAAAGAATGTTTTTATACTTTACAATACAGAACATGACGCTTTTGGAAGTGGAGAAAAAAGTAGGTTTGTTACGCAGTTAGAAATGATGCGACAAGATGTAGTTCATAAAAATATTTCGCCAAAAGTAATATCTAACAAGCAACAATTAAAAGAAGTACATAAAACCGAAGCCACTTTTGCTCGATTAAAAGAATTGGCAAAAAAAGGAATATCGCCATCTGCTTTAACTAATTATTTGTACAATCCTATTTCTTTTTACAAACAAAAAGTTTTAAAAATTAAAGAGTTTGATGATGTTGAAGAAACTGTAGCTTTTAATACTTTAGGAACCGTTGTTCATGAGACTTTAGATGAGCTGTACACACCATTTGTAAACCAGTTTTTATCTGTGGCTAACATCAAAAAAATGCAAAAAGAAGCAAAAGATTTGGTAACAAAGCACTTTGAACTTCAATTTCAAAACGGAGATTTAACAAAAGGTAAAAACAGATTGATTTTTGAAGTTGCGAATCGATTTGTAACTAATTTTCTAACGAAAGAAAAAGAATTGTTAGAAGACGACAAAAATCAACTTAAAATAATTGCTACAGAAGAAAACTTGGCCGCAGAAATAGAAATTGAAGGGTTAGATTTTAAGGTTAAATTACATGGCCAAGTTGATAGAGTAGACGAGTTAAACGGAGTGTTAAGAATTATAGATTATAAAACGGGTATGGTAACCGGTGGTAATCTTAGAGTGCCAGAATTTGAATATTTAAGAGATGAAAAGCACTTAAAAGCGATACAAGTTTTATTGTATACTTATTTATTTACTAAAGGTAAAAATTATGATTTTTCTAAACCTTTAGAAGCAGGTATTTATTCTTTTAAAAATCTTAACAGTGGTTTTTTACCAATAGATTTTGCATTGCCAAGAAGAAAGGCAGAAACTAAAATCACTCAAGAAAAATTAGATGAATTTATTGAAGAGATTAAAATATATATTAAAGAAATCTACAGCTCTAAAATAGATTTTTTAGAGCCTGCAGATTTAAGATATTAATTTACTTACCTATTAAAACTAATAGTGGTACGTTAGAATAAAACTCTTCTTTAAGAATAGTGTTCTTTTCCCATAGTTTTTTAAAGAAACCTCTTTTTCTTCTAAATACACATAACATATCTGGGTTGTGTGTTTTTATGTTTTCTAAAACACCTTGAAAAGTAGTTGCATTTTCGGTAACAGTTAATGTGCTTTGTAAGCTTTCTAAATCTTTATGAAGCACTAAGTGTTCTTCTTTATAACTTGGTGTTTTAACCAATAATAAGTTTACTTGTGCTTTGTATTTATTAACAATAAACTCTAAAGGCTTTAAAACGGTTTTACTTTTTACAACACCAGATTTAAAAGCCATTAAAATATTAGAAACAGTTTTATATTCATAATTTTCTGGTACAGCCAATATTGCCAAATTAGATTTTTTAACTAAACTACCAGCGGTTCTACCTAAGAATAATCCTTCTTTTATAGAATTACTTTTTGTACCAACAATTACTAGGTCAATACCCAATTCTTGATCTATAGCTTCAACACTATCTACAACGTTACCTTTAGCAGAAATCAGTTTAATTTCAACATTTTTAACATCGCAAATATTAACCATAGTTCTTAGATACAAATTAGTCTCTTTTTCTATAATTGCATCTACATTTTTCATTGTTCCTGCTTTAGACTGCACACTGTACGCTCTAAAAACAAAGACTTTTGCATTAATTTCTGAAGCAAAATCAATAGCATATTGTAAGGTTTTTTGTGCGTTTTCTGTAGATCCAATGGGTACTAAAATGTGTTTCATAATGGTTTGTTTTTATTATTACAAAGTTAGTTAATTTTAATAGAATCGTTTTCGATTTCATTTTTTAGAAATGTACATTTGCAAAAACATCTATCTTTTGAATGTAAATATTAGCTTTAAAAATATAAATAAATTAGCAATTCCTGCTTTAATTGCTGGTATTGCAGAACCTGTTTTATCGATTACAGATACTGCAATAATTGGTAATATAGATACAAATGCCACAGAAAGTCTTGCTGCAGTTGGTATTGTTGGTGCGTTTATCTCGATGCTTATTTGGGTTTTTGGGCAAATTAGAAGTGCAATTTCATCTATAGTTTCTCAATATGTAGGCGCTAATAAGATTAATGATATTAAAGAATTACCAGCACAAGCAATTGCAATAATTGTATTTGGTAGCTTAATTGTATTAGCAATATCATATCCGTTTTCTAGACAAATTTTTCAATTTTATAATGCTTCAGGAGAAATTTTAGAATTTTGTATCACCTATTTTAATATTAGAATATTTGGTTTTCCGTTTGCATTATTTGTATTTGCCATATTTGGTACTTTTAGAGGTTTACAGAACACTTTTTACCCAATGATTATTGCTATAATTGGCGCATCAATAAATATTATTTTAGATTTAATTTTGGTTTATGGTATAAAGGGTTTTGTACCTGCAATGCATATAGAAGGTGCTGCTTATGCAAGTGTAATTGCACAGGTTTCTATGGCTATAATCTCTTTATATTTATTAATTAAAAAAACACCTATTTCTTTAAAAGTTAGATTGCCTTTTCATGTCGAAATTCCAAGATTATTGGGTATGATTGGTAACCTTTTTATTAGAACAATTGCATTAAATGTAGCCTTGTATTTTGCTACTTCTTACGCAACAGGTTACGGTAAAGAATATATTGCCGCCTATACAATTAGTTTAAATATTTGGTTATTGGGCGCTTTTATGATTGATGGTTATTCTAGTGCAGGTAATATTTTGTCTGGTAAATTATTAGGTGCAAAAGATTATAAAAGTTTGCTTGAATTAAGTAATAAATTATTTAAATATGGTTTAATTGTAGGTGTTTGTATTGGCTTAATAGGTTTTCTTTTTTACAATTTTATTGGGGAAATTTTTACCAAAGAAAATGCAGTTTTAGAACAGTTTTATGCTGTTTTTTGGATTGTTTTAATTACACAACCTATAAACGCAGTAACCTTTATTTTCGATGGAATGTTTAAAGGTATGGGAGAAATGAAATACTTAAGAAACCTTTTAATTTTGGCAACCGGTTTTGTTTTTATACCCACATTATTCTTTTTTGATTATTTAGAATATAAATTAGTTGCTATTTGGATTGCTTTTACATTATGGATTATTGCTAGAGGTTTGCCTTTGGTTTTTAAATTTAGAAATAAATTTATTCCATTGGCAGAAAACAGTTCGGAAATTTAATTTTATCAGAAATTAGTATTCTTTTATTAATTTTTTAAAACTTATTTTTACTCAAAATTTACAATTATGGCTACAACTAGAGAAAACGGAAGTTTATACACTAACATTCAAAATAATATTGCAACAATAGAATTTGGGCATCCTGCAAGTAATTCTTTTCCTGGAGAATTATTAGCTAGATTAACCAAAGAATTATTGTCTGTTGGATCAAATAATGATGTTTCCGTAATTGTTTTAAAGTCGGAAGGAGAAAAAGCTTTTTGTGCAGGTGCTTCTTTTGATGAGTTGGTCGCTGTATCTAATTTGAATGAAGGAAAACAGTTTTTCTCTGGTTTTGCAAATGTAATTAACGCCATAAGAACTTGTGGTAAATTAATAGTTGGTAGAATTCAAGGTAAAACAGTTGGCGGTGGTGTTGGTATTGCTGCAGCTTGTGATTATGTTTTGGCAACAGAAAGTGCTTCGATAAAATTATCTGAATTTACAATAGGTATTGGTCCTTTTGTTATAGAACCTGCAGTGTCTAGAAAAATTGGTGTTTCTGGTACAGCAGAATTAACTTTAGACGCTACAAGCTGGAAAAATGCGTATTGGGCAAAAGAAAAAGGTTTATATGCTAAAGTTTTAGAAAATCAGAAAGAATTAGATAAAGAAATAGATATTTTAACTTCAAAATTGGCTAGTTATAATCCGATGGCTTTAGCAGAAATGAAAAAAGCTTTATGGAAAGGTACAGAAAATTGGTCTGCTTTATTAGAAGCAAGAGCTGCTGTTTCTGGTGAATTGGTTTTGTCTGATTTTACAAAGAAAGCATTATCTAAATTCACAAAATAAATCTTTTTCATGAAAATTGTTACTACAAATATTGGTAAAAAAAAAGAGGTTAACTGGAAAGGTAAATCCGTAACTACAGGTATTTTTAAATATGCTGTAGATAAACCTATTTTTTTAGATATTGAAGAAGTAAAAGAAGATGCAATTTGTGATAGAGAACATCATGGTGGCGTTTTACAAGCAGTTTATGGTTATTCTTTAAAACATTACGCATACTTTAAGGAGTTATATCCTGATTTAAATTTTGAAATGGGCATGTTTGGCGAAAATTTAACCGTAGATGATTTAGATGAAACAAAAATACATCAAGGAGATACTTTTAAAGTTGGTGAAACTGTTTTAGAGGCTACTGTTCAAAGAAATCCTTGTATGAAATTAGGAGTTCGTTTTAATGATATGAAAATTGTAAAACAATTTTGGAATACAACTTATTGCGGTGTTTATTTTAAAGTACTTAAAACAGGGTTAGTTAAAGCGGGTGATGTTTTCGAACAAATAAAAGCGTGTCCAGAAAACCCTACAATTGCAGAATTGTATATAGCAAAAAGAGCAGCAAAAGGTATTTAAAACTTACAAAGTTTCTTCCTTCTTATGAAGAAATCTTGTTAATTTCATAGAAAGGTCTAATAAAATAATTTTAGCATTTCCGTTTCTTTCGATATGATACATTGCATCATTTAGTTCTTTTTCAATCTCTAAAATATTACCAGCGTGCACAAAAGGGGCAAATTTAGAAAGATCAAAACCTGTTTTAGTTTCCATAAAAACCAAATTGTCACTTTTGTAATTAAGTAGCAAAGCTTGTCTAAAAAACTGTAAACAATACTCTAAAAATCGTTTTTGAGTTTCTCTACCTGTTTTAGCAATAGTTTCAGACCATTCTATTAATTGCTGTACAACTGCTGCGTTTCCTTTGGCTCTAAATGCAGTACGAATCCAAGCAACAAACCATTCTTCGAATACCATATCAGAAGAATCATTATGTAATAGGTGTACGGCTTTATTATAATTTCCTTCTGCTTGATGCGCAATTTTAGCGGCTTCATTTTCAGAACAATTTTCTCTTTCAATCAAAGCATTCGCAATATCACTTTCACTTAAAGCAGGAAAGTGCAAGGCCTGACATCTAGATTTTATGGTGTTTATTATCTGTTCTTCACTTTCTGTAATTAGTAAAAAAACAGTTTTATTTGGTGGCTCTTCTATTAATTTTAAAAGTTTATTTGATGCTGCAATATTCATTTTTTCTGCCATCCAAATAATCATCACTTTAAAACCACCTTCGTAAGATTTTAACTGTAATTTTTTTACAACAGCTTCTGCTTCATCAACACCAATATTACCTTGTTTATTTTCTACACCAATAAATTGCAACCAATTAAAGAGACTTCCGTAGGGATGATTTTTTGTGAAATCTCGCCAATCTTCCAAAAATAAATTACTAACAGCATGTTTTTTTACAGTGTTATTTGTGGTTACCGGAAAAGCAAAATGTAAATCTGGGTGTTGTAGTTTTTCGCATTTAATATTACAAGCTTCTACATTATCAGAAAAATTACATAATAAATATTGCGCATAGGCAATAGCCATTGGTAAAGTACCGCTACCTTCTTTTCCTACAAACAATTGAGCATGTGGTATTCTACCATTTTTTGCAGAAACTTGCAAATGGTTTTTTATGTGATCTTGACCTATAACTTGGTTAAAAAGCATAAGCAAATATAAGTGTTTCTTAAATTTTTAATTAGAAATTTTTGTATTTTTAATGATTACAAAAATCAAAAATAAAGTATGAAAAAGTTTTTACAAATAACAAATGGTATTGCCTTTGTTGCCATGGTGTTTATAAATTATTTATCAAATACAGGTGCCATGAATAACACAACAATAGGTAGTGTGTCTAAAAATTTAAACACTCTATTTACACCTGCTGGTTATGCTTTTTCTATTTGGGGAATTATATATTTATTATTATTTGGTTTTGTAATCTATCAAGGTAGAAGTCTTTTTGTAGATGTAAAAGATAACAATTTTGTAGACAAAATAGGCTTCTGGTTTTTAATTTCTTGTTTAGCAAACATGGCTTGGGTTTTCTGTTGGATTTATGAGTTTACCGGTTTGTCTTGTATTTGCATTTTTATTTTGCTCTTTTCTATTTTAAAAATTGTTGTAAACAATAAAATGGAAATTTGGGATGCTCCTTTATCAATTATATTTTTTCTGTGGTGGCCTTTTGTAATATACGCTGGTTGGGTAACGGTTGCAAGTATTGCAAATGTATCATCGTATTTAGTGAAAATAAATTGGTCTGGTTTTGGAATTTCTCCTGTAATCTGGACGATTATTCTAATAATTATTGCGACAATAATTAACTTAATAGTTACATGGTCTAGAAACTTAAGAGAGTTTGCTTTAGTTGGAGCTTGGGCTTTAATAGCAATTGGGGTTGCCAATAAAAACAATACTATAGAAACAATTGCTTTTGTAGCAGCAACTATATTAATTTTAAGCAGTACAATGCACGCATATCAAAATAGAGCAACTAGCCCTGTTAATAAACTTAAAAACAAGTTTAAATCTTAAAATTGATGTAGCGTATAGTCTACGCAAACGATATCTTAATTTTTCAGTAATCAATTTCTATAAACCTAAAGATTTAGGTATTTTTGTTAAAAACAAACAATAATGAAAACACTAAAAGATTTTAATTTCGAAAATAAAAAAGCAATTATTCGTGTAGATTTTAATGTTCCTTTAAATGATAAATTTGAAGTTACAGACACTACAAGAATTCAAGCAGCTAAATCTACAATTATAGATATTTTAGAACAAGGAGGAAGTTGTGTTTTAATGTCTCATTTAGGAAGGCCAAAAGGTTTTCAAGAAGAATTTTCTTTAAAACATATTGTTAAATCTGTAGTAGATATTATAGGTTGTAATGTAAAGTTTGTAGAAGATTGTATTGGTGATAAAGTAGAAGAAGCAGTTGCAAACTTAGAATCTGGAGAAATTTTATTATTAGAAAATTTACGTTTTTACGAAGAAGAGAAAAAAGGAGATGTTGCTTTTGCAGAAAAACTATCTAAGTTTGGTGATATTTATGTAAATGATGCTTTTGGTACTGCACATAGAGCGCATGCATCAACAACAATTATTGCACAATTCTTTGAAGAAAATAAATGCTTCGGAAATTTATTAGCAAGAGAAATCGAAAGTATAGATAAAGTATTAAACAATTCAGAAAAACCTGTTTTGGCAATTTTAGGAGGCGCAAAAGTTTCATCTAAAATTACAGTAATAGAAAATATTTTAGACAAAGTAGATCACTTAATAATTGGTGGTGGTATGAGTTTTACATTTATCAAAGCACAAGGTGGCACAGTTGGTGACTCTATTTGTGAAGATGATAAAATGGATTTAGCTTTAGATATTTTAAAGCAAGCAAAAGAAAAAGGTGTAGAAGTACATATACCTGTAGATGTAATTGCTGCGGATGATTTTAATAACGCTGCAAATACTAAAGTTTTAGATATTACTCAAATTCCTGATGGTTGGCAAGGTTTAGATGCAGGACCAAAATCTAGAGAAAATTTTGATGTTGTTGTAAACAAATGTAAAACTATTTTGTGGAACGGACCGTTAGGTGTTTTTGAAATGGAAACATTTTCTGAAGGCACAATTGCCTTAGGAAATTCTATTGATAATGCAACTAAAAACGGAGCTTTTTCTTTAGTAGGTGGAGGAGATTCTGTAGCTGCAGTTAAGCAATTTGGTTTTGCAGAAAAAGTAAGCTACGTGTCTACAGGTGGTGGCGCAATGCTAGAAATGTTAGAAGGAAAAACATTACCAGGTATAGAAGCTATTTTAAAATAAGAAACTAATATATTTTATTGATAAGCGTATAATTTTTAAAATTATGCGCTTATTGTTTTTTTATAGATTTAGCTTTAAATTCGTAAGCAATTTATTGTCGTAAATATTTAAATTAAGAGATACATTTTATATAAATGAAATACACAAAACTTGGTAATACATCGATAGAAGTTTCTAAAATCTGTTTAGGAACCATGACTTGGGGTAAACAAAATACGCAAGACGAGGCATTTGAACAAATGGATTATGCTTTAGAAAAAGGTGTAAACTTTTTTGATACTGCAGAATTGTATCCGGTACCAGCAACGCCAGAAACTTATGCAGAAACCGAAAGAATTATTGGTAATTGGTTTCAAAAAACAGGTAATAGAGAAAAAGTAGTTTTGGCAAGTAAAATTGCTGGTGGTGGCGATTATACAAAACATATTAGAACAGGTGGTTTTAATAGGAAAAATATTACAGAAGCTGTAGAAGCAAGTTTAAAAAGATTACAAACAGATTATTTAGACTTATACCAGCTGCATTGGCCAGATAGAGGTGTAAACTGTTTTGGTACTAGAGATTATCCTTACAAAACATCATCCAAAGAGGCAGAAAATCATTTAGAAATTTTAGAAACGTTAAACAAGTTTGTAAAATCTGGAACAATAAAAGCTATCGGACTTTCTAATGAAACCCCTTGGGGAACAATGAAGTATTTGCAAACTGCAGACTCAAATAACTTAGTAAGACCCGTTACAATACAGAATTCATATTCTATGATTCATAGAGCCTACGAATACGGAATGAGTGAGGTTTCTTTAAGAGAAAATATTGGTTTATTGGCATACTCACCATTGGCGCAAGGTGTTTTGTCTGGTAAATACTTAGACGGAAACAAACCAGAAGGAGCAAGAGGAACTTTGTTTCCTAGATTTATAGCACGTTATATGGGCGATGGTTCTTTAGAAGCTGTAAAGAGATATGAGGCAATTGCAAAAAAGAACAATTTAACATTATCAGAATTATCACTTGCATTTATAAATCAGTTACCGTTTGTAACTAGTAATATTATTGGAGCAACAAAAATGAGTCAGTTAAAAGAAAATATCAATTCAATAAATATTAATTTATCTGAAGATGTTTTAAAAGAAATAGAAGCAGTACATGCAGCAATACCAAATCCTGCACCTTAATTTATAGAGCTAAATATTAGCGTAAAAAAAAACCGAAGTAAACTATTACTTCGGATTTTTTTTATGATTAAAATATAATTATTTCATTTCTAAAAGCTTTATTTCTGTAGCTTTAAATCTATTATTCTCTATAACACCAGTAACTTCTGCTTGCCTTATAACTTCGCAAAAACCAGTGTGTTTGTCGTGTGCATCGCCAAAATCATCAATATTAAAACCATCTACAAAATAGGCTTTCTCGTCAATTTTTACAGCTAAGCTGCAACCTTCTTCAGAATCTAAATCAAATTTACACTGTCCGCAAGAAATAGCTGCCACTTGTTTAACTTCTTTGTTATTAGAACAAGAAATTGTGAAAATTAAGATTGTTATTAAAAATAATTTTTTCATGCTTTATTTTTTAGCCCAAGAATCTCTTAAACCAACTATTTTATTAAAAACTAAATTTTCTGTTGTAGAATCATCATCAACATTAAAATATCCCATTCTTTGAAACTGAAAACGCTCTCCTATTTTTGCAGTTTGTAAACTAGGTTCTAAATAAGCATTAATAATTTCTAAAGAATTTGGGTTGATAAACTCCATATAATCTTTGTCTTTATGTGAATCTGGTGCTTCGTCTAAAAATAGTCTATCATATGCTCTTACTTCTGCTTTTATAGCGTGTTTTACAGAAACCCAATGCAAAGTTCCTTTTACTTTACGTAAGCTTTCTGGTGTACCACTTCCAGATTTTGTTAACGGATCGTAAGTACACTGTATTTCTGTAATATTACCATCTGCATCTTTAGTGCAACTATTTGCAGTAATAAAATAAGCGTTTTTTAAACGAACTTCTTTACCTAATTTTAAACGGAAAAACTTTTTATTTGCTTCTTCTCTAAAATCTTCTCTTTCGATATAAATTTCTCTAGAAAAAGGAACCTTTCTGCTACCAAAACCATCTTCATAATCGTTGTAATTAGCGTCTAATAACTCTTCTTCTCCTTCAGGGTAATTTGTAATTACTACTTTAACAGGGTCTAAAACAGCCATTACTCTAGGTGCTGTTTTGTTTAAGTCTTCACGAATTTTAAATTCTAATAAAGCAACATCTATTACGTTTTCACGTTTAGAAACCCCAACAGTTTTTACAAAACTTCTAATAGAAGCAGGTGTATAACCACGTCTTCTTAAGCCAGAAATTGTTGGCATTCTTGGGTCATCCCAACCAGATACAATACCTTGTTCTACTAAAGTTAATAACTTACGCTTACTCATTATTGTATAGCTTAAGTTTAAACGAGAAAACTCTCTTTGTTTTGGTGGATTTGGATATTCTGATTTGCTGAAATCATATACATTATCACGAAACCAATTGTATAATTCTCTATGAGGTTTAAACTCTAAAGAACATAAAGAATGTGATATTTGTTCTATATAATCGCTTTCACCATGCGTCCAGTCGTACATTGGGTAAATACACCAATCTGTACCAGTTCTGTGGTGTGCTTTGTACATAATTCTGTACATTAGTGGATCTCTCATTAACATATTAGGGGAACTCATATCTATTTTTGCACGCAATGTATGTTCGCCTTCTTTAAACTTACCATCTTTCATGTCTTGAAACAAGGTTAAGTTTTCTTCTACTGTTCTATCTCTAAAAGGGCTATTTGTACCTACAGAAGTTGGCGTACCTTTTTGTATTCTCATTTCTTCTGATGATTGAGAATCTACATAAGCTTTACCGTCTTTAATTAATAAAATTGCCCAATCATATAATTGCTGAAAGTAATCTGAAGAATAACATTCATTAGCCCAAGTGTAACCCAACCAAGAAATGTCTTTCTTAATTGCGTCTACATATTCTTGCTCTTCTTTAGCAGGATTTGTGTCATCAAAACGTAAGTTAACAGGCGCATTATAAGTTTCACCTAAACCAAAACTAATACCAATAGCTTTTGTGTGACCAATGTGCAAATAACCGTTAGGTTCTGGCGGAAAACGAAAACGTAAATTTTCTTTTGGCATTCCGTTTGCTAAATCCTCTTCTATAATATGCTCTAAAAAATTGAGCGATTTCTTCTCTTCAGACATCGTTTTATATGAAAAAATTAAGAAACAAAATTACATAAAATACTTCATTGGTATTAAGAGTTTTGTAACAAAATTGTAAAATTTGCAACTAATAGATAAACACAATTTATTATGAGCGATAAAATTAAAAATTACACTTGCCCTAAATGTAACAGTAAAACTTATAAACTAGGACAAATGAGGGCAACCGGTGGTACATTGTCTAAAATTTTTGATATTCAAAATCAGAAATTTACAAGTGTTACTTGCGAGCGTTGCACATACACAGAATTTTACAAAACAAAAACAAGTGCTATTAGTAATGTTTTTGACTTTTTCACCAACTAATTTTTTTCAAAAGCTATAAAATTGCCTCTTTTTTGTCGTAATTTTGTAATATGAAGAAAGACGGAGAAAAAAAGCCCGATTTAGTTGTTTTTAATGAGGAAACTAAAAAATACGATGCTGCTTTAAAACCATATGGTACATCTGCAAGTTCGCCAGTAATTAAGCCTTCAAACACGGCAACTTGGACCGCCGATGGTGTAAGACGCACAAATAAAATTTTAAAGGGAAAATTTGAAGAAGTAAGAAGAGAGTACGAATTGTTAATGGAGAAATTTCATTACAATGATATGCTTTATAATGCAAAGTTTGGTTTCGAACCAATAATTGGCGAAACATATCATCTTTACTTAAATAAAAAAGATGAATTATTTTTGTCTATAATAGAACCAAGCGAATGGAGTTTAGAGTACAAAGGTTCTTTTAGATTAAATTCTGATAAAATGTGGGAAAAAGTAACAACAGAAACAAAGCCAGAAGCTTAAAATGGGAATAATACAAGTAAATAATATTAAGCTTTACGCTTATCATGGTTGTTTAGATGAAGAAGCCAAAATTGGTTGCGAATATAGAGTAGATGTAGAGGTAAAGGCAAGTTTAAGAAAATCTGCAAAAACAGATGAGTTGGCAGATACTGTAGATTATGTACATCTAAATCATATTGTAAAAGAAGAAATGGCAATTAGATCTAAATTATTAGAAGAGGTTGCACAAAGAATCTTAGATCGATTTTTTAGAGAAATTCGAATGATTAGAAGAGCTAAAGTTTCTGTAGCAAAAATTAACCCACCAATAGGCGGAAACGTAGAAGAAGTAGCTATTATTTTAACAAAAAAGAGATAAGATAAAAAAATACTTGCAATACTTGTAAATTTGCGTAAATTTGCAATCCTTAAAACGATATATATTTATATTGTTTTAATAAAAAGGTGTCTTGGCCGAGTGGCTAGGCAATGGTTTGCAAAACCATGTACAGCGGTTCGAATCCGCTAGACACCTCAAAAAAGCCTTAATCTTTTGATTAAGGCTTTTTTATTTATATGATAATCACAAGAACTAATTTATTAAATGCAGTTTAACGTTAGAAAATAGTCGTTTATCGAAAAATCAAAAATTTGGGTGACTTGTAAATGTACATTTGTACAACCAAACCAAAACACTGCAAACTATGTTTTTACAAATTTTACCACCAGATGCATACGCAACAACAGCTACAGAAACCGTAATAGACAATCAATTACTATTTGTTGTTTTAGGATTAGCAATAGGAGTTTTTGCAATAATTAAAGTTGCTAAGGTTTTAAGTAAAATTAAAATTGTAAAGCCAAGTTTTACTTCTTAAGAATTAGATTTTTATTAACAGAAAATTACACTTTTTTCTTCATATTTGTAGGCTACAAATTATATTTTTTGTAGTTTACTATTTATAAAATCATTAAATATTAATTTTTAATGATTTTTTTAATTTTATATAATGAAGATATATCCTATAGAAACAGGTAATTTTAAGTTAGATGGTGGCGCAATGTTTGGTGTTGTACCTAAAAGTATTTGGCAAAGAACTAATCCTGCAGATTCAAATAATTTAATAGACATGAGTATGCGTTGTATGCTTATAGAAGATGGAGATAGACTTGTTTTAATAGACACAGGATTAGGTACTAAGCAATCGGATAAATTTTTTGGTTATTACTATTTGTTTGGAGATTTTTCTTTAGACAGTTCTTTGGCTAAATATGGTTTTCATAGAGACGATGTAACAGATGTTTTTTTAACACATTTACATTTCGATCATTGTGGAGGTGTAATAGAATGGAATTCACAAAAAACTTTATTACAACCTGCTTTTAAGAATGCAAAATTTTGGTCGAACGATAATCATTGGCAATGGGCAACAGAACCAAATGCCAGAGAAAAAGCTTCATTTTTAAAAGAAAATATAAATCCGATTAAAGAAA
This sequence comes from Polaribacter sp. BM10, assembly GCF_002005425.1. Lineage (GTDB taxonomy): Bacteria > Bacteroidota > Bacteroidia > Flavobacteriales > Flavobacteriaceae > Polaribacter > Polaribacter marinaquae. The sequence continues at coordinate 2,114,689 of NZ_CP019704.1, read as the reverse complement.
GTGGTCAGCTTAATTTTATCCATAGAAATGCAATTGACCAAATAGGATTTAATGTTTTGTTTATGGATGGTCATACAGAAAAACAAATGTTACCAAAAATAACATATCAAGGTAAAACAATTGTTTTTATGGCAGATTTATTACCTACAATTGGGCATATTCCTTTACCATATGTAATGGGTTATGATACAAGACCTTTATTAACAATAAAAGAAAAAGCTGCTTTTTTAAACGAAGCTGCAGACAATAATTATTACCTTTTTTTAGAACACGATGCTTATAATGAGCTTTGTACGGTTAAGCATACAGAAAAAGGAGTAAGATTAAAAAATACACATAAATTTACAGATATATTTAATTAAGAGAAGAGAGATGAGAGTATTAAAGCCAATTATTTATACAGCAGTTGCTAGTCTTGTTTTTGCAAGTTGTAAAACATCAATAAATACAATTCCGGTGCCAAATGGTGCAGAAAATGTGATAAATATTCCTGCTAAAAAAGGAGCATTAACAGAAGAAGAAGTACAAGTTTGGAGTCATATGGATTTACAAACAGACTCGATTCCGGGTATGAGTATTGCAAAAGCATATCAATTTTTAGAAGGTAAAAAAGGAGTGCCAGTAATTGTTGCTGTTGCAGATTCTGGTATAGATGTAGAACATGAAGATCTAAAGGATGTTGCTTGGGTTAACCCTAAAGAAGTAGCAAATAATAATAAAGATGATGATAACAACGGTTATATAGATGATGTACACGGATGGAATTTTCTTGGAAATAAAGAAGGTAAAATTGTAAATGCAGATCAACTAGAACTAACTAGAATTGTTAAAAAAGGAATGGACAAATTTGGCGATAAAAAAGCATCTGAAATTACAGATGCCGATAAAGCTGAATTTCAAGAATTTTTAAAGTTAAAAGAAAAGTATACACAATCTGTGGCTGCTCATAAACAAGAATTATTCAATCTTGAGCAAACAGAGACAAGAATTACACAAATAGAGCAAAATTTTAAAGATGTAAAAGAGTTTTTAGGAAAAGAAGATTTTACTATAGAAGATTTAAAAAGTGCAAAACCAAAAAGTGCGCAATTAGCAGCAAAAATTGCCGATGTTTCTAATATGTTATCTAGAGGCATGAGCGAAAAAGGTTTGCTAGACTATAAGAAACAGTTATTAGATTATAAGAAAGGTAAAGACGCTTCTAAAAGTTATGATTTAGATTTTAATGCTAGACAAACTTTGGGCGATGACTTATATGATATTAACGATAAATTCTACGGTAACAACAATGTAATTGGTTCTAAAGATTTAGAAAGTCATGGTACACACGTTGCAGGTATAGTTGCAGCTTCTAGAAATAATAATAAAGGTGTAAACGGTGTTGCTAGCAATGTTAAGATTATGGCAGTAAGAGTTGTGCCAGATGGCGATGAGCACGATAAAGATATTGCTTTAGGAATTCGTTATGCAGTTGATAATGGTGCAAAAATTATAAATACAAGTTTTGGTAAAGCATATTCCCCAAATAAACAATGGGTTTATGACGCTATTAAATATGCAGAAAGTAAAGATGTTTTAATTGTAAATGCTGCTGGTAATGATGGTAAAAATATTGACATCGAAAAAACATACCCAAATGATTCTAAAGATTTAGTAAACGAAATTGCAGATAATGTTTTAACAATAGGAGCAATGAGTTTACATTATGATGAAAATTTGCCAGCTACTTTTTCTAATTATGGTAAAATGAATGTAGATGTATTTGCGCCAGGTGTAGATATTTATGCAACATTCCCTAAAAATGAATACGAAGCAATTAGTGGTACATCTATGGCAGCACCTTCTGCAGCGGGCGTTGCAGCTTTAGTGCGTTCGTATTATCCGCAGTTATCAGCAAGTCAAGTAAAGCATATTTTAATGAATTCTGGTTTAAAAGTTAATTTTGATGTTATCAAACCAGGTACTAAAGATGAAAAAGTTCCATTCTCAGATTTATCAGTTTCTGGTAGAGTAGTTAATGCTTATAATGCGTTAATTATGGCAGATAGAATTGTAAACGGAAAAAAATAATAATTACAAACAGCAATCTTTTGATTGCTGTTTTTTACTTTTATATTTAAATTTAATTAACTATCACATGAAAAAAAACCTACTTTTATTTTTTGCAATTGCTATAATTACTTCTTGTAACCAAACAAAAGAAGCCACATATCAGCAAAAAAAAGACACTAAGTTTACTACTTATTGGCAACAACACATCGATTATACAATGGATATTGATGTTGATACAGAAAAGTATCAATATAAAGGTTCACAAAAAGCGGTGTACACAAACAACTCTCCAGATCAATTAGATAAAGTTTACTATCACTTATATTTTAATGCTTTTCAACCAGGTTCTCAAATGGATGTTAGATCTTTAAACATCAAAGATCCAGATAGAAGAGTTAGAGATAGAATTAGTAAATTAAATGCTGATGAAATTGGTTATATTAAAGTAAATTCTTTAAAACAAAACGGAACAGCGGTAACTTATGAAACTGTAGGTACTATTTTAGAAGTAACTTTAAATACGCCAATTAAATCTGGTGAAACAGTTACTTTAGATATGGATTTTGATGCACAAGTTCCTGTTCAAATTAGAAGAACTGGTAGAAATAATAAAGAAGGTGTTGCACTTTCAATGTCTCAATGGTATCCTAAAATGGCAGAATATGATTTTGAAGGTTGGCATACACCTCCTTACATTGCTAGAGAATTCCACGGAATTTGGGGTAATTTTGATGTGAAGATTTCTATTGATAAAGATTACGTTGTTGGTGGTACAGGTTATTTACAAAATCCGCAAGAAATAGGACACGGTTATGAAGACAAAACAAAGCAGTTAAACGTACCAAGTACAGAGAAATTAACTTGGCATTTTAAAGCACCAAATGTGCACGATTTTATGTGGGCAGCAGATCCTAACTACAATCATGATGTTTTAAAAATGGCAAACGGAATTGATTTACACTTTTTATATAAGAAAGATTTAGAGGCAAAGTATTTAAGAAACTGGAAAGAATTACAGCCAAAAACAGCTGAATTAATGTCTTATTTTAGTAAGCATGTTGGTCAATATCCATATAAACAATATTCTGTTATACAAGGTGGAGATGGTGGTATGGAATATGCAATGTCTACTTTAATTACAGGAAAAAGAAGTTTTGGTAGTCTTTTTGGTGTTACTTCTCATGAAATGGCACACACTTGGTTTCAGTTTTTGTTAGCTACCAACGAAAGTAAACACCCGTGGATGGATGAAGGTTTTACATCTTATATTTCTAACAAAGCATCTTATGAAATTTTAAAAAGAGGCGACAAAAATCCGAATGCAGGTCCTTACAGAGGTTACAATTATTTAGTAAAAAACAATATAGAAGAGCCATTAACTACGCATGCAGATAGATACAATACAAATGCAGCTTACAGTACAGGTAGTTATGGTAAAGGAAGCATGTTTTTGTCTCAATTAGAGTATGTAATTGGTGCAGATAATGTAGCAAAAGGATTAAAAAAATACTTTACAGATTTCAGTTTTAAACATCCAACACCAAATGATGTAAAACGTTCTATGGAAAAGGTATCTGGTATTCATTTAGATTGGTATTTAAATGAGTGGACACAAACGATACATACAATAGATTATGGTGTAAAATCTGTAAACAACAAAACAATTACTTTAGAAAGAATTGGTAAAATGCCAATGCCTATCGATTTAGAAGTTACTTATGTTGATGGTTCTGTAGAAAACTTTAATATACCATTAAGAATAATGAGAGGTAATAAGCCAACAAAAGCAACTGTTATTACAGATTGGGGTTGGGCAATGCCAACATATACTTTTAACGCATCGAAAGCAGTTAAATCTGTAACAATAGATAAAAGTAAATTAATGGCAGATGTTAATGCCGATAATAACTTTTACGAAGTAAAATAATACTTCTACAAAAAAGAGAAAAGCCTCATCATAATTTATGATGAGGCTTTTTTATTGTTATCTAGTTTATAAAATCTTCAATTCTATCATTTGGTATAAAACCTTTTAGCATTAAGAATACACCGCAAATTATCAATATAATTCCCATAATTTTTTTCACTCTAAAAATTACTTGTGGTGTCATTTTAGATTTTAATTGTTTTGCTAAAAAAATCTTACCTAAATCGGTTACAAAATAACCTATTAAAACAGTACCAAAGTACCAAAATATAGCATTTTGATCCATTTTTAAGGTAGGTCCAATTACAAGAACAGTACCTAACCAAAAAGCTAAAACACCAACGTTTATAAAGTTTAAAAAGAATCCTTTAAAAAATAATTTTAAGTAGTTGTTTTTTATGGGTACATCTACAATTTTAGCAGATTCTAATGCTTCTTTTTTGTTCTCTTTTTCTAAATACGTAATTAAACCATAAATTATAAGTACCAAGCCACCAAGAAAGAACAATCGCGGATCGTCTTTAATTTTTTCTAGCAGAGATCTACTTCCGTAGTAAGCAATTAGAATAAAGGATAAATCGCCTAAAATAACACCTAAATCAAAAACAATTGCAGCTCTAGCGCCTTTTAAAATACTAGTTTGTATTAACATAAAAAAAACAGGTCCTATCATGAAAGCCATGAAAAAACCTATTAAAAAAGCATTTTTAAAGTCGTAAATATCCATATTGGCAAAAATACGGAAATTTAAACATCATCAAAGTCAATTGTAATTTTTGGTGTTGTTGGATATGCTTGACATGCTAAAACTAAACCTTCTTCAATTTCACTATCTGTAAGTATAGAGTTTTTTACCATTACAGCTTTTCCTTCGGTAACTTTACACATACAAGAACTACAAACACCACCCTGACAAGAGTAAGGTGCGTCTAAGTTATTGCGTAAACTTGCCGCTAAAAGATCGTCTGTTTGTTGCATAGAAAAAGTAGTTTCTTCATCGTCTAAAAGAACTTTAACTTCTGTAACGCCCTCTTTAATTTCTGCAGCAGCTTCTTTATCAATAGAAGTTGTAAATAATTCGAAATGAATATTTTCTTTACTAATTTTATTTGCAGCTAGAGTTTTAGAAACTTCTTCTATCATTTGTTCTGGTCCGCATAAAAAAGCAGCATCAAAACTAGTTTCTTTGTACATGTTTTTAACAAAATACTTTGTTACGTTTTCGTCTATTCTACCACGTAAACCATTTTTAACGTTTTCTCTACTATAAATAAAATGCAGCTTTAAACGTTCTGAATACGTATCTTTTAAATCATTTAATTCGTCAAAAAAGATAGTGTCTGCAATAGATTTATTACCATAAACTAAAGTGAAATTAGAAGTGTTTTCTTCTTCTAAAACCGATTTTACCATCGATAAAATTGGTGTAATACCAGAACCTGCAGCAAAACCAATATAGTTTTTATTTGCTTCTGTATTTAAAAGAAAACGACCTTCTGGTTCAGAAACTTCAATTTCATCACCAGCTTTTAATTCAGAAGTTGCATATTTAGAAAAAACACCATTTTCTACTGCTTTAATTGCAACTCTAATTTCTCCGCTTTTTGGTGTAGAGCAGATAGAATATGCTCTTCTAACTTCTTCACCATTTATTACTTTTTGTAACGTAATATATTGACCTGCAACAAAATTAAAATTGTCTTTTAAATGTTGAGGTATTTCTAATAAAACAGAAACCGCATTTGCGGTTTCTTGTTTTACTTCTTGTATGTTTACTTTGTAAAATGTTGCCATTTAAATATGTTTTATACCAAATTATTTGCAATTAAATATTCGGCAATTTGAACTGTGTTGGTAGCAGCACCTTTTCTAAGGTTATCTGCAACAATCCACAAATTTAAGGTATTTTCTTGAGATTCGTCTCTTCTAATTCTACCAACAAAAACTTCATCTTTATTATGTGCATTAATTGGCATCGGATATACGTTGTTAGCCAAATCATCTTCTACAATAACACCAGGAGTTTCGCTTAAAATTGTTCTAACTTCTGTTAAATCGAAATCATTTTCAAACTGCACGTTAACAGCTTCAGAATGCCCACCAGCAGTAGGAATACGAACCGCGGTTGCAGTTACAGAAAAAGAATCATCACGTAAAATTTTCTTAGGTTCTTTAACCAATTTCATTTCTTCTTTAGTGTAGCCGTTGTCTAAGAAAATATCGCAATGTGGTAAAGCGTTTCTACCAATTTTATGCGGATACGCCATTTCTCCGTCTACGCCAGCCTCTTCATTATCTAGTTGTTGTACCGCTTTTACACCAGTACCAGAAACAGATTGATACGTAGAAATTACAACACGTTTCATGGTATATTTAGAGTGTAACGGCGCTAAAGCCATTACCAATTGTATTGTAGAACAGTTTGGATTAGCAATAATTTTATCATCCGCAGTTAAAACATCACCATTAATTTCTGGAACTACTAATTTCTTTGTCGGATCCATTCTCCAAGCAGAAGAATTATCTATAACCGTTGTACCAACTTCTGCAAATTTTGGTGCCCATTCTAAAGAAGTATCGCCACCGGCAGAAAATAAAGCCACATCTGGTTTTAAACTCACAGCATCTGCTAAGGTTACAATAGTATATTCTTTGCCTTTATAAGATAATTTTTTACCGGCAGATCTTTCAGATGCTACAGGTATTAACTCAGTTATAGGTAAATTACGTTCTTCTAAAACTTGTAACATTACAGTTCCAACCATTCCAGTTGCTCCAACTACAGCTATTTTCATCGGTATTTCTATTTAATAATTTTTATGATACTACAAATATGCTAACAAATTAGTAACCAGCCATTCTTTTAATAAAAATTTACCAATATAATTTCTCTTGTTTAAAATTAAACAAATTGATATAAAATTATATTTACAAGTTAATTTTGAAGCTATTTCCTGCTTTCGCTACTCGCTTTTTTTGCAGAAAAAGCAAAAAAGAGCTCAAACAGACCGCTCTATCAGGGCTAAACTATTTGCATACAATTGGTCTTTTCTATTACATTCTTTGTTTTGAAATGACTGTTTAAAAAACTAACTTTGCAAAAATATATAGTTTAACCTAAAAAGTATAGCATGCAACTGTACAATAAGTTAAGCGCAAAAGAACGCGCTGCATTAATAGATGAGGCTGGTAAAGACCGTCTTACAATATCATTCTATCAATACTTCAAGATAGAAAATCCACAATTATTTAGAGATAAATTATTTTTAGAATGGAACGCTTTAGATGTTCTTGGTAGAATTTATGTTTCTTACGAAGGTATCAATGCACAATTATCGGTACCATCAGAAAATTTTTATGCTTTAAAAGAACAATTAGATAGTATTTCATTTTTAAAAGACATACGTTTAAATGTTGCGGTAGAGCAAGATAATAAATCGTTTTTAAAATTAAAAGTGAAAGTTAGAAACAAAATTGTTGCCGATGGATTGAATGATGAGACTTTTGATGTAACTAACAAAGGAGTACACTTAAATGCCAAAGAATTTAATGAAATGTTGGCAAATCCAAACACGATTTGTGTAGATATGCGTAATCATTACGAAAGTGAAATTGGACATTTTGATGGTGCTGTAACGCCAGATGTAGATACTTTTAGAGATTCTTTAGACATTATAGAAGAAGATTTAAAAGACAATAAAGAAGACAAGAATTTATTGATGTATTGTACCGGCGGTATACGTTGCGAAAAAGCATCTGCATATTACAAACACAAAGGTTTTAAAAACGTATTTCAATTAGAAGGCGGAATTATAGAATATACGCGTCAGGTAAAAGAAGAAGGAATTGAAAATAAATTTATTGGTAAAAACTTTGTATTCGATCATAGAAGAGCAGAACGTATTACAGATGATGTAATTTCTAATTGTCACCAGTGTGGTAAAGCGTGCGACGAGCATACAAACTGCGCAAACGAAGCATGTCATTTATTATTTATACAATGTGATGAATGTTCAGAAAAGATGGAAAACACCTGTTCTACAGATTGTCAAGAAATTATTCAGTTATCTTACGAAGAACAAAAAGAACTTCGAAAAGGGAAGGGAAATAGCAACAAAATCTTTAAAAAAGGACGTTCTGAGAAATTAAAGTTTAAGAAGTAAATTTAAAAACGATATTTGAAAGCTCTCAATTTTTGAGAGCTTTTTTTATGGATTAAATTTTAAAATATATCTGAATTCAAAAAAGATTATCAGTGAAATTAAATTACACGCTTACTAATTATTTACCTACAAATTCTAATAACAGAGAAATTAAAGCTACTGTTTATAGTAATTTCGTTTTAAAATTAAATATCAGTTCTCTTAAACTTATAAAAAGCTATTTTTTCATTCTTTAAGAATGCGTATATTTACGAATTAGACAAAATTAAGTGGTGTTTTTATACTTGCTTGATAATCAGAATTATGAACTTAAAGATTCTTAATTTTTATGTAATTTAAAGAGGTTTTTTGATGTAAAACGTTTAATTACTAAGAGTTAAAAATTATAAAATATAAATCACATGGCATGTGGAAGTTGCGGTACAACAGAAAATGGTGTACCAAAAGGATGTAAGAGTAATGGTAATTGTGGTAGTGGAACCTGCGGAAGTGGTAGTAATAAATTAGCTGTTTTCGATTGGCTTTCTAACATGACGTTACCAACCGGGCAAGAACGTTTTAATATTTTTGAAGTCCGTTTTAAAAACGGAAGAAAACATTTTTATAAAAATGTAGATAACTTACCCATAACAATGGGAGATATTGTTGCTGTAGAAGGAAATCCTGGACACGATATTGGTACCGTTTCTTTAGCCGGAGAATTGGTGAAAGTGCAAATGAAAAAGCGCAAAATTACCGCAGATCACGAAGACGTTAAAAAAATCTACAGAAAAGCAAGTCAAAGAGATATCGATATTTGGCAACAAGCAAGAGGTAAAGAAGAAGAAACTCAAAGAAGAGGAAGAGAAATCTTAGGTCGCTTAGGTTTGCAAATGAAACTGTCTGATGTAGAATATCAAGGAGATGGTAACAAAGCAACATTTTACTATACAGCAGACGCAAGAGTAGATTTTAGACAACTAATTAGAGATTTGGCAAGTGCATTTTCTATTCGTGTAGAAATGAAACAAGTTGGTGCAAGACAAGAAGCAGCAAGACTTGGTGGTGTTGGTTCTTGTGGTAGAGAGTTGTGTTGTTCTACTTGGTTAACAGATTTTAGAAAAGTAACAACATCTGCAGCGCGTTATCAGCAATTATCTTTAAATCCGCTAAAGTTAGCAGGACAATGTGGAAAATTAAAATGCTGTTTAAACTTTGAATTAGACACGTATTTAGATGCCTTAAAAGCGTTTCCGAAACAAGATGTAGTTTTAAAGACAGAAAAAGGAGATGCCGTTTTTGTAAAGATGGATATTTTTAAAGGACATCTTTGGTACACTTATAAAGAAGAACGTTTTAAGTGGTTTCGTTTAACTTTAGATCAAGTCTTAGAAATTATAGATTTAAATAAAAATAACGAAAAATCTGCTACGTTAGAAGAATATGAATCTGATGTAGAAATTCCTGTAAAAGTAGATTTTGAAGATGCTGTTGGGCAAGATAGTTTAACAAGGTTTGATGTGCCAAAAACGAGCAAAAGAAGAAGAAATAACAGAAACAAGAAAAAGAAAAAACCTGTTGCAGCTGCGGCAAGCACAACGCAACAAAAGCCAAACGTTAGAAAGAAACCACAAGCTAAGCCTGTCGCAAAAAAAGGAAACAGGCAATCACAAAAAAATAAGCCACAACAACAAGGGCAAGCACAAGGGCAGCAAAAACAAAATAAACCAAAGCAGAAACCAAAGCCAAGACAAAAACCTGTTGCTAAAAATACAGATGCTACAAAACCTGTTGCAAAAGCGAATGCAAATACAAACAAACCAAAGGTAGAAGGTAAAACGCCAAACAAACCAAGAAGAAATAATAGAAATCGTAAAAACAATACGCCCAAGAATGGAAACGATTCAGAAAAATAAAATGTTACTTTTTGTAGGTTTTTTCTTTTTGATGATTTCTTGTCAAGACGTATCCGAGTTTAATCAATATAAAACATTAGAAGATGGTTCTTGGAAATCGAACCAAGATTTAACGTTTAATTTTGAAGTTAAAGATACGATTCGACCAAAAAATTTGTTTATCAATATTAGAAATAATAATGAATACGAATACAGTAATTTGTTTATAATAACAACTTTAAAATTTCCGAATAACACAACAATTATAGATACGTTGCAATATGAAATGGCAGATGAAAAAGGGGTGTTTTTAGGTAGTGGGTTTTCTAGTATCAAAGAAAATAAATTATTTTATAAAGAAGAAAAAGTTTTTCCTACTTCTGGAAATTACGTTTTAAGTGTAAAACAAGCAATGCGAAAAAACGGAGAAATTAACGAGATTAAAAATTTAAAAGGAATTTTAGACGTTGGTTTAACTATTGAAAAAATTAATGAATAATGGCAAAAAAAGAAACTACAAGTTTTAAAAAATATTTAAAATGGTTTTGGGGAATTGTTTTAGGAGGTTTTACACTAATCTTATTGTTGTTTTTGTATACAGCCTGGGATCCTTTTGATGCTTTACCATCTTTTGAAGAATTAGAAAACCCGCAGACCAATTTAGCAACAGAAGTTATTTCTATTGATGGTAAAACAATAGGAAAATATGCAACAGAAAACAGAACGCCAATTACTTTTAAAGAGTTGCCAACAAATTTGGTGAATGCATTAGTTGCTACAGAAGACGAGCGTTTTTACGAACATTCTGGTATTGATTTTAGAGGAACAGCAAGAGCTGTAGTAAAGTTAGGCGCTGGCGGTGGTGCTAGTACAATTACACAACAACTGGCTAAAAATTTATTTACCAAAAGAGCTTCTGGTAACAAAATAAAAAGAGTTATACAGAAAGCAAAAGAATGGATTGTTGCCATCAAATTAGAACGCCAATACACAAAGCAAGAAATAATTGCAAGGTACTTAAATACACAAGATTTTATTTTTAGAGCAGTAGGTATTAGATCTGCTTCAAGAATTTATTTTGGTAAAGAAGCTAAAGATTTAGATTTACAAGAAGCAGCAATTATTGTTGCGATGTTAAAAAATCCGAGACAATACAATCCGTATAGAGAAATCTCAAAAAAGAAATCTTTAAATAGAAGAAATGTGGTTTTTGCTCAGATGTATAAAAATAGTTTTATCACAGAAGAAGAAAAAGATTCATTGCAAAAATTACCTTTAAAAATTAACTTTACTCCAGAAAGTCATAGTGATGGTTACGCCACTTATTTTAGAGGACACTTACAAAAAGTGATGCGTAAATGGGTAAAAGAACACCCAAAACCTAACGGAGAGGAGTATAATATTTTTGAGGATGGTTTAAAAATCTATGTAACTTTAGATTCTAGAATGCAACAGTATGCCGAAGAAGCCGTAAATGAGCATATGGCAAATTTGCAGAAATACTTTTTTAAAGAACAGAAAAATAATAAAACGGCTCCTTTTCTAGATATTGAAAAAAGCCAAGTTGCCGGAATTTTAAACAGAGCTAAGAAAAACTCTGAAAGATATAAGCGATTAAAAAAAGCTGGAAAATCCTCTAAATATATAGATGAAGTTTTTAAGAAAAAAACGGCAATGAAAGTGTTTTCTTATAAAGGAGATATTGATACAATTATGTCTCCAAACGATTCAATTAAATATTATAAATACTTTTTACGTTCTGGTTTATTATCAATAGAACCACAAACAGGGCACATTAAAGCTTGGGTTGGTGGCGTAAATTATAAACACTTTAAGTTTGATGCAGTAGAACAACAAAAAAGGCAAGTAGGTTCTACCTTTAAGCCATTTGTATACGCAACTGCAATTAATCAATTAAAATTGTCACCATGTACAGAGTTTCCTAATATTCCTTATACGATTCCGCAAGGAAAATACGGAATTCCAGAAGCTTATACACCAGAGAATTCTAACTCTAAGTATGGCGGAATGTTAACGCTTAAAGAAGGTTTAGCAGGTTCTGTAAATACAATGTCTGCCAGATTAGTAGATATGGTTTCACCAGAAAATGTTGTTCGATTGGCAAAGTCTGCGGGTATCGAAACTGATATACCGGCAAATCCTTCTATTGCTTTAGGTGCTGTAGATTTATCATTATTAGAAATGGTTAGTGCTTATTCTACTTTTGCAAATAGAGGTTTGCGCGTTAGCCCTATGATTATTACAAGAATAGAAGATAAAAACGGAACAGTTTTAGAAGAATTTACACCAAAAACACAAGAAGTTTTAAGTGAAGAATCTTCTTATGTTGTTTTAAATCTTTTAGAAGGTGTAACTCAATCTGGTTCTGGTGCAAGATTACGTTCGGGCTATACAGCTTATCCAAAAATTGTAACGGGTTTTCCATATAAATTTACGAATGCAATTGCAGGTAAAACGGGTACAACTCAGAATCAATCAGATGGTTGGTTTATGGGTGTTGTGCCAAATTTGGCAACTGGAGTTTGGACTGGTGGAGAGGATAGATCTACGCATTTTCCTGGTATTGGTTATGGCCAAGGAGCAACTATGTCTTTACCTTCTTGGGCTTTATTTATGCAAAAATGTTATGCTGATAAAAGTTTAAAAATTAGTAAAGCAGAATTTGATAAGCCAGAAAACTTATCGATAAATATCAATTGCGAAGAAGATACAGATGATAAGGATAATAAAGAAGAAGAGGTTGTGCCACAAGAAGATACAGACTTTTAATTTTTATTCTTATCAATATTCAAAACAATAACTTATAAAATTTAATTTTATGATTAATAAAAAAGTTAAAAATGTACAAGAAGCCTTACAAGGTGTTAAAGACAAAATGACCTTTATGTTAGGTGGTTTTGGTTTGTGTGGTATTCCAGAAAATGCAATTTCAGAATTGGTAAAATTAAATGTTAGAGATGTTACATGTATTTCTAACAATGCTGGTGTAGATGATTTTGGTTTGGGTTTATTACTTCAAAATAAACAAATAAAAAAGATGATTTCTTCTTACGTTGGCGAAAACGACGAGTTCGAAAGACAAATGTTGTCTGGTGAATTGGAAGTAGAATTAACGCCGCAAGGAACTTTAGCAGAAAAATGTAGAGCTGCACAAGCAGGTTTTCCGGCATTTTATACGCCAGCAGGTTACGGTACAGAAGTAGCAGAAGGTAAAGAAACAAGAGAATTTGATGGTAAAATGTATGTTCTAGAACCCGCTTTTAAAGCAGATTTTGCTTTTGTAAAAGCTTGGAAAGGTGATGCAGCAGGTAATCTTGTGTTTAAAGGAACCTCTAGAAACTTTAACCCAAATATGTGTGGTGCAGCTACAATTACTGTTGCAGAAGTAGAAGAGTTGGTAGAAGTTGGTGAGTTAGATCCAAACAATATTCATATTCCAGGAATTTTTGTACAAAGAATTTTTGAAGGAAAAGATTACGAGAAAAGAATTGAACAACGAACTGTAAGACAAAGAAGCTAATTATGTTAGATAAAAACGGAATTGCGAAAAGAATCGCACAAGAAGTTCAAGACGGATTTTACGTTAATTTAGGTATTGGTATTCCAACGTTAGTTGCCAATTATGTTAGAGAAGATATCGAAGTAGAATTTCAATCTGAAAATGGAGTTTTAGGTATGGGACCTTTTCCTTTTGAAGGTGAAGAAGATGCAGATATTATAAACGCAGGTAAACAAACAATAACCACATTGCCAGGAGCAAGTTTTTTTGATTCTGCAACTAGTTTCTCTATGATTAGAGGTAAACATGTAGATTTAACAATTCTTGGTGCTATGGAAGTTGCAGAAAACGGTGATATTGCCAACTGGAAAATTCCAGGAAAAATGGTAAAAGGAATGGGTGGTGCAATGGATTTAGTAGCATCTGCAGAAAACATTATTGTAGCCATGATGCATTCTAATAAACGTGGTGAATCTAAAATTTTAACAAAATGTTCTTTACCATTAACAGGCGTAGGTTGTGTTACTAAAGTGGTAACTAATTTGGCGGTTTTAGAGGTAAAAGATAATGCATTTCATCTTTTAGAAAGAGCACCAGGAGTTTCTGTAGAAGAAATACAAAATGCTACAGAAGGTACTTTGGTTGTAAACGGAGAAATTCCGGAAATGAATATTTAGATAGAACAATAACCTTTTTACTAAAATAGAACATGATTTTATTTAAAAAATTATATTGGTTGATAAATCCATTATTAATGGTTGTTTTTATGCTGGTTTTAGAAAAGCTTTTTAAATTAGATAACATCGTTTTAAGTACTTCGATTGCTGTTTTACTAGCGTTTTTATTATCTCCGAAAGTTGTAATTGTAGAAAAGCAACATGGTCCAGAAGAGCAAATTAAGTGGTTGTTTTCTAAAAAGGTAGTGAATAAAAAACTATAGAAAGATATAAAAATGAAGATAATATCTTATAACGTAAACGGAATTAGAGCCGCTTTAAAAAAGGGTTTTATAGAATGGTTAGAAGCAGCGCAACCAGATGTACTTTGTATTCAAGAAACAAAAGCACATAAAGAACAATTAGATTTGTCTGTTTTTGAAGATGCAGGTTACAAATACCATTATTGGTTTTCAGCTCAAAAAAAAGGATATTCTTCAGTAGCAATTCTTTGTAAAGAAAAACCAAATCATATAGAATATGGTACTGGTATAGAAACCATGGATTTTGAAGGAAGAAATCTTCGAGTAGATTTTGATGATGTTTCTGTAATGAGTATGTATTTGCCATCTGGTACAAATTCTGATAGACTTAGTTATAAGTTTAATTACATGGATGAAATTCATGAGTATCTTCAAAATTTAAAACAAGAAATACCAAATCTAGTTATCTGTGGTGATTATAATATTTGTCACGAGGAAATTGATATTCACAATCCTAAAATGAAAGGTGTTTCTGGGTTTTTACCAGAAGAAAGAACTTGGTTAGGTAATTTTATCGATAATGGTTTTATAGATAGTTTTCGTTATTTAAATCCAGAGAAACAACAATATTCTTGGTGGAGTTATAGAGCAAATTCAAGAGCAAACAATAAAGGTTGGCGTTTAGACTATGCAATGGTTACAGCACCTTTAAAAGATAAGATTTCTAGAGCTTATATTTTATCAGAAGCCAAACATTCCGACCATTGCCCAATCGCAGTAGAATTAGATTTATAGAATTTTAATGAGAAATTTTTTAGTAGTATTTTTTATAGCAACAAGTGTTTTTGCACAATCACCAAAAGACTCAACTTACAAAAAAATAACAAAAGCAGATTTATTTTCTGATTATGATATTGTTCTGATAGACAGTTTGTTAATGGATTCTAAATACAAGTCTCCGTTATACGAAACATCAACATATATTATAAAAGATATAGAAAATAAAGACGTTTCTAATGTTGCTTTAACTACAGAAGTTTTAAAAGAAAGATTACAAAAAATAAATGCCAAAACACCATTTCATATTGCGTATAATCCTGCTTTAGAAAAGGTGATTAAGTCTTATTTAAAACATAGAAAAAGATATTATCCTGCTTTAATGGCGAAAGCAGAATATTATTTTCCGATGTTCGAGCGATATTTAGACCAGTTCGATGTTCCTTTAGAAATGAAGTATTTGGCAATTGTAGAATCTGCTTTAGATCCTACGGCTAAATCTAGAGTTGGTGCAACAGGTTTATGGCAATTTATGTACACAACAGGTGTACAATACAATTTAAAAGTTAGTTCTTATGTAGACGAGCGCCAAGATCCGGTTAGAGCAACTATTGCGGCTTGCAAATATTTATCTAATTTGTATACTATTTTTGGTGATTGGGATTTGGCTTTGGCGGCATACAATTCTGGTCCTGGTAATGTAGCAAAAGCTATTAAGCGTTCTGGTGGTTATAGAAATTATTGGAATATTCGCCCGTTTTTACCACAAGAAACAGCAAGTTATGTGCCTGCTTTTTATGCAACAATGTATTTGTTCGAATATCAAAAAGAACATAATTTAATTGCGGCACCACCTCAAATTCGTCATTTCGAAACCGATACAATTCAAATAAAAAAGACAATTAGTTTCGATCATGTTTCAGAAACTACCGGTATAAGTTCAGAGTTAATTCAGTTTTTAAATCCGGCTTATAAGTTAGATATTATTCCTTTTGTAGAAGGAAAAAATTATGCAATTCGTTTACCAAGAAAGAATGCCTTTAATTTTATAGAAAATGAAAATGTAATTTACACTTTAGCAGCAGAAGATGCTTCTAAAAGAGAAAAGCCTTTACCTAAGTATTTTGAGATGGATAAACGTATTCGTTACAAAGTAAAAAGTGGAGATTTTTTAGGTAAAATAGCTAATAAATTTGGTGTTAGAATTAGTGAAATTAAAAGTTGGAACAGATTAAAAAATAGCAGATTAAAAATAGGGCAACGTTTAAGTATTTATCCAAAGAAATTGGCGATACCAAAATCTTCTGTAAAAGTTTCATCAACCCAAAAAAATATAAAAAGTAATAAAAAAGGTGCTTACGACTTGTATACAGTGCAAAAAGGCGATTCACTATGGACGATTTCTAGAAAGTTTAAAAATGTTTCTGTAGATGAAATTAAAAAATGGAATGATATTTGGAGTGCAAAAAGTATTAAACCCGGAACCAAACTTAAAATCTATAAAAGTTAATTATGAAAAAAGTATTAATACTATTTGTAACCGCATTAGTTTTAGTTTCTTGTAAAGGTACAGACAAATATGTACTTAGAGATTCTTTAGGAAAAGTAAACAAAGTTTTAGTTGTAACAAAAGCCAGTGATTGGAACGGAGATTTAGGCTCTGAAATAAGAAATTCTTTTGGTGAAATTTTAGTGGGTTTGCCACAGGCAGAACCTATTCTTTCTGTGTCTCAAATTGCGCCAAATGGTTTTGGTAGCATGATGAAAGTTTCTAGAAACATCATGATTATTGGAGAAGGTGAAAAAGAAGAATTTTATATTAAAAGAAATGTATATGCACAACCACAAATAATTGTGTATGTGTATGGTACAGATGATGCAAGTATAAGTAAAGTTTTTAATGAGCATAAGAAAGAAATTATGGATGCTTTTATAGATTCTGATATCAAAATGACTCAAAAGATTTTTGAAAAGAAAAAACTAGATGAATCTCAATTTGAAACTGTAAAAAACTTGGGTATTACTTTTACGGCACCAGATAATTATAATAAAGTAGATGATACAGGAGACTTTTTATGGCTTAGACAGCATTTATTAAGTGGTATTGCAAAAACAGGAAGTAATAATATTTTAGTGTACAGTGTGCCTCTAGAAGATGAAGATAAGGTAGCAGAAAATATTGTAAACGTTAGAAACCAAATAGGAGAGAAGTACATACCGGGTACAAATGAAGAAACCATGCATATGATTACAGAAGAAGCGTATACTCCTTTTACTTCTGAAATGGTTCTAGATGGTAAAAAAACTTTTGAAACGAGAGGTAAATGGGAAGTAAAAAACGATTTTATGGCTGGTCCTTTTTTAAATTATTCTGTAATTGATAAAAAGAATAATAGGGTTGTAGTTTTCGAAGGATTTACATATGCGCCTTCTGTTAATAAAAGAGCTTTTATATTCGAGTTAGAGGCAATTGCAAAATCAATGAAAATAAAATAACGATACTTAGTTTATAGACTAAAAAATCCCTTAACAAATTCTGTTAAGGGATTTTTTTAATTATATATAAAAGTAAAGTAGCTTAGTACCCTATTTTTTGTCTTACTCTTTTAAGAACGTCATTTGCAGTTTTTGTTGCTTTTTCTGCTCCAATGCGTAATGCATCATCAATTTCATTTTTGTTATTCATATAATGATGGTAACGTTCTCTTACTGTCGCAAATTTTTCTAAAATAAGTTCGTATAAAGCTTGTTTTGCGTGCCCGTAACCATAATTCCCACCTTCATAATTAGCTCTCATTTCTGCAATTTGAGCATCAGAAGCTAATAACTTGTACAAAGCAAAAACGTTATCTGTATCTGGGTTTTTAGGATCTTCTAAAGCTAAACTATCGGTTTTTATACCCATAATTTGCTTGCGTAATTTCTTATCAGTTAAAAAGATATTGATAGTATTATTTCGAGACTTACTCATTTTTTCACCATCAATTCCTGGTACTAATTTTGTGTGCTCTTGTATTTTTGCTTTCGGTAAAACAAACGTTTCTCCAATAATATTGTTCATTCTACTAGCAACATCTCTTGTAATTTCTAAATGTTGTAATTGATCTTTACCAACAGGCACAACTTCTGCATCATATAATAAAATATCTGCAGCCATTAACATTGGGTATGTAAATAAACCAGCATTAACATCTTCTAACCTATCAGATTTATCTTTAAAACTATGTGCTAGAGTTAATCTCTGAAAAGGAAAATAACAACTTAAATACCAAGTTAATTCTGTAGTTTGTGGTATGTCACTTTGTCTATAAAAAACAGTTTTATTAATATCTAAACCACAAGCAAGCCAAGTAGCAGCAGTACTATAAGTGTTTTCTCTTAATTCTTCTCCGTTTTTAATTTGCGTTAAAGAATGCATATCTGCAATAAATAAATAAGCTTCGTTTTCTGGGTTGTTAGCCATTTCTACTGCAGGTAAAATAGCTCCTAATAAATTACCTAAGTGCGGGGTACCTGTACTTTGTACACCTGTTAAAATTCTTGACATTAATTGTATGTTTTAATACTTATAATTCTTCTTTAAAAAAACAAAAATAAGGTTTTGGTAAGGATAATCAATAAACAAAAAGAATATTAGTATTTTTGATTGATATGAAATTATTTAAGATTCCGTTATTATTTATTTGGCGTTTGTGGTTCTACATTTTAATGTTTGTTTCACTTTTAATTTTCTTTCCTTTTTTATTGATTTTTACATTTAAAGAAGAACATTATTCTATATTCTGGAAGTTTGCTAGGTTAATTTCTAAGATTTTAATTTACGGAATGGGTTTTCGTATAGATTTTACTGCGGATGAAAAAATAGACGTTGATAAAAGCTATATGTTTTGTCCTAACCATGCCTCTTTATTAGATCCTTTTGTATTGATAGTATTAAGTAAAAGGCCCATTGTTTTTGTAGGTAAAAAAGAATTGGTTAAAATACCAGTATTTGGTTTTTTCTATAAAAGAACCGTTATAATGGTAGATAGATCTAGCGTAGAAAGTAGAAAAAGAGTTTTCGAAATGGCTAAAAAAAGACTACAAAACGGTGTAAGTATGGCTATTTTTCCTGAAGGATTAGTACCTGAAGAAGATGTTGTTTTAGCACCATTTAAAAAAGGTGCATTTAGTTTGGCTATCGAGTTTGAAATACCAATTGTACCGCAAGTATATTACGATTGTAAGCGTTTTTTTTCTTGGGATATTTTTAAAGGAAGGCCTGGTGTTTTAAGGGTTCATCAGTTTAAATTTATAGAAACAAAAGGTTTAAATGTGTTAGAAGATATGAAGGTTTTGAAAAATAAAACCTTTGATATTATTTTTGAAGCTTTGCAGGCTGATAAAAAATATATGAAAGATACAAATAGAAAAATATG
The DNA here is from genome assembly GCF_002005425.1 of Polaribacter sp. BM10. GTDB lineage: Bacteria > Bacteroidota > Bacteroidia > Flavobacteriales > Flavobacteriaceae > Polaribacter > Polaribacter marinaquae. The sequence continues at coordinate 2,095,039 of NZ_CP019704.1, read as the reverse complement.
AGCGAAAAATTAAATCCTATTTATACAAGTACCGAAGAAAAACTAAATATTTGGTCTCACGGATTCGGTTTGGTATTAAGTATAATTGCTTTTCCTTTTTTGATTTTAAAAGCATTTGAATATGATGGTTTTTGGAAACCTACAAGTTTTATAATTTATGGTGTAAGCATGATATTGTTGTATGCCGCATCTACTTTTTATCATGCAGCAAAAGATCCAAAAAAAAGAAGGCGTTTAAATATATTTGACCATGCTGCTATTTATGTATTAATTGCCGGAAGTTACACACCTTTTTGCTTGGTAGGTTTAGATTCTTCATTAGGTAATTACATGGCTATATTTGTTTGGGTTTTTGCGTTGATTGGTATCATACTCAAATTATTTTTTACAGGTAAATTTGATAAATTATCTACCGCAATGTATTTACTTATGGGGTGGCAAGTAGTTTTTTTTATTTCGCCTTTAATAGATAGTTTGTCTTCGTTTAGTTTAAATTTTCTTTTTTATGGGGGTATTTCTTATAGCATTGGTGCAGTTTTATATTCCATTAGAAAGATGCCGTATAATCATGCAATTTTCCATTTATTTGTTTTAATAGGAAGTTTTTGTCATTTTTTAGCAATATATAATCTATTATAAATATTAGTTTAATTTATTGATAACTTAATAAATGGGTGCTTTACAGTTGTTTAGTTTTGTTTTTTTTATGGTTTAATGACAAATCCTTAAAAAAAGGTAATTATTTTGTTAAATGTTAAAAAAAACTTTAATTTTGTGTCGCTCTCAAAAAAATTAACATTTGTTAATGGATTTTTGAGTATTTATAAATTTATTTAGGGGGTAGGTTTATTAAATTTCCTCGAACAGCAAGTTCGAGGTTTTTTTATATCCAATTTTTAAAAGGAAATTTGCTAATATTTGAGTTATAGTATTTTACGTCTCCTGTAACTTCTTTACCCAACCAATTTGGTTTTTCAATTTTTTGATTTTCAGAAGTTAGTTCTACTTCAGCAATAATCAAACCTTTATTGTCGCCATTAAATTCATCTACTTCAAAAGTTAAAGATTTGTAAGAAATCAAATATCTATGCTTTTCTATAATGCCTGGTTCGCATAATAGAAATAAATTTTCGGCTTCTTTTACATCAATTTCTTTTTCCCATTCAAATCTTGTGGTGCCTTCTAAGTTAGATTTTCCTTTGATTGTTAAAAAAGCTTTGTCGTCTGCAATTCTAACTCTTACGGCTCGGTTTTTATCAGAATTTAGATACCCTTGTTTAATATATTTTTTTTCGAAACTTTCTGTTTTAAAGTTTAAGTTTTTTACCAAAAACTTTCTTTCTATTTCTATACTCATAAAACGTGCTGTATTTTGTACTAATGTAATGTGTTTTAGCGTTATTGTAACAATAAATAAATATCTTTGATTAATAATTTTATCTTCATGAAAAAAATAGTAACTCTTTATATATTCATTATCTCTTCGATAATATTTTCTCAAACAGATTACAGTGATTCTTGGGAAGATTTTTATTCGTACAATAATGTTAAAGATTTTACAAAGGTAGATAATGTAATTTATGCATTGGCAGATAATGCTGTTTTTACCTACAATGTTTTAACTGGCGATATTGATAAACTATCTTCTGTACAAGGTTTATCTGGTGAGAATACAACATCAATTTATTATAATAAAACGTATCAAAGATTAATTATTGGTTACGAAAATGGTTTGGTAGAAGTTGTAGATAATGATGGTTCTATTACAATTTCATCAGACATTGTTAATTTTAGTCAATCTGGAGAAAAAAGTATCAATCATATATCAGAACACGGTAATAAACTTTTTTTAGCAACACCTTTTGCCATTGTAGTGTATGATATAGAAAAGTTAGAATTTGGCGATACTTATTTTATAGGTAACAATTCTACATCAGTAAAAATTAATGAAACATTAGTAAATAATGATGTTATTTACGCAGCAACAGATTCTGGTATTTTTAAAGCTGATGTTAACAGTACTTTATTAATAGATTATAATAATTGGGAGCAGCAATTTGATGGCAGAAGTTTTAAATCGATCTCATTTTTAAATAACTTGTATGTATCAGAAAATAGAAATTTATATGCATATGATGGTAATGCTTTAAATCAAATACGAAGTTTTTCAGAAAATATTTTAGCAACAAAAGCATCAGAAACACATTTAAATATTGCTTTAAGTAAAAGTGTTGTCGTATTAAATGCAACTATGGGAACTCAGGTAACTTTTAGTGCAAATTCTAGTTTAGATTACAGTGTAAACACTAGTTTTTTTGAAAACAATTTGGCTTATATCGCAACCAAAGAGTTTGGTGTTTTGATATCAAATATTTCTAACCCTAATAATTATTTAGAAATTCATCCAGAAGGTCCGTTAGCAAACAATGCTTTTTCAATAGCTTCTGCAAATAATAATTTATGGATTGTTTACGGAGGTTATAATTCTGTGTATGGGCCAACTTTTAACAAAGCAGGATTTAGTCATTTTAACGGAGAAAATTGGTTGAATACCAACTACAGTTCTAGTTTTCCGGTAACAGATTTAAGTTATGTTACAATAGACCCTAACCAAGAAAATAAAGTTTATATAAGTTCTTTAGGCGATACAAGTAATACAAATACTGTTGCTACTGGTGGTTTAATGGTTGTAGAAAATGATGAAATTACTACGTTTTACAATCAATTAAATAGTCCGTTAGAAGATATAGAAGCATTAGATCCTAACAGAGTAACTATTAGAGTTGTTGGTTCTGCAATAGATAGCCAAGGTAATTTATGGGTAACAAATATTGGTGTGCCAAACGAACTTAAAAAATTATCTACCAATGGGCAATGGTCTAGTTTTGATATGAGTTCTGTAAAAACCAATGCTGCATTTGGTTTAAGTGAAATGGCAATAGATAGAAACAACAGTATTTGGTATGGTTCTAGAAATAACGGAGTTTTTGTGTTTAATGAAAACGGAAATCGAAAAAAATCTTTAATAGCAACACCTAATTTGGGTAATTTACCAGACGCTTCTGTAGTTACTGTTGCTGTAGATAAAAGCAATAGAGTTTGGTTGGGTACAAAATCTGGTTTGGTAGTTTATTCTAATGCATCTGCAGTTTTCGAAGAAACAGTTACCAATGCAAATCCTGTAATTATTTTAGATGACGGAATCCCTAAAAAATTAGGAGGAGATCAAGCAATTAATAGTATTTCTGTTGATGGAGCAGATAATAAATGGATTGGAACTGATAACGGAGGCGTAATTTACACAAACCCAAGCGGGCAAACAACATTGGCTAATTTTAGTAAGCAAAATTCACCTTTACCATCTAACCGAATATTAAAAATTAGCGTAGACACTTCTACGGGTAAAGTATATTTTGCAACAGATAAAGGTATTGTGGCTTACAACAGTAAAGTTGCGCCTTTTGGTGATGTTTTAGGTGAAGTTTATGCGTATCCAAATCCTGCCTTAAAAAATCATGAAACTGTAACAATAGATGGCAGAAATGGTACACATTTACCAAAGGGTACAAATGTTAAAATTGTAGATGTAGCAGGTAATTTGGTTTATGAAACTAATGTTGTAGAAGGGCAAGAGCTTCAAGGTGGTAAGGTAGTTTGGAACAAAGAAAATTTATCTGGTAGAAAAGTTGCTTCTGGTATTTACATTGTGCTACTTTCTAATGATGATGCATCAGAAACATCAATAACCAAAATAGCAATTGTAAACTAATAATGGCTGCAATTAAAACAAAAGCTATTGTTTTAAGTAGTTTAAAATATAGCGATACCAGTTTAATAGTTAAATGTTTTACGTATGAAGATGGTGTAAAATCGTACATTATCAAAGGGATTTTAAAAGCAAAAAAAGGCGGAATTAAAGTTGCTTACTTTCAACCTTTAACACAATTAACAATTGTAGCAAATCATAATAATAAAAGTACTTTAAATACACTTAAAGAAGTGCAGGTTTTAAATCCGTATACTTCTATTTACAGAGATATAGTTAAACAATCTGTTGTATTGTTTATTTCTGAAGTGTTGTCTAACAGTATTCAAGAAGAAGAAAGTAATACATCTTTTTACAATTATTTAGAAGCAGGATTAAATTGGTTAGATTCTCATGATAAAATTGCCAATTTTCATTTACTTTTTCTTTTAAACGCTTCTCGTTTTTTAGGCTTTTATCCTGATACTACAAATGATTCTTTATTTGGCTTCGATTTATTAAACGGAAGTTTCTCAGAATCAACGCTTGACGCTAATGTTATTTCTGGTAACGAATTTTATCAATTTAAAAAGCTGTTAGGCATAAATTTTGATAGTATAGAAAACGTATCTTTCAGTAAAAATGAAAGACAAATGGTGTTAAAAACCATAATAAGATATTTTGAATTACATTTGGATGGTTTTAAAAAACCTAAATCATTACAAATTTTAGAAGCAGTTTTTAATTAATGAAGAAATTTTTACTTACAATCGTTTTTTTTGTCGCAGGCATAACTTATGCACAAGAAGTTAAAGTTTTAGACAAGCAAACAGGTAAAATTGTTAAAAATGTTAGTGTTTTTAATGATAACCAAACAATTAATTTAACCACAAATAAGTTTGGTTTGGTAGATGTTTCTGATTTTAAAAAGAACGAATATGTTGTTTTCTCTCACTTAGCATACGCTGTTTTAAGAGTAAAAAAATCTCTGTTAAAGAGCAAGAATTATGTTATTTCTTTAGCAAAAGAATCAGAGCAGTTAGATGAAGTTGTACTTTCATTATTTAAAAAAGAAGAAAAAGCATACAGGATAGCAGAACAGGTTGCAGTTTTAAATACTAAAGATATTCAAAATGTATCACCACAAACTTCTGCAGATTTATTGGCAACAATACCCGGTATAAAAGTTCAGAAATCTCAATTTGGTGGCGGAAGTCCGGTAATTAGAGGTATGGAATCTAATCGCGTTTTATTAGTTGTAGATGGTGTTAGAATGAATAATGCAATTTATAGAAAAGGACATTTACAAAGTTCTATTACGGTTACACCAAATATTTTAGATAAAACAGAAGTAGTATTTGGGCCATCCTCTGTTCTTTACGGTTCAGATGCTTTAGGAGGTGTTATTCATTATTATACAAAAACACCAAAGTTATCAGAAGAAAAAGAAGTTAAAAGTCAGTTTTTTTCTAGGTTTTCTACTGTTAATCATGAAATTACTACAAATGTTACTGCAGAAATTAGAAATAAAAATTGGGCTTCTTTAACGAGTGTTTCTTATAGTGATTTTGGCGATTTAAAAGCTGGTGAAAATAGAAGGCATGGTTTTGATGATTGGGGAAAAGTATTCTTTTATTCTGAAAATATTAACGGAAATTATAAAGAGAATCCTACACCAAATTTAGATCCAAATTTGCAAAGAAATACAGGCTACAATCAAACAGATGTTTTGCAGAAGTTTTTTGTGCCTTTAAATAAAAACGCAGATTTAAAAATTAATTTACAATACTCTACTACATCAGATATACCAAGGTTTGACAGGTTAACAGAATTAAGTGGCGGAACGTTAAAATTTGCAGAATGGTATTATGGTCCGCAAGAACGATTGTTAATTTCGTCTCAATTATTATTTGATACCAACAAAAATTGGTTAGAAAAAGGAGTTGTTACTGCAGCGTATCAAAACCTGCAAGAAAGTAGAATTCAAAGAAAATTTGGTAGTTTAGAGCGTTCTTATAGAGAAGAATCTGTAGATGTTTTTAGTTTGAATGGAGATTTTTCTGTGTCTTTAACAGAAGATAAAAAAAGAACACTTTCTTATGGTTTTGAATTGGCTTATAACGACGTCGGTTCAAATTCTTACGGAAGAGAATTAAATATAGAAAACAATCAAATTAATGGTTTTTCTAACAATTTTAAAGTACAATCTCGTTATCCTGATGGTGGAAGTAGTTATTTGAGTTCTGCTGTTTATGTTGATTATAGACAAGATCTTAGTGCTAAATCTACTTTAAACTCTGGCTTAAGATTTACAAACACTCATTTAGAAGCAAAATGGATAGATCAAACATTTATTCAGCTAACAGATACAGATATCGAAGCAAATCATTCTGCAGTTACGGCAACTTTAGGTTACGTTTTTAAACCCAATAAAAATTGGCAAATAAATAGCGTTTTATCATCTGGTTTTAGATCACCAAACATAGATGATGTTGGTAGAGTTAGAGAAAAATCTGGCAATGTTACAGTACCAAATATCAATGTTACACCAGAATATGCGTACAGTGCAGAACTAGGTATTCAAAAATACTTTAATAACAAAAGATTTCGATTTGGTGCAAATATCTATTACACATTATTAGATAATTATATTCAAAGAGATTTTGTTTACAACACAGATGGTAGTGTACAACAAGTAGAGTTTGATGGCGAATTTGGGAACGCTGTTTCTAATCAAAATAAAGAAACCGCTTATATTACTGGGTTTACAGCAAACTATTTAGGTAAAATTTCTGATGTTTGGAATACAACAGGTTTTATTACTTATACTAAAGGACGTACCTACGATACAGAAGAACCAATGTCTTCTATTCCGCCGTTATTTGGTCAATTTGGTGTAAACTATAAAGTAAATAAAATAGAATTAGGTGCAGCTGTTAGATTCAATGCCAAAAAAGATATAGAAGATTTTAATATTACAGAAGGTATCGATAACCACGATTTAACACCAATTGTTAACGAAAACGGTGCTACAGCAACAGATATTTACTTTGGTACACCAAGTTGGGCTACTTTAGGCTTAAATGGTAGATATGCAGTTAATAATAATGTATCTGTACAAGCAAGATTAGATAATTTATTAGACGAACATTATATAGAATTTGCTTCTGGTGTTGCTTCTCCTGGTAGAAACTTATCAATTTCTTTAATGGCTACTTTTTAAGCTTTTTCTTTTTTCCTTCATCCGTAAAGTTTTCGTTTAAAGCTTTTTCTGTTTTTACGATACTTACAATTACAGATAAAAATACAAAAGCCATTGGTTGCCAAGTTAAATTAGCGTTTAATAAAGTGGTAAAAGCTAAACAAGCAATAAAAGACAAACCTGCGTAAATTAACAGACTTCTATTAAAAGTACTGTTTGCAAAATCCCAAATTTGCTGATTTTGCATCGCTTTAGGTGTTTTATAGCCGTAAATACTATTAATTTTTTTGGGTGGAAATTTCCAAAAAATTATACTTAATAAAAACAGTAAACCGTTGGTTGTTAATATGTATAATAAAGCATCGTTCATAATTATTTTTTCTTTTTAGGTCTTAACAATCCTTCTTGTGCAAAAGATGCTATTAATTTACCGTCTCTTGTAAAAATATTTCCTCTAGATAAACCTCTAGCGCCAAAAGCATTTGGTGATTCTGCAGTAAAAAGCATCCAATCGTTAAAGTCAAAATCTCTAAAAAACCACATAGAATGATCTAAACTTGCAGTTTGCGTATTCCCAAAATTATACTTGCTTGCATTTGGATTAAAAGCAGCATTAAGTATGTTATAATCAGAAATATATGTAAGAATTTCTAGTTTTGTTCTAAAATCTAAGTTTTGCGGTTCACCTTTTAAGCGAAACCAAACTTGCTCTGTAGGTGGTAAGTTTTTTGGATCTAAAGGATTTGGAACTCTAACTGGTTTAAACTCTATTGGTCTTTTAACGTTTAAAAATTCTTTAGTAGATTTTGGTAAGAAATCTTCAAATTTCACCAACATATCATCCCAACTTAAAAGTTCTTCGGGTTGTTTTATGTCTTTATCAAAATTAGCTTGATGCTCAAAACCATCTTCTTGCTGATGAAAAGAAGCTGCAAGTATAAATATCGTTTTATCATGTTGTATTGCAGTTACTCTTCTTGTAGAAAAGCTTCCGCCATTTCTAACTTCTTCAACTTTATAATTAATAGGAACATTTAAATCTCCTGCTTCTAAAAAATAACCATGTAAAGAATGTAAAAATCTGTTTTCTGGAATTGTTCTATGTGCAGCATTAACGGCTTGTGCCAAAACTTGTCCGCCAAAAACTTGTGGGCTACCAATAGTATAACTATTACCGCTAAATATATTTTCGCCTACTTTTTCTAGATTTAAAAGTTTTATTAATTCTTGTATAGTTTGCATTTAACTTTGTTTTTTAAAAGGAAATTTTTGTTGAAACGGTGTTGGTTGAACTCTTTGCAAAAATAACTTTAAAATTTTGTTTTTAATAGTTTTCTTATGACGAAGATACATTGTTAAATTTTGGGGTGTTGCGCCTACAGAACTTTTAATCTCGCTTGCTGTTCGTCCGTAATTAATAGTGTTTAAATTATGTTTTATGGCAATTTCTATATAATTATAAAGCATTCTTTGGTAAATAGCATACGCTCTATTTAATTGATAATCGATACCAACAAAATGTGCATCTAAAGCATTTTTATTAATAACACCAGATATAAAACCAACCACTTCGCCGTTTAAACAATAGGTTTTTAAAATATAATTTTCACCTAGTTTTTCTTTTAAACTTATATAAGTTTCTAAATTAAAATCTACCAAATTAAAACTAGCATTGGTAGCTACTTTGGTATACAAAGATTTTATTTTAGGTAAAATATTTTCTATGGATGCAAGCGTAACATCTTCAATTACCAATTCTTTACTCTGTTTAAAAGCTTTTTTTGCTTTTACTCTAAACTTTGTTTTTAATGAAGCTAAATAATCATCAAAATTTAACCAATTTGTATCTAATTTTAAAACCATATTTGGTTCTACTGAAAAAGGATGGTAATTGTATAATTTTAACTTGTTTGTTATGTTTATAGAAGCATCGACAAAGTCTTTTATTAAAAAAGCATCAATTTGTTTTTTTAATTTTTTATCAGAATTTACAAAGTGATAAATACTAGCAGCTAGTTCTTTAACTACAGCTTTTTTATCTTGATTATTTTTGATGAACACACCGTGTTCTCCGCTAACAAATGTATTACCACATATTAACAGTTTTAAAGGTTTTGTTTCAGGAAAAAGATGCAGTTTTCTGCCAATATTCTTTAAAAAATCAAAATTATCTTTTATAGATTTTAAGTGAAAATCTACTATTTTTAAACTAGCAAAAGCAATAGGGTTTTTTAAATTATCAACTAAAATAATATAAGAAAATGTAATTTTTGGATGATTTATCTCTAAAGATTTTAAAAACTTTGGATTAAAATATAAGTTGTCTAAACAACCTAATTCTTTTAAGATTTCAGACGGAATTTCATCAATAGAAGAGAAATAAAGTGCCGTATTTGTATTCGTGAAACAAATCAAATTAATTTATATAATGTGTTAAGTTTTCTGGCCCTTCTAAAATGGTTCTTTTTATTTGCATTGTGCCATTATTGTTGGTTATTATGTGCCACTTTATAAGTGTAATTTCGTTGTTTTCTATTTCTATACCCGTTATAGATCTTGGATGTACGCAGCTACCATCATTAAAAAAAGGGATTTCACTTTTATCTGGAAAACGTGGCCTATGTGTGTGCCCGGTAATCATCATTTGATTATTATTTTCCATAATCCATTTTTCTAGTTTGTGCTCTACTTTTATACGTTCTTTAAAATTTTGAGCCGGACTTGTAGGGTCTGAAAAACCTAGAATTTGTAATGGTTTCCATAGTGTTTTTACTAAAAAACTGCTCAATCTCCAAAAAACATAATTAAACCAATCTGCTTGATGTCCGTGTAATAAAAAAATTCCTTTTCCGCTATTTTCATCTTCTAGAAAGATCGCTTCAGAAAAAGAGGCACCAATTAGTAGCTCTTTTTGTGTATCTGTTACAGAGTCGTAATAATAATGTAAATTCTTACGAATTGTTGCTGGGTTTTTGTATTTCATGTCATGGTTTCCCCAAATAAAATGTAACCTATTGTCATCATTAAACTTTTTAAGCAACATGTAAATGTGTTTATTTGCTCTAAAAATTCTTTCAAAACGTCTGTTTTCCCATAATTCGTCGCCATCACCTAATTCTATATAAGTAAAATTGTTAGTGTAGTAATGTTCTAAAGCATGCTTAAACATGTTTCTATTTCTAGCAAAATCGTCTGCAAAGCCATTGTTACCTCTATGAGAATCACTAAAAAACACAAATTTAGAATCTGTATTAAAACAAATTCTTTTAGCATTTTTAAAAGCACGAGAAATTCTTTTATTAGAAGACATTTATAAATTTTTAGATGATATAAAGATGCTAAAAAAAAGTGAGTTTCTAGAAGAACTAATTTTATTAGTAAATTATAACGTTTCTTTAACATAGTTGGTTTTAAACTTTACCAAATAGCTAGAGTCATAAAAAGTATCTTTGTGCCAACCACAAGAAAACTTTTTACGAACTATTAAAAAGTGAAACGAAACCAATTATGAGAAAAGTTATTCTAGCCATTCTAGGAGTATTAAGTATTGCAGGAGCAATATTATTAGGAAATTACCTTATTGATAAGAATCAAAAACCAAAACCAAAGTTTAAAAAACAGATAAAAACTGTATTTGTAGAAAATGTAGAGAATAAAGAAATTCCTATTATTTTATCTGCTAGCGGTAACTTAACTGCTAAAAATAAAATAGAAATTTTCTCTGAAGTACAAGGTGTTTTAAAAAGTTCAAACAAATTATTTAAACCAGGTACAAACTATTATAGAGGAGAAACACTTTTAAGTCTTAATAATGATGAGTTTTACGCTAGTTTACAATCTCAAAAAAGTAATTTATATAATTTAATTACTGCTATTTTACCAGATTTAAGATTAGATTATCCTAACGAGTTTAGCAAATGGGAATCTTATTTGAAGGGTTTTAATATGAACAATTCTACACCTAAAATTCCTGAGTTTTCTTCGGATAAAGAAAAGTATTTTATTTCTGGTAGAGGTATTATAACAGCTTATTACAATGTAAAAAATTTAGAAGTTCGTTTGTCTAAATATAAAATTAGAGCACCTTTTTCTGGTATTTTAACAGAAGCATTAGTTAGTCCGGGTTCTTTGGTAAGAGTTGGGCAAAAGTTGGGCGAATTTATCGACCCAAGTGTTTATGAAATGGAAGTTTCTATAAATTCTGAATTTGCAGATTTACTAAAAGTGGGCAATTCTGTAACACTAACAAATCTAGAGAAAACCAAAGAATATACAGGTAAAGTAGTTCGAGTAAATGGTAAAGTAGATCAGGTTTCGCAAACAATTAAAGCGTTTATCGATGTAAAACATAAAGATCTAAAAGAAGGGATGTTTTTAGAAGCAAATTTGGTTGCTAAATCAGAATCTAATGCAATCGAAATCCCTAGAAAATTATTAATAGATAATACCGCAGTTTACACAGTTAAAAACGATAGTATTTTGAGCTTAGTTTCTGTGCAACCAGTATATTTTGGAACAGATAAAGTAGTGATTAAAGGAATCGAAAATGACGCAAAAATTTTAACGCAAACTTTACCAGGAGCTTTCGACGGAATGGTTGTAAAAATTAATAAAAAGAAGTAAACTATGAAAAAAATCATTACTTATTTTATTAAATATCCGGTTGCTGTAAATGTAATGATTCTTGCATTTATTATTTTTGGAGCGGTTGGTGCAATTAGCATGAAATCTTCGTTTTTTCCGCTAGTAGATTCGCAACTTATTCAAATAAGTTTAGCGTATCCTGGTGCTTCACCAGCAGAAATGGAAGAAGGTGTTGTTTTAAAAATTGAAGACAATTTAAAAGGAATTGTTGGTGTAGAAAGAGTAACATCTGTTTCTAGAGAAAACTCTGCAAGTGTAAATATCGAAGTAGAAAAAGGTAAAGACATAGATGTTGTTTTATCTGATGTTAAAAATGCAGTAGATAGAGTTCCGTCTTTTCCTTCTGGTATGGAGCCGGCAGTAATTGCAAAGGTAGAAAGTATAAGACCAACAATAAGTTTTACGGTTAGTGGAGAAAATGTTCCTTTAAAATCGTTAAAACAATATGCCAGAAATGTAGAAAATGATATTAGAGGTATCGAAGGAATTTCTCAAGTAGCAATTTCTGGTTTTCCAGACGAAGAAATAGAAATTTCTGTTAGAGAAAACGATTTACGCTCTTACAATATGTCTTTTACAGAGGTTGCAAATGCCATAAGAAACTCTAATATTTTAATTACTGGTGGTAACATAAAAACATCCGAAGAAGATTATTTAATTAGAGCAAGTAATCGTTCTTATTATGGTGTAGAACTTCAAAACTTAATAGTTAGAACATCTACAGATGGTAATATTATTCGATTAAAAGATATTGCAAAAGTTAGCGATACTTGGTCTGAAACGCCAGATAGATTGTATTACAACGGTAATTTAGCAATTAATGTTACGGTAAGTAATACAAATAACGAAGACTTAATTAGTTCTGCAGATAAAATTAAAGAATACATTCATAAATTTAATCAGCAACAACAAAATGTACAATTAAATATTTCTAGTGATGCTTCTATTACGCTAAATGGTAGAACGAAATTATTAATAGAAAACGGAGTTGTAGGTATCTTGTTGGTGTTGTTTTTCTTGGCCTTATTTTTAAATTTAAGATTGGCAATTTGGGTAGCTTTTGGTTTACCTGTAGCATTTTTCGGGATGTTTATTTTTGCTGCTCAGTTTGATGTAACAATTAATGTGTTATCATTATTTGGTATGATCATCGTTATTGGTATTTTGGTTGATGATGGTATTGTGATTGGAGAGAATATTTATCATCATTATTACGATTTAGGAAAATCTAAAATAAATGCAGCAATTGATGGAACAATGGAAGTTATTCCGCCAATTGTATCTGCTATTTTAACTACAATTATTGCATTTTCTACATTCTTTTTTGTTGATGGTAGAATAGGAAGTTTTTTTGGTGAAGTTTCTACAATTGTATTATTAACATTAACGGTTTCTTTGGTAGAAGCATTGGTTATTTTACCGGCGCATATTGCACATTCTAAAGCTTTAGAAAGAAAAAGAGAAGAAAACGGAGAAGAGAAAAAAACCAATTTTTTCGATACTTTTTTTACAAAAGTAAACAAAGCAGCAGATAGGTTGTTAATGAAATTAAGAGATACTTTTTACATGCCTTTTTTAAAGTTCTGTTTGCAAAACAAAGTTTTTGCATTGTCTTTACCAATTGCGCTTGTAATATTTAGTATTATGGCAATGAATGCAGGTATTGTAAAACAAGCGTTTTTTCCAAGAATAGCAAGTGATAGAGTTCAGATAACTTTAACAATGCCACAAGGTACTAACGAGCAAATTACAGATTCTATAATATCGTCTATAGAAGAAAAAGTTTGGTTAACAAATACAGAATACACAGAAAAACAAACAGGTAATATTTCTGTAGTAGAAAATGTTATTAAAAGAATTGGACCTGGTAGTGCAAACGCAACTTTAACGGTAAATCTTTTACCTGGTGAAGCCAGAGATTTCTCGTCACCAGAAATTACAAATTCTATTAGCGATAAAGTTGGTAAAGTTTATGGTGTAGAAAGTTTAACTTTTGGGTCTGGTGGTAATTTTGGTGGAAGTCCGGTTGCTGTTTCTTTATTAGGTAATAATATTAGCGAGTTAAAAGCTGCTAAACAAGAGCTTAAGAAAGAGCTAGAAAACAATGCTCTACTTAAAGATATTGCAGATAATGATCCTGCCGGAATTAAAGAAATTCAAATTACTTTAAAAGACAATGCGTATTTATTAGGCTTGAATTTGCAAGCAATCATGGCGCAAATTAGATATGGTTTCTTCGGATTTCAGGCTCAAAGATTTCAAAGAGGTCAAGATGAAATTAAAGTTTGGGTTCGTTATGATAAAAAAGATAGATCTTCTATAAAGAATTTAGATGACATGCGAATTTCTACACCTTCTGGTACTCGAGTTGCATTTTCTGAAATTGCAAATTATACAATTGCTAGAGGTGATATTGCAATAAATCATTTAAAAGGTAAAAGAGAAATTCAAATTACAGCAGATTTAAAAGATCTAGAAACAAGTGCAACAGAAATTTTAGATGATATTAAAACAAGGGTAATGCCAGAAATAATATCTAAATATCCAACAGTTTCACCGTTATATGAAGGTCAAAATAGAGAAGCTAAAAAAACTACAGATTCTGTAAATGTTGTTGGGCCTATTATTTTATTACTAATTTATATTGTAATCGCATTTACGTTCCGTTCTTATAGCCAGCCAATTTTATTAATAATCATGATTCCTTTTAGTATGATTGGAGTAGTTTGGGGGCATTACTTTCATAATTTTCCAATTGGTATTTTATCCTTTTTAGGAATTATTGCCTTAATAGGAATTATGGTAAACGATGGTTTGGTATTAATTGGTAAGTTTAATAATTACCTTAAAGAAGGCATGAAATACGATGATGCTTTAATTGCTGCAGGTCAATCTCGTTTTAGAGCGATATTTTTAACTTCTTTAACTACAGTTGCAGGTTTAGCACCTTTATTATTAGAAAAAAGTAGGCAAGCACAATTTTTAATTCCAATGGCAATTTCAATTTCTTATGGTATTGCAATTGCTACTGTTTTAACGTTGGTTATGTTGCCTATTTTACTTTCTGTGTCTAACTCTATTAAAGTAAAGGCTAAGTGGTTAAAAACAGGAGAACCTGTAACAAAAGAAGAGGTAGAAAGAGCAATTATAGAAGCCAAAGTAGATGAAGAAGAACAAACTCTTAAGATTAATTCAAAAGAAGAATAATATGAGATTGGTAAGAAAAACAATATTAGCAGTCGTTTTTTTATCGACTTTACAAATGGTTTCTCAAGAAATTTTAACCAAAGAAAAAGCGCTAGAAATAACATTAGAAAATAATTTCGGAATTAAAATTGCCAAGAATAACTTAGAAATTGCAGAGAACAATACAAGTATTTATAATACAGGTAAATTACCATCTGCAACTTTTAATTCTGGTGCAAACTATAGTAGAAACAATCAAAGTTTAATTTTTACGGATAGAGATACTGGTGATGATTCTGAAATATCTGGTAATGGTGTTGTAGCAAAAACATACAATGCATCACTTGCTGTAAACTATACAATTTTTGATGGTTTTGGTCGTAAATATAATGTAGAGCAATTAAAAGAAACCTATAATTTAACAGAGTTACAAGCTAGAGAAACCATAGAAAACACATATTTACAATTGTTTACAACGTATTTTCAAATTGCTCGTTTATCAGAAAATACAGACAACTTAACAGAAGCACTAACTATTTCTAAACAACGCTTACAACGTGCTAAATATCAATATGATTATGGTCAATCTACCAAATTAGAGTTTTTAAACGCGCAAGTAGATGTAAATAATGATAGCATTTCTTTAATCGCAGCAAAACAACAATTAAACAATGCAAAACGTGGTTTAAATGTTATTTTAGGTAAAAAAAACGATGCAAATTTTTCTGTTGAAACAGAAGTGACTTATAATAAAATGTTAAACTTTAATGATTTAAAAAATAAAACATTAGAAAATAATTCGCTTTTAAAACAGAATGAAAAAAACATTGCTATAAGCGAGTTTAATATCAAAATTAACAAAGCAAGTTATTTACCGTCTTTAAATTTTAATGCTTCTTATGGTTATAATAGAACTAGAAACGAGAATTTAATCAATCCTTTTGGCGCAAAATTAATTACGTCTGATGGTTTAAATGCGGGTGTTAATTTAACATGGAATATTTTTGATGGAGGTTCAACAAAAACAAGAATTGCCAATTCTAAAATTGCTTTAGAAAATCAGCAAATACTTTTAGAACAACAAAAAATAACTATAGAAAATAATCTAAAGAATACTTGGGAAAATTATCAAAATCAGTTATTTATTTTAAAAGCTCAAGAAACAAATGTTTTAACTACAGAGAATAACTTTAAAAGAACACAAGAGCGATACAAACTAGGGCAAGTAACCTCAATAGAGTTTAGACAAGCTCAAATAAATCTTATAAACTCTAAAACGGCATTAAATAATGCAAAGTTTGATGCGAAATTAATTGAACTTCAATTATTACAATTAAGCGGAGATATTTTAAACGTAGATTTTTAAAACCTGATTAATATCATAAATTTTAAAGTCCATAGTTTTTAGTTTTGTAGCAAACTTAAAATTATGGACTTTTTAAATTTTCCGCTAGTTTCTTGGGTAAACGGTACAGTTATGATTGGTGTATTTGCTGTTGTAGTAATCGGTTTAATAGTAACAATTTTTTTATTGATAAATTCAGATAAGAAAGTAAAATAATCAAACTTAAATCTTTAATAGGTTTAAAATACTTTGCGTAAAATCATTTTATTATTTTTATACTTTTAAAATTTATAAAATGGCAGACGAATTAGCGACTAATTTTGGATATCTTTTTGAAGATAGTTTAATACAAGAAATCACAGAAATAGGTGTTTCTAAAGCTTATAAAGCAGAGTCTACAATTATAGATCGAGGAGATTACATAACTTCGATGCCATTATTACTTTCTGGAGCTATAAAAATACTTAGAGAAGATGAAAAAGGCGAGGAGCTAGTTTTATATTATTTAGAAAAAGGAGATACTTGTGCCATGACACTTTCTTGCTGTATGGGACAAACAAAAAGCAAAATAAGAGCCGTTGCAGAAACAGATGTAGAGTTAATAATGTTGCCAAAAGAAAAGATGACCGCATGGTTAAGCTCTTATAAATCTTGGCAATCTTTTATTTTACAAAGTTACCACAACCGAGTAGAAGAACTTCTTGTTGCAGTAGATACTATTGCTTTTTTAAAGATGGACGAGCGCCTTTTTAAGTATTTAAAAGACAAAGCTATGGTTACACACAATGATGTTTTACAAGTAACTCACAAACAAATTTCAGACGATTTACACACTTCTAGAGTTGTAATTTCTAGATTGTTAAAAAAGCTAGAGAATGAAAATAAAATTCAACTTTTTAGAAACAATATAAAGGTTCTAGAACTGTAACATTGGTTACTGTACAAAAGAAAATTAGAGTCTATTTTTGTAAAAAAAAAGATGAGATTACTTACATTATTATTAGTATTCATACTATTTTTCAGTTGTAAAGATAATAACAGGCCTTCATACTCTAAAAAAGAAGTAATAACTTCTAAAAACATTCAACAACCAGAAGGTAAAAAACTCATGGAAAATAAATGTTATGTTTGTCATAGTCCTTCTGCTTCGCATGATGATAGAATTGCACCTCCTATGATTGCTATCAAAAAACATTATATTTCTTCAGAAACCACTAAAGAGAAGTTTATAGAATCTGTACAAAGTTTTGTGAAAAACCCTACTAAAGAAACTTCAAAAATGAGAGGTGCTGTAAGAAGATTTGGTCTAATGCCTAAACAGGTCTTTGCAGCAAACGATATTAAAAAAATTGCTGAATATATTTATGATAATAATATTGAACAACCAGAATGGTTTGAGTCTCATTTTAATGAAGAAAGAGGTAAAGGAAAGGGAAAAGTAAAAACGAAAGGGAAGCAAGACCATAAAATGGGTGAAAATTTTAAAGATTTACCAAATTCTGAGAGAGGTTTGCAATATGCTCTTTCTACAAAAGCAGTTTTAGGCAAAAATTTAATGAGTAAAATTCAAAAAGAAGGTACACTAGAAGCGTTAAAATTTTGCAACGTAAAAGCATATCCTTTAACAGATAGTATGTCTGTTTTTCACAAAGCAACTATTAAAAGAGTTTCAGATAAACCTAGAAACCCTAAAAATGCTGCTAATTTAGAGGAACTAAAAATGATTAAATTATTTAAAAAAGATGTTGCAGTAAATAAAGAATCAGAGCCAATAGTAGTAGAAACTGCAAACAATATAAATGTTTATTACCCTATTAAAACAAATAGTATGTGTTTGCAATGCCATGGATCTCCTAAAAAAGAAGTTACAGAAAACACGCTTTCTAAATTAAAAGAATTATATCCCAAAGATCAGGCTTTGGGTTACGATATAAATCAAGTTCGTGGAATTTGGAATGTTTCATTTAACAAAAAATAGTTTTAAACATGAGTAAATTTTCAGAAATAATACATCAAGAAAAACCTGTTTTAGTCGATTTTTTTGCAGAATGGTGTGGTCCTTGTAAAATGATGAGTCCAATTTTAAAACAAGTTAAAGACGTTTTAGGCGACAAGGTTTCAATTATTAAAATAAATGTTGATAAAAATCAATCATTAGCATCAAAATATCAAGTTAGAGGAGTGCCAACTTTTATGGTTTTTAAAGAAGGAAAACAGCTTTGGCGACAATCTGGAGTTTTACAAACAAAAGAATTGGTTGAAATTATAAAAAGATTTAGTTAACCCTAAAGCACTTGCGTAGACAAGTGCTTTTTTTATGAGTTTACATTTTAATAATTCAAGTATTGTAAACTTAATTAAACACGATAAAATGTAATATTTGTTACATTAAAAATAATAGAAAGATTTTACATTTACTGTATATTTAATTCATTATCATGGATACAGAAATTTTAGCACGAATTCAGTTTGCATTCACAATTGCCTTTCACTATATATATCCACCTTTAAGTATAGGGATAGGATTTATTATGGTAATAATGGAAGGTTTATATTTAAAAACGGGTAATAAACATTATGAAATTTTAACTCGTTTTTGGTTAAAAATATTCGCTATAACTTTTGGTATAGGTGTTGCTACCGGAATTATTATGGAGTTTGAATTTGGTACCAATTGGTCTGTTTATTCAAAATATGTTGGTGATATTTTTGGTAGTGCATTAGCAGCAGAAGGCTTGTTTGCATTTGGTTTAGAAAGTACCTTTTTGGGCATTTTAATTTTTGGATGGAACAGAGTATCACCGAAAGTACATTTTATTTCTACTATTGGTGTTTTTTTAGGTTCTATGTTTTCTGCAGTTTGGATTGTTGTAGCCAATAGTTGGCAACAAACTCCTGCAGGTTATCATATTGTAGGTGAAGGTTTAAATGCTAGGGCAGAAGTTACCGATTTTTGGGAAATGGTTTTTAATCCATCTAGTGTAGATAGAATTATTCATGTATGGCAAGGAGCTTTTTTAGCAGGTGCTTTTTTGGTTTTAAGTGTTCATGCCTATTATCTTTTAAAAGGACGATATATTACAATTTCTAAAAAAGCATTTAAAATTGCTTTAGCTGTGGCAACCATTATCTCTTTAACACAATTAGTTTCTGGGCATAGTTCTGCGGATGGTGTTGCAAAAAATCAGCCAGCTAAATTAGCCGCAATGGAAGGGCATTATGAAAAATCGGCGCCGGCAGATTTGTATCTTTTTGGTTGGGTAGATGATGAAAGTCAAGAAGTTATAGGTTTAGCTTTACCTGGTGGATTATCCTTTTTAGTACATCAAGATTTTGAAGCACCAGTTACTGGCTTAAACGCTTTTTCAGAAGAAGACAGACCAGGACAAGTAAATGCAGTTTTTCAGTTTTATCATATCATGATTGCTATCGGAATGTTTTTAATCGCATTAACATTATATGCAAGTTTTTTATGGTGGAGAGGAAAATTATTCGACAAAAGATGGCTTTTACATATTTTTGCATTCTCCGTAATTTTGCCGCAAATAGCCAATCAAGTAGGTTGGTTTGCTGCAGAAATGGGTAGACAACCTTGGATTGTTTATGGGCATTTAAGAACCAACGAAGGCTTTTCTCAAGAAGTATCATCAAATCAAATTCTCTTTTCGTTAATCCTATTTTTAGTAGTTTATACGTTATTATTTCTTTTGTTTATTTATTCTCTACATAAAAAAATAAAGCATGGTCCTTATGATGAAGCTAAAAATCCTAATGAATTTTTAAAACATGTTTAGCGTTATACTTATGGAAACTTTTTTAGGGGTAGATTACCCAACGTTATGGTATTTAGTGGTTGGATTATTATTTTCTGGATATGCTATTTTAGAAGGTTTTGATTACGGTGCCGGAGCATGGCATTTATTTTTAAGAAAAGATTTAAGTAGGCGTGTTGCTATAAATGCAATTGGGCCTCTTTGGGATGCAAACCAAGTTTGGTTAATTATTGGTGGTGGTGCTTTGTTTGCAGGTTTTCCAGTAATGTATGCAACTATGTTATCTGCAATGTATATTCCGTTTATGCTATTTTTAGTTTTATTGGTATTACGTTCTTCGGCTATTAAGTTTAGAAGTTCAGAAAAAATGATTTGGTGGAGAAAAACATGGGACATTATTTATTTTGTTTCCAATACTTTAATAGCTTTTCTATTGGGTGTTGTTTTAGGCAATATACTGCAAGGGTTTGAAATAGGAGAAAATTATAGCTACAAAGGCGGGATATTTTTTGCTTTTTTAAGTCCGTATGCAATTATGGTTGGTTTCACAACCTTGTCTATTTTTATGACTCAAGGTGCCATTTTTTTATTATTAAAAACAGAAGGACGTTTGTATGCAAGATTAACATTTTTACTTAAAAAGGGAATGGTATTTTTTATTCTATCTTTTACAGTTACGTCTTTTTATACTTTGGTTTTTTTACCAGGAGTTACCGATAAATTTAAAGAATACCCTGTGTTTTTTATTTTACCTATTCTTGCTTTCTTAGCAGTAGCGAATGTGCCAAGGTTGGTTTCTAAGAAAAAATATGGCAATGCTCTGGTTTTCTCATCGTTAACAATGGCGTTTTTATTAATGCTAGTTGCTTTTCAATTGTACCCTGTTTTATTGCCTTCTACCATAGACCCTAAATTTAGTGTTACTATTTATAATGCAGCATCATCTCAAAAATCTTTAGGCATTATGTTAACAATTGTTTTAATTGGAGCACCGCTTTTAGCAGGATACTTTTTGTTTTTATATAAAACTTTTCACGGTAAGGTAAAGTTAGATGATACAAGTTATTAGAAGCTGATTTAGTTAGTAAATTAAGAGTTAATTAAAAAGCACTTAAATCTCTATGATTTAAGTGCTTTTTCTTTAGTAACTAATGTTACTAAAAAAAGATTTTATTCGATTTAGCTTTGTACTGTTAAAATAGAATAGATGAATAGAATAATAAAAAGTGTATTTGTAATTGTGTTGTTGTTTTCTAAACAATTACCTGCACAAGAAATAATTTCGATTGGTAAGTCTGAGGTTTTGTCTAAAATATCTGAAAACAATTTATCCTTAAAAATTTCTAAAGAAGACTTTAATGCTGCAAAAGCAGATTACAGAAAAACAAATGCAGTGTTTTTACCAAACATTACTGCAAGTCATACAGGTATTTCTACAACGAATCCTTTAATGGCTTTTGGGTCTAAATTAAATCAAGAAATATTAACGCAAAACGATTTTAATCCAGCGTTATTGAATGATCCAACCACTACTAGAAATTTTGCTACAAAGATTGAAATTCAGCAACCATTAATAAATCTTGACGGTTTTTATCAAAGAAAAGCAGCCAAATCTAAAATGGAAGCAATGTCTTTAAAAACAGAAAGAATGCAAGATTACTTGGTGTTTGAAGTAGATAAGGCATATATGCAATTGCAATTAGCTTACAAAGCAGTAGACGTTATAGAAAAAGCATTAAAAGCAGCCAATGCAAATAAACAAATGGCAGATAATAGTTTTAAACAAGGGTTTTTACAGCGTGCAGATGTTTTAAATGTTGAGGTAAGAGTTACAGAAGTTAAAAACCAATTGCAAACCGCCAAAAGTAATGTACAAAACGCCTCTAATTATTTGTCTTTTTTGATGAATGATAAAACTTATGTTGTATACAAACCAAAAGAAAACTTATCAGTGGTTAGTTTTAATGTTGATGATAAAAAAATATCAGAAAACAGATCTGATATCAAAGCAATGGAACTTGCTTTAAAAGGATTTGAAGCAATGAATAAAGCAGATAAAATGGCTTTTTTACCTCGTTTAAATGCTTTTGGTAGTTATGAAATGTATGATAATAAAATATTTCAAGGAAATGCAAACGGGTATTTAATA
The DNA here is from genome assembly GCF_002005425.1 of Polaribacter sp. BM10. GTDB lineage: Bacteria > Bacteroidota > Bacteroidia > Flavobacteriales > Flavobacteriaceae > Polaribacter > Polaribacter marinaquae. The sequence continues at coordinate 2,072,995 of NZ_CP019704.1, read as the reverse complement.
GGAGCGCAATTAAGTTGGGATTTGTTTCAAGGTTCTAAACGTTTTGGAAAAGCGCAAAAAAGTAAAGCTGAATTCGAGAAATCTAAGTTAGAATATAATCAATATGTTTCTAAAAGTAATTTAGAATTAAACAAAGTAAAACGCCAATTGGTTGATGCTAAAAGTAGATTAGAATTAACAAGTTTAGCAGTGCAACAATCTGAAGAATCTTTAAGAATTAGAAAAAATAGATTTAAAGAAGGATTAGAAAAAACATCTGATTTATTAATGGCAGAAACTCAATTTGCTAAAAAGCAATTAGAATATTACCAAACAATTTTCGAATACAATTTTACACAAACTTATTTAGAATTTTTAACTAAAGAATAATCATTAAAATGAAAAAATATATCTACATAATCGCGTTTTTATTTACATCAATATTTATTACTAGTTGTGGTAGCGAAGAAAAAAAAGCAGTAATAGATACTGCTCCTGCCATTAAAATTTCGGTAAATAAAGTTGCTATAAATAGTAATAGCCAATTTTTGTCTGTAAGTGGTAAAATACAAGCAGCAAATAGTATAGATTTAAGTACTAGAATGATGGGTTACGTAAAAAAAGTGCATGTAAATGTTGGAGATAAAGTAAGAAAGGGTCAGTTATTAGTTTCTATTAATAATACAGATTTAGAAGCTAAAAAAGGACAAGTAAATGCAGGAATAATTCAAGCAAAAGCGGCTTTTAAAAATGCAGAAAAGAATTACAATCGTTTTAAAAACTTATTTGCAAGTAACAGTGCTACTCAAAAAGAAATGGATGATATGACTACAAATTACGAAATGGCAAAAGCCGGATTAGAATCTGCAAATCAGATGAAAAACGAAATTAATGCACAGTTTACGTATTCTAATATTACAGCTCCTTTTAGTGGTGTAATTACAAGTAAAAATGTAGAAAACGGAGATATGGCAAATCCAGGAATGCCATTAATTAGTTTAGAAACTCCTAAAGTATTTGAAGTAATTGCAATGGTGCCAGAAACTGAAATTTCTAAGATTAAGAAAGGAACATCTGTAAATGTTTTGGTAAAATCTTTGGATAAAATCTTGAAAGGAAAAGTTAGTGAAGTAAGTACTTCTGCTAAAAATACTGGAGGACAATATTTAGTAAAAATAAATTTAGATAAAACAGATGTAAATATTTTATCAGGTATGTTTTCTACAGTTCAGTTTCCTGTAGAAAGAGAAGTAAAATCTAAGTTGGTTTTAATTCCTACGGATGCAATAGTTAAAAATGGACAATTATCTGGAGTTTATACAGTAAGTGAAAGTAACACGGCAATTTTACGTTGGTTACGTTTAGGTAGAACTTACGGAAATGAAGTTGAAGTTTTATCTGGTTTAAATGCAGATGAATCTTACATAGTTTCTGCGCAAGGAAAATTATTTAACGGAGCAAAAATTACAATTCAATAACTAACATTCCGCGTTAAGGATAGCAATGGAAATCCTTTTTTTGCTTCCATTTATGGCAAAAAAAGATTGAAATGGATAGCCTGTTAAAACGCCCAAAAAATAAATAATATGAAAGAAGGTTTAGCTGGTAAAATTGCAAAAGTCTTTATAGGATCTAAACTTACAGTGCTTCTAATGATCGTTTTTATGGTTGTTGGTGTGTATGCTTCGTTTTTAATTCCTAGAGAAGAAGAGCCGCAAATTGATGTGCCAATGGCAGATATTTTTGTGGGTTACCCAGGCGCAAGTCCTACAGAAGTAGAAAATAGAGTTGTAAAACCTTTAGAGAAATTAATTTCTAATATTAAGGGTGTAGAGTATGTGTATGCCACTGCTATGAACGAAAAAGCAATGGTAATTGTGCAGTTTTACGTGGGCGAAGATATTGAGCGTTCGTTTGTGAAATTGTACAACGAAATTAACAAACATATGGATCAAATGCCACAAGGTGTTACGTTTCCGTTAGTAAAAACACGTGCTATTGATGATGTACCAATGCTGGGATTAACCTTGTGGAGCGAAAATTATAACGATTTTCAGCTTGGACAAATGGCACAAGAATTAGAAAGCGAAATTAAAAAGGTAAATGACGTTTCGATTACCCACAAAATTGGAGGAAGAAATCGTCAGTTAAGAGTTGTTTTAGATAAAGATAAATTGGCTGCTAGCGGATTAGATTTCTTATCTGTTTCTGAAATGATAAAAGCCAATAATACACAATTAAGTTCTGGTAGTTTTGATAAAAACGATACAGAATTTTTAGTAAATACAGGTAAATTTTTAGCTTCTGTTACAGATGTAGAAAACTTAGTTGTTGGTGTGCAGCAGAATTTGCCAATTTATTTAAAACAAATTGCAACTATTGTTGATGGACCAGAAATTCCACAAAACTATGTGTCTTTAGGTTTTGGACAAGCAAGTGATAAAGTTCAAACTTATAAATCTGAATATCCTGCAGTTACGATTTCTGTTGCTAAAAGAAAAGGAGCAGATGCCATGAAAATTGCAGAAGTAGTTTTAGATAAAGTAGCTCATTTAAGAACTACATTATTACCAGATGATGTTCACGTTGAAGTTACTAGAAATTATGGAGAAACAGCTTCTCATAAAGTATCAGAATTGTTATTACACCTTATTGGCTCTATCATTGCTGTAACATTGGTTGTTATGTTAGCTATGGGTTGGCGTGGTGGATTGGTCGTGTTTTTATCTGTGCCAATTACGTTTGCTTTAACCTTGTTAAGCTATTATATGTTAGATTATACTTTAAACAGAATTACGCTTTTTGCTTTGGTTTTTGTTACAGGTATTGTGGTTGATGATTCTATTATTATTGCAGAAAATATGCATAGGCATTTTAAAATGAAACGCTTGCCTTTTAAACAAGCGGCTTTATATGCAATTAATGAAGTTGGTAACCCAACAATTTTAGCAACATTTACTGTAATTGCTTCTGTTTTACCAATGGCTTTTGTGTCTGGTTTAATGGGGCCTTATATGGCGCCAATGCCAATAGGGGCATCAATTGCAATGATTTTATCTTTATTTGTGGCATTAACAATTACACCTTATTTAGGATATATTTTCTTAAGAGAAAAAGATAAAAAAGGAGGAGAAGAAAAAGTTGAAAAACCGTTAGAAGAAACGTTTATCTATAGAGTATACAATAAATTTGAGAGACCTTTATTAGAAAATGCAACCAAAAGATGGTTGTTTTTAGGAGGAACATTTTTTGTTTTAATTGCAACTATGGGATTATTTGTAACCAATTCTGTTGCAGTAAAAATGTTGCCTTTTGATAATAAAAACGAGTTTCAGGTGGTAATAGATATGCCAGAGGGAACAACTTTAGAAAGAACAGGCGTTGTTACACAAGAAATTGCTCAGTATTTATCTACAAGACCAGAAGTGGTGAATTATCAAAATTACATTGGTACTTCTGCACCAATAACTTTTAACGGTTTAGTACGTCATTATGATTTACGTGGAGGAAGTAATATGGCAGATATTCAGGTGAATTTGGTTGATAAAGGAGATAGAACAATTCAAAGTCACGGAATTGCTAAGTTACTTAGACCAGAAATTCAGAAAATTGCATCAAAATACAATGCAAATGTTAAGTTGGTAGAAGTTCCACCAGGACCTCCAGTTTTATCGACAATTGTTGCTGAGGTTTACGGACCAGATTATAAAGAGCAAATTAGAATAGCAAACGATGTTCAGAATATCTTAAAAAATACCGATGATGTTGTAGATATTGATTGGATGGTAGAAGCTGATCAAAAAGAATATCAATTTGAAATCAATAAAGAAAAAGCAATGTTATATGGTGTTGCGCCACAGCAAATTGCATATACCATGAATATGGCTTTATCTAATAGAGCAATAACAACTTTATATGATGAAGATGCTGTAAATCAGGTTGGTTTGGTGTTGAGTTTAGATGAAAAAGAAAAATCTACTATTTCAGATATTTCTCAATTAAAAGTAAAATCTAAAATGGGAACTATGGTTCCTATTGCAGATTTGGTTGAAATTAAAGAAACGGTTGCAGCAAAAAGTATTTACAGAAAAAACCAAAAACGTGTTGTGTATGTTATGGCAGATATGGCTGGGGAATTAGAAAGTCCTGCTTATGCAATTCTGGGAATGGAAAAGAAATTGAATACAATTGAACTTCCTGAAGGATACAAATTAAACGAAATGTATTTAGGTCAGCCAGATTACGAAGACGATTATACTGTAAAATGGGATGGAGAATGGCAAATTACCTTAGAGGTTTTTAGAGATTTAGGAATTGCTTTTTTAGGCGCAATTATTTTGATTTATATTTTAATTGTGGGTTGGTTTCAAAACTTTAAAGCACCAGTTGTAATGATGGTTGCCATTCCATTATCATTAATAGGAATTATTTTAGGACACTGGATTATGGGCGCTTTCTTTACTGCAACTTCATTTATTGGAATGATTGCTTTGGCCGGAATTATGGTAAGAAACTCTGTTTTGTTGATTGATTTTATCAACCTAAGAATAGCAGAAGGAATTCCTATTAAACAAGCAGCTATAGAAGCAGGAGCAGTAAGAACAACACCAATTTTATTAACTGCAGGTACAGTGGTAATTGGAGCATTTGTTATTCTTTTTGATCCAATTTTTCAAGGATTGGCAATTTCGTTAATGGGAGGTACAATTGTTTCTACTGTGTTAACATTATTGGTTGTGCCATTAGTTTATTATATGATAGAAAAAAAGAATTATAAATAAAAACAAGTAAATTATGTTGAATAAATATTTTAGAGTTATAGTTGGTTGTATGGTGCTTTTAATGGTTTTATTAACTTATTATGTAAGTATTAAATGGTTGTGGTTTGGTGTGTTTATTGGTGTAAATATGATACAATCAGCATTTACAAAATGGTGTTTATTAGAAACTATTTTGATGAAATTAGGAATTAAAAAATAATAAAAAGCCCGATAAATTAATTTATCGGGCTTTTTATTTAAGTATTATATCGATGTTATCCTCGATATCTTCTTCTATTTCCTCCTTCGAATTTCTTACCAGCGCTACCTAAACTATTAAATTTCCAGGTAAAAGATAACATTGCGTATTGATTTAAAACCGTACTCGAAGAATCTTGAATGTAATCTTCTGTTGCAACTCTTCTTGCATTGGTGTTTTGATCTAAAATATCATAAACTTTTAAACTAATAGCACCTTGGTCTTTTAAGATAGAATAACGTAAAGTTGTGTTCCAGAACCAAGCGCTTTTTTGAAAACCATCGGCAATATTAGGATTGTAATTATAGTTGATGTCATTTCTCCATTCTAATTTTTTTGGTAAAAATGTCGCAGTTTGTATAGTAACATCATGACTAACAAAATTTCTATCTTCAAAACTTTCGATATCATATTTGTTGTTGTTGAATGAAATTGAATATTCTGGCCTAATTTGAAGTACCTTATCCCAATTAAAATCAAAACCAATTCTAGGTGAAATAGTTGCCGTTTTACTTGAGTATTGAATTCCGTTATTAAAGTTGATGTTTTTATTATAGTTACCAAAAACTCTAAATTCTGTTCTTAAACTTCCAAAATCTTCCCACTTTTTTGTAGAGCTATAACTTCCTCCTGCTCTAAAGCTATAAAAGCCATCTACATTTGCATAAGTTGTTTCTCTAATTAAAGAGTTAGGGTCTATGATTGTTTTTGCAACAACTCTATCATTTGTAAAAGTTAAGTTTGCAAAAGACCAAAAACCAGTTCTTTTTTGCCAATTAAAATTAGAAGCACCAAAGTTTAAAGAATGTGTTTTAGAAGGCGTTAAAGATGGATTACCAGTTACAATATTTAAAGGATTAGATTCATCTCTAAAAGGTTGTAATTGCGATAAACTAGGTGTATTATTTCTAAAACGATATCTTAAACGATACCTGCTACTTCTACTTTCTCTAAAACGAACACCAAAACCATACTCTAAATTATTAAAATCTCTAACTAAATTTGTTTCTGGTCTTAAAAAATCTACGTTTTCTAAAGTTCTATTTACTTGAGCTATTTCTGCTGATGCAGACCATTTATCATTTTTAAACTCTAATTCTAAACTTGGTCTTTTAGTTTTATCTAAATACTCGAAATCTGTACTTAATAAAGTACTAAAACTTGTGAAATCGTTAGTGGCTTGATCAAAATCGAAAGTACTACGTTTTGTTTTCGTTTTTGTGTTGCCATATGCATAAGCTACATCTAAAAATAATTTATTGGCCATAATTGGTAAACGGTATGTAAATTCACTACCAATTTCTTTAACCTCTGTTTTTCCGTCAGAATATTGATTTCTGATAATTTGATCAGGATTAGAGCCATAAATGTTTGTTTCAGACTTTACAAAATCATCTGTTTTATTATCGCTAAAATTTGCTGTTACTTCTGCTCTTATAAAGGCACCTTTACTACCAAACCTTTTAGAAAAGTTAATTTCATTATCAAATTGATTTCTATCAGAATCTGCAACAGAATTTGTTTCAGAATCGTTGGTAAGTGTTCTATCGTTATTTAAACTTTCTGAAATACTGTTAAAAGTGTTTCTATTTAAGTTCTTGTTAAAATCAGATTCAATATCTATTCTAAAAGTACTATCAATTTCAATTTCAAAATCAATACTTGCATCGTGGCTATCGCTTTCGTTTACAGAATTGCTATTAGAGTTTCTAAAAAAACTTTCACCGTTAGATAAAAACGTTTCTCTATTATTAGAAGAAGTGTTTTTAGACTCACTGTTTTTGTAAAAATAATCTCCAGAAAATTCAAAAATTTTCTTGAACACGTTAATGTAATTTACACCATAATTATTTGATGTAATAATACCTTGTCCGCCACCAAAACTTCTATTATTACCACCAAAACGAAGTCTTTGATTACCAAAACTAAAACCTGGCGAGTTTATATTGTTTCCACCGGCTAAAAGTCCTATTCGTTCACTTTGTTCAAAACGAGTTCCTAAACCAGCATACTCATAACGATCATCTGTACCTATACCCGCAGCTACTTTACCAAAATAACCTTTATTATTTTCTTTCTTTATGGTTAAGTTTATTGTTTTGTTTTCTCCATCAGAATCTTCGCCTGCAAACGCTTGTGCATTTGTTTTTGTATCAGAAATCTGAATTTTCTCTATAATTTCTTTTGTTAAGTTTCTAGTTGTAATTGTAGGGTCGTTACCAAAAAAAGGTTTACCATTTACAAGAATTTTATTTACTTCTTTACCGTTTACAGTAATTGTACCTTCTGCATCTACTTCGACTCCTGGTAATTTTTTAAGTAAATCTTCTACATTAGCATCTGCTTTTGTTTTAAATGATTTTACATTAAATTCTACGGTATCTTTTTTAATAGTAATTGGCGCAGAAGATCTAATAACAATAGCATCTAAAGTATTGGCAGATTTTAGATATAATGTACCAACGTTTTGATTTTTTACATCTATAATTTTAGAATATGACTCGAAACCAATAAAAGAAACTACTAACTTTAATTTAGAATCGCCTGTATTAGAAACAATTTTAAAATCTCCTTTGGCATCTGTAATTGTATAAGAAACAATGCTGCTATCTTTTAACCTTTCTAAATGTACGGTTGCAGATTCTAACATTTCTTTATCTTCTGCAGATTTTATGATTCCGCTAATTGTAAAGTCTTTTTTTTGCGAATAGGTTAATGAAGTCGCTAAAAAAGCAATTAAAAGTAATATTTTTTTCATTTGAGTTTGTTAGTATTATTTTGCAAATATTTAACTAATAAGTAGAAGTTTTTGCTATTTAACAGAACTTTATGAATACTTTAAGGAACTTTAACGGCTTAAATTTCTGATGAGTTACTAACAGAAATTTTAAATGATCTTATTTAAAATGTACTTTTGTTAAACTTATAAAAAGAAGATTTTAAATGGATTTATCTGCAAGTGCTTGGGACAATAGATATATTAATAATGATATTGGTTGGGATTTAGGTATTGTTTCTCCTCCTTTAAAAGCATATTTTGATCAATTAGAAAACAAAAAACTTAAAATCTTAATTCCGGGTGGAGGCAATTCTTATGAGGCAGAATATCTTTTTAAACTAGGTTTTAAAAATGTATTTGTTGTTGATCTCTCTAAGACTGCTTTAAATAATTTACATAATAGAATACCAGAATTACCAAAAAACCAATTGATAAATTCAGATTTCTTTGATGTAAATGATACTTTTGATTTAATTATAGAACAAACTTTCTTTTGCGCTATTGCACCAGATTTAAGAGAAAAATACGCGGTTAAAATGAAGGAATTATTAAAACCAAAGGGTAAATTAGTTGGTGTTATGTTTAATGTTCCGTTAAATGAAAATAGACCTCCTTTTGGTGGAAACTTAGAAGAATATTTAAAACTTTTTTCTTCTCATTTCAAAATAGACATTTTAGAAAAGTGTTATAATTCATATAAAAATAGGCAAGGTAGAGAGTTATTTGTAAAATTGTTGAAGGATTAACTTTGTTATTTTTATTTATTCTAAATAAATAATTATATTTGCAATATAATTATTTAGATTATGATTGTTTTTTACACAAATACTGCACCAACAATTCAGTTAAAGCAAGAAGTTGCTTGTAATTCTGTTTGTTCTTCAAGTTGTATTAAGCCAAAAAATAAATGCTGTAATAAATATAAAAAGAAGGGAATCAATTGCAAAAGATGCCCTCATGTTTTATTAGCGAAAGCCTCTTAATTATTTAATTTCTTTAACGCTAAAGGTAAAATTCTTTGTATAAATTTTGTGTATGCTAGTTCTGAAAGATGTAAATTATCTGATGCTATCAAATTTGGATTTGTTAAACCTTCACGAGTAATATCAGTTATATTTACATAAGTAATATCATTTTTAGTACAATATTCTTCTATAAAGTTGTTGTAATTGTCTATTTGTTTAGAAATATCAGTATTATTTTTAAATAATGGTGTAAAAGAATAATCGGGTATAGAAATAACAATCAACTTATTTTTCTTATTACCAATAGCTTTTATAGCAGTAACAACTAATAAAGGGAATTCTTCTTCGAAGACAGTCATATTACTAAATCTATATTGATTATTTACGCCTATTAATAAAGTCGCTAAATTATAATCATCAGAAATGTTTTGAGAATTGATTGCATTAATTAAGTCTGTAGTTGTCCAGCCAGTTCTGGCAATAATTTTAAGGTCAATTGTAGATTCTTCGGGATATTTTTTTAGCAAACTATCTTTTAATTGCGACGGATATCTACAGGTTTCGCAAACGCTTTGGCCAATTGTATAACTGTCACCTAAAGATAATATTTTGAAGTTTTTTGTATTTGAATTGTTTACTGAAGTCGAATCTACCTCAGCATCATTAATAACTACTTCATCTTTAATTTCATCAATTGTTTCTATTTGATCATTCATACTTCCGCATGAAACAAGAAACAGACAAAAACAAATAAAAATACTTAGAATAGGCTTTTTCATCTTGTTTTTGTCTGAATATTAATGTAAACATTACAATTTGAGTGGGTTATTTAAATGCATTAAAGCCAGTAATATCTAAACCTGTTATAAGTAAATGAATGTCGTGTGTACCTTCATAAGTAACAACACTTTCTAAATTCATCATATGTCGCATGATAGAATATTCTCCAGAAATTCCCATTCCACCTAACATTTGTCTTGCTTCTCTGGCTACTTTTAATGCCATATCTACATTATTACGTTTTGCCATTGATATTTGAGCAGAAGTAGCTTTATCTTGATTTTTTAAAGTACCTAATCTCCAAGCCAACAATTGTGCTTTTGTAATTTCGGTAATCATTTCAGCTAACTTTTTTTGTTGCAATTGAAATTGACCAATTGGTTTGCCAAACTGAATTCTTTCTTTACAATAACGAAGTGCGGTATCATAACAATCCATCGCAGCACCAATTGCGCCCCAAGCAATACCATATCTTGCAGAATCTAAACAACCTAATGGAGCGCCCAAGCCAGATTTATTTGGTAATAAATTTTCTTTTGGCACTTTTACATTGTCAAAAATTAATTCACCTGTAGATGATGCGCGTAAAGACCACTTGTTGTGTGTTTCTGGTGTAGAAAAACCTTCCATACCTCTTTCTACAATCAAACCATGTATTCTACCTTCTTCATTTTTTGCCCAAACAACTGCAACTTGTGCAAACGGAGCATTGGAAATCCACATTTTAGCACCATTTAATAAATAATGATCGCCTTTATCTTTAAAATTGGTTTCCATTCCTGCCGGATTAGAACCGTGATTTGGCTCTGTTAAACCAAAACATCCCATCCATTCGCCAGAAGCTAATTTTGGTAAATATTTTTTTCTTTGCGTTTCATTTCCGTATTTAAAAATAGGATACATTACCAAAGAAGATTGCACAGAAGCTGTAGATCTTACTCCAGAATCACCGCGTTCTATTTCTTGCATAATCAAACCATAAGAAATTTGATCTAAACCTGCGCCACCATATTCTTCTGGAATATAAGGACCAAAAGCACCAATTTCTGCCAAACCATTAATAATTTGTTTTGGGAATGCTGCTTTTTGAGCATAATCTTCTATAATAGGAGAAACATCTCTTTTAACCCACTCTCTTGCTGCATCTCTAACAAGTTTATGTTCTTCGGTTAATAAATCGTCTAGATTATAATAATCTGGTGCTTGAAATAAGTCGGGTTTCATATATTTATATGTTTTATTTTAAACAAATTTATAATTTATTGTTTAATTTTTAACAATAGTAATTAAAAAATATTGCTAATTTAAGTTAAAAATACACAACTTTTTTTAAAGTTAGCCGTTATAAATTGTAAAAACTAGTTGTTTTCTATTAAGTTTGTATAGATGAAAAATACGTTAGGAAAGCAAGAGCGTTTAAAAAGTAAAAAGTTAATAGAAAAACTGTATTCAGAAGGTAGTTCTGTTAAAACTTTTCCTTTAAGATTAATTTATGTACAGACAGAACATACGTCAGATTTTCCTTGTCAAGTAGGTGTTTCTGTAGCAAAAAGGAACTTTAAATTAGCTGTGCATAGAAATCGATTAAAGAGATTGTTAAGAGAAACGTATCGATTGCAAAAAGAAATTGTGTATAACAATTTAGATAAACCGTATGTTTTTATGATTTCGTATATTGGTAGAGAGGAAATTAAATATGAAGAATTGTATTTAAAAATGGAAAAACTACTAACGTTATTTGTAAATAAAGTAAAAGAAAAAGAAGATGAAAAACTTTAAAATAAAAAAGAAAACTATAATTATAGCTTTATTAGCTACTGTTTTTTTAACGTATTCGTTTAAATCGAAGTTTTTTGAAGTTGCCAAACAAATAGAAATCTACAATACTTTGTTTAAGGAATTAAATATGTACTATGTAGATGAGATTAATCCTGCAGAACTTACCAATAGAGCAATTAAAAATACATTAAAAGATTTAGATCCATACACAAATTTTTATAACGAACAAGATGTAGAAACAGCAAGAATTAGAAGAGCTGGTGAATATGGCGGTATCGGGGTTTCTGTATTTTACACAAAACAAGGTATAGAAATTAGCGAAGTTTATAAAGGATATTCTGCGGACAAAGCAGGTTTAAAAGCAGGTGATGTAATTGTAGCTGTAGACAATCAATCTATTAAAAACATGAATAGAGAACAATTGTCTATGTTTTTAAAAGGAACACCAAATAGCAAGTTTTCTGTTGAGGTTGTTAGACAAAGTAAATCTTTTACTAAAGAAATTATTAGAGAAAAAGTAGTTGTTAATCCGGTTCCGTTTGCAGAAATGATTGATGCAGAAACCGGTTATATTACCTTAACTCGTTTTAATGATAAAGCTTCATCCGAAGTAAAAAAAGCATATAGAAAATTAAAAAAACAAGGAATGAAAAAACTTGTTTTCGATTTAAGGTATAATCCTGGTGGATCGTTATTAGAATCTATCAGAATTTCTAATTTCTTTTTACCTAAAGGAAAAAAAATAGTGAGTACAAAAGCAAAAATTAAAAAATGGAGCAACACATATACTTCTAAAAATGATCCTTTAGATTTAGAAATTCCTATTGTAGTTTTAATTAACGAACGTTCTGCATCGGCATCAGAAATTGTTAGTGGTTCTTTACAAGATTATGATAGAGCTGTAATTATGGGTAAAAGATCTTTTGGTAAAGGTTTGGTGCAACGCTATAGAGAGTTAACTTACGGTACGCAATTAAAGCTTACTATTTCTAAATATTACACACCAAGCGGGCGATGTATACAAGAGTTAGATTATGAAAACAGAGATCTTAAAACCGGTAAAATACCTAAGTTTTCTGATAAAGGAATTAATGCTTTTAAAACTGCAAACGGAAGAACTGTTTATGATGGTGGTGGTGTAATGCCAGATGTAGAAATTAAAACTTCAAAAAAGAATGAAACAACAGATGCATTAATTAAATCTAGGGCTATTTTTAACTTTGCTACAGATTATTATTACAATAATTTAACATCTAAAAGTTTAGAAGATTTTAAATTTAGTAATAAAGAATTTAATCGTTTTACAGAGTTTTTAAAGGTAGATACAACATTTACAACAGTGCAAGAATCGTTATTTAAAAAAGCATTTTTAGCTTCAAAAGAAAATAATGTTTCTTCGGAATATAGCAAGATAAAAGATAAATTAGCAGACAATAAAATTAAAGAAATTTCTAAAAATAAAGATATTATTACAGCACTTTTAGAGGCAGAAATTCTAGAAAGATACTTTTATAAAGAAGGCGTTTATAAGTATAATTTAAAAAATGATGAAGCTATTTCGCAAGCGGTAGCTTTGTTAAACAACCCAACCCAATACACACAAATACTATCAGGTAAATAGTTTTATATTTGTGAAGTAAATTAAGATATGTCAGAAATTAAAAAAATAACAAGAACAAGAGCGCAAGAGTCTACAAATGCAATTGAGAAATTATATATTTCTATGCGCCATTTATTTAGTAGAGGTTTTTATAAACCGATGGGTGTTTCAGGTGAAACATTACGTAAATCTTTATTGCTTTTAAGACCAGAAATTTATGGTTCTATAGCAGAGGAAAGAATAGAATTGAGTGGTTTAACTTATGTAATAGAAAGACTTCCTGAAGGGATTGAGGAATGTCAGTTTATAAATTTAACTGCAGACGAAGGATATAAGAATTCTCATTTTGAAGCAATAATTCCGCCAAAAAGAAGAAGAAATTGTTACAGAATTGATAAAGATCAAATGAATATTGAGATTACCAGAGGAAGATCTGAAATCTACGATATTTTAACGCATTTAACTTTTCTTTTTATTGAATCTCACAAAATTCAAGAAAGAGTTACCTTAAATGATGGTGAAGATTTTACCAGAGAATGGAAAAACTTAGAAGATATTGTTCTTCATCATAAAGAAATTACAGAGAAAGAAAGAGAAGTTACCATTGTACATTTAGGTAATATTTTAGGTAGAACATTTGATGAGGTTTCTAATATTTATAATACTTTTTCAACAGCAGAAAATCCAGATAGATTTTTTCAATTAATATATTGGTTAGGTAAGCTGGCAATAAATGAAGTTGTAGAAAATAATAAGAGAACAGTAACTTTTAGTTCTGTTTTAGTCGAAGAAATAGGGCATCATATTTATGGTGAAATTTGGGCGAATGATATTAAGAAAGTTTTAAATGATAATAAACTTTTATCAAGACCAATTCATATCATTAGTGCAAACATGCATAGTGTTTTAAACTCGGTGTATGCTAAAAATGCATTGCCAAAAGAAGCAGAAAAGTTACAAGGTTTTGAGTTGTATCAACTACTAAGTAATGTAGATAGTAAGCCGCTTCAGAAAAAAGTAAAAGATTTTGCAACGGCAAATGGTCTTATTTATTTAAAAGATACATCTGGTACAAATATTAATGTACAAATAATAGATACAGCAAAAATAGATTTTGATATTTTATCGTTTTCTAAATTAGAAAATGTAGAAGACAATGCAGTTATTGTGGTAATGGATTATGCTTTTGGTGAGCAGGCATTCGAAACTATGGATGAATTGTTAAAACCTTATACGTGTACTAAAGGTGTTAAAACACATTTAGATGTAAAGTCTGTTTCTATTATGGGTAAAGCCGGAATTTTAGAAGGCGGAAAAGGAGATATAATGATACCTTCTGCACATATTTTTGAGGGTACAGCAGATAATTATCCATTTAAAAACGAGTTAGCAAAAGAAGATTTAGAAGGCTTTGGTATCGAGGTTTTTGATGGTTCTATGATTTCTGTTTTAGGAACTTCTTTACAAAATAAAGATTTACTAAAATTCTTTCATGATTCTACATGGAATGTTATCGGTTTAGAAATGGAAGGAGCGCATTACCAAAAAGCAATTCAATCTGCATCTAAAATTAGAGGAAATATTTCTGAAGATGTACAAGTAAGATACGCATATTATGCATCTGATAATCCGTTAGAAACAGGTGCAACTTTAGCCTCTGGAGGTTTAGGAATGACAGGTGTAACACCAACCTATGCAATTACTCAGAAGATTTTAGAACAAATTTTTAACAGTTAAACTGTTTTTTAATAAGTAAAAATGGCAACAAATCAACAACCAAATAACCAAGCCAATAATAACGAAGAAGAGGTAGATTTAGGATCTTTATTTGTTATAATTGGTAGAGGTTTTTCTAAGTTTTTCAATTTTATTGGAAACATTTTTAAAGGGATTTTTCATTTCTTTATTTCGATCTTAATTTTTTTAAGAAGTAATTTTTTAAAAATAGCAATAGCCGCAGTTATTGGTTTTACCGTAGGTTTATTTTTAGAAGTCAAAAAAGAAAATACATTTGGATCTACTTTACTTGTAGAACCAAATTTTGAAAGTGCTAGACAACTTTATAATAATGTGAATTTTTATAATGATTTAGTGAAGCAAAAAGATACTTCTAGAATTCAAAGTATATTTCAAATTGATAAAAAATCTGCAGGATCTTTAAAGAAATTTGAAATTGAACCAATTAAAAATAAAAGCGATATTATTAATTCTTATGATGATTTTATAAAATCTGTAGATACTACAACGGTAAAAAGCTACAAGTTTGAAGATTATAAAAATTCATTTGAAGACTTAGATTATAAACTTCACGAAATTACTGTTATAGCCACTAAAAATGATGTTTTTGATAAGTTAAGTAATGTTATCTTAGAATCTGTTACAGAAAATAAATACTTTAATAGAATTAAAGAGTTAACTAACGAGAATTTGAATAGAACAGATTCTTTACTTAGAC
Organism: Polaribacter sp. BM10; assembly: GCF_002005425.1. Taxonomy (GTDB): domain Bacteria; phylum Bacteroidota; class Bacteroidia; order Flavobacteriales; family Flavobacteriaceae; genus Polaribacter; species Polaribacter marinaquae. The sequence continues at coordinate 2,057,639 of NZ_CP019704.1, read as the reverse complement.
AAAATCTAGGTCAAGTAGATTCTTTACGAAGGGTTTATATGCAAGTGATGGTAGAAGAAGCTAAAAAGCAATCTAACGGAACAAGCATTGATTTAGGCGGAGAAAAAAGAACAACCAAAGAGTTAGAACTTTTTGAAACTAACAGAAAGTTAAATTCTGAATTAAGAAGCATTGTTGAAAATAAATCTAAAAAATACGAGGTTATAAATGTGATTTCAGATTTTCAACCGATTGGTTATGAAATTAAAGGTGTAACTAAAAATTTAGGTTTTCAGTTAGCAATTGTTTTATCGGTATTGGTAATTTTAATTTTATTAGTTCTCAAGCTAAATACTTATTTAAATACTTATAAAAAGTAACTATGAAATCTATTTTAGTTACTGGTGGCGCAGGGTTTATTGGTTCTAATTTTATTCCCTATTATTTAGAAAAAAATAGCGATTGTAAAATTATTAATCTAGATATACTTTCATATGCCGGAGATTTAGAAAATTTAAAAGAAGTAGAAAATCATAAAAATTATACTTTTATTAAAGGTGATATTTGCGATAGAGATTTACTAAACAAGTTGTTTGATACATATAATTTTACAGAAGTAATTCATTTTGCAGCAGAATCTCATGTAGACAATTCCATTAAAAACCCTGATGCATTTGTAAAAACTAATGTTTTTGGAACGTTTAATTTGTTAGATGTGGCTAAAAATTATTGGATGACTTCACCAAATAAATATAGAGAAGAATTTAAACATGCTAGATTTCATCATATTTCTACGGATGAAGTATACGGAACATTAGGCAAAGAAGGTCTTTTTACAGAAGAAACTTCGTACGCACCAAATAGCCCATATAGTGCTTCGAAAGCATCATCAGACTTTATGGTTAGAAGTTATTTTCATACTTATGGTTTAAACGTTGTAACTACAAATTGCTCTAATAATTATGGACCAAAACAACATAATGAGAAGTTAATACCAACCATAATAAGGAAAGCAATTTCTGGAGAAAATATTCCTATCTATGGTGACGGACAAAATATTAGAGATTGGTTATACGTTTTAGATCATTGTAAAGGTATTGATTTGGTCTTAGAAAACGGAAGAGCTGGAGAAACGTATAATATTGGTGGAAAAAATGAAAGAGATAATTTATATATAGCACATAAAATTTGTGATATTTTAGATGAAATTAAGCCAAAAGATAAATCTTATAAAGAGCAAATTAGTTTTGTAAAAGATAGGCCGGGTCATGATTTTAGATATGCAATTGATGCCTCTAAATTAGAAAATGAATTGGGTTGGCAAGCAGATGAAAGTTTTGAAACAGGTATTTTAAAAACCATTGAATGGTATTTAAAAAAATATAAATAATATGAAAGGAATAGTCTTAGCAGGAGGTTCTGGTACAAGATTGCATCCACTTACATTAGCTGTAAGTAAGCAGTTAATGCCAGTGTATGATAAACCAATGATTTATTATCCTATTTCAACATTAATTTCTGCAGGAATTAGAGAAATATTAATTATTTCTACTCCGCAAGACTTACCATTATTTAAAAAACTATTAGGTAACGGTAATCAAATTGGTTGCAGTTTTGAGTATGAAGTTCAAGAAAATCCTAATGGTTTAGCAGAAGCATTTATTATTGGAGAAAAATTTATAGATAAAGACAAAGTTGCTTTAATTTTAGGAGATAATATTTTCTATGGATCTGGTTTATCGAACTTATTAAAAGCAAACAATAACCCTAATGGCGGAATTGTATATGCATATCATGTAAATGACCCAGAAAGATATGGTGTTGTAGAGTTTGATAAAAACTTAAAAGCAATTTCTATAGAAGAAAAACCAGAAGTGCCTAAATCTAGTTATGCCGTACCTGGAATATATTTTTATGATAATGAAGTTGTAGAAATTGCCAAAAACATTAAACCTAGTAAAAGAGGTGAATTAGAAATAACTGAAGTAAATAACATGTATCTTCAAAAAGGAAAACTTTCTGTAGAAATTCTAGATAGAGGAACGGCTTGGTTAGATACCGGAACATTTAATTCTTTAATGCAAGCAGGTCAATTTGTGCAAGTAATAGAAGAAAGACAAGGTTTAAAAATAGGTTCTATAGAAGAAGCTGCTTTTAGAGCCGGTTTTATAAATAAAGAACAACTCTTAGCAATAACAAAACCATTATTAAAAAGTGGTTATTCAAATAATTTATTAAAAGTATAATGAAAGTAACTGAAACTTATTTAAAGGATTGTTTCGTTGTAGAACCACAAGTTTTTGGAGACGAAAGAGGAAGTTTTTTATTAGAATTTAATAAAAAAGAGTTTGCAGAAAAAACTGGTTTTAAAGGCGATTTTGTTCTAGGAAATCAATCTACTTCTCAATACGGTGTTATTAGAGGTTTGCATCTACAAAAAGGAGAATTTGCACAGGCAAAGTTAGTAAGGGTTGTAAAAGGCAAAATTTTAGATGTTGCTGTAGATGCCAGAAAAAATTCAAAAACCTACGGAAAAGTATTTTCAGTAGAATTATCTAGTAAAAATAATAAACAATTATTAGTTCCTAGAGGGTTTTTACATGGTTTTTCGGTATTAGAAGATGATACTATTGTGTCTTATAAATGCGATAATTATTACGAACCTGATGCAGAAGACGGAGTGCTTTATAATGATAAAGATTTGAATATAGATTGGAAAATTCCGTCAAATGATATTATTTTATCAGAAAAAGATGTTAAATTATTAACTTTTGAAAAATTATAATATGTCTAAGAACTTGAGAATCATAATTCAGGTAAGAGGATCTTCAATAAGACTTCATACTAAAACAATTTTATAAATTGAAAAAGAAGTTACTGTTCTAAGTGTTTTATTATAAAAATTAAAACTTTTGAACATAATTTAAGATTAGTTTTAGATAAAATATAATTTAAAATGAATTCCTAAAGAATATTCAACTTTCAGACACAGATATGATAAAAAAAATTACTTCGGATAATTTAATTATTCTAAAAAATTTATCTTTTTTATCAATATTAAGGTTCTTTAATATTGGAATTAAGTTTCTTTTGGTTACTTATTTAATTAGGGTTTTAGGTAAAGTTAATTATGGTGTTTTAACATGGTTAGACTCCGTTATTCAGTACTTTATTATTTTTATAAACTTTGGATTTAATGTATATGCAGCTAAATATATTGTTGAAAACAGAACATCTGTTAGCAATTTAAATAAAATAACATCTACCATTTTTTCGGTAAAATTAATCCTGTATGCAATAAGTTTTATAATTCTCTATGTTATTTCATTTTTAGATCCTTTTTCAGCTTATAAGAATTATTTATGGCTATTTTTAATTATGGGTTTTGGAGAGGTTTTTTTTCCTATTTGGTATTTTCAAGGTGTGGAAAAATTAAAATTAGCAACTTATATAACTGTTTTTTCAAGATCAATTTTAGTTATAGGAACACTGCTATTTGTTGTTAGTCCTGATGATTTAAAAATTCATATTTACTTGATTGTCTTCTCAAGTGTTTTAATGGGTATATTGGGTTATGTAACTCTTATTAGACAATTTAATTTTTCATTTGTATGGGTAAGTAAAAATGAGATTTTAAAGCTTATTAAAGAAGCTTACCTGTTTTTTTTAGGAAGGTTTTTGTCTTTAACCTTTAATTTTATGACTATATTTTTAATAGGAGTTTTTTATACAATGGATTATGTAAGTGGCTTTGATGTTGCTTTAAAGATAGTTTTAGTTTGTATTATTCCTTTTGATATGTTGCAGCAAGCTGTTTTTCCAACTATAACTCGTAATAAAGATAAAGCTCTTATAAGAAAGTTAATTTTTTTTAGTGTAAGTTTTGGAATTTTACTTTCTATAATATTATTTTTTTTTTCTAAGGAATTATTACAGATATTTGGAGGTGTAGGTATGGTTGAGTATGATGATGTACTAAAAACTTTAGCTATAATTCCTCCTTTCGTAGCGTTAACATTTATGTTAGGTACGTGCACTTTAGTTGCTTTTGGATATAACAAAGAGTTTAATCAATCTTTAATTATTTCTTCTTTAATTTATATTGTTATAGCATTATTATTATTTAGTTTTGGAAAACTGTCTTTTTGGAATTTGATTTATTTAAGAGTTTTTTCTGACATAATTTTGGCTATTATTAGGGTGTTTTTCGTTAAAAAACTTAATGTTTTATGATTTTATATATTTTAATATTAGTTATTGAATTATATTTCACCTATAAAGTAATAAAGTACTTTTTATTAAGTCCTGTATATATTTATATAAATTTCAGTATAATTTCTATCATCTTATCATTGTGGTATTTTTACTATTTCGATAATAAATTTTCTTTATTTAATTTAGATAAAGTAACAGAAATAGTTTTTATTAATACTATTAAAATGTATTTGTTGGCATTAAACTCATTTCTATTTGGAGTTCTGTTATTTTATGAACTTAGTGCAAAACGGATAAAAATTAGATTTAATAAAGCATATTCAAATAGTTTATTTGTAAAGTATAAAGTATTAGATGTTGTTAGTAAGATTGTACCCTTTGTTTTTTTATTAATTCTAATTTTATACTTTATCACATATGGTAAAGGTCTTTTTATTAGATCTACATATTTACCTGAAACAAATAGGTTTTTAACTATTTTTTTAAAAGTATTAGTGTTTGTAGAAATAATTCTTTTAGGTATTATTTATAGTAATAAAAAAAAACTCAGTACAATATTATTTCTATTGACTATTTTTTTATCAATAACAACAGGTTCTAGAACTGTATTTCTTTTTTTTATTTTTTACATATGCTTAGTTTTTATCTCTAGCGGGAATAATTTGTTTAATAAATTAAGATTCATACTTCATTTATTTATAAGCTTTGTTTTCTTAACATATATAATGCAATTAAGAAGTCTTAGTTCACACGGGTTAATACCTTACATAAAAAGTATAGGGTCGTCTGATAATGATTTTTTAAGAAGTTTTGTTTTTAATCTTTATTATTCCTTTATTTATGGTGTCTATGTTACTATTGGTACTCTTGAAAAAGCAAAATTAGATTGGAATATTATTTTTATCAGTATAAATCCATTACCTGGTAGTATGGTTGGTTGGTATGATTATGCAAACAATATGAGACTAAATCTATTTGCCCCATTTTCTTTACATGGTAGAGTTTTTAAGACAGGTTATTTATTTACTATTATTTATTTTTTAATAACAGGGTTAATTTTTACATATTTCGAAAATATTATAAGAAAGTTGTTAAGTAATAATAAAAGAACTTTTGCTTTTCTAATTATTATATTATTAAGCTTACATATTTTTTATGCGTTTGAGTATAATATGCGTGCCGCAATAAGGTATTTTTATTATGTTTTATTTATTTTATTTATAGCATACATATTAAGGCAAGTAAAGAAAAATTTACCAAAAATTAAGACAAATGAAAAATAAAATTTATAAAAATTTACATTTTTATGCTATTCTTTTCTTTGCAATTTTCCCTTTTATCCCCAATAGGATAAAAGGGTTGCCTGTAATATTATTATTATTAGTTAGTAGTTTTCTTTATGTAAAAGAAAAAAAACGAAGCTATCCTTTTAAAAAAGTTTTTAGGTTTTCTATGCTGTACTTAGTACTTTTATTATCTTTAATAAATACAACTAATTTTTCTGGAATAGATAAGCCTTTATCTACTGGGTTAAGTTTATTAATTATTCCAATATCTATAGGTTTATTACACAGTGTTAAAGAAAGTTTTTCTTATTTATTACTATTAAATTACACAAAGATTAATTTAATAGTAACCTCTTTTTATTCACTATCAATTTTATTCTATTTTAATAAGTTAGGGGTTTTTTCTAATGAAATAAGTTTATATGATGCGTTAGCATATATAACTAATGAAATGTGGCTTATTAATCAACATCCTATTTATGCTTCAATATTTATTGCTTTGCCTATTTTATTAACTATCTATTTTTGGTTATTCTTAAAAAGAAGAAGCTTTATAATTTTTACTTTACCATTCGTAATAATTAATCTATTAACTTTATTAGTACTAGAACGTAAAGGAGTTATAGTTAGTTTTCTATTGAGTTTATTAGTTTTATTTTTTTGCTTTTTAAAACAAAAAAAATCAAAAAGGATTGTGATTAGCTTTGTGCTTGCTTTTTTTGTGACAAGCTTTGTTTTAAGTACAACATCGAACAGGTTTAAAGAACTGTATAATCTTAAAAATTATACTGGAGAATTAAAATTTAACTCAACGAGTTTAAGGTTTGGTATATATAATTGTGTAATAAGTAAGATAAAAGAATCTCCATTATTTGGTTTTGGTTTAGGAGATGTGCAGGAAGAATTAGAAAAATGTTATTTAAGTAAATCTAAATTATTATTAGAATTAAAACATAATTCTCATAACCAATACCTAAGTTATTTTTTAAGTAGTGGTATTTTTGGTTTTTTACTTTTGTTCATTATTATGATAAAGACGTTAATTGACGGAATACAAAATAAAAATATTGTTTTATTAGTAATTGCACTTTTTTTTGCTGTTTGTATGATGTTTGAAAACATATTAGAAAGACAATCTGGGGTAATATTATTCTCTTTTTATATATGCATGTTAAGTTTCTATAATTTTAAACATATTAAATTTTTCAAAGATATTTAGATGAAGAAAATATTAATTATTGGTCCATTTCCCAAGCCAATTTCAGGAGTTTCTTTGGCAAATAAAGTTGTAAAAGAAGTTTTAGATAAAAGTTTAGAGTTTAAAACAGATTATATAAACACATCTTATCCTGTTTTCGAAGATTCGGTTGGTAGCTTTTCATTTAAAAAGGCACTTTTTTTTCTTAGAATTAATTTCAATGTTACAAAAGTTATTGGTAATGATATTATATATATAACACCAGGACAAACTTTTTTTGGTATTGTAAAATATACACTTTTTATACTTTTGTCATCTTTTTTAAATAAAGAGTTAATAATTCATGTTCATGGCAACTTTTTAGGATTACAGTACAAAAAGTTAGGAGGATTAAAAAAGAAAATATTTTATTACTTGTTGTCTAGGTTTACAAAAGGAATCATTCTATCACCCTTATTAAAAAATAACCTAACCCCATTTTTACTAGATAAAAATATTTATAATTTATATAATTTTGCAGAAAATTATTTATTTAAACAAACATCTTTACTAAAAGTAGAAAAGATAAGGATTGTCTATTTAAGTAATTTAATGAAAGAAAAAGGTGTTTTAAATTTATTAGATGCATTAGAAAAGTTAGAAGAAAAAAATATAACTTATGAAGCAAAAATTGCAGGAAATATAGATGATAATTTAAAAGAAATTATACATCAAAAAATAGACAAGCTTAAGAATACAAAGTATTTAGGCTCTATATATGGTAAAGAAAAAAACGATTTGTTAAATTGGAGTAATATTTTTGTATTACCTACTTTTTATAAGATGGAAGGACAACCAATATCTATTCTAGAAGCTATGGCAACAAATAATGTTATTGTAACAACTAAACACGCAGGAATTCCTGATATTGTAAAAGAAAATATAAATGGTTACTTTGTAGAAAAAAATAATTTTGAAACAATTTTTAACACTCTTGTTTCTTTAGATAAAGATAAATCTAAGATTTTAAAAATTGCTAATAATAATAAAACGTATTTTGCAAATAATTATACAGAAGAACATTTTGGAAAAGAGCTTATAAAAATTTTACAATAAAAAAATGCAAAGACTTAATACATTTAAACTTCCAAAAAATTTTAGAGGAAGAAATGCATTTACTGTGCAATTATGGTGGTTGGTACAATCATTATTGTTTAAGAACTCACCACAGTTTTTGTATGGATTTAGAAATTTTTTATTGAGACTTTTTGGTGCTAAAATTGGCAAAAACGTAATTATTAGACAAACAGTTAGAATAACTTATCCATGGAAAGTTACAATTGGAGATTATTCTTGGATTGGAGATGATGTTGTTTTATATTCCTTAGGAGAAATAGAGATCGGTAAAAATGTTGTTATTTCTCAAAAATCATATATCTGTACAGCTTCTCATGATTATTTACAGTCAGATTTTCCTATTTTTGCAAAAAAGAATATTATAGAAGATGAGTGTTGGTTGGCAACAGATGTTTATGTTGCTCCAGGAATTACTATAGGAAAAGGAAGTGTTGTAGGTGCTAGAAGCAGTGTTTATAAAGATATTTCTTCAAATAAAGTGTGTATTGGTAGTCCAGCAAAAATAATTAGAGAAAGAAAAATTGACTAACAAAAAAAGTATATTATTAATCTCCCCATTTTTTTTCCCTGAACCAATATCTACTGGGAAATTTAACACAAATTTTGTTTTAGAACTTGTTAGAAAAGGTCATGAAGTAACTGTTTTGTGTTTTCATCCATTTTATCCAGATTGGAAAACAAAAAAAAGCAACGAACAACTTAAAGGAGTAAAAATTATTAGAGGAGGAAGTAATTTGTTTTATACAAATAAAACCATTTTAAGAAGACTCATTCTAGAATTTAGTTTTGCTTTTTTTGTATTAAGAAAATTAAATCTTCATCAAAAAGGGAAAGATCTTGTCATGCCAGTTTTTCCTCCAAGTTTTGCTTTTTATTTTATCATTCCTTTTATTAAAAAAAATATTAGAAAAGTTGGTATGGTACATGATTTACAAGAAGTGTATTCAGAAGGTAAATCAGGGTTTTTTAATAAGGTTATAAAATTCTTTATTCATAAAATAGAAAAAAAATGTTATCAATCTTGCGATAAAATTTTATTTCTCTCTAATGAAATGAAGAAGGAAGCAAAAAAAATATACAATTTAGTAGATAATAAATTAGAGGTTCAATATCCTTTTATTACTCTAAAGGATAATGATACTAATGATTTGGATACGATTTTAGATAGTAGAAAGATTAATATTGTGTATTCTGGAGCATTAGGAGAAAAACAAAATCCAATGAAACTTCTAAATTTTTTCTCGGAAGCATCGAAAAAAATACCCAATACTGCATTTCATTTTTTTTCTGAGGGAGAAACCATAAAAAAGCTTAAAAATCTAAATAATAATCAGAGCATACACTTTCATAATTTAGTAAAAAAAGAAAATTTAGAAGAATTATACGCTAAAAGTTCTATTCAAATTATTCCACAGAAAGAAAATACATCAAAAGGCTCTTTACCATCTAAGTTACCAAATTTATTAGCTTCTGGATGCAAAGTTTTGGTTATTACAGATCCTGATAGTGAAATTGAAAACCTATTTGCAGAACACAACTTAAACTTAGCTGTAAATAATTGGGATAACAATTTTCTTATTGAAAAATTGAACTTTCTAATAAATGAAGATATAAATATAGGGCATCAAAAAACAATTGCAGAGTCATTATTTACAATTGATAAAATGATTCTTAAAGTTTTTCGTTAAATCAATATATTTGTTTAAAAAAAACTAGCTTGAAGAAAAGATATTCTTACTTAATAAGACCTTTACAAGTCTTAATAGACGTTATAATTATTAATTTAATTGTATATCTAATTTATGACAAAGAGTTTCTGAATTTTTCTTTCCTATCGTATATAACCTTGTTTTGGTTAGCATCTAGTTATTCTTTTGGATTTTATAAGGTTTACCGTTATACAAGTTTCTTGCGTGTAATTACACTTTTGGGTAAACAAATTTTATTTTTTGCATTAGGCTATTTTGCTTATTTCGGTATATTTAGAGAAGGAGACGTTGTTAATAATCAGTTTTTAATTTTAACGTCAATAACTATAGCTATATCAATTATAAAAGTTTTGTGGTTGTTTGCTCTAAAAAAGTATAGATCTTTTGGTAATAATTACAGAACTACAGTTGTATTAGGTTTTGATGATTCTTCAAAAAATATTATAAAGTTATTTAAAAGTAAAGCGAATTTAGGGTACAAATTCTTAGGTTTCTTTTCCGATAAAAATTATAAGAATAGTGAATACTTGGGTAAATTAGAATCTGTTTATGACTTTACCAAAAAAAATATGGTAGATGAAATATACTGTTCACTTTCTTCATTAACCGATAGTCAAATTAAAGAAGTAAATAAATTTGCTTTAGAAAATGCTATTGCCTTAAAATTAATTCCTAATGCTACAGAATTGTATAGTAAAAATCAAACGATACATTACTATGACGATGATTTGATGGTTTTAAATGTTAATAAATTACCATTTGAGTTTACGGGTAACTTCTATATTAAAAGGGTGTTTGATATTGTGTTCTCTTTATTTGTTTGTGTAACTGTTTTATCTTGGTTAATACCTATTTTATGGATTTTAGTAAAGTTAGAATCTAAAGGGCCTTTAATTTTTAAACAAGGTAGAGAAGGTATAAATGGAGAAGAATTTATTTGTTATAAATTTAGATCTATGAAACTTAATAAGATTGCAGATAAAGTACACGCTACAAAAGGAGATGCAAGAGTTACAAAAATTGGTGCTTTTTTAAGAAAAACTAGTTTAGATGAATTGCCTCAATTTATCAATGTTCTTTTTGGTGATATGAGTGTTGTTGGCCCAAGACCGCACTTAGAAAGTCTGTCTTTAGAATATCAAAAAGAGGTAGACGATTATTTAAAAAGACATATTGTAAAACCTGGTATAACAGGTTTGGCGCAAATAAGTGGTTATAGAGGTGAAATTAAGAAAAAATCTGATATTAAAAATAGAGTGCGTTTAGATATTTTTTATATTGAAAATTGGTCTTTCTTTTTAGATATAAAGATTATAATACAAACTGTTTTAAATGTATTTAAAGGAGAAGAGAAAGCATATTAATGAAACCAAGATTCAAAATAACCGCTACTATTGTTCTCTATAGAGACAATATGAATATTTTAGAGCAAACAATTAAAAGTTTTTTAGGTACTAATGTATCTAAAAAACTTTTTTTAGTAGATAACAATTCTACAGATGCTTTAAAATCAAAATTTAACCATGCAGATATAGAATACATTTTTGTAGGTAAAAATATTGGTTTTGGTAAGGCTCATAATTTGGTTTTAGATAAAGTTACCTCAGATTTTCATTTAATTTTAAATCCAGATATTCAATTCTCTAGATTGGTTTTACCAAACTTAATTAATGTATTAAATCATCAAAAAGATGTTTCATTTATAAGTCCTAGAGTGGTGTATCCAAATAAAGAAAATCAATATATTTGCAGAAAAAACCCAACGCCTTTCGATTTAATTAATAGAAGATTAAATCTCTCTAAACAAAAGATTTTCGAAAACGAATATAGAAGTAAAAGTTTGTTAGAGCCCTTTTCTCCTGAATTTATACACGGTTGTTTCATGCTTTTTAAAACAAAGGAATTTGTAAATTTAAATGGTTTTGATGAGCGTTATTTCTTGTATATGGAAGATGCAGATATTTGCAGAAAAATATATCAATCTGGTAAGAAAATATATTATTATCCAAAAGAAATTATAACGCATACGCACCAAAAAGGTTCTTCAAAAAAGACGAAATTATTTTTTTATCATCTTTCTTCTGCAATAAAGTATTTTTTAAAGTGGGGAATTTAGTTTCGTCAAGAAATTAAAATATATTTGCAACAACAACAACAACACAACAAACAATGAATATTCTTATTTTAGGTTCTGGAGGAAGAGAACACGCTTTTGCATTAAAATTATCTGAAAGCAAAAAAATTAATCAACTTTTTGTAGCACCAGGTAATGCTGGTACAGATAAAATTGCGACCAATTTAAATATTGGAGTTTCAGATTTTGAAGCAATTAAAACTGCAGTTTTAGAAAACAATGTAGAAATGGTAGTTGTTGGTCCAGAAGTTCCTTTAGTAGAAGGAGTACATGATTTCTTTTTAGCAGATACAGATCTAAAAAATATACCTGTAATTGGTCCTAAAAAAGACGGAGCTTTATTAGAGGGTAGTAAAGATTTCTCAAAACAATTCATGCAAAAGCATGGTGTACCAACTGCAAAATATCAATCGTTTACAAAAAGTAATTTAGAAGAAGGTTTTGCATTTTTAGATACCTTACAACCACCATTTGTTCTAAAAGCAGACGGTTTAGCTGCAGGTAAAGGAGTTTTAATTTTAAATTCTTTAGAAGAAGCGAAAACAGAATTAGAAAATATGGTTTCTAATCAAAAATTTGGCGAAGCTTCTACAACTGTTGTAATCGAAGAATTTTTGAAAGGAATAGAATTGTCCGTTTTTGTTTTAACAGACGGTAAAAGCTATAAAATCTTGCCTTCAGCAAAAGATTACAAACGTATTGGCGAAGGCGACGTTGGTCTAAATACTGGCGGAATGGGAGCAATCTCTCCTGTGCCTTTTGCAGACGAAGCTTTTTTAAATAAAGTAGAAGAATTGGTGGTAAAGCCAACAATTAATGGTTTACAAAAAGACGGCATCGATTATAGAGGTTTTATCTTTATTGGTTTAATGAATGATAACGGAAACCCTTCTGTAGTAGAATATAACGTTAGAATGGGAGATCCAGAAACAGAAGTTGTTCTACCAAGAATAGAATCAGATTTGTTAGAATTATTCGAAGGTGTTGCTCATCAAAATTTAAACGAAAAATCTTTTTCTGTAACATCTAAAACTGCAACAACAGTAATGTTGGTTTCTGGCGGATACCCAGAAGCATATGAAAAAAACAAAGAAATTACAGGTTTCGAAAATGTAAAAGATTCTATAACATTTCATGCCGGTACAACAATTAAAAACGGTAAAGTTGTAACTAGCGGAGGTAGAGTTATGGCAGTAACTTCTTTTGGCGATACGATAGAGCAAGCGTTAGAAAAAAGTTACCAAAGTATCGATAAAATTAATTTCGATAAAATGAACTACAGAAAAGATATTGGTTTCGATTTAGTCTAATTTTATTTTTATTTGGGCGTTTTAACAGGCTTTCCATTATATCTTTTTTCAGAAAAAGAAAAAAGGATGCCATTACAATCCTTAACGCAACCTTTTTGCTGTAAATACTATTTTCTTAAACTTTAGTTATTATTTAAAAATTTGGTAGCTTTAAACTTTAAATAAAATGTCTACTACCAAAAATAAAATAATAATAGCGCCATTAAATTGGGGTTTAGGTCATGCAACTCGTTGCGTGCCCATTATAAATGCATTGTTAGAAAATAATTATCAACCAATAATTGCGTCAGACGGAAGTTCTTTAGAGTTTTTAAAAAAAGAATTTTCTAATTTAGAATTTTTAGAACTTCCGTCTTACAATATTTCTTACCACAAAAATTTAAAGCTTACATTACTTTTACAAATCCCTAGAATTTTAGCAACGGTTAAAAAAGAACAAGAAGTCATTAATAATTTTATCAATGTTAATAAGGATGTTATTGGTGTAATTTCAGACAATAGATTTGGTGTAAGAAGTAAGGTTGTTCCTTCTATCTATATAACACATCAAGTAAATGTTTTATCTGGTTTTACTACTTTTTTAACCAGTAAAGTTCATCAGAAAATAATAAATAAGTTTGATCAATGTTGGATTCCTGATCATAAAAATGCTGACCTTTCTGGGTGTTTATCAAAAATAGAAAACTCTAAATATAAATTTATTGGTCCCTTAAGCAGGTTTTCTAAAACTACAATTAAAGATAGTAAAGTTGATGTTTTAGTTGTGCTCTCTGGTGTAGAGCCTAATAGAACATTATTAGAACATAAATTGATATCAGAATTTAAAAATGATGCTAGAAATGTTGTTTTTGTTTTAGGAAAAGTAGAAAATAATCAAAAAAAATGGACAAGCAATAATTGTGTTTTCTATAATTTTTTATTGTCTAAAGAGTTAGAGCAAAAAATTAATGAAGCAGAAATAGTTATTTGTAGATCAGGATATTCATCAATATTAGATTTGTACACCTTAGAAAAAAAAGTGTTTTTTATACCTACTAAAAATCAACCAGAGCAAGAATATCTTGCTAAGTATTTAGAACAAAAAGGTATTGCTCCGTTTGCTAATTTAGAAGATTTTAATAAAAAAATGCTGAATAATTTGAGTAATTACACAGGTTTTAAATCTAAAAAATCAACTTTAAGTAGTAGTTTATTTAGCCTTTTCCATGGTAAAAGAAAACTCTGATCCTTCACCATAAGTACTTTTTAATAAAACTGTTTGGTTGTGAGCCTCTACAATATGCTTTACAATAGACAAGCCTAAACCAGAGCCACCTTGATCTCTAGATCTACTTTGATCGACTCTATAAAAACGTTCGAATAATCGAGATAAGTATTTTTGTTCGATACCTTCACCGTTATCAACTACACGAATAACATACTTGTTGTCGTTATAATTATCTGCAGCAACAACGGTTGTTCCGTTAGGTTTACCGTATTTAATTGAGTTTACAATTAAATTGATTAAAACTTGTTCTGTTTTTTCTAAATCACCAACAACAAAAACCGGAAAATCATAAATTCTATCGAATTTTAAAGTGATATTTCTTTTTTTAGCTTTCATTTCAAACAAATCAAACACATTTTGAATAACTTCTAAAATGTTGAAAACAACCATGTTTAATTTTAAGCCGTCTGTTTCTAATTTAGCAATCATATCTAAATCTTTGGTAACAGCTACCAGTCTTTCTACACCTTTGTTGGCTCTTTCTAAATATTTTTCGCGAATATTTTTATCATCCATAGCACCTTCTAAAAGTGTAAGAATGTAACCTTGTACGGTAAATAAAGGTGTTTTAAGTTCGTGAGCAACGTTTCCTAAAAAATCTCTTCTAAAAGAATCTCTTTCTGTTAAACTTTTAATTTCTAATCGTTTACCTTCTACATATTTTTGCATTCTGTTAGAAAGTTTTTCGATATCTGTGGTTACAGATTGTTTTCTTAGATCGTTAACATCTAATATAGAAACGTTTTCGTATATTTTTTTTAATCTTCTATAAATAAAATGTTCTGTTCTATATTGAATTATAAAAAATGAGATGATGAACAAAATAAGTACAGCAATTATTGCTGTACTTAAATTAAGTTTATCTGTACTAAAAAAATATGTTATTATAGCAATACTAGAAGATAGTATTGTTAAGTAAGTTGCAGACCAAAGTGCGTATGAATAGGTTTTTTTAAACTTCATAAAAGCAAATTTATTTATCTGCTTCTAGTAATACAAATTTATAACCAACTCCTTTTACAGTTTTAAAATGGTCGTCTCCTATTTTTTCTCTTAATTTTCTAATATGTACGTCTATTGTTCTACCACCAACTACAACTTCATTACCCCAAACTGTATCTAAAATTACTTCTCTTTTAAAAACTTTACCTGGTTTAGAAGTAAGTAAAGAGAATAGCTCAAACTCTTTTCTAGGTAATAAAATCTTTTTACCAGCTTTGTAAACTACATATTCTTCTCTATCAATAACTATATCACCAATTTTAAAAGTCTCTTCGCTTTCTTTTTCAGATTTTAATCTTCTTAAAAGAGATTTTACCTTACTAACCAATACTTTGGGTTTAATAGGTTTTGTAATATAATCATCTGCGCCAGCCTCAAAACCTGCTACTTGAGAATAATCTTCTCCTCTTGCAGTTAAAAATGAGATGATAACATTTTCTAGCGAATTAATTTTTCTGATTTTTTCACAAGCCTCGATACCATCCATTTCTGGCATCATTATATCTAATAAAATTAAATGCGGTGTGTTTTTTTTAGCAGATTTTATTGCCTCTTGGCCATTATTTGCAGTAAAAACTTGATAGCCTTCATTTCTTAAATTATAACCAACTATTTCGATAATATCTGGTTCATCATCTACTAATAGTATTCTAATATCGCTTTTATTCATGATTTTAAATAAATATAAATATCAAAAATAGTAATTATTATTACAGCAAAAGTATCCTTAACAAACATTTAATTTTAAAAAGATTATAGATAACGTTTACTTAACGATAAAATAAAATGTCTTTTTTTACTCCTTGATATTGAGTTTGTTAATGATTAGATAACAAATAAGAAATCTAAAAAGTTATATTTGTTTTTTGAAATCATAAATTCTATTCACATGAAAAAAAATTACTTTTTAACTATTTTATTTACCCTTTGTCTTGCTAGCTTGTCTTTCGGGCAAACTGCACTTATTACAGGATACGTAGATGCACCATGTTCGGGTGCTAAACCTAGAACTGTAGAAATATATGTTTCTGGTACAATTGATTTTACGGGCTGGACATTGGCAAAACAAACAAATGGAGCTGGTTTTGAAGCTGGGTCTAGTAATTTGTCATTAATAGATATTTCTTCTTTAGGTGTTGTTAAAGATGATTTTGTATATGTTACCAATGATGCTGCTGGTTTATCATCAGAATTTAATATTACTTCAAATTTTTTGGTAAGTGGTTCTATTAATAGTAATGGAGATGATGCTTTTCAATTGCTTAATAATTCTGATACAGTTATCGACAGATTTGGTGAAGATAAAGTAGATGGTACTAGTACAGCTTGGGAGCATGAAGATACTTATGCTTATAGAAAAGATGGTGAAACACCTAATGCAGGAGCTTTTGACGCTTCTAATTGGGTTTTTGGAGCTCAAAATTTTTTAGATAATAAAGGATTGTGTAAAAGTGATAATGCGTTAAGTACATACGTTCCTTTCGGTTCTTATAAAGTTACTGCTTCTACAACACCAGCAATAAATACAATTGGTACAATATCTTTATTAGAATATTTTGAAGGAAATGGGCCATCACCAGAAAAAGGAATTAATGTAGAAGGTACAAACCTAACAGCAGACATTACCGTTACTGCTCCAACAAACTTTGAGGTTTCGGTTGATGCTACTGGTACATATTCGCAATCTATTGCTTTAGTACAAACTTCTGGTGAAGTTACTTCTACACCAATTTATGTTCGTTTAAAAGAAGGTTTGGGTGTAGGTACATTTGCAGATAATATCACATTAAGTTCTGCAGGTGCAGAAGCTGTTACAATTGCAGTTACAGGTGAGGTAAAAAATGCAGATCCTCAATTTACATTTGCAGAATCTTTAAGTAAATTTAGTTATACACTAGAAGAAGGACCTTCTGATGTTCAAAATTTTTCTGTAGAAGGTCTGTTTTTAACAGATAATTTTATTATAGCTGCACCAGAAAATTTTGAAGTTTCTTTTTCGCAAGATGCAGATTTTGCTAGTTCTTTATCAATTACACCTGCTGACGGTAAAATTGAAGATATTATTTACATTCGTTTAAAAGCGGGTATTACAGTTCCTGGTAATTATCAAGGAGATGTAACTCTTTCTTCTGCAGGGGTAACAGCTGTTACTTTTAATGCTGAAGGAGTTGTATACGGAGAATTAACAAATAATATTATTATTTCAGGTGTTTTTGATGGTAGCTTAACTGGTGGAATTCCAAAAGGAGTTGAATTATATGTTTTAGAAGATGTTGCAGATTTAAGTTTATTCGGATTAAGCTCTGTTTCTAACGGAGGTGGTTCTACGGATGGAGACATAGAATTTAATTTTCCTTCTATAGCTGTTACTGCCGGAACTTTTATATACATTTCATCAAGTGAAGCTGGATTTACAGATTTTTTTGGCAAGAATGCAGATTATGTAACAGGTGTTGTAAACATTAATGGAGACGATTCGATTGAATTATATGAAAACGGAAAAATTATAGATGTTTTTGGTAACGTAAATAAAGATGGTTCTGGTGAAACTTGGGAGTATCTTGATGGTTGGGCTTATAGAAATTCTACTTCTAGCCCACAGGGAACTACTTTTACCGACACTAATTGGTCGTATAGTGGTGTAGATGGATTAGAAGGTGGTACAAATAATGCTACTGCAACAACTCCTTTTCCTATTGGTACTTTTCAACCTGCAACCGCTGCTGTTTCTAGAAATAGTATCGAAGGTTTTAAAACATTTCCAAACCCTGTTACAAATAAAGAATTTACTGTATCAACAAATAATACAAGTGTAAAGCAAATTGTAATTTTTAATGTTTTAGGTAAAAAAGTTTATGCTGCTAGTTTTTCTGGAGTAAAATCTACAATAAATGTTTCTGATATGAATGCAGGAGTTTATATTGTAAAGGTTACTGAAGATGGTAAAACAGCTACAAAAAAGTTGGTAATAAGATAATTACGAGTATATTTTTCAATATTAAGAAAGCTTCGATTTATTTCGGAGCTTTTTTTTGACTATATTTAGAGAAGAAAAAGAAAAGATGAATTTAAAATTAAAACTAAGTAATATCTTATTTTTAGATATAGAAACTGTGCCAGCAGAAAGTGATTGGCAAAATTTAGAAACAAAAACACAAGAGTTATTTAAGAAAAAAACAAGCTATCAACGTAAAGAAGAAACTACAGCAGAAGAATTTTATGAACGTGCAGGAATTTGGGCAGAATTTGGCAAAATTATATGTATTTCTGTAGGTTATTTTGTTTTAAATGATGAGAAAAATCAATTTAGAGTGACTTCTTTTTTTGGTGATGATGAATTTAAATTATTATCAGAATTTAAAAATTTATTAGAAACACATTTTTCTAAACCAGCAAATGTATTATGTGCGCATAATGGTAAAGAGTTCGATTTTCCTTTTATAGCTAGAAGAATGATTGTACATCAAATACCATTACCCAAGAAGCTTAATTTATTTGGCAAAAAACCATGGGAAATTCCGCATTTAGATACTTTAGAATTATGGAAATTTGGTGATTACAAGCATTATACTTCCCTAAATTTATTAACATCAATCTTAGGAATACCTTCGCCAAAAGATGATATTGATGGTAGCGAAGTTGCAAAAGTCTATTACAAAGAAAAAAACATTAAAAGAATAGTTAATTACTGCGAAAAAGATACAATTACGGTAGCGCAGGTATTATTAAGATTTAATAATCAACCTTTGTTAGAAGAAAAGGATATTGTAAATGTTTAATTAAATTTAGAAAGTATAAATAACAATATATGATAAAAAGCTGGTAAAAAAGCAATTGCTAATATTACTTTAAACTTTTTAAAATTATTTTTTGTCTGTAGCCAAATTATAAAAGGAGATGCTACTGAAAGTAGTAAGCCTATATGAACGCAAACTTTAGAAATATAAGTACCGTATTTATAGATATACTCGTATTCAGAAAAACGATATACTTCAAAGCTTCCTTTAAGTATTAAATTTTGAATTAACAACAAGTAAATAACTACGGTAAGTATTAAGGGTGATGTAAAAAACTTTACTGTTCTCATCTTACAAAACCATTAATTAATCTTCTAATTTCATAGAAAGTTCTAACCAACGCTCTTCTTTTGCTTCTAAATTGTCTATAATTTCTTGTAGCTCTTCAGATTTTTTTGGAATATCTTCCGTAGCAATTTCTACGTTTAAAAATTGTTTTTCAATTGTTTCTTTTCTTTTCTGAAGTCTTTCTATTTCACTTTCTAAAGCACCAAACTCTCTTTTTTCATCAAAGCTTAAAGCAGATTTTGTGTTTTTTTTAGTTGCTTTTTTTTCTTCTTTTTTAATTGTCGTATTTTCTGAATTGTCTTTAGAAAGAGAACTATCGTAAGCTCTAAAATCTGAATAGTTACCCGGAAAATTTTCTACAACACCTTCACCTCTAAATACAAATAATGAATCTACTATTTTATCCATAAAATATCTGTCGTGAGAAACTACTAAAAGGTTTCCGGGGTAATCTAAAAGAAAGTTTTCTAAAACATTTAAAGTTACAACATCTAAATCGTTGGTAGGCTCATCTAAGATTAAAAAGTTAGGATTCTGAATTAAAACTGCACATAAATACAAACGTTTTTGTTCTCCACCAGATAGTTTTTCTACAAAATCATATTGTTTCTTCTTGTCAAACAAAAATCTTTCTAATAATTGCGATGCAGAAATTCTTCTTCCTTTAGCTAACGGAATTTCTTCACCAAATTCTTTTACAACTTCTATTACTTTTTGTCCTTCTTTAATTTGAATACCAGCTTGTGTGTAGTATCCAAATTTTACAGTTTCACCTAAAACTACCTTACCACCATCTAAAGGTGCTTTTTCGGTGATAATATTTAAAAATGATGATTTTCCTGTTCCGTTTTTACCAATAATCCCTACTCTTTCGCCTCTTTTAAAAACATAATCAAAACCATCTAAAATCTTTTTTTCTCCCCAAGATTTATGCACTTTATGTAGTTCTAGAATTTTACTTCCCAAACGTTCCATATTAATTTCTAATTGTACTTGGTGGTCTTTTCTACGTTGATGTGCTTTTTCTTTAATTGCGTAGAAATCATCTGTTCTGGATTTCGATTTTGTAGTTCTAGCCTTGGGTTGCTTGCGCATCCAATCTAATTCTTTTTTAAATAAACTTTTAGCTTTGCTTAAGTTTGTCGCTTCTAAAGCTAATCGTTCTTCTTTATTTTGAAGGTAATAAGAGTAGTTACCTTTGTATTTGTAAATTTTACCTTCGTCTAACTCTAAAATTTCGTTACACACGCGTTCTAAAAAGTAACGGTCATGCGTAACCATAAAAAGTGTTATTTTCTCTTTAGCAAAAAAAGCTTCTAACCATTCTATCATTTCTAGATCTAAATGGTTTGTTGGTTCGTCTAAAATTAGTAAATCTGGTTTATTAATTAAAACGATAGCAAGAGATAAACGTTTTCTTTGTCCACCAGACAAAGCACCAACTTTTAAAGATAAATCGTCTAATTTTAATTTAGATAATATTTGCTTGTATTGCGTTTCAAAATCCCAGGCATTAAACTGTTCCATTTGCTCAAAAGCAGCTTGGTAAGTGTCTGTGTCGTCTAAGTTTTTTAACGCTTTTTCATATTGATTTACAATAGATAGAATTTTATTATCAGTTGCAAAGATTGTTTCTTCGATTGTTAAATCAGGATTGATATCATCTTTTTGCGCTAAATAAGCAATAGAAATTCCTTTTCTGCTAACTACTTGTCCAGAGTCGGGTACATCTAAACCTGCAATAATATTTAATATTGATGTTTTACCGCTTCCGTTTTTTGCAACAAAAGCTACTTTTTGATCTTTATTAATACCAAAAGAGATGTCGTCGAATAAAATGCGTTCTCCGTAAGATTTAGAAATGTTTTCTACTGATAAATAATTCACTACTTGTATTTTTTTACAAAGAAACAAAAAACCCAAGCAAAGGCTTGGGTTTTTGAGTCATTTAATTTTAGGGGTTGCATTAGGGGTGCTAATTAAATGACTTTTATACTTGTAAAAATAGTAGTTAAGTACATACTTGTCAATCCCTGAATTCAGTATATTTTCACTATCCCTGAATTCAGGGATATAAAACCCTGAATTCAGTATGTTAATAAATTTAAATTATTGTCTAATAATGTTTTAATTTTTCTTTAGTATGTTGGTTTAAATTATATTTTAATAAACTTTTTAATTAATTTCTCTTCTCCGTCGCTTATTTCTAGTAAATACATACCAATTTTTAAATTAGAAACTTTAATTGACTTGTTTTGTAATTTACCTGATTTTATTGTTTGCCCGATAGAATTGATAATTTTATACGAATTAACAGTGTTAGTAGATAACTGCACATTTAATAAAGTCTTTACCGGGCTTGGATAAATCTTAAACGATCCGTCTGTTGTGTTAAAGAAATTATCATTATTTGCTATGCTAATGTTGTTAGAGGTTGCAACATTGTTTAAACTCACATTGTCTATGGCAACATCTGCTTGCCATGTATTACCGGTAACTCTATTAAATCTTAACTGAATATTACTACCTAAGTATGCCGATAAATCTACACTAGCGCTTAACCATTGGTTTCCTTTATTACCAGATTCAGTCCAAATACTCGACCAAGAAGCTCCGTTGTCATTACTAATTTCTACATCTAAAGTTCCCATGTTTGTTGCGCCATACATGTGATAATTAAAATTAAACGAAGCTGCAGATAAACTAGATAAATCAAAACAAGGTGAAGTTAATACAGCTTGTTTTGTTGGGTAACCGGTGTTGTTACCAGAAGCTTCTACAAATAAATACGAATTACCTTCTATTGCAGAAGAAGGACCTGTATTATTAGAGGGTGTTCCGTTCGCATCAACAATCCAATTTAAATCATCATTAGAATTTTGAGACCAACTACCAATGTTTCCTTCAAAACCTTCGTTGTAAGGAAAAGAAGTTACCTCTGCAGTACAACCATTATTATTGCTGTTTCCGCTAGATAATTCGATGTTGTCTAATGCGATGTCTGCTTGCCAAGTATTGCCTGTAATTCTATTAAACCTTAATTGAATACTAGATCCTATAAATGCATTTAAATTAATATTAGCAGACAACCATTGGTTTCCCTTATTTCCAGATTCACTCCAAACATTCGTCCAATTTGTTCCGTTATCTGTACTAATTTCTAAGGCTATTGTACCCATATCTGCAGCACCATACATATGGTAATTAAAACTGAAGTTTGCAGATGTTTCATTAGTCAAATCAAAACAAGGCGAGTTTAAAATAGCTTGTTTGTTTGGGTAACCTGTTCCGTCACCAGATGCTTCTACAAATATATATGAGTTTCCGTTTGTTGCAGAAGAAGGTCCTGTACTACCAGAAGGCGTTCCGTTAGAATTAATAGACCAGTCAATATCATCCGAAGAAGATTGAGACCATGCGCCTAAATTTCCTTCAAAACTTTCTGTATAAGGAAAAGTTGATACTCCGTTTACACAATCACTAGTACTTATTGTATTTACATTTATTGTTCTCGAAACTTGTGCAGCTGCATTTCCTGCATTGTCACTTACATTATAATTTTTAATATACGTTCCAGCTGTATTTGTGTCTACATTACCAGTAATAATTATGTTAGATGTTAAATTACCGTCTACATTATCTGTTGCTGTTGCACCTTGTTCAGAATAGGTGTCGCCAATGTTTAAGTCTAAAGTTGATGCGCCGTTTAATGTTATTATTGGTGCTATTGTATCTGCGGATGCTGCTTGAATATTTACAGTATAATCTTCTACTTCTCCGTAAGAAAAACTTTGACAAGATGTAGGAATAGCATTGTAACTCATAGAAACTCTCATTCTTGTTGAAGTTTCTAGTGCTGATGACGGAACAGTAAATGAAGCTGAAACTGTTGCGTTTTGATTTGGTGCAACTGATAAAACTTGTTCATTAGCATCTGTAAAATCTCCATCTTTGTTAAAATCAATCCAAACTGCGTAACCTTCGTTGTATTTGGTTCCTGTCCATGTTGGGGTAACAGTTACAGTATAATTATCACCTTTTATTAAGTTCGTTGATATGCTAGTAAAATCTGAATAAAACTGAGCGCCTGAATTATTATTGATGGAACCAAGTTGTACGTTACTTATAAATTCATCATTAACATTAGAACTTTGAGATGCACAATAATTAATAGGAGTAACATCTGTTGTAACAGTTAAAGTATTACTTGCGGTAGAAATATTACCCGCATCATCTTTTGCTATTACAGAAAACGAATATGATGTGTTCGAGGTTAATCCGTTTACGGTAAAATTAGTATTTGCGGTGTTTCCAACAACTGTACTTCCGTTTAAAACATCGTAAGAAGTTACTGCAACATTGTCTGTAGAAGCTGTCCAACTTAAATTTACAGATGTATCAGTTTTATTGTTTGATACTAACGCTGTCGGAGCAGTAGGGGCAGTTGTGTCTGGTGCTAATGTTGTTGCGTTTACGGTGGTACTTTTAACAGAACTATTGCCTGCACTATCTTTTGCAATAACGTAAAAGTTATAGCTGGTATTAGCGCTTAGGCTTGTTGCTGTAAAACTTGTGTTTGTAACAGTTGTTAGTAAGTTGCCATTTCTATAGACATCATAATTAGTAACGCCAATATTGTCAGTAGATGCGCTCCAAGAAAGTTGAATAGAATTTTCTGTAATATTGTTAGTAATTAAGTTGGTTGGAGTGGTAGGGGCTTCTGTATCAGGTGCTGATGATGAGGTAAATGTGCCTGTAAATACACCTCTACCATATGTAGAAGCTATAATTTTATTACTTGTATTGTCGCCAGAAACATTCCAATAATCTAAAGAAGTTACACTAACATCACTCATGCCGTTATATGATTGAGACCAATTAGGGTTTGTGTCATTAAAGTTTTCTGTAGACCAAACACCTAATTGAGTTGCAATAATTGCTTCGTTTGGTGCTAAAGGATTCAATAAAAAGTCTCTTACAGGGATGTTTGGAAGATTTCCTTCTTTGCTTGACCAAGTGTTACCTGCATTAGAAGAATACCAAATGCTAGTAACGCCGTAATTATGTATTGTTACAATTAAATCGTTAGCAGTTTCTCCAAATCTAATAGAAGAGATTGCGCCAACAAAAGGATTATTAACTGTTGTAAATGTTGCAGAATTATTGGTAACATTTGTTAATTTAACCAATCCGCCGTTAGACAAACCAACATACCAAGCATTGTTTTCGAAAGGAGAAGCTCTAAATGCTGTTGGACTAGAAGTTAACGCAGCATTTGTTAATGATCCTTTGCTGTTAGAAGCAACATTTATACTTAATATAGAGTTGCTGCTAGCTGTAGATTGATTTGATAATAATCTATTTGCATTACTATCATAATCCATTGGGTTTACGAAATCACCAGTACTTTGATCACTCGACAAAGTTGTTGCTCCTCCATCAATTCTTCCTTGGCCATTCCATGGTAAATTAAATCTGTAAATTACATTAAAAACATACGTTGCAATCATGTATTGCCCATCTTTATCTACAAAAGTGTAAAAACCATCTCCGTCGCTTAAATCTTCAGAAGAATTTATTCCGTTTGCTGTATTTGCGTCTCTAAAAGCTTGTGTACCGTTGTCTTGCGCACCAGCCGAAAAAATTCCATTTAAGTCTCCAACACCATCTGGTCCAATACTTGCTTTTACAAATTGTGTAACATTGTAGTTATTGTTTCTTGAGTTAATTGAATTACCCGAGTTGCCAGAATAATAAATACCACCATCATTACCAAACAAAACTTTAGAAGCATCATTATTACCAAAAGCAATTGAGTGTTGATCTGCATGTACATTATTTGGTTGTCCAAAGCCACCATACCAGTGTGATAATTGAGACCAAGAACTACCTCCGTTTGTAGATTTAAATAAATCGATTCCACCAACGTATAAAATATTATCATTTGCAGGATCAGCTTCGATTACTAAATCGTAAAATGCTTGACCTCTTGTAAAATCATTTGCAGAAATGCCTGTATCTGCATCATTTGGCAAAGTTTTAGAAGTAATTGTGCTAAAACTATTTGTTGTTTCGTAAATATGAACAGGAGAGCTAACACCTTGAGTTAAGGCATAAATTTTATTTCCATTTGTTGCTGATGGTTCTAGTTCTACTCTGTTAGAATCTGTTAGAGGTGAAGCATTAGCCTCTGTCCAAGTAGATCCGTTTATAGAGCTGTAAACTCGACCGCCACCTTCGCCAAGAGCAGAACCAATGGTTCCCATCCAAAGTTTATTATCTGCACCAACTTCTAAATCGTTAGGAATGTAATAATAAGTAGATCCACCAAAAGAGTAAGATAGGTTTGACGATTCTATTCTACTCCAAGAACTACCGTTATTTGTAGATCTATAAATACCAGCAGACTGTAAACCTAACCAATTTTTCGGACTTGAAGAATCTCCGTAAACATGAGCTCCGACGGCAACAAAAAGTTCTGTAGAGTTTCCGTTATCCCAGGCTAAAACATCGTTTACGTAATAAATACCTTTTAAAAATAAATTAGAAGCGTTATAATCAAAAGAATCTGGTCCGGCGGCCGGTATTGTGACTGCAGACCAATTATTACCACCATCAGTAGTAACATAAACACCGTTACCAACAACATCTCCTGCGGTATATTGTTCTCCGGTACCTACATACCATCTATTAGAATTTCTAGGATCTACAGTAATTGAGGTTACAGAAAGGTTTCCTGGTACATTTTGTACTCTGCTCCATTGAGAATTTGCATTTGAAATGTTTGTGTTTTTCCATAATCCACCAGAAACACCACCTGCATAAACGGTGTTGTTAGAAGTGTCATTAGGGTCGAACATAATAACCCTTGTTCTACCACCAACGTTATTTGGGCCTCTTTCTTCCCAAGCATTAGAAGTGTTTCCTGGGGTTTTTCTAGAAACTCTTTTTTGCATTATCTTTTTTCTAAGCTCATTTAACTCACCATCATCTAATTTACCTGTTTCAGGGTTTATGGTAAGTTCCCACATCTGCTCGAAATACCTGTTAGGAGGCAATCCGTTTTGTTTCCTTTTCTTTTTATCCCAAGTTAATGTTTCTTTATATGGGCTGTTTTTAATAAAGTTTTCTAATTTTTTTCTTTTAGATAATAGTTCTTCTTTCTCTTTCTTTTTGATAATTGTTTTTGATAAAAAAAAGGAGAACATTAAAATAGCTATTGAGCTAAATAATAACTTAAGGTAAGTGTTTTTTTTCATGTGAATAAAATTTTTAAAAATTTGGGGATTGAATTAATTCGACAACATTATTATTTTTTGTATTAATAATTTATTAAAAAATCTTAATTTATTATTAAATACGTATCAAAATTATTAATTTATTAAATATTGTGCAATCCCTGAATTCAGGGTTTTTTACTATCACTGAATTCAGGGATAGCACCTTGAAGATTTTAATAAATATTGATAGCTTAAGTAAAACCTGTGAATAGATTTTTCTTGTGAAAATCATTCTGCTTTAATAGATTCAATTTTTTTTAAAATCTTTTTAATAATGGTATATTGCAACGATAATTTTTGATAAAAAGAACATGAAGATAATAGTACCAATGGCCGGAATAGGTTCTCGTTTAAGACCACATACATTAACAGTTCCTAAACCTTTAACCGTAATCGCAGGAAAGCCAATTGTGCAAAGACTTGTAGAAGATATTGCATCTGTGGTTGATGAAGAAATAGAAGAAATTGCGTTTATTATTGGTCCTGCAAAAAAAGGATTTCCAGCAAATACAAAAGATAATTTATTAGAAATAGCCAAAGAATTAGGTGCTAAAGGTTCTGTTTACGTTCAAGAAGAAGCATTAGGAACTGCGCATGCATTATTTTGTGCTAAAGATTCATTAAGCGGTCCTTGTGTTGTTGCTTACGCAGATACATTATTTAAAGCAGATTTTAAATTAGATTCTAATGCAGATGGTGCAATTTGGGTAAAGCAAGTAGAAGACCCGAGTGCTTTTGGTGTGGTAAAATTAGAAGATGGTTTTATTACCGATTTCGTAGAAAAGCCAAAAGAGTTTGTTTCTGATTTAGCAATAATTGGTATATACTACTTTAAAGACGGTGATAGAGTTAGAGATGAAATTCAGTATTTAATTGACAACGATTTAAAAGAGAATAACGAGTTTCAGCTTACAAATGTTTTAGAAACATTAAAAAAAGACGGCGCTAAATTTATTCCAGGAACAGTAAATACTTGGATGGATTGTGGTAAAAAAGATCCAACAGTAGATACCAACAAACAAGTTTTAGATTTTGAACATAAAGCTGGTAATAATTTGGTGTCTAAAGACGTTGTATTAGAGAATTCTGAAATTGTAGAACCTTGTTTTATTGGTAAAAATGTTGTGCTTAAAAACACAAAAATTGGTCCTTACGTTTCTATTGGAGAAAATAGTGTTGTAGAAAACGCAACCATAACAAACTCTTTAATACAAACAAATGTTCTAATTTCGAATGCAAAATTAGACAATGCAATGATTGGTAATCATGCAAAATATAACGGTAAATATACTTCAGTAAGTATTGGTGATTATACAGAGTTAATCTAATGGGTTTTATAAAAAAAGAAATAAATAAATTAAAAGAGGGGCAATTTCATAATTTTAAGTTGTCTCTTTTTTCTTTGTTCCTTTTTTTAATATCAATTAATGGTTTTGCACAAGATAGCATACCTGCGGCTGTAGATCTATCAGAAGAAAAAGAACTAATGTTTCAGCAGTTTTTCTTTAAAGCATTATCGCAAAAATCTATCGGTAATTATCAAAAATCGATAGAAAATTTAGAAAACTGTAATCAAATATTACCTAACAATAGTGTTGTTTTTTTTGAGTTTTCTAAGAACTATTTAGAATTGAATAAAAAGCTTTTAGCTAAAGAATATATTAAAAGAGCCATCGACCAAGAGCCTAAAAATATTTGGTTACAAAAGCATTTAGTTAAAATTAATGTTGCTTATAGAGATTTTTCTGAAGCAATTAGAGTTCAGAAAAGTATTGCTACTATCAATAAAAAAGAACGCGAATATTTAGTGAGGCTTTATTTGAAAAATAGAGATTTTAAAAACGCTATACAACTAATGGAGGTTTTAGAAGATGAAAATTCTTTGTCTTCTAGTTTAAAAAAAATAAAAGATAATTTACAACAAACCAGAAAAGCAAGACCTGTAAAAAGCTCTGCTGTAAGTAATATTTTTAAACAGTTTGAAACCGATAAATCATATGTACTTTTAAAACAGATTTTAGAAAGTGTAAAACAAGATTCTGATTTATTATTAGATTATAGTAAAAAAGGAATTGCTTTGTTTCCTGCACAACCATTTGTGTATTTAATGAACGGTAAGGCTTTAAATGCAAAACAGAAGTTTAACGAAGCTATTACCTCTTTAAAAAATGGTATCGATTTTGTAATTGAAGATGATATGGAAGCCGATTTTTATAATGAAATGGCTGTTTCTTACAAAGGTTTAGGTAATACAATCGAAGAAAAAAAGTACAAACAGAAGTCAAAAAAGTTAAAAAAATAATATGCGATATCTAAAATATGTATTGATGCTAACTTTAGTTTTTACAGCTTGTAAATCGAAAAAGTTAGTTTTAGATGCTAATGTAAAAGCGAAAGAAATTTCTGCAAATAAGGTCGTTAGAAAACATGTTGCAGCAAATTTTAAAAAGGAAACTATAGACGCTAAGTTTAAAGCAAATTTTAATGATGGTAAAACAAACCAAAGCATTACCGTGTATTTAAAAATAACAAAAGACAAAGAAATATTTTTAAAAGGAACCAAATTTATAACGGTTTTTAAAGCTAAAATTACTCCAACATCAATTGCTTATTATTCGCCATATGCAAAGAATTATTTTGAAGGTGATTTTAAAATGCTAAAGAAAATTTTAGGTACAGAAATTAATTTCGAGCAATTACAAAGCTTGTTTTTAGGGCAAGCTATGTTAAATTTAAAGAAGAATAAGCAAAGTGTAGAAATTGTTAATAATTCTTACGTTCTTTCTCCTGTTGTAAAAGACGTTGTTGTTAATGTTTTTACAGCAGTAAATCCTAATCACTTTAAGTTAGATTTTCAAGCAATAACATCGCCATTAAAAAAAGAGAATTTAAAAATTAAGTATCCTTCTTATAAATTAATAGATAATACAGTTTTTCCATCAGAAATTAATATCACAGCAAAGCAAATTAACAAAACAACTAAGATTGATTTTACGTTAAAATCTGTTGAATTTAATACAGCATTAAACACATCTTTTTCTTTACCTAAAGGATATAAACGCATTAATTTATAGTGATAAAATTTCGTTTACTCATATCAATTTTTATTTTACTTTTTAGTTGTTTAACCGTATTTGGTCAAACAAAGAAAGAGTTAGAAGAACAGCGTAAAAGATTAAAAAAAGAAATTGTTCAGGTTAATAACTTGTTATTTAAAGAGCAAAAAAGAGAAAAAAATGTTCTTGAAGATTTAAAAGATTTAAATCAAAAAATAGATGTTAGGCAAAAATTAATAAGAACTATTAATTCTGAGGCTAAACTATTATCATCAGAAATAAATAAAAATAAGTCAGAAATTTCTAAGTTAGAAAAAGAACTTGCAGTGCTTAAAAAAGATTATGCAAGTATGATTTATAAATCTTACAAGAGTAAATCTCAGCAAAGTAGAATGATGTTTATTCTTTCTTCTCAGAACTTTTACCAAGCATACAAACGTTTAGAGTATATGAAACAATATACTTCGTTTAGAAAAAGACAAGGAGATCAAATAGGAGCGCAAACTTTGGTCATCAAAAAGAAAAACGACTCTTTATTTTATCAGAAACAGGTTAAAGACACTTTACTATCTATAGAAAAAGATCAGAAACAACAAATTGAGCTCGACAAGAAAAGTAAAGAACAATTAATTTCTACAATTAAAAAGAAAGAGCGCAAATATAAAAGAGAGATTCAGAATAAAATTAATGCTGAAAAAAGAATTGCAGAAAAAATAGATAAAATAGTTAAAGATGAAATTGCCAAAGCAAATAGATTGGCCAATGCAAAACTTAAAAACAAACCAAAAACAACCAAAAAGAACGAGTTTGTTTTGTCGCCAGAAGCTAAGGCTTTAGCCGCAAAATTTGAGCTTAATAAGGGTAAATTACCTTGGCCAATAGAAGAAGGTTTAATTACAAGAAGGTTTGGTAAACAATCGCATCCTATTTATCCTGGTATTACAATTAATAGTACAGGTTTACATATGATAACTAAAAAAGGTAAAAGTGCTCAAGCTATTTTTAATGGTAAAATTTTGAATGTTTTAGTAACATCAGGCGGTAAAAGAAACGTTTTAATACAGCACGGTAATTATATTACATCGTATAATAATTTAGAAAAATTGTATGTCAAAAAAGGCGATAATGTAAAAACGGGTCAAAAAATAGGACAAATTTTTACAGACAAAGTTTCTGGTAAAACTACTTTAATATTTGTGTTGTACAAAAACACAACAAAGCTTAATCCTGCTTCATGGATTCTTAAAAGATAAATTTTAGAATTTTTTATTTGTGTCAATTATTAAATTGATTGCAATAATGTTTGCTTTTTATAGTGTCTATTTTTGTGTAAGAATTTAGAAAACATCTAGATTCTGTATTTTATTAATTAAAAAATTACATTAAAATGGAAAACTTAAATAGAAAGACTGTTGCGATTTTAGCAACTAATGGATTTGAAGAAAGTGAATTAAGCGAACCAAAAAAAGCTTTAGAAAAAGCAGGAGCAACAGTAGAAATTGTTTCTTTAGAATCTGGAGAGATTAAATCATGGAACGATGGTAATTGGGGTAAAAATTACAAAGTAGATAAAACTTTAGATGAGGTTTCTCAATCTGATTATAATGCATTAATGTTACCTGGCGGAGTTATAAATCCTGATGTTTTACGTAGAGATAAAAATGCAGTTGAATTTGTAAAATCATTTTTCGAAAACCATAAACCAGTTGCAGCAATTTGTCATGCGCCTTGGTTATTGGCAGAAGCGGGTGTTTTAGAAGGAAGAAAAATTACATCTTTTAATTCTATTAAAACAGATATGATTAATGCTGGTGCAAATTGGGTAGACGAAGAGGTTGTTGTAGATGAAGGTTTGGTAACAAGCAGAAATCCTAAAGATTTGCCAGCTTTTAATAATAAATTAGTAGAAGAGGTTTACGAGGGTAAGCATGAGGCTCAAATGGCATAATTAGAATGTTAGAATAAAAAAAGCGCAATTTAATTGCGCTTTTTTTTATTTGTATTTTATATTTTTTTGAAGAATTATAGAGTTTGGTACTGTTAAAAATTCATCATCTTTAGTTTTTAGAGTGATAAAAAAGGCACCAATATCTCTTATTTCTCCGGTAATGTTATTATCTTTTTCTAAAATGGTTATTGTGTCTCCTATTTTAACTGGGTAATTAATGTATAAAATTATACCAGCAGTTATATTAGATAAAATAGACCATTGAGCAAAAAACGCAATACCTAAAATAGTTAAAAACGAAGAAATATAAATTAACAATTGCTTTTCATCTACACCCCAAATAAATGCAATTACTACAATTGTGGTTATGTATATAAGAATTGTTATAATCTTATTTGTAACAAGAATTCTTGCATTTTGAAAGCCGAATTTTGTTTGAATTTTTTTTAGAGAATTTGTTATAAACAATCTTAAAAAAAAGGCAATTACTAAAATAATTACAGATTCTAAAATCTTAAAATGATTTAAAAACTCCATTGATATTAATTTCTATTGAAATAATGCTTTAAGTTCTGTAGCTTCGTTTGGTGTTAATCTACCAGCTAACACTAAACTTAATTGTTTACGTCTTAGAGCGCCTTCAAAACGTTCTTTTTCTAAGTCTGTTTCTGGTTCTATTTGTGCTATTTGTACAGGTTTACCTGTTTCATCTACAGCCACAAAAGTGTAAATGCCTTCGTTTACTTTAGTTCTATGTCTAGATTGTCTGTCTTCTATCCAAACATCAACATAAACTTCCATAGAAGATTTAAAGGCTCTAGATACTTTAGCTTCAACTGTAACAACGCTACCAACAGGTACAGATTTGTTAAATGCAACATGGTTTACAGATGCTGTAACCACAATTCTTCTAGAGTGTCTTCTTGCTGCAATACTGCAGGCTCTATCCATTCTTGCTAGTAATTCTCCTCCAAAAAGATTGTCTAAATAGTTAGTTTCTCCTGGTAAAACTAAATCTGTTAATATGGTTAAAGATTCTTTAGGTGATTTTGCTTCCATCAAAAAATAAATTTTTGCAAAGATACGTAATCACACTTTTAAAAGTGATGTAAAATAGCTAAAGAAAACTGAAATTATTTAACGGCTTTAACTAATAACCAAGCGTCTTTAGAAACTGTTCTTTTGATCTTGTTTAGGTTGTTGATGGCGTCATTTTTATCAGCATAACTATTAAAAGTAACTTGGGTTAATCCCCATTTGTTTACACCAATAATTTTAGCATCAAAACCCTTTGCAATTAGTTCTTTTACTTTGGTTTCTGCATTTTCTGGTATTTGAAAAGCGCCAGCTACCACATGGTAAGGTTTGGCAATTTCTTTAACCACATTTAATTCTAAAGTTGGTAACGGATTAGAAATTACAAAAGTTGCAGATTGAATCTTTTTTTCTAATTCTTTTTGCTGATTTGCAAAAACCTCTTGTTGCTTGTTTTGTTGATAACCATTAAAACCAGCAAAACCCAATGTTAATAAAATAGCAGCAGAAGCAGCATATTTTACAAATGTTGGAATCACTTTTTTCTCTGCTGAACTAGTAACAGGAATTAAAGGTTTTACTTGTTGTTTGTATCTTTCTACGGCAGAAGTTTCTACGGTAGCTAAACCAAACGATGATGTTAAAAAGTTAACATTTTTTGTAGGTTCAAAAATAACTTGCTTACTCTCATTAAGAGAAATAACACCTAAGTTATTTAACGAAATTGAGTTTTTTTGAAGTTCTGTTTGCCACTTAATTACAGATAAAGAGATAGCTGTAGAAGCTTTCTCAAAAGAAATCTGCTCGCTAGAAGCTATATAGTTTGCCAATAAACCATCGTTATGTTTTATAAGACTATTAAACGTAATTTGTTTAGAAGGCGGATAAAAAGTGTTTGTGTTTTCATCTAATTTTGCATCAATTTTATTTGTTACAAAACCTCCAAAATCTGGTACAATTACGCAATCGTATCTGTATAATAAATCGTTTATGTAGTTGGCTAAATTCATATAAACAAATATATAATTTTAGACCTTTCGTAGAAAAAAGTTCTGTAAAAATTATCAACAATTTTTTTATATATTGGTTGTCAAATTGTTAACTGTTGAAAGAAGAAAAATTGCTTGCAATCTTAAGATTGCAAAAAAGTAAAGCTGTAGGAGATATTTTAGCTAAGAAACTAATTGTAAATGTGGGAGATGTATCTCAAATATTTAAAGAAAAACCACAAAGTTTAGCTAAAATAAACGGTATTGGTAAAAATGTACTAAACCATCTTTTTGATAAAGAAAATTTAGAAAAAGCATTAGAAGAACTAAAATACATCAAAAAAAATAACATTAAGTATTCTTATTTTTTGGATGAAGATTATCCAGAGAATTTACAGCACTGTATAGATTCACCAATTCTACTTTTTAAAGATGGTACCATCGATTTTTCTAATAAAAAAATGATTTCTATTGTTGGTACTAGAAATATGAGTTCTTATGGTAGAGACTTTTGCAATAGTCTAATAAAAGATTTGGCAAGTTATAACCCCGTTATTGTTAGTGGTTTTGCTTATGGTGTAGATATTTGTGCGCACAAAGCTGCAATAGAAAACAACTTACAAACCATTGCGGTTTTGGCACATGGGTTTGATCAAATTTATCCTAAAGTACATAAAAAGTATATAAATGATGTAAATAAAAAAGGTGGTTTTTTAACTGAGTTTTGGCATGAAGAAGCGCCGTTAAGAGAAAATTTTTTAAAAAGAAATAGAATTGTTGCAGGTATTTCTAAAGCAACAATAATTATAGAATCTGCAGTAAAAGGAGGTTCTTTAGTAACTGCAGATATTGCCAATTCTTATAATAAAGATGTTTTTGCAGTACCAGGTAGAACTACAGATTTGTATAGCAAAGGGTGTAACCATTTAATTAAAACAAACAACGCATTTTTATTAAATTCTGCAGAAGATATTGTAAAAATATTAAACTGGGATATTCAAGAAAAACCTAAAACAATACAAAAACAATTGTTTATAGAGTTAGACGAAAAAGAACAAAAGATATATGATTTATTACATGCCAAAGGACAACAACTTTTAGATGTAATTGCATTAGAATGTAACATACCAACATGTCAATTATCGTCTATATTATTACAGCTAGAATTAAAAGGTGTTACAAAACCTTTACCCGGAAAGATGTTCGAATTGAGTTAAATATTCTTATTTTTGAGGAAAATCAATAGTAAAGATGGCGGTAGAGAAAAAATTGATGTCCAAAAAGAAACCCACATTTCCGGTAAATGAAATGTTTAACGCGTATCTTAAAAATTACAATAGAAACATTAAAATTTCTATTTTTTACGATGATTTATTAAGGTTTCAAGGTTCTGTAACAGTATATGATAAAAATGACGAAGATACACTTTGGGTAAGAACTTACTATTCTCAATTTGATAGAGAAGAAATAGATAGAAGTTTAAAAAAGGTGTATACAATGTTACATTCTGATGGTAATGATGACACAATTCCTTTTTTAAATGTAGATGCAATCGATTATTGTACGTTTGGGAATTCGAAACCTTTTAGAATTAAAATTCGTAATATTTTAAATGACAACTTTTCTTATTTTTATGTAAAAAAAGCAGATGCATCTCGTATCTATGGTTTAGAGTTAGAGCATATTTTATCTCCACATAATATGAATTTTCTAGTTTTTGGAGACACTTTAATTGAAGAACATATTGCCGGAATTCCGGGAGATGATTTTATTAGAGATTTTTTACCAAAATGTACAGAATCTCAAAAAGCACAAATTGCAAAAGAGTTTGTAAAATTTAAAGAAAGATGTTTGGTACGTCTTTTAGGTGATATGCGTTCGTATAATTACGTTATTACACCAACTCATGATTTTGATCATATTATATATAAGTTTAGAGCTATAGATTTTGATCAGCAGTCTTTTGAAGGAAACTTAAAAGTATACAACTTACAATTCATGAAAGAGAATTTTAAGATGGTAGAAATGGTTAGTAAAAAATTACAAAACGATTCTATTAGGCAATATAAATTAGAAGAGCGTTCTTTTATGGCAAAGAGAATGATTACTGCACCAAGAAGAACTGCAAGATTAATTAAATGTATGAAAGCAGATTCTATTTCGTATCCAGAAAATGTAAAGCTTTTAAAAGAGCATTTAATCAAATATGTTGGTGATGTAAAGTTTAAAGATTGCGAAAATATGGGAGAAATTTTAGAAACTATTTTAGCTTTCGTAAAGCGTAATTATCTAAATATTAGTAATAAAGAGTTGTTTTAATAAACGTTTTCTTATTATTTTTTTTGAAGCTTTTTCCAGCTTTCGCTACTCAATCTTTTTGCAGAAAAAGCAAAAAGGATTTCAAACAAATAGCTCAATCTGGGCTAAACTTGTTTAAAAGCTTTTTGGTTTTATTTTTTTTAGTTGTTTTTTAAGTTACTATTACCAGACCTCACAGGTTTTTAAAACCTGTGAGGTCTAGAAAAGTTTATTCCACTTCAAAAGAAATAGGAAATATATAAGATGTTTTTATAACTTGATTTTGTTGTTTTCCAGGTATGAATTGTGGCAATTTCTCTAGCATTTTTTTTACTTCTTTTTTTAATTTAGGATGAGGTGCTCTTATCTTTATATCAGTTACATTTCTTTTTTTATCAATAACAAACCGTGTAAAAATTTTATATGTCCCTTTTTTTAAATCTAGGTTTTTAGTGATTTTTAAATCAAAATTTTCTTGCACAAATTTTTTCATTCTTTCATTAAAATCATCTCTAACTTCGCTTGTTGGTAATTTTTTAGCTTCTTTAAATCTTGGTGGTTCTTCAATAAGAACAAACCCAAAAGTTACCTCCTCAACTTCTTCATATTCAATGTCTCCATCAATAGTTACTTCACCGTCAATTACATGATTTTCAGCGACCTCTCCAACAGTCATCAATTCAATAATAGTATCCTTTTTATTTGGAGTTTTACAATCTATCCTTTTTTTGGTAACAGAATCAATTTCTCTAACAATTTTAGTAGTGTCAGAAATGATAATATTTTCTATTTTTTGCTTTTGTCCATCAGCATATTTACAGCTAAAAAGTGTTGTTCCCATTACAAAAAATAAAGCCAATATAAATAGTTTCTGAAATGTTAATTGTTGGCTAAAAGTTGTTTTTGGAATTTCAATAACTATGCTATCAAGTTGTTTTTTATAAAAATGCCCACAAACACGTTGGTTTTTATTTTCAACTAAATACTCTTTAATTTCTTTGGTAGATTTTTTAGTAAAATCTATAACTGTTTTGGCACAAGAGCTACAAAATCTACCTTTTTCTTTAGGTGTCATTGTGTTCCAATTTTCGTGACAAGGTTTGGGTATGGAAATCTTAAATTTAGAGTTCATATGGCTGGGTTTTACGAACTAAAAATCAAAGAAGATGGCAAAGTTAAAAATTTGTTAAAAAATATTATTTTTTGCTTCTAACGCTCTCAATAACAATAGTTAATAAAATCAAACTTCCACCAATAAAAGTAGAACTACTTGGTATTTCATTCACAAAAATAAAGGCTATAATAATCCCAAAAATAGGCTGTATACTACTTATAATACTTGCTGTTGTTGCAGAAAAATGTTGTAAAGAGTTCACCATTAATGTATGTCCAATTGCAGTTGTTAATAAAGCTACCAAAAGCAACCAAGGTAATTGACTTTCTATATTAGAATAATCACTAAAAAATAAGGTGGGTAGCAACAAAACACTAATAATCACCATTTGATAAAACATCAACATGCTACCATTGTATTTTTTTACATCTTCTTTTACCATTAAATTTCTGAGTGCATAAAAGAAAGCAGATAAAATACCCAATAAAACTCCTTGTAAATAAGTGTTTTCTATAGAAAATTCTGGAATTAAATTATACACACCTACAAGTACTAAAATAGCCATCAAAATATGTACTCCATCTATTTTTTTCTTGCTAAAAAAAGGTTCTATAAAAACTGTAATTATTGGGTAGGTATAAATGGATAACATTGCCAATGCTACATTACTTAATTTTAAAGCATAAAAATAAGTAACCCAATGTGCACCCATTAAGAATCCACCCATTAAAAAAGAGCGTTTGTCTTTTGCCGAATTTATTTTAAAACTAATTTTTTTAAACTTACAAAAGATGTAAATAAAAATAGATGCCAAAAATGCTCTACATAAAATTATTGCCTCTGCAGGCATTGCAATATACCTTCCTAAAACCCCAGAAGTACTTATAAAAAGAGTTCCTAACAGTAAAACTGATAAGTTTTTAGTGTAGTTGTTTTGCATTTGTTAGTTTTGGTTGTTATTTCATCTTTATGGAGAAATCATATATTAGAAGTTTATTTACCTTAATATTATATTTGAAATGATCCATAGTAAAATAATTATTATTTTACAAGGTAATTATATTTCTAGGATTTTTAAATAAATAAAAATTGCATTTAGATAATAAAACCATTTTTTTAGAATATTTCGCAATAAAAAAACATCTAAAATTATTTATTTGATAAATAACTTTGTTATTATTATTATTATTGTGATATTATTAATCACTAAAAATGCCTATTTATGAAAAAGTCAACCCAATTATTATTTTTAATTTTATGTGTAATTTTTTTTAACTGTAGTTCTGGAGAAGAAAATATAAAAGTAGAGAAAGTTAACGTTGAAAACTTAAACTTGCAGTTACCTGACCTTATTAGTTTATTAGAAGAAACACAAGGTAAAGTCAAATCACTATCAAAGAGTTTACCTGGCTTTGATTTTTATTTCACTTCAGAAAGTGATATGGTTTCTATGGATAAAGGATGTTTTACAGTAAATGTTAGGGTTTACTTTCATGACGGGATAACATCGCAAAAAACATTAGTTGCAAGTGAAAACGTAAAATTAGGAGATTGTGATGAAGAACAAAACAAGTCTACTTCAAAAAAGTATAATGACGATTGTGAAAGTTTTACTTTAGATAACGGAGATAGATTTATTAATAATGGTATAAAAACACCATATTGTATGAAACAGTTGATGAAATACGACATAATTAAAGATCTTTATACCAAATCTATTAATAAATTGATTGGAAAACGTGGGAAAAGTAATATTTAATTGATGTTTTACATTTAAAATATATGAAGAGTAAATTATATAAATTTGCTCTTTTTTTTATGTGAAGAATTAAATTTTATTCAAAAACCCAAAGGCTTTTTGTATTGTATCAATTTTTATAAACGTAATTAGCAAACGCAATCCGTTTTTAGTTTGTTTTTCTTTCATTACACAGCTTTTAGGATTTTGCTGTACGTACTTTAACATTCTAGAAAACGCTTCTGTTTGATAAAAATCGCTTTGTTGGTCAGATACAAAATAGCCAATCATTCTTTTTTGCTTTAGTACAATTTTTTCTAAACCTAAGTCTTTTGCCAACCATTTTATTCTTACAGAATCTAATAAATCTTCAACCTGTGTGGGTATTTCTCCAAATCTGTCTATAATTTCTGTTTCAAAATTTTGTAATTCTTCTTCAGTTTCTAATGTGCTTAGTTTGTTGTATAAAGCTAACCTTTCAGTAACTGAATTTATGTAATCATCTGGAAACAATATTTCAAAATCGGTGTCTATTTGTACTTCTTTTACAAATTCTTTTGGTTTAGAAGCATCTGTTGGATATAACTCTCTAAACTCGTTTTCCTTTAATTCTTCAATAGCTTCTTGTAATATTTTTTGATAGGTGTCAAACCCAATTTCGTTTATAAAACCACTTTGTTCGCCACCTAATAAATCTCCTGCACCACGAATTTCTAAATCTTTCATGGCAATGTTAATACCACTTCCTAAATCAGAAAATAAAACTAGTGCTTCTATACGTTTTCTGGCATCATCTGTCATCATATGATAAGGTGGTGTAATAAAATAACAGAATGCTTTTTTGTTAGACCTACCAACTCTACCACGCATTTGATGCAAGTCAGACAATCCAAAATTATTAGCATTATTTATAAAAATGGTATTGGCATTTGGTACATCTAAACCACTTTCTATAATAGTTGTAGAAACCAAAACATCAAAATCACCATTCATAAAACCAAGCATTAATTCTTCTAATTTTTTGCCTTCCATTTGTCCATGTCCAATACCAATTTTTGCAGAAGGAATTAGACGTTGCAACAAACCAGCAACTTCTTTAATGTTTTCTATTCTATTATGAATAAAAAATACTTGTCCACCTCTAGAAATTTCATAAGAAATGGCATCTCTAATGGTTTCCTCAGAAAAACGAATTACATGACTCTCAATAGGATGTCTGTTGGGTGGAGGTGTTTTAATTACTGATAAATCTCTTGCAGCCATTAAACTAAATTGCAATGTTCTAGGAATAGGGGTTGCAGTTAAGGTTAAGGTATCTACATTTTCTTTTAATGTTTTTAATTTGTCTTTTACAGCCACTCCAAACTTTTGTTCTTCATCAATAATTAAAAGCCCTAAATTTTTAAATTTAATTCTTTGATTTGTTAATTGATGCGTACCAATAATTATGTCTACAGAACCATCGTTTACGCCATTAATTGCTTCAGTTTTTTGTTTTGCGGTTCTAAATCTATTTAAATAATCGATTCTTACAGGAAAATCTTTTAACCTTTCTGAAAACGTTTTGTAATGTTGAAAAGCT
This sequence comes from Polaribacter sp. BM10, assembly GCF_002005425.1. GTDB lineage: Bacteria > Bacteroidota > Bacteroidia > Flavobacteriales > Flavobacteriaceae > Polaribacter > Polaribacter marinaquae. The sequence continues at coordinate 2,017,298 of NZ_CP019704.1, read as the reverse complement.
AAAATAGTTGTAGGAACTAAAATTGCAACTTGTTTACCATTATCTACAGCTTTAAAAGCTGCTCTTACAGCAACTTCTGTTTTACCAAAACCAACATCACCACAAACCAATCTATCCATTGGTTGTTCCTTTTCCATATCATTTTTTACATCTTGTGTTGCTGTAAATTGATCTGGTGTATCTTCATACATAAAACTACCTTCTAGTTCATGTTGAATGTGCGTATCTGGACCAAAAGCAAAGCCTTTCTGTAGTTTTCTTTTTGCGTAAAGTTGTATTAAATTAAAGGCAACGTGTTTAACTCTTGCTTTGGTTTTCTGTTTAATTTTTTTCCAAGCTCCAGAACCTAATTTATATATTTTTGGCGCTTTACCATCTTTGCCATTAAACTTAGAAATTTTGTGTAATGAGTGAATACTAACATATAATATGTCTCTTTCACCATAAATTAGTTTAATAGCTTCTTGTTTTTTTCCTTGAACATCAATTTTTTGTAAACCACCAAATTTTCCAATTCCGTGATCCATGTGTGTCACATAATCACCAATTTCTAATTTGTTTAATTCTTGAAGTGTAATTGCTTGTTTTTTTGCATAACCGTTCTTTAGTCTAAACTTATGGTAACGCTCAAAAATTTGATGATCTGTATAGCAGACTAACTTATTATCAACATCAACAAAACCTTGGTATAAAGGAAAAACTATGGTCTCATAATGGACCTCTTTGTCAGAATCTGCAAAAATATCATGAAAACGTTTTGCTTGCTGTTCGTTGGCACAAAAAATATAGTTGGTAAAATCTGCTTTATGATATTCTTCTAAGTTATCAATTAGTAAATTAAACTGCTTGTTAAATGATGGCTGCGGAATCGTGTTAAACTCAATAGCAACTTCTTCTTTATTTTGATTGCCAAAATCTACCAAAGTAAAATCTTGTAACTGATTTTTTATAAAGTTACCATCACAAAATAATTCTGATGGTTTTGCATGATTTATTTCTCTTGATAAATCATTAAAAGCATCTTCTGCTTTAGAGAAAAATTTATCTAAATTACCTGAAAGTAAATTTATGTTTTTTGTAAATATTGCTGTTTTTGAAGGGATGTATTTTAAAAAACTTTCTCTGCTTTCTTGCAGAGTTTTATTTTCTACATTTGGCATTATAGAAACCTTTTTAAGCTTTTCTTTAGAAAGTTGAGTTTCTACGTCAAAAGATCTAATACTATCTATTTCATCACCAAAAAATTCTATTCTATAAGGTTCATCATTAGAAAATGAGAAAACATCTATTATACCACCACGAACAGAAAAATCACCAGGTTCTGTTACAAAATCTACGCGCTTAAACTTATATTCAAACAAAACTTCATTTACAAAATCTAAAGATAAGTTTTCGCCAACAGTTACTTTTAATGTGTTTTTGTCTAATTCTTTTTTTGTAACTACTTTTTCGAAAAGAGCTGTAGGATATGTAACAATTACAGCAGGTTTTTTTCTAGAATTAATTCTATTTAAAACCTCAGAACGTAATAAAACATTAGCATTATCTGTTTCTTCTATTTGATAAGGTCTTCTGTAAGAACCAGGATAAAAAAGCACGTTTTTGTCTCCTAAAAGTTGTTCTAAATCATTTAAATAATAGGCAGCTTCTTCTTTATCATTAAAAATTAAAAGATAAGGTTTGTCTGCTTTTTTAAAAGTTTCTGATATCACAAAAGACAACGAAGATCCCACCAAATTCGATATTTGAAAATGGTTTTTTTCTTGTTTTAATTGTGCTACAATCTGCGATACACTCGCAGATGTTTGAAATTGATTTACAATATTCTGCTTGCTCAAAGTAAAATTTTTTGCAAATGTAGTGCGTATATTAATAAAAACCCATTATCTATTTTGTTTTCTTAAACTTTGCGATATATTTGTTAATAATGATGTGTAAATTATACTAACTACTTCAAATCATGAAAAATATAACAGCAATTATAGTTTTATTGTTTGTACACACAATTAGCATAAATGCTCAGACAGAAAAACAACCTTGGACCGCAGGAATAGGTTTTGCAGGTGCAAAATATTCTTTTGAAGCGGCTAAGATAGTTGGTGGGCAATTGGCACATCAAACGCCAAGGTTTAACGTTTCTAAATATATTTATAAAGGTTTAATTGCAGATGCAGCAGTTGCAACTACTGTTGGAGATAGCCAAAGTTATACAACTTTTGATGCTTCTTTAAGATACGATTTTGGTACTTCTTATGATAAAGTTGTACCCTATATTTTAGTAGGAGGAAGTTTTATAAGTGCAATAAGAACGACACCAACAGCAAATTTTGGTGCGGGTTCTACATTTTGGTTTAATCAGAAATATGGTTTAAACTTTCAATTAATGTATAAATTTTCTGAATCTAAATTCGAAAGTCAAAAATCTCATTTATATCCATCGGTTGGTTTGGTGTATAGTTTTGGATATAGATCTTTAAATCTAAGAATTTGGAACGATTAAAGTAGTTTTTCTAAAACTTTTCTGAATTTTTTAGAGTTATAAAAACCAACTAATTGCGCATCAATTTCTAAATTTGAGTTTAAAATAGTGGTTGTTGGATATGCAATTTTTTTATGATTCGTTGCAAGTGCTTTTGTAAGTTCATGAACGCCGGTATTCGATCCAGAAGGTAAATATTTAAAAATATTACCTAAAAAACGGATATCTTTTTTCTCTTCTCCGTTTAGTTTAATAAAATAGAAATGTTTGTTTAGTAACGCAATAACGTTGCTATTATTAAAAGTAGTTTGTTTCATTCCGAAGCAAATATTGCACCAATCTGTATAATTAAATACCACAATTGGCTTTGGTGTTTGCTTCATTTTTTTCTCAACTTCTTTAAAAGTATAAGTTTTTAATGATAGTTCTTTCTTTTGAGCAAAGCTAGAAATACATCCGAAGAAAATTAAAAGAATAAAATATTTTTTCATTGTTTTAAAAGAGTGTATATCGAACGCCTAAAAATAATCTTATGCCTTGATTTGAAGCATAAACATAACTTGGGTCGAATGCTAATTCTGGATTTTGTTCTGTATCGATACCTTTATCAAAAGGATTGCCAGCGTTATTAATACTATTTGCTGCTGGTGTAAAGTTTAATAGGTTTTTAATTCCGCCATAAGTTTCCCAATTAGATGAAAACTTTTTTGTTAGCTGAATATTTTGAATACTAAACCAAGGTGAATTGGCATCTCTTGTATCATTTTCTCCTAACAAAGGCAATCGCATTGGCCCATAAACATTACCCGTATAATCTAAAGTGTAATTATTGTTAAATCGATAAGAAACAGACCAAACACCACTAAAAGATTCTGTTAATAATTGTCTTTTTTTAATGTTGTTTTCGGTAATAGAAACATCCATAAGTGTTGCACCGGCATTAATTGTTAAACCGTTTGTAAATGTAAAATCTGTATTTAAAGAAATTCCTTTAGAAACCGAATGACCCTCTAGATTTGCATAGATAATTTTATTAGGATCAGTTTCGTAATCTGGTAGAATTCTATTATCAAAGTAAGTATAAAAAGCGCTAGCATCTAAAGTAATAAATGAATTGTCTGTATTTATTTTTTTTACAAAATTTACGTTTGCGTTCCATGAAGTTTCAGGATTTAATTCTCCATCGAATTCTACTTCTCTCGCGCCAGTTAAAGCCGCATGATCTTCTGTAAAAACATTGGCAACTCTAAATCCGTTACCAATACTTACTCTAAAAATGTTAGAATTATCTTTAGAATTCCATTTGTAATTTACTCTTGGCGATACAATGTTTCCGTGTAAACTATTATAATCCCATCTTGCACCCAATAATAATTTATTCTGAGAATTTAAAGTGATTTCATCTTGAACAAAAGCACCAGGTAAATGCGTAACAGACGGTTTGTTGGTAACACCATCTGTTTCTAAAGTTGCAAAAGTATTGTCTTCGTAATACGTGTATCTGTAGGCTAAGCCAAATAATAAATCGTGTTTTTTTGCAATTTTTTTATTGTAGATAAATTGTCCGAAACCTATTAATTGTTCTGCATTGTAACTGTCTGTGCCGTAAAAAGAATTCTGGTAATGCCCATTTGCACTAAATTGAAAACTGATATCTTCGGATGTTGGCAATTGATAAGTACCAAAAGTTTCCCATCTATTAGTATAAATACTTTCGCCGTATTTAACATCTGTACCTCTAAATTCTTTTTCCCAATCTAATTCTCCTCCCCAACGATCTTCGTATACAAATCGACCAGCAATTGTAAATAGTTTTTTGCTTTCTCTTTCGATATTAATTTTGTTGAAAACAGAAATTCTATTTTGAAGTGTTAAATCTGTAAAACCATCGTTGTTATTATCAATTCTATTTTGGTAGTTAAAGTAGTTTACACCTAAAAGACCGGTTGTTTTCTTAGAAATATTATATTTTACACCAATATCTGTATTAATTTCTCCCCAAGAACTTCCTAATGCATCAGCAGAAATAACAGGTGCATTAGATGTTTTTTTTGTGATTATATTTATGATTCCTCCAACGGCTTCAGAACCATATAATGTAGATGCAGGTCCTTTAACAACTTCTACTCGTTCTATTAGAGCTTGCGGAATTCCGGTTAAACCATAAACAGTCGAAAGTCCACTTACAATAGGCATTCCGTCAATTAAAACGAATGTATAAGGGCCCTCTAAACCATTTATGTGAATATCACCAGTATTGCAAACATTACAATTTAATTGTGGTCTTACACCGTTAACATTTTGAAGTGATTCGAAAATAGAAGGCGTAGGGTTTTTTTTAAAAAAAGTTTTGCTGTAGACTTCTACAGGAACAGGACTGTTAGATTTTGTTACAGGTCTTAAAGTTCCAGAAACTACAATTTCATCTAGATCATTGTTCTCGTTTAAGTCGAAGTTTTTAGTAATTGTAGATGCGTTTTTTACATTTATTTTTGCAGATTTTGATTTAAAGCCAATACTACTTGCTACAATTGTATAGACTCCATTTTCGATGTTTTGTAATTCAAAAAATCCGTTTTCATTAGAAGACGTTCCAATTTTTGTGTTTTTTAAATAGATATTTACATAAGGTAATGGCTTTCCGTTAGATGTAATTTTACCTTTAATAGAATTTAATTGTGCATTAGTAGTAAAAACACCTAAAATAAATAACAAGTAAAAATTTGCAAATATTTTCATTATTGTAAATATATTTTTTTACAAATATAACTTAATTTTTAGACTTGTCTAAAAATATATTTTGATAAAAATAAAAAGTATATATTTGTTGTCTAAATAAAAATGAATGTTTACCCTTTCTGAAGAAAATTATTTAAAAGCAATATATCATTTAGAATTAGATGCTAATAAAGGTATTAGTACAAATGCTATTGCAGAAAAATTAGCTACTAAAGCTTCTTCTGTTACAGATATGGTTAAAAAATTATCTGAAAAAGAAGTTGTTATCTATAAGAAGTACAAAGGGGTTACATTAACCGAGCTAGGAAAAACAATTGCAGCAAATGTTGTTAGAAAACACAGATTGTGGGAGGTTTTTTTAGTAGAAAAATTAAACTTTTCTTGGGATGAGGTGCATGATGTTGCAGAGCAATTAGAGCATATAAAATCGGCTAAATTAATAGATCAATTAGATAGTTTTTTAGGTTTTCCTACACACGATCCTCACGGAGATCCTATACCAGATAAAGATGGTAATTTAAAAACGATAGAGAAAAGTTTATTAGCTACGTTATCTAAAAATGAAAGTGGTATTTGTGTTGGGGTTGATGATTCTTCATCAGAGTTTTTACAGTTTTTAGATAAAAAAGGAATAACATTGGGTAAGAAAATTACCATTATAGATAAAGAAGATTTCGATAATTCATTATCAATATTAATAGAAGATAAAAAACTAAATATTTCTAATAAAATAGCAAACAATTTATACATTAAAAAAGCATGAGTACATTTGATCAATTAGTTGATTTTGGAAAAGAACATCCAATTTTAGCAGCGCTTTACGCATCATTATTTACTTGGGGTTTAACTGCTGCAGGTGCCGCGTTAGTTTTCTTTTTTAAGAAAGCAAATAGGGCGGTTTTAGATGGTATGTTAGGTTTTACTGGTGGTGTTATGGTTGCGGCAAGTTTTTGGAGTTTGTTAGCGCCGGCTATAGAAAACAGTCCTGGAGAAGGTTTTGTGAAAGTTTTACCCGCGGCAGTTGGTTTTGGTTTAGGAGCTTTGTCTTTATTTGGTATGGATAAAATTTTACCACATTTACACATAAATTTTAAAGAAAGTGAAGCAGAAGGAGTAAAAACAGAATGGCATAAAACTACTTTATTGGTCTTGGCAATTACACTGCATAATATTCCAGAAGGTTTGGCAGTTGGTGTACTTTTTGGTGCAGCATCTACGTTAGTTGGTGTAGAGCAAACCGAAATGATTATAGCGGCAATTTCGTTAGCAATTGGTATCGGTATACAGAATTTTCCAGAAGGTTTTGCTGTTGCAATGCCTTTAAGAAGGCAAGGTGTAAGTAGGTTAAAAAGTTTTTGGTACGGACAAATGTCTGCAATTGTAGAACCCATTGCAGGGGTTTTAGGAGCCTTAGCTGTATCATTTTTTACACCGATTTTACCTTATGCGTTGGCATTTGCTGCAGGAGCAATGATTTTTGTTGTAGTAGAAGAAGTAATTCCAGAAACTCAAAGAGATAAATATACAGATATTGCTACACTTGGTTTTATAGGTGGTTTTATAGTAATGATGTCTTTAGATGTTGGTTTAGGTTAAAATCTTTATCAAAAAATATAATATTAAAAGCCAAACAATTTCTGTTTGGCTTTTTGTATTTTGCAATAAAATTTCGCAGTGCAACAACCTTCAACTTTTAATGTTTATAACGCTTCTGCCGGTAGCGGTAAAACTTTTACATTGGTAAAACAGTATTTAAAAGTACTGTTAACATCAGATAATATTTTTACGTTTCAAAATGTACTGGCAATTACTTTTACAAATAAAGCTGCTGGTGAAATGAAAGAACGAGTTCTTTTTAATTTAGAAGAATTTGCGGCTGGTAAACAAAATGATGTACTAAAGATTATTATTGATGAAACTTCTTTAGATAAAACATTAATTGTAGAGAGAAGTAAAAGAATTTTAGATGCAATTTTGCAAAATTACTCTGCATTTTCAATTACAACAATAGATAGTTTTACGCATAAAATTATTAAAAGTTTTGCATACGATTTAGGATTGTCTTTAAATTTTGAAGTAGAAATGGATGCAGTTTCTTTATTAAATGAAGCAGTAGATGTATTGATTTCTAAAATAGGAACGGATAAAAAATTAACCAAACTTTTAATTGATTATTCTCTTGATAAAACAGATGATGATAAATCTTGGGATATTTCAAATGATCTTAACGAGTTCTCTAGGGTTTTGTTAAACGAAGATGATGTAAAACATTTTAGAAAATTACAAGATAAGAGCTTAGATGATTTTTTTGAACTGAAAGAAAAACTTCAGCAAAAAAATAAAAAAATAGAAGCTTCTTTTGAGAAACTTGGTAATAAGGTTTTAAATTTTATAAATCAAAATGGTTTAAATATTTCTGATTTTGCATACACAGGTGAGTATTTTAAGCATTTCAAAAAATTTACAAAGTTAAGATTTCTTAAAAGTGAAGAGCTAAAATTTGATGGTAGATTAAATACTACAATAGAGAATGAAAAAAACTTATTTGCAGGCAAGACTTCTGCAGATGTTAAAGAACTAATTAAAGACATTTCTCCTGAATTAAGGGCTTTTTATTACGAATCTAAAGTATTGTATGAAAATAATTTTTCTGGGTATTTGTTAAACAAAATTGCTTTAAAAAGTATTATTCCTTTAGCTGTTTTAAACAATATAAATTCAGAATTAAACACTATAAAAGAAGATAATAATATTCGTTTAAATGCAGAGTTTAATCAATTAATTTCAGATAATATTAAAGACCAGCCTGCGCCATATATTTATGAAAGAATTGGGCAAAGGTTTCAGAATTATTTTATTGATGAAATGCAAGATACATCTGAGTTGCAATGGCAAAATTTAATTCCGTTAATAGACAATGCATTAGCGCAAGAAAATAGTAATTTGTTATTGGTTGGTGATGGTAAACAAGCAATTTACAGATGGCGAGGTGGAAAGGCAGAACAGTTTATCGATTTAGGATCTGAAAATGGTAACCCTTTTCATATTCAAAAAAATGTACAAAATTTAGAAACGAATTATCGAAGCTATTCTGAAGTAATTAATTTTAATAATTCATTTTTTCAACATACCGCTAAATTCATTCAAAATGAATCGTACAAAAAATTATTTGTAGAAGGTAATACGCAGTTAGAAAACTCTAAAAAAGGCGGGTATGTTTCTTTAAATTTTTTAGATAAATTAGAAAAAGATGAAGAGAAATTAAAGTATCCGAAAAAAGTTTTAGAGAAAATAAATCTCTTGAAAGAAGATTTTTATTTAAATGAAATTTGTGTTTTAACTCGTACTAAAAAAGACGGAATTGCAGTTGCCGATTATTTATCAGAAAACGGAATTTCTATAATTTCTTCTGAAACTTTACTTTTAAAAAACAATGCTAAAATTAACTTTATAATAGATGTTTTAAAAATTATTCAAAACCCTAAAGATGAAGAAAGGAGATTTGAGTTTTTATATTTTTTACATGAACATTTGCAAATTGAAATTCCAAAACATCAATTTTTTCAAAAACACATAAAATCCGATAATGCTACTATTTTTGCAGAACTGCAACAGCATAATATTGTATTTGATTACAATGTTTTTCAGCAAGCGCCTTTTTATGAGAAAATAGAAGAGATTGTTAGAGGGTTTTGTTTGGTGAATTCTTCGGATGCTTATATTCAGTTTTTCTTAGATGTAGTATTAGAGCAACAAAGAAAAGGTACAGAAATTGGCGACTTTTTAGAGTTTTGGGAATTAAAGAAAGACAAGTTGAGTATTGTGGCGTCAGAAAACTCAGATGCTGTTCAGGTAATGACGATTCATAAATCAAAAGGATTAGAGTTTCCTGTAGTAATTTTTCCTTGTGATGTAGAACTTTACAGGCAAATTAAGCCGAAAGTTTGGTTTAACGATTTGCCAGAAGATTACAATTTTAAAGAGCTTTTAATAGATTATAAGAAAGATTTAAGTTTAATAAATCAAAGAGGTTTAGATATTTTCAATCAACAAAGAGAAGAGTTAGAACTCGATAATTTTAATCTTTTATATGTAGCGTTAACAAGAGCTGTAGAGCAATTACATATTATTACCGAGAAGAAAATATCTGCAAAAGGTGTAGAAAGTGTTAATTATTATTCAGGTATTTTTATCAATTATTTAAAAGAACAAAATCTTTGGCAAGATGATCTTTTAGAGTATGAGTTTGGTGATGTTTCTCGTAAGGTAGAGAAAGTAAAACAAGCATCTTTATCAGAAGTGCATCAAAAATTTATTTCCAATCCGTGGCAAGAACACAATATTGTTTTGTTGGCAAGTGCTTCAAAATTATGGAATACAGAGCAAGGAAAAGCGATTGATTTTGGTAACTTGTTTCATGAGATTTTATCAAAAATAAAAACTAAAAACGATGTTGATTTTATTATAAATCAATATCATCAGCAAGGTTTTATCAATACAGAGCAGTTAGAATATATATTAAAAAGTGTAAATATTATTGTTAACCACAAAGATTTAAATAGTTATTTTTCTGATGAAGTAACCATTTTTAATGAGCGTGAAATTGTAGATTTTGATAATCAAATTATTATTCCGGACAGATTGGTGGTTAATTCAAAAAATGAAGCGATAATTATAGATTACAAAACCGGTGCGCCATTAAATGAACATCATCAGCAATTATTAAAATATGGAATTGTTTTAGAATCAATGCATTTTAATGTATCTAGAAAATTACTTGTTTACATAAATGATAAAATTGATGTTGTTGAAGTATAAACAAAAAAAATAAACTTTGTAACTTTGTTTTCTCAAATTGATAAAAAATGTACGGTAAAATTAAAGATACTTTAAAAAAAGAAATTCAAGATATTATAGAAGCAGGTTTGTATAAATCTGAAAGAATTATTACTTCTTCGCAAGATGCAGTTATTAAAATTTCTACAGGAGAAGAAGTTATTAATTTTTGTGCCAATAATTATTTAGGTTTGTCTAATAATGCAGAGGTAATTCAGGCAGCAAAAGATGTTATGGATACGCATGGTTTCGGTATGTCATCTGTAAGATTTATTTGTGGTACACAAGATATTCATAAGAAATTAGAACAAAAAATAGCAGATTTTTATACCACGGAAGATACTATTTTATATGCCGCAGCTTTTGATGCAAACGGGGGTGTTTTTGAACCACTTTTAACAAAAGAAGATGCCATTATTTCTGATAGTTTAAATCACGCTTCTATTATCGACGGAGTTCGTTTGTGTAAAGCAGCTCGTTATAGGTACAATAATAATGATATGGCTTCTTTAGAAGAGCAATTAATTGCAGCTAATAAAGAAAATCATAGATTTAAAATAATTGTTACAGACGGTGTTTTCTCTATGGATGGTATTGTAGCAAAACTAGATGAAATTTGCGATTTAGCAGATAAGTATGATGCTATGGTAATGGTAGATGAGTGTCATGCAACTGGTTTTATAGGTAAAACAGGTAGAGGAACTGTAGAATTAAAAAATGTTATGGATAGAGTAGATATCGTAACAGGAACTTTGGGTAAAGCCCTAGGTGGTGCAATGGGAGGTTATACTACAGGTAAAAAAGAAATTATAGAAATTTTACGCCAACGCTCTAGACCTTATTTATTTTCAAACTCTTTGGCTCCGGCTATTGTTGGTGCTTCATTAAAAGTTTTTGATTTAATAGCTACAGACACAACTTTAAGAGATCAGCTAGAATGGAATACAAACTATTTTAGAACAGAGATGGAAAAAGCAGGTTTTGATCTAGTTGGTGCAGATGCAGCAATTGTACCTGTAATGCTGTATGACGCAAAATTGTCTCAAATAATGGCTAACAAATTATTAGAAAAAGGAATTTATGTGATTGGATTTTTCTTTCCGGTTGTGCCAAAAGAAAAAGCAAGAATCAGAGTACAGTTATCTGCTGCTCATACTAAAGAACATTTAGATAAAGCAATTTCTGCATTTACCGAAGTGGGTAAAGAGTTAAAGGTAATTTAGTTTTATAAAAACTTGATGTTTTACGAATATTTTGTAGATTTGTCTTTGTAGATACGTTTTAAGAGTTTACTTTTGCGTATTATAATAACGAACTTTTAATTTAAAAATTTGATAATGAAACGATTAAAATTAGCTGTGATAGCTTTATTTGCGTTAGTAGCTGTAAGCAACGTAAATGCACAAGATGAAAACAACCCGTGGGCTGTTGGTTTTGGTTTAAACAATGTAGATTTTTACAACACTGATGATTTCAGTGAGCAAGTAAAAGATTTATTAGGAAACAATGACTGGAATGTATTACCGTCAATTTCTAGAATTTCTGCAGATAAATACCTTAATAAAGGTTTTTCTTTACAATTAGCAGGGTCTTTAAACAAAATTGAAACAGTTACAAGAAAAGATGATTCAGACTTTTTATACTGGGCTGTAGATGCAATTGTAAAGTATGATTTAAATAACTTAGTAGGTGAAACTGCTTGGTTCGATCCTTATGTATATTTAGGTGGTGGTTATACTTCAGTTGATTCTAACGGTGAAGGTATGTTAAATGCTGGTGTTGGTTTCAATACTTGGTTTAACGATAATTTAGGTTTAAACTTCCAAACTGGTACTAAAAAAGGTTTTGCTGATGAAGTAAAAGCTCACTACCAAACTACTTTAGGTTTAGTAATTAAATTTGGAGGAAAAGATACTGACGGAGACGGAGTATATGATAAAGATGATGCTTGTCCAGAGGTTGCAGGTTTAAAAGAATTTAACGGATGTCCTGATGCTGATGGTGACGGAATCAAAGATTCTGATGATGCTTGTCCTAATGTTGCAGGTTTAGCTTCTATGAACGGTTGTCCTGATGCTGATGGTGACGGTGTTGCTGATAAAGATGACATGTGTCCTTCTGAAAAAGGAACTAAAGCTAACAAAGGTTGTCCTGATTCAGATGGTGACGGTGTAGTTAATAAAAACGATAAATGTCCTTCTCAAGCAGGACCAATGGCAAACGGTGGATGTCCTTGGCCAGATACTGACGGTGACGGTGTATTAGATAAAGATGACAAGTGTGTTAATGTTGCTGGACCAGCTTCTAACAACGGTTGTCCTAAGCCAGTTATTAATGTAGAAGATGAAAACATGTTATCTGAATATGCTAAAGCAATTTTATTTAACGTAGGTAAATCTTCTTTCAAGCCAGGTGTTACTGCTAAGTTAAACGAAATGGTTAAAGTAATGAACAACAATCCAAGTGCTACTTTCGTAATCGAAGGTCATACAGATAGTTCAGGTTCTGCACCATTAAACTTAAGAATTTCAGAAAAGAGAGCTATCGCTGTAAGAGACTACTTAGTAAAACAAGGAGTTAGCACTACAAGATTAGAAGCTATCGGATTTGGAGAAGGAGAGCCAGTTGCAACTAACAAAACAAGAGCAGGAAGAGCTCAAAATAGAAGAGTTGTTGTTAAAGTAACTAACAAGAAATAATTCTATTTCAATTCTATAATAAAAACCTCACCAATTGGTGAGGTTTTTTGTTTTAGGATAGTTTATTTTTTAAATAAAAAAACTTTTTTAATTACAACCAAAACAATTACCTTTGCATCCTGAAAATGAGATGCTAAATCTCAAAAATTAATAATAATTATAATTAGATATAGATGTCTACAACTACAGGAAAAGTCTCTCAAATTATTGGGCCAGTAATTGATGTTGAATTCAATACAGAAAATACTGAACTTCCTAAAATTTATGATTCATTAGAAATTAAAAAAGCTGATGGTTCTATTTTAGTGTTAGAAGTACAACAACATATTGGTGAAGATACAGTAAGAACCATTTCTATGGATGCTACTGATGGATTAAGTAGAGGAACAGAAGTTTTAGCTACAGGAAATCCAATACAAATGCCAATAGGAAATGACATATATGGTCGTTTATTTAATGTTACTGGTGATGCAATTGATGGTTTAGGTGATTTGAAAAAAGACGGTGAAGACGGTTTGTCAATTCACAGGTCTGCACCTAAGTTTGAAGAATTATCTGTTTCAACTGAAGTTTTATTTACTGGTATTAAAGTAATCGATTTAATTGAGCCTTATGCTAAAGGTGGTAAGATTGGTTTATTTGGAGGTGCAGGTGTAGGTAAAACTGTATTAATTCAAGAATTAATTAATAACATTGCAAAAGGTCACGGAGGATTATCTGTATTTGCAGGTGTAGGAGAAAGAACTCGTGAAGGAAATGATTTACTTCGTGAAATGTTAGAGTCTGGTATTATCAAATATGGTGACGACTTTATGCATTCTATGGAAGAAGGAGGATGGGATTTATCTAAAGTAGATAAACCTGGTATGAGAGATTCTAAAGCTACTTTCGTTTTTGGTCAAATGAATGAACCACCTGGAGCACGTGCAAGAGTTGCATTATCTGGTTTAACGATTGCAGAATACTTTAGAGACGGAGCAGGCGAAGCAGAAGGTAAAGATGTTCTTTTCTTCGTAGATAATATTTTCCGTTTTACACAAGCAGGATCTGAGGTGTCAGCATTATTAGGTCGTATGCCTTCAGCAGTAGGATATCAACCAACGTTAGCTACTGAAATGGGAGCTATGCAAGAGCGTATTACTTCTACTAAAAAAGGTTCTATTACATCTGTACAAGCAGTATATGTACCTGCAGATGATTTAACAGATCCAGCACCAGCAACAACATTTGCTCACTTAGATGCAACTACAGTATTATCTCGTAAAATTGCAGAATTAGGTATTTATCCTGCGGTAGATCCATTAGACTCTACTTCTAGAATTTTATCTGCTGATATTTTAGGTGAAGAACACTATAATTGTGCACAAAATGTAAAAGAAATTTTACAGCGTTATAAAGAATTACAAGATATTATCGCAATTTTAGGTATGGAAGAATTATCTGAAGAAGATAAATTAGTTGTACATAGAGCAAGACGTGTTCAGCGTTTCTTATCTCAACCTTTCCACGTTGCAGAACAATTTACTGGTATACCAGGAGTTTTAGTTGATATTAAAGACACTATTAAAGGTTTTAATATGATTATGAATGGTGAGTTAGATAAATATCCAGAAGCAGCATTTAACTTAAGAGGATCAATTCAAGATGCAATTGATGCTGGAGAGAAAATGTTAGCAGAAGTCTAAAAACTAACTATAGCGAAAGCTAAAGCCTAAAGAATAGAAATATGTATTTAGAAATTGTAACACCAGAAGCAATCTTATTTTCATCTGAAGTTGATTTATTTTCGGCACCAGGTATTGATGGAGAGTTTCAAATATTAAATAATCATGCTCCTATAGTTTCTAATTTAGTTGAAGGAGAGATTAAAATACATGTACACAATCAAGATCATTTGGTTTTAGATGATTTACATGGTAAGTTAGAGTCTCATATAGATGATGATAAAGTTTTAACTTTAAAAATCAACTCTGGTACTTTAGAATTAAATGATAATAAAGCTATTATTTTAGCAGATTAATCATATATAATACATTATTAAATTAAAAACCTCAAAACGTTTGTTTTGAGGTTTTTTTCTGGGGGAAATTTAAATTCAAATAATGCAATAACAATTTTCCCACTTAGCGGTTAAAATTTTTTCTTTCTTTCTGTAAATGTCTAACTATTTTTAAAATACTATTAGAGGTTAATTATCCTTTTAAATAAGGAAAAACACCTTTTTTATTTTTTTGTTTTTAATCTTACTTCCTTTGTTTATAGGGTCTTATTTTTTTATGTATGTTATATTTTTTTTCAATTTTATAAAAATTGTATTTTGTGTACAATTAACTTAACTATTTTACATTATGAAAAAAACTAATAAATTATTATTTTGTTTGTCAATTACAATTGTTTTAATGAGTTGCAATAACGAAAAGAAACAAAAAAAAGAGATAGTGCATCATGCAGAGGCAATCGTCAATAGTAAAAGACCTTCTAACGCGATAACTTATAAAGAGATGGCAAGTATGTTTCATGAATACGATACAGGGCAGAAGATTGTTTTAGACAAATACAGAGAAAATTATACTGGCGATTCAAATGATGCTGTAGAAACGGTTTCTCATTTTTATGAAATTAATCAACTGAAACAATATATTAGTTATTTAGAAAGAATTTCTAAAGAAAAAAATATTAAATTAACTGGAGTAAGAATATTTTCTGCTGCATATCCAGAAAAACACAGAGATGCTTCTAAAAGAGGAAGACAAACCTTAATATTTATGCCAACTGCAAAAATTGGAAATAATAATGGAGTAGCTTTTGAGCCTTTATATTCTGAAAAAGGAACGCCAATTAAGTTTACGGAATTTTTAAATAAGTTTAGTTCAGAGGAAACTAAAAAAGTTATGAGAGCATCATTTTTACCTGCTCTAAATCTATTACAAGACGATTTAAAGAGTTCTGGAACTAACAGACTAGAACACACACCTCCTTTTTAATATGTTAAAAATTATTTTCTTTTTATTATATGTAATTTCTATTATAATTTATTCTATTAATTATTTCAAAAAAAAATTTGCTATCAATTTAAAATATTTTTTGGCATATTTAGTTAGTATGTTAATTTTTGAAATAATTGCGTATTTTTTTGGTTCGTTTTCAAAAGGGAGAAATACATGGGTTTATAACTTTCTTACATTGGTAGAGTTTAATTTTTTACTTTTTTTCCTTAGAGATATTTTATTATTTACTAACACAAAAAAGTATATAAATTATTTTATTATTGGTTTTAACGCAATTTACTTTTTAACAAGTATATTCTACTTATTCAATAATACTTATTTAATTACATATAATAGTATTGCTTCTATTTCTGGAGGAGTTTTTATAACATTATCTGTTTTTTTGTTTTTTAAAGATTTTATTAATTCAGATAAAATTTTAAATTTTAAAAAGTCTTTACCTTTTTGGATTTCTGTAGGTTTGTTAATTTATTATTTAGGTTCAATACCAGCTACTTTGATGATGAATGCTTTTCAAAGTCTTAAAAGAGCAGACCATAGTTTTATTTTAAGTATAAACCCCTTTTTAGCACTTTTAATGTATAGTATTTTTATATTTGGAGCTTTATGGAGTCAGAAGAAAGAGTTATAATACTTTTTGTAACAACGTTAATAATTGTTGCTTTTGTTGTTTTTATTGTTTTGTTATTTGGACTTTATCAAAAAAGGAAAAATTTTTTGTTAGAACAAAAAGCCGCAGACCAAAAACGTTTTGAAAGAGAAATTGCAGAAACACAAATAGAAATTAGAGAAGAAACGTTAAGAAATATTAGCTGGGAGTTGCATGATAATATTGGACAATTATTAACCTTGGCTAAAATTCAATTACAAAATGCATCACCAGAAAACATCAACGAAGTTTCTGAAACGATTACAAAAGGTTTAACAGAAGTAAGAGCATTATCTAAATTGATTAATCCAGAGGCTATTAAAAATATTAACTTAAGAGAAGCAATTCAATTAGAAATAGATAGGTTTAATAGATTACAATTTATAGAATCTAAATTAGAAATTAAAGGGTTAGAATTTGATATAGAAAAAAAATCGAGTATTATAATCTTTAGAATTTTGCAAGAATTCTTTTCTAATACTATTAAACACTCTAAGGCATCTAAACTAACTGTATCTTTAAATTTTAAACTTGATAGTTTACATATTTTGGCAAAAGACAACGGTGTTGGTTTTTCTAAAGAGATTGTATCTAAAGGAATAGGTTTAGACAATATTAAAAATAGAGCAAAATTAATAGGTGCAGAAGCTGTTTTCGAATCCGAAATAGATAAAGGAACTTCTTTATCAATAATATATAAATTATGATTAAATATTCTGTAGTTATTGTAGATGATCATACATTGCTTTCTCAAGCAATTGCTACAATGGTAAATACATTTAGTAAGTTTAAAGTGTTGTATACTTGTAAAAACGGACAAGAATTGGTAGAGAAATTTTCGGCCTCAGCTAAATATATTCCAGATATTGTTTTAATGGATATTAACATGCCAATAATGAATGGTATAGAAACTACAGATTGGATTACTAAAAACCATGAATCTGTAAATGTAATGGCGCTATCTGTAGAAGATGAGGATACTACGATTCTAAAAATGCTTAAAGTTGGTGCAATTGGCTATTTACTAAAAGATACCGAAAAAAGTGTGTTAGAAAATGCGCTCTTAGAAATTGCACAAAACGGATTTTATCATACAAAAACAGTAACTAATTTACTCATGAAATCTCTTTCGGGTAATTCATCAGAAGAAATTACGCTAAAAGAAAGAGAAATTACTTTTATGAAATACGCTTGTTCTGAAATGACGTATAAAGAAATAGCAGATGTAATGTGTTTAAGTCCTAAAACTATAGACGGTTATAGAGATGTTCTTTTTACAAAATTAAACGTTAAGAATAGGGTAGGTTTGGTAATGTATGCAATAAAAAATAAGATTTATACTCCATAAAAATATCGTAAATTTGCAGCATGGAAGAAACAAACAGACAACGTAAAATAGCAGGTGTTTTACAAAAAGATTTGGTAGATGTGTTGCAAAAAGCAGCGCAGGATGGAATGAAAGGAGTTATAATCTCTGTTTCTAAAGTGCATGTTACTTCAGATTTAGGAGTTGCAAAAGTTTATTTAAGCATATTTCCTTCAGAAAAAAGAGACGAAATGGTTAAAGGAATACAGTCTAACACACCTTTAATTCGCCATGAAATGGCAAAGAGAACAAGAAATCAATTAAGAAGAATGCCAGAATTATTGTTTTTTGGTGATGATACTTTAGATTATATCGAAGAAATTGATAAGTCTTTAAAAGGAGAAGATGAAAATCCTATTCAAAATCCAGACCTTTTACCAAGACGTCAAAAAAAATAATACAAGCTACACTATTTGAGTTTTCCTTTTTACATAGCTAAAAGATACTTATTTTCTAAAACAAGCAATAATGCAATCAATATAATTACCATTATTGCTTCTTTTGGTATAATAGTAGGCGCATTGGCTTTGTTTGTAATTTTATCTGGTTTTTCTGGTCTTAAAACTTTTAGTTATAGTTTACTCGATGTATCAGACCCCGATATTAAAATAACTTCGGTTAAGGGAAAATCATTTCTTATTGATGATACAATTCAAAATAAAATAAATTCTAATCTAGAAATTTCTGAATTTACCAAAGTAATCGAAGAAAGAGTTTTTTTAGAATATAATGAAAAAACCGAAATTGCTTATATAAAAGGTGTTGAAGAAAATTACACAAATATCTCTAACATAGATTCTTCTTTAAGTGTTGGTAGTTGGTTGTATAAAGAATTTGAAAACACTGCCGTTATTGGTAGAGGAATTTCTAATAAACTTTCTTTAGGTATTTTAAATTACGGATCTCCTTTAAAAATTATGGTGCCCAAACCCGGTAAAGGATTCATAAATCCTAGAAATCCATTCTATAAGATTGAAACGCAAATTGTTGGGGTTTATATGGGGACTGAAGATTTTGAAAATAAATTTGTTTTTACTTCGATAGATCAAGCGAGAGGTTTACTAAGATTTAAAGAAAATCAAATATCTGCAATAGAAATAAAATTAAACGATTCTAATAAAGCAGCTAATGTTGCAGAAAGTTTAAGTGATGCTCTTGGTAATGCATTTAAGGTACAAACCAAAGCACAATTAAATGAAGTATTTTATAAAGTGATTAATACAGAGAATTTTGTTTCTTATTTAATATTTACGCTAATCGTAATAATCGCTTTATTTAATGTAATCGGAGCAATAATTATGATGATTATTGATAAAAAGCAAAACTTAAAAACACTTTTTAGCATAGGTGCAACAATTAAAGAAATAAAGAAAATATTTATTCTTCAAGGGTTTTTACTAACGTTCTTCGGAATGTGTATTGGCTTATTTTTAGGGATAATCTTAGTGTTTGTTCAAAAGAAATTTGAACTATTTATGATTGTGCCCAATTTAGCCTATCCTGTAGAATTTAGGTTTCTAAATTTACTAATCGTTTTTTGTACTATTACCGTTTTAGGATATATAGCAGCTAAAATTGCAAGTAGTAGAATTTCAAAAGAGTTTATAGAAAAGTGATTTTATTATGAAAAAACTAATAATAATTTTATTAATTTTTATAGGATGTAAATCTAAAGAAAATTTTAATAAAGAAACTTATTATAAGGAAGTTAGTGAGAAAGAAGTGCAAAAGCATTATAAATCTTATACTATAACAATTCCGGATAATTGGTTTTCTTACAAAACAGACCCTGGTCTAATGGCGCATTCGCCAAATGAGTTCAAAAGCATTATAAAACCTAATAAAAATCAAACTCGGTTTATAATTAGAAATAGTTTTCAAAGCTCAAAAAAGATTCAAAAAAATTTAAATCAATTTATTTCAAACAAAAAAAAACATTACACGAATTTTGAATATAAGTTACATGAGAGGAATCATAAGACTTATGGTAAATTCTATGTAGTACAATATGCCTCAAATGAAAATAACGAAAGAGTTATAAATATTGTTTGTATATTAAAAGCAAAAAATAAAATTTACAATATTTATTTCTCTGGGACACCAAAAAAATATGATAAATATCTTGATGATGCTATAGAAATGATAAATTCATTTAAATTGGCAAGTTAAAGAATTTTAATTGTCTGTTTACAAACAAAGATTATTCTATTTATGTTTATTTAGTGGTGTTAATTTTAAATATTTAAAATTATGAATATAAAAGAATTCTTTAGCGATGGGTCAATTTTAAAAAAATATTGACAAAAATGCTTGAATTAAAGTAACTTCTATTTAATTTCAGGAATAATCGCATTCCCAAATTTAGCTTCAACTTCATCAAACGCTGCAAATACATCCTTTGCGTCATCCGAAGTTACCATTTTCATTCTGTACTCTTTAAAATGCGGAATTCCTTTAAAGTAATTTGTGTAATGTCTTCTTGTTTCAAAAACACCAAGAACAGGCCCTTTCCAATCAATAGACATTTGTAAATGTCTTCTTGCCATTTCTACACGTTGGGCAATTGTTGGTTTTTCTAAGTATTTACCAGTTTTAAAATAATGTTTTACTTCGTTAAAAAACCACGGATATCCGATAGCAGCTCTACCAATCATACAGCCATCTAAACCATAAGAATCTCTCATTTCCATTGCTTTTTCTGGCGAAGTTACATCTCCGTTTCCAAAAACAGGAATGTGCATTCTTTGGTTGTTCTTTACTTCGGCAATTGGTTTCCAATCGGCTTCACCTTTATACATTTGCGCACGGGTTCTACCATGAATCGCAATTGCGGCACAACCAACATCTTGCAAACGTTCTGCAACTTCTACAATTCTTATAGAGTCATGGTCCCAACCCAAACGAGTTTTTACAGTAACAGGTAAATTTGTGTGTTTTACCATAGCTTCTGTTAGAGAAACCATTAGGTCGATATCTTTTAAAATACCTGCACCTGCACCTTTAGAAACTACTTTTTTAACAGGACAACCAAAATTAATGTCTATAATATCTGGATTCGATTTTTCTACAATTTCTACCGTTTTTAGCATAGAATCTAGATTTGCACCAAATATCTGAATACCAACTGGGCGTTCTTTCTCGTAAATATCTAATTTCATTACGCTTTTTGCTGCATCACGAATTAAACCTTCCGAAGAAATAAATTCTGTATATACAACATCTGCTCCGTTTTCTTTACAAAGTGCTCTAAACGGAGGATCTGAAACATCTTCCATTGGTGCTAATAAAAGTGGAAATTCTGGTAATTCTATGTTGCCTATTTTAACCAAAGTATATTATTTTTCTGCAAAATTAGTGTTTTTATTTGTCAGAACCCAAATTCCGTAAAAACCTAATAAAAGTTCTGCTATTGTGCCAAATTGATAACCAAAAGTTGGTGGGCCATCAAAAATAAAACTAAGCAATCTACCAAAGCCTAAACCTAGCATAAAGATAACATTAGTTATCAACGCAGTTTTTAAATACTCGTTTTTAAAAACACCTAAAATCCATAGTAGAGAAAAACCCAAATATAAACCCATAACTGCTTTAAAAAAGTTGTGTTCGTCTATTGTTTGAAGTTGAATGTCGAATTGTAAACCAGGATTAAATCCGTAGGTAAAAGAAACCGGTACAACAATTAATACAGATATTATTAAATGTATTTTTGTAAAATAATCTTGCTTTGTTTTAAACATTAAAACTGAATTTCTTTTTCGATTTTTTCTTGATTACGTTTAACAACTACAATACTTTTATCACCTTTTTTAAATACCGATAAAGCACGCATGTAACTCATCATATCAACAACAAGACTATCTCCTAATTTTAAAACAATATCACCTTTTTGCAAACCAGCTTTTTGTGCAGGTTTTTCTTCGGATATTCCATCGATACGCATTCCTTTGCCATCAAACATATAATCTGGTATTACACCCAAACCAACTTTAAATCTTGGTGTATTTTTACCTTCGTTTTTCGTTTTGGTAAAGACAAGTTTTTCGTTGTCATTTAAATCAGAAATAATGTTAAAAATATAATTACTGATGGTTTCCATTCCGTCATAATTCAATTTTTCTGCATCATCACCAGGTTTGTGATAATCTTCATGTTGCCCAGTAAAAAAATGTAAAACCGGTATATCTACTAAATAAAAACTTGTATGATCGCTTGGCCCAACACCAGATTCTTGCTCGATTAATTTGAAATTATTGTTGTTTGATTTTAAAGTTTGTTTAAAAATAGGCGAAGTTCCGGTACCGTAAACAGCTAAAGCCGAATCTTGTTTTAGTCTACCAACCATATCCATATTAATCATGTAAGAAACTTTTTTAGTATTTATTGTTGGGTTTTTTACAAAATAATTAGAACCTAAAAGGCCCATTTCTTCTCCAGAAAAAGCCATAAACAAGTAATTGTTATTTGTGTTTTTCTGTTTTAACCTTGCTGCTAAATGCAATAAAATTGCAATGCCAGATGCATTGTCATCTGCGCCATTATGTACTGCCTTAATAGAATCTCTGTATAAAGAACCCTCGCCACCAAAACCTAAATGATCGTAATGAGCGCCAATAATTATTGTGTTTTCTACGTTGTTGTTTAAATAACCAATAACATTATTTCCAGTAATTGTTCCGTCTCCGTTTACATCAAATTTCACTTCTTCATGCGGATTCGTTTTTGGTTTAAAAGTAAAAGGTTGTAAAAACCCGTTGGTACCTTTTGGTAATAATTCTAATTCTTTAAAACGATTTTCTATATATGAGGCAGCAGCTTTTTCTCCTTTGGTTCCTGTTTGTCTTCCCTCCAATTCATCCGAAGCTAAAAAAGAAACATCTTTTTTTAATTTATTTTGAATAATTGTATTCGGTTTACAGCAAATTATTAGGCATAAAGCTAAAAGTAAAAGAATGTTTTTCATAGTGTTAAGTTTGGTTATACAAACTTAGAGAATTAATATTAATTTTATAAAAAAGATGCGATTTGCTATGTGACACTAAAAATTTAATTGTTAAAATCTATTTTTATTAGTATCTTTTTGAATTATAAACCTAAAACTTAAAGCTATTGGGAACAAAAGAGAATATTTTAAGAAAAATTAGAATTTTAATAACAAATCAATTTGACTCACCAGAAGAAGCATTTGCTTTTTTTGATGCAGATGGTGACAAAGAATTAAGAAAATCTGAAATAAAAAAGCTATTAAAAGCTGCGGAAGTTAGTGGTTTTTTAAGAGGAGTTGTAGCGAACGAATTGTTAAAAGGCTACGATAAATCTAGTGATGATACTATAAGTTGGGACGAGTTTAAAGTTGCAATTGCAGAATTAGAAACCGATTTATAATCCTCATCAAAAAAAATAAAAAAGTACAATCAATTTCATTGTACTTTTTTTATTTGACAAGCTTTTTAAATAGCATATATTTGTAGGTTGAAAGCAGTTAGAAAACGAAGTATGAAGAATATTAGAAACTTTTGCATTATCGCACACATAGATCATGGTAAAAGTACATTAGCAGATAGGTTATTAGATTATACTGGCTCTGTAACTGAGCGTGAAAAGCAAAATCAGTTATTAGATAATATGGATTTAGAGAGAGAACGTGGTATTACCATTAAATCTCATGCAATTCAAATGGATTATATTCATAAAGGAGAACAGTTTGTTTTAAATCTTATTGATACACCTGGTCACGTAGATTTTTCTTACGAAGTTTCTAGATCTATTGCTGCTTGTGAAGGTGCTTTGTTAATTGTAGATGCTGCACAAAGTATTCAAGCGCAAACAATTTCTAACTTATATTTAGCTTTAGAAAACGATTTAGAGATTATTCCGGTTTTAAATAAGGTAGATTTACCTTCTGCAAATCCAGAAGAAGTTACAGATGATATTGTAGATTTATTAGGTTGTGATCCAGAAGAAGTAATACATGCAAGTGGTAAAACAGGTTTTGGAGTAGATAATATTTTAGAAGCTATTATTGATAGAATTCCTGCGCCAGAAGGAGATCCAGAAGCGCCGTTACAAGCACTTATTTTCGATTCTGTTTACAACTCTTACAGAGGTATAGAAACTTACTTTCGTGTTTTAAACGGAGAAATTAAAAAAGGCCAAGAAATAAAATTCATGGCAACAGGTAAAAACTATTTTGCAGATGAAGTTGGTACTTTAAAATTAGAGCAAGTAGTAAAAAAATCTGTAAAAACAGGTGATGTAGGTTATTTAATTACAGGAATTAAAACAGCAAAAGAAGTAAAAGTAGGAGATACAATTACAGATGCTCACAAGCCAACAACAGAAACTATTGATGGTTTTGAAGATGTAAAACCAATGGTTTTTGCAGGTATTTATCCTGTAGATACAGAAGATTACGAAGAGTTGCGTTACTCTATGGAGAAATTGCAATTAAACGATGCGTCTTTGGTTTTTCAACCAGAAAGTTCTGCAGCTTTAGGTTTTGGTTTTCGATGTGGATTCTTAGGAATGCTGCACATGGAAATTATTCAAGAACGTTTAGAGCGTGAGTTTAACATGACTGTTATTACAACGGTACCAAACGTTTCTTACCACGCATACACAAAGAAAAATCCTGATGAGATTATTGTCTTAAATAACCCAACAGATTTACCAGATCCGTCTAGATTAGATAGAGTAGAAGAGCCATTTATTAAAGCTTCTATTATTACAAAGTCTGATTTTGTTGGTCAAGTAATGAGTTTGTGTATCGAGAAAAGAGGACAAATTATAAATCAAACATATTTAACTACACAACGTGTAGAGTTAATTTTTGAAATGCCTTTGGCAGAAATTGTATTCGATTTTTATGATCGATTAAAAACAGTTTCTAAAGGTTATGCTTCTTTTGATTATCATCCTATAGGTATGAAAGAATCGAAATTAGTAAGAGTAGATATATTATTAAATGCACAACCTGTAGATGCGCTTTCTGCTTTATTACATGCAGACAACGCCTATACAATTGGTAAGAAAATTGTAGAAAAATTAAAGACTTTAATACCTAGACAGCAGTTTGATATTCCTATTCAGGCAGCAATTGGAGCAAAAATTATTGCTCGTGAAACTACAAAAGCATTGCGTAAAGATGTTACCGCAAAATGTTATGGTGGTGATATTTCTAGAAAGCGTAAACTTTTAGAAAAGCAGAAAAAAGGTAAAAAGAGAATGCGTCAAGTTGGTAATGTAGAAATTCCGCAAGAAGCATTTATGGCAGTTTTAAAGTTGAATGATTAATATTTTTTCTAATGAACAAATTCAAAATTATTGGTGTTATAGCTTTATTGATAGCTGCTGCAATATTGTTTGTTTTTAAATTAGAAAATGATTCTTTAGATTTTTTAGCAGGAATTTTAACTGCTTTGGGGATTGGATTAACTCTTGGTCTTTTACCCAAAAAGGAAAAATAACACACATAATAAAAAACCTTCTTAATTTTAAGAAGGTTTTTTATTATGTGTTGATGTGTGATTTTGCTGAAATTCAAAAATGATATTTAATTATCAACATTTATTCTATTTTCTTCATCATTGTTAGTTTTTCTTCCAGATTTTTTCTTACCGAATTTAGAACCAAAATTATAAACCAACCTTAATTGTACATTTTGTCTAGAACCATTACTTTCTACATCAGCAATACCATTACCATAATCGATGTTACCTACAAAACCTCGATTTAGCATTTTATTAAAACCAAGATTTACTTTTAGTTTATCGTCTAGAAACTTTTTTCCGAAAGAGAAATCTAACTCTGCTAACCAGTCTACTTCTATTTGACCTTCTAAGGCACCGGTTCCGTAGTTTCCACTTAATTCAAAATTCACATCCCATGGTAATTGATAACTTGCTTGTACAAACCAAATTAAATTCCATTTATTTAAATCAACTCCATAGGTAGATGATTTAAAATCTGTATTTGTTACAATTATACCTGTGTAACCTTCTAAACCTTTTGTTAAGTTTAATGGCGCAAATAATCTAAAATTCCAATTAGCATTATTTTCAACATTAACATCTTGTTGTCTTATTTGTGCAGTTGTATTGTCTTGGCTAATTAACTGAAAGATTACATCATCTGTTTTGCTATAACCAACAGTAAAAAATGGTTGCCCATCAAAGGTTAAGTTAAATTGATAGTTGTTTGTATAAGCAGGTGTTAAATTAGGGTTTCCTTCTCCTGCAGAATAAGGATCTAAAAAAGTAGCAAAAGAATTTAAGCTACCGTAAGAAGGTCTTTGAATTCTGTAGCTGTAAGATACGCTAGCACCAAGAACATCGGTAATTTTTCTACTAATAGAAGCGCTAGGAAAAAGTTTTTTTATGGGTCTTTTTTGTACTTTGGATGTTAAGTTACCATCTTTTAAGAAGGTAGATGTTCCGTCTGTATTACTATCCTCATATCTTAATCCTCCAGAAACAGACCATTTACCTAAAGTAGCATTTACTTTAGAATACAAGGCAAAAATAGTTTCATCTATCACAAATCTGCTACTTGCTTCTTCATTTTTTTCGAAATTGCCATTTTTTTCTTCAAAAGTTTGCAAGTCATTGTCTGTTTTAACATCAGCAAATCTAGAACCCGCACTAATTTTAAAGTTGTCAGAAATTGTTTTAGAATAGTCTAATCTGTATGTTTTTATATTATATGTACCATCTTGAATGTATTTTCTATCATCAAAAGTAATAGTGCTACCCGCAATATCATACAGTGTATTTGTGTTATCGTTTGTAAAATCTACGTAATTAAAATCTATTACTAATTTGTCTGTATCTGTTTTGTATTCGTAATAAGGATTGATGTTATAATTGGTTCGTTGTCTGTCGAAGTAATTTTCAGAAAATAAGGTGTTTCTATTATTTTCATCAGAAATTATAGTTTTACTACTTGCGGTTCTTGTTGAGTTTCTGTTATTAAACCTTCCGCCAAGACCTATTGAATGGTGCTCGCTTAAATAATAGTCTAAACTACCGCTAATTGCAAAATTATCTGGATCGTAAGGTTCTTTGGTAACTTGATCGTATGTTTCAGAATTTACGGTTCTCACTAAAAATAAGTCGTCTCGCCAAGTCGGTTGAGAATAATTTACACTAGTTTGCCAATTTAATTTGTTTTTATAGCTCGACACAGAAAAACCAGTTCCCCATTCGATACCTTCATCTTCGCCAATCCAAGAGTTTACACTACCATGAGTTCCTAATTTTACATTTTTTTTAAGGATGATGTTTACAATTGCGCCAGAACCAGAAGCTTCATATTCTGCACCAGGCTGTTCTATAACTTCTACTTTGGCAATATTATCTGCCGGAAAATCACGTAAAAGAGTTTCAACATCCATATATTCTGTTGTTTTACCGTTAATTAAAATTCTAACACCACCATTACTAGCAATTGAAATTCCGTTATTGGTAACTAAAACTCCCGGAATTTTACGCATTACGTCTTGTAAATTGGTATTTGTCATTTCAGATTTTTCTAAATCGACTATTAGTTTCTCTGCAGTTTGTTTAATTACTGGGCGTTTACTTTTTATAACAACTTCATTTAAACTTGTACTTTTTTCTTTTAGAGAGGCATTAAAAACTTTATTTCCTTTTAATTCGAAAGCTTTTATTTTTTTTGTCTCAAAGCCTAAAGTTGATATTTCAATTCTATAATTACCAGATTTTAATTTTGTAAAGTTGTAATTTCCATTAGAATCAGAAACTGTTCCTTTTGGCATTTCTTTAGTTTCTAAATTGTATAGTATTATATTCGTAAAGGGTAATGGTTGGTTTTGGTTATCAGTAATTTTTCCAGAAATTCTATGTTGAGAAAAAGTTGAGAAAATTCCGAAGAAAAAAATAAAAAAGTAAGTTGTTGGTTTCATGGGTTGTTTTTTAAGATAGACTGTCTAAAGGTTTATTTGTTACATTAACAAGACGTTATCTTTTGTAAAAAGGTTTCCTGAAACAAAAAAAACCTTGATCTCTCAAGGTTTTTATATTGATAATTATTTTAAAAAAATTAATCTCTACTTCCTAAAATTCTCATTCCCCAATAAAGTAACATTGCTAAAGAACCTAAAGCAGCAACTAAATAAGTTCTTGCAGCCCATTTAAGTGCGTCTTCAGAACCAGCATATTCTTCTTGCGAAACCATGTTTTTATTTTTTAACCAAGCTAAAGCTCTATTACTTGCATCATACTCTACAGGTAAAGTAACAAAACTAAATATTGTTGCCAAAGCCATAAAAATTAAACCTGCAATTGCGATGTATAAACCAATTCCTGGTGCACCAGAAGCGGCTCCCATAACTAATCCTCCAATTACTAACCATTGCGAGAATTTTGATGTTACACTAACAATAGGCACTAATTGAGATCTCATTTTTAAATAACTGTAAGCAGTTGCGTGTTGTACTGCGTGTCCGCATTCGTGTGCAGCAACGGCTGCAGCGGCAGCATTTCTTTGGTTATAAACACCTTCACTTAAATTTACAGTTTTATTTTGCGGGTTGTAGTGGTCTGTTAACATACCAGGTGTAGAAATTACTTTTACATCAAAAATACCGTTATCTGCTAACATTTTTTCGGCAATTTCTGCACCACTTAAACCATTTCTAAGTTGAACTTTAGAGTATTTTTTGAATTTACTTTTTAAGGTATTACTAACTAGCCAACTCACTAAAGAGATTACACCAATTAAAATATAAAATCCCATCATAATTTATAAAGTTTTAAAATTGTATATCATTTTTGTTTGATAAATTTACAACATAAAGTATTCCAATTTATATTTTGGAACTTAAAAATGACAAAATGGCAAACAAACCTAAGATTCTAATTGTTTATACAGGTGGTACTATTGGTATGATAAAAGATTATAAAACAAATGCTTTAAAGGCTTTTGATTTTAGTCAAATAATAAATAAGATACCAGAACTACAACAATTAAATTGTGAAATAGAAAGTATTTCGTTTAAAGAACCAATAGATTCTTCTAATATGAATACGAACTATTATGTAGATATTTTAAATATTATAGAATCTAATTACAATTTATACGATGGTTTTGTGGTTTTAACAGGTTCAGATACCATGTCTTATACATCATCTGCAATTAGTTTTATGATAGAGAATTTACAAAAACCGGTAATATTTACGGGTTCGCAATTACCTATCGGAGATTTAAGAACAGACGCGAAAGAAAATTTAATAACTACCATAGAAATTGCTGCTGCTAGAAAAAATGATAAACCTGTTATAAGTGAAGTTTGTTTGTATTTTGAATATAAACTATATAGAGCAAATAGAACAACAAAAATTAGTGCAGAACAATTTGAGGCTTTTGCTTCTATGAATTATCCGGCTTTAGCAGAAAGTGGAGTTCATTTAAATTTTAATGAGCATTTATTACCCGAAGTTTCTAATACGGATTCCAATTTAGTTATTCGAAAAAAATTAGTCACAGATGTAGTTATATTAAAACTTTTTCCTGGAATAACAGAGAGTGTAGTAAAGTCTATTTTAACTATTAAAAACTTAAAAGGAGTTGTTTTAGAGTCTTATGGTGCTGGAAATGCGCCTAATAAACCATGGTTTTTAAATTTAATTGCTACAGCAATACAAAGTGGTATAAAAATTGTGAATGTAACACAGTGCTCTGGAGGTAGCGTTATTTTAGGACATTATGATACAAGTATTGGTTTAAAAGAATTAGGTGTAATTGGAGGATTAGACATCACAACAGAATCTGCAATTGCAAAGTTAATGTACTTATTAAGTGAAGATTTAACAAATATCGAATTTAAAAAGTATTTTCAAAAATCTTTAAGAGGAGAAATTAGTTCGAAGTAATTTTAATGTTAAAAAAACCAATCTCTCGAAAAAAAGATTATTTTTACACAAAATAGATTGATTTTTTTTTGAGGGACAACAATTTTTTTGTTACTTGCCACTCAATTAAAAAATAAATTAGTTGTTAAATTCTTTCTCAAAAAATTAAAAGGAAATAACAATTGTTTATTTGAAGTGAAAATTTATATATTTAACCCGTTAACTATTAAAAATTAATTATAACAGAGATGAAAAAAGTAGTAAATGTCCTATCTGTAACAGGATTCATGTTTTTTGGAGCTATTCAATCAACTTTTGCACAGGAAGCAGCAACAGAGTCAAAAACTTTTCACCAAATTCTAAAGGAAAACTTTATTGATGGTGGTCCAGGATTTATGGGGATTGTATTAGTTGCCTTAATCTTAGGTTTAGCTATCGCAATTGAAAGAATTATTTATTTAAACTTAGCAACTACAAATACTAAAAAATTAGTAGCAAATGTAGATGATGCATTAAGTTCTGGTGGTGTAGAAGCTGCAAAAGAGGTTTGTAGAAATACAAAAGGACCTGTTGCATCTATTTTTTACCAAGGTTTAGATAGAGTAGATGAAGGTGTAGATGCAGCTGAAAAAGCAGTTGTTTCTTACGGTGGAGTTCAAATGGGACTTTTAGAGAAAAACGTTTCTTGGATTTCTTTATTTATCGCATTAGCACCAATGTTAGGTTTCATGGGTACTGTAATTGGTATGATTGGAGCATTTAACGATATTGCTGTAGCAAATGATATTTCTCCAGCGGTAGTAGCAGGTGGTATTAAAGTAGCATTATTAACTACAGTATTTGGTTTAATTGTTGCTATTATATTACAAATCTTTTATAATTACATCGTATCTAAAATTGATGGAATTGTAAACAACATGGAAGATGCATCTATTCAATTAGTAGACTTATTAGTAAAATATAAAAAATAAAAACTAGTACAATGAAAAGCAATAAAATATTAAATATTATTATAGCTGTAGTTGCATTAGTAGGTGCTTTCCTTTTCATAAAAATATTTATGGAAGATAGTGAGGCAATTGAAACTGATGTTGATTTACAAAATAGTGTGGTAAGTCCTATTATTTATTATTCGACTTTCTTACTTATTGCAGCAGTAGTAATCGCAGTAGCACTTTCTCTATGGAGTTTAATTAGGAACCCAGAGAATTTAAAGAAAACATTAATGGGACTTGCAGTTCTAGGTGTTTTATTAGTAATCTCTTATTTTTTATCTGATTCTGAAGCAGTAATAAACGCAGCAGGAGGAATTAGTGAAGGAGGAGAAGCAGGTTCTGCAACCAATAAATGGGTAGGAGCTGGTATATGGTACAGTATAATATTAGGAGGTATAGCTTCTTTATTTTTCGTGTACGATTTAGTTAAAGGATTAATAAAATCATAAAATTATGGCAAGAAGAGAGAATCCAGAAATTAATGCAGGTTCTATGGCAGATATTGCCTTCTTGTTATTAATCTTCTTTTTAGTAACAACAACCATGAATGTAGATTCTGGTGTTTCTAAAAAGTTATCTGAAAAACCACCAGAGGATTACGTTCCGCCAGTTATTAAAGAAAAGAATATTTTCGAGGTTAACATTAATAGAGATAATGATCTTCTTGTTGAAGGAGACAGAATGGAAATTAAAGACCTTAAAGAAGCTGCAATGGCTTTTATTGATAACGGTGGTGGTGAAGGAAAAATCGACGAAGGAGTTAAAACAGGGCCTTGTACTTATTGTAAAGGGGAAAAAAGTGAATCTTCTTCAGATCATCCAAACAAAGCAATTATCTCGGTTCAGAGTGACAGAGGTACAGAATATGGTACTTATTTAAGAGTTCAAAACGAATTAATTAAGGCGTATTCAGAGTTGCGTAACAGATTATCAAAAGAACGTTACGGGATACCTTTTCCAGAGTTAGAAGAGGCTTACAAAGATGACAGAAGTAATACAGAGTTGAAGAAAAAAGTTGAGGATATCAAAAAGAGTTATCCTGAAATTATTTCTGATGCTGAACCTACTTCAAATTAATTTTTAAAATACAACAATATGTCTAAATTCGGAAAAAAGAAAAAAGGAATGCCAGCAGTAAACACTGCAGCTTTACCAGACATCGTTTTTATGTTGTTGTTTTTCTTCATGGTAACTACTACAATGAGAGAAACAGATTTAAAAATAGAGAACCCAAGATTACCTAATGCAACAGAAGTAAAAAAACTAGAGCATAAGAGTCTTGTAAGTACAATTTATGTTGGTAAATCTAAGGATGCAGCTCGACATGGTACTGGTTTTAATAGAATTCAATTAAATGATAAAATTGCAACTGCAGATGATGTACCTGCTTTTATCATTAACGAGAGATCTAAAGTTTCTGAAGCAGAAGTACCATTTATGACTACTTCTATTAAAGCAGATAAAGAATCTAGCGTAGGTACTATTATTGATATTAGATTAAAATTAAGAGATGTAAATGCTCTTAAAATTAGTTATTCAGCATCTCCAGGTGATGGGAACTAAATTTAATATATAAATTTTTAAAAAGGGTAATTCTTAGAATTACCCTTTTTTTGTTTTATATTTAATTAAATGTTTCAAAATAATATTAATTTGAATTCATGAATTATTTTATGAAATTTCCTTTTTTACACATTATAATATTTCTAATTTCTTTTTCTATATATAGTCAAAAGGATTCTTTAAATATTGGTGATTATTATGCTGATGATCAATTGTATTTATCTGTTCATTACAGCCAATTAAGTGAGCAACCATCTACTGTATCTAAAAGTAATTTTTCTTATTCTTTATCTACTGGTTTTATTAAAGATATTTTATTAAACAAAGAAGGTACTTTTTCTTTTGCGGCTGGTATTGGTTATGGATATGACTATTTTAGTCATGAATTAAAAGTAGATGAATTAAATAATGAAACTAGTTTTTCAACTGCATCAGACATAACTAATAATAAATTTAAAGTACATAATTTAGAGTTTCCATTAGAGGTAAGATGGAGAACGTCTACAGCTAAAAAATACAGTTTTTGGCGTATTTATACTGGCCTAAAATTTTTATACAATCTATCT
Organism: Polaribacter sp. BM10; assembly: GCF_002005425.1. Taxonomy (GTDB): domain Bacteria; phylum Bacteroidota; class Bacteroidia; order Flavobacteriales; family Flavobacteriaceae; genus Polaribacter; species Polaribacter marinaquae. The sequence continues at coordinate 1,984,531 of NZ_CP019704.1, read as the reverse complement.
AATAAGTTTGATTATACTGCCTCTAATGCAAGTGAAATATCATTCAAGAATGTAAGTAGTTATAATAATTTACAATATGGCTTGACATTTTCAGCAGGTTATGATGAATTCAATATAAACGTATTTTATGGCTTAACTCCGATTTTTAAAAATGCATCAATTGATGGAGAAGCTATAAACACCAAAGTTCTTAAATTTGGTTTGATTTTTTATTTATTATAATATATTATAAGTTATAAAAGTAGATATAAAGCCCATAAAGAACCCAATATAAACTTCTGAAGGTTTGTGTGCTTTTAAATATAATCTTGCATTAGCAACAATGCCAGCAATTAATATGTTAAGAATTATCACCAATGGGAAATTACTTGAATTATTAATATCAATAATTAAAAAAAATGCAGTAGATATTCCTAAAGAAAGTAAATGGATACTTGTTTTAATTTTAAATATAAACAAGACATACAACAGCATTAATGCACCGCTTGTAGCATAAAATAATAAACTAATATCTCTCATCGCTCCAATATTTGCAATGGTATTTCCTAGTAAATAGAATAATACAATCATCATTGCTACTGGTAATTTTCTCTCTTTAATAGTGTACGCATTGAAGGATTCTATTAGTTTTAATTTTTTAAATAAGATTAAAATTAATAGTGGCACTAAATAAGTCATTACAAAAATTAAACTTAGTAGTGTTAGCTTTAAATTACTTGGGTAACTACTTGGTATAAGTATAAAATATAATAGAACACCAATGGTTGGTACCACGATAGGATGAAATATTACAGATATTATTTTGTAAAATTTTTCCACTAAATTTCTTTTCTCAATCGTGCTACAGGTAAATCTAATTGTTCTCTGTATTTTGCAACTGTTCTTCTTGCAATTGGATATCCTTTTTCTTTAAGAATTCCGGCAAGTTTTTCATCAGTGAGTGGTTTCTTTTTGTTTTCTTCAGCAATAACAGTTTCAAGAATTTTTTTAATTTCTTTAGTAGAAACATCTTCACCTTGATCGTTTTTCATTGATTCAGAAAAGAATTCTTTGATTAATTTTGTTCCGTAAGGTGTAGAAACGTATTTACTATTTGCTACTCTAGAAACCGTAGAAACATCCATATCAATCTTATCAGCAATATCTTTTAAAATCATTGGTTTTAATTTACGCTCATCTCCTGTTAAGAAATATTCGTATTGATAATGCATAATTGTATTCATGGTTACCAACAACGTTTGTTGTCTTTGTCTAATTGCGTCGATAAACCATTTTGCAGCATCTAATTTTTGTTTTATAAAGTAGACTGCATCTTTTTGTGATTTAGATTTTACGGTAGATTCTTGATAACCTTTTAACATGTTGTTATACTCTCTAGAAACATGCAGTTCTGGTGCGTTTCTTGAGTTTAAAGTCAAATCCAACTCTCCGTCTATTAGCTTAATAGAAAAATCTGGTACAATTTGTTCTGCTATTTTATTATTACCAGCATAAGAACTACCAGGTTTAGGGTTTAATTTAGAAATCTCTTTATTAACTTCTTTTAATTCTTCTTCTGAAATATTAAATTTTTCTTGAAGTTTCTTGTAATGTTTTTTTACAAAATGATCAAAAGCATTTTCTAGTATTTCAATAGATAGACTTCTGTATTTTGTTTTATCTTTTGCTTTAAGTTGTATAATAAGACATTCTTTTAGGTCTCTTGCACCAACACCTAATGGATCTAATTTATGAACTACTTTTTTTAAAACTTTGATTACTTTTTCTTCTGTAGTAAAAACGTTTGCGGTAAAAGCTAAATCATCTACAAGATCTATGATTTCTCTTCTTATATAACCGCTATCATCTATACTACCAACTAAAAACTCTGCTATCGCGCGTTCTTCATCATCAAGACTAAAAGTATTCAGTTGATTTTTTAAAGATTGATGAAAGCTTGTACCTGCAGCGTAAGGCACATTCTTATCTTCATCATCTGCAGAATAATTATTAGCTTGTGTTTTATAGTTTGGTATTTCGTCGTCGCTTAAATATTCGTCTATATTAATATCTTCTGCTTCAATTTTTTCTGTACCAGCATCATCATATTCATTAGATAAATCATCATCTAAACTATCTGAATTCTCTTTACCTGTATCTAACGCAGGATTCTCTTCAATTTCTTGTTTTAATCGTTCTTCAAATGCTTGCGTAGGCAATTGAATTAACTTCATCAACTGAATTTGCTGAGGAGATAATTTTTGTAATAATTTATAATTTAGACTTTGTTTTAGCATTATTCTTCTTTTAATTTACCTGAAGAGTAGAAATAATTTTTATTATTATGTTTTATTTTGTTGGTAGCAGAATTTATAGTAATTCTATCTTTAGAATCTTTTATTAGAGTTTTACCAGTTTTATGATCTAGTAAACTATAACTCGAATTTTTAACTAAGATAATCAATTTTACATTTCTATAATAGGTAACGATATCGTATTTAACATCAGCAATTAAATTTCCATCATAAATTAACCCTGCTTTTCCGTTTTTAGTGATTTTGTAAAGTTTTGTAGTAAGGTTTTTACTGTTATTAAAATCTTTTACAGTTATTTTACCATTACTACTGTAGGCTGTATATTTTTTATTCTGCTCGTTATAACCAGAGATAAAATTGTTGTAAACACGAACTCTATCATATTTTGTTGGTACAATTAATTTACCTGTATTAATATTTATTAGACCGTATTTATTGTCTTGTTTTGTCTTTAAATAAATAGAATTACTTAAATAATAATCATTAAAATTGTATTTACTAACATCTGTATTTGTCTTAAACTTTATATTTCTGATAATTTTCTTATCTGAAGATGTTAAAAGATATTGTGTTTTAGATAATTGATGAATTTCTTTGTAAACAGGTTTAATAAGATATTTGTCAAAATAAGAATCATAAACACCCCATAAATTATTTTCTTTAACTGTATATAAGTGGTAATTACTTTTGGTACTTACTTCATCAAATTTTATGGGTATAATAGCTTGTTCATCAAGGTCTATAACTCCTTTTTTGTTGTTTTTAATTACTAAATATTCGTAACTTCTGTAACTACCAAACTTCTTTACTTCTTCATAATTATTTTTAAATAAATTTTTACCATCATTTGTTAAAATTGAAGGAATTCCGTTTTGTGTAACACTAAAATGTTTATTGCTAGAGCTGTAATCTATTTTGTCGTATATAATTGGTAATAAGATCTCTCCATTATCTTTATAAACTCCGTAGGCGTCATTTCTTTTAACCTTAATATTATCATCATAAACAGTTATCCTTTCAAAGTTTCCGTTTAAAACAGGTTTACCATTGTAGTCTACAATTTCATAGTTACTATAGCTTCTACCAAGTATAAAAAACTGTTTGTCTTTCTCAGAAATTATGCTAGAAAATTCAAAAGGAATAATAATTTCTCCTTTTCTATTGATAACTCCATTTTTAGAATAATCTAAACTAGCAACTATTCTGTTTTTAGAAGAACTATATTTATTAATGCTTTTAAACATTGGTCTTACTAAAAGATTACCTTCATAATCTTGTAAACCATACAATTTGGTGCTATTGTTTTTTATAATATAGATTTCATTATCTATGTTACCTGTTAAAAAATGCTCTCCTTTTTTGTAAATATTTTTTACATTTCGTCTACTTCTACTGTAGTTATTATCAGCTTCTGTAGATTCTATTACTGTTTCTTCAACTTCTACGACTTCTTGCGAAAAAGAGATGTTAGAAAAAAGTATACAAGTAATAAAGCTTAAAATAGATAAGTTCTTCATATTTAATCTTTAAAATTCAGCGTTTTGTGGTGTTCTAGGAAACGGAATAACGTCTCTAATATTTCCCATTCCGGTTGTAAATTGAACTAGTCTCTCGAAACCTAATCCAAAACCAGAGTGAACAGCTGTACCAAACTTTCTTAAATCTAAATACCACCAAAGTTCTTTTTCGTCAATGTTCATGGCTTTCATTTTTTCTACTAAAACATCATAACGTTCTTCACGTTGTGCACCACCAACCATTTCACCAATTCCAGGGAAAAGTACATCCATAGCTCTTACGGTTTTTCCGTCTTCATTTAAACGCATATAAAATGCTTTAATATTTGCAGGATAATCAAACAAAATCACTGGACATTTAAAGTGTTTTTCAACTAGATAACGTTCGTGTTCAGATTGTAAATCTGCGCCCCATTCATTAATTGGAAACTGAAATTTTTTCTTTTTATTAGGCTTAGAGTTTCTTAAAATATCGATTGCCTCTGTATAGGATACACGTTTAAAATTGTTATCAGCAACAAACTTTAATTTTTCTAATAAACTCATATCGCTTCTTTGCAATTGAGGTTTTGTTTTTTCTTCTTGTGTAAAACGTTGATCTAAAAAGGCTAAATCTTCTTTACAGTGCTCTAAAACATACGATAAAACAGATTTAATAAAATCTTCGGCAAGATCCATATTGCCGTCTAAATCCATAAAAGCAACTTCTGGTTCAATCATCCAAAATTCTGCCAAATGACGGGTAGTATTAGAATTTTCTGCTCTAAAAGTTGGGCCAAACGTATATACTTTTCCTAACGCCATTGCGTAGGTTTCTGCTTCTAATTGACCAGAAACTGTTAGATTTGTTTCTTTACCAAAAAAGTCTTTAGAATAATCGATTTTACCATCTTCTGTAACAGGTGCTTTGTTATCTTCAAAAGAAGTAACTCTAAACATTTCACCAGCACCTTCTGCATCAGAACCTGTAACAATTGGTGTGTTTACGTAATTAAAACCGTTGTCTTGAAAATATTTATGAACAGCAAAAGATAGTTTAGATCGAACTCTCATTACTGCACTAAACGTATTTGTTCTAACACGTAAATGTGCATTTTCTCTTAAAAATTCGAAACTATGTTTTTTAGGCTGAATAGGATATTCATCTGGATTTGAGTCTCCAAGTATTTCAATTTCAGAAACCTGAATTTCTACAGATTGTCCTTTACCTTGGCTTTCTGCAATAACTCCCTTTATAGATACTGCTGCACCAGTTGTAATTCTTTTTAGTATTTCTTCGGATGTGTTTTCAAAATCTATTACACACTGAATATTATTAATTGTTGAACCGTCATTTAAAGCAATAAAACGATTACTTCTAAAAGTTCTTACCCAACCTTTTATTGTTACCTCTTGTAAAACTTTACCAGATTCTAATAATTCTGCTACGTTATTATTCGTCATCATCTTAATATATATTGTATTCGAAAATTGTCTTTTACTAATAAAGCAAATATACTTTTTTTTGAAGGATTAAGTACAATTATTAGCGTGTAGTTGTTCGTTGTTTTAGCTTTAAAATATACCTACAATTAGGTATTTACATGCTTTTGTTTGATTTATATATTTGATAAAGATTAAAATAACCAAAAATGAGAGGAAAACTACTATTAATTTTCGCGTTTATAAGTATAACTATAAATGCGCAAATTTCACAAACAGAAAGACAAGCATTAATAGATTTTTACAATGCTACAGATGGAGCTAATTGGACGAATAATACCAATTGGAATACAGATATAAATATTACTTCTGATGTTTCTAATTGGTATGGAGTTACAGTAACAGAAATTAATGGTCAAGATTACGTTACGGAAATCAATTTATCGAACAATAATTTAAACGGAAGTTTTTCTAGTTTGGTAAATTTATCAAATATAACCTCCGTAGATTTTTCAGAAAATATGAGTTTTTCAGGTGGTGTAAATTTCGATAATTACGCTGCAACCATTGATAATGTAAAACTTAATAATACTGGTATTACGAGTTTAAAACTTCATAAATATGTAACGCTAAATATCAAAGATGTACCTAATTTAAATTGTGTTGAAGTGCCATCGAGCTCAATTAATAGTTACCATTCTTTATCTATGAATAATTTTGATTTAGGAATTAAAATAACTGATAATTGTAGCGGAGTCTTACCATTAGATGCTACAGAAAAAGCAGCTTTAAAAGCAATATTTAATACTACTAATGGAACTGCATGGTCTTATAATAATTATGGCAGTACAGAAATAGTAGCAAATACGAATCCAGAAGATTTAAGAGGTATTGTAACTAAAGATTTTGGAACAGTTAGAAGAATAACAAAATTATTTTTTCATGGAATGGGTTTAAATGGAGGTTTGCCTGTTGAAATTGGAGATTTTTCAGAATTATTAGAGTTAAAATTAAGTCAAAATCAAATCAGTTCAATTCCAAATGAAATAGGTGGTTTATCTAAATTAAATCATTTAGATGTAAGTATCAACAATACTTTAACTACAATACCAAGTACTGTTGGTGATTTAGTAGAATTAATTTCTTTAAAATTTAATACTACGCAAGTAGATTTACTTCCAACTACAATTGAAAATTTATTGAAATTAGAAATTTTAGAATTAGGCTCTACTAAAATTACTTTATTACCACCTCAAATAGGTAATTTAGCAGAATTAACTAGATTAGTTGCAGCACCTAATAATATAGCAAGTATACCAACAGAATTAGGGCAACTATCAAAACTAACCTACTTAGATTTTTCGAATTGTAAACTTTCTAATACACCTACAGCATTTGCCAATTTAACCAATTTAGAAACTTTATACTTGAATAATAACGAATTACAAGTGGTTGCTGGTTTAGGTGGTTTTACAAAATTGAAACACCTTCGATTACACAATAATAGATTAGGAGAAGACAACCCAAATTTTAATACTGATTTACCCGAAGATTTAAGCGATTTAGTACTACTAGAAGAACTAACATTGTATAGTAATCAGTTAACAAAATTGCCTTCTAATATTGGCGCTTTGCTAAACTTAACATCTTTAAAAATTTATAATAATAGGCTAACGTTTTTACCAAATAGTATTGGTAATCTAACTGACTTAAAAGAGTTGCAGGTTCAGGGTAACGAGTTAACAAGTTTGCCAGCAACAATTGGCGGTTTAACAAATTTAGAGAAGTTGTATTTGTCTCAGAGTAGTAATAGTAATAAAATAGCAACTTTACCAGCAGAAATTGGCGACTTATCAAATTTGAAAGAGTTGTATTTAGAAAATATGCAAACGTATGATTCGTCTACAGGTACTTATACATATTATTTAACAAGTTTGCCAAGTACGATGAATCAGTTAACCAATTTGGAGGTTTTAGAAGCGGAGAATAATGAAATAGGCGGATTGGTTGATTTAACAAATGTGATAAAATTAAAGCGTTTGCAATTAAATAATAATAAGATTGAAGATTTAAAAATAGATGCGCCTGTAATTAATTTTAGCTTATCGTCTAATCCAACCTATCATTTTAATATCAGTAATAACCCTTATTTAAGTTGTGTAGAAGTTCCTACAGCAGAAGTTACAAATTGGGAAACCAGATATGCACAAAGACCCCAGATAGCAGACAACGGAATAGCATTTAGCGATAGTTGTTCAGGCTTTAGAGTTCCACAAAGTGAGCGAGAAGCTTTGGTTGCATTGTATATTGCCACAAACGGAGGAGACAAGGTAGATGCAACAATAGGAGTTACTTGGGTTGGTACAAATTGGAGTTCAGATGCTACAGAATTAACCAATGTAGGTTCTTGGCAAGGAGTAACTACAGAGATTATCAACGGACAGAAACATGTAACTAAAATAGAGTTGATTAGTAATCAATTATCAGGAGTTGTACCAAAAGAAATAGCAGATTTACCAGAGTTAACGTTGCTAAATTTATCATCTGGAAAAATAACTTCAGTAGCTACAGAAATAGGAGGTTTAAGTAAATTAACGCATTTAAATTTATCTTCTAATAGTTTAGAGAGTTTACCTGTAGGAATAGGAGATTTTACTAGTTTAGTAGAGTTGAATTTAAGCTATCAAAGAATAAATACAAATACTTCTCAATACACATCAACTCTAACAACTTTACCAAATGAGATTGGTAACATAGCAACATTAGAAAAGTTAGATTTAAGTTACAATGGATTAACAAGCTTACCATCGGGTATTGGTAATTTTACAAGTTTAAAGGAATTAAGACTAAATAATCAAACCACAAGTCCTGTTAGATATCAACCAACAAATACATTATCTAGTTTACCAGATGAAATCGGAAATATTACTAGTTTAGAAAAATTGTATTTACAGAATAATATTATTGCGAACATTCCGAGTACAATAAATGGTTTAACTAGTTTAAAAGAGTTGCAGTTACAGGGTAACGAATTAACAAGTTTGCCTGCAACAATTGGCGGTTTAACAAATTTAGAGAAGTTGTATTTGTCTCAGAGTAGTAATAGTAATAAAATAGCAACTTTACCAGCAGAAATTGGCGACTTATCAAATTTGAAAGAGTTGTATTTAGAAAATATGCAAACGTATGATTCGTCTACAGGTACTTATACATATTATTTAACAAGTTTGCCAAGTACGATGAATCAGTTAACCAATTTGGAGGTTTTAGAAGCGGAGAATAATGAAATAGGCGGATTGGTTGATTTAACAAATGTGATAAAATTAAAGCGTTTGCAATTAAATAATAATAAGATTACCGATTTAAAAATAGATGCGCCTGTAATTAATTTTAGCTTATCGTCTAATCCAACCTATCATTTTAATATCAGTAATAACCCTTATTTAAGTTGTGTAGAAGTTCCTACAGCAGAAGTTACAAATTGGGAAACCCGATATGCACAAAGACCCCAGATAGCAGACAACGGAATAGCATTTAGCGATAGTTGTTCAGGCTTTAGAGTTCCACAAAGTGAGCGAGAAGCTTTGGTTGCATTGTATATTGCCACAAACGGAGGAGACAAGGTAGATGCAACAACAGGAGTTACTTGGGTTGGTACAAATTGGAGTTCTGATGCTACAGAATTAACCAATGTAGGTTCTTGGCAAGGAGTAACTACAGAGATTATCAACGGACAGAAACACGTAACTAAAATAGAGTTGATTAGTAATCAATTATCAGGAGTTGTACCAAAAGAAATAGCAGATTTACCAGAGTTAACGTTGCTAAATTTATCCTCTGGAAAAATAACTTCAATAGCCACAGAAATAGGAGGTTTAAGTAAATTAACGCATTTAAATTTATCTTCTAATAGTTTAGAGAGCTTACCTGTAGGAATAGGAGATTTTACTAGTTTAGTAGAGTTGAATTTAAGCTATCAAAGAATAAATACAAATACTTCTCAATACACATCAACTCTAACAACTTTACCAAATGAGATTGGTAACATAGCAACATTAGAAAAGTTAGATTTAAGTTACAATGGATTAACAAGCTTACCATCGGGTATTGGTAATTTTACAAGTTTAAAGGAATTAAGACTAAATAATCAAACCACAAGTCCTGTTAGATATCAACCAATAAATACATTATCTAGTTTACCAGATGAAATCGGAAATATTACTAGTTTAGAAAAATTGTATTTACAGAATAATATTATTGCGAACATTCCGAGTACAATAAATGGTTTAACTAGTTTAAAAGAGTTGCAGGTTCAGGGTAACGAGTTAACAAGTTTGCCAGCAACAATTGGCGGTTTAACAAATTTAGAGAAGTTGTATTTGTCTCAGAGTAGTAATAGTAATAAAATAGCAACTTTACCAGCAGAAATTGGCGACTTATCAAATTTGAAAGAGTTGTATTTAGAAAATATGCAAACGTATGATTCGTCTACAGGTACTTATACATATTATTTAACAAGTTTGCCAAGTACGATGAATCAGTTAACCAATTTGGAGGTTTTAGAAGCGGAGAATAATGAAATAGGCGGATTGGTTGATTTAACAAATGTGATAAAATTAAAGCGTTTGCAATTAAATAATAATAAGATTACCGATTTAAAAATAGATGCGCCTGTAATTAATTTTAGCTTATCGTCTAATCCAACCTATCATTTTAATATCAGTAATAACCCTTATTTAAGTTGTGTAGAAGTTCCTACAGCAGAAGTTACAAATTGGGAAACCCGATATGCACAAAGACCCCAGATAGCAGACAATGGAATAGCATTTAGCGATAGTTGTTCAGGCTTTAGAGTTCCACAAAGTGAGCGAGAAGCTTTGGTTGCATTGTATATTGCCACAAACGGAGGAGACAAGGTAGATGCAACAATAGGAGTTACTTGGGTTGGTACAAATTGGAGTTCTGATGCTACAGAATTAACCAATGTAGGTTCTTGGCAAGGAGTAACTACAGAGATTATCAACGGACAGAAACACGTAACTAAAATAGAGTTGATTAGTAATCAATTATCAGGAGTTGTACCAAAAGAAATAGCAGATTTACCAGAGTTAACGTTGCTAAATTTATCCTCTGGAAAAATAACTTCAATAGCCACAGAAATAGGAGGTTTAAGTAAATTAACGCATTTAAATTTATCTTCTAATAGTTTAGAGAGTTTACCTGTAGGAATAGGAGATTTTACTAGTTTAGTAGAGTTGAATTTAAGCTATCAAAGAATAAATACAAATACTTCTCAATACACATCAACTCTAACAACTTTACCAAATGAGATTGGTAACATAGCAACATTAGAAAAGTTAGATTTAAGTTACAATGGATTAACAAGCTTACCATCGGGTATTGGTAATTTTACAAGTTTAAAGGAATTAAGACTAAATAATCAAACCACAAGTCCTGTTAGATATCAACCAACAAATACGTTAAATAGTTTGCCAGATGAAATTGGGAATATTGTTAGTTTAGAGAAATTGTATTTACAGGGTAACGTTTTAGAAAGTTTACCAAGTACAATGACCAATTTAATTTTATTAGAAACATTTAATATTAGTAATAATAGAATATCGGGTTCTATTAATTTAGGTTTATCAGAAGTTTTAAATGACTTTAGAGCAGATTTCAATAATATTTCGGAATTAAAAATTGCCGTTGCACCAACAATTTTTGGAACCAATACAACAAATCCGAGAGCAAATAGATTGAGACTAAATAGAAATGCTTTGGGTTGTGTAGAAGTGCCTAGTGACGAGCTAGTTGCATGGCAATTGTCTAATTACAAAGAAGAAGGCGGTATAATAGATAATGGAGTTGTTTATTCAGATAATTGTAATGCGGTAACCACTAATTCCATTCCAGATCTAGAAAGAGAAGCATTAATTGCTTTATACAACAGTACAAAAGGTATGAATTGGAGAAACGATTTATCTAGTTCTTATAACGGAGTTGTTTGGGAAACAGATTCTAGCTTAAAAAGAAATGTTGGAGCTTGGTTTGGGGTTACAACAGAGGTAATTAATGGACAAAAGCACGTAACAAAGGTTGAATTAAATTCCAATGAATTAGATGGTACCATTCCATCCGTAATTAAAAACTTAATACAATTAAAAGAGTTAGAGCTAAATAGCAATTTTATATCAGAAATACCAACTGAAATTGGAGAATTGGCTAACTTAGAACAGTTAACATTCAATAATCAATATAATTCTAATATTCAAGAATATGTTTTAAATACAATACCGGTAGAAATTAATAATATTTCTTCATTAAAAAGATTGGAGTTAAGTTCTAATCAATTAGAAGGAAATTTAGATTTTTCAAATTTAACTAATTTGATATCTTTAAATGTCTCTGGAAATGAAATTACAGGTTTAAAAATAGGTGTTGCTCCGTCTAATTTTGATAATAGTTATAATTCAGAAGAACAATTTTCTAATACTTTTATTTTTTATAATCAATACTTAAACTGTATTTCAGTTCCAGAGAATACTATTTTAGCCTGGGAAGCAACTTCTTTTGCAAGTCAATATTCAAATATTGTTTGGGGACAAGATTGTAGTGCATATAATAATGTACCAGAAAATGAAATTAAAGCTTTGGTAGATTTATATAATAATTTAGAGGGAGCAAATTGGACTAATAATACCAATTGGAATGGAAATTTAGCAAAAGCGCTTATTAACAATCCATACAATGCTACAAAATGGCAAGGAATAACCACCAAAATTGTTGATGGAGGTAAGCATATTACTAATATTTCTTTGAATAGTAATAAGCTTAAAGGAGAATTACCAGAGAGTATTGGGAATTTAACTAAGTTAACAAATTTACAGATAGGTTCTAATGAAATTTCGGGAGCAATTCCATCTACTTTTGGGAATTTAGCCTCTTTAGAAACTTTATATTTGAACAGCAATAAGATTACAAGTTTACCGACAGAAATGAGTAATATGTTAGCCTTAAAAACGGTATATCTACAAAATAATGAAATTAAGGGTAATTTACCTGATTTTACGAATGCAACCAATTTAACAAGTTTATATATTAGTAGCAATAAATTTCAATTTGGTGATTTTGAAAATGAATTTATAGATTATCAGAATTTACAAACGTTTAGTTATTCTAATCAAGCAAAAGTTGGGGTAGAGGAAACTGTAGATTTTGGTGATGGTTACGATAAAACTCTAGTAGCAATAGTTAGTGGAACTAATAATATGTACCAATGGTATAAAAATGGAAGTCCAATTACAGATGCTACTAGTAAAGAATATGTTATTACAGATGCAACACAACAAGATGCTGGATATTACTTTTGTCTTGTTTCTAATCCTATTATTACAGGATTTAATATAGAAACACAAAGGGTTACTCTTAACTATGATGAAACATTAAGTGTTAATAAAGAGATTGTATTAAGTAATTACATAAAATTATATCCTAATCCTGTTAAAGATGTTTTACAAATTCAAAATATTAATAATGTAAATATTAAAAAAATTGAAGTGTATAATCTTTTAGGTAAAAGGTTACAATTAATTAAAAATCCTATAAATAAAATAAATATTTCTAATTTATCAGAAGGTGTTTACTTATTAAAAATAGATACAGCAAAAGGTAATATTATGAAAAGAATTATGAAAAAGTAAGGAGTTTATTTTTGAGACTAAATAGAAAAACCGGTGGTTTATTAAGTCACCGGTTTTTTATATATAAATAACATTTATAATTATTCTTTATCTTCTTTAGGAGGAAAAATCTTCATTTTAGGTTCTTTAAATACTTTTTTATTGGCAATTTTCTTTTCAAAAGTTAATAAAAGAGATGGTAATAGTAATAAATTAGAAACCATGGCTAAAAGTAACGTTACAGAAACCAAACCACCTAAAGCAATTGTACCTCCAAAACTAGAAAGTGTAAATACTAAAAAGCCAAAAAACAATACAATAGAGGTATAAAACATACTTACACCTGTTTCTCTTAAAGCCGCATAAACAGAGGGTTTAATTTTCCATTTATTGGCAATTAATTCTTGTCTGTATTTTGCTAAAAAGTGAATAGTATCATCAACAGAAATACCAAAAGCAATACTAAAAACTAAAATTGTAGATGGTTTTATAGGGATGTCTAAAAAGCCCATTAAACCTGCAGTAATTAATAAAGGAAGCATGTTTGGTATCAAAGAAATTAAGATCATTTGTGGTGATCTAAACATCCAAGCCATAAATATTGCAATCAGTAAAATAGCTAATGATAAAGAGATTACTAAATTGTTAATTAAGTAATTAGTTCCTTTTATAAAAACCAAAGCCTTACCAGTTAAAGAAACTGTATACTTATCTTCAGGAAATTCTTTTGCGATAACTGCTTTTAATCGTTCTTGAATGATATCCATTTTATCGGTACCAATATCTTTCATAAAAGTTGTAATTCTCGCATATCTACCTGTAGAATCTACAAAGGTTTTAAGCATGCCAGCATCACTGTTAGAGTTTTTTGTGTAAGAAAAAATATAACTTTGTTCTTGATTTGTTGGTAACTGATAATATCTTGGATTTCCCTTATAATAAGCTTGTTTAGAATATTTAACTAAGTTTACTACAGAAATTGGTTTCGATAATTCTGGAAAAGTTTCAATAGTTTCATTTAATTCTTCCATCTTTTTTAAAGTTGAAAGTTTCATGACTCCTTTATCTTTTTTTGTATCAATTAAAATCTCTAAAGGCATGATACCACCAAACTCTTTTTCAAAAAAACGAATGTCTTTATAAAAATCCATTTTCTTAGGCATGTCTTCTATTAAACTACCAGAAACTCGAATTTTATAAACTCCAATTATACCTAAAACGATAACTATAACGGTTGCAAAATAAATTGTAATTCTTTGATTTTTTACCATTTTCTCCATCCAATTTACAACATTCTCAATCCATTTTCTTTCTAAATGGTTCAAGTGTTTTTTCTTAGGAAGTGGCATAAAACTATAGATAATAGGTATTATCAACAGAGCCAAAATAAAGATACTAATTATGTTTACAGAGGCTAGAATACCAAACTCTCTAAGTAAATTACTTTTTACAAAGACAAATGTTGCAAAACCAGAAGCCGTGGTAATGTTTGTCATTAAAGTAGCGTTACCAATTTTAGAAATTACACGCTGTAAAGCTTTTGCTTGCTGGCCGTGTTTTTTTATTTCTTGTTGATATTTGTTGATAAGAAACACCGCATTTGGTACACCAATAACGATAATTAATGGCGGAATTAATGCTGATAAAACAGTAATTTCATATCGAAACAATCCTATAAAACCAAAAGCCCAAATAACACCAATTAGAACTACAAGAAGTGTTATAAATGTTGCTCTAAAAGATCTAAAGAAAAAGAAAAATATTAATGCAGTAATACCTAATGCACCTACTACAAAAAGTAAAATTTCATCTTGAATATTTTGGGCATTTAAGGTTCTAATGTATGGCATACCAGAAACCCTAACATCTAGATTGTTTTCCTCTTCAAATTTTTCTATGGCAGGAATTAAAACATCAAAAATAAAATCTCTTCTTTGAGGTGTGTTTATAATTTCCTTTTTAATATAAATTGCGGTTTGTAAAGTACCTGTTTCTTTGTTGTAAAGTAGGTTGTCGTAAAAAGGAAGCTTTTCAAAAAGTTGTGTTTTTATTGCGTTAACCTCTTCTTTAGTAGTTGGATTTTTTTCGTATAAAGGTTCTAAGATAAACTTTCTCTTTTTTCTATCTGCCTTTAGTTTTTGTACATCGGCAATAGATACTGTAAAATCTATTTCTTCTCTAGCATCAAATTGCTCTACTAATTTATTCCAAGCATTAAATTTTTCTGGTGTAAAAACAGTTGAATCTTTAACGCCTAAGATTACTAAATTACCTTCTTCACCAAAAATTTCTAAGAATTTATTATACTCTAGATTTGCAGCATGATCTTCTGGTAAAAGATTTGCTTCTGTATATGAGAATTTCATATACTTCATTTGAGATGCTAAAAAAGCTGTTATTAGTGCAATTATTAATAAAACCAAGTATCGGTTTCTTAATATCAAACCAGCTGCTTTTGTCCAGAAATTCATTTAAAAAATTTTCTGCAAAGGTAACTAATTTGAAGTTGGGTTTTAACCAAAAAAAAGGTGTTTTTATTAAAAACACCTTTTGAATTAACAGTTCTTAAACTGTCATAATTTCTTTTTCTTTGATTGCTAATTTTTCTTCTGTTATTTTAACATAAGAATCTGTTAGCTTTTGTATATCTGCTTCAGAAGCCTTTTTTAAATCGTCTGAAATATCTGTTTTTTTGATATCGTTGTTTGCATCTTTTCTTGCATTTCTAATACCAATCTTAGCATTTTCTGCTTCTGCTTTTGCTTGTTTTGCTAAGTTTATTCTTCTTTCTTCTGTTAATGGTGGTACGTTAATCATTATTATGTCACCATTATTCATCGGGTTAAATCCTAAATTAGCAATCATAATTGCTTTTTCTATAGGTTGTAACATGTTTTTTTCCCAAGGTTGTATTGCAATAGTTCTAGGGTCTGGTGTACTTACGTTTGCAACTTGCCCTAACGGAGTTTGAGAACCATAATAATCTACCATTACATTACCTAACATTGCAGGTGTAGCTTTACCAGCTCTAATAGTTCTTAATTCTTTTTCTAAATGAGCAATTGCATTATTCATTGCTTCTTTAGTTGTGTCTAATATAAATTCAATTTCTTCGTTCATCTTTCTAAATTTAAAGATTTTTCTTATTGATTATCAACAATAGTACCAATTTTTTCACCTGAAACTAGTTTTAATAAGTTTCCGTTGGTATTCATGTCAAATACAATTATTGGTAATTTATTTTCTTCACTTAACGTAAATGCTGTCATATCCATAACCTTTAAACCTTTCTCAATAACTTCTTTAAAAGTTATTGTGTCAAATTTAATAGCGTCTTTATTCTTTTCTGGATCTTCGTTATAAACACCGTCTACACGAGTTCCTTTTAAAATTGCATCTGCATCAATTTCGATTGCTCTTAAAACAGCTGCTGTATCTGTTGTAAAATATGGGTTACCTGTTCCTGCTCCGAAAATTACAACTCTACCTTTTTCTAAATGTCTAATTGCTCTTCTTTTAATATAAGGTTCTGCAATTTCTTTAATTTCTAGAGCTGTTTGTAGTCTTGTATAAACACCTTCGTCTTCTAAAGCACTTTGTAAAGCTAAACCATTAATACAAGTTGCTAACATACCCATATGGTCTCCTTGTACACGATCCATGCCATTTGCAGCACCAGCAACACCTCTAAAGATATTACCACCTCCAATAACAATTGCTACTTCAATACCTTTTGCTATAACTTCTTTAATTTCTTTAGCATATTCAGAAAGACGTTTTGGATCGATACCGTATTGTCTTTCTCCCATTAATGCTTCGCCACTTAATTTTAAGAGTATTCTTTTATATTGCATAGTTTATTTTAAGAGTTGCGCAAAATTACGGTTTTTTTTTGATTTTCTTTTTTTGAAAATTAAAAAACCTCGTTATCAAATATTTGATAACGAGGTTAGAAAAAAATATGTTTTTTAGAATAGTAATTATCCTAAAGTAACTCTTTTAAAAGTAGATACTTCTACATCACCAAACGTTTTAACGTATTGTGCAACAGTCTTTTTTTCATCTTTAATAAAAGATTGGTCTAAAAGACATTGTTCTGTATCTAAAGTAGTGTTGTCAGAAATAAATCTTTCCATTTTACCTGGTAAAATTCTATCCCAGATTTGTTCTGGTTTTCCTTCTGCTTTTAATTCTGCTTTTGCATCTTCTTCAGCTTTAGCTAAAACTTCATCAGATAATTGAGACATAGAAATAAATTGAGGAACATTTTTTAAAGTTTTTCCTAATCTACCTAACTCGATATTATCTTTTTCGATTACAGCAATTCTAGCTTCAGTTTCTGCAGCTACATAAGCAGGGTCTAAATCTTTGTAAGATAAAGTTGTTGCTCCCATAGATGCAATTTGCATTGCAAGGTCTTTAGATAAAGTTTCTGCGTTATCTACAACAGCAGATAAACCAACTAAAGCAGCAATTTTACCAATGTGAGTATAAGCACCAACATAAGCTGCTTCTACTTTTTCGAAAGCAGTTATTTCTAACTTCTCTCCAATAACACCAGTTTGCTCAACTAATTTATCAGCAACAGTCATTCCACCAAAATCAGCAGCTAAGAAAGATTCTTTGTCTGCGTAATTTAAAGCGATGTCTGCAAATTGACCACCTAAAGCTACAAAAGATTCGTTTTTACCAACAAAATCAGTTTCACAAGCTAATACGATTGCTACACCTTCTGTTTTAGAGTCATTAATTCTAGTTACTGCAACTCCTTCTGTAGATTCTCTATCAGCTCTTTTTGCAGCAATTTTTTGACCTTTTTTACGTAAAATGTTTATTGCTTCGTCAAAGTTTCCTTCTGCTTCTACTAATGCCTTTTTACAGTCCATCATACCAGCTCCAGTTGCTTCTCTTAATTTTTTAACGTCAGCAGCACTTACTTTTACCATGTCACTTTTTTTTTATTTAGAAACTTAAGGTTTCTAATTAGTTATTAAATTATTTTTTTTCTTCTGTAGCAGCTTCTGCTTTTTTAGGAGCTTCTGCTTTTGCTTCTTTTACTTTTTCTTTATCTGCTTTTCTATCAGATAAACCTTCTGCAACTGCATCAGTAACAAAAGATAATACTTTGTCTATAGACTTAGAAGCATCATCGTTTGCAGGAATTACGTAGTCTACTTGTCTTGGATCAGAGTTTGTATCTACCATTGCAAAAATTGGAATGTTTAATTTTTGAGCTTCTGCTACAGCAATGTGCTCTTTTTTGATGTCTACTACAAATAATGCACCAGGTAAACGAGTCATATCAGAGATAGAACCTAAATTCTTTTCTAATTTTTCTCTTTGACGATTAATTTGTAATTTTTCTCTTTTAGATAATGCATCAAAAGAACCATCTGTCTTCATTCTATCAATCTGAGCCATTTTCTTAACAGCTTTTCTAATAGTAACAAAGTTAGTTAACATTCCCCCAGGCCATCTTTCTGTAATATAAGGCATGCTTACAGATTTTGCTTTTTCTGCAACAATATCTTTAGCTTGCTTTTTTGTAGCAACAAATAAAATTTTACGTCCAGAGTTAGCGATCTTTTTTAAAGCTTCTGAAGTTTCTTCTATTTTAGCTGCTGTTTTATACAAATCGATGATGTGAACACCATTTCTTTCTGTATAAATATAAGGAGCCATGTTTGGGTTCCATTTTCTAGTAAGGTGTCCGAAGTGTACACCACTATCTAATAATTCTTGAATGTTTACGTTTGCCATTTTATAAATGTGTTTACTTTCTGTTTTGAAATCAATATATAAGTAGTCTTACGAGTCTTATATATTTAGATACTAAACTGTTTAATATTAATTGTTTGTAATAATAACAGTTCTCGATAAAATATAGTGCAAAATAAATTTTGCAAATATATTAACGTTTCGAGAATTGGAATTTTTTACGTGCTTTCTTCTGACCAAATTTCTTACGTTCAACCATTCTTGGGTCACGCGTTAATAATCCTTCTGGTTTTAAGACAGCTCTATGGTCTGCATCAATAGAAACTAAAGCTCTAGTGATTGCTAAACGAATAGCTTCTGCTTGTCCTGTAATACCACCACCATATACGTTAACCTTAATATCGTAAGATTCTAAGTTTTCTGTTAACATTAAAGGTTGTTGTACTTTATACTGTAAAGTACCAGTAGTAAAATAACTTTTATAGTCTTTCTTGTTTACAGTAATGTTACCTTTACCTTCTGTAAGATAAATACGAGCAACAGCTGTTTTTCTTCTACCTATTTTGTGAACTGTATCCATTATTTAAGATCGTTTAGGTTAATAGCTTTAGGTTCTTGACCTGCTTGTTTGTGCTCTGTACCTGCATATACATACAAGTTTCTGTATAAAGCGCTACCCAAAGTATTTTTTGGTAACATCCCTTTAACTGCTTTTTCGATTAATCTTGTAGGATCTTTCTCAAACATTTCTGTTGCAGTTAACGATCTTTGTCCTCCTGGGTAACCTGTGTGACGAATATAAGATTTGTCTCTCCACTTGTTTCCAGTAAGGTTAATTTTTTCTGCGTTGATAATAACCACGTTGTCTCCACAATCTACGTGAGGAGTAAAGTTTGGCTTGTATTTACCTCTAATTAGCTTAGCTACTTTAGAAGCTAGACGACCCAACGTTTGCCCGTCCGCATCAACTAAAACCCACTCCTTGTTTACGGTAGCGCTGTTTGCTGATACTGTTTTGTAACTTAATGTGTTCATAATTACACTATTAGTTTTTGTCAATTATTAATAATATTTATTTTCCTTAAAAAAGGAGTGCAAATGTAATGCTATTTATTTAATTGACAAATAGAGTTTTAGATTATTTTTTTCGAGACTAATTTACTGTTTTTAAAGTTTTTAAAATTAACAGAATCTTAAGAAAACTTTACCATATTAGTAAGGTACTTTTGCAAAATCAAAAAAACAGTCTTTTTTGATGAAAAATCAACCCAAAATTACATGAAGTTTTTAATTACATTATTAACTGTTTTTTCTGCATTTTGCCTTTATGCACAAGAAGCCTCTCAAACTAAAGTACCTAAGAGAATTTATACTACAAAAAAACTAAAAAAAGTACCTATTATAGATGGTGATGTTTCTGATGATGCATGGAATGTAGTAGAATGGTCTTCTGATTTTGTAGAAAAATCTCCAGATGAAGGTACACCACCTGCGCACCAAACAATGTTTAAAGTTATGTACGATGCAAAGTATTTGTACATCGCATTAAGAGCTTTAGATGCAAATCCAGAATTAATTCAACAAAGATTAAGTAGAAGAGATGGTTTTGCAGGAGATAGAATAAATGTAATTATAGATAGTTATCACGATAAAAGAACTGCTTTTGTTTTTACTACAACTGCTGCAGGAGTTAAAGGAGAAGAGATTGCTACAGGTAACGGTGATAATTTTGATGAAAGTTGGAACCCTATTTGGTATACAGATGCACAAGTAGATGATAAAGGATGGACTGCAGAAATGAAGATCCCATTTAGTCAATTACGTTTTGGTAATGCAAAAGAACAAATTTGGGGTTTTAATGTTAATAGAACTATTTTTAGGTTACAAGAAAGATCTTTATGGCAAAGAATACCTAACGATCAAGCTGGTTTTATTAGTGAGGCCGGAGAGTTACATGGTTTAAACGATTTGGTGTCTCAAAAACAACTAGAGGTGCAGCCGTTTACTGTTTTGCAATACGATAATTACCCTGCAGAACCAAATAACCCTTACAGAGATGGAAGTGATTTTAAATTAAATGCAGGTTTAGATGCTAAAATCGGAATTACAAACGATTTAACTTTAGACCTTACTATTAATCCTGATTTTGGACAAGTAGAAGCAGATCCAGGTGCTATTGCTTTAGACGGATTTCAAATATTTTTTAGAGAACAAAGACCCTTTTTTGTAGAGAATAAAAATATTTTTGACTTTAGATTTGCAAATGGTAGAGACAATCTTTTTTACAGCAGAAGAATTGGTAGAAATCCACACAGAGGAGCCAATTTACAAGCGGGAGAATTTGCAGATGTTCCGCAAAATTCAACAATTTTAGGAGCAGCTAAGTTTTCTGGTAAAACACAAAATGGATGGTCTATTGGTGTTTTAGAGAGTGTTACTGCTAATGAATTTGCAGAAATAAGACAAGTAAACGGTAATACTAGAGAAGAAATAGTAGAGCCTTTAACAAATTACTTTGTTACAAGAGTTCAGAAGGATTTTAATGAAAGAAATTCTTACATAGGTGGTATTGCAACAGCTACAAATAGAAATTTAGATGGTAATTTTAATGAGTTGCATAAATCTGCCTATACAGCAGGTGTAGATTTTAGACACACTTGGCAAGATAGAGAGTTCTATGTAGAAGGAAATAGTATTTTAAGTCGTGTTAACGGTAGTAAAGAAGCAATTTCTAATACTCAACAATCGATTGCTAGATTATTTCAAAGAGTAGATGCAGATTATGTTAATTTAGATGAAAATAGAACATCTTTAACAGGTACAGGTGGTAGAGTAGAGGCAGGTAAGCAAGGTGGTGGTAATTGGCGTTATAATGCTGGTTTTGTATGGCGTTCTCCGGAATTAGAATTGAATGATGTTGGCTTTTTAAGACAAACCGATGAGATGATTCAATTTACAGAAGCAAGATATTTATGGCAGGTTCCGACAGATATTTATAGAAATATGAATTTACGTTTAGAGCAATCTACAAGTTACGATTTTGGAGGTAATTTAAATCGATTTAGATATGAATTACAAGGAGACATCAGTTGGATAAACAATTGGTCTACAAGCGGTGGATTTGGATCTAGTAGTAACATCCATAGAAATGCTTTTTTAAGAGGTGGTCCGCGTTGGCGTGCAGCAGATGATATTTTTTATTATGCTTCAATAAATTCTGATAGAAGTAAGAAATTTAGTTTTAGAGTTAGTTACCTTAAAATAAAAAGTGAAGAAGATGTTTTTAATAGAAATAGGTATACATTTAGAATTAATTATCAACCTTTTGATTCTTTTAGCATGTCTTTAGATAATTCTTTAAGTAAAACACAAGATAGAACACAATATGTTACTACTGCCGATTTTGGTAATTTAAAACGATACATTTTAGGTAATATTAAAAATGATACTTGGTCTTCTACTTTGCGATTAAATTATAGTTTAAATCCTAATTTTTCTGTTCAATTTTATGGACAACCTTATATTTCTAGAGGTAGATATTCTAACTTTAATTATGTAAATAATTCTGTAGCAAGTTCTATAAATGATCGTGTTAATTTTTATACTGAGAATCAAATATCTAAAACCACAACAAATTCTGGTAGCAGCATTTATACCATTGATGAAAACTTAGATAATGACACGTATTCGTTTTCGAATCCAGATTTTTCGTTTGTACAATTACAAACAAACTTAGTATTAAGATGGGAGTATATACCTGGTTCGGAACTATTTTTAGTTTGGGCTAGAGGTTCTACTGGTTCTCAAAATATAAATGACTCTTTAACTGATAGTGTAAGCAATCAAATTTTTGATGTTCCTGCAAATGATACTTTTCTATTAAAAGCAACGTATAGGTTTGTGAGATAAATTATTTAAATGTAGCGCGTTGTAATCTATCATTTATAGATTTTCCTAAGCCATTATTAGGAAAACGCTCTGCAATTATAATATCTAAATTTTGGCTATCTAAAGTGTGCATGGCGTTGTATAAGTTAGTAGCAGCTTCTTGCATAGAATTGTTTTTAGAAAGAATAATTTCTGTTATCTCGTTATTATTTACAGAGGAATTAAATACTAAAACTCCGATTTTTTTATCGTTATGTTTTTGTATCTCAGAAGCAACATCATCAACTAAATATGTTGTAGTTTTTGGTGCGTAATGTCTTGCCAACATTCCAGGAGCATCAGGTTTAACTTCTTTCTTGTTTAAAATTGTAATTTTACCAACAACAGCTTCTATTTCTTCTAAAGCCAAAGCACCTAATCGGTAAATAATTGGCTCGTTGTTGTTAAAACCAATAATAGTAGATTCTATTCCGTTAGCACAAGATCCGCCATCTAAAACCTGAGAAATTTCATTGTTAAAATAACTTTCTACATGTTCTGGTTTAGTAGGGCTAATACTACCAAAAGGATTTGCACTTGGCGCTGCCAAAGGAAAATCGATACTATTTAAAAGTTCTAATGTTACCGGATGATTTGGTATACGAACAGCAACAGTGTCTTTACCGGCTGTAATTAAATCAGGAATATTTTTATTCTTTTTTAAAACTAAAGTCATAGAACCTGGCCAAAAAGCATCTGCTAATAATTTTGCTTTCTCTGGAATATCAACAACAATATCTTTTAGCGCTTCCTTAGAAGGGATATGTACAATTAACGGATTAAAGAAGGGTCTTTTTTTAGTAGAAAAGATACTTTTAATAGCTTTCTCACTAAAAATATTTCCTGCCAATCCATAAACTGTTTCTGTAGGTATTGCTACTAACTTCTCATCAGTTAATAATTGCGCTGCTTTTTGTATGTCTTTAGATATTATGCTCATAATTGATTGCAAAATTACATATAAAATTCATTTATTGAAATAAGGGAAATTAACTTTTAATTGGTTGGTGTAAAACGGAATAGTTATTGATGGCTTAAATCTCAAAAAAAGATAGCCAAATGAAAAGAACACTACTTTCAATTTTAGCACTTACAGTATTTCAAATAACCTTCTCTCAAGAAAAATTAGGACGACCTTTTTTTACTGCAGATTTAAACTTTACACTAGGCATAAATGAAGATTATGAAATAGGGAATGATGATGATAACGGCCCACTTATTGTGCCTTCTGCTTTCTTTTTTAGAGTTGGTTTTGGTTACGAGTTTAAAAAAAGAGTAGCTGTTGCTTTAAATGGTGGTTACGATTTTCATTTTAATTATGCTGTAGATGCTTTTCCAGCTTATGGTAGTTTAAGGTATAATATTACAGAAAAAGAAAATAACAATCATTTTGTAGAAGTTAGGTATGGTAAAATGTGGACACCTTCTTCTAGGTATTCAGATGGGAATTATTATGGTTTAGGTGTCGGAATTCAAGTTTCCGGAGAAAAAAGATGGAACACTGTTTTTAGAATCGATTTTCATAGAAAAGGTATCTACGGGTTTAAAAATAACCGATTGGATAGTGTTTCTTTTGGTTTCGGATTTTCGTTTTTTTAGAAAATATTTCAAGCTAAACATGTGTCTTCTAACTGTTAGTTATTTTGTTTTATATAGCTGTTACTTTTGTTGAAAATCTTATCTGATTTTTAAGTAGCAGAAGGACAAAAAAGCAAATCTGTAGGTGTGTCTACATCATATAAATATTGATGAGCTCTTGTGTCTTTTTTGCAAAAAGGTTCTATTAAAGATGTCATTTTAATAAAACTATCTAAAGTTAAAATACAGAAAAAAGTTTCATTGTCTTTGGTTAAAATTCCTTCATCAGATTTAAACAAACCAAAAATTAAATTGCAATTTCTTGGTTCAATAAAATCTATTTCAGCTAAATTTAATTTCTGTTTTTTATTGATGACAATTTCCTCCAATAAATTCTTAAATTTAAGGGCTTCTGTTTTGTCAAAATTATATAATCGAACTAAATTTTCATCAAGTCCGTTGTAGTTTTCTATGTAGTCTAATTTCATTTTTAATGTGCTTCTAACCAATTTTCACCTAAATCTATTTCTACATCTAACGGTACACTCATTTTAAATGCGTTTTCCATTTCATGCTTAATAATTGGTCTAATAATTTCTAGCTCTTCTTTGTGTGCATCAAAAACCAATTCATCATGTACTTGTAAAAGCATTTTAGATTTAAAGTTTTCTTTCTCAAAACGATTGTGAATATTTATCATTGCAAGTTTAATAATGTCGGCTGCAGAACCTTGTATTGGTGCATTTACTGCGTTTCTTTCTGCGCCGCTTCTTACCATTGCATTTCTAGAATTGATGTCTTTTAAATATCTACGTCTATTTAAAACGGTTTCTACATATCCTTTTTCTCTTGCAAATTCTACTTGAGAAGTCATGTAAGCTTTTAATTTAGGATACGTTTCGTAATACGTATCTATTAATTCTTTGGCTTCACTTCTAGATAAATTAGTTTGGTTGCTTAAACCAAAAGCAGAAACACCGTAAACAATACCAAAGTTTACGGTTTTAGCATTACTACGTTGCTCTCTTGTAACATCTTCTAAAGCAACATTAAAAACCTTTGCAGCAGTAGAAGCATGAATATCTTCGCCGTTTTTAAAAGCATTTATCATGTTTTCTTCTTCACTTAAAGCAGCAATAATTCTTAGTTCTATTTGCGAATAATCTGCCGCAAGTAAAACATAATTGTCATTTTTAGGAACAAAAGCTTTTCTAACTTCTCTACCACGTTCTGTTCTAATTGGTATGTTTTGTAAATTAGGATTGTTAGAACTTAAACGACCTGTTGCGGCAACCGCTTGCATATATTCTGTATGAATCCTACCAGTTTTTGCATTAATTTCGTTTGGTAATGCATCTACATATGTACTTTGTAGTTTTTTGTATTGTCTATATTCTTGAATGTCTCTAATTATTTTATGGTCTTTAGCTAAAAAGGATAAAATATCTTCGCCGGTTTTATATTGACCCGTTTTGGTCTTTTTAGGTTTTTTAACCAACTCCATTTTCTCGAAAAGCACAATTCCTAATTGTTTAGGTGATGCAATATTAAACTCTTCGCCAGCTTGTTCGTAAATTTCTTTTTCTAAACGATTAATATCATTAGACAAAGCAATCGATAGATCTTTTAGAAAATCTGTATTTACATTAATACCTTCAATTTCCATTGCCGTTAAAACAGATACCAATGGTAATTCTATATCATTAAAAAGCCTAGTAACATTACCACTTTCTAATTCTGATGTAAATAATTGCTTTAATTGAAAAGTAATATCTGCATCTTCTACGGCATATTCTGTTTGGTCTTTAATCGGTACAACGCGCATAGAAAGTTGGTTTTTACCTTTTTTACCAATTAATTCTGTAATAGATACGGGTTGGTAATTTAAATAGGTTTCTGCCAACATATCCATATTATGACGCATATCTGGATTAATTAAATAATGCGCAATCATAGTATCAAACAATTTACCTTTTACAGGCATGTTGTAATTTGATAAAACTTTAATGTCGTATTTTAAGTTATGACCAATTTTTTCAATTTCTGATTCAAAAAATGGTCTAAATTCTTCTAATATTAATCTTGTTTCCTCTTGATCTTCCGGAAAAGAAACATAATAACCTTTTCCTTTTTCAAAAGAAAATGCAATTCCTATCAACTCTACTTCTAAAGCTTTTAAACCAGTTGTTTCTGTATCGAAACAAACAGATTTTTGAGCCATTAATTTTCGAAGTAATAGTTTTCTAGATAAAACAGAATCTATATGCTGATAAAAATGATCGGTGTTATTAATTGTTTTAAATCCAGATGCAATGTCGGCATCAGAAACACTACCAGAACCTGGTGCAGCAAATAAATCAAATTGACCTTCTGGTGCAGTAACGGCTTTTTTTGCTGTAGTATTTACTTTTTCTTCGGATGAGTTTTCTGCAGAATTAACCTTTTCTGCATTTTCAGTGGCAAAGGTTCTTGTAAAGTTTACTAATAAATTTCTAAATTCTAGTTCGTTAAAAAGTTCAGTTACTTTTTCTATATCTGGTTGGTCTAATTCAAAATCTTTTGCATGAAAGGTAACAGGAACATCTAGCATAATTGTGGCTAGTTTTTTAGAAAGTAAGCCTAATTCTCCGTTGGCTTCTAGTTTCTCTTTCATTTTTCCTTTTAACTCGTGTGTATTTGCTAAAAGGTTTTCCATAGAACCATAAGCAGCTAAAAACTTTTTGGCAGTTTTTTCTCCGACACCTGGTAATCCCGGAATGTTATCTGCAGAATCTCCCATCATCCCTAAGAAATCAATTACTTGCTCTGGTGTTTCTACGCCAAATTTTTCTTGTACTTCTGGTATTCCCCAAATATCATAACCACCACCAAAACGAGGTTTGTACATAAAAATGTTTTCAGAAACCAATTGTGCAAAATCTTTGTCTGGTGTTACCATAAAAGTTTTATAACCTTCTTTTTCTGCTTGTTTAGAGAGTGTACCAATTACATCATCTGCCTCAAAACCTTCTTTTACCATAATAGGTATGTGCATGGCTTTTAAGATCTCTTGAATATAAGGTACAGCAATTTTAATGGCTTCTGGTGTTTCGTCTCTATTGGCTTTGTAAGCTTCAAACATTTCTACTCTGTCTACACTACCTCCTTTATCAAAACAAACCGCTAAATGGTCTGGTCTTTCTCTTTTAATTACGTCT
The DNA here is from genome assembly GCF_002005425.1 of Polaribacter sp. BM10. Classification (GTDB taxonomy): domain Bacteria; phylum Bacteroidota; class Bacteroidia; order Flavobacteriales; family Flavobacteriaceae; genus Polaribacter; species Polaribacter marinaquae. The sequence continues at coordinate 1,957,199 of NZ_CP019704.1, read as the reverse complement.
AAAAGAGAGTTCATAAAACCCATTATTGCAGAGGTGTCTAAACCTTTAGAATTTATTCTCGGATTTTTAATAAAAGCATAATATCCTCTAAAAATCAATGCAAAGGCATCTACTAAAAAAACTCTTTTTTGATCTGACATATCTAAAATTTAATGGTAATTTTTTCTAAAATAGTTGTGGTTTTTTATTGCCACAGATGTTGCAGTAAAGCTACAAAACTTTAACATGCTATTAAAATTCAAACGAAATTATAACGCTTATCTTTACCGAATATTTTTTAAATAAAGATTCTTTATGAAAATGATAATTAGACTTGTTATTTTATTTGCCGTTATTATATTATTAGAGTTTTATGATTTTCAGGCAATTAAAACAATTTCTAAAAATAAAATTATTCGTTTTGCATGGTTGTTTATAAGTGTAGCTGTATATGCAAACTTTTTATATGTTGCATTAACTTATGATAGAGGTCAAGGGCAAACACCACAATTTCAAATGGCAATGGGTTTATTGCTTACTGTTTTAATTCCTAAAATAATTGTGTTACTGTTTATGTTTGGCGAAGACATTTATAGGTGGTTTTTAAAGTTAATTTCTGCTATTTCATCAGAAAACACAAAGCCTTTAGCTAGTAGAAGAAAATTTATATCGCAAATAGCTTTAGGTTTAGCGGCAATACCTTTTGCATCTTTTATTTATGGTATTATACAAGGTAAATACAATTATAAAGTTTTAAAGTATCAATTATCTTTTAAAGATTTACCAGATGCTTTTGATGGTTTTACAATTACGCAAATTTCAGATATTCATTCAGGTAGTTTTACAAATAAAGAAAAAATTAAATACGGCGTAGATTTAATCAATCAGCAAAAATCTGATATTATGTTGTTTACAGGAGATATTGTAAATAACAAAGCAGATGAAATGGATGATTGGATTGATGTTTTTGATAAACTAGAAGCCAAAGAAGGTAAATATTCTATTTTAGGAAATCATGATTATGGCGATTATATGGATTGGAAGAATCCGCAAGACAAAATAGATAACTTTCAAAAAGTAAAAGATATTCATAAAAAGATAGGTTTCGATTTGTTGTTAGACGAACATCGATATCTAGAAAAAGACGGACAGAAAATTGCGCTTTTAGGTGTAGAAAATTGGGGAAAAGGTTTCAACCAAGCCGGAGATTTAAAAAAGGCTTCTAAAAATATCAAAAAAGAAGATTTTAAAATTTTAATGTCTCACGATCCTAGTCATTGGGAAGAAATCGTTAAAAAAGACAACCTTAATTATCATTTAACATTAAGCGGTCATACACATGGTTTGCAAATGGGAATCGAAATACCTGGTTGGTTAAAATGGAGTCCTTCTCAATTTGTATACAAACAATGGGCCGGTTTGTATGAAGAAGCAGGTAGATTTATAAATGTAAACAGAGGTTTTGGTTATCATGCTTTTCCCGGGCGTGTTGGTATTTGGCCAGAAATTACGGTGATCGAGCTTAAAAAAGCTTGATAATCAGCTTATTCAAATAGATTTCTTATATTTGTGAATTAACAATTGACTAATTTATACGTTTTTACATCTTAAAAAACTTATATCATGACAAAATTTGGAGAATTAATCAGTGTTCATAAACCAGTTCTTATAGATTTCTATGCAGAACTTTCGGATGCAGAAACTACCGTAGAAACCCTAAGAAGTGTAGCAGCAGCGTTAGGTGATAGAGCAAAAGTTATTAAAATAGACATTAATAAAAACGAAGTTCTTGCAGATGCTTTGCGTGTAAAAGGAAACCCAACGTTTATGATCTATAAAAATGGCGAAATGAAATGGCGTCAAACAGGTTATCAAGACGCAAACACATTAATTGGCTTGGTACAGCAGTATTTTTAGAAGCTATTTCCTGCTTTCGCTACTCGCTTTTTCTTCGTTCCTAGAAAAGAGCTCAAACAAACCGCTCAATCAGGGCTAAACTTATTTGCTAACTTTTTCTTTTAGCTGTTATTTTATTGCTTTAAAAACAAAACCTTGCTTAGATAGTTTTTCTAAAACCTTTGGTAGCACATAAGTAACTTTTTCGGCAGCTTTTACACTATCGTGAAAAACAATAATACTACCGTTGTTTACGTTTTTTAAAACATTTTGTAGGCAATTCTCTTTAGATAATTTATTGTCAAAATCACCAGACAAAACCGTCCACATAATTATTTTAAAGCCTTTTTCTATTAAAATTCTAGCTTGCGATTTTTTAATTTTTCCGTAAGGCGGTCTAAATAATTTAGAATTAGAATTTTGGTTAGAGTGTTTTAGGATGCTTTTTTCACAAGTCAAAACGTTATCAATATATACAGATGTATCGTTTTTCCAGCCATTAAAATGATTTTGAGTGTGATTACCTATAGTATGTCCATCAGAAATTATAGCATTAAAAATTTCAGGTTCATGCTCAATGTTTTTTCCAATGCAAAAAAAAGTAGCTTTTGCATCGTATTTTTTCAATTCATTTAGAACAAATCGTGTAATTTCTGGTGTTGGGCCATCATCAAAAGTTAAAAAAACTTCTTTTTTTTCTAAAGAAAAACGCCAGATGTATTTAGAGAATAATCTCATTATAAAATCTGGCGTTCCGGGGAAATATGCTTTCATTTTTGTATTACTCTTCGTCTGGCATTAAATGCCCAAAAAGTTTTACAGTGTCCATAAAATCTGTTTGAATTTTAGAAACGTAATCTTTATCATTGCTACCTCTTTCTACTTGATCTATTAGGTTTTTAAACATGTATAAAGACTGGTCTATTTCATCAAAAATTAAATCACTATCATTTTTGTCAAACGTACTTAACCAAGTCAGTTTTTCGATAATTAACCTACTTAGTGTTTCTGCTGTTGCTTTAGCTTTATTGTTTTCGCCTAAATTATAATACATTTCTGGATACCCCAAAGATAAACTGTAGTGATCAAAATCTTCAATAGGCATTTTGCTTAAAGATAAGTCTAATACTTCTACTGCTTTAATTGTATCACCTTGTTTTGCAAAAGCATCAGATAAGCGCATTAGGCTGTTTCTAAGTGAAATTGCATTTCTTTTTGTTTGTTCGTCTAAATAGATTTCGCCACTATTTATATTTTTCCAATCTAGTTTATTAATGTTGGCGTACATTTTATCAGCATCTATTCTACCAATATCAAACAAACTTACTTCTCTTGGTCTGCCAGATTCGTCTATATATTTTGCTGGCGTTTTAATTGGTACTAATTTAAAAGCCAAACCATCTAACTGTAAATAGTCTTTTAACCAAATATATTCTTCATCGGCATTTGCCCCACCAGTAAAGTAAATTGGGCGTTTCCAGTCGTTATTTGCTAAGATATCTAACATTAAAAGGCGGTTTTTTGTAATGCCTCTATCATCAATAGTAATATCTATAAAGTCTACAATTTTGTCTGCATCTTTTTGTGCAACAATTCCGCTTTTTAAAACGTTTTCTTTGTTTACAGGAATTCTAATTCTGTTTGTAGGATAATATTTTTCTTTGATATTTTCTTCTTCAACAATATAATAAGTTGCATCACTATCAGAAGAAATCCAACGCATAAAATCTTTAATTTCTATAATAGAGTCTTTAAATCTTGGGTGTTCTATATGATATGCAATATCTAAACTTCCGTATTTATATTGGTCATGTTTTAATTGAGAAGGAATCGGAGGAGCATCATAAGTTGCTCTTTTCATTTGGTCGATATACCAATCTGTAGCAAATAAACTTGTGTTTACTAGCTTTAAATCTGTTCTAATACCTTCTACTTCTTGCATGTACCAAAGCGGGAAAGTATCATTATCTCCAATGGTAAACATAATTGCGTTTTCATCGCAACTTTCTAAATAAGCTTGTGCATTTAAACGTGTTGTATATCTGTTAGATCTATCGTGGTCATCCCAATTTTCTGATGCCATTAATGTTGGTACTGCCAAAAGTGTTATTACAGAAACTGCAATTGCAATCGTTTTTTTATTGGCAACATTCTTTAAGTATTCATAAAGTGCTAGAACTCCAAAGCCAATCCATATTGCAAAAATGTAAAAACTACCTACAACCGCATAATCTCTTTCTCTAGGTTCAAAAGGTTTTGGGTTTGTGTAAAATATAATTGCAAAACCAGTAAAAGCGAAAAATAAGAAAAGTGTAAAGAAGTTTTCTTTATCCCATTTTACTTGAAAAAATAAACCAATTAATCCTAAAATTAATGGTAAAAAATAATATTTATTTCTTCCTTTGTTTTCTAAAACTTGAGACGGTAATTGTTGTTGAGAGCCTAATCGAACTTCGTCGATAGCATCGATACCGCTAATCCAGTTTCCGTTAAATAAATCTAATCGACCTTGAATATCGTTTTGTCTTCCAACAAAATTCCACATAAAATAACGACCATACATATAGCCAAATTGATAGCTAAACATAAACTTTAGGTTCTCGCCAAAAGTGGGTCTTCTTTTACTGTTTAAAGGAATACCGGCAATTTTTTTATACATTTCTTCGGATGCAGGATCTACCATTCTTGGAATAAAACCTTTATGCTTATCAGAATAATTTGGTACAACATTCTTGTATTTGTTTACAATAACATATTTGCCATTTTTCTTTTCGTATTTAGGCTTGTCATCCTTTAAAGGATTGTTTGCATCTTGTTCTCTGCTGTATTTATTAGAGTAATAAGTGTCGTAAAACACATTTGCGTCACCATATTGCTCACGTTCGTAATAGGCTAATAATTCTCTAGCACTAGAAGGGTTGTTTTCGTTAATTGTAGTGTTTGCGTTTGCTCTAATTGGTAACATCATCCAAGACGAGAAACCAATCATAATAAATAAAACAGCAAGTATTAGCGTATTTATGTGTACTTTTTTCTTTTTTCGAGTGTATTTTAATCCGAAGAAGAAAAGGGCCATTAGAATAATTGCAGCAATAATACTACCAGAATTGTATGGTAAGCCAATTGTATTGATAAAAAATAATTCTGAAGCACTAAAAAACTTAAGTGTAAAAGGAAATAAAAACTTAAAAACAAAAGCTAAAACAAAAACAGATAAAACTGTTGCAATAGCTGTAGATTTTAGATTGATGTTTTTATAAGTCTTAAAGAAATATAACATTACAATTGCAGGAATTACAAGTAATGATAAAATATGTACACCAAAAGACAAACCAACAACAAAACTTATTAGAATTAGCCATTTGTTACCACGTGCAGTGTGTAGTTCACTTTCCCATTTTAAGCCTAACCAAAATAGTATTGCCATTAAAAAAGAAGACATCGCATACACTTCTCCTTCTACGGCACTAAACCAAAAACTATCAGAAAATGTATAGGCCAAAGAACCTACAATACTACTTCCTAAAATTGCTATATAGCTACCTTCTGTTAATTTTCCTGATTTTAAAGCTAATTTTTCACCTAAATTGGTAATTGTCCAAAACATAAACAAAATAGTAAATGCACTAGCTAAAGCAGACATAAAGTTTACCATTTTGGCAATTTCAGAACTTTCTGATGTAAACATTGCAAAAAATGCGCCTAACATTTGAAATAAAGGTGCACCTGGCGGATGCCCAACTTCTAGTTTTACAGAAGTTGCAATATATTCTCCAACATCCCAAGCACTAACTGTTGGTTCTATTGTTAAAGAGTAGGTTATTAGCGCAATTATAAATGTGAACCATCCTAAAATGATATTCCATTTTTTAAAGTTTGCTGATGTCATAAGAAATGCTTAATTATGTGTGGGCGAATTTAACAATAAATAAATATATAAACATTTAAAAGTGGGTTTTTAGACTTAAAAAACCTCATAAATCTTTGTTAAAGAAAAAAAATATTTAAAAATGTTTGTGAGTTTAAAAGAAAGTTTTAAATTTGCACCCGCATTAAAGCATTGGCCTATGGTGTAATTGGCAACACTCCGGTTTTTGGTACCGTCATTCAAGGTTCGAGTCCTTGTAGGCCAACAAAAAAGTCCTAACAAATTTAATTTGTTAGGACTTTTTATTTGTTTCTTATATTTTTACACAAAAATAAGAACATGAAAGAATGGATTTTTACCAACTATAATACACTGCAATTTATATTTGTATCTTGTTTGGGTATTTATATTATCATTATACTACTCACTAAAATTTTTGGTAAACGTAGCTTTTCTAAAATGTCTAGTTTCGATTTTGCTTGCACAATTGCAATTGGTTCTATTATTGCATCAACATTACTTTCTAAGTCCGTTTCTTTATTTGAAGGTGTATTTGGTTTGACAACAATTTATGTATTACAAGGCATAACTGCATATTTAAGAAGGTTTCAGTTTTTTAGAAATATTGTAGATAATGAGCCTTTGTTTTTAATGAAGAATGATCAAATTTTGTGGGAAAACCTTAAAAAGGCACAGGTTACCGAAGGAGATTTAAGAGCGAAGTTAAGAGAAGCAAATGTTTTAAAATTATCTGAAGTAAAAGCTGTAATTTTTGAGACTACAGGTGATATTTCTGTTTTACATTCATCAGAAGAATTATCTTTAGATGATTGGTTGATTAAAGATGTCTTAGATCGCTAATTTATCTTAAAATAGAGATAGCGTTAATATAAAAATCATTTAAGCTAATGCGAAAAGTAGTAGTATTCTATTTTTGAATCATAGAATATTAATCTTTAAAATTTAGAAAAATGAAAGTACAATCTTATTTAGCGTTCGATGGAAATTGTCAAGAGGCATTAAATTTTTATGGAGAATTATTTGATGCAAAAGTAGAGAATAGAATAACATACGAAGACAAAAAAATTGATGTGCCATCATCATATAGAAAAAAATTACAACACGCAGAATTAAAAGGTAAAGGTGTGAATTTTATGGCTTATGATGCTGCGCCAGATACTCCAATAAATTCTGGAAATCAAGTGCATATGAGTGTAGATTTTAATCAAAAAGAAGAAGCAGAATCTGTTTTTGAAAATTTATCTAAAAACGGAGTTGTGCATCACGAGTTTAGAGAAAGAGAATGGGGTTTTTTTGGTAGATGTACAGATGAGTTTGGTGTAAATTGGATGGTGAATGCTAAAAACTAAATTTCTATTATAACATAAAAAAAAGGATTACAGCTCTGTTGTAATCCTTTTTTTTATGCTTTAAAAAGTTATTATTTTAAAAGAAAATCTTTTAAGTCTTGATAATTAGAGACTTTTAAAGAAACTTTTTTATTATTAATTACCTTTTTTATTTGCGTAGGAATTTCAACCTTAACGGGCAATGTTTCTTCTACAATATCTAAAAACTTAACAGGATGCGCAGTTTCTAAAAAAATACCAAAATCACTATCTTTTAATTTATATTCTTGTAAACCTAGATAACCAACAGCGCCATGAGGATCTGCGACATAACCAGAGTTTTTATAAATTTCTTTCATTGTTGCTTTTGTTTCATCATCAGAAAAACTGTAAGAAGAAAATGCATTTTTTAAAGCTTCTAAATCATTATTAAATAATTCTTGAATTCTTATAAAGTTACTTGGGTTTCCAACATCCATCGCATTAGAAATAGTTGCTTTTGATGGTTTTGGCTTGTAAATACCTTCTTTTAAATAATTTGGTACTGTATCATTAACGTTTGTTGATGCAACAAAATGCTTTACAGGTAAGCCGATTTTCTGAGCCATAATTCCGGCACAAATATTACCAAAGTTTCCGCTAGGAACAGAAAAAATAATATCTTTATGTTGCTTATGTAGTTCTTTATAAGCAAAGAAAAAATAAAACATTTGTGGTAACCATCTTGCTACGTTAATAGAATTTGCAGAGGTTAAAGTTTTGGTTATTTCTTTATCTAAAAAAGCAGTTTTTACCATTTCTTGGCAATCGTCAAAAACACCATCTACTTCTAAAGCTGTTATATTTTGTCCTAAAGTTGTTAATTGTTTTTCTTGAATGTCGCTTACTTTGCCTGAAGGGTATAAAATAACAACATTTACACCTTTTGCACCTAAAAATCCATTAGCTACCGCGCCACCTGTGTCTCCAGAAGTTGCAACTAAAACAGTTACTTCTTCTGAATTGTCTTTATTAAAATACTCTAGGCATTGTGCCATAAATTTTGCACCAACATCTTTAAAAGCCATTGTTGGTCCGTGAAAAAGTTCTAAAGACGCAACATTTTTATCAACCTTCACCAATGGAAAATCAAACGAAACTGTATTTGAAATAATTTCTTTTAATTTTTCTGTCGGAATTTCATCACCTACAAATTGTTTAATTACTTCATAAGCAATTTCATGATTAGAGTAATCTGAAATATTTTCGATGAAATCGCTAGAAAGTGGCGTGATGTTATCTGGGAAATAAATTCCTCTATCTTTTGCTAAACCTTGTACAACGGCGTTTTTAAATGTTGATTTTGGTGATTTATGATGTAAACTGTAATAGTTCATTTTTTTTTGATTATTAGTCATTGCGAGAGAAACGAAGCAACCTATTTTTTAGAAAGAGATTACTTCAGTCATTTTCTTGCTTCGTCATGACGATTAATTACTATTTAATATTTTCATACCTCCAGGATTTACTTTCGAAATGTAGATTTCAAAATCGATACCTGTTTCTTTGTAAGTTTCTTTGATGCTTTGATGTACTTTATTGGCAATTTCGTCACCTTTACAAAGTGCAAAAATTGTTGGACCAGAACCACTAATTCCAGCTCCTAAAGCACCTGCTTTTAAAGCGCTATTTTTTACATTGTCAAAAAACGGAATTAATTTTTTTCGATGCGGTTCTATTATAATATCAACCAAAGAATTACTAATTAATTGATAATTGTTTGTGTACAAACCGCTAATTAACCCACCAACATTTGCCCATTGTGTAACTGCATCGTTTAAGGCTATTTTAGAAGGTAAAACTTCTCTAGCATCTTTTGTTTTTACTTCTATCTGCGGATGAATAGCAACAGCTCTTAACTCATTTGGTACAGGTAACTTTATGATTTCTAAAGGCTCGTAGCTTCTAACCAATACAAAACCACCATAAATTGCAGCTGCAACATTATCTGCAATTGCAGAACCGCAAGCAACTTTTTCGCCAAACATAGCAAATTTTGTAAGTTCTAAATTAGAAAACACGTTGTTGAGTAATTTATTTGCACCAAAAGCAGCGCCCGCAGCACTTGCAGCAGAACTACCTAAGCCACTACCCGGAGAAAAACCTTTGTGAATTGTTAATGCTACACCAAAACCTGCATTAGCATCTTCTAACATTTTTTTTACAACTGCACTTGCTGCGTTTTTATCAATATCATACGTTAAATTTGCGCCTGTAATATTTGTTATTTTAACTCCTTTTTCTTGCGTTTTAGTAAAAGTCATTTCATCGCCAATAGTATCAACAGCAAAGCCAAGAGAATCGAATCCGCAAGAAACATTGGCAACTGTTGCCGGAGAAAATATTTTTAGATAATTCATTATTTTATTGATTTGCAATTCTAATAACATCAGCAAAAATACCAGAAGCAGTAACATCTGCACCTGCACCAGCACCTTTTATAATTAACGGATTTTCTGGATATCTTTCTGTAAAGAAAAGTACAATATTATCGCTACCTTCTAAATTATAAAAAGGATGATCTGCAGAAATATGTTGTAAACCAACATTTGCTTTACCGTTTTCGAATTCGGCAACATACTTTAATCTACACTCTTTATCGTTTGCTTCTTGAAAAATATGCTGAAAATGTGTTTCATTTTTAATTAACGAATCATAAAAATCTTTGTTATTTGAAGTTGCAAGACTTTCTTCTAGCAAAAAAGAGTTGTTTTTAATGTCTTCTAATTCTAAATTATAGCCGCTTTCTCTAGCTAAGATTAAAATTTTTCTAGCAACATCTACACCGCTTAAATCTATTTTTGGGTCTGGTTCTGTATAACCTTCTTTTTGAGCTTCTGCAACAACATCATGAAAAGTAGCGTCTTCATCAAAATTATTAAAAACAAAGTTTAAACTACCAGATAAAACTGCTTGAATTTTATGAATTCTATCGCCAGAATTTATCAAGTTTTTTAGTGTGTCTATAATTGGTAAACCGGCACCAACATTTGTTTCGAATAAAAATGAAGCATTATATTTTCTAGAAACTTCTTTTAAGGTTTTGTAATTACTAAAGCTAGATGCGCAAGCAATTTTATTACAAGTAACTACAGAAATACTTTCACGTAAATATTTTTCGTAAATTTCTGATACTTCTTTATTTGCTGTATTATCTACAAATACGCTGTTTACTAGGTTGCATGCCTTAACTTTATTATAAAAACTATCAAGACTAGTTGGTTCGCCGTTATTTAAAGCCTCTTTCCAGTTTTTTAAATTGATACCACTTTCATCAAAAAACATTTTTTTAGAATTTGCAATACCAATCACTTTAATTTTTAATTTTAAGTTTTCTTTTAGAAACTTTTTTTGCTGATTAATTTGAGCTAAAAATCGTTCGCCAACATTACCAACACCTGTTACAAAAAGGTTTAATTGTTTTATTTTTTCTTCAAAAAACTGCTCGTGTAAAGTTGTAAGAGCCTTTTTAGCATCATATTTATTAATTACTGCAGAAATGTTTTTTTCTGATGATCCTTGGGCAATTGCTCTAACATTTACGTTGTTTCTACCCAATGCGCTAAACATTTGACCGCTTAAACCTTGATGATTTTTCATGCTTTCACCAACAACAGCAATAATTGCCAAATTACTTTCTACAATAATTGGTTTTATTTTTTTTCTAGCAATTTCTATGCTAAAAGTTTCTTCTAATAATTCTTTAGATTTTAAAGCATCATTTTCATAAACACCAACACAGATTGAGTGTTCTGAAGAAGCCTGAGTTATAAAAACTACATTTATTTTTTCTTGAGAAAGTGTTTCAAATAAGCGTTTTGAAAAACCTGGAATTCCAATCATTCCGCCACCTTCTAGAGTAATTAAGCTGATGTCTTCAATATGAGAAATTCCTTTTACTCCGTTATTGTTTTTTGGATTTTTAGAAATTAGAGTTCCGCTATTTTCTGGGTCGAAAGTATTTTTAATTCTAATAGGAATTTCTTTTCTTAAAGATGGCTGAATTGTTGGTGGATACAATACTTTTGCTCCGAAATGAGACAATTCCATTGCTTCTTCATAAGAAATTTCTGAAATTGGAAAAGCTTGTTTTACAATTCTAGGATTTGCTGTGTACATTCCGCTAACATCTGTCCAGATTTGAAGCTCATTGGCATCTAATGCAGCTGCATAAATAGAAGCTGTAAAATCTGAACCACCTCTACCTAAAGTGGTAGTTTCTTTAGCAGAATTAGATGCAATAAATCCGCCTAAAATAACCACTTGATTATTATTGTTGTTAAAGTAAGTGGTAATGTTTTCGTTAGAAATTTTAAAATTAACCTGTGCGTTTAGGTGATTGTTGTTTGTAATTATTAAATCTCTACTTTCTTTATGGCTAGCATTTAAAGTTTCTTTAGCAGCATTGGCAATAATAAAAGAAGATAATCTTTCGCCAAAACTAGCAACTTTTGCTAATGTTTTATCAGATAATTCTTGTAGTAAAAAGATACCTTCGTAAATAGAATTTAATCTTTTAAATAAGTCAAAAACTTCTTTTGAAACTACATCAATATCTTTAGTGATAAGGTTTTCTATAATTTCAAAATGTAAATTTTTTATAGTTTCTAAAGTGTTTTTAGCAATATTGATATCAACAATAGCCTCGTTTGCTGCGGCTAAAAGTTTGTCTGTGGTTTTACCAAAAGCAGAAACAACAATTACTGCTTTTTCGTTTTTAGATTCTTTAGCAACTATGGCTAAAACTTTTTCTATGTTTTCTGAGCTTGCGACAGATGATCCGCCAAATTTTAATACTTTCATTGGTAATGAATAGTTTGTGTAATTTATTTTTTATTGATGTAACTTCGAGAAATCGAAATTATGTATAACCTAAGGTGATATGAATATATAAAAACCCCTAAAGGGTAATTGTTGTAGAAGATGTGCGTGTAATAGTAGCCATAGAAATACCAACTATAGAAATAGTTTTTAAAGCTTTTGTATTTAAATTAGAATTACTCACGCAACAAATGTATTATTTATATTTAATAGCGGCTTAAATAATGAGAATTATTTTAACTTTTAGGTTGATTTATGTGTAATCTGTAAAATTTGAGTGTTAAAAATATAAATATGAAATTATTTTGAAATCAATTTTGATTTTTCTTTAATTATTGTAGCTATAGTTTTGTTTTCGATCTTACTTTCTAACCAAGATAAAATATCTAAGTATAAGAAAGCTCTTTTTTCATACGGATGATTTTCGAAGACTTTAAGTTTTGCATGAATTTTTTTGAATTCGTTTTTAATTTCATGCGGAAAAACATCGCTTAAATCTCTAATAGAAGTTAAAAACACTTTTTGTACTTCTTGCAAGTTTTCCATTTTTAATAGAAACTTATAAGTGTCTACAAATTGTCTTTCTAAATCATAATCTAAACCACATTCGTAATGTGCTATTAGGTTTAATATACGAGCAAAACATTGTAAATCTTCTGCAGAACTTAAATTTTTAGACTTAATAATCTTTTGTAAATAAGCAATACATAACCTGTTTTCTCCCATTCCGAAGTACAGACATGCAATTTTATAATAAAGCAGTACTACATAATGGTTGTCTAATCTATTTTTATACTTTTCTATTTTATCATTTATAATTTCTACTAAATATTCACCTTGCTCGAAAGTTCCTTCTAAAAAGTGAAGGTGTAGTTTATTAGAGTAGAAATACAAAAATATTAGTAGTTCTGTATTTGTGTTTAACGGAATTTCTTTATTATCTATTTCAGTTTCAAATGCAGCTAATTCTTCTTTAAATGTTGATGTTTTTTTCACTAAAAAAGAAGCTTCTAAAAGGTAGTTTTTAGATTTTAAATAAAAAACGGGATGTAAGTTGATCAATTTAGAATTGTCAAATAAATCGACACATTTTTTAGCGTATTTGTAACTAAGTAAAAAATCTTGAATCAAAAAACTATGCCACAAATGGGCTTTATATAACCAAAGCTTTTCTCTAAAACCTAAGTTTTGATATTTGTATTTAGGCATTTTGCTGTTAAAATACTTCTCTACAAACAATAATTCTTCTTCATTTTTTACATAACCATTTTGTAATAAGTGACTATATAACTGTAACGATAAGTTAGAGAGTTTACTTGCGATAACATTCTGCTGACTTAGCTCTTTTGCTTGCACAGATAATTGATCTGCTCTTGTGCTAATACTTCTTGTTATATATTGTGTTTCTATTACCTTTTCTAATTCTACTATTTCGTAAGCAATATTTTTCTCTTCATTATCTAAAGCCATGTTTTTGGCTTTTTCTAGTAGTTTTAAACTTTGTTTGTATAATCCTTTCTGATAAAGTACTGTTGCAAAATCTAATTGTTCTCTTATTTGGATCCTTACATTTTTATGAGCAGGGTTTAAACGTAGACTAATTAATATTTGTTTATATAAATGCGCTTTTAAATTAGAAAGTTGTTGTTTAGATACAATTCCGCTTCCAATAATTACTTTTTCATCATAGACTTTTAGCTTTTCTAAAAACTTAAATAAAGAAAAAAACTTTGCATCAATATTACCACCCAATCGACCTACATATAGGTTAAATTGTCTCTTTTCAGACTTTGTTAAAGACTTAATAAGAACAAATAAAGCATCATTTTGTTGATTGACGGATGTAATGATTTTACTCATAATATATTGATAATCAGTTTTTTAAATATTTTTGATTTGTTTTAGAAATCGTGTATTGCCTAAAGTTAATAAATAGATTGGAAAGGCAAGATATATATTTGATTTATAATAAGGACAATCTTTATACAAATTATGCAAGACAATCAAGTACAAATTTTCGATACAACCCTTAGAGATGGAGAGCAGGTTCCTGGGTGTAAATTAGACACTAATCAAAAACTAGTAATTGCAGAGAGATTAGATTTATTGGGCGTAAATGTAATAGAAGCTGGTTTTCCTGTTTCTAGTCCTGGAGATTTTAATTCGGTTTCTGAAATTGCAAAAATTGTAAAAAATGCAACAGTTTGCGGTTTAACAAGAGCTGTAGAAAATGATATTAAAGTTGCAGCAGAGGCGTTAAAAAATGCAAAATTTCCAAGAATTCATACAGGTATTGGTACAAGTGATTCTCATATAAAATTTAAGTTTAATTCTACAAGAGAACAAGTTATAGAAAGAGCTGTAAAAGCCGTTTCTTATTCTAAGTCTTTTGTAAATGATGTAGAGTTTTACGCAGAAGATGCAGGTAGAACAGATAATGAGTATTTGGCAAGGGTTTGCGAAGCGGTAATTAAAGCAGGTGCAACAGTGTTAAATATTCCAGATACTACAGGGTATTGTTTACCAGAAGAATATGGTGCAAAAATTAAGTATTTAAGAGAAAATGTAAAAGGTATAGAAAATGTAATTTTATCTTGTCATTGTCATAACGATTTAGGTATGGCTACTGCAAACTCTATTGCTGGTGTTATAAACGGAGCAAGACAAATAGAATGTACAATTAATGGTATTGGAGAAAGAGCAGGAAATACAGCTTTAGAAGAAGTTGTTATGGTTTTAAAACAACATCCTTACCTAAATTTAGAAACAACTGTTAACTCTAAATTATTATACGATACATCTATAATGGTAAGAGAAAGTATGGGTATGCCTGTACAACCAAACAAAGCAATAGTGGGTGCAAATGCATTTGCACATAGTTCTGGGATACATCAAGATGGTGTAATTAAAAACAGAGAGACCTATGAAATTATGGATCCTGAAGATGTAGGTGTAACAGAAAGTGCAATTGTTTTAACAGCAAGAAGCGGTAGAGCAGCATTGGCTTATAGAGCAAAAAAGATTGGTTACGAATTAACGAAAGTTCAACTAGATCAAGCGTATAGCTCTTTTCTTGAAACAGCAGACAAGCAAAAAGAAGTAAAAGATCAAGACATTCATAATATAATGAAAGAAGTAAATAAGACTTCTAAAATAGCAATGGCATAACAATTTAATAATAAAGGTATGAAATATACAATAGCAGTAATTCCGGGAGATGGTATTGGTCCAGAGGTTACCAATCAAGCAAAAAAAGCATTAGATGCTATTGCAGAAGTGTATGATCATATATTTTTGTACGAAGAAGCGCAAATGGGCGCATGTGCTATTGATGCAACAGGTAATCCTTTGCCAGATGAAACTATAAAAACATGTAAAAACGCAGATGCAATTTTGTTTGGCGCTATTGGCGATCCAAAGTATGATAACGATCCATCTGCAAAAGTAAGACCAGAACAAGGTTTATTAAAGTTAAGACAAACATTAGGTTTGTTTTGTAATGTTAGACCTGTAAAGGCTTATGATAGTTTAATTAAAAACTCTCCTTTAAAAAGAGAAATTATAAAAGGTACAGATATTGCAATTTTTAGAGAATTAACGGGCGGAATTTACTTCGGAAAAAAAGAAGTAAGCGAAGATGGTAAATCTGCTTTCGATGGTTGTTCTTATGATGTTGAAGAAATTTCTAGAATTTCTCATTTAGCTTTTAAAGCTGCGCAAACTAGAAGAAAAAAAGTGACTTTGGTAGATAAAGCAAACGTTTTAGAAACTTCTCGTTTATGGAGAAAAACAGTTACCGAAATTGCAAAACAATATAAAGACGTTAAGTTAGAGTTTTTGTTTGTAGACAATGCTGCAATGCAGTTAATTTTAAACCCTAAACAATTTGATGTAATTCTTACAGAAAATTTATTTGGCGATATTATTTCTGATGAAGCAAGTGTAATTGGTGGTTCTATCGGCTTATTAGCGTCATCATCCTTAGGAAAAAGAAACGCTTTATTCGAGCCAATTCACGGATCTTTTCCACAAGCAAAAGGAAAAGATATAGCAAACCCCTTAGCGTCAATTTTATCTGCAGCTATGATGTTAGAGCATTTAGGTTTGCATGAAGAAGCAGATGCAATCGAAAGAGCTGTAGAAAAATCGTTATTATTAGGTATTACTACAGAGGATATTAAAGGTAAAAATAAATATCCAGCATCAACATCTAAAGTAGGAGATTTTATAGCAGATTACATTTCTAATCAAGAAGATAGTAACCTTAATTTTAAGAATATTCACATGGGGCAAAGTACTATTATTTAATCCCTAGAATTCTGATAAAAAAATATATGATGAAATCATTTTTAAATATTATTTCAATTACAAGCGTCATCGTAATTATTACGGTTTGATGAGGAAGTTGTATTTATATTTTTATAAAAAACCTTCCACTTTAAATGGAAGGTTTTTTTATGATTTTTTCAAAAGTTGAATGTCATAATAATAAACAGTTAAAATACTTGTTTTCAGTATTTTAAATATTAATTATAATCCCTGAATGTAAACGGTATCATTGCATTTTATGTAATGTAAATAGAGAAACATAGTAATTTAGTCAATAAATTGAACAAAACAATAAATGGAATTAAATAAACATAGCAAAAGGTTAACGCAAGACGAATCTCAACCAGCATCTCAAGCAATGTTATATGCAGTAGGCTTAACAGATGAAGATATGAGCAAAGCCCAAGTAGGTATTGCAAGTACTGGTTATGATGGTAATCCTTGTAATATGCATTTAAATCGTTTAAAAGACGAAGTTAAAGTTGAATGTAATATTGCAGATATGGTAGGGTTAGGTTTTAATACCATTGGTGTTTCTGATGGTATTTCTATGGGAACTTCTGGTATGAACTATTCTTTAGTGTCTAGAGATATTATTGCAGATTCTATAGAGACTGTAATGAATGCTCAAAGTTACGATGCTGTTGTTGCAATTGTTGGTTGCGATAAAAATATGCCAGGTTCTATAATTGCTATGTTGCGTTTAAATAGACCAGCAATAATGATGTATGGTGGTTCTATTGCATCAGGAAATTATAAAGGAAGAAAATTAAATATTGTTTCTGCATTTGAGGCTTTAGGGCAAAAAGTAGCTGGAGAAATAGAGGAAGAGGAATATAAAGAAATTATAAAAAGAGCAATTCCTGGAGCTGGTGCTTGTGGCGGAATGTATACGGCCAATACAATGGCGTCTGCTATAGAGTGTATGGGTTTTGCTTTGCCTTATAATTCTTCAATTCCTGCAGAAAATCCAAATAAATTATCAGAAGCAGAAAGAACAGCAAGAGCAATTAAAAACCTCTTAGAGTTAGATTTAAAACCTCTAGATATTATAACTAAAAAGTCATTAGAAAACGCAGTGGCTTTAGTAAATGCTTTAGGTGGTTCTACAAATGCAGTATTGCACTTTTTAGCTATTGCGCATGCCGCAGAAATAGATTTTACTTTAGAAGATTTTCAAAGAGTTAGTGATAGAACTCCGTTAATTGCAGATTTAAAACCATCTGGTAAGTACTTAATGGAAGATGTTCATGGGGTTGGAGGTACGCCTGCAATTATGAAATATTTATTGCAAGAAGGTTTTTTACATGGAGATTGTTTAACAGTAACTGGTAAAACTTTGGCTGAAAATTTAGCAGATGTAGAGGCAATGGAATTTGAAGATCAAGATGTAATTTTTCCGAGAGACAAGGCTTTAAAGTCTTCTGGAAATATTCAAATTATATACGGAAACTTAGCAACAGAAGGTGCTGTAGCAAAAATTTCTGGTAACGAAGGTTTGCTGTTTGAAGGAAAAGCAGTGGTTTATGATGGTGAACAGGCAGCAAATGCAGGAATTTCTAACGGAGAAGTTGAAAAAGGAGATGTAGTCGTCATTAGGTATGTTGGACCTAAAGGAGGACCAGGAATGCCAGAAATGTTAAAGCCAACTTCTTTAATTATGGGTGCTGGTCTTGGTAAATCTGTAGCTTTAATTACAGATGGACGTTTTTCTGGAGGAACTCATGGTTTTGTGGTCGGACATATTACACCAGAAGCTCAATCTGGGGGAGCAATCGGACTCCTGAAAACAGGCGATAAAATTAGAATTAGTGCAGAAGACAATTCGATAAATGTTTTAATTTCTGATGAAGAATTAGCAGCTAGAAAATCAAATTGGGTTGCGCCAGCATTAAAACACAAAAAAGGAATTTTATATAAATATGCAAAAACGGTGGCATCTGCTTCTAAAGGATGTGTTACTGATTTGTAGATTTTAAAAGACATAAAGAATAAGAGGTGAGAACAAGAGTGAAGGTATCTTTAATCTATTTTCTCTAATCTAAAAATAAAAAATATGGAAACAAAAACCATAAAAAATAAAAATAATACGGCTAAAGCTACAGAAAGAATTTCTGGTAGCGAGGCAATTGTTAGATCTCTAATAGAGGAAGGGGTAGACATTATTTATGGATATCCTGGTGGTGCAATAATGCCGGTTTATGATGAGTTGTATAAATATCAAGATAAAATTCATCATGTATTAACTCGTCACGAACAAGGTGCAACGCATTCGGCGCAAGGATATGCTAGAATTTCAGGAAAAGTTGGTGTCGCAATAGCTACTTCTGGGCCAGGAGCAACAAATTTAATTACTGGTATTGCAGATGCGCAAATAGATTCTACACCAATGGTGTGTATAACTGGGCAAGTTTTTTCTCATTTATTAGGTTCAGACGCTTTTCAAGAAACAGATATTGTCGGTATTTCCACTCCGGTAACAAAATGGAATTGTCAAGTAACAAAAGCTTCAGATATTCCTGCGGCAATTGCAAAAGCTTTTTATATAGCAAAAAGCGGAAGACCAGGGCCTGTTTTAATTGACATTACTAAGGATGCTCAAATGGATGAACTTGATTTTTTCTATGAGAAATGTACGAAAGTAAGAAGTTATAATCCAATTCCTAAAACAGATGCGTCTTCTTTAAAAGCTGCAGCAGAAATTATTAATAATGCCAAAAAACCATTAATTGTTTGGGGGCAAGGTGTTGTTTTAAGTGAAGCTGAATCGCAACTAAAGGCAGTTATAGAAAAAGCAGATATACCTGCTGCTTGGACAATTTTAGGGGCTTCTGCAATTCCAACCTCACATCCATTAAATGTAGGTATGGTTGGTATGCATGGTAATTATGCGCCAAATAAATTAACTAACGAATGCGATGTGTTAATAGCTATAGGTATGCGTTTTGATGATCGTGTTACTGGTAGCTTGTCTACATACGCCAAACAAGCCAAAGTTATTCATTTTGAAATTGATCCTGCCGAGGTAGATAAAAATGTTAAAACAGATGTTGCAGTTTTAGGTGATGCAAAGGCTAGTTTAGACTTGTTATTGCCATTGTTAAATGAAGCAAAACATACAGATTGGCTTCAAGAGTTTAAAGATTTGTACGAAGTTGAGTATGAAAAAGTAATAAAAAATGACCTATATCCTACGAAAGAAGGTATTACAATGGGCGAGGTTTTAAAAGAAATCAATATTCAGAGTAAAGGTGAAGCAGCTATAGTTTCTGATGTTGGACAACATCAAATGATTGCTTGTAGATATGCAGATTTTAATGTTACCAAAAGTAATATTACTTCTGGCGGATTAGGAACGATGGGTTTTGGTTTGCCAGCAGCAATAGGTGCAAAAATGGCTGCTCCAGAGAGAGAGGTTGTTTCTATTTCTGGTGATGGTGGTTACCAAATGACAATTCAAGAATTAGGTACAATTTTTCAGCAAAAAGCAGCAGTAAAAGTAGTTGTTCTAAACAACGATTTTTTAGGAATGGTTCGTCAATGGCAACAGCTTTTTTTTGATAAACGTTATGCTTCTACAGAAATGGTGAATCCAAATTTTGTAGCGATTGCAGAAGGGTACTACATTAAAGCTAAAAAAGTAACAAAAAGAGAAGAATTAGCAGATGCAGTTGCAGAAATGATGGCGAGTAAAGAAGCTTATTTTTTAGAGGTATGTGTAGAGAAAGAAGATAATGTGTTTCCAATGATACCAACAGGAGCTAGTGTTTCGGATATAAGATTAGAATAAGATGAGTACAGAAAAACAATTATATACAGTATCTATTTACACCGAAAACAATATTGGTTTGTTAAATAGGATATCAGCAATTTTTCAAAGAAGACATATTAATATAGAGAGTTTAAATACTTCTCCATCAGAAATAGAAGGTGTATCTAAATTTACAATCGTTGTAAATATGGATGAAATTAATATTAAGAAAATACTAGGTCAAATAGAAAAACAAGTAGAAGTAATTAAGGCATACTATCACAGCTTAGACGATATTATTTATCAAATATCTGGGTTGTTTAAGATTAAGTCTGAGCTTCTTTTTGAAGAGCGTCAAATTCAGAATATTATAAAAGAAAGTAATGCAAGAATTGTAACGGTAAACAAAGATTTTTTTATTCTAGAAAAATCAGGTAAAAAAGAAGAAATAGTAGCATTATACAATCAGTTAAGTGAATTTGGTATTATGCAATACACTAGATCTGGCTTAATTGCGGTAACCAAAGAAGAAATGAAAATTTCTGAACTATTAGAAACATACAACAACTAAATAAATAAAAATGTCAAATTATTTTAACACATTAACATTAAGAGAGAAATTAGAGCAATTAGGAAAATGCCGTTTTATGGAAGCTTCTGAATTTGAAGACGGAGTAGAAGCGTTGAAAGGGAAGAAAATTGTTATTGTAGGTTGTGGAGCACAAGGTTTAAATCAAGGTTTAAATATGAGAGAATCTGGCTTAGACATTTCTTATACTTTAAGACAGGCTGCAATAGATCAAAAAAGACAGTCTTATATCAATGCAACTTCAAATAATTTTGAAGTTGGTAGTTATGAAGAAATGTTACCAACAGCAGATGTGGTAATTAATTTAACACCAGATAAACAACATACAAATGTTGTAAATGCAGTAATGCCTTTAATGAAAAAAGGTGCAACTTTATCGTATTCTCACGGTTTTAATATTGTTGAAGAAGGGATGCAAGTTCGTGAAGATTTAACAGTAATTATGGTGGCGCCAAAATCTCCAGGATCTGAAGTTAGAGAAGAGTATAAAAGAGGATTTGGAGTGCCAACCTTAATAGCAGTGCATCCAGAGAATGATCCAGAGGGAAAAGGTTGGGCACAAGCAAAAGCCTATGCAGTTGCAACAGGTGGTCATAAAGCAGGTGTTTTAGAGTCTTCTTTTGTTGCAGAAGTAAAATCTGATTTAATGGGAGAACAAACTATTTTATGTGGTTTGTTACAAACAGGAGCAATTTTATCTTTTGATAAAATGGTGGCAGAAGGAATTGAACCTGGTTATGCAGGTAAATTAATTCAGTATGGTTGGGAAACTGTAACAGAGGCCTTAAAGCATGGTGGAATTACAAATATGATGGATAGATTGTCTAATCCTGCAAAAGTAGAAGCATTTAGACTTTCTGAAGAATTGAAAGATATAATGCGTCCATTATTCCAAAAGCACATGGATGATATTATGACGGGTCATTTTTCTAAAACTATGATGGAAGATTGGGCAAATGATGACAAGAATCTTTTAACTTGGAGAGCTGCAACAGGAGAAACTGCTTTTGAAAAACAAGTAATTACTTCTGATGAAATTTCAGAACAAGAGTATTTCGATCACGGAACGTTATTAGTTGCTTTTGTAAGATCTGGTGTAGAATTAGCTTTTGAAGCGATGACAGAGTCAGGAATTATTGATGCTTCAGCATATTATGAGTCTTTACATGAAACGCCATTAATTGCAAATACAATTGCAAGAATGAAATTGGCAGAAATGAATCGTGTAATTTCTGATACCGCAGAATATGGATGTTATTTGTTTGATCATGCGTGTAAACCTTTATTAACAGATTTCATGAAAAAGGTTTCAACAAACGTTATTGGTAAATCTTTTAGTTCAGAAAATGGTGTAGATAATATAGAGCTTATTAAAATAAATAAGATTATTAGAAATCATCCTGTAGAAATTGTAGGAGAGCAACTAAGAGCTTCTATGACAGCAATGAAAGTAGTAAAAACTGCCTAAAACGTATGTTTTAAATTTTTATAAAACCTGTCAGGATTTAATACCTGACAGGTTTTTAATTTTACATAAAAATCATGCAACATAAAGATATTTATTATCCGAGTTTAGTGAATATAGAAAAAGCAGCAAGTAATTTACAAGGTGTTGCTTTTGAAACTCCTTTAAGTAAAAATCACAATCTCTCTAAAGAGTTAAATGCTAATATATTATTTAAAAGAGAAGATTTACAAGTAGTACGTTCTTATAAAATTAGAGGTGCTTATAACAAAATGTCTTCTTTAGATATTAAAGAGAAAAAAAACGGAATTGTATGTGCAAGTGCTGGTAACCATGCGCAAGGTGTAGCCTTATCTTGTAAATTATTACAGGTAAAAGGTACTATTTTTATGCCGTCGCCAACACCAAAACAAAAAATTAATCAGGTTAAAATGTTTGGCGAAGATTATATTGATATTGTTATTGAAGGTGATACTTTTGATGATGCTTTTAATGCAGCAAAATTAGAATGTGATGCTAAAAACAAAACATTTATTCATCCTTTTAATGATCAAAAAGTTATTGAGGGACAGGCAACAGTTGGTTTAGAAATTTTAAATCAAGCAAAAGAAAAAATAGATTATGTTTTTGTCCCTATTGGTGGTGGAGGTTTGTCTGCAGGATTGTCATCCGTATTTAAATATCTATCACCAAACACTAAAATAATAGGTGTAGAGCCAGAAGGAGCGCCATCAATGTTAACTTCTATAAGAAATAATAAAAATACTTTTTTAGATAAAATTGATGCTTTTGTAGATGGTGCTGCAGTAAAAAAAGTTGGAGATTTAAACTTTGATATTTGTAATAGAAATTTATCTAAAGTGATTACTGTACCAGAAGGTAAAATTTGTCAAACAATTTTAGATTTGTATAATAAAGATGCTATTGTTGTAGAACCTGCTGGTGCTTTAAGTATTGCTGCGTTAGATTTTTATGCTGATGAAATTAAAGGTAAAAATGTTGTTTGTGTAGTTAGTGGAAGTAATAATGATATCACAAGAACAGCAGAAATAAAAGAAAGAGCATTGTTACATGCTAAATTAAAGCATTATTTTATTGTGAAATTTCCGCAAAGAGCAGGTGCGTTAAAAGAGTTTGTTGCCGAAATTCTTGGTCCTAATGATGATATTACACATTTTGAATATACAAAAAAAACAAACAGAGAAAATGGTGCCGCTGTAGTTGGTTTAGAACTGAAATCATCTTTAGATTTAGAACCTTTAATTCAAAGAATGAAAGATAAAAGCTTTTTTGGAGACTACTTAAATGATAAACCAGATTTGTTTCAGTTTTTAGTTTAAAAGAAACAACTTAAGAGTGAAATACATTTTGGCTTTTCGTTCTAAAAAGAACTGTTTTACACTTATTTTAGTTAATTTTGAACTCTAATTAAAGTAATTTTTTTAGAGCCCTTAATTAGAGATAATTTATAAAATTACATGTATGAACTATACGTTTAAAGAAATACCAAACGAATATAAAATTAATGAGACTTTAAGTCAAGATACTTATTTAATTAACGGAGAATTAAAAAAGTGGAATGGCGATAAAGCTGATGTTTTTTCTACTATTTCATCAACAGAAGAGTACAAACCAACTTTGTTGGGTTCTGTGCCAAATTTATCTGAAAATGAAGCATTAGAAGCCTTAAATGCTGCGTCAAATGCCTATGCAAGAGGGCAAGGTTTGTGGCCAACAATGAAGGTAGAAGGTAGAATTGCTGCTATGGAGAAATTTGTAGCACAAATGAAAACAAAAAGAGAAGAGATTGTTAAGCTTTTAATGTGGGAGATTGGAAAATCTTTACCAGATTCTGAAAAAGAGTTTGATAGGACAATAGAGTATATCTACGATACCATAGAAGATTATAAACAAATGGATAGAGATTCTGCTAAGTTTGAAAAAAATAGCGGAGTACATGCGCATATTAGACGTGGTCCATTAGGGGTTGTTCTTTGTTTAGGGCCTTACAATTATCCTTTAAATGAAACTTTTGCGTTGTTAATTCCTGCTTTAATTATGGGAAATACAACTGTTTTTAAGCCAGCAAAACATGGTGTGTTGTTGTTAACTCCTTTGTTAGAGGCTTTTCAAACAAGTTTTCCTGCTGGTGTAGTAAATATAATTTACGGTAGAGGTAGAACGTTAGTTACTCCAATAATGAAAACTGGTTTAGTAGATGTTTTAGCTTTAATTGGTAATAGTAAGTCTGCAAATGCTATTCAAGCAAATCATCCGCAGAAAAATAGATTGCGTTTAATTTTAGGTTTAGAAGCTAAAAATCCTGGAATTGTTTTGCCAGAAGCAGATTTAGATTTGGCGATTAACGAATGTTTGGCAGGTTCAACTTCTTTTAATGGGCAAAGATGTACTGCTTTAAAAGTATTATATGTTCATGAGGATATTGTTGAAGAGTTTAATAAAAGGTTTGCAGAACGTGTAGATGCTTTAAAGTTTGGTAATCCTTGGGAAGAAGGTGTTAAATTAACTCCGTTGCCAGAACCAGGAAAACCTGCTTACATTCAAGAATTAATTGATGATGCTACTGATAAAGGAGCAAAAGTATTGAATGATAACGGAGGGAAAACATCAGAAAATTACATTTTTCCTGCAGTTTTATACCCGGTTTCTAAAGATTCTAGAGTTTTTGAAGAAGAACAGTTTGGGCCGGTTATACCTATAGTTTCTTTTAAAGATGTGCAAGAGCCTATAGATGATATGGCTGCTTCTAACTACGGACAACAAGTAAGTGTATTTGGTAGCAATGTTAAAACTTTAGCGCCTTTAATTGATACGTTGGTAAATTTGGTTTGTAGGGTTAACTTAAATAGTGCAGCGCAAAGAGGGCCAGATGTGTATCCTTTTACAGGTAGAAAAGATTCTGCTGTTGGTACTTTAAGTGTTCATGATGCTTTGCGTTCTTTTTCTATAAGAACTTTTGTAGCAGCAAAAGATACGGATTATAATAAGGCTATTTTACAAAAAATTTTAGATCAGAAAACTTCTAATTTTATTAGTACAGATTACATATTATAAAACATTAATTTAGATAAAAAAAGCTACTAATTCATAAGGTATTAGTAGCTTTTTTGTTTTAGACTTTAACTGTAAACATCGGTTTTAAAGCTTTTTTAGATAAGTTTTTGGTAACGCTTCCTGTAAAAAGGTGAGATATACCACTTCTACCGTGAGTGCTTAAAGCTATTAAGTCTGCTTTTTTCTCTTTTGCATAATTAAGAATTCCTTTTTCTACAGAAACATCGTTGTATATGTTTATTGTGTGTTTAGGTAGATTGTGATCTTTTATAAAAGTTTTTACTTTCTCTTTTGCATTAAATGTGCTTTCAAATTGAGAAGGTGTGTTAATTTTTAAAAGATGAATTTTACTATTAAAAGCATTTGCAAAATTGAGGAATTTACTAAAAACCTCTTTGTTTTCTTCTTTAAAATTCGAAGCAAAAACTAAGTTTTTTAGTTTAATTTTCGCATCATCTTTTTTAACAACAATTACAGGGGTTTTAGAGCTTCTAACAACTTTTTCTGTATTTGAGCCAATCATTATTTCTTCAAATTCAGAATGACCTTTAGATCCCATTATAATTAAATCTGCGTTAATTTTTTCTGCATATTTTTTAATACCATCAAAAGGATTACTTAATTTAATAAAGTATTCTACATTCATTTCGTCAGTAAAAAAAGTGTTTTTAAAAGCTATTATTTTTTCTTTTGTTTTTCGAAGATATAACATGCTTTCTGGAATGCTAAATTTACTACCAGACCCCATGTCTATAACACCTGTAGGTAATTCTATGAGGTGAATTAAAAAAATTGAAGCACTCGTTTTTTTAGCAATTTTAGCGGCCATTTTAGCTGCATATTCAGACGGTTTTGAAAAATCTATTGGGACTAAAATTTTTTTCATGATATAGAATTTAAAATTAGAAAAGAGCGTGTATCTAAAGTTACGAAAAAATTTTGAATTCGACTTGGTTTGGTAAATCGTAAACTATTCGTATATTTGCACCGAAATTTATAGTAAATGAAGAAGGAAGGGGACTCAAAAGTCCCCTCTTTTTATACTTTATTTTAAGGTTTAAGATGGAGCAAGAAAAAATAAAAGACTTAGTAGAAGAGGCGTTGGCAAGTAATGACTCGTTGTATTTAATAGATTTATCTATTTCTGCAAACAACAAGATACAAGTTGTAGTTGATGGTGATCAAGGTGTTCCATTAAGCGAATGTATAAGAATTAGTAAAAATATAGATGGTAATTTAGATAGAGAAGAAGAAGATTTCTCTTTAGAAGTAACCACGCCCGATATTGCTCATCCACTAAAGGTGAAAAGGCAATATCTTAAAAATATTAATAGAATTCTTAAGGTAAAAACAGCAGAAGAAGAGTTTGAAGGAACTTTAACAGATGCAACAGAAGACAACATTGTCTTACAATGGAAGGCAAGAGAACCAAAACCAATTGGTAAAGGAAAAGTTACGGTACAAAAAACAGTAACATTAGAGTATAAGGAGATTAAAGAAGCAAAAGTGAAAATTGTATTTTAAGCAAAAGATGTAATGGAGAATATAGCATTAATTGATTCGTTTTCAGAATTTAAAGATAATAAAAGTATAGACAGAGTAACACTTATGTCTATTTTAGAAGAAGTGTTTAGAGCTACTTTAAAACGAAAGTTTGGGTCTGATGATAATTTTGATATTATTATCAATCCAGATAAAGGAGATTTAGAGATTTGGAGAAATAGAGTGGTGGTTGCAGATGGTTTTTCTGAAGATGATAACGAAGAAATAGAATTAGCAGAAGCAAGATTAATCGAGCCAGATTTTGAGATCGGAGAAGATGTATCTGAAGAAGTTAAGTTGGTAGATTTAGGTAGAAGAGCAATTTTAGCATTACGCCAAAACCTAATTTCTAAAATCTATGAACACGATAGCACTAATATCTTTAAACAGTTCAAAGATTTAGAAGGCGATTTATATAGTGCAGAAGTGCATCATATTAGACACAATGCAATTATTTTGTTAGATGATGAAGGTAACGAGATTGTATTACCAAAAAGCGAACAAATACGTTCAGATTTCTTTAGAAAAGGAGATTCTGTAAGAGGAGTAATTAAAGCAGTAGAATTAAGAGGTAATAAACCTGCAATAATTCTATCTAGAACTTCTCCGGCTTTTTTAACAAAATTATTTGAACAAGAAATTCCAGAAGTATTTGATGGTTTAATTACTGTTGAAGGTGTAGCAAGAATACCAGGAGAAAAAGCAAAGGTAGCAGTAGATTCTTATGATGATAGAATCGATCCTGTTGGAGCTTGTGTTGGTGTTAAAGGTTCTAGAATACATGGTATAGTTCGTGAGTTAGGTAATGAAAACATTGATGTAATCAATTACACTAAAAACGAACAATTATTTATCTCTAGAGCATTAAGTCCTGCAAAAGTGACTTCAATGGAAATTGAAATGTACGAAGAAGAGAAAAATGGTAAAAAAGGTCGTGTAAACGTACTTTTAAAGCCAGAAGAGGTATCTAAAGCAATTGGTCGAGGTGGTGTTAATATTCGTTTAGCGAGTGAATTAACAGGTTACGAAATAGATGTTAAGAGAGAAGGTCTTGAAGAGGAAGACGTAGAATTAACAGAATTTAGTGATGAAATCGAAGCTTGGGTAATAAAAGAATTTAAAAACATTGGTTTAGATACTGCAAGAAGCGTATTAGAAACAAGTGTACAAGAATTAGTTAAGAGAACTGATTTAGAAGAAGAAACTATTTTAGACGTTCAAAGAATTCTAAAAGAAGAATTTGAAGATTAGTTTGTGAAATAGTGAAAGAGTAATCGTAAAAAAGTATATTTTTACAAAATTAAAGGCTAAAAAATAATATATGTCTGAAGGCAAAACAACGAGGCTTAATAAAGTTTTAAGAGAATTAAATATCTCTCTAGATAGAGCAGTAGAATATTTAGCAGATAAAGGTCATGAAATAGAATCAAGACCAACTACTAAAATTTCTGGTGAGATCTATCAAGTGCTCCTAGATGGTTTCCAAACAGATGCTAGCAAAAAAGCTGCGTCTAAGGAAGTTGGTGAAGAGAAGCGTAAAGAGAAAGAAGCTATTCGTGCAGAACTAGAAGCTAAGCAAGAGAGAAAAAGAGCAGAAGACGCTAAAAAAGAAGAAGTTCTTAAAGCTAAAGCCGAAAAACTAGAGTTTAAAACTGTTGGTAAAATTGATATTGATAATATTGGTAAGCCTGCAGCAAAAAAACAAGAAGTAGAAGCTAAAGAAGAAGCACCTAAAGCTGAAGCTCCAAAAGTTGAAAAGCCAACGGAAGTTGAAAAGCCAAAAGAAGAAGTAAAAAAGGAAACTGAACCTATTGCTAAACCATCAGAAGATAAAAAAGTCGTTAAAGAGGTAAAGGTAGATAAGCCTATTTCTTTAGTTGAAAAAGAAGCTTCTAAGGTTGCTAAAAAAGCAGAAGGTAAAAAGGATGCTACAAAAACTTCAGAAAAAACTGAAGAAGTAACTCCAGAAAATGCTGAAGCTATTAAAACTCAGTATAAGAAGTTAGAAGGACCAAACTTTACAGGTAAGAAAATTGATTTAAAGCAATTTGAAAAACCTAAGAAGAAGAAACCAGAAGCTAAAAAGGACGCATCTTCAGATCCAAGAAAAAAGCGTAAGCGTATTGTAAACAAAGCTGGTGGTAATACTGGTAACAGAACTCAAGGAAACAGAGGTCCGGGTAATAGAGGTCCAGGAAACAATAGAGGCTCTTTCAATAAAGGTAGAGGTAACAATAGACCAGCTGCTGTTAAGAAAGAAGAACCAACAGAAGCAGATATCCAAAAGCAGGTTAGAGAAACTCTTGAAAAACTTCAAGGGAAATCATCTAAAGGTAAAGGAGCTAAATATCGTAGAAATAAAAGAGATGCTCGTAGAGAGCAGTCTGAAGCAGAACAAGAAGCACAGGCATTAGACAATAAAGTTTTAAAAGTAACAGAATTTGTTACGGTAAGTGAAGTTGCAACTATGATGGACGTGCCTGTTACTAATATTATTTCATCTTGTATGATGTTAGGAATGATGGTAACAATGAATCAGCGTTTAGATGCAGAGACTCTTGTTATTGTTGCTGAAGAATTCAATTATAAAGTAGAATTTATTGGTGCAGAAGTAGAAGAATCAATCGAAGAAGTTGTAGATAAGCCTGAAGACTTAATTAATCGTGCGCCAATTATTACAGTAATGGGGCACGTAGATCATGGTAAAACATCTTTATTAGATTATATTAGAAAAGCAAATATTGTAGACGGAGAAAGTGGAGGAATTACACAGCATATAGGTGCTTATTCTGTTAATGTTGGTGATGAAAAAATAGCTTTCTTAGACACACCTGGTCACGAAGCCTTTACGGCAATGCGTGCACGTGGGGCGCAAGTAACGGATTTAGTAATTATTGTTGCTGCAGCCGATGATGATGTAATGCCACAGACAAAAGAGGCAATTTCTCATGCACAAGCAGCAGGAGTGCCAATTATATTTGCGATTAACAAAATTGATAAGCCAAACGCTAATCCAGATAATGTAAAGACACAATTATCTGCAATGAATTTGTTGATAGAAGAATGGGGTGGAAGTATTCAGTCTCAAGATATATCAGCAAAAACAGGTCAAGGTATTGAAGAGTTGTTAGAAAAGGTTTTATTAGAAGCGGAGATTTTAGAATTGAAAGCAAACCCTAATAAAAATGCAGTTGGTACTGTTGTAGAAGCGCAGTTAGATAAAGGTAGAGGTTACGTAACAACTATTTTAGTGCAGGCTGGTACTTTAAAAATTGGAGATTATATTCTTGCAGGTAAAAACAGTGGTAAAGTTAAAGCCATGTTTGATGATAAAGGAAGAAAGTTAAATGAAGCAGGTCCTTCAACTCCAGTATCAATTTTAGGTTTAGACGGTGCGCCACAAGCGGGTGATAAGTTTAACGTATTTGAAGATGAAAGAGAAGCTAAACAAATAGCATCTAAAAGATCTCAATTACAACGTGAGCAATCAGTAAGAACTCAGAAAACATTAACGCTAGATGAAATCGGACGTAGAATTGCGTTAGGAGACTTTAAAGAATTAAATATTATCTTAAAAGGTGATGTTGATGGTTCTGTAGAAGCTTTAACAGATTCTTTCCAGAAATTATCTACAGAAGAGATACAAGTAAATATTTTACACAAAGGTGTTGGTGCTATTACAGAAAGTGATGTTTTATTAGCAACAGCCTCAGATGCAATTATTGTAGGATTTAATGTGCGTCCGCAAGGAAACGCAAGAATGGTAGCAGATAGAGAAGAAGTAGATATTAGAACATACTCTATTATTTATGATGCTATTAATGATCTTAAAGATGCAATGGAAGGAATGTTGTCTCCTGAAATGAAAGAAGAAGTTACAGGTAACGTCGAAATTAGAGAAGTTTATAAGATTTCTAAAGTAGGTAACATTGCAGGTTGTATGGTTATGTCTGGTAAGATTTATAGAGACTCTCAAATTAGAATTATTAGAGATGGAATTGTTGTGCATGACGGAGCATTAACTTCTTTAAAACGTTTTAAAGATGATGTTAAAGAAGTAGCTAAAGGTTACGATTGTGGTCTTCAGGTTAAGAATTACAATGATATTGTAGAAGGTGATGTAATTGAAGCTTACAAAGAAGTAGCAGTAAAAAAGAAGTTAAAATAATCTGATTTTAACCAAATATAAAAGCCGAAATTCTTCATTGAATTTCGGCTTTCTTTTTCTGATATTTTAGATATTTATTTTTTCATAGGTACTACAATTGTACCAGAAAATTCCTTTTTAAATATCAAATTAGCTCTATCTGCTTCTAGTTTTGTTTTGTAGTTACCAACTTGCACTTTCCAGTCTGGCTTGTTGTATACAAGCTTCGTGTAAACTCTAGGGTAAAGAACTTTAAAACGTGCTTGTTTAGACCTAGCAGTTCGTTCATTTCCGTAATAAATTTGAATGCTGTAACCAAAACCATTAGACTTATTATAACTTCTTTTCTTTTCTAGTAAATTAGTTACTTCTTTGTCTTTTTTAGTTGAGTTTTGAGCGTTTAAAGTACCAATACTAGTGAATAAACAGAACAAAAATATCTTTAAAAACAGTGTGTTTTTCATAATCTTAAATGTTTCTGCAAAAATAACGACTTGCTAAAGAATAAATTGAGTCTTTTCCTTATTTAGAACTATTATAAATTGATATTTAACATTCTATTAGCTTTTCAAAATTTAGCAATATGTAGTACTTTTGTTGAACTGTTCAAAATGTGTTTTTTGAACGAATTTATACACAATACTAAAATTATAGTTTGTAAATATGAAAAGTGTAACATTGCATAGTAGACTAAACTCTGTACTTCTAAAAAGTCTTACATTACTTTTGTTTTTTGCCTTTAGCGCATCAACTTATTCGCAAGATGTTGATGAGGCTCGTCAGAAAGAAGGTAGAAAATTATTTAAATCTTTATGTGCTTCTTGTCATAAGTTGGATAAGAAATTAGTTGGGCCAGCTTTAGGTGGTGTAGAGGAGCGTAGAGAGAATTCTTGGTTAAAATCTTGGATTAAAAACAATGCTGAATTTCAAAAAGTTAATGCAGATGCTGCAGAAGCTGCGCAGTATAGTGCAACTGCAATGAATGCATTTCCTCAATTAACTGATGAAAATATTGATAATATTTTATATTACACAACTGTTGGTGATATAAAAAATGCTGCAGCTCCTGCTCCAGGAGGTGCTACAACTCAGGTGTTAGAAAAAAGTGGCGCGCCAGATTGGTTGATTTATTTCTTAGCGGCAGCAATTGTTGTGGCGTTTTTAATGATCGCAAGTTTGTTAAAACAGGTTAGTGAGTTAAAAGGAAATAAGAAATCGGGTGTAGAGTCTAATTTAAGAAGAGATTTACAAGAGCTTTGGGTTGGTGTTAAAGAAAATACTTTCTTAAAAGTTTTAGGTACTATTTTAGTTTTATTGATTGGTGCTTACGTTGTTTTCGGTACAATGTTTAAAGTTGGTGTAGATCAAGGTTATCAGCCAATTCAGCCAATTGCATTTTCGCACAAGATTCACGCAGGTGAAAACAAAATAGATTGCCAATATTGTCACTCTTCGGCAAAACATAGTAAGCATTCAGGGATTCCTTCTGTTAATGTTTGTATGAACTGTCATAAAGGTATTTCAGAAGTTGCTGAAGGAACTGAGATTCAGTGGAACGGTCAGACTTATGGTAAAGAGCAATTAGATCAAGAGATTGCTAAAGTTTATAAAGCTGCAGGATGGGATCCAGATGAATTGGCTTATACAGGAGAGGAAAAGCCGGTAAAATGGATTAGAATTCATAATCTTCCAGATTTTGCTTATTACAATCATGCTCAACACGTAACTGTTGCTGGTGTTAAATGTCAAAAATGTCATGGTCCTGTAGAAGAAATGGATGAGATGTATCAATATTCTCCATTAACAATGGGATGGTGTATTGATTGTCATAGAGAGACGAATGTAGATTTAAAAGGAAATGAGTATTACGAAAAAATTCATGATCAGTTAGCTAAGAAATATGGTGTAGATAAAGTAACTATATCTCAGTTAGGCGGTTTAGAATGTGGTAAATGTCATTACTAAACAAAGAATTAAAGATTCAAAATTAAAAGAGGAAAAAAGTTGTTGATCAATTTTATAATCTTTCAATCATTAAATAAAAAAGTATAAATGGCTTCAAACAAAAAATACTGGAAAAGTGTTGAAGAACTAAAAGATAGTTCTGTTGTTGAAACGCTGAGTAAAAATGAATTTGTAGAGAATATTCCTACAGATGATTTTTTAGGAGATAAAGAAACATTAGAGGCGTCTTCTACTTCTCGTAGAGATTTCTTAAAGTATGTTGGCTTTACTACAGCGGCAGCTTCATTAGCAGCTTGTGAAGGACCGGTTGTTAAATCGATTCCTTATGTTGTTAAACCAAATGATATTATTGCTGGTGTAGCAGATTGGTACGCTACTTCTATGGCAGATGGTTATGATTTTGCGAATATCTTAGTAAAAACTCGTGAAGGTAGACCAATTCAAATAATGCCTAATAAAGAAGCAAACGGAACAACTAGTGCTAGAGTACAAGCTTCTGTTCTTTCTTTATATGATGAGAAGTTACGTTTGAAAGAACCTACAAAAGCTCAAGCAGTTATTTCATGGGCTGAAGCAGATAAAGAAATAGGTCAAAAATTAAATAGTCTTAAAGAAGGAGGTAAGCAAGTTGTTTTGTTAACAGGATCGATGGCTAGCCCTTCTACAGATAAAGTTATAAGTGAGTTCTTAACTACATATCCTAACGCTAAGCATGTTGTTTATGATGCTGTTTCAGAATCAGCAGCAGCAGATGCTTTTGAGAAAATGTATGGTAGAAGAGCTTTGCCAAATTATAAGCTTCAAAATGCTGAAACAATAGTTTCTTTTGGTGCAGATTTCTTAGGAGATTTTCATGGTGGATTTGAGAAAGCTTACATTGATGGTAGAAAACCAGAAACAGGTAAAATGTCTTACCATGTTCAGGTAGAAAGTAATATGTCTTTAAGTGGTGCCAATGCAGATAAGCGTTTGGTAGCTAAACCTTCTGATGTTGTTTTTTCATTGTTAAATCTTTATAAAGAGTTAACAGGGAATTCAGTAGCGTCTAATAGTACTCCTATTGATGCTGAAATTAAGAAATTAGCAAAAACATTAAAAAAGGCTGGTTCTAAAGGTGTTGTAATGACAGGTGTTAACGATGTTAATGCTCAATTGATTTCTTTAGCAATCAATCAATATTTAAGTAGTGAGATTTTAGATGCTAAAAACTCTTTAAATATCCGTAAAGGTAATTTTAAGGATGTAGAAGCATTAGTTTCTGATATGAAATCAGGTAAAGTTGGTGGTTTATTAGTTGTTAATGTAGATCCTGCTTATACTTTGCCAAATTCAAATGAGTTTACAAACTCATTAAGTAAAGTCGATTTAAAGGTTTCGTTGTCTGTAGAAAACAATGCTACAACAAATGCAATGGAATATGCATTGCCTGCACCACATTTCTTAGAGTCTTGGGGTGATACTCAGTTTTCTGAAGAAAACTTCGGTTTAATGCAACCTACAATTCAACCTTTATTTAACACGCGTCAGGTACAAGATACTTTATTAAAATGGTCTGGTAGTTCTACTTCTTACTATGATTTCTTAAAGTCATTTTGGTCTGATAATGTTTTAGGTGGTTCGTCTTGGAATAAAGCTTTACATAATGGTTATTTCAGTAAAGCTGTTGATGCTAGTTCTGTATCTGAATTTGTCTCAGAAGTTTCTATATCAGAAGTTGCATCAAACTTAAAAAAGAGTACAAAGGCTTCAGAAATGGAGTTAAACTTATATACTAAAACAGGTTTAGGAGACGGTAAACAAGCAAATAATCCTTGGTTACAAGAATTCCCTGATCCAATCACAAGAGCTTCTTGGGATAACTACTTAACAATGTCTATAGCAGATGCTAAAGTGTTGGGTTTTGAAAATCCTGTTAAAGATAACGGAGCAATTAATGGAGATTACGCAAAAGTAACCGTAAACGGTGAAGAAGTTGTAGTTCCTGTAATGATTCAACCAGGACAAGCAAAAGGTTCTGTAGGTTTATCCTTAGGTTTTGGTAAAACATTCGGTTTAAAAGACGAAATGAAAGTTGGTGTTAACGCTTATCCTTTATACAAAGGAGGTAATAACATTCAATATAATGTTTCTATAGAAAAAGTATCTGGAACTCATAAGTTTGCATGTACTCAAGTACAGAAAACAATTGCAGGACGTCACGATATTTTAAAAGTTACTTCATTAAAAGATTACAAGAATGTAGATCCAAAAGATCATCATCATGGATGGAACAAGCCAGCTTATGTATCTTATGATCATAAAGAAGTAGAAGCAAATACAATAGATTTATGGGATGAACACAACAGAGAAGTTGGTCATCACTTTAATTTATCTATAGATTTAACTTCTTGTACAGGTTGTGGGGCATGTGTCGTAGCATGTCATGCAGAAAATAATGTACCAGTAGTTGGTAAAAATGAAGTAAGAGTTGGTAGAGATATGCATTGGTTGCGTATTGATAGATATTATTCTTCTGAAGTTGAAACTAGAGAAGAAGCAAAAGAATTAGGATTAAGTAGAGGAGCTACTTATGAGGCTTTAGAAACTGAAGCAGAAAATCCAGAAGTTACTTTTCAACCAATGATGTGTCAGCACTGTAATCACGCTCCTTGTGAAACTGTATGTCCAGTAGCAGCGACATCACATGGTCGTCAAGGTCAAAATCAAATGGCGTATAACAGATGTGTTGGTACAAGATATTGTGCAAACAACTGTCCTTATAGAGTTCGTAGATTTAACTGGTTTAATTATGCAAATAATAACGAGTTTGATTTCAATATGAACAACGAGTATGGTAAGATGGTTTTAAATCCTGATGTTGTAGTCCGTTCTAGAGGAGTTATGGAGAAATGTTCTATGTGTATTCAAATGACACAAGCAACAATTCTTAAAGCTAAAAAAGAAGGTCGTAAGGTAAATGTTGATGAATTTGAAACGGCTTGTTCTTCTGCCTGTACTACAGGAGCAATGGTTTTTGGTGATGTTAATAACAAAGAAGATAAAGTAGCTGCATTAGCAGAAGATAAAAGAGCTTATAACGTATTAGATTACCTTCAAACGAAGCCAAATGTAATCTATCAAGTTAAAGTAAGAAACACAAACGAAGCGTAATTAATTTTTAAGATATAAAAACATGTCTCATTACGAAGCACCCATAAGGGAACCTTTAGTATTAGGTGATAAAAGTTACCACGATATTACCGAAGACATTGCAAAACCTATCGAAGGTAAAGCAAATAAGAATTGGTATATAGCATTTTATATTTCTTTAGCAGCAATGTTATGGGGATTTGGATGTATTTTCTACACAGTAGGAACAGGAATTGGAGTTTGGGGATTGAGCAAGAACATTGGATGGGCTTGGGATATTACTAACTTCGTTTGGTGGGTAGGTATTGGTCACGCAGGAACATTAATTTCTGCAGTACTTTTATTATTCCGTCAAAAATGGAGAATGGCGATTAACCGTTCTGCAGAAGCAATGACAATTTTTGCTGTATTTCAAGCAGGATTGTTTCCAATTATTCACATGGGTAGACCATGGAATGCATTTTGGGTTTTACCAATCCCGAATCAGTTTGGTTCTTTGTGGGTAAACTTTAACTCACCATTGTTATGGGATGTATTTGCAATTTCTACATATTTATCTGTATCCTTAGTTTTCTGGTGGACAGGTTTATTACCAGATTTTGCAATGATAAGAGACAGAGCTGTTAAGCCTTTTCAGAAGAAAATATATGCTTTATTATCTTTTGGTTGGTCTGGTAGAGCAAAAGATTGGCAACGTTTTGAAGAAGTTTCTTTAGTACTTGCAGGTTTAGCTACGCCTTTGGTATTATCTGTACACACTATTGTATCAATGGATTTTGCTACATCGATCAATCCAGGTTGGCACTCAACAATTTTCCCTCCTTATTTCGTTGCCGGAGCAATCTTTTCAGGATTCGCAATGGTGCAAACGTTATTAGGTATTATGAGAAAAGTTACTAATCTAGAAGATTACATTACTCGTATGCACGTAGAGTATATGAATATTGTAATCATCTTAACAGGTGGTATTGTAGCTGTAGCTTATGCAACAGAATTTTTTATTGCATGGTATACAGGTTCTCCTTATGAAAACTATACATATTTATCTGTAGGTGCTGCAACAGGACCTTATGCTTGGGCATTCTATTCTTTATTATTCTTTAACATTTTAACTCCTCAGTTATTATGGTTTAAGAAAATTAGAAGAAGCTTTATATGGACTTTCGTAATCTCAATATTTATTAATATTGGTATGTGGTTCGAGCGTTTTGATATTATTGCGATTGTATTAAGTAAAGGACATTTACCTTCTACTTGGTGGCGTTTCGAACCAACTTTTGTAGATGTTGGTATCTTTATCGGAACAATTGGATTTTTCTTTGTATTATTCTTATTATATGCGAGAACTTTCCCTGTAATAGCACAAGCAGAAGTAAAAACGATATTAAAGTCTTCAGGTGAATTTTACAAGAAGAGAAGCGAACAAGGTATTCCTACTAAACCAGCAATTGTAGTTAACAATACAGCTGTTAAAAAGGAAAACTTAGATAACAATATAAACGAATAAATATGGAAGCTAATAAAGTTATTCATGCATTTTATACGGATGATGAAGTTTTAGTTGATGCAGTTAAAGCTGTTAAAGCAGAACACCATCATATCGAAGAAGTATTTTGTCCATTTCCTGTTCATGGTCTAGACAAAGCTATGGGATTAGCACCAACAAGGTTAGCTATTACAGCTTTCTTTTATGGTATTACTGGATTAGGAGTTGCAATTTGGTTAACAAATTATATAATGATTCAAGATTGGCCTCAAGATATAGGTGGTAAACCAAGTTTTTCATGGTTTGAGAACATGCCAGCTTTTGTACCAATTATGTTCGAATTAACGGTCTTTTTTGCTGCCCATTTAATGGTAATTACTTTTTATATGAGAAGTAGAATTTGGCCATTTAAAGAAGCAGAAAATCCAGATCCAAGAACTACAGATGATCATTTTTTAATGGAAATACCTGTACATAATAATGAGGAAGCTTTAACTTCTTTATTGGCTAAAACAGGAGCTGTAGAAATTAATGTAGTAGATAAGCACTAATAAATAGATAATGAAGAATTTAAAATTAATTATCGGTTTAATGGTTTTTACAAGTATTATTTCTTGTAACGACAATAAGAATAGACAAGTTCAATACATGCCAGACATGTATGAATCTATACCTTACAATGCAGACGGCGAAGAAAGTGTTAACGGTAATGTTGTAAACAGCAAACCTGTTGCAGGTACAATTCCAAGAGGCGGAGCACCAGCATATGATGTGCCTGATACTATTGAAGGATACGATACAGCTAAGGTTGATGTTAAATCTCCATTAGAAAAAAATGACGAGAACTTAGAAAATGGTAAAGCAATGTATACCATTTATTGTGTTTCTTGTCATGGTAAGAAAGGAGACGGTCAGGGTTACTTAGCAACTTCAGAAAAATTTGCAGGTGTACCAAATTATAAAGATAGAGATATTACAGAAGGAAGCATTTATCATGTACTTATGCACGGTAAAGGTTTGATGGGATCTCATTCTTCTCAATTGACTTATAAAGAGCGTTGGCAAATTGTTCAATACGTAGAAGTTTTACGTGCAGATTTGTTAAAATAAAATACAAAAAGATAGAATACGAAAGATATGTATCAATTCTCAGGTAAATTAAAGACATTCTCATTAGCACTTATTGTTTTAGGTGTTATTGGAATAGCATTCAGTTTTTACAGTGGTTCACAAACTACTATAGAAGATGCTAAACATGCAATTGAAGCAGCTAGTAATGATGGTCATGGAGGTTCACATGGTGAATCTATTGAAGCTCCTCATACTTCTGATAATTCAAAAGTAGATAATAATGCTTCTGGTGTTCATCACGGAGAAGGAAGTGTTGACACTACAATGAGTGGTCATGGTGCTCATGACGATGATTCTCATGCAGAACATGTTTTACATCAATTACAAAATAGACCATGGTCTGCATTTTATGTAGCATTGTTCTTTTCTCTTGGTTTAACTTTATTAGTTTTAACTTTCTATGCAATTCAAAGAGTAGCACAAGTTGGTTGGTCTGTGGTTATTTTAAGAGTTATGGAAGCTATCACAGGAAATTTATTACCTGTATCTATCTTAATGGCAATTGTTATTATTGCCTCTGTAATGCATTTAAATCATTTATTCCCTTGGATGGCGGAAGGTACTTTTGATCCTTCAAGTGAAAACTATGACCCTATAGTAGATGGTAAATCTTGGTGGATTAATTCAACTGGTTTCCTTGTAAGAAGTATAATTTATTTAATTCTTTGGAATACTTATAGGTTTTTCATCAGAAAAAATTCTATCAAAGAAGATACTGCAAATGATGGTAACAAAACTTACAAGAAGAACTATAACGCTTCAGTTATTTTCTTGTTTGTATTTATGATTACAGAAACTATGATGTCTTGGGATTGGATTATGGGATTAGATCCTCACTGGTTCTCTACATTATTTGCATGGTATGTATTAGCTACATTATTAGTAAGTGCTTTAACAGTTATTGCATTCTTTACGATATACTTAAGATCTAAAAATGCTTTACCAGGTGTTAACGATAGTCATATTCATGATTTAGCTAAGTTTATGTTTGGTTTTTCTGTATTCTGGACATATTTATGGTTTGCTCAGTTTATGTTAATTTGGTATGCAGATATACCAGAAGAAACAACATATTATGTAGCAAGATTTACAGAGTATAAATTACCATTTTTAGGTATGGTTGTTATGAACTTTGCTTTTCCAGTATTATTATTAATTAATAGTGATTTTAAAAGTAAACCTTGGTTTGTTTTTATTGGTGGAGTTGTAATATTAGCAGGACACTATATTGATGTATTTATTATGGTGATGCCATCTACTGTTGGTGCACAATGGTTCTTCGGAATACCAGAAATTAGTGCTTTATTATTCTTTATTGGTTTAATAATTTATACAACTTTAAGTTCTTTTGCTAAAGCGAATCCTGTACCAAAAGGAAATCCATTTTTAGCAGAAAGTGAACATTTCCATTACTATAATATTGAACATTCTGGAGAAGATTCAGGAGATCATCATTAATAAATAATTTAATTAAAATAAATAAGACAAGATAAATATGCTAGCTCTATTTTATATTTTTATAGGTGTTGCAATTGGTGTAAGTGTTTGGCAAATTACTAGAATCATGGATTTTAGAAGTTCTATTGCCAATGATCAAGATAATGCTGCTCAAGGTAAATTTGCAATTGCTTTCATGGCTTTTCTATATGCTATGATGATTTACTGTTTAATTTTTATGAACGTAATTATGTTGCCAGAATCAGCTTCTTATGAAGGTGAGCATGATGACAACTTATTCGATATTACTTTTTGGTTAATTGGTATTGTTCAATTTATAATGCAATTCTTAATTTTCTATTTCACATTTAAGTATAGAGGAAGTAAAGACAGAAAAGCTAAGTTTTATGCAGACAGTCATAAGTTAGAATTTATTTGGACAGTTACTCCAGCCATCGTTTTAGTACTGTTAATAGGATACGGTTTATGGCAATGGAATAACGTAATGGATTTATCTGACGCCGAAGATCCAATTGTAATAGAAGTTTATTCTCAACAATTTAGATGGGATGCTCGTTATGCTGGTGCAGATAACACTTTAGGATTAGGTAATGTAAACTTTATTAAAGGTATTAACACAATGGGTGTTGATATGTCTGATAAAAATTCTGCAGACGATAAACAAGTTACAGAATTGTATTTACCAAAAGGAAGAAAAATTCATTTTAAGTTCCGTTCTCAGGATGTGTTACACTCAGCTTATATGCCTCACTTTAGAGCTCAAATGAACTGTGTGCCTGGTATGGTTACAGAATTTGGATTTACACCGAAGTACACGACTTTAGAGATGAGAGATCAGCCAGAAGTTATAGAAAAGTCTATTGGTATTAATAAAATAAGAAAAGCTAAAGGAGAAGATCCTTATGTGTTTGATTATTTATTATTATGTAATAAGATTTGTGGTGCATCTCACTATAATATGCAAATGAAAATTACTGTTGTAGAACAAGAAGAATACGACAAGTGGTTATCAGAACAACCAACATTAGCTGAAGTTATTAAATAAATTATAATAAAATTACTACAAACAAGTAAGATTATGTCAGAACATCATCATAAAGAAACTTTTGTAACAAAATATATTTTTAGTCAAGATCATAAAATGATCTCTAAACAGTTTTTAGTAACTGGTATGTTTATGGGTATTATAGCCGTTTTAATGTCTATGTTATTCCGTTTACAACTTGCATGGCCAGATACTTCTTTTTCAATTGTTGAAGCATTTTTAGGTTCTCATCAAACAGATGGTATTATGGATCCTGATATGTATTTAGCATTAGTTACAATACACGGTACTATTATGGTATTCTTTGTATTGACAGCAGGATTAAGTGGTACTTTTTCAAACTTATTAATTCCATTACAAATTGGAGCTAGAGATATGGCCTCAGGATTCCTAAACATGGTTTCTTATTGGTTGTTTTTCTTGTCTAGTATAATTATGGTTATGTCTTTATTTGTTGAGGCTGGACCAGCAGCAGCAGGTTGGACTATTTATCCACCATTAAGTGCTTTACCACAAGCCATTCCTGGTTCTGGTATGGGTATGACTTTATGGTTGGTTTCTATGGCTATATTTATTGCATCTTCTTTAATAGGATCATTAAATTATATAGTTACCGTTCTTAATTTACGTACTAAAGGAATGAAAATGACAAGATTGCCACTAACTATGTGGGCATTCTTTATTACAGCAATAATTGGTGTAGTTTCTTTCCCTGTATTATTATCGGCTGCTTTATTATTGATTTTCGATAGAAGTTTTGGTACATCTTTTTACTTATCAGATATTTTTATTTCTGGTGAAGTATTACACTACCAAGGAGGATCACCAGTATTATTTGAACACTTATTTTGGTTCTTAGGTCACCCAGAGGTATATATTGTATTATTACCTGCATTAGGTATTACATCAGAAATTATTTCTACAAATGCAAGAAAGCCAATTTTTGGATATAGAGCAATGATTGGTTCTATCATGGCAATTGCATTTTTATCAACAATTGTTTGGGGTCACCATATGTTTATCTCTGGAATGAATCCTTTCTTAGGATCCGTGTTTACATTTACAACCTTATTAATTGCAATTCCTTCTGCAGTAAAGGCGTTTAATTACGTAACAACGTTATGGAAAGGTAACTTACAATTAAATCCTGCTATGTTATTTTCTATTGGTTTAGTTTCTACTTTCGTAACAGGAGGTTTAACAGGATTGGTTTTAGGAGATTCTGCTTTAGATATTAATATTCACGATACTTACTTTGTTGTGGCTCACTTCCACCTAGTAATGGGTGTTTCTGCAATCTTTGGTATGTTTGCTGGTGTTTATCATTGGTTCCCAAAAATGTATGGTAGAATGATGAATAAGACTTTAGGTTATTGGCATTTTTGGTTAAGTATTATATGTGCTTACGGAGTATTCTGGCCAATGCACTTTATAGGTTTAGCAGGTTTACCACGTAGATATTATACAAACACAAATTTTCCAATGTTTGATGATTTAGCAGATATCAATGTTGTTATTACAATTTTTGCATTGGTTGGTGGTATCGCTCAGATATTCTTTATTGCTAATTTCTTTATCTCTATGTATAGAGGCGAAAAAGCAACACAAAACCCATGGAAATCTAACACTTTAGAATGGACAACACCGGTAGAGCATGTACATGGTAACTGGCCTGGTAAATTACCAGAAGTTCATAGATGGGCATATGATTACAGTAAGCGTGTAGATCCTAATGATGATGATAGTGATTATTTACATGGTGAAGATTTTGTTTTACAAACAACACCATTATTAGACGGTGAAGAACCATCTTAATAATTATAAAATATAATTTAAAAAACCTTTCCAGCAATGGAAAGGTTTTTTTGTGTAACAAAACTTACATTTTAGTATTTTAAATAATATTATCTTTGTTTTATGAATGAAAACTTAAATCCTGACAATAGTAACTTTTCTAATGAAGACTTTGATGTTGAAAAGAAGTTAAGACCTTTATCTTTTGATGATTTTACGGGTCAAGATCAAGCTATTGATAATTTAAAAGTCTTTGTTCAGGCAGCAAATAAAAGGAATGAAGCTTTAGATCATACTTTATTCCATGGTCCTCCTGGTTTAGGAAAAACGACACTCGCACATATTCTAGCAAATGAATTAGAAGTAGGAATTAAAGTTACTTCTGGACCTGTTTTAGACAAACCTGGTGATTTAGCAGGATTACTTACAAATCTTGATGAAAGAGATGTTTTATTTATTGATGAAATACATCGTTTAAGTCCAATAGTAGAAGAGTACTTGTATTCTGCAATGGAAGATTACAAAATAGATATAATGATTGAGTCTGGTCCAAATGCACGTACAGTTCAAATTCACTTAGAACCTTTTACTTTAATTGGTGCTACCACTCGATCTGGATTATTAACTGCACCAATGCGTGCACGTTTCGGAATTAGTAGTAGATTACATTATTATAAAACGGATTTATTAACCACTATTATTCAAAGAAGTGCGCACATTTTAGGCGTTCCTATTTCTATGGAAGCAGCGATCGAGATTGCTGGTCGCAGCAGAGGAACTCCAAGAATAGCAAATGCATTGTTGCGTAGGGTTAGAGATTTTGCAGAGATAAAAGGTGAAGGGAATATCACTATTGAAATAGCTAAATATTCTTTAAAAGCATTAAATGTTGATGCCCATGGTTTGGATGAAATGGATAACAAAATCTTGGCTACAATAATCGATAAATTTAAAGGAGGACCAGTTGGTATTAGTACAATTGCAACTGCTGTTTCTGAAAATACAGAAACAATAGAAGAAGTTTATGAGCCTTTTCTTATACAACAAGGATTTATAATGAGAACTCCAAGAGGTAGAGAAGTAACAGAGTTAGCATATAAGCATTTAGGAAGAACAAAAGGAGCTAATCAAGGAGAATTGTTTTAATGAACTTAAAAAAGATAATACCTATTTTAGAATGGTTGCCAAACTACAATTCTTCGCTGTTTAAAGGAGATTTAGTAGCGGGTATAACTGTAGGAATTATTTTAATTCCACAAGGAATTGCATATGCTTTAATTGCAGGTTTACCACCAATTTATGGTTTATACTGTGCGTTGGTTCCACAGATTATGTATGCTATTTTTGGCTCTTCTAGACAAGTAGCTATTGGTCCGGTAGCAATGGATTCTTTAATTGTTGCTACAGGTGTTTCTACCTTAGCTTTGGCAGGATCTGAAAGTTACATTTCTATTGCAATATTATTGGCTTTAATGGTTGGTGCTATTCAGTTTATAATGGGAGTATTTAGTCTCGGTTTTATTGTGAATTTCCTGTCAAAACCTGTTATTACTGGCTTTACATCTGCAGTAGCACTGATTATTGGTTTTAATCAATTTAGAAATTTATTAGGTGTAGATTTTGTTCAGAGCGATCAAATTCAGATAATTTTA
Organism: Polaribacter sp. BM10; assembly: GCF_002005425.1. GTDB lineage: Bacteria > Bacteroidota > Bacteroidia > Flavobacteriales > Flavobacteriaceae > Polaribacter > Polaribacter marinaquae. The sequence continues at coordinate 1,912,689 of NZ_CP019704.1, read as the reverse complement.
GAAGACATTATTTATAATATTAGTAATTATAATTACCATACAACTGTTATAGGTTTGTTTTCTGTAATTGTAATTATTTTCTTTCGTAAGATAAATAAGAAAATTCCGAATGCATTAATTGTTGTTATTCTTGGTATTATCACAATGAAATACTTTGGTAAAAGCTTTGAAGATGTTTCTATTGTAAAAGACATTCCGTCTGGATTACCAAAGTTTGAACTACCAACTTTTGATTTTGATCAAATTAAAGAGTTAATGCCTATTGCTTTAACTTTAGTAATGGTTGGTTATTTAGAAACCATTTCTATTGGTAAATCTTTAGAAGCTAAACAAGACGAATATAGTATTAGACCAAATCAAGAATTAATAGCATTAGGTATTAGTAATATGGTTGGTTCTTTATTTAAAGCATACCCAAGTACTTCTAGTTTTTCTAGATCTGCAATAAATCAAGAAAGTGGCGCTAAAACAGGTATGGCAGCATTAATATCTGTAATTATGGTGGTAATTACGTTGCTATTTTTAACACCTTTATTTTATCATTTACCAAAAACAGTTTTAGCAGCTATTATTATTGTTGCTGTATTTGGTTTGGTAAATTTTAAAGAGGCGCGTTTTTTATGGAAAGCAAATAAACTCGATTTTTGGTTAATGTTAGCAACCTTTTTGGCCACATTATTACTTGGAATTGAATATGGTATTATTGTTGGTGTAGGTTTATCTCTAATCATTTTGATTTTTAGAACCTCGAGACCGTATGTAGCAGAATTAGGTAAAGTCCCAAACTCTAATTTTTACAGAAATAAAAACAGATTTGATGAAGTTGTTATTGATGATGATATTCTAGTTTTTAGATTTGATGCACAATTATTTTATGCAAACTCTAGTTATTTTAGAGATAAACTTGATGAAATGATGTGTAGAAAAGGTTCTGCATTAAAATTGATTGTATTAGATGCAGAAAGTATTAATAGAGTTGATAGTACAGGAGTAGAAATGCTTAAAGAACGAATTAAATATTGTCAAAAACGAAATATTACATTCTATTTTGCAGGTGTTAAAGGTCCTGTAAGAGACGATTTATTTAGAAGTGGAATTTTAGAAATTATTGATTTAAAACATTTCTTTATGCGTGCAAACCAAGCGGTAAAATTCTATAAAACCGGAGACCGATCGCATCAAGAGAAATACGCGAAATATATACATCAAGCTTACGATTAAGCTTTAACTTAAAACTGATAAATATCATTTAGTAATTTTCACTATTGATGTTATTTTGAAGTGTAATAAATGAAGAACAGATTATGATAATAGAACAAATTTATACAGGTTGTTTAGCACAAGGTGCTTATTATATTGAAAGTAAAGGAGAAGTAGCAATTATAGATCCTTTAAGAGAAGTACAAGATTATATTGATAGAGCAGCAAAAACTAATTCAAAAATTAAGTACATTTTTGAAACACATTTTCATGCAGATTTTGTTAGTGGGCACGTAACTCTTGCAGAAAAAACAGGAGCAGATATTGTTTATGGTCCAACGGCAAAAACTAATTTTAATGCAATAATAGCAGAAGATAATCAAGTTTTTAAAGTTGGAGATATTTCTATAACGGTATTACACACACCTGGTCATACAATGGAAAGTTCTTGTTATTTGTTAAAAGATGAGAATGGTAAAAATCATGCTCTTTTTAGCGGAGATACATTATTCTTAGGCGATGTTGGTAGACCAGATTTAGCTCAAAAAGGAGATATTACAGAAGAGGATTTAGCTGGTTTTCTATTTGATAGTTTAAGAACTAAAATTATGCCGTTAGCAGATGATGTTATTGTTTACCCAGCACATGGTGCGGGTTCTGCTTGTGGTAAAAATTTAAGTAAAGAAACAGTAGGTACAATTGGTAATCAAAAAGAAACAAATTATGCTTTAAGAGCTAACATGACAAAAGAAGAGTTTATAAAAGAAGTTACAGATGGTTTATTACCACCACCAGCTTACTTTCCTTTAAATGTTAAATTAAATAAAGAAGGTTATAAATCTATAGATGATGTTATAAAAACATCTACAAAACCATTGTCTGTAAAAGATTTTGAACTGGTTGCAAACGAAACTGATGCTATTATTTTAGATGTACGTCATCAAACAGAGTTTATAAAAGGATTTATTCCTCAATCTATTTTTATTGGAATAGACGGCGGATTTGCACCTTGGGTTGGTGCATTAATAAAAGATATTACACAACCAATTTTATTAGTAGCAGCAAAAGGTAGAGAAGAAGATACAATTACAAGATTATCTAGAGTTGGTTTTGATAATGTATTAGGTTATTTAGAAGGTAGTTTTGATGCTTGGAAACAAGCAGGAAAAGAAATTGATACTTTAGAATCTGTTTCTGCATCTGTATTAGAAGAAAAAATAAAAGAAAACATGCCTGTTTTTGATGTAAGAAAGCCGGGTGAGTTTTCTAGCGAACATATAAATGTTGCTGAAAGCACACCTTTAGATTTTTTAAATGATCATATTTCACAATTTCCAAAAAAAGGAGATTTTTATATACATTGTGCAGGTGGTTATCGTTCTGTAATTGCTGCTTCGATACTTAAAGCAAGAGGTTTTCATAATGTAATTGATGTGGCAGGTGGTTTTGGTGCAATAAGAAAAACTGATATCGACACAACTGCTGCCGTTTGTCCGTCTACTTTAAAATAGTTTTAATGAAACATTTTATTTGTTTATTAGTTGCATCTATGTTTTTTATTACTTGTAAACCTCAAAGTGATACAAGTAATATAACTACTTTAGAATTAAAACGTATTTTAGAAGAAGATAGCATACAATTATTAGATGTTAGAACAGCTAAAGAAATTAAACAAGGTTTTATAAAAACTGCGATTTATGTAGATTATTTTGATGCAAATTTTTATGATAATGCCTCAAGAAAGTTAGATAAAAATCGAAAGGTGTTTGTGTATTGTAGAAGCGGAAATAGAAGTAAAAAAGCCATTAAAATATTAAGTAAAGCAGGTTTTAAGTGCGTTAATGTTTTAGGTGGATATAATCAATGGAAAAAAGAAAATTAGATAGTATGATTTCAGAAATAAAAATAGAAAATTTAAAATGTGGTGGTTGTGCTGCTACAATAAAAAAAGGTTTATTAAGTATAAATGAAGTTACAGATGTGCAAGTTGAAGTAGAGAATTCTACGGTTACCATAACATCAGAAAACGAAAATTTAGATTTGATAAAAGAAAAATTATCCAAATTAGGATATCCGGAAGTAGGAGATAAAAACACCATAGCTCATAAAGCAAAGTCATTTGTTAGTTGCGCTATTGGCAGAATAGATTCATAAAAATAAAAAATCTCAAAATGTAAATTTTGAGATTTTTTATTTTAAAAGTAATTTTTTTTTATCCTAAGTATGTTTTTAGCATTTGATTTTTAGATTTAGATTGCAATCGTCTTATTGCTCTTTGTTTTACTTGTCTTACTCTTTCTCTAGTTAAATCGAATTTTTCGCCAATTTCAGTTAAACTTGTAGCAACTTCATTACCAATACCGTAATACATTTTTAAAACTTTAGCTTCTTTAGATGTTAAAGTGTTTAAAGCTCGATCGATTTCTATTTTCAAAGACTGGTTCATTAAATCTTTATCTGGTTTAGGAGATTCATCAGACTGTAAAACATTGTATAAATTAGAATCTTCTCCGTCTTTAAAAGGTGCATCCATAGATAAAGATTTACCAGAATTTCTAATAGATTGTTCTACTTCTGTTTCTGTCATGTCTAAACTTTGTGCAATTTCTTTATTTGTAGGCATTCGTTGTTCATTTTGCTCTAGTCTAGCGTAAATTTTATTGATTTTACTAATGCTACCAATTTTATTTAATGGTAATCTTACAATTCTAGATTGTTCTGCTAAAGCTTGCATTATAGATTGACGAATCCACCAAACAGCATAAGAAATAAATTTAAAACCTCTTGTTTCATCAAAACGTTTTGCAGCTTTTACTAAACCTAAATTACCTTCGTTTATTAAGTCTGATAGTTTTAAACCTTGCCCTTGATATTGCTTAGCTACAGATACTACAAACCTTAAATTAGCTTTTACCAATTTATCTAACGCAATTGAATCTCCTGTTTTAATTTTTAGAGCCAATTCTACTTCTTCGTCTGCAGTTATTAAACCTATTTTACTTATTTCTTGAAAATATTTTTCTAAAGATTTTGCGTCTCTGTTGGTTACTTGCTTTACAATTTTAAGTTGTCTCATAAATTTTTAGTTTATTTTTTTGAATGAAGTGAGCTACTCTTTTAATTAGATTTGTTCTTTAAAAGAGAAAAAAGAAAAGGGATAAGATGTCTAGAAAACTTGTGGGTAAAACTTCTTGGTAAAAACACTGTAGAAAAGCGTAGTTTTTATGCTAAAAAAATTGAAGTTTAAAGGTTTTTTCATAGAATTTCAATATACAGAAAAACGAGCGATTTTCAAAGAAAAAGGCTCGTTTTATGATTTTATTAACCAAAATTGATTAAAAAAGTATATTTTTTAGAATTTTAGCGTTACACCAACTAAGAAGTTTCTAGTTGCTTGAGGGTAAAAACCGGCATAATCTAAAGTAGTTGTTTTATTTGGATCTGACCAAGTGTCATCAAAAGTACCATAGTAACCTCTGTCTACATATTCTCTATCAAAAATATTGTTTATTAAAGCAGTAAATACAATTGATTTAAAAATTTTATTAGGTTTTACTTCGTACACAAAGTTTAAATCTGAAGTAAAATAACTGTCTATAATATCACTATTAGAAACTTTGCTACCTAAGTTACTCATATATTGTTTGCCAACATATTTAGATAAGAAAGAAATTTGTAGGTTTTCTAATGGTTTGTAGATAAACATATTTCCAACAACTACGTCTGGAGAAAATGAAATGTCTGTATTTCCTAAATTTTGTAAAGCACCGTCTATTTTGGCAACAAAGTTTTTATTCTTATTAGAACTAAAAGCTGCATTTGGTTTAATTGAGAAATATTCATTTAAATAAATATCTGCATCTATTTCTAAACCTAATCTATAACTGTCTCCAGAAGTAGCTCTAATAGGTGCACCAACGTCATCTAAAGCACCAGTTAATACTAACTGATTTTTATAATTCATATAGTACACATTTGTATTTAATTTTACATACTCACTTTTTAATCTCCAACCAAATTCTAAATCATTTAAAGTTTCGTGTGTGTTTACGCCTCCTTCAAAATCATTTCTATTTGGCTCTCTATTAGCTACAGCAAAAGAAGTATATAAACTATTATTAGGATCTACTTTATATGTAAGTCCTACTTTAGGATTAAAGAAATCAAAATTTGCATCTACTGCAATGTTTTCTAAATCAGAAGTAATACCATTTGTTTGGTAGTTAACAAAACGACTTTGTAAATCTAAGTAACCAGAAAGATCTTCTGAAATTTTAAAGTTTGCTTTTGCAAAAACAGAAAAGTCGGTTTTTTTAGCATCAGAAAAATAATACTGATCTCTAATTTTTGTGTTTGGTGCTAAATCTTCTCCCCAAATCACTTCTCCGAAATGATCTCCGGTATAATTTGAATAAGAAATACCAGAAATTACATTGAAAGATTCGTTTTTGTAATTAGCATTAAAGTTAGCAACATAAAAATCATTTTGTAACCAACGTCTTACAATAACATCTGAACCATCAACAATTAAATTATTAAAATCTGCTGCATCTTCTTCTACTTTATATTGTTCGAAGTAACCAGAACCTTTTGTGTAGTTTAATGCTAAATTTGTAGACCAATTATCGTTTAATTGCTCATTCCAGTGCAATTGATAATGGTTTTGCTCGTAATTATCTACTTCATTATCATAAGTGTAATAATTGTATCTTCTGTCAGAATTTCTTAAATTTTCTGCTTCGCTATCACTTAAAAAGTTATCTGTAATATAATCTTCGATACCTTGAGCATCATTTTCTAATCTTACTTTAGGCGTACCGTACCAAGCTTGGTAGGTTTTTTCTTTTCCTCCGAAAGTAATTGCTTTTATTAAAGTATTATCATCAATATAACTTCCTTGTAAGAAGTAAGATTTTAGGTCTGATGATGCTCTGTCGATATATCCATCAGAAGAAATATTAGACAAACGACCTGCAATTTCTATATGATCGTTAATTTTACCTGTACTAAATTTTACAGTATGTTTTCTTGTGTTAAAAGAGCCAAAAGAGTTTGATATTTCTCCGTATGCTTCTTCTTGAGCAGCATCTGTTAAAATATTTAAACTTGCCCCAAAAGCACCAGAACCATTTGTAGAAGTACCAACACCACGTTGCAATTGTAAGTTCTGAGTTGAAGATGCAAAATCACCTAAATTAACCCAAAAAGTACCGTGGCTTTCTGCATCGTTATAAGGTATACCATTAACGGTTACATTAATTCTTTCTCCATTAGAACCACGCACGCTCATGTATGTGTAACCAACCCCTGCACCAGCATCTGATGAAGAAACAACAGAAGGCATATAGTTTAAAAGAATAGGAATATCTTGTCCTAGATTACGTTTTGCAATTTCTTTTTTAGATAAGTTAGAAAATGTTACCGGAGCATCGGTATTTGCTCTTACGGCAGCAACTAAAACTTCGTCTAAAACCATAGAACCTGTTTTAAGTTTTATAAAATACTCTTCGTTTTTAGAAAGTAAAACTCTTTGCGAAATAGTTTTGTAACCAATAAAAGAAACTTCTACTGTATAAGTACCTTTTTTAAGTTGCAAACTAAAGTTTCCTTTAAAATTTGTTGATGTTCCTTTTTTAATTTCTTTAATGTAAACAGATGCTCCTGGTAAAGGGTTTTCGTTTTCGTCTATTACAGTTCCAGAAAATTTAAAGGATTGTGCATTTGTAAGTATACTTACTAATAAGAATAAAAAAATTGTAATTTTTTTCATTTTAAATAATATAAAACGAATAAAAAGAGGCAATTATTCTGTGACTTTTTTTGAATAATTAGTTTTGGCATTTAGAAGAGTTTGCAACGTAATAGTGTTTTGTTTTTTTAAACCTATTGTAGTTAAAACTTCTTAATGACTTTGTTATAAATCCCTAAACAGCATTACCTGTTCTAGGTTCTTTGGGTATGATCTCAGCCTATTTAAGCACCCCTTTATGAGAACAATGCAAAATTAAGCTAGAATAGTTTAATGCGGAACTAAAAAGTGATTTATTTTAACTTTTAGTTAAGTTCTATAACTATCATTACCATTAAGTAAAATTTTATATGAGTTAATGTGTATAAAAAATCAGCACTAAATTTGTGCAAAATATCAATCAATCATGAAATCCAATCCATCAAACAACCTTTTTAAAAGAGTCGTTAATTTATTTTTCGCTCTTCTACTTTCTTTAACTGTTTATTCTCAGGAAGGTGAATCTAAAAAAGAAACCGGTTTAGATAAATTTGTAGAATATTTTACATTTTATCCGAATAAAGATAAAGTAGCTAAAGATTCTACCTTGTATTTATCAAAAATAATTACAGCACCAATTGTTAGTTATTCTCCAGAAACTAGTTTAGGGTTTGGTGTTGGCGCAAAATATTTGTTTAAATTTAAAGGAAGTGGAGATGAAACAAGAACGTCTAATATGCCTGTTTCTATGTTGTACACTTTAAATAATCAGTTTTTTATTTACTCAGGATTCGAGATTTTTACAAATCAAGAAGAATGGGTGATTTCTGGTAATTTGAGTTTTCAAAATTATCCAAAATATTACTACGGAATTGGTACAGATACATCAGAATCTAATGAAGAAATTTATGATACGTATCAATTTTTAATCGAACCAATTTTATTAAAAAGAGCGTTTACAAGATATTTGTTTTTAGGTGGTGGAGTTAGATACAACAAAGTTTATAAAACTAAAGTTGAAGAAAAAGGTCTGTTAGATGCAACTAGACCAACAGGTTATGATGGTTCTACTTCTACAGGTGTTGAGTTGGCAGTTTTGTATGATAGTAGAGATAATATTTTAAATGCATCTAAAGGTTGGTATTTCGAATTAACTAGAGGTTTTTACAACACATCTATGGGCGGAACGCATGATTTTGATTTAACACGTTTCGATTTACGTCATTATTTTAAAGTTTCAGCATCTAATAATGATGTAATTGCTATACAAGCAGTTGGTCATTTTGCGAACGGAAATGTGCCATTATCTGAGTTAGCGTTATTAGGAAACGAACAAATAATGCGTGGTTATTTAGAAGGAAGATTTATAGAAGAAAACTTATTAGCAGCTCAAATTGAATATAGAAAAACGTTTAAAGATAGTAGATTTGGTTTGGTAGGTTTTATTGGTGCAGGAGATGTGTTTAATAAAACTACTGATTTAAATATTGGCGATTTAAAGTTAAATTATGGTGTAGGACTTCGTTTTATGTTAGATAAAAAAGAGAAATTAAATATAAGATTTGATTATGGTGCAGGAAACGAAACAGACGGAAACTTCTATGTAAATATTGCCGAAGCTTATTAAATATGAGTTAGTCTAATTTAGGTCTTTTTCTTAATGCTTTTTTTACAGAATTTTTCTGTTTAGAATCTAGTCTTTTTCTGATAGCACTTTTAGATGGTTTCGATTTTTTACGTTTTTTAGGAACAATTAAATTATTTTTAATTAATTCTAAAAAACGTTTAATAGCTAATTCTTTATTTTTATGTTGAGATCTTGTTTCTTCACAAAATATAATTAGTACATCTTCTTTAGTAAGTTTTGTAGAAAGGTTTTTTTGCAATAAAACTTTTTCTTCATCAGTTATTGCTGATGAATTTTCTAAATCAAAAGTTAATTCTATTTTAGAAGATGTTTTATTAACATGTTGCCCACCAGCACCAGAACTTCTAATTGCTTTAAAATTTAATTCTTTTAAAATTAATTCTAAGTTCATTTTAATAGTCTAAAGAATTTCCAAAATCTGCAGAATTTTGATGTAAAAAATGCATATCTAAATCTAGTAACGAATCTGAAAATGAGTGTAAATTATCTTTATTTTCAATAATTTTATTGATAGCTTCTGTAGCGTTTTTTAACCTTGTCTCTTTATCTCCTTTTAACAAAAGATAGGGTCTTTTGTTTTTAATTAAGGCCTTTTCAAAAGCTTTAAACATTTCGAGTCTTTCCTCTGGCCTGTCACGTAAATCATCAGCTTCCCAAGGTGTATCGATATAAGTTAATAGATACAAATCATATTGGTTTTTAGTAGCTGCTTCATTTAGTTTATCATCTACAAAACCACCATAAAATTCTTCTGAATATACTTTTGTTTCCAATAAATCTGTATCACAAATAAGTATTTTATCTGCTTTTTTTGCTAACGAATTTTCTAGTTTCATTTGTCCAATTGCAATTGGTAATAAATCATCTTTCTCACAAGTTTTGCGCTCATTGTTCCATTTATCTTGCAGATATTCGCGTGCAAATTCCGGAGCCCAAACCGTATTGTAATAACGTGCTAATTGTCTAGAAAGTGTTGTTTTTCCTGTAGATTCTGGGCCAAATAAAACAACTTTTACGATGTTAATGGGGTCTTGTTTAAGTTCTTTTTCCATGCTAAATAGCCAAAAATGGCAATAAAAGTAAATCCGAAATATTGAAAACTAGTAAAGGTAAATCCTTTGTATAAATATAAAGGTACAGAAATTAAATCTCCAATAATCCAAAAAATCCAGTTTTCTATTTTACGTTTCGCCATTAACCACATACCTACAAAGAAAATGGCAGTTGTAAAAGTATCTACATAAGCAGTCCAATTTGTCCATTTTTCAAAATAAGTATAAACAGCGTACACAAAAATTAATGTTGCTATAAATATTAAAACACTTATTTTTTTCTCTTTATAAGTAGTTTTAGAAATTGGTGTTTCGCGTTCTCCATCGCTTTTGTAGGTCCAAATATACCAACCATAAATACTCATTATAAAATAATAAGCGTTAATCATCATATCACCTAAAAGTTCCCATTTTAGCAATAAATACACAAAAATTAAGGTACTTATCATTCCTGTCGGAAAAACTAAAACTTTATTTTTTTTGGAATACCAAACCGATAAAAACCCAAAAATAACGGCAATAATTTCTAAGACAATATCTATTGTTTCGTAGGTTTTGTATTGCTCAAACAAGAGGTTAAAAATTTCTGTCATTTTTTATTTTTTTAAGTCCTCAAAAAAGGTTTCATCATCTTCGAAAGCAGTACCAATTACAACTATATCCGCACCAGCATCAAAAGCTATATCTAATTGTTTTTTAGAACGAATACCGCCACCAACAATTAATGGAATTTCTAAACTATTCTCTACAATAGTAACAATACTTGCATCAACTGGCACAGTTGCACCAGAACCAGCTTCTAAATAGATTAACTTTTTGCCAGAGAATTCGCCTGCTAAAGAAGTGTTTAAAATCAATTCTACATCTTCTTGCGCAATTGGCTTTGTGTTGCTAACTCTTTGAGTTGCGGTTTCTTTTTGTCCGTCGATTAAAACATATCCAGTTGGTAAAATTTCTAAAGAAGAATTTTTTAATAATGGAACAGCTTTTATTTGTTGTTCAATTAAATATTCAGGATTTCTGCCAGAAAGTAAACTTAAAAATAAAATTCCGTCTGCTTTTTCTGAAATCTGAGAAACATCACCAGGAAATAAAACTACGGGTAAATGTGTGGTTTTTTTAATTTCAGAAACTACATTTTCTATTTGATTATTTATATCTGTGCTTCCGCCAATAAAAATATGTGTAGCAATAGATTGATGCACTTTTTCAAAAAAAGCAGCAATATTTTCTAAGTCTATTTTTTCTGGATCTATAAGAACAGCCAATAACTTTTTGCCTTCTTTTTTTGCTAATAAAATGTTTTGATAAATACTCACGAATGCGAAAATACAAAAGCTGAATGTGATTACGAGGATTTAAGCTGAACTTGTTTCAGTAAGAATGACCAAGTAATCGTATTTTAAACATTAAAGATTACGTTATTTCTTTAGAATGACAATACTTAATAAGCAAACACGCAGGTAAAACCATCAAACTCTAAAAACTCTATATTGTAAGATAATTCTTCGCCATCATATCTAATAGCTCCTGTTGTTTTTTGATCTTCAAACTTAAAATCTTCAATATAAATATTATGTAAAAACAGTAATTTTTTCTTTCCGTAGATTTTATATAAACTTTCTTTTGCACCCCAAACTATGGTTAATTTGCTTACCAATGCATCATGATTTGCAATTGTTTTATATTCTTCTATTGGTGTAAATTTATGTGCAATTTTTAAAATTTTGTCTCGCTGCATTTCAATATCTATACCAACATGAAGTTTATCAGAAATTATCAAGCCAGAAAAAGTAAAAGAATGCGTAATCGAAATGTATTTACCGTCTTTTAAATGCGGTTTTCCAAATTCATCATACATTAAATCTTCATCTGTATAACCAACCTCTTTAAGTAAGTGTCTTACACTTAAAAAACCTTTTTGATGCAAATCAGATTTCATGCTCTCTAAACGAGTTCTACTTTTTGGGGTTAGTAAAACGTTCTTATTTAATTCTTTAAAAGATTCATCAATCTTCCAGATTAGAACTTTGGTGTTATTATTTACCGTTAAACTTTTGTAAAGAGGCATACTTTTTTAAAATGGATGTCGTAACTTTGTAGTTCGAAAAATTAGAATATAAATATACATAATATGAGCACAAAAATAGCTTACGTACCAAATAAAGTTAAAGATATTTCTTTAGCTGCATGGGGAAGAAAAGAAATTAAATTGGCAGAAGCAGAAATGCCAGGGTTAATGTCTTTAAGAGAAGAATATAAAAATGAGCAGCCATTAAAAGGAGCTAGAATTGCAGGATGTTTACACATGACAATTCAAACAGCTGTTTTAATAGAAACTTTACAAGCTTTAGGTGCAGAGGTTACTTGGAGTTCTTGTAATATTTTTTCTACACAAGATCAAGCTGCTGCTGCAATAGCAGAAGCTGGTACTGCGGTTTATGCTTGGAAAGATATGACAGAAGAAGAGTTTGACTGGTGTATAGAACAAACTTTATTTTTTGGTGAAGACAGAAAACCATTAAATATGATTTTAGATGATGGTGGAGATTTAACAAACATGGTGTTAGATAAATATCCAGAATTAGCAGACGGAATAAACGGTTTGTCTGAAGAAACTACAACTGGTGTTCACAGACTTTACGAAAGAGTAAAAAACGGAACGTTGCCAATGCCAGCAATTAATGTAAACGATTCTGTTACAAAATCTAAATTCGATAACAAATATGGTTGTAAAGAATCTGCAGTAGATGCAATTCGTAGAGCAACAGATATTATGTTAGCTGGTAAAAGAGTAACAGTTTGTGGTTATGGTGATGTTGGTAAAGGTACAGCAGCTTCTTTTAAAGGAGCAGGTTCTATTGTAACTGTTACAGAAATAGACCCAATTTGTGCTTTACAGGCTGCAATGGACGGTTTCGAAGTAAAAAGATTAGAAACTGTGGTTGCAAATTCTGATATTATTATTACAACAACTGGTAATAAAGATATTATTCAAGGGCGTCATTTCGAAGCAATGAAAGACAAAGTTATAGTATGTAACATTGGGCATTTCGATAACGAAATTGATATGGCTTGGTTAAATAAAAACCATGGTAACACAAAAGATACTATAAAACCACAAGTAGACAAGTACGTTATAGACGGTAAAGATATTATTGTTTTAGCAGAAGGACGTTTAGTAAACTTAGGTTGTGCAACTGGGCACCCAAGTTTTGTAATGTCTAACTCGTTTACAAACCAAACTTTGGCTCAAATAGAACTTTGGACAAATGCAGACGCGTACAAAAACGATGTATACATGTTACCAAAACATTTAGATGAAAAAGTTGCAAAATTACACTTAGCAAAAATAGGAGTAGAGCTTACAGAATTAAGAGACGAGCAAGCTTCTTATATTGGTGTAACTGTAGAAGGACCATTTAAGCCAGAACATTACAGATACTAATAAAAGACAACGTTTTGTCGTTACTAGAAATAAATAACAAAATAATTTTTTAAAACTCAAAACTCTCTCATTAATTTGAGAGAGTTTTTTATTTTGGGCGTTTTAACAGGCTTTCACTACTCGCTTTTTTTCGTTCCTCAAAAAGAGCTCAAACAAACCGTTCAATCCTTAACGCATACTTACTTGCCTAATTTTAGCATTCTTTCTTACCTTTACAATTATTAAGAATTATAAACAAACCAATCTTGACAAAGAAGAAAATACTCTCTATAATAGCAGTTGTTATTTTAATTACAGTTCTAGGTTACGAACAGTTTTTAGACAACCCAAAAGAAAATTTTATAATTGAAGAAGGTAAAAAACCAAAAGCAGCAACAAATCAATATTTTTTGCCAACAAGTACTACAAATCAAGTAGTGCATCATCAACATTACTCTTTATCTTACAGCGAAAAACACGAACAAGCAGAATGGGTTGCGTACGAATTAAAAGCATCAGATTTAAGTAGAAATAATTTTAAAAGACCTTATTTTGAAATAGATAATGCTGTAAAAACAAAAGCAGCACATTGGCGTAATTACAAAAATTCGGGTTATGATAGAGGTCATTTATGTCCTGCCGGAGATAGAAAGTTTACAAAAACAGCGCACGACGAAACATTTTTAACAAGTAATATCAGTCCGCAAAAACATGCATTTAATGCTGGTATCTGGAATCGGTTAGAACAAAAAGTACGTTATTGGGCAAATAAAAACGATGGTGTTTTTGTAATAACAGGCGGTGTTTTAGAAAACAATTTACAAACAATTGGAAGCGAAAACGTAGCTGTGCCAAAAAAATTCTATAAAGTAATTTTAGACAAGACGAATAGCAAAATAAAAATGATTGCTTTTTTAGTGCCACATAAAGATTCGAAGTTACCATTGTATAAATTTGTTGTTTCTGTAAATAAAATAGAAGAATTAACAGGTATCGACTTTTTTAAAGAGCTAGAAGATGGTTTAGAAGAAAGGTTAGAAAGTTCTAGTAGTTATAAAAACTGGAGTTTTTAACTAAAAAAAGAAACCTTTCAAATGTAAATTGAAAGTTTTTTTTTAGAATTTACAAGACTATCATCATAAATTTATTTATCTACAGAAAGTTGAATTTCACTTTTTTTTAAACTCACTTTTTTATTAATCTTTAGATATATAGGGTACAAAACACCTATAAAAAATAGGATACCACATAGTATAAAAATGTTGCTAGTTTTAGCAAAAGTATCTCCAGCAGTTAAAATTCCTAAGATTAATAATACAGAAATTGGTAAAGAAAGCGCTAATATTGATAATGCGAAATTGATATCAAAAGTTCTTTTAACCGTTTTTTCTTTGGTTTCTTTTAAATGTATTGCAGAAATATGAGCAAAAGGCCAAAAGCTAGCAGAACTTAATCCGAAAGCAATCATTACTAAAATATCTTTAGTAACTGTTAAGTCTGCAAAAGAAATTACGGCAGCAATTAATAAAAGGGTAAACGAAGCTCTTAAAAGCAATAAAGAAAACAACTGAAAGAATTGTTGTTTTTTAATTTTAACCGCCAAACCAATAAAAAGTAATACCAAAGGCGTCATTATAAAGCTTAATCGACTTAACGTCATCGATAAAAAAATCGGAATTTTATCTAAAGTAATTCCAAAAGAAACTAATACCAATGCAACAATTATAAAAATGTTTACAGGTTCGTATAATAAAGCTTTTAAGAGACCTTTAAGTTTTGTTTTTAACGAGTTTGCTTCGAAGTCTGCATTGTTATAATGCCATTTTAATGCGACTAAATAAAGTAAAAAAAGCACAAAAAATTTATTTCCTAAATCTGCCATAGCAGCTTTTGCTAAATATCCATCACCTAAAAATTCTAAAATAAAAGCAAAGCAAGAAAGCCCAGGAGCCAAAGACGGTATTAAAAGTTTAGCACTTCTACCTTTATCAGAATTAGGATTGACACTAATAATTTTTAATAACAATGGTGTAACCGCAAAAAGTATTATATTAAAAGCTAATGCTAATAATGGAAATAACACCAGGTTTCCATCAATTTTAACTTTTAATAAAGCAATAAAAATAGTTGCGGGTAATGCAAGTGTAAGAATTATTTTTTTTAATCCATTGGTTTCATCGCCTACAGAAATTTTCTTTTTTAAGATGATTCCTATAATTATAAAGAGAATAAACGAAATAGATTTTTCTAATGCACCATCCATGTACTAGACAAATATTTCTGTCATAGCATTGGTAAATTTCTTCATTTCATCCATAGTACCAATACTTACTCTACACCAATTTTTGTCCCAGAATTTAAAAGATTTTACGGCAACATTTTTTGCGTAAATTTTCTTTAGAAATGCTTTTCCTTCCATTGGTATTTCAAAAATTAAAAAATTGGTTTCAGAGGGCAAACAAGAAAAATTGTTTTCTTTTAAGTAAGCAATGGTATAATTTCTAGCATCGGTAATTTTTGATTTACAAGAATCTAAGAATTCTTGATTGTCTAAGCTAGAAGATGCTGCAGCAATAGAAGGACCGGTAATTCCCATTCCGCCACGTGTAATTTCGCTAATAATATCTAATGTTTCTTTTTTACCAATTGCATAACCCACTCTTAAACCTGCCATACCATGTATTTTAGAAAAAGTTCTGGCGACAATTACGTTTTTACCTTCTGCAACTAAAGTATTCATAGAGTCTCTTAAACCATTTTTAGATAATTCTAAATAAGCTTCGTCTACAAAAACGGGTACTTTTTCTGAAACTCTACTACAAAAATCTCTTAGTTTTTTAGCATCTGTAATAGAACCGGTTGGGTTGTTAGGGTTGCATATATAAACTAGCTTTGTGTTTTCATCGATTCCTGCTTCCATAGCATCTAAATCATGCTGAGAGTCTTCTAATAACTTGTATGACTTCCAATTACCACCAACAGATTTAGCAACAACAATTAAAGACATATAACTTGGATCTGCACTTATAACGTTACCACCATTTTGAAAGAAAACCATGGCAACTTTTTCTAATAAATCTGAAGAACCAGGTCCCATTAAAATTTGATTGGTATTAATGCCTTCGTTTTTAGCTATTTTTTCTTTTAATCCGCCTAAAGATTTCCAAGAATATCTATTTCCTCCAAAAACTTCATTTTGAAATGCTTTTACTGATTTTGGCGGTGGCCCATAAGGATTTTCGTTAGACCTTAATATTGTTAAAGAAGCTTCTTCTTTAACTAATGGTGGTGTATATTCATTAAAATAATTATTAGAACTGTATAAAAAAGTACTGTTGTTTTTTTGAGCGTTGGCAACATTGCTGCTCCAGATATCATGAGGTACTAATGCCAATGCGCCAAGAGTTAATGATCCTTTTTTTAACCATTCTCTTCTACTAAAATTTGTTGAATTCATTTGTTTGTGTTTTATAAAAAGTTGACTTTACTAAGTTATAAAACTTTTACTTTTTTGAAGTATGGAATATTTAACAATAATCACAATTAATTAAATTTATTGTAATAATATTGTCTTAGAATCAGTTTTTAGTAATTTAAATTTATCAAAAACTAATTTTTGTTGTAGATAATGTATTCTGGTATTGGGTTGGAATATTTGAAAATTAGCTAGAAGATTTATATAAAAGCTCGAATTTTTATTTATTTTAAAAATGATTATGATTGCATGTGTTTTTTAGGTTTGCTTATTTTCTTAATAAACTAAAATTTCCAGTTTTTATTTTAGTTTCATCATTATGGTTTGTTAAAATTATTCTATACCAATAGTTGTTAGATGCTAATAGCTTTCCGTTATACGTTCCATCCCATCCTAAGTCATTTATTGTAAAGCTAGATAATTGTTTCCCAAATCTATTAAAAATTGTAATTACACCACTTTTATAAAAACCCTTGTCTATACCTTTAATTTGCCAGAAATCGTTAAAATTATCTCCATTAGGTGTAAAGTAATTTGGAAAACTTATTAATGCTACTTCAAATAATACCGATCCGCAACCATTTTTATCATTTAATTCTAAAATGTAAACACCACCATCAAGATTATCAAATAAGGTTTCGTTTTGATAGTCTACAATAATATTATAGTTTTTATCTAAGAGACGAAATTCATACTCGCCTAAGCCTAAGTTTTCTGAATTTACTTTAATAAAATTATTGTCAGAATCATCTTGAACCGTTATGTTATTAATGTTAATAGTAGAAATACCAGATTCTTTTACAAAAATGCTTTTTTCTTCGGATGCACAGCCTTCTAAAGATGTAGCAATAACTTTATAGTTACCACCTTTTTTTACAACTACTTTAGGAGTATTACCAATAATATTATTAGAATCATCTCTCCATACATAAGTATAGTTACCTTTTGGGTTTTCAATTTGTAAATTTAAACTAGGGTCTGAATTCATACATATAATATCGTTAGATATTAAGTTAAAGACTGGTTTTTGATTTACAATAAATCTTATTTCAGTTTCTTCAGAACATGCATCGTATGCAGGATTTTCTAATATTACTTTTATTTTTTTAGAATTGGTAATAAAAGGGTTTGGCAATGGGCTGGGTAAAGCTTTATTGTTTTCATCAAAATACCTAACAATTAAGTTTGTTTGTGAACCTAAAATAGTACTTTCTATTTTAGAGGTATCAAAACTTGCAATTCCATCATAATCATTATCACATTTCTCTATTGGAGTAATAGAATTTGCAATTGGAACTGAGTTTACAACAAAGTTAAGTATAGTCTCTTCATAACATTTTCCATCTAAATCTTTGGATGTAGAATTTTCTACTCTCGCAGTAATTTTTTGAGATTTAGTTATAAATGGATTTGGTAATGGACTTGAAAGATTGTTTCCACTTTCATCAAAATAACTTACAGTAACATTGGTTTGAGAACCAATAATTGTACTATTAATTGTTGAGGTATCAAAACTGTAAAAGCCATCTCTATCATTGTCACATTCAGGATTTATGGTTACAGGATTTGCTACAGGTGTTTTTTCTACGTTTAAAGATATATGTGAGCCTAACCCCAAACAATTATTATCAATTTTACTATCTACTCTTATGTAAATTTTTTGTTCATTTGGGTAACCGATATTTTCATAATTGGAAATATCTAAGATAGCATTTTCTTCAGCTAAAGCATCTTCTTCGTTTTTATAATATGTAATGCCTAACTGTTGACTTGATGGGAAAATATTAATAATATCATTGGTTACCTCGCTAAAATCAAAAATAGCAATGCCATCAGCTGTATTTGTCCCATTATCGCATTGATAAAAAGATTTTGAAAAATTGATAGGGATTTGTGTGGTAGAAACTAATAAGTCTACTTCGCTAACATCGAAACACCCATTAGAATTTTCTACTCTTGCCCAAATTGTATCAGAACTAACTCTATTGTTTTCGTAGTTGGCTACATTAGAAATAGCAATCCCTTTATTTTCAGCAAGTGTTTTGTCTTCATGGAATGTAATCGTATAATTCTCTGGGTTTGTAACTATTTTTTCTTTGACTTCATTTAAGTTAAAAAAACTAAAACCATTAATATCGGAGTTGTCACATTGTTTTAGTGATACATTTTGGTTGATATTAGGAGCCTCAAAAATTTCTATTTCTTTGGGTATTGTATAAACTGTATTGTCTATGTGAGTTACAGTTGCTGTAACGTTATAAATACCTGAATTCGTAAATTGATGATTTACATCTATTTTAGTTGAAGTATTATTTATACTAGAACTTGGGTCATCAAAATTCCAAATTACAGATTTTATTTCTGATTTGTTTGTTAAGCTAAGATTATTGGAAAAGTTAGAACAAGTATTATCGTTTGTAATTTCAAATGGTAAAATTGTTTTAGCTTCGCCATTTACAGTAATAAAATAGTTAAATGAGGAATTCATTGTTCTATACTCATTTGGATTGCTTACATAACCACATCCTTTATACCAAGAGTCGTCTTTATCATTTTCTGTTCCTGCAATAAAAGCCAATGCACTTCCGTAAGAAACACCTTTTTTTACTTCTACTAAAATCCTTTCAACACCTGCTGGTACTGTAATTGGAGTTTCAAATTCGATATTAATAATTTGAGATTGTCTTCCAATACCAGGCCAAGGTTCTATTGTTTGGCTACTACCTATAAGATCTTTTTCAGAAAAAGAATTTGGGAAATTATCATCTATTTTATAAATATTAAATGTGAGGTTTGCTTGCCAGCCAACTTCATTTATGCCTACTTGCCCTGAATGAATAATATATTCTTCATTATTAGAAATTCCAAAATCACTCAATTTAAAGTTTCTAGCCCAATATTGATATGCACTTGAACAAGAATGCATTTGTGTTTCTATTAAAACGTCATTTGTATTGTGCGAAAGTATTTTGTTATTAAATGAACTTATAGCTTTTATTTTTTTACCTGTAACATTAATAAAAAAGTTTGCATTTGGTTTAGGGTTGTCTAAATTTTCAGTTTCAATGAAAGTAGAGAGTTCTTTACAACCATAAAACCAAGAAGTATCTTTATCTTTTTTTGTTCCTGCAATTAAAAAGGGAGTTTCGCTGATATCACGAATATTTGTTTGGTTTACAGTTACAAGTATTTTTTTTACACCAGCAGGTATAACTATAGGACTTGAAAATTCAAAACTTAATATTTCAGGCTTGTCACCAATTTCTGGTGTTTTTCTATAACTTCCATTATTATATATTGGATTTGAATTAGGGAAATTTTCATCTATAATAAATATAGACATTTGTATACCAGAGCCCAATTTTGAATTACTAATAGCTGTTTGTCCTGATTTTATGATAAATTGGTCATCGGTAGAAATTCCATAATCTTCTAAATTAAAAACTCTTGCCCAAGTTTGTTCTTCCTCACAATTCACCCAATCTGTTTTTATAGGTTTATTGCCAATATTGTGAGTTAAAGTAATTTGAGATTTTACTGAAAAAGGAAAAAGTAAATATAGAAGTATTATTAAATAACTAATTTTCATAAGAGTCAAATATAAATAAAAAACCCATACAATTTTGTACAGGCTTTTCTTCAAATTTTTTTCTATTTACTGTTTTTTCAATTCGCCGTTATGATCTTCTATAATTTTGCTGTCTCTATACTTACAACAAGGATGCACAGAATTGTATGCTTCATCTGTTGCTTTAAAACCTTTAATATCATGGCCCACATTTGCGATGTTTTGTTTTAAAGTGTCGACAGGTGTTTTTCGTTCATCTAATATTACATTAATTTGATGCGTTTTAACATCCCAAATAGCAAACTTTACACCTTTTGTTTTTAAAGCTGCTGTTTCTATTCTTTTTTTACACATGCCGCAAATACCGTCTACGGTAAAACTTACTTTTGCATTTTTCTTTTTTACTTTTTTAACGTCTTGAGCTTGTGTAGAAAACCCAATTAGAAATAGACTGAATGCGAATATTAATTTTTTCATTTTTATTAATTTTATAGAGTTTGTTATTTTATTTTAAATCGTAAACCTGCATAAATTGTTTTACCAAATATTGGTGAGTATACAATTGTAGTATCAAAATTCGGTCCAAAAGGATTATCGTTACCTAATACAGGATTTTCTTGTTGCACATTTGTTAGATTTTCTCCACCAAAATATACTTCGAATTTATTTGAAAAGACTTTGGTTATTTGAGAGTTTAATAAACTATAATTATCTGCATATTCTGGTAGTCGATATTGGATAGGATTGTTTGTAGTATTAGGTAAACGTTGCTTACCAATTGCATTATAAGTAATATCAAATTTCCATTGATTTCCATTTTCTTTAGCAACTGTTTCGTAAGATAAGTTTGCGAAAAAACGATCTTTAGGCTGTATAGGTTTCTGTAGATTACCGTTTTTATAATCCGTAGAAATATCAAAATACTTATATGCGGTTCTTAAGTTTAAATTTTTAGCCAATTCGTAATTTACTTCAACTTGAAAGCTGTCTGCAATACTTTTACCATTTAGATTGTAGAAAGAGATTGCTTGCGGGTTTTCCCAATCTACAACAACTTTATTGCTAAAATCGGTTCTATAAAAATCAAAAGTAATATCTCCTTTGTTTTCAAATAAGTTAAACTTTTGTAGATATGAAACTCCGAAATTCCATGCCGTTTCAGCATTTAATCCGTAGAAATTTCCACCGATATCATCTATATTTATTTGTCTAGAACTTGCAAATAATTGCTGATTTTCGGCAAAAATATTAGCACTTCTTTTTCCTCTACCAATAGAAGCTCTAAAAACTCCTTTTTCCCAAGGGACATATCTTAGGTGAACTCTTGGTGTAATAAATGTGCCTAGTAAATTATGTGCATCTACTCGAATACCTGCAGTTACACTAAAGTTGTCTAAATTGTCAAAAGCATATTCAAAAAAAGCTCCGATAGAATTTTCTTTTCTATTGTAATTTATAGCGTTTACAAGTTCTTCAAAGTTATCATAAGTAAAGTTGATACCTGTTTTAAATTTTGATCTTGTATCACCAATAATAGAGTTAAAAAGTAAGTTAGAATATAAACTTTCTTGTTTGATATCATATATATTTAAACCAAAATAAGAGTCTTGTTGATGATTACTGTAGGCTAGTTGTAAACCAAAACTTTGGTAAGGTAATTCAGGAAAAACATATCCAATTTTTGCCGATGTTTCAAAACGTTTGGTGTCTATTTCACTTCCCCAAGCATTGGTTGTACCTTTATCTGTATTTGGATTAAAATTAAGTTCTCCTGTTTGTTTTTCATCATTTAAAAAACGAAAATTCACAAAACTTACCCAACCATTCTGAGCATCTGTATATTGCCAACGGTTCATAACATTTATTTGATTTGATAAAGGTGCGTCTAAGAAATTGTCGTTGTTTTTATCAAATTTCTCTCCTCTATAATTACCATGAATGTATAAACCGGTTTGCCATTTTTCTGAAACCGTTTTATTAAAATGTGTGTTTAATTCTAATCTGCCGTTTAGAGAACTGTATGCATTTAGAAAGAAAGCGTTGTCAGAAAAAGGTTTCACTAATTCTGCATTTATTTGTCCAGAAATACTTTCGTAACCATTAACTACAGATCCGGCTCCTTTTGTAATTTGAATACTTTCTACCCAAGTACCTGGCGTAAAAGTTAAACCAAAAGCTTGTGCTGCACCTCTAATAGAAGGAATGTTTTCTTGCATTATTTGTAAATACGGACTTTTTAGGCCTAACATTTGAATCTGTTTTGTGCCCGTTAAAGCGTCAGAAAAACTAACGTCTATCGACGGATTTGTTTCAAAACTCTCTGCTAGATTACAACAAGCAGCTTTTAGAAGTTCGTCGTTATTTACCGTAAAAGTGTTTGCAGTTGCAAATAAAGATTTTTGCACAGCATCTCTTTTGCTTTTAATTGTAATTTCGGCTAAGTTGCTTTCTGGCGTAATGTAATGATGAATTGGTGTTAAGCCTAATACAGTAATTGTATCTGTTTTGTAGCCAATATAACTAATAACTAGTTTTTTGTATTCCTTTTTATAAGGTATCGTAAACCAACCTTTTTCATTAGTTATAGCTCCTATGTTTGTGTTTAACCAATTTACAGTTGCACCTGCAACACCTAAATTGTTTTTAGGATTTTCTCTGTCCATAATCATTCCTTTTAAGTTGTTTTGAGAAAGAATAATTAGCGGAAATAGTAGTGCAAAACTACTAAGTATATTTTTTTTCATTGATATGTGACTTTATTAAAATTAAAACTATACTTCATAAATGAAGTTTTTAGTAAAAATTAGAATAAAATCAAATTAAAAAGGTTTGGTATAAAACCAAGAAGTTTCTATCTATATCTGGCGGATACGGATCTTTAAAGTAAATCTTAACAAAATCTTTTGTAACAAATAAACTTTTGTAAGAGGTTAAAAATGAAGTTAAAAAATATTGTTTGCTAAAATCTAATTGTTTTTCAGAATTTACTTGTAATTCATCCTGACCTTCAATTTTATGTTGTTCATCAGAACAGCAATCTTTCATAGCTATAGAAAGATCATTTGTCATGTCTGTTTTACAAACTTCAGCTTGACCTGTGTAAGAAATATCTACAACAAAATCACCACAATAATGCGCTTCTACCGTAAAAGAAAAGGTAGAAAATAGCACTAAAAATGCTAAAGAAAATGCGGTTATTTTAGTTAGATGTTTTTTCATTTCTGATGCAAATTTACAATAAGAAACACAAAAAATTTAGTTAAATTATCGATTACTTAATTTTTGAAAGTAAAATGCAGGTAAAAGTATCAGTAAAAATAATGGATGAATAATAAATCTTCTGATGTAAAATGGTAATAAATATCCAGATTGAAATTGATCTCTAAGTAAAAGAGAAAAAATGATAATTAAAATTAAAAAAGCTGTCATTAAGAAAAAGCCAGTAAACTTTAAATAATCTTTTCTTTCAAAAATAACCCAAATAATTGCAATTGTAATTACAGAATTTAAAACATATCTAAAAAGCATATCTACAATTAAAGACCAAATATTTAAAGAAGGTATATTTGTATATAGATAATCGTTTTTAAAATATGTAATTAAAGGATCGTAAAATAATTCTGCAGAAAACGCTCTCACTACAAATAATAGAGAAACAAAAAGAAAAAGCAATATTATTTTGATGTACCTATTCATCGTTTATAGTTGCTAAATTTATTAACCCAAATTACCCAAAGTAAAAATACTGTACCATAAATTAATGCTGGAAAAACTAAATTGTGTAAAAACTCTTGTTTTTCTGGATATTTATAAATCATTACTGCAAGAAAAGCAATTCGAGCAATATTTATAACATAAATAAATAGACTACCTAAAACAGAATAAATTATAGTGGCTTTTAAAGAACCCGCAAAAGCAACAATAAAAGCAACAAATAAAATAATAATGCTTACAGAGTTGCAACCTTCTATAACTCTAGCGGTGTATTTACCGTGAATTAATAATTTTACAGAAAGTTCTTCTTTATGCTGATATGCGCCAGAATCATAACCAAAAAAATCTAATAGATCTACCGTTTGATCTGCAACAATAGTTGTTATAGAAGCTGTTTTAAATTGGCCTACTTTTGTTTGTGATCGTTGTAAGTAGGACGAGTAAATTGCGAACAAAATAAAGTATGTTGCAAAAAACTTAATTAAAAAAAAGACTACATTTTTATGTTTTTTCACAATATAAAATGATTTAATTTTGCAATTTACAATTATGCATAAACGAATATACAAAAATGGATATTAATATATTAAAAAATAAAGTAGAAAGCATTATTGCTTTAGAAGAAAATGTAGCTGTTAAGTTACAAGCTATTTGCGATTTGTTAGAACAAGAAATTTCTTACTACGATTGGGTAGGTTTTTATTTTAAAAACGGAGATAAAAACGAATTAAAATTAGCGCAATATACAGGTGAAGAAACAGAGCATACAATTATTCCTTTTGGAAAAGGTATTTGTGGGCAAGTTGCAGTCTCTAATGAAAACTTTGTTGTACAAGATGTTTCTGAACAAGATAATTACATTTCTTGTGGTTGGAAGGTGAAATCAGAAATTGTAATACCTATTTTTGTAAACGAAGAAAATATTGGTCAAATTGATATAGATTCGCATACAGCAAATACATTTACAGAAAAAGATGAAGAGCTTTTAGAGTTCGTATGTAGCAAAGTAGCAACTATTTTATAGGATAGTTGTTACTTAAGGATTTTTTTTTATATTTGTTAACAACATTTTATTATTTATAGTATTTCTATAATCATTAAATCCCTAACTGATGAGAAAAGAACATTTTACCTCTGTTGCTAATAGCGACAATTCAACTAATTTTATAGAGAAAAAACAATCATGGACCCACATGTTTGTGCAATGGTTTCATAACTTTTTAGAAACTGCAGAGTAATAAAAGCCCTAAAAACTTACTAAATACCCTAAAATGAAAAAAATTACCCCTAATTTTTTACTAAAAATTTTATATTCAACAAAAAAAATCAAGATAGAAGAGTACCAAGAGATTATACCGCACTTGTAGAGAGTTTTAAATCGAAAGTGCAAGTAAACTAGTTGTTAATTACTTCTGGTTTTTGTTACTATCTTTTTATTGTCTTTCAAACTTGATTTACTAAATTTGCGTGCTTAACAACACAACATTAGATGAGCACTTCAAAAACAATCAAATCCGCATTAATTTCAGTATTTCACAAAGATGGTTTAGAACCAATTGTTAGAAAATTAAATGAACTTAATGTAACTATTTACTCTACAGGAGGAACAGAAAAATTTATTAAAGATTTAGGAATAAATGTAGTACCTGTAGAAGATGTAACTTCTTATCCTTCGATTTTAGGAGGAAGAGTGAAAACCTTACACCCAAAAGTTTTTGGAGGTATTTTAAATAGACAAGATCACGAAGGTGATGTTGCAGAACTTAAAGAGTATAATATTCCGCAAATAGATTTAGTAATAGTAGACTTATATCCGTTTGAAAAAACTGTTGCATCTGGTGCGCCAGAGCAAGATATTGTAGAAAAAATAGATATTGGTGGTATTTCTTTAATTAGAGCATCAGCAAAAAACTTTAAAGATACTTTTACAGTTTCTTCTATGGATCAATACGATGCTTTTTTATCTATTTTAGATGAAGGAAACGGAGAAACTACTCTTGAGCAAAGAAAGAGTTTTGCAGCAAAATCTTTTAATATCTCTTCTCATTACGATACAGCAATTTTTAATTACTTTAATGCTGATGAAACTCCAGCCTTAAAAGTTAGCGAAACAAATGCTAAGGTTTTACGTTACGGAGAAAATCCACATCAAAAAGGATACTTTTTTGGTGATTTAGAAGCTATTTTCGATAAATTACATGGTAAAGAATTAAGTTACAACAATTTGTTAGATGTTGATGCTGCAGTAAATTTAATAGAAGAATTTAAAGGAGAAGCACCAACATTTGCAATTTTAAAACATAATAACGCTTGTGGTTTTGCGCAAAGAGAAACTATAAAACAAGCTTATATAGATGCGTTAGCAGGAGATCCTATTTCTGCTTTTGGCGGAATTTTAATTGCTAATACAGAAATTGATGCTGCAACTGCAGAAGAAATTCATAAATTATTTTGCGAAGTTGTAATTGCGCCTAGTTATTCAGAAGAAGCTTTAGCAATTTTAAAGGGTAAAAAGAACAGAATAATTCTTGTGCAAAAAGAAGTTGCATTGCCAACAACAACTATTAGAACTTGCTTAAATGGTAATTTAGTGCAAGATAAAGATAGTATTACAGATAAATTAGAAGATTTAAAGTACGTTACAAACAATAAACCAACGCAATCTGAGTTAGATGATTTATTATTTGCGTCGAAGTTATGTAAAAACACAAAATCGAATACAATTATTCTTGTAAAAAATAAGCAATTATTAGCAGGAGGAACAGGACAAACAAGTAGAGTAGATGCTTTAAATCAAGCCATTGAAAAAGCAACTTCTTTTAAATTTGATTTAAAAGGATCTGTGATGGCAAGTGATGCATTTTTTCCTTTTCCGGATTGTGTAGAAATTGCAGATAAAGCAGGAATAAAAAGTGTTATTCAACCAGGTGGTTCTATTAAAGATCAACTAAGTATAGATTATTGTAATGAAAATAATTTATCGATGGTAATGACAGGAACAAGACATTTTAAACATTAATAAATTATTAAGTTTACAGAGAGATTTTTAGTAGCTTTGTAATACTTACTTTAAATAATACATTAAAGATATTTTATGGGTTTTTTTGATTTTATGACGGAAGATATTGCGATTGATCTAGGAACCGCAAATACGTTGATAATTCACGACGGAAAAGTGGTTATAGACAGTCCTTCTATTGTTGCTAGAAATAGAATTTCCGGTAAAATAATTGCAATTGGTAAAGAAGCCAATTTAATGCAAGGAAAAACCCATGAAAATATCAAAACAATTCGTCCTTTAAAAGACGGAGTAATCGCAGATTTTCAGGCTTCTGAAGAAATGATTAAAGAGTTTGTAAAACAAATTCCGTCAATCAAAAAGAAGTTATTTCCACCAGCACTTAGAATGGTAATTTGTATTCCATCAGGAATTACAGAAGTAGAAAAACGTGCTGTTAGAGATTCTGCTAAACACATGAATGCTAAAGAAATCTATTTAATTTATGAGCCTATGGCTGCTGCAATTGGTGTTGGTATAGACATTATGGAGCCAAAAGGAAATATGATTATTGATATAGGTGGTGGTACAACAGAAATTGCTGTTATTGCTTTAGCTGGTATTGTTTGTGATCAATCTGTAAAAGTTGCAGGAGATTTGTTTACCAACGATATTATGTACTACATGCGTACGCAACACAATTTACATGTAGGAGAAACTACTGCAGAAAAAATTAAAATAACAATTGGTGCTGCTACAGAAGATTTAGAAACTCCGCCAGAAGACATGTTGGTTCAAGGTAGAGATTTATTAAGTGGTAAGCCAAAACAAGTACAAGTTTCTTACAGAGAAATAGCAAAAGCATTAGACAAATCTATTTTAAGAATTGAAGATGCCGTTATGGAAACTCTATCTAAAACTCCGCCAGAATTGGCAGCAGATATTTACAATACAGGTATCTATTTAGCAGGTGGTGGTTCTATGTTAAGAGGTTTAGATAAGAGACTTTCTAGAAAAACAGATTTACCGGTTTACGTAGCAGAAGATCCTTTGAGAGCTGTTGTAAGAGGTACAGGTATTGCATTAAAAAAATTAGATAAATACAAAAATGTATTAATGAAATAAAACTTTAGCGGTTTAATATGCAGCAGCTTATTTACTTTTTACAAAAATTTAAATATTTTTTATTTTTTATGTTGCTGCAATTTATTGCTTTAGCACTTACTTTTAATAACTTAAACTTTCATAAAAGTAAGTATGTAAACTCTGCAAATTCGTTAACGGGTGGCCTATACAATAAGGTTTCTAATATTTCTGAATATTTTAGTCTAAAGCATACAAACGATATTCTTTTAGAAGAAAATACGCGCTTAAGAAACTTATTACAGCAAAAAAATATTTCAATTGTAAACATAGATTCTACGGTTGTAGATACTATTAATTATTTTCAGAAATATACATTTTCAAACGCAAGAATTATCAATAATAATTACGCTAAAGAATTTAATTTCTTAACAATTGATAAAGGAGAACAAGATGGTGTTCAAAAAGAGATGGCTGTAATTAATAGTTTAGGAATTATTGGTATAACAGACAATACTTCTAAAAGATATGCTCGAGTTCAATCAATTCTAAATAAAAATTCTAATTTAAATGCAAGGTTAAAAAATAGCCAGTATTTTGGTTCTTTAAAATGGAATGGGGTAGATTATAATACAGTACAATTGATTGATATACCAAGGCAAGCTTCTATAAAAGTAGGTGATACTATCGAAACAGGTGGTAAATCTACAATTTTTCCAGAAGGTATTTTAATAGGAACCGTTAGTAGTGTTAATAAAAACAATGCAGTAGAAAATATTATAAACGTTAAGTTATTTAATGATATGAGTAATTTAGGTAATGTTTATATTATTAAGAATTTGCATAAAGAAGAAATAAAGAACACAGAAAATCTAGTAAATGAATAAGACAATTTTTTTCGGACTTCTGTTTGTCTTTATGATTTTGATTCAAGTTTTTATTTTAAATAATATCTTGTTTTTAGGTTATGTAAATCCTTATTTATATATAATGTTTATATTTCTTTATCCATTAAATAAAAATAGATTTGTATTTCTTTTTCTAGCATTTTTATTAGGATTAATTATTGATTTTTTTTCAGATTCTGGCGGTATACACGCTTTTTCTACGTTGTTTATAGCATATATTCGCTTGTTTTTTGTAAGAGTATATTTTAATAAATTTGAGGTAGACTTTCCTTTTTTTAGACTTAATTTAGAGCCTTTTGGTAAACAATTTAATTATGTTGTAACTTTAACAGTAATTCATCATTTTATATTATTTTCTTTTGCTAACTTTAGTTTTCAAAATTTTTCGAATGTTATAATTAACACAATTTACTCTAGTATTTTTACGTTAATTATATATTTTTTGGCAACGTTTATTTTTTCTAAAAAGCAATAATGCAAAAAAGTTTATTACTTTATACTTTAATCACACTTGTGGGTTTGGTTTTTATTGGTCGATTATTTCAACTACAAATCGTTAGAGGAGAAAGTTATGATCCTATACACAACTCTGCAGTAGAAAAAAAGTTTGATTATCCAGAAAGAGGTTACGTTTATGATAGAAATGGTAAGTTATTAATTGCAAACCAACTTTCTTATGATGTAATGGTGCAACCAAATAAGGTTAAACCGTTGGATACTTTAGAGTTTTGTAAATTATTAAAAATAACGAAAGAAGATTTTCATAAAAGATTCAATCGGTCTGTAAATTTTGCTTCTTATAAACCTTCAGTTTTTTTAAAACAATTAGCAAAAGAAGATTTTGCATTTCTTCAAGAAAAATTGCATAAGTATAAAGGCTTCTTTATACAAAAAAGAATCATTAGAGATTACCCTTTTAAATCTGCCGCAAATGTTGTTGGTTATATTAGCGAAGTTAATAATCAGCTAGCAAAAAGTAGTACGTATTACGAACAAGGAGAATTAATTGGAAAAGCTGGTGTAGAAAAGCAATACGAACTTTTTTTAAGAGGAAGGAAAGGAAAAAAGTATTATAGAAAAAACAAACTTAATAATATTGTTGGTTCTTTTAAAAACGGTGCTTATGATACTTTGCCAGAAAACGGAAAAGATTTAACCCTAACTTTAGACTTAGATTTACAGCAATACGGTGAAAAGTTAATGAAAAATAAAAGAGGAGGTATTGTTGCAATAGAACCAGCTACCGGAGAAATTTTAGCATTAGTTACGGCGCCTTCTTACGACCCTAATATGATGGTTGGTAGAAAACGTTCTCCAAACTCAGTTATTTTAATGGATCCTAATAATTTAGAAAAACCAACGTATGACAGAGGTTTGAAGGCTTCATACCCTCCAGGTTCACCTTTTAAAATGATGAATGCTTTGATAGGTTTACAAGAAGGCGTTATCAATGAAAGTACTACTTTTAAATGCTTTAATGGTTACAGGTATGGTAGCAGAAAAGGTGAGTTTATGGGCTGCCATTGTAATATTTATAACAGACCAATTAGTCTAAAAACAGCAATAGCTAAATCTTGCAACAGTTATTTTTCTAATACCTACAAAAGAATTGTAGAAAAAGATAATAAACCTTCAGAAGGATTAGATAGTTGGGCAAATCATGTAAAAAGTTTTGGATTAGGAAATTATTTAGGTTATGATTTACCTCAAGGAAGTCCTGGTTTTATTCCGGTAGGTGAATATTATGACAATGCGTATCGACATTCTTGGAATGCATCTACAAATATTTCTAATGCAATTGGTCAAGGAGAGGTTCAAACAACACCAATTCAGTTAGCCAACTTTACAGCGGCAATTGCAAATAGAGGCTATTTTTATACACCACATATTCTAAAAAAAGTTAATAATCAACCAATAGACAATCCTAATTTTACAAAAAAGAAAGTAACTTCTATCAATAAAGAATATTTTGATCCTGTTGTTGAAGCAATGCATGAAGTTTTTAAAACAGGAACAGGAAGTGGCGTAAAAGTTAAAGGGATTGATATCTGTGGGAAAACCGGAACTTCGGAAAATTATGCGGTTGTAGACGGTAAAAGAATTAAGTTAGAAGACCATTCTATATTGGTCGCATTCGCGCCAAAAGACAACCCTAAAATAGCAATAGCAATTTTTGTAGAAAATGGTGGTTATGGTTCTAGAATTGCGGCTCCTATTACTAGTTTGATGATAGAGAAATACCTTAACGGAAAAATATCAGAAGCAACTAAGTATAGAGAAACAAATATGTTAAACATCAGTTTAAAATCTGAATATGATAAATTAATACCTAAAACAGAAGAAGAAATTGCGTCAGGAACGAAATAATATTTTTGCAGGTATAGATTGGTTATTAGTATTACTATTTGTTGTTTTGGTCGGTTTTGGTTGGCTAAACATTTACTCTGCTTCTAAATCTGAAGAGGATATACAGATTCTTAGTTTTTCTACTAAATACGGTAAACAGTTAATTTTTATTTGTCTAACAATTCCGTTAATAGTACTTATTCTCTTTTTTAACTCTAAGTTTTACGAGAAATTTTCTAGTATTCTCTATATTATTTCCCTTTTATCTTTAGTTGGGTTGTTTCTTTTTGGGAAGACAATTAATGGTGCAACTTCTTGGTATAATTTTGGTGTACTTGGTTTACAGCCTTCAGAATTTGTAAAAGCATTTACAGCTTTAGCAGTTGCAAAATTATTAAGTGATAGACAGTACAATTTTAAATTGGTAAAAAACCAGATAAAAGCATTTGCTATTATCTTTTTACCAGCTTTTCTAATCATTTTACAACCAGATGCAGGTTCTGCGTTAATATATCTTTCTTTTTTCTTTGTATTGCATAGAGAAGGTTTAACCTTATATTATATTATTATTGGTGTAGCAATTGTAGTTTTATTTTTACTAACAATATTATTTGGCACAACCATAGTTTTATCTACGTTATTAGGGGTAATATCTGTTTTTACTGCTTATATTTTATACAAAGGAGGTAAACGATTTTTTCGTTTTAATTGGTATAAAATTATTGGGGTTTATCTTATAGTTACTGCGTTTGTATTAGGTTCAGGTTTTGCTTATAATAATGTATTTAAACAGCATCATAGAGATCGTTTCGAAATTTTGTTAGGACTAAAGCAAGATAATCAAGGAATTGGTTATAACTCTTATCAATCTGAATTAACTATAAGTTCTGGGGGTGTTAGTGGTAAAGGTTTTTTAAAAGGAGATTTAACTCAAGGTGATTTTGTGCCAGAACAACATACAGATTATATTTTTAGTGTAATAGGAGAAGAGTGGGGGTTTATAGGTAGCTCTCTTGTAATTATTCTTTTTATGCTGATGATGTATAGAATATTGTATTTATCTGAAACGCATACAAACAAGTTTGGTCGAATTTATGGTTACAGTTTAGCTTCGATACTGTTTTTTCATGTAATTGTAAACATTGGTATGGTAATAGGTTTGTTACCTACAGTTGGTATTCCTTTGCCATTTTTTAGTTATGGTGGTTCTTCGCTTTGGGGATTTACAATTCTTTTATTTATTTTTATTAGGCTAGATGCTCATAAAAAATACGATTGGTAAAACAACCTTATTAATAAGGTGTAAGTTTTTTAAAAAGCTTATTTTGACTTTAATTTAAGCCAATTATTCTTTTATTATTTCATTTTTGAAATGTGCATTTATTAGTTGTGAGTCCATCGACATAAATTATAATAGATTATTTAATTATTGATTTGATTTCTGATGTTTTAGTTTGTAAAAATCTTTTATGATGTCAATCTTCCAATTCAAATCATTTAATAGAACTAATTAATTCATGAAGTAAAATCATTACTTTTTGGATGTTATTTAGCTAAAGAAATGATAAAACTAAAAGCTCTTATATAATTATAGCCTAAAAAGTAAAGCATAAAAAAAACTCTGAATAAATATTCAGAGTTTTTTAAATTTCTTAAGAATTAAAATCTTACAATGCAGCTACGTGCTTAGTTAATTTAGATTTTAAGTTAGCAGCTTTATTCTTGTGAATAATGTTATTCTTAGCTAATTTGTCTAACATAGAAATAACAGTACTTAATTTCCCTTCTGCTTCTTTCTTGTCTTCTGATGTACGTAAATCTCTAACAGCATTTCTAGTTGTCTTGTGCTGGTATTTGTTACGTAATCTTTTAGCTTCGTTGCTTCTAATTCTCTTTAATGCTGACTTATGATTTGCCATAATTTCTTAATTCGTTTTTTTATTAAAACTTTGTAGTCCGTACGGGAATCGAACCCGTGTTACATGGATGAAAACCATGCGTCCTAACCCCTAGACGAACGGACCATAACAATCAATCGATATGTTTAATATGTCTCAATTGCGGGTGCAAATATACAACCTTTTTTTACTTCTGCAACTATTTTTTAAAAAAAAATGCATTTTTTTTTAAAATTAATATGCTTTGGCAAAAAGTACCCTTTTAGAAGACGGTTTTCCGCTAAAAACACAAACACCATTTTCTTCTTTTGCATCATTAGGAATACATCTTATAGTTGCTTTTGTAATTTCTTTTATTTTGTCTTCTGTTTCTTCTGTACCATCCCAGTGCGCAGATACAAAACCACCTTTATTTTTAATTGCTTCTTTAAATTCTTCAAAAGTATCTACAGATGTTGTGTGTGCTGTTCTAAAGTCAACAGCTTTTGTAAATAAGTTTTCTTGAATTTCTTCTAAAAGATTATTTACAAAATCAGAAACATCAACTTGGTTTATTGTTTGCTTCTCTAAAGTATCTCTTCTGGCAACTTCTACAGTTCCGTTTTCTAAATCTCTTTTACCAATAGCTATTCTTACCGGCACACCTTTTAGTTCGTATTCTGCAAATTTAGCACCAGGTCTAAAAGTATCTCTATTATCAAATTTTACAGAAATTCCTTTAGCTCTTAATTCTTTAACAAATACATTTACTTTTTCTGAAATTGCTTCTAATTGTTCTTCACCTTTATATATTGGTACAATAACAACTTGTATTGGCGCTAATTTTGGTGGCAACACTAAACCATTATCATCAGAGTGTGTCATTATTAAACCTCCAATTAGTCTAGTTGAAACGCCCCAAGAAGTTGCCCAAACATGCTCTTGTTTTCCTTCTTTAGAAGTAAACTTAACATCGAATGCTTTTGCAAAGTTTTGTCCTAAGAAATGACTTGTACCTGCTTGTAAAGCTTTACCATCTTGCATTAATGCTTCGATAGTTAATGTATCTTCTGCTCCTGCAAAACGTTCGCTGTCAGACTTAGAACCTTTAATTACTGGCATAGCCATAAATTGTTCTGCAAAAGTTGCATAAACTTCTTGCATTTGTTTTGCTTCACTAATTGCTTCTGCTTTTGTTGCGTGTGCCGTATGGCCTTCTTGCCATAAGAACTCTGCAGTTCTTAAGAATAAACGAGTTCTCATTTCCCAACGAACAACATTTGCCCATTGGTTAATAAGTAATGGTAAATCTCTATAAGATTGTATCCAACCTTTATATGTGTTCCAAATAATAGCTTCTGAGGTTGGTCTAACTACCAATTCTTCTTCTAGTTTTGCTTCTGGATCTACTCTTAATTTTCCTGGTTTTTCTGGGTCATTTTGTAATCTATAATGTGTTACAACCGCACATTCTTTAGCAAAACCCTCTGCATTTTTTTCTTCTGCTTCAAATAAACTTTTAGGAACAAACAAAGGGAAATAAGCATTTTCATGCCCCGTTTCTTTAAACATACGATCTAGCTCTGCTTGCATTTTTTCCCAGATTGCAAAACCATAGGGTTTTATTACCATACATCCTCTTACAGCAGAGTTTTCAGCTAAATCTGCTTTAACAACTAACTCATTATACCATTTAGAATAATCGTCTTCCCTTTTTGTTAAATGTTTACTCATAATTAAAAGTTTGGCACAAATATTGTTACCTTTAAAGTGAAATTTATGTTAAAAGATTGTTTAATATTTTTTCTATACAAACGATACAAAATTACTACAAAAAGGTTAGAGACCAAGTAAAGTTTAGATTTTTTTGTTTAACGTACTTTTTCAACAATAATAATACCTACATAAAATACGCCTTATGAAAATACGACACATAAAAAATAATAGTAACTTAATTCTTCTTTTAATAACTACTAGTTTATTCTTAGTTTCTTGTGGTACTTACCAAAGTGCTTATAATGATGACGGAATTTACGGTAGCGATTCTGATGTTACAGAAAGTAACGTAAGAGTAGTAGATGAAGCGGGTTATAATAACTACAATAACGATTATTTTACTAGAGAGTTAGAAAGGTTAGAAAATCTAAATGATACTGAAATCTTTACGGATGTTAATTCTTATAATTCGCAAGATTCTATTTATTTAGAAGATAATTTAAATTACAATACCAATCCTTCTTGGGGTGCAAATGATAATAATGATGTTGTTGTTCAGGTAAATTTAATAAATGATCCTTATTGGAGTAATTTTGGGCCTTATTACGGTAATTGGGGCTTTAACAACGGTTTTTATAATAACAATTGGAGATTTAGAAACGGATTATGGAATAACTATTGGGGATACAATCCTTACTGGCATCCTTATCATAATAATTTTGCATGGGGATTTAATTATGGCTTCTATGGAAATCCTTATTACGGATTTTACAATCCTTACAGAAATAATAGATTTTACAATTATAACAGCAGATATTATAGAAATTCTACATACGGTAGAAGAACAGTTTATAATAATATTAACAGAAGGTATAATGTGAATTCTAGAAACACATCAGTTTCATCTAGAAGAAGAAGCACAACTACAAGACAAAATTCTAATACTACAAGAAGAAGATCTTCTAGTACTAGAAGTAGAACTTATGGTAACACTTCTAGAAATACGAATACTACTAGAAGAAGTTCAGGAAACACATCTAGAAACTCTAGTTCTACTAGAAGGAGTTCTGGTAATACCTCTAGAGGGTCTAGCAGTACAAGAAGTTCTGGTTCTTCTACAACAAGAAGAAATAATGCTACTATAAATAGAAGTTCTAGAACTAGTTCTAATAGGTCTAGCTCTAATAGAAGTTATTCTAGATCGTCTTCAAGTTCTTCTAGAAATACATCTAGTAGAAGTTCATCAAACAGAAGTAGTAGATCTTCGGGTAGAAGTTCATCATCTTCGTCTAGAAGAAGAAATTAAGACTCTTGTTCATTAACAAATACAAAATTTAAAATGAAAAAAATTATAACATTAGCGATATTATTCGCAGTAACAATAACGTCTTATTCTCAGTCTTTAGGATATCAAGATTTAGGATTGCTTTTCTCTCAAGACGATAATAATGGTACAGCAAGATTTACTTCTATGAGTGGTGCTTTTGGTGCACTTGGCGGAGATTTATCAGTTATGAACATCAACCCTGCAGGTTTAGCGGTTTTTAACAACAGTGCTTTTGCAGCTACTTTAAATTCTAGAAATACTGATATTAACACAACGTATTATGGAAACAGTTCTAATAATCAAGAACAATTTTTAAATTTATCGCAAGCCGGTGCAGTTTTAGTTTTTGACAGTGCTTATAAATCAGATTGGAGCAAATTTGCAATAGGTTTTAATTATCGAATTACAAAAGATTTTACAAATAGTTTTAGCGCTATAGGTAATAGTGGTGTTGCTACTTTTAGAGATTTTCCTTTAGATAACAATACGCCAACGATAGATTATAATATTTCAGAAGAACAGCGTTTTTTTAATGATTATAAAGGTGAGTTGAGTGAAATGAATATTGCTTTTTCATCTGTGCACAGAAACAAACTGTATGTTGGTGCAGGGTTAAATTTTTACGATTTAAATTTTAGTCAGCGTTCTACTTTGGTCGAGTTTAATAATGATGGAAACGGAAATACCTTAGATGCTAATATATATCAAGAAAACTTTACAACAGGTGCAGGTGTTTCTTTAAATTTCGGTTTTATATATAAAGCACATCAAAATTTTAGATTTGGTATGTCTTATCAAACACCAACTTGGTTTACAGAAATGTTAGTAGAAAACAATATTATTGATAATGATGGTTATGATGGTGATACAGAAATAATAGTTAATAATGATAATACTATTTACGATAATACTTCAGGTGGAAATTTTCCTTCTCAAAGATTAATTTATAGATTAAAGACGCCTAGTAAATTTACTACAAGTGCTGCTTTTGTCTTCGGGAAAAATGGCTTGTTGAGTGTTGATTATATCAAGAAGAATTACAAAGATATGCAGTTTTCTGAAAGAGATTCTTCTGTTGAAAATAACTTTTTTGCCAATGAATTAAGAAATACACATGCACTTAACATTGGTTCAGAATGGCGTTTTGATAGATTTAGTGTAAGAGGAGGTTATAAATACGAGCAAAGTCCAGACAAAATGGCCTTAGATTCAGATAACTTAGAAGGTTATTCTTTTGGTGGTGGTTATAATTTTGGAAACTTTAAAATAGATTTAGCTTACAGTAATAATAACAGAACAGCACCCTATAATTTTTACTCAGATTTTAATGTAAATGCTGCTGATTTAGATATCGATAATCGATTTTTTACAGCAACAGTTTCTATAAACCTATAGTATATTTAACAACTTATTTTTAAGACTCTGTTAGATTTTATATTTTAATTATAAAATCTAACAGAGTCTTGAAGTTTTTAGCATTAGATAATCTTATTTATCTTTTTTGCCTTAATTTTGCAATTCAATTTTTAGAACATGTCAGATACTAAAATTACCATACAAGAAACTACTAATGATACAATCATTAAATATAACAGTAACACTATTTTAATAAACGGAGGTAGTTATGAGTTTAACAACATAGACGAAGCAAAAAACTCTCCGTTAGCACAACAATTATTTTATTTACCATTTGTAAAAAAGGTTTTTGTTACAGCAAATTTTATAGCAATACAACGTTTTGATATTGTACAATGGATTGATGTACAAGAAGAAGTAAAAGAGCAGATTGAAGCATATATAAATGCAGGTAATGTTGTTGTAAACGAACAAAAAACTTCTAAAAAAGAGGCGATAGAGGTATATGCAGAAGTTACGCCAAACCCAGCAGTAATGAAGTTTGGTACTAACAAAGCATTAACTCAAACAGATGTTGAGTTTAAAAATATAGACGAAGCGAATACGTCATCTCCTTTAGCGCAAGCAATTTTTAATTTTCCGTTTGTAAAAGAAGTTTTTATTTCTGATAACTATATTTCTATTACCAAATATGATATGGTAGAATGGAATGAAGTCTACGGAGAAGTAAGATCTTTTATTAGGGAATATTTAGCTGAAGGAAAAATAATAATCAAAGAATTACCAAAGCAAGAAGCATCAACTTCTGCAGATACTACAGAAACAGTTCCTGAAGTAGCTTTAGAAGGAATTTCTGCTCAAATTGTAGATATTTTAGACGAATATATTAAGCCTGCGGTTGCCGGAGACGGAGGAAATATTGCTTTTAGATCTTTTGATGAAGAGAATAAAGTAGTAAGTGTTGTTCTACAAGGTGCTTGTAGCGGTTGCCCATCATCTACAGCAACATTAAAAAACGGAATAGAAAATTTATTAAAAGAAATGCTACCAAATCAAATTAATGAAGTGGTTGCAATAAACGGATAATAATACATAATATTTAAGCCTTAAGAAATAACGTATGTCGAAAATTATAAAACCTTATAAAGATTCTGAATTAGGAAAAAAAGAACAAGTTGCACAAATGTTCGATAATATTTCTGGTAATTACGATGGTTTAAATAGAGTTATTTCTTTAGGAATAGATGTTAAATGGCGTAAGAAAGTTGTAGAAATTGTTGGTAAAAATAATCCGAAGCAAATTTTAGATATTGCAACAGGAACTGGCGATTTAGCTTTAATGATGTCTAGTTTAAACCCTGATAGAATTGTTGGTTTAGATATTTCTGCAGGAATGTTAGAAGTTGGTAAGCAAAAAATAGCCAAAGCAAAACTTTCTGATAAAATAGAAATGATTGTAGGTGATTCTGAAGAAATGCCTTTCGAAGACAATACTTTTGATGCTATTACAGTTTCTTTTGGTGTTAGAAATTTTGCCAATTTAGATAAAGGAATTAAAGAGATTGCAAGAGTTTTAAAGCCAACAGGGGTTTTAGTAATCTTAGAAACATCAAATCCAACGAAATTCCCTTTTAAACAAGGTTATAAGTTATATACAAATTTGTTTTTACCAATTGTAGGTAAACTGTTTTCTAAGGACAAAGTAGCGTATTCTTATTTGTCTGAATCTGCAAATTCTTTTCCGTTTGGTAAAGCTTTCAACAATATTTTACAAAAAAACGGGTTTACACATACAGAAGATAATCCTGTAACATTTGGTGTTGCAACAATTTACACAGCACGTAAATAATTATGAGTAAAAGAATTTTATTTTTTTGTTTTTCTATACTAGTTAGTAGTACTTTTTTTGCACAAAGAGAACGTGTAGACTATTTACCAACTTTTGATAAAAGACCTTTACATTATGGTTTTTACTTAGGTTTAAATCAAAATGATTTTAAACTAAACCTTAAAGAAAGTAGTATTACAGATGCAAATATTACTGTAGAATCTACTACTGGTTTTAATGTTGGTTTAATAGCAGATTTGCGTTTGCATAAAAATTTAAACCTGCGTTTAGAACCTGGTTTAATGAGTAACTCTAAAAATATAATTTTTAATCACTTAAAAGGTTCTGCAAATCCGCAAGACAGTATTAGAGAGGTAAGTTCTACGTATTTACATGTGCCGTTGGTATTTAAATTTAGTACGGACAGATATAAAAACTTTAGACCTTATTTACTTGCTGGTGTTTCTTATGATTATAATTTTTCTTCAAACGAAGACAATCAAGACGACAATTCTGCAGGACAATTTCGAATGAAAACAAACAATTTTATGTACGAG
Organism: Polaribacter sp. BM10; assembly: GCF_002005425.1. Taxonomy (GTDB): domain Bacteria; phylum Bacteroidota; class Bacteroidia; order Flavobacteriales; family Flavobacteriaceae; genus Polaribacter; species Polaribacter marinaquae. The sequence continues at coordinate 1,872,881 of NZ_CP019704.1, read as the reverse complement.
GTTGGTGTTGGTGTAGATTTCTATTTATACTACTTTAAGTTTTCCCCATCAATTCGCGGAGTTTTTGCAATGAATAACGAGATAAAATATGATGATGACCCAAATAGTAGATGGACGGCGCCAGTTAATTTTATGGGAACTCGTGGTATCTTTATAAATTTTGCGTTCGAGTAAATCTTAACTATTTCGTTTAAATTCGCTTAACAAAATAGCTGTTGCAGTTGCAACATTTAAGCTTTCGGTTTCTTGTACTTCTCCAAATCTTGGTATAGAAATCTTATTAGATATTAATTTTTTAATTTGGTTAGAAACTCCGTTAGCTTCATTTCCCATAATTAAAATTCCTTCTTCGGGTAATTGTGTTTTATACACATTGTCACCATCCATATCAGCAATATAAGTTGGTAAATGGGTTTCGTTTAAGTAAGCTTCTAAATTAACGTAGTTAATAGCAATTCTAGTCAAAGAACCCATAGATGCTTGCACAACTTTTTGATTAAAACAATCTACAGTATCTGTAGAACAAATTAATTGTGTAACTCCGTACCAATCGCAAAGTCTTATAATTGTACCTAAATTACCAGGATCGTTAATAGCATCTAAAGCTACAATTAATCCAGAGGCGTTTATAGAATTTAGCTTGGGTATTTTAAACAATCCTAAAACTTTGTTAGGTGATTTTAAAGAACTTATTTTTTTTAAATCGGTTTCATCAATTCTAACAATTTTATCTTCTGTAAGATTAGTTTCGTAATCATTTGTGCAAAATAATGTTGCTACTTCAAAAGAAGACTTTAATAATTCATTTACCACTTTTATACCTTCTGCAATAAATAAATTATGCTTTTGTCTATACTTTTTTTGTGATAAACTAGTTATTAATTTTAACTGATTTTTTGAGATGCTCATTAATTGTATCTAATTAGAAATAAACCGTTGAAAAATACTATTTTTGATGTTAAATGTATTGCTAAAGTAATGAAAAAACTTTCTTTTTACTTTCTACTTGTTTTATTTTTGACAGCTTGTAATTCTACAAAACATGTTGCCGAAGATAAGCAGATGCTAACTCAAAATTATATTTTTGTTGACAGTGTAAAAAATAAAAATGCAGATTTACAAAAGTACGTACTTCAAAAACCAAATCCGCGTCTTTTAGGTTTACCTTTTGGGCTGTACTTTCATAATATAGGAAACCATAATAAGCCCAAAACCCCAACAGAATGGGGATTGAAACATCCGAAGAAATATAATTTTATAAAAAATGTTTTTTCAGAAAAACAAAGTATTGCTTATGCAAATGCTTTTATCAGTTTAAATAATTGGTTTTTAAATTATGATGCTCCTGTAATTTTAAGTGAAAGTAAAGCAAATAGAACAGCCGATAATTTATGGGCTTTTTATAAAACCAAAGGTTATTTTGATTCTAAAATTAAGACAGTCATAGACAGAGATTCTATTGATAAAAAAGCAATAGTTAGTTATTACATAGATAAAGGAGAGCCTACATTATTAGATTCAATTAAGCTAAAAATAGAATCGCCCGTATTAGATTCTATTTATAAGGATTCAAAAATAAAATCTTTGTTAGTTAGTGGTAATCAATACAACGACAAAGTATTTCGAAAAGAAGCTAGTAACGTTGTAAAATTGTTTAAAAATAGCGGAATCTATTATTTTTCTGAATCTGCACTTGGTTTTTATGTAGATTCTACAAGAACAGATCACAAAACCAATGTAGAGTTTTTAATAGCAAAAGATAGGTTTAAAGAAAAAGATGGTGTTTACGAGAAGCAAGATTATAAGGTACATAAAGTTAGTAAAATTAATGTAGTTACAGATTATTCTTATACTAAGAAAGAAGAGGTTTATAAAGATTCTGTAAATTATAACGGAATTAATTTTTTAGCAATTGATAAATTAAAATACAATCCTAAATATTTATCGCAATCTATTTTCTTTAAATCTGGCGATGTTTATAAAGATACTTTAAGTAATTTAACAAGAAATCATTTAAAATCGCTTAAAAACTTTAAATCTACAAACATATCATTTAGTCCGATAGAAGGTACAGATGATGAATTAAAAATGGATATTTTTCTGTCTCCGAAAGAGAAATATACTTTAGGTTTCGAAACAGAACTAACACATTCTAATATTAGAAATATTGGTTCATCAGCAAAATTTTCTCTAACCAATAGAAATGCTTTTAAAGGTGCAGAATTATTAAAGTTTTCTTTTTTAGGTTCTTATTTTAATGCGAATAATGGTCCAGGTTGGGAGATTGGTGCAGACGCATCTTTAGAATTTCCTAGATTGGTAGCGCCTTTTGGTTTAGATAAATTGGTGCCAAAAAGAATGTCGCCAAGAACGTTGTTTTCTTTAGGATCTAGTTTTCAGAAAAACATTGGTCTAGATAGGCAAACGTTTACCATTTTATCTGATTATAAGTGGCAATATAACAGTAAAAAAACCATTCAGTTAGAGATATTTAACACACAATACATTCAAAATTTAAATGTAAATCGTTTTTTTGATATTTATGGTTCAGAATTTACAAACCTAAATAATGTAGCAGAAATTTACGACCAAGAAAATAATACATCTTTTTTTCCTTTGGCTACGGATTTAGAAAATCAAGCATCAGAATCTTTAGCTTTTATAAGAAGTGTTGCTTCTAATGCTGGTTTTAGAAACTCAAACCCAAATGATTTTAATACTGTATTAAATATTCAGAATAGGTACAATATTGTTACTTCAGATTTTTTAATTCCTACTTTGGCTTATTCATTTACATATAATAGTCAATCAGATTTTAAAGACAATAATTTTTCATTTTTTAAATTAAGAGTTTCAAATTCTGGTAATATTTTAGGGTTGTTTTCTAAGGATTATAATGCAAATGGTAAAAAAACATTTTTAAAGATTCCCTTAGCACAATATTTTAAAACAGATTTAGAGTATAAGCAATTTTGGGATGTTGGTTTAAATTCTGTTTTCGGATTTAGAACATTTTTAGGCGCTATTTTAACCTACGACAATTCTGATATTCCCTTTACAAGAAGTTATTTTGCAGGTGGTTCTAATGATATTAGAGCGTGGCAAACATATGAGTTAGGCCCAGGAAGCAGAAACAGTGGTTTAGAATTTAATGTTGGTAGTTTAAAGTTTTTATCGAGTGCAGAATATCGATTTAATTTAATAGGAAGTTTTAAAGGAGCCTTATTTGTAGATGCTGGTAATATTTGGGATATTTCTGATGCCGAGTTTGTAGACGAAGACGCAAAATTTAATAGTTTATCATCTTTAAAAGATATTGCAGTAGGTTCTGGTATGGGAGTTCGATACGATTTAAATTTCTTTGTATTAAGATTTGATGTTGGTTTTAAAACCTACGAACCTTATTTAGAAGGTGGTAAGTGGTTTAAGAATTATAATTTTGCTAGCGCAGTTTACAATATAGGTATTAATTATCCTTTTTAAAAAATCATTAAAAGTCTATAACGTTTTCGTTATTTTATGCTCCGATTAAACATAAAAGTGCCTATTTTTAGTATTTTTGAAGAAATATAAGAATCAACAAATTAAAATATCATAACTATGAGTCACAACATAAAACCTGGAGTTGCTACAGGTAAAGAAGTTCAAGAAATTTTTAAACTTGCAAAAGAAAAAGGATTTGCATTACCAGCTGTAAATGTTGTTGGTTCTAATACAATTAATGGTGTTTTAGAAACTGCAAGAGATTTAAATGCACCTGTTATTATTCAGTTTTCTAACGGAGGAGCGCAATTTCAAGCAGGAAAAGGATTATCTAATGAAGGGCAAAAAGCTGCAATTGCTGGTGGAATTGCAGGAGCAAAGCATATACACGAATTAGCTGTTGCTTATGGTGTGCCAGTTATTTTACACACAGATCACTGTGCAAAGAAATTATTACCTTGGATTGATGGGTTGTTAGATGCTTCTGAAAAGCATTTCGAAGAAACTGGTAAGCCTTTATATAGTTCTCATATGATAGATTTATCTGAAGAGCCATTAGAAGAAAATATCGAAATTTGTAAAACTTATTTAGCTCGTATGAGTAAAATGGGAATGACATTAGAGATAGAGTTAGGTATTACAGGTGGTGAAGAAGATGGTGTAGATAATTCTGATGTAGATGTTTCTAAACTATACACACAACCAGAAGAAGTTGCTTATGCTTATGAAGAATTATTAAAAGTATCGCCACAATTTACTATTGCAGCTGCATTTGGTAATGTACACGGTGTTTACAAGCCAGGAAACGTAAAATTAACTCCAAAAATTTTAAAGAATTCTCAAGAGTATATTTCAAAGAAGTACAATGTTGGTCATAATCATATCGATTTTGTATTTCATGGTGGTTCTGGTTCTACTTTAGAAGAAATTAGAGAATCTATTGGTTATGGTGTTATTAAAATGAATATCGATACAGATTTACAATTTGCTTTTACAGAAGGTATTAGAGATTATATGCATGGTAAAGCAGCGTATGTTGCAACTCAAATTGGTAATCCAGAAGGAGATGACTTACCAAATAAAAAATATTATGATCCAAGAAAATGGTTACGTGAAGGAGAAATTACTTTTACAAACCGTTTAAAGCAAGCATTTCAAGATTTAAATAACGTAGATACATTATAGTATTTATTATTAAATTAATTAAAAAGCATTTTGAATTATTTCAAAATGCTTTTTTTTTATGAAAATATCTAGCTCAAATAGAATAATCACATAAAGAAGAAACCAGAATTAGAAAAAATCTTTTACATTTGTACTTCATATTTATTTTAAAATAGAATTTTTATTTTAAGATATTAAATTAAAACAAACACATAACATGGCTTGGTTTAAAAGAACAGATAAAGGAATACAGACTTCTACAGAAGATAAAAAAGATACTCCGAAAGGTTTATGGTATAAAACACCTAGCGGAAAAATTATAGATACAGAAGAATTAAAAAGAAACCTATATGTTAGTCCAGAAGATGGATATCATGTAAGAATAGGTAGTAAAGAATACTTCGAATTATTTTTTGACAATAATGAGTTTAAAGAATTAAATGAAGGTTTAACTTCTAAAGATCCTTTAAAATTTGAAGACACAAAAAAATATCCAGAAAGATTAAAAGCTGCACAAGCAAAAACAAAATTAAACGATGCTGTAAGAACTGCCGTTGGTAAATCTTTAGGTAAAGATATAGTTATTGCTGCCATGGATTTTGCTTTTATTGGAGGTTCTATGGGATCTGTAGTAGGAGAAAAAATTGCAAGAGCTATCGATTATTCAATTAAAAACAACATTCCGTTTTTAATGGTTTCTAAGTCTGGTGGTGCTAGAATGATGGAAGCTTCTTTGTCTTTAATGCAATTGGTTAAAACTTCGTCTAAGTTAGCGCAATTAGCTAAAGCAAAAATACCTTATATATCTTTATGTACAGATCCAACAACGGGTGGTACAACAGCTTCTTATGCAATGTTAGGTGATATTAATATTGCAGAACCAAATGCATTAATTGCTTTTGCAGGACCAAGAGTAGTAAGAGATACAACAGGTAAAGATTTACCAGAAGGTTTTCAAAAATCTGAATTTGTTTTAGAACACGGTTTCTTAGATGCTATTTACGAGCGTAAAGATCTTAAAAAAGAAGTGAATTTATATATAGATTTAATCCAAAACTTGCCAATTAGAAAAGAGGCAGTAGTTTAATAAGATAAAGTTATTATAAAATAAAAAAACCAGCATTTGCTGGTTTTTTTATTTTATAAAGGTTTGTTGTTTCTATTAGAATCTCCATCCTACATTTACACCAAGTCTAGGCACAAGAATTGGCGAATCTGTACCAAAAAGGTTTCTACCTAAACCACCATAAATATCTATAACCAAACCACCTTCAGAAGAATATTTAGTTCCTATTGCTACACCTAAAGCAGCATCTGTATATTTTAAATCGTAAACGCCAGAATCTTTAACAGTTTCTGTTTTTCCAGAATTTATGCCTACAAATCCTTCACCAAAAAAGTTCCATTGTGCATCTGCAGTGAAATAATGACGAAAATAAGGTGTTATCATTGTGTTTTCGTTATACCTAAAATCGATATCTTGTTTCGCTAGATTAAATAAGGCCGAAACTCCGAAAGAATTTTCTACACTAATATAATTTTCATAAGAAAATTCTAGACTTCGTATAACTAATGCATCAGCAACATCTATCTTAATTTCTTGTTGAGAAAATCCTAAAGAACTTACTAGAAGTCCTAATATTAAAACTATTTTTTTCATGTTATTAATTTTTACAAATTTACTAAAAATAAGATTGCTTAAAATCTGTAGCCTAAAGAAATACCACCTCTAGTAATTAAATTATTTTCCAATCCGTTTTCATCATTGTTATTAAATAAGTTTCTTCCAACACCTAAATAAATTTCTGTAATAAAACCAGATTTAGTTATAAATTTTCCTCCTACAGATATACCTAACGCAAAATCTGTCTCTACAATTGTTTCATAATTGTTATTAAAAAAATAATAACGATCCTCATAAGTGTTTAACATACCAAAACCTTCTACAAAGAAACCTCTAGCATATCTTGTTTCAGAAAAAAACCATCTATAATAAGGGGTTAAAGAAAATTTTTTCGGAAAATATAAGTCATCAGAGATATCGTTAAAATTGAAAAATACATCGATACCAAAAGAGGAATCTTTATTTAATAGATTTTCATAACTAACATTTAAAGACGAAAAAGCAATCAAACTAAATGCATTTAATTTAAGTTCGTGTTTTTTTGCATTGTCTTGCGGATACTTGAATTTCTCTTTTTCTTGAGCTGTTAATTGAATGCTAGTGCATACTAACAATACAAATAAGATAATTTTTTTCATATAATTTTGGTTGATTTTTAGCCAAATGTATTAAAAAATAGCACGTAATTGTACACTACCTGTGTGTATCGTTTTAGAATTTTCACTTTTTCTACCTAAATAACTTAAATTTAAATTTAAAAACGAATTTAATTTTCTGTTGAAAAGAAGGTTCCAAGTATAATTTTTTCCTTCTTGCAAACCTTCTAACATTTGGTAGGCAACAGGTGTGTTCGTATCACCTTTATAATCGTTTAGAAAGACGTTTAAACCTGCGGATATTTGATTCTTTTTAGTGCCTAAATAAAAGTATTCAATTCCGAATTTATGTTGTTGTAGGCTTTCGAAATCTTCTAATGTGTTTTCTTTGTTTTTAAAATGATAAAAGGCAGACAATCGGTTGTTTTGATTTTGTAAAAAACTTATTTTAGGTTGAAATTCATAAGTATCTATATTGTAATTTCTATTATCAAAATTTTCTGTAACTAAATTATTTGTAGATTTTTTTCCTAATAAATTAAAAACCCAAAATGTTGCAAATTTATGAGCAAAATCTACTTGATGCATTTTAATTATGTTTTCTTGCGTTCCTATAAAATACAATTGCTTATTCCTTTGATTGCCATAAGTATAACTTGTACTGTATTTTTGTAGATTTTTGTTAAAATGTAAACTGTTTCTTAAACTATAGTTAAGACCAATTAAATTATTTTCATCAAAATTAAAAGGATTAAAATTAAAAGAGTTGCCATTTCTAGCTTGTTCATTTTCGATGCTTAAAAAGCTTTCGTTTTTAAAATAAGAAACTAATTTTTTAAATCCTTTTTGCATTTTCCATTGACTAAAATTTAAGTTGATTGCTTGTCTAAATTTTGCTTTTTGTGTTGCAATAAAACGAATGTTCGGTTTTAATATTCTTAAATAATTTGCTTGATCTTTAAATTCGGCAATTTCAAATTCGTCAAAATCTTGCACACCATCATTGTTATAATCAATCCAAGTATAAAAACCAAAACCAGGCTCTGTCTTAATATAAACGTATTCTTGCCTTGCAATATTACCAGAAGAGGTTTCGTACAGAGTGCTTAAGTTAACAAAGTTTTTAAATAATTTTTGATTGAAAAGAACTCTCGAGTTTAAAGATTTTTCATCGTTAGTAAAAGCATTATTAGTAAGTCTGTAATTTGCATAAATAGCTAAGTTTGTACTTTCATTTTTGATTAGCTTACTGTTCATATAAAAAGACTTTCTATTATTAATTTCGGTAAATGCATTCGATTTAATACTGTCATTATTTCTGTAATTAAAACCAAACTTTGCAAATACTTTTGTGGTGTCTCCTAAACCAAAATAGGTTTCAAACTCTTTAAATCTGTGGCTTGTATTTGCGTAGGTATTCGTTTCAGTAAGTTTTCTGTTATTAGTTTCTATATTAGTAAAAGCACCTAACCAGCTTTTTTTAAACGAATGTTCTATAGTAGCTTTTGCCCTTAAAAATGTGTTATTTTCTAATGTTGATGTATTGTTTAGTAAACTAGCATTTACAAAAAAAGAGGTTTTTTTAAGTTTTATTTTAGATGCAAGAAGATGTTTATTACCGTTGTAAGTGTTTAAATAATTAAGATTTTTAAAACTATATAAAACGTAATCTTTATTTTTATTTTGAAGGTTTATTTCTGATTGAAAATAGTTTTTAGTTGCGTTGTTTGTTAATAAATTCCAATCTCGATTAAACTCTATAGATTCCCATCGTTGTAATGTTTTAAAGTTTTGATGTGCGTATTCATGATTAAATTTACTTGTTAATTGCCAATCGCGATCTATTAAAATTTGTTCCCAACCAATTTTAGCAGCCAAACCTGTATTTTCGTCGTTATCTAAATAGGAAAATAAATTTGCATCATTATTACTGATAGCAATTTCTGAAGTGATTTTTGTTTTATTAGTAGAATCATAATCTGACTTTAAAACAAATATTTGTGATTTTGTTGGCGGAATTAATCTTGTTATTGGTGCATAATCACCTTGATTTACGCCTACATAATTATAAATTGTACCAATAGCAGTAGTGCTTTCTATAGCATAATCACCATTATTTGCACCAACATTGGTAAACGTAACAAAATACAATTCTTCATTTTCATCATCAGAATATTCAAAATTTTCTACAGCACCATTTATAACTTTTCTATATAGAATTTTATTTTCATCATAAGTGTCTAAATAAGCACTTTCAGCAAACATTAAATCTTCATTATTACCTGCATTTGCTAGTATTTCTTTTTGATTATCTGTTAAAACTTGTTGTAAAGGTTGGTTTTTAGCATCGTTTTCGCTGTAAAAAAAACTATTGATTTTTAATTTTTCGGTTTTATAATCAACAGATTCATAGGTAATAAAGCGCGTGTAATTTCTATCAGAATATTGAAAATCTATTGTAATCCTCATATCATTAGTAATAGGATATGTGGTGTTAAAAGTAATTTCACCTAAATTATAGTCAATTTCATAATCTTTATTTTCGCCTCTTTCAATCTTAATTCCGTTTACATAAACCTTTTCGCTACCTGCAATTATAAGAATATTCGATTCGTTATTTGCGCCAATAACCTTATAAGGACCTTGATTTCCTTCATTACCAACAATAGAAAATGTTGTAAATTTTCCTCGAACAATTGCACCAGAAGCACCAACTTTTAAATTATCAGAAACACTGGCTTCAACTTCTAAACCAGAAACTTGTTTTGTAAAAGGAGCAAAGAAACTTTGATTATTGCTTAAGGATAAATCTCCAGCTTTTACGCGCCAATCATCAGTAAACATTTCTATAAATATTCTATCAAAATCACTTATTTTTTGAGAATAACCGTTTTCTTGAATCGGAATGTTGGTATCCCAAATATTAGCTCTTAAAGTTACTCTTTCTGATAATTTACCGGAAATTTCTAAATCTAACGCAGCATTTGTAACCGTATTTTGGTTGTTACCAGATGTAATACCTCTAGATATAAAACCTTTGGTTTGCAAACCATCGAAAAGTTTAATTTCTGATGGTTTTTTATTAGTTGTTAGACTGTAAAGTTTGCCTGTATAAGTGCTGTTGGGTACAATTAAACTATCGTTGTAATTTGTGTATACTTTGGTTAAAAATGTTGGGTATCTAAAGTATTTAATAGTAATTTCTGAGTATTTTTTAGAGTCTAAAATTAAAAGTGCTTTGTTAAAATCAACTTTATAATGAATAGTATCAATTACCTTTAGATCTTTATTTAAAATTTTAAACTTTTGCGGGTTAATTGCAATCGAATCAAATTTTATAGAATCGTTTTTAATATTAAATTTTATAGATCTATAATTGGTAGGAATTGTTTGTGCTTGGATAAAGTACCCAATCAATAAAAAGAAAAAAAAGAGATTTTTTTTAAACATTTACAAACTATACGTTGTTAACGTAAAAATAAGATTTTTAATATCTTACAAAGAAATTAAAATAACGATTGCTGTTTTACTGGGTTTTCGTGAGCCAATAACCATTTTTTTCTCCAAATTCCGCCAGCATAACCTGTTAAAGAACCATCCGAACCAATTACACGATGACAAGGAATTACAATCCATAAAGGGTTTTTACCATTTGCAGAAGCAACAGCTCTAATTGCTTTTACATCGCCTAAATATTTACTTTGTTGTGAGTAAGTTCTGGTTTTACCATACGGAATGTCTAACAAACTTTTCCATACCTTTTTCTGAAAACTGGTTCCTTTTGGGTTAACAGTTAAATTAAAACTAGCTCTTTGGCCATTAAAATACTCTTGCAGCTGTAATACACAATCTTGTAAACATTCTGGTGTTTTTTGGTGCAGTAATTCCTGTGAAATTTCATCATCATTTAAGACAGAAACAGATTGTATGCCGTTTGTATCTCCAATAATTTTAGCAATACCAATTGGTGTTTTATAGTATGTAGTTTCTGTTTTTAACATTAGACACCAAATATGGCTTTAGAGTTTTGAGTTGTTATTTCAGAAATTTCTTTAAATGAAACTCCGTAGATATCTACTAATTTATCAATAACATTTGTAATATAAGCACTTTCGTTTCTTTTACCTCGGTAAGGAGTTGGTGCTAAATAGGGCGCATCTGTTTCTAAAACGATGTGTTGTAAATCAATTTCATTTAAAAATTTATCAATTTTACCATTTTTAAAAGTAGCAACACCGCCAATACCTAATTTCATATTGTAAGAAATTGCTTTATCTGCTTGTTCTTTTGTACCTGTAAAACAATGAAAAATCCCTCTTAAATCATCACCTTTTTCTTCCTCTAAAATTTCGAAAATTTCATCAAAAGCATCTCTACAATGAATAACAATAGGTAGTTTTTTTTCTTTTGCCCACTTAATTTGAGTGCTAAAAGCTTCTTGTTGTTGTTTTAAAAAGCTTTTATCCCAATACAAATCGATGCCAATTTCTCCTATTGCGAAGAAATCTTTTTTATCAATCCATTTTTTAACATGTTGCAATTCTTCTAAATAATTTTCTTTAACAGAAGTAGGATGAAGGCCCATCATTAAGTAAACATCTAAAGGATATTCTTCTTCTAATTTTAGCATACTTTCTGTATAACTAGAATCTATTGCAGGTATAAAAAACCTCGAAACGCCGGCATCTTTTGCGCGTTGAATCATTTCTTTTTGATCTTCATTAAACTGACTAGAATATAAATGCGTGTGCGTATCTGTAATCATTATTATTTCTGATAATTTTTAGCAAAATTACAAATTAATACAACGCTTAAGACTTGTTGTAAAACATTTTATAAAACGTACCTTTGCATAAAATTTTATAAGATGACTTTTGAAGATTTAGATTTATCAAATCAATTACAATATGCAATAGACGATTTGGGGTTTACAACACCAACACCAATTCAAGAACAAGCATTTTCTGTGGTTAGATCTGGTAAAGATGTTGTAGGTATTGCGCAAACAGGTACAGGTAAAACTTTTGCTTATATGTTGCCAATTCTTAGAGATTTAAAATTTTCGAAACAACAACATCCTAGAATCTTGGTTTTGGTACCAACAAGAGAATTGGTTTTGCAAGTTGTAGAAGAAATAGAAAAACTATCTAAATACATAAATACACGTGTTTTAGGAGTTTATGGTGGTACAAATATTAACACGCAAAAACAAGCAATTTTACAAGGGCAAGATATTATTGTTGCAACACCTGGTAGATTGTATGATTTGGCTTTAAGTAATGCTTTAAAGTTAAAATCTATTCAGAAATTGGTGATTGATGAGGTAGATGTAATGTTAGATTTAGGTTTTCGTTTTCAATTGATGAACATTTTTGATGTGATACCAGAAAGAAGACAAAACATATTGTTTTCTGCTACAATGACAGAAGATGTAGATGCTTTAATTTACGATTTTTTTAAAAATCCTACTAAAATATCTGTTGCAGTAAGCGGAACACCATTAGACAATATCGAACAAGTTTCTTACAATATACCTAACTTTTTTACTAAAGTTAATTTATTGCATCATCTTTTAAGAGATAAAGAAACGTACAATAAAGTATTAATATTTGTAGGTTTTAAAAGAACTGCAGATTTACTTTTTAAGCATTTAGAAGAGGTTTTTAACGATGAAATGTGTGTTATTCACTCTAATAAAACTCAGAATTACAGAATACGTTCGATAAGACAGTTCGATGAAGGTAATAATAGAATATTATTAGCAACAGACGTAATGGCACGTGGTTTAGATTTTGATAACGTATCTCATGTAATTAATTTTGATACGCCAGATTTTCCAGAAAATTATATGCACAGAATTGGTAGAACTGGTCGTGCAGAAAAAGCGGGTAAAACGTTATTGTTTTCTACGGATAAAGAGCAAGAAGCTAAAGAGCAAATAGAAGCTTTAATGGATTATACTATTCCGGTTTTAGAATTACCAGAAGAAGTAGAAATTTCTAAATTATTAACAGAAGACGAGCGCCCAAGAGAAGACCAAGGTATTTCTAAAAACAGAACAGGTTTAGAATATGTTCCGGGGCCAGCATTTCATGAAAAAAGCGAAAAGAACAAGAAGGTAAATTTAGGTGGTTCTTATAGAAGAGAAATTGCTAAAAAATATAAAAAACCTAAAACAAGAGGAGATAAAAATTACAACAAACGTAACAAGAAAAAATAATGCAAGTTTTAACAGCGCAAGAATTGCACAATTTGGCCATGAATATTGTTGGCGAAAAATTACAAGAAATGGGCTATGAGTTTCAAGCGATTAATAGTCAATTAAAAAGACATCCTCAATTTGTATTATTTAAAAAAGGAGAACCTACAATTTTTGTATTAGTAAAAGCTACAAAAAATCTTCAAAACCCCAACGAATACGATGTTTTATGGATGGAAACTTTTAAAAACCATGCAAGAAAACAAAATGCTAAAGTTTGGTTTGCTGGTGTAGGAATTGCAAATGCAGAAAGTGTAGAAAGTCCTGTTTTTAAAGACCAACCTTACTATGTTGCTTTTGATAATTTTGTAAAAGTATTAGAATAGATAAATGTATTTTCATAATAAAAAACGCCACAATTAATGTGGCGTTTTTTATGAATAAGAAGTTTTTTACTTACGGATTTGTAGACCATAAAGCAGCACTTTTTAGCATTGCTCTTCTTGGTAATTTTAATCCGCTCACAATTAATTCAGCAAAATCTTCTGGTTGTAAAACACTATCTTCAGAGTCTTTATTTGCAATTCCTAATTCTACAGACATATCCGAAGCAATAGTACTTGGTGTTAATGTGCAAACTCTTATGTTGTTTTTTCTTACTTCTTTCATTAAAGATTCAGACATACCTATTACGGCAAATTTAGATGCAGAATAAGCAGAAACGTTAGCATTACCGTTTAATCCAGCTGTAGAAGCTACATTTATAATATCTCCTTTATTCTTTTCTATTAAATAAGGTAAAACTTCTTTAGTAACATAATACATTCCCATAACATTGGTTTGTATGATTTGTTCCCAAGTTTGTACATCCATTTCTGTAAAAGAACCAAAAGCAGCAATACCTGCATTATTAACTAAAATATCTACACCGTTTAATTGCTCTATCAGTAATTTTATTCCTTTTTGAACTTCTTTATAATTACCAACATCAAAAGCGGCATAAGTAGCTTTTACACCAATTTTTTCAATTTCTTTTACAGTTTCTTTTAATACAGATTCATTTCTTCCTGTAATTGCAATATCTACACCTTCTTTAGCTAAAGCCAATGCTGTTGCTTTACCTAAGCCTCTGCTTCCGCCGGTAATTATTGCTTTTTTGTTTGATAAATTTTCCATTTTTCTATTTTTTTAAATTTGATAAAATAAAAAACCACTCAGAAATTGAGTGGTTTTAATATGTTAAAAGAACGATGTATTATTTAGCATCTTGCTCTAATAAATCAAAGAATTGATTTAATTTAGGCATGATAATAATTTTTGTTCTTCTGTTTTTTGATTTGTTTTCTGCTGAGTTGTTTGGTACTAAAGGAATGTACTGACTTCTACCTGCAGCAATTAATCTTTGTGGTTTTACACCATACTTATATTGTAATATTCTAGTAATAGACGTTGCTCTTAAAGCAGATAAATCCCAGTTGTCTTGAATTAAATCTCTTTTTATTGGTGTAGAATCTGTATGACCTTCAATCATCACTTCCATTTGTGGCTGATCGTTTACAACTTTAGCAATTTTTTCTAAAACTGTATAAGCGCCATCTGTTACGTTATAACTACCACTCTTAAATAATAACTTATCAGAAATAGAAATAAATACAACTGTTTTTTCTACGTTAACCTCGATGTCTTTATCTTGAATACCTTCTGTTAAGTTTCTAGTTAAGTGATATTTTATAGCTAAGTTTAATGAATCTTTTTGAGTCATCGCTTTTCTTACACCATTAATATACTTGTCTTTTTCACTTAATTGAGCAATAACAGTTTTAATATTATCTGAAGAAGATTGAGTTAAAACAGTTAAATTTTCAACTTGTTTTAAAGCCGTTTTTTTATCGTCTTTTAAATATTTAACCTGTTCTGTTAAAGCAAAAATTTTCCCTTCTTCTTTTTCCTTCTCAATTAAACATTTTTGTAAATTAGTTTTTACAGCTAATAATTCCTCTTCTGCTTTCGTTTTCTCTGCTTGTAACGCTACAAATTCTTTCTTAGAAACACAAGAACTAATTAAAATTGTAGATAATAAGATTAAAGATATTTTCTTCATTTTTTCTGCTTAATAATTTATTATTCGAACAAATTTAATAAAATCAAAGAACAAAAAGTACGATTAACAATTTTTTGTGAAAAATTATAGAGTATTTTTGTTTTTATTAAACTTTTATTATGAAAAATTACCCATTTGTTATACTACTAATTAGTGTTTTATACTTTTCTTCTTGTTCTAAAGACACTATAAAGAAAAATTACACTTTTAAAGGAGCCGTATTTGGAACAACATACAAAATTACCTACTTAAATACAGATGAAAATTATAAAGAAAATATTGATAGTTTATTTCTTAAAATGAATAATTCTTTATCTACTTATATTTCAGATTCAGAAATTTCTAGAGTAAATAGAGATGAGGAAAATGTAGAATTGGATCCTTATTTTATAGAGGTTTTTAAAAAATCTAAAAGAATTTTTAAAGAAACTAACGGTTACTTCGATCCAACAGTTGGTAATTTGGTAAACGCTTGGGGTTTTGGACCAAAGAAAACAAAATTAGATCTAACAGAGGCAGAGGTTGCCAAGGAAATGCAGTTTGTAGGTTTTGATAAAGTACAAATAGAAAACTCGATAATTAAGAAAGAATTCCCTGAAATTTATTTAGATTTTAATTCAATTGCAAAAGGTTTTGGTATAGATGTAGTTGCTCGTTTTTTAGAAAGTAAAAACGTAAAAAGTTATTTAGTAGAAATTGGTGGCGAGATTAGAACAAAAGGTTTTAAAGAGGCAGATAATCCTTGGTTGGTAAAATTAGTAGATCCAATAAATGCAGATGGTTCTGGTTTTAAAACACTAAATCTATCTAATAAATCGATGGCAACATCTGGTAATTATAGAAAATATAGAATATCAGAATCTGGTAAAAAGTTTGTACATACCGTTAATCCTAAAACTGGTTATGCACAAGAAAGTAATTTATTAAGTGCATCTGTAATTGCAGATTTAGATTGTGCAGATGTAGATGCGTATGCCACAGCATTTATGGCAATGGGATTAGAAAAAACAAAAAATTTCTTAAAGAAGAACAGTAAAATTAAAGCAATTTTATTGTATGCAAATGAAAATGGAAATTTAGAAGAATACACCAATTATACCTACAAGTAGGTAGTGTTTTTCGGCTTTAAAATGACTATTTTTTTTTATATTGCACCCTAAAGTTCTCAATACCCAACATATACTATGAAAAAACAATTGTTATCTATTTTTTTTGCTACCTTTTTTTGTAGCTTTTATGCCCAAAATAAATCTGAAATAGCCAAAGTATACATAAATAGGGCAAATAATGCTATTGAAGAGAGTATAGATTATAAAGAAGCTTTAGAGCTTTTTGAAAAAGCCATGAAATATATGGATACTGTAACAAAACCATCTGTTGCAGATTTAGGAGCAAAAATTTACTTTGAACTGGAAAATTACAGACAAGCTCAAAAATATTCGAAACAATATTTTCTGCTAGCTAAAAATAAAAATTCAGAAACTTATCAGCAGCAATTAGAACTTTTCGTTACAATTGATGAAAAGTTGAAAGAGCAAATAGAAAGAGAAAGAATATTAGAAGAAGAAAGAATAAAAAAATCTAAAGAGCTTAAAAGAATAGATTCATTAAAATCTATTTGGAAAAAGACTTCTACGGATATGGCTTTAAAAGTAGATAGTGTTTACAATTTTAACGCTAACAATTATGCTTTGTTTTCTAAAGAAGGCAAGTTTGGAGTTATAAATGATAAAGCAGAAATAATTTTAGAAGCCAAAGAATACACAAATGCAATTAATTTTGCGGGTTATTTTTTATTACTGAATAAGTCTAAAGAGGCAACTAAAATTTATAGTTTTAATACAAATAGCGGTACAGGTATTTTATTACCAAACCCATCTGACTTTAACGCGCTTTCTACACATTTTGGTAAGGTAATGTTGCCAAGAGAAAACGGAAGATTAATTACATATCCAAACAACTCATATGAACCTTTAGTTTTTGACTTAAATCAAGGCAAAATTGTTAGAATTTCTAATAAAGAAGATTTAATGAAAGATTTAAAAAAGAATGATGTTTTAAGAAAATATAATAAAGATGGTGAAGTAAAAGTAGATAAAGATTGGTATTTGTTTGGAGGTCATTTAGGTGGCGGTATTTACCCGTTATATGTAGAAGGAGATTATAATGTTAAAGCTTTTTTATGTTCTGTAGATGGTACAATGTTGTATGCTGATTCAAAGTACGATTATATTGGTTCTTTTCATGATAACAAAGCGCAAGCTGTAAAAGGAGATACTATTTCTTGGGTAAATCAAAACGGAACAAAAGTTTCAAACGCAAAAGATAGTAAAGCAAATTATAAAGGAGATTCTAAAGTATTTAAAGTAGAAGATGGTGTTTATCAGATTCTTAAAAATGGAGTAATTATAAATGGAGATAAAAAACTAGAAAAATTACCAGAATATTTAAGGAAATTTCAGTAATCTAAATTATTTATAACATACAGGAAGAATTTCGTTCTTCATTAAACAAAATCGTTCTAGTTTTTCTGGAGCGATTTTTTTTGTATAATCAACTTCATCAACCTTAAAACCTATTGCACGCAGTTTATCAAAATAATCTCTTCCGTAAACTCTTACATGATCATATTGACCAAATATTTTTGCACGTTCTTTTTTGTCTGTTATAGTATCGTCTTCAAAAGTTTTTTCTCTTGATAAATCTTGCGGAATTTGAAAAATACCAAAACCACCTGGTTTTAAAACTCGATACAATTCTTGCATCGCTTTAGTATCATCAGTAATATGTTCTAAAACATGATTGCAAAAGACGACATCAAATTCGTTATTTTTAAATGGTAAATCACAAATATCTGCTTTTACATCGGCAATTGGAGATTCTAAGTCTGATGTTAAATAATTTAGATTTTCTTGTTTTCTAAAGATGTCTAAAAAACATTGTTCAGGTGCAATATGTAATACGTTAAGTTTTTCTTTAGAAGTGAAGAAATTAGTTTCATCCTTAAGAAAAAGCCACATTAAGCGATGTCTTTCTAGAGAAAGTGTAGAAGGAGAAAGCGCATTTTCTCTCTGGTTTCCATATCCGTAAGGTAGAAATTTTTTAAAACTTCTACCATCAATAGGGTCTGTAAAATTATTACCTTTTAAATACCAAGCTATAGTTGGTCTAACTAGATAGCTTGCTTTAATTAACCAAGGTCTAGGTATGGTGTTAAGTATGGTTTTAAATATAGACATTAACGGTTATTTACTGTCTAAATTCGTCTTCTTCTGTAGTTTCAATTCCTAAAGCTTCGTGTACATATTTAAATGTAGAAAGCAATTCTGGTTTTCCGTTTAGAATTGCAACATCGTGTTCAAAATGAGCAGATGGTTTGTCATCTAAAGTAGTAATTGTCCAACCATCAGAATGTTGTCTTATCTTTTGGGTTCCTAAATTTGTCATTGGTTCTATGGCTACGACCATTCCTTCTACAAACTTTTTCCCTCGTCCTCTTTTTCCGTAATTTGGCATTTCTGGGTCTTCGTGCATTTCTCTACCCAAACCATGACCAACAAGTTCTCTAACAACACCATAACCATGGTCTTCAGTAAATTTCTGAATCGCATAACCAACATCGCCAACTCTGTTACCAACTTTAAATTCTCTTATACCAACATACAAACTTTCTCTAGTTACGTCTAAAAGTTTTTTGGTTGCTGGTTCTATTTCGCCTACAGCAAAAGTGTATGCATGATCGCCATAAAATCCATTTTTAATTGCACCACAATCTATAGAAATAATATCGCCTTCTTTTAAAGGATCTTTATTTGGAATACCATGAACTACTTGAGAGTTCGGACTCATACAAAGCGTGTTCGGAAAATCGTATAATCCTAAAAAACCAGGAATAGCACCTTCTGCTCTAATAAATTCTTCTGCTAATTTATCTAAATATAAAGTTGAAACACCAGGCTTAACTTCTTTGGCAAGCATACCTAATGTTTTAGAAACTACTAATGCACTTTCGCGCATAATTTCTATTTCTTCTTTGGTTTTAATCTTTATCATGTTAAAAAAATTGAACCACAAAGTTAGTATAATTTAAGTAATTTGTAGGCTGATTTTGTTATTTGAAAAAAGAGAAAAAACCTTTTTTCTTTTTAGGTTCTGGTTCGTGGTTAAAAATTTGCTTGTAAACTTGTGTCCAACCAATAAAACCACCCACATTTCTATCGTCTATAAATATATCTGCGTTAATTTTTCTACTGTATTTTTCATCATAAATTTCTTCTGGATAACTTTTGTTAACAGCATAAAATTCAATTCCGTTTTCTTTACAAAAAGCCACAGCTTCAGTTAATCTAGAGCCACTTCTATATGTCCATAAGATTAACCTAAAACCTTCTGCTTGAAGTTTTCTTAAGGTTTCGAAAGCAAAAAGTTGTGTTTTTCCTATTTTAGGATAACCGTCTTCTACAATTGTACCGTCAAAATCTACAGCAATAATTAAATTATTGTTTTTCATTTATTTACTTCTGTCGTAAGAATGTTTATAAGGCTTATTTGTAACTATTTTAAGAATATCTTTTTCTAGAGTTTGTCTTGCATATTCTACATAACGCCCAACCTCTTTATCATTTTTATAAAAAATAAATGTTGGTACTCTTATAATATTAAAGCCTTCTTGTAAATTGTCTGGTGTTCTTTTAGAACGATTAACGGTGATAAGCTCTACATTTTTAAGGTTGAAATTTGCCATTTCTAGTATTTTAAAAAAACGCGGTGTTTCTCTTTTACTATCGCCACACCAAGTACCCATAAAACCTTTAATTTTATATCCTTTTAAAGCACTTCTTAAAGCTTCTATTGTTGCTGCGTCTGGTCTATAAGACTCATAATTTTTTGTAAACCAAGTACTGTATGGTGCTTGGTTGAAAGATTCTTTGTCTGCAAAGCCAATTAAATTGCCTTTATTGTTTTTTTTAGCTGTAATTTCTTGTTGTACACTGCAAGAACTTAATGCAATTACAAAAAATAAGAGTAAAATTTTTTTCATTGTATTTGTTTACGATTCTATAATAGAGAGTTTTGTGTCATTTCTTCTGGTTGTGCTACACCCATTAATTCTAAAATTGTAGGTGCTATGTCTCCCAATATACCGCTTTTTATAGACTTTATCTCTTTATCAATTAAAACAAAAGGTACAGGGTTTGTAGTGTGCGCTGTGTGAGGTGAACCGTCAGGGTTCATCATTGTTTCACAATTACCATGATCTGCAATTAATAAAATAGAATAATCATTTTCTAAACCAGTTTCTATAACTTCTTTTGCACAAGCATCTACAGCCTCACAAGCTTTTATTGCTGCTTCCATAATACCTGTATGGCCAACCATATCTCCGTTTGCAAAATTTAAACAAACAAAATCTACTTCACCTTTTTCTAAATCTTCACACAAAGCATCTTTTAGTTCATAAGCAGACATTTCTGGTTTTAAATCGTAAGTAGCTACTTTAGGTGAGTTTCTTAAAATTCTAGTCTCACCTTTAAAAGGAGCTTCTTGGCCACCAGAAAAGAAAAAAGTTACATGCGGATACTTTTCTGTTTCGGCAATTCTAATTTGTTTTTTACCAGCTTTAGACAAAACTTCACCCAACGTATTTTTAATATTATCGTTATTATAAATTACATTTATTCCTTTAAAGCTTTCGTCATATAAAGTAATGGTTGTATAGTATAAGTCTAATTTTTTCATTCCGAATTCCGGAAAATCATTCTGCGACAGCGCATTTGTTAATTCTCTTCCTCGATCTGTTCTATAGTTAAAAAACAAGACAACATCACCTTCTTTAATTTTTGTTTTCGGATTACCGGTATTATCTGTAGCAATTATTGGTGTATGAAATTCATCTGTAATACCAGCCTCATAATTTGCATTCATTTCAGCAAGAACATCTGTTGTTTTTTTACCAATTCCGTTTACAACACCATCATAAGCTTCTTTTACACGTTCCCATCTGTTGTCTCTATCCATAGCATAATAACGCCCAGTTACAGAAGCCAATTCTCCTGTACTTTCTTTCATGTATTCTTGAATATCATTTATAAAAAACGTACCCGATTTAGGATCACAATCTCTACCATCTGTAAATGCATGTAAGTAGACATTTTCTACTTGATTTTCTTTAGCGACATCTAAAATTCCTTTTAAATGATTAATATGTGCATGAATTCCTCCGTTAGAAACCAAACCAAGTAAATGCACGTCTTTATTATTTTCTTTTGCAAAGTTAAAAGTGTCTACAAGCACTTTTTCTTTACCTAAAGTTTTTTCTTCTACAGCTTTGTTAATTCTAGCTAAATTTTGATAAACAATTCTACCTGCACCCAAATTCATATGTCCAACTTCAGAATTACCCATTTGACCTTCTGGCAAACCAACATGCAAACCGTCTGTTCTTAATTCTGCATGCGGATATTTGTCATACAAACTATTAATATAAGGTGTTTTTGCGTTGTATATTGCAGATACTTTTGGGTCTTGAGTTATACCCCAACCATCTAAAATCATTAAGATTACTTTCTTGTTCATTTTTCTAAAATTATACAGTAAAAATAAGAAAGTTTTTTGTCTTCTTATTAAGTTTTTACGAAACCGATACCGTAAAACTACTAGTATTATTCTTGCTTTTTTTCAATTGTAATATTATTCAGATTAAAAAAAGAAATTTTCATGAAATAGAAATAAAGAATTACTATTTTAATCCGTAATTTTGTAAGAATAATTCAATAAATAGAAGAATATGCAGTTTCAATTGAATGATGTCACAAAAAAGTTACCAAAACACTTACATAAGTTTGTAGTTAAGCAGCCTTATGAAGAATATACAGCACAGAACCAAGCCGTTTGGCGCTATGTAATGAGAATTAATGTTGATTATTTAAGTAAAGTTGCACATAATTCTTACATAAAAGGTTTAGATAAAACAGGAATTTCTACAGAAGTTATACCACACATGGAAGGTATGAATCGTATTTTAAAAGATATTGGTTGGGCTGCAGTTTCTGTAGACGGATTTATTCCGCCAAATGCTTTTATGGAATTTCAGGCATACAATGTTTTGGTAATTGCATCAGACATGAGAACTATAAATCATATAGAATATACGCCTGCGCCAGATATTATTCATGAAGCAGCTGGTCATGCTCCAATAATTGCAAATCCAGAATATGCTGAGTATTTAAGAAGATTTGGAGAGATAGGATGCAAAGCAATTTCTTCTGCTAAAGATTATGAAATGTATGAAGCAATTCGTTTGTTGTCTATTTTGAAAGAAGATCCAAATTCTACAGAAAAAGAAATTACAGAGGCGCAAGAAAAAGTAGAGTATCTGCAAGAAAATATGGGTGAATTATCTGAAATGGCACAGATAAGAAACTTACACTGGTGGACTGTTGAGTACGGATTGATTGGATCTTTAGAAAATCCTAAAATTTATGGAGCTGGTTTACTTTCTTCTATAGGTGAAAGTGCATGGTGTATGAAAGAAGAAGTGGTTAAAAAACCATATTCTATAGAAGCTGCTAATATTAATTTTGATATTACAAAACCACAGCCACAACTTTTTGTAACTCCAGATTTTGCTCATTTAAGTTTAGTTTTAGAACAATTTGCCAATAAGATGGCAATTAGAAAAGGAGGTTTATCTGGTTTAAGAAAATTGATAGAATCTAAAAACCTTGGAACGATTGAACTTAGTACGGGTATTCAAATATCTGGTGTTTTTACAAATGTTATTGCAGACGAAAATAACAAGCCAATTTATTTTCAAACAACAGGGCCAACTGCTTTGTCTAACAGAGATAAAGAGTTGATTGGTCATGGTATCGAAACGCATGCAGATGGTTTTGGTAGCCCAATAGGTAAGTTAAAAGGAATTAATATTCCTATCGAAAATATGAGTCCTAGAGATTTAGAAGCTTACCAAATCTATGAAGGTAAAACAATTACTTTAGAGTTTGAAGGCGGTTTAAAAGTAATAGGAAATGTAATTACAGGTACAAGAGATTTAAAAGGAAAAATATTAATAATTTCTTTTGAAAACTGTACAGTTACCCATAATGATAAGGTTTTATTTCAACCAGAATGGGGTGTTTACGACATGGCTGTTGGTAAAGAAGTTGTATCGGCTTATGCTGGTGCAGCAGATATCAATTCTTTTGAAGATACAAGTGAAGTTTCTAAAACAAAAACACATAAAATTAAGTATTCTGATAATCAGAAAAGATTATATGGTTTATACGATCGTGTTAGAGAAATTAGAAATACAAAAAATGTAACAGAACAAAAAATTGAATCTATTTATAATGACCTTTTAAATAATTACAAAAATGATTGGTTATTGCTTTTAGAGCTATATGAATTAGCAAAAACATATAAATTAGATATTCAAGAAAAGATTCTAAAATCTTTAGATGTTTTAAAAAGTAATAATAGTTACACAAAATTGATAGAAAATGGTTTAGCTTTGTGTCATTAATCAAAATAACAACATAACATGGGCTTATTTAGCATGTTTAAAAGAAATGATATGAGTGCAGAAATTAAAGAATACTTACAAAACGATGCCGTAATTTTAGATGTTAGAACTTTAGAAGAATGGAATGAAGGACATATAGAGTCTTCTAAGCACATTGTTTTAAATTTAATTCCGTTAGAAATAGAACAAATAAAATCTTGGAACAAACCTGTAATTACAGTTTGTAGAAGTGGAGGTAGAAGTGGGCAAGCTGCTCAGTTTTTAGCTCAAAACGGAGTTGATGTTATAAATGGCGGACCTTGGCAAAATGTAGCAAAAGAGCTATAAAAACCTATTTGCCAAACCCTTTTCTTCTACGCTTACGTAATTTCAAGTAAATTATGTAAGTGTGTTTTATTTTTCTAATAATTGCAAAAATACCACCAAGCATTGCACCTACAAATGCTCCCATAGTTAAAGCATCTAAGTTTTGACCGGTAATTAAGCGTTTTAAAACGAAAGTAATAATACCTATTAGAATTAATACAAAAAAGACTTGTAATTTAGATTTAGATAAGTGTGCATAAATTCCGCCCAAACCACCCGTAATTATCGCTGTGGCGGTAATCTTAGTTAAAAATAATTCTATTAATTCGCTTGTAGTTGGTTGTATAATTGCAGAAACAAAAATACCAACCAGAGCACCAGAAACTAAACCTGTAATAATTTTTCTAATCATGCTTTTAGTAATTATTTTACCTAAGATTTAAAGGTACAAAATATTAATGTACTAAATTAAGTTTCTTTTTTGTGCTTTTAAAACAGCTTCTACTTTGCTATGTACTTGTAGTTTCTTGTATATGTTTTCGATATGTTTTCTTACTGTTGCTGGAGAAATAATTAAATTGTCTGCTATTAAATTATAATTTAAACCTTTACTAAGTTGCACTAAAATTTCTATTTCTCTTTTAGATAATTTATAATTTTTGTTAGCGATATTTTTAGGTTCAGGTAAACTTGTATTTCTTAATAAATTTAATGTTTTTAAAGCTATACTTGGTGTCATTGGTGCGCCACCTTTAATCACTTCTACAATACTTTTGTGTAAGATTTCTGGTTTTGTTTCTTTTAACAAATAGCCGTTTGCACCCGATTTTATTGCTTTAAAAATATAATCATCATCATCTAAAACGGTTAGCATAATTATTTTTATCTGAGGATATTTGTTTTTAACCAGTTCAGTTGCTTTTATACCATTTATTTCTGGCATTTGAATATCCATTAAAATAACATCTATGTTATGATTTTCTTCTAATTTATCAATTAATTCAGCACCATTTTTGGCATCAAATTTTACAGTAATATCATCAAAAAAAGATAGTTTTACTTTAATTGCTTTTGTTAAAAAATAATTGTCTTCTACAATACAGACCTTTAAACTCATAGTTTATTTTATTATCGATGTAAAATATATTTAAATAACATGTTTCTTATAAATCATTTGGCGTGTTTTTTGAATTAAAGCCTTAATTTCTGTACCAGAATTTAGTTTGGAAATAATTTCGATTTTTCCACCAATTTCGCTTATTCTTTTTTCTATGTTACTTAAGCCACTGCCTAAATTTACTGTATTTACATCGAAACCAATTCCGTTATCGATTACAGAAATCTCAAAAGTATTTTGTTTTTTATCGAGTTTAATTTCAATTTTAGAAGCGTTTGCATATTTTATTGCATTGTTAAGTGCTTCTTGTATCACCCTAAATAAATTCATGCCTTCTAAAGAGGTAAAAGCTTCACTTTTATCGATGTTAAAATCTACAGAAAACTCTATGTTTTTTGTTGCGATTTTTGCTTTTTCTATAAAAGATAGAATTCTGGCATGCAGATCTTCCGCATTAATTTCACTTTTATTCATTGCCCAAATAGTGTCTCTTAATTGATGAATTGTATCACCTGTAAAAGAACTAATAGTCGATAATTTGTCTTTTAGTTTTTGATTTGCATCTTTAGAAATGTATTTTAAATTGTCTATAGATGATATAATAAATGTAAGTTGAGAGCCAATATTATCATGTAAATCTCTAGAAATACGCAAACGTTGTTCTTGTAATCTGTTTTGTGTTTTTATTTTAGATAATGCATCTTTTAAATCTATTTCTTTTTGTAATTGGTTCTTTTTTAATTGATTTCTTTTGTAAACAGCGTAAAAAATAATCGCTAAAATTATAAATGCAGATGCCAAAAGAATTGCATATAAGTTTCTGTTTTTTAGAGCTAATTCTTTTTCTAAAAGTTCTTCTTTTTGTTTTACAATCTCTTTTTCTTTTTTAGCAGTTTCAAATTTAATTTGCAACTCATTAATTTTGTTTGCTTTGGAAACATTATTAATAGAGTCTTTCATTTGAGTGAATTCTTTAAAATATTTTAAAGAATTTCTAAAGTCATTTAAAGAATCGTAAGATTTGTGAAGTAACTTTAATGCATATTTTTTAAGAGGAAAGTAGTTGTTATTACTCGAAATCGTTAGCCCTTTTTCGAAGTTTATTATTGCATTTTGAAATTCTTTTTTTTGATAATATAAATCACCATAATACAAATATGAATCTGTAATGCCATAAACATCGTTTCTTTTTTTTCTAATATTAAATGCTGAATCTAGATATTTTTTAGCTATTACATATTTGCTCTGTTTTAAATAAACATTAGCAATGTTTGAAAAAGCAAAGGGGATACCAATTTTGTCTTTAATTAATTTTGCCAGCTTTAAAGATTTTTTATGGAAATATAAAGCGCTATCTATTTCTTTATTTAATGTTTTTAAAGTACCATAATTATTATAACCTTCTACTAGATTTTCTGATTTAGGATTTTTTTCCTCTAAAGTTAAAATACCTTTATTCATGTATTTTAAAGCTTTATTTAAGTCTATATACTTTAATCTCCAACCAAGTTCGATGTAAGAAAAAGCATAATTATTTACATCATTATTCTTTTCAAATATGTTTGCTGCTTTTATTGTATTTTCGATAGATAAATCATAACTAGAGGTGTAGTGATATGCTAATGATTGTAATCTGTAAGATTTAGCAATTAAATTATTATTTTTAGTAGATAATGCTATATCTGTTGCTTTTTTTGATAGTTTTAAAAGTTTCTTAGGATTTAAAACAGCTTGTTCAAAGTTTAAATCAAACACCAATTTTAAAAAATTTTCATTTGAAATGTTATTTTTTAATTCTAAAATGCTGTCTATCTTTTGCTTTTGTTGGCAATGAATATTATTATGAGTTAATAATATTAGTATAAAGTAAAACTTTCGCATTTGTTTGCTATTTTAAAATTTCAGTAATAGTAAAATCAATATTTAATAATTTAACTCTAATTGTATTTAACTTAATTTGAGTATTGTTATTTAATTCAGTTAAAGAAGGTTTTACTTTTTTTAAATTTTCTGAAATTATTTTTTCTTTTTCAATTTCTAAAAATAAATAATTTAATTGACTTGTAGATAGGATTTTAAGTTTTAATAATGTTTTGTGTAACATCAATACCAAGATAATTATTAAGGTAATTATAACGAATAATAAGAGTTTTGTAATAATTATCATGTATTGGTTGTTTTTAATTTAAAAAAGGAGATGACTGCAGTTTTATAAACTACAGCCATCTGTAACCCTAAAATACAATCGTTTATATTTTATATGAGTTACGGGAGGGATCTCCTAATTATTTTATTTTACTAAAAAATGCATTTAATTGTTTGTCTATAAAAGTATTACAGGCAATATAAAATCCATTTGCAAATGCATCTGAATCTACGGTAATCCATTTTGCGTTTTTAGAAAATCGATCTTCTTTTGCATCTAAATAGTTAGAGAAAGAGGTAAAAGAGGTTGGAGTAAAAGAGCCTTGTTTTTGATAAGCTACAATTTTTTCTTTTTTCATTACACCACTTATTTCTGCATCATCTTTTAAAGTGCCGTTAAATTGAGCTTGAGACCCTAAACCGGCTTTACCATAAGAGAAAGAAATCATTGAGTTTATTGGGTAAGTATCAACAGCTCCTTTTATTTTTACAGAACCAAAAAGTTTACCTAAAGTAGATTTTTTCTTTTTTAATTTTTGCGGTACTGTAATCACATAATCGTTTACCAATCTTAAGTTTGTTTTAATTTTAACTTTAGCGGCACGTCCTTTCATCCAATCATTACCAGATTCAGAAAACATTACATTTAAATTTACATCAGCAATTATTACATCACCTAATTCTTTAGATAGTTTTGCTTGTATACCCAAACCACCTAATCCTAAGGCGCCTTTTTTCTTGTAATAAAAAACATAGTTTTCTGGAGCACAAGTTATAACACCTGGTATGTTTTCTTTCATGAAAGGTCCGGTTGCTTTATTCCATTTTTCTAAAGATTTTGCTTTACCAGCTACATCCGCAGAAATTATTTCATAACCTTCACTTTTTAAACGTTGCTTAAAGTTTTCGAAGAGTTTGTTTGTTTTTGCTTGCATTTTATTTGCATCTACACCACTTAAACCTACTGCAGCTTTTGCGGTTGCACTACTTGTATTGCCTCCAATTCTTCCTCCGTTTCCGCCAGCTTTAAAGTCTATGGCTTCTTTATAGATTTCAAAATTTACATTAAAAGAATTGATGTATATTTTTTTTTGAGCCTTTTTCATTTTACTCAATCCGTATTTTTTACTTGTAATTTTTAAGTTATCTAAAGTTTGAGCATTTAATGTGAAGCTTAGGCATAATGCCACGGATAAAAGGATGTTTTTTTTCATTTTATAGTATTTTAAAGTTACGTTACAAAACTGATTAAAAGGCTAAGGTTTTACAATACGGCAAATGACGTATTTCTAAAAATTTAATTTATAACAACCTTTGTATCAACTAATTTTAAAAATTTTATTATGAAAGTAATTACTAAAAGTGTATTGATTTTTTCGGTGTTAATCTGTCTGAGCTCATGCGAATCTTTGTTTGGAGATGGAGAAGATGATTTTTCTTGTGATAAGAATGCTACCGTTATATTAAATGGAGACGAAAAATGTGCATATGCAAAATCTTTAGTAAAAGCAGGTCGACTACAAATAGGATTTGGCTATTCCACAGGAGCAGTTGATTTATTAATTAATGAAGAAAATCTTAAAGAAAACGTTACGTATACATATGCCAAAGGAGAAGTAACTGTTTGGTTTAATAATTTAAATAAAGTAAAATCTGGCTTGTTTATGATTACAAAATTAGACGAAGAAAACAGATTGATGTCTGGTCAGTTCGATTTTAATGCCGAAAGCAATAACAATAGTCAGGCTTTTGATTATGCAATTAGCGCAAGATTTACAGATGTAAGTTATTAAAATTAAAAAAAGGTAGGGTAAATTACAATTGAGTTGTTTTACTAATAGATAATAGAAATTATGTATTAGAATTTATAAATTTTTAAATTATGAAAACAATCAAATTAATAGCAACATTTACCGCTCTTTTTGCAATCGGATTTTTAAATGCTCAAGAACAAAAAGAACAGCAAATAGAAAATAAAGAACTGTCTAAATCTGCTTATTATCAAAAAAGAGCAAAGGAGGATGCCAAATTCGAACAACAATATGAGGCTAAATCTAAAAAGGAAGAAAAACAGTTCTGGAAAGAACAAAAAGCCTACGAAAAAGAGTTAAAGAAAAAAGACAAAGAAGCGTATGATGCCTATATGCAAGGTAAAAGAGATGCTTATGCAGAACATCACAATCACTGTGATTCACATTGTCATCATGGTTATTATTACCACAATCATACAAGATATTATTACAGTTACGAGTATAGAAGTCAACCAAGATATAGAACACGAACAAGTGTAACAGTTGGTGTGCCAAGAGTAAGAATTGGATTGTTTTAATTAATTAAAAGCTTATCGAGCATAGTTTTGGGTAAGCTTTTTTTAAAATTTAATAAAAGGAAACTTTGTAGTTAACTGTGCTTTTTTTAATTGCAAGTTTTTTAAAAACTTTTGATGTTTTTCAGAAGATTCATTAAAAGGTCTGTGTGCAATTCCTCGCTGAATTGTTTCAACATCTTTCATAATCGGTTTAGAATCTTCAGAAAACCAGGTTGCTGTAAATTTTTCCCAAATATAATTTATTGCCATATTATTCGGATGAATCATATCTTCATTATAAAAACGATAATCTCTCAATTCATCTACTACAATTTCATAGGAAGGAAAATAATACGAATTCATATCAGAATTTACGGTAGCATGAACTGCACTAATTAAATGTGCTTTACTTCTGTTGTTTTGTACAAAACCATCTTTTAAATGTCTAACCGGTGAAACTGTAAAAATAACGTTAGCATTTTTGTTAATTGATTTTATTAGAGAAGTTATCTTTTTTAAAGTTGAGGTAATTTCATCAACAGAAAGTAAATCTTTAGAAAATTTTTTCTGCGGAATTTTATGACAATTTGCTACAATACAATCATTTTCTAAATAACGATATACCCAAGAAGTACCTAATGTTATAAGAATATGAGAAGCATTTTCTAGATAACTTTTAGTTTTTTTTAAAGCTAAATTTAAGTTGTCTAAAAGCGTTATTTTATCCGAAGCACTTAAACTTGAGTGTGCATCAAAACAATGCCACCTTTCGTTATTATAAACCAATTCTTTTGCGGTGTAGAATTTACTGTTGATAGCTCTAGAAATTAAATTTTCTATTGCCTTCGGATGAAATAAAATTCCGAATGGATTTTGCTGTGATTGAAACTTATAAAAAGCAAGTTTATTACCAATGTTTTCTGAAAAACAAGAACCAATTAAAAGCGTTTTAGAATGATAAGAAATAAGATTGTTATCTTCTCTTTTAATTGGTATTTGCGTTTGAAAAATCATTTATACTAAATAATCTTTTGCTTTGTCTAATGCTTTCGGTATTCCACCTGGGTTTTTACCACCGGCAGTTGCAAAAAAGTTTTGGCCACCACCGCCACCGTGAATTAATTTACCTAATTCTCTAACAACCTTACCAGCATCGTAACCACGCTCTTTTGCCAATTCTTTAGAAATGTAACAAGTTAACATCGCTTTGTCTTTAGAAGGAGCAGTTGCAAACAATAAAAATAAATTATCTAGATCTTTACCTAAGCTAAAAGCTAAGTTTTTAATTCCGTTTGCATCTAAATCTACTTTTGTAGCTAAAAATTGCACTCCATTAATTTCTTGAAGATTGTTCTTAATTTCTCCTGATAAATTTTGCGCTTTTTCTTTTAACAGTTGCTCTATTTGTTTTTGAAGTGACGCATTATCTTCTTGTAATTTTAAAACTGCTTTTACGGGTTCTTTAGCGTTGTTAAGTAAGTCTTTAATTTCGAATAAAGTTTTGTTATTTTCAGAATAGAAATCTTTAACAGCATCATTGGTAATTGCTTCTATTCTTCTAATTCCAGAGGCAACAGCGCCTTCAGATTTAATTTTGAAATGCCATATGTCTCCGGTGTTTTGTACATGTGTACCACCACATAATTCTACTGATTTACCAAACTTAATTGCTCTAACTGTATCGCCATATTTTTCTCCAAATAATGCCATTGCACCATCATCTAAAGCTTGTTGCATTGGTATATTTCTTTTTTCTATTAAAGGTAGTTTTCCAGAAATACGTGCATTAACAAAATCTTCTACATCGCGTAACTCATCCGTAGTTAACTTAGAAAAGTGAGAAAAATCGAAACGTAAATATTTAGAATGTACAGCAGAACCTTTTTGCTCTACATGAGTTCCTAAAACTTCTCTTAAAGCTTGATGCAATAAATGTGTTGCTGTATGATTACATTCTGTTCTGTAGCGTTGTTTTTTATCTACAACAGCTTTAAAACTCTCGTTTAAATGCTTTGGTAAATTTTTGGTAAAATGTATAATTAAGTTGTTTTCTTTTTTAGTATCTAAAATATAAACAACATCACCGTGTGTATCTTCTAAATATCCTTTATCACCAACTTGTCCTCCGCCCTCAGGATAAAAAGGTGTTAAATTGAAGACTAATTGAAACATTTCGCCATCTTTTTTAGAGGTTACTTTTCTGTATTTGGTAATTTTAACATCGGCTTCTAAATAATCATAACCAATAAATTCTTCTTCTTTATCATCAATTAAAACTACCCAGTCTTCTGTAGAACTTTCACTTGCTGCTCTAGATCTGTTTTTTTGTTTTTGAAGTTCTTCTTTAAAACCGTTTTCATCTAAAGTATATCCTTTTTCAGATAATATTAAAGCAGTTAAATCAATAGGAAATCCAAAAGTATCGTATAATTCGAATACTTTTTCCCCAGAAATTTCTTTGGTTTTAGAAGCATCTATAATTCCGTCTAATAAAAGTAATCCTTTGTCTAGAGTTTTTAAGAAAGAAGCTTCTTCTTCTCTAATTACATTTTCTATTAATTGTTTTTGGGCTTTAATTTCTGGAAAAGCTTCTCCCATTTTATTGCTTAAAACTTCTACAAGTCTATAAATAAAAGGATCTTTTTTATTTAAAAACGTAAATCCGTATCTAATAGCTCTTCTTAAAATTCTACGAATAACATAACCTGCACCTGTATTACTTGGTAATTGGCCATCTGCTATTGAAAAAGCAACCGCTCTAACATGATCTGAAATTACACGAGTTGCAATGTCTTGTTTTTCGTTTTTTCCGTAAGTTGTATTTGTAATAGTACCAATTTCGCTAATAATTGGTTTAAAAACATCTGTGTCGTAATTAGATTGCACGTCTTGCAATACCATGCATAAACGTTCAAACCCCATACCGGTGTCTATATGTTTGTTTGGTAATTCTTCTAAAGTTCCGTTTGCTTTTCTATTGAACTGCATAAAAACTAAGTTCCAGATTTCTACAACATGCGGATGATCTTCATTTATTAAAGTTCTACCATCAACTTTTGCTTTCTCTTCTGCAGAACGAATATCTACATGAATTTCAGAGCAAGGTCCGCAAGGTCCTTGTTCTCCCATTTCCCAAAAGTTATCTTTTTTATTTCCTTTTAAAATTCTGTCTTCATCTATATGTTGTTTCCAAATATCGTAGGCTTCGGTATCTAATTTTAAATTGTCTTTATCGTCAGAGCCTTCAAAAACGGTAACATATAAAATGTCTTTATCAATTTTATACACTTCGGTTAATAATTCCCAAGCCCAAGCGATAGCCTCTTTCTTAAAATAATCTCCAAAAGACCAATTACCCAACATTTCAAATAATGTGTGATGATAGGTGTCGTAACCAACTTCTTCTAAATCATTATGCTTACCAGAAACCCTTAAACATTTTTGAGAATCTGTAATTCTTGTACTTTTAGGAGAGCCATTACCCAAGAAATACTCTTTAAAAGGTGCCATTCCAGAATTTACAAACATTAAAGTTGGGTCGTCTTTAGTTACCATGGGTGCAGACGGCACAATAAGGTGAGATTTATCTTTAAAAAAGTTTAAAAATGTAGCACGAATATCTTGAGATTTCATAAAGAAAGAAGTTTCTAGATTGGTTATTATATGTTAATATATCTATAAAACAACTGTTTTAAAAAGCAGTTGTAAAACATTTTGTAAATTAGCGAGTTCTTAAAAGTGAAATTTTAACTAAAATCAAATTTAAGAAAACAAAAATAGTACATTTACAATTATGGCAAAAGTAAAATATTATTACGATGCAGATACACTTTCTTACAGAAAAATTGCTGTTAAGAAAAGTGATTACTACAAGAAAACAATATTTGTTTTTTTAGCTATTTTATTAAACGGATTTATAGGTTTTATAGTGTTTAGCCAATTTATCATGTCGCCAAATGAAAGAGCCTTAAACAGAGAAAACGAAAATTTACAGTTAAATTTAGAATTATTATCTAAAAGAGTAGAAGAAAGTTCTACAATTTTAGCCCAGTTACAAGAAAGAGATAACAATATTTATAGAGTTTATTTTGAAGCTAACCCAATACCAGAAGAACAAAGAAAAGCAGGTTTTGGTGGTGTAAACAGATATAAAAGTTTACAAGGTTATGATAACTCTAAACTAATAACAGATTTAACTAAAAACGTAGATATTTTATCGAAACAGCTTGTAGTGCAATCTAAATCTTTAGACGAAATTGTTGTTTTAGCAAAAGAAAAAGAGAAAATGTTAGCAGCAATACCAGCAATTTTACCTGTAAAGTTAGTAGATTTAACAAGAATGGCGTCTGGTTATAAATGGAGAATGCATCCTATTTTAAAGATTCGTAAATTTCATAAAGGAATGGATTTTACTGCGCCAGTTGGTACACCAATATACGCTTCTGGTAACGGTAAAGTTATTAGAGCAGAAAGAAGTGCTACTTTTGGTAAAGTTATTTACATAGATCATGGTTATGGTTATAAAACCATTTATGCTCACATGAGTAAAATGAAAGCAAGAAAAGGACAAAAGGTAAAACGTGGCGATTTAATTGGTTATGTTGGTAATACAGGTAGATCTGTTTCTGCACATTTGCATTACGAAGTTCATAAAAATGATAGAGCTGTAAATCCTATTAATTTTTACTACGGAGATTTAACGCCAGAAGAGTTTGCTGCAATGCAAAAAGCTGCAGAAGAAGAAGGACAATCGTACGATTAAAATCGCTATAAAATGCATATAGATTTACCAGAAAAGCGTTACTACAAAATAGGTGAAGTTGCCAAAGCATTCGATGTAAATACGTCTTTAATTCGTTTTTGGGAAAAAGAATTCGATATTATTAAACCCAAAAAAAATGCAAAAGGTAACCGACTTTTTACTGCGGATGATATTCGTAATTTTAAACTAATTTTTAATTTAGTAAAAGAAAGAGGATTTACCTTAGAAGGTGCAAAACAAAAATTAAAGAAGAATCCAGATTCTACAATTTACAATCACGAAATTATTAGCAGATTAGAAAGTGTAAAAGCAGAATTGATTAAAATTAAAAATCAGTTGTAACACTTTTAACTTTTACGTGTCTAACAATTAGATAAAGCAAATAACTACTTTATATTCTTAAGAATATTAGGTAAATTTGTAGAAATCGATTAAAAATCAACTAAAAAACTTAAAAAACAGAAATTATGAAAAAATGGTTAGTACCAGTAATTGTTATAGTAGTAATAGTACTTGGTGTTTATAAATGGGCTGTAGGTTTTAATAATACAGCAATAGAATTAAACGAAAGTGTTTCAGAATCTTGGGCAAATGTAGAAACGTCTTACCAAAGAAGAAACGATTTAATTGGTAACTTAGTAAACACTGTGCAAGGTGCAGCAGATTATGAAAGAGGTACATTGGTAGAGGTAATCGAAGCAAGAGCAAAAGCAACTTCTGTAAATATCGATCCATCAAACATAACACCAGAACAATTGGCGCAATTTAATAAAGTACAAGGAGGTTTAAGTGGTGCTTTAAAAAGTTTATTGGTAACTGTAGAAAGATATCCAGAGTTAAAAGCTAATGAGAACTTTTTAAAATTACAAGATGAATTGGCAAGTACAGAAAACCAAATTCTAACTGCAAGAACTCGTTTTAATGAGAAAATAAAACCTTATAACAATCACGTTAAGAAATTTCCTAATTCAATTTTAGCAGGTTGGTTTAATTTTGAAGGGAAACCATACTTTCAAGCAGAAGCAGGTGCAGAAAAACCAGTTAAAGTAGATTTTAGTAAAAAATAAAAGATGTCTAAAGTAGAAGAATTTCTTACACTAGCAGAAGAAAAAGAAATTATTTCTGCTATTAGAACTGCAGAGTCAAATACTTCTGGTGAAATACGTGTTCATATCGAAGCTACTTCAGATAAAGAACATTACAAAAGAGCGCTAGAAGTGTTTCATCTCTTAAAAATGGATAACACTAAAGATGCCAATGCTGTATTAATTTATGTGGCAGTTAAAGATCATAAATTTGTTATTTACGGCGATAAAGGTATTAATGATGTTGTGCCCAACAATTTCTGGGATACTACAAAAGATGTAATTCAAAATCAATTTAAAAAAGGAAACTTTAAGCAAGGTCTTGTAGATGGTATTTTAAAAGCTGGTTTAGAATTGCAAAGTCATTTTCCCTGGCAAACAGATGATATTAACGAATTACCTAACGAAATTTCTAAATAATCAATTTCTTGAAAGCATTTAAAAACATAAGTTTTCTTCTTTTATTTTTTGTAACTCAAATTTCATTTGGGCAATTTACCATACCAGAAATTCCAAAAGAACAAACAAGTGTTTACGATTATGTAAACTTATTAACCGCTAGCCAGAAAACGAATTTAGAAAATAAATTAGTACGTTATTCAGATTCAACATCAACACAAATTGTTGTTATTGTAATAGAGTCAACAAAAAATGAAAGTATTGGTATTTTGGCTCCTAAATGGGCTCAAAAATGGGGAATAGGTCAAGAAAAAGAAGACAACGGTATATTAATTTTACTTGCCGAAAAAGACCGTAAAATTTGGATAGCGCCAGGTTATGGTATCGAACCAATTTTAACCGCTGGTATTGTTGGTGAAATTACAAGAAATGTAATAATACCAGAGTTTAAAAGAGGAAATTTTTACGAAGGATTAGACAAAGGTTCTGATACTATCTTTCAATTACTAAACGGAGAATATAAAGGAACTCGAAAAAACAAATCGAAAGGTTTTGATCCAGGAATTTTTTTCTTCATCCTAATTGTCATCATCTTTTTTATTATAATCTCAAGAGGTAATAAAAATAATAGAGGTGGCGGCAACAGACATAGAAGAGGTTCTTTAGCCGATACAATTTTTGATACCATTATATTAAGCAATGCCGGTAGAGGTGGCGGAAGCTTTGGAGGCGGTTTTGGCGGTTCTTCTGGTGGTGGAAGTTTCGGCGGAGGCGGCTTTGGAGGCGGTTTCGGTGGCGGTGGTTTTAGTGGCGGTGGAGCAGGAGGAAGTTGGTAATTAGCTACTAAAGATTATTTTATTTATCATAATTTAGATACTTACAAAACAGAACACTTAAATTTTTTAAATAAAAATTAGGTGTTTTATTATTTTCAATAATTCTAAAAGCAAAAATAAATGAAGAAAATAGTTTCGATATTTAGTTTTTTAATTTTGATGAGTTGTCAGAATTTTGGGCAATTAAATATAATTTCAGATTTACCAAAAACTTTAAGTGAAGTTTCTGGTACAGAAATAGTGCCGAAATCTGATTTAATTTGGATGATAAATGATGGTGGAAATAAACCAACTTTGTTTGGCTTAAATGCTAAAGGAAAAATTAAAAAAGAAATTTATATTAAAGCTAAAAATCACGATTGGGAAGATTTAGCTTCGGATGAAAATGGAACTATTTACATTGGAGATTTTGGAAATAATTTAAACAAAAGAAAAAATTTATCGATTATAATAGTTGAGCAAAATGAATTGGACGAAAAAAATGCAGAGGTAGATGAAATAGAATTTGAGTATCCAGATCAAAATAAATTTCCACCAAAAAAGAAAGATCGCTACTTCGATACAGAAGCTTTTTTTTACTTTAATAAGAACTTATATATTTTAACTAAAAGTAGAGTTAAAGGTAATTATGGTAAAACTACTCTTTATAAATTACCAGCTAAAAAAGGAACTTACACAGCAGAAATAGTAGATGATTATGAAAACTGTAAAGATTTAGAATGCTGGATTACTTCTGCGGATATTTCACCTAACGGAAAAAAAGTTGCAGTTTTATCTCAAAGAAATATCTTAATATTTTCTAATTTTAAAGGAGATAAGTTTCTTTCTGGAGATGTGAAAAAGATAGATTTAACTCATCGATCTCAAAAAGAAAGTATAACTTTTAAAGACAATAACACGTTACTTATTTCAGATGAAAAGGCGCACGGTACAGGTGGCAATTTATACGAATTAAAGCTTTAAATAAAATATAGTAAACTAAATTTATAAAATATTAATGCCCAACCTAAGCATAAAAACAATCCTCCTACAGGAGTAATTGGTCCTAAGAATTTAATTTTTTTATTTTTAGCTGAAGAAATTACCAAGCCATAAATAGAAAATGAAAATAAAATTACACCAATTATAAAAGCGTAAACTATGTAATTATCTATAGTTAATTCGCTGTTTAGTTTAAATCCTAAAAAGAGTAAAACAATGGCGTGATACATTTGGTATTTTACACCTGTTTCAAAGCTTTGTAATTGTTCTTCAGATAATTTCTTTTTTAATAAATGCGCCCCAAAAGCTCCAAATATTATTGCTAATAATCCAAAAAAACTTCCAAATAAAATTGCTGTGTATATCATAATTTAAAAATCGAAACCTAAACTAAAAGTTATTCTAGAGCCTTCGTTACCATCAAAAACCCCAATACTTGTTGTTAACATATCTGCAGCATTTAAAAATAATCCGCCACCAAAAGAAGTATTCGGTTTAGAAGATGGGTTTGGTTGCACTGTTAAAGAAGTTGGAGTTCCCCACACTTTACCATAATCAAAACCAGAATAAATGCCAATATTAATAGGTAAAATAGCAGTTCTTAAATTACTTATATTATATCTAAGATCTGTTGTGTGGTAAAAAGCATTTTTACCTGTAAATCGCTCGTTTCTATAAGCTCTCATACCTTCATTACCTCCAATAGACGCTCCTTGATAAAATTGAAAATCGTTGCCAAAAATAAAATGCCCGTCTACTTTTGATGCCAATACAAGTTTACCATTCGGAATTAATTTATGCGTAATTCCTAAAGAAGTGGTAGCGTAAGAAAAATTACTTTTATTACTTAAATTACCCGTAAAGCCTATAAGAGCATTAAACTCTACACCTAAAGTAGGAAATGCAGGATTGTCTGAGTGTTGGTAATAATAACCCGCTTCTGTATTTATAAAGTTTTGAGCTTTAAACAAATCGTTACCCGCTGCATATTGTGTTTCTAAAAATCTACCAGAAGTTCTCTCAATGTCAAAACTTTGAAAACTTGCAGAAGCTGTAAATTTTGCGCCCAAATCACCTCTCCATTTTAAAAATGCACCTGCTTGTAGTTTTCTAATTTTTACTCGATTATAATCTCTATTTACAGTTCCGTTTGGTTCTAGGTTTATAGAATTGTTACCAAAGCCAAAAAAGTTAGTTGCATAATTAGGACTGTTAAATTCTGCATTAAATCCTAAGTTAAAACGGTCTAAAATATTAGCAAACTCGCCGTTATATTTTATTTCTAAACCTTGTGTTGCAAATACATAATAACCTTCTATAACGTGTTTTCTTGTAAAGGGATTTCTTTCGAAACCATTTATCAAACGTGTATTTTTAATACCTAGTTTAACTCCGTCATCTGGATTGTAACCAATTGCAGGAGAAACTAAATTACTTTTACTTCTTAATTTTTTATAATCGTATGTGTTGGTTTTATAATCGTCTGTAATTTTTTTATTGATATTCTTAGTTATAAAGGTGTTTTTTTTAGTTTTATAATCATAAACCTTAATAAACTTTTTAGTTTTTATGTCGTAAATATCGTTGTTTAGTCCTCCGATTAATTTAATTTTTATTGGGTCAATGCCAGATGGACCGCTAACAACAAACCTGTCATCATCATCTAAACCATATATCCAAATATCTTTGGTAACATCTTTTTTATATCTCCTTTTATGAAAAATATCTGCTTTTTTACCGTCTTTTATCCTATAGCCTATAATTTCTGTATCTCCGTTTACAAATCTGTTTATTTCAAACCAATCATCTTTATGAGTACCTGTTACTACTTGAAATTTATTTAAATGACTAAAATACTTATCAGATATTTTTTGTAGATTTTTTCTTCGCCCTTTTAGTTTTCTCTTGATGTCGTCTATTGCATTTCCTCTAACTTCTTTCGGAAATTTAGAAAACGCACTTTCTATAACTTCATCTGTAATCTGATTTTGAATTATTTGTACTTCTCTATCCCAATCTGCTTTGTTAGATTCTTTAATTAACCTCATATCTAAAGGATATGCAGATAAACTAAAATGAGCCGGATTTTTGATGTCCTCTTCGTAAGATCGCATCCCTTTTAAAGCAGGAATAATACTTGTAATTGTGTTCATTAAAAAACCATCACTAAAAATAGAAAAAGCCTGATCGCGATCTCGGGGTACAGGTCTGTAAATTACTTTATTATCTTTTTCAAAAGTTGCCCATCGCCATTGATCTTGATGTCTATCCCAATCTCCAATTAACATGTCAAACAAACGTGCTCTTATATAAGAACCTTCATCTAAAACATATTTTTCGTCTTTCGCTAGATTTTTTCTTAAATCGTCTGTACTGATTATTTCATCAGAAAAACCAAAGTATTTTTTATCACCATGACCGTCTGCAGTTCTTGCCTCTATCATGTACAATTCATCACCAAAACCAGCATTAAACTCTTTTAAAGTCTCTTGCTTTGGTACGTAAAATAAAATTGGTTTGGTATGATATACGTTAATTGCTTCTGCCAATTTATCAATAGTAAAAGGCGCATACGGATGCGACCCTGTAAAAACATCTAATAACAAGTCTTCTGTAAAAGTGTTGCTAAATTGCCCTTCTACATATTGATTTTTAAAAGCAACAGCTTGCAGATATTGCACAGCATTTTTTCTTAATGCTCGCATTACATATTCTTTACCGTCTTTATCTTCTAATCGTAAAGATTTAGATTGATGTCCGCCACCTTTTCTAACGGGTTTTAATCCGCCGTATAAAGTGTCTAAACTTACAGTTGGGGCCATTATTTTCTGACCAAAGTATTTACGGTATCTTTTTCCCCATAAGAAATTATAGAATTTTCCTTTATTTGTTTCTTTATCGGTGTAAATTCCCGCTTTTTTTTCTGAAACATCCATGTTAGGGAAGTCTGTAAATTCTAGAATACTATCTTTTTTAAATACATTCGCTTCAAAAACAATTTTGCGTTCTTTTGCCGTATAAAAATGAACTGTAGATGCGCCGTCTTCATAAACATCTAATCTAGCAAAACCTTGAGTT
Organism: Polaribacter sp. BM10; assembly: GCF_002005425.1. Lineage (GTDB taxonomy): Bacteria > Bacteroidota > Bacteroidia > Flavobacteriales > Flavobacteriaceae > Polaribacter > Polaribacter marinaquae. The sequence goes on along the minus strand of NZ_CP019704.1, from coordinate 1,832,173 downwards.
CCGTAAGAAAAAACACCACCATTTACGTTTTTGGTTGCTGTTAATTTAGAACCAGAACCGCTTACAATTTGCGGTATGTTATCTTGCACAATATATTGTATACTATGTTCATGACCAGAAATAAACATTACTTTTTCATTCTGTTGCGCTAAACTAATAATACGTTTTCTTAATAAATTGTATTTTTCATTTTGTTGATCTGTGTTTGTAACTCCAGATGTTTTTCTTAGAATATTTAAAGCAGAACCAAAAATAGGCAAAGGCTTCATATGACTTTTAAAAGAGTAATAACCACCATGCGGACCGTTCGTAAACATTGGGTGGTGTAAAGCAACAATTGTAGTTTTTCCTTGAGATTTTTTTAATAAACCTTCAAATTCTTCGAAGAATTTTTCTCTGGTTTTAATTTCACAATTATCGTTAATTCCTGGGTGATTGTCCCAGTTTGTAACAAACCAATGCGTATCTACAACAATAACATTTATGTCATCATTTATTTCAACTTTTTCTAACGGACAACCTTTTTCTGGTAAAAAAGAATTTTTTCCAAGTGCTTTTTCTACTAATTTTTCTTGTCTTTTTAAACCATCTAAACCGCTATACCAATCGTGATTACCCGGAATAAAAAATGTTCTTCCAGGAAATTTTTTACCAATATCTGTTTGAACTTTTAATCGGTGTTCTGCTAACTTATAGTTTTTAGAATTCTCTTTTGGAATTCCTCTTTGATAAACATTATCACCTAAAAATATTAATGTAGAATTTTTCTTAGCATTTTTAATTTCTTGCTCTAAATAAGAGAGTGCAGAATCTTTTTTATTTAAAGCAGAATTACCAGCATCTCCTATTAAATAAAAAGAATGTAAAACTTTAGACGAGTCTTTTTTAGAAATATAACTATGGTTTTCTGCAACTTGCATTTTAATGGTTGCACAAGCAGAAATTAATAGTGATAAGACAAGTAAAGTAAGTATTTGTTTGGTGAAGTTCATCTTACAAAAATAGCTATTTTAAAATTGAATTTTTAAAGTCTTGATAGTCTTTTTCTGTATCTATATCTAAGAAGTTAGTTTTTTGAGGCATCGAAATTACTTCGCTATTGTTGTTTAAAATTTCTTTAGCACCAATATCTCCATAAATATTTTTTAAATCTTTAAAATAATTTTTAGGAAATAAAGCAGGAACACCTAATTTGTTTCCATAATTAGAAGCAATAATTTTAGTGTTACTTTTACTGAATAACGCAATCATGTTCTTTAAATATTCTTTTTCTACAGCAGGTTGATCTCCTAAAAGTACTAAGATTCCGTCGTAATTTTGATATTGTTTTTCTATTTCAGATATTCCAAAAGAAATACTTTTGCTTAGTCCTTTTTCAAAATCTTTATTATAAAAAAAATGCACATCAGGACTAGAGATTTCTTTTAAAATAATTTCTGCATTTGCACCTAAAATACAGTAAACTGCATTTGCCTCTATAGATTTTGCTTTGGATAAAACAGTTTCAATTAGAAAATTGGAGCCAATAGTAACCAATTGTTTCGGAGTTTTCATTCTTGATGATTTTCCTGCTGCTAAAACTAAAACTGCAATTTTCATTATTTTTAATTATTAATGTTTTTTGATAATTTTTTTAATGAGAACGGTTCTTTTTTTCTAACGACAGCTAAAATTTCTGCAATAATAGAAATTGCAATTTCCTCTGGTGTAGTTGCTCCAATATGTAAACCTGCAGGCGTAAAAATAGTATCTAAAAACTCTTCTTCTAAATCTGGTACATACTCAAAAAGTTGGTTAAAAAGTTTTTCTCTTCTTTTGGGTGCACCAATTATACCAATATATTGAGGTTTATATTTACTAAGTTTTACTAAATATTTTAGATCTTGCACAAAACTATGATTCATTAATACAATGGCTGTATTTTCTTCAATAGAACTAAAAGTTATGGTTTCTGGTGTTGTGCCTTTTACGCTAAATGACCCTGGAAAGTCTAGTTGAGATTTCGAATCTTTTATAGATGTGTAAACTTCTATTTGCCAACCTAAATTAGCGGCAATTTCACAGAGTTTTACAGCATCATGTTCGCCACCAATTATTATTAATTTAAATAAAGGTTTTAATTCTTGAGAAAAAACTTTTTTATCTTTTGTTTGCTTAATATCAAAAGAATTAGAAATAGCAACTTGTTGTTGATTGTTGTAAGTAATTACAGAGCCGTAATTCCCTTTAACTTCATCTTTTGTTATAAAATAAGAATCGATTTTAATAGATTCTCGGTTTTCAATTGCATTTAAAAATAAAGTCCTAAAGTGTTTGGTTATTTGTAAAGGTTCTATCAAAATGTATAAAACACCTTCGCAACCTAATCTGTATCTGCCATCATAAGTAATTATTTTTGCTATATTATCTTTAAAAACACTTTGTGCTCTTCTAATAATTTCTTTTTCTACACAACCACCACTTACAGCACCAACAGAAGTATCATTGCTAGAAATTAACATTCGAACTCCGGGTTTTCTGTAAGAAGAACCATTTAAATCTACTACAGTTACCAATACGTTTTTAATGTTATTTTCTTGGTTTATAATTGCTTGTTTAAATATGTTTTTAAGTTCGTGTAGCATTTAAATACTTTAATATTTTAGTTTAAATATAAAGGTTTTTTACAAAATGTTTCTTAAAAAAGTAAAGGGTTGTTTCTTTTAAGAACTGCAAGACAGCATAGAACAACCAATTTTGTTATTTGCCCAATCTGGTCTTTTTGCAAACCATTTATTGTACTTTGGTTGATCTGCATATGGTTGTTTAAGTACTGTATATAGTTCGTCTATTAAACTATAGTCTTCATTATCTGCGGCATCAATTGCTAATTGCGCCATGTAATTTCGTAAAACATATTTAGGATTTACCAAATCCATATTTTCTTTTCTTTCTTCGGATGAAACTCGCTCTATTTTAAGTCTATCTGTGTATTTATTAAACCAATTATTCCAGCGTTTTTTTACATCCATAGAAATACTTTCTAAATCATAAAAAGCATCTTTAATCAAATCGATCCCTGAAATTTTATCAGAAAAATCACTTAGATTTCTAAAGAAAATGGTCATGTCAGTTTCTACTAATTGTAAATTATCTTCTAATTCTTGAATCAATTGAATGTCATCTTCATCAGAAATAAAAAGGCCCAATTTACTCTTCATCATTTTTAATGATTTCTTTTCAAAATCAATTTTATATTGTTCTAAAATAGCATTTAAAGGTGCTACTTCTTCAATTATAGGATACAAAGCATTAGCTAGTTGATATAAATTCCATAGACCAATATTTGGTTGATTACCAAAACGGTAACGTCTATTTTCTCTATCTGTAGTATTTGGCGTCCAGCTAAAATCAAAACCTTCTAACCAACCATAAGGCCCATAATCTATAGTTAAACCAAGAATAGACATGTTATCTGTATTCATAACGCCATGCACAAAACCAACTCTTTGCCAGTTTATAATCGTATCTAGAGTTCTTTTCGAAACTTCTTCGAACAGCTTAATATAGTTTTCTTTAGATGGTTTTCCTAAATAAGAAAAATGGTTATTTATGGTATAATCTACTAATCTTTTTAAATTTTTTAAATCGTTTCTTGCAGCAAAAATTTCAAAACTACCAAACCTTAAAAAAGAAGGTGAAACTCTAGCAACGATAGCTCCTTTTTCATAAGCCGCATTACCATTGTACATAATGTCTCTTAAAACGCTATCGCCAGTAACACTTAAAGAGAGTGCTCTTGTGGTTGCAATACCTAAATGATGCATTGCTTCGCTGCATAAGTACTCTCTAATAGAAGACCTAAGTACAGCCAAACCATCTGCGGTTCTAGAATATGGTGTTTCTCCAGCACCTTTTAGTTGAACTTTCCAGTTTTTATTCTGATGTTCAATTTCAAATAAATTGATTGCTCTACCGTCTCCTAATTGTCCTGCCCAATTACCAAATTGATGACCAGCATAACACATTGCAAAAGGTTTTGTATTCGGATAAATTTGATTACCCGTAACAATATCTCTAAAAAAATCTGTATTTAAATATTTTTCTAAAATACCTAGTTCTGATGCCATTTCTTTTGAAGTATGCACAACTTTTGGATTGGAAGTTTGTTTAGGATTTACATAAGAATAAGCTGCATTTTCTACTTGTCTTCTTGTGTTTTCTAAAATTTTATCCGCTGGTAGATTGTCAGTAAATTCACTTTTAATAGTAAGATTTTTCATCTAGAGATCATTGTATTTTTTATGCTAATTTGTCTGCATGTAACTGTCTTAATTTGGCAAGCTTTGGTTCTATTACAAAACTACAATAACCTTGTGTTGTATTGTTTCTATAATAATTTTGATGTTCTTCTGTAGCTTTGTAAAAAATTGGTAAAGCACTTAATTCTGTAACTATCTTATCATCATAATAAGACTGAATTTGTTTAAGAACTTCAGAAGCTAACGCTTTTTGATTGTCATCATGATAGAAAATAACCGATCTATATTGCGTACCTCTATCGGCACCTTGTCTATTTAATGTTGTAGGATCGTGTGTTGTCATAAAAATGACCAAAATATCTTGGTAAGTAATAATATCTGAATTGTAAGTAATTTGAATTACTTCTGCATGACCAGTTAATCCAGAACAAATTTCTCTATAAGTTGGTTCTCCTGGTACATTTCCGCCAGCATAACCAGAAACTACTTTTTCGACACCTTTTACTTCTTGAAACACAGCTTCTGTGCACCAAAAACAACCGCCACCAACGGTTGCAACTTGTAAGTTTGTACTCATTTTTTAAGAATTATCTTTTTCTAATTGCATAGATTCAGAATTAATACAATAGCGTAAACCGCTTGGTTCTGGTCCGTCAGGAAAAATATGGCCTAAATGTGCATCGCAAGTATTGCATAAAACTTCTACTCTTACCATACCAAAAGAAACATCTTTGTGATATTTTATAGCATTTGTTGTAATAGGTTGTGTAAAACTAGGCCACCCAGAACTCGACTCAAATTTTATTGTAGAATCAAATAGAGGTGTGTTGCAACAAACACAATTGTATTTTCCTTCTTCGTATGTAGAACATAATTCGCCTGTATGTGGTCTTTCTGTTCCTTTTAATCTTGTAATTCTATATTGTTCAGAACTTAGTATTTCTTTCCACTCTGCCTCAGATTTTTCTACACGTTTCTCTGGGGTTGGATTTTCTTTTACTGTAAAATTTATAATATCTTTCCAAGTAAGCATTTTAATCTATTTTTTTAATTATTAATTGTCTTTAGATAGACGAAAAATGTAGCAATAGCTTACAAAATTATAATTTTTGTATATGCTAAAATCAATACTTAAATTTACAACAAAAATCAATTAGAGAAAACCATTTTTAATTGTTTATTTTTGTTTAAAATTTTACCATGAGCGCATTAATTATAGAAGTAGAAAAATTTGTTTTTAGTTTTTTAAGTAAAAATATACACTCTAATTTTGTGTATCATAATCTTGCGCACACACAAAGAGTTGTAGAAAGCGTAAAAGAAATTGCAGAAAGTTTAAAATTAGATAACATTGCTCTAGAAAACTTAGTTATTGCAGCTTGGTTTCATGATATAGGTTATGTAGAGGGTTCTGATAATCATGAACAAAAAAGTATAAAAATTGCTGCAAAATTTTTAAAAGAAAATAACTTTGATGAGAAAAGAATACAAGTTGTTTCTGAAGTTATTTTAGCAACCGAAATGAACTCTGTACCTAAAAATATTTTAGAAGAAATTATTAGGGATGCAGATTGTGCACATTTAGCATCTAAAGATTTTATAGATTATACTTCTTTACTTCGAAGAGAATGGGAACTTTCTTTAGAGAAAAAATATACCAATTCTGAATGGATTAATCTTAATCTTGCGTTTTTAACACAAAAACATAGATATTATACAGATTTTGCTTTACGTAATTGGAGTGAGGGGAAAGAAAAAAATATAGCTAAACTGTTAAAGAACAAAAAGAAACTAAAAAAAGAAAATAAAAAATTTAAGCAGAAAAAAGTTGCTTTAGATTTAAAGAAAAATAAAAGTGAAGTACCCGAAAGAGGAGTAGAAACTATGTTTCGAGTTGCACTTAGAAATCATATTACTTTAAGTGATATTGCAGATACTAAGGCGAATATTTTACTTTCTGTAAATGCTATTATCGTTTCTTTGGCACTGTCCAGTTTATTGCCAAAATTAGACAATCCTTCTAATTCGCATTTGTTAATACCTACAATTATTTTTATAGCTTTTACAGTTGTTTCTATAGTTTTATCTATTATAGCTACAAGACCAAACGTAACAGAGGGTAAGTTTACAAAGCAAGATGTTGCCAATAAAAAGGTGAATTTATTGTTCTTTGGAAATTTTCACCAAATGAAATTGGACGATTTTGAGTGGGGAATTTCAGAAATGATGACCGACAGAGATTATTTATACGGCTCGCTTACAAAAGATTTATACTTTTTAGGATTGGTTTTAAATAGAAAATATAAAATATTAAGATTAACCTATACTGTTTTTATGGTAGGTATTATTGTAAGTGTTTTAGCTTTTGCAATTTCGTTTAGATATCAAACAGTTGTTGCTTAAGATTCTATTTGTCTTATTAAGTCGTTAAGAGTTATGGTTTTCTTTTCATCAAAATCTTTTTGATAAATAACCTCTACTCTTAATGCTTTTAAACCAGAAACACCTTGTAAATCTTCTAATTCTAAAAATTCAATTTTACCTAATTGTTTTCTAGATTGTAAAAAGTTTATGTATTTAATATATTCTAAAGCATCTTTATCTTGAGAATATATAATTGCAATTTTACCAGGCTGTGTAACCCTTTCTTCTGTGTTTTTAATATTTGCTTTATCTATTCTTTTCTTAATTATTTCGTATCTAATATTATAAGCACCATCAACATCAAATTGTTTTTCATCCATCCTAAACTTAATAGCCATAGGGTTACTGTGAACTAAAATTAAAGACGCAACTCTTAAGTTATGTGGCATTGTATCTACTAAAGTATATGCGATATTTTCCATTTCGCACATTGTTTGCAGTTGCCATAAACGCAAATTGTATAGATAAATGTTGTCGAAAGAATTCTTTTTTGTGATTGATTCACCAATATACATGTTAAACTCTACACCATCGGTTTTATATCTTTCAAAATAATGAGGATACATTTTTTGAGCATCCTTTTGTTTTTTATCGATGTATTTAGCTAGTTTTTCGTTGATAAGATTTACACTTTTTTCATAGTCTTTTCTTTTTTCATAAACCACATTTAAATCTTCATCTAAACGGTTCATGTAAATATCTACTTTTTTGGCTAAATTTTTATCTAATTCTTTAATATGATTAAAAACAGGGTATATTTCTCTTTGTAAAAAATCTAAAATATTAACCTCGTCACCAGCATTTAAATCTTGTTTAACATCTTTTAAAAAGGTTGATACTCGATACATCAACTCGTTGTAAATTGGTAATTTTTCCTTTTTACAAGCATCTTTTAAAACAGAAATTGCCAAAGATAATTGTGTAATTAAATCTTCTTTAATTGCTGTATTTCTTGCATCAGAAGAACCTTTAATATCACTTTGACCAAACAACGGATACACATCTTTAAACACAATTTCGTCTAACTTTGCATTGTCGTTCGTTTGAAATTCTGTGTGATATTTTTCTGCAGCTTCATAAAAACGCCATTTAACAGATTCGTGAATAGAAGTGTAGTTTTCTTGAATTGTAGCTTCTAAAACATTTTGTCTTTCTTCTGATGTTCTTTTTACCGCAGCTTCAAAAACAGGAATAATATCTTTTAATTTGTTAATATTTACCGAGTTTAAATCGTAAGCATTTGGCGACGCAATTTCTAATAATGCCAAGTCGCCACTTTCGGTAGCTTTAATTGGTATTAAAATAATACTTTGAATTCCGCCATCATATAAGTTATGATAAAAAGGATTTTTATCTGTAGCTTTACCATATTCTTCGATATCAGAAATGATAAAAGTTTCATGATTTACAAAAACCTTTTGCATTACTTCTTCGCAAAAGTAATTTGAAGAACAATTAATTTCTTCTTTATTATTTAAAATGATGCTATTCGATTTGTTTACGATAGTTTCGCACAACTTTTCGTTTAAATTGTCGAAAATAGAATAGCCTAATTTTAAATCTTTAATAGCATAAAAATCCCTTAAGTTGTTTTGAAGTTTAAAGATTAAACTATCATCACTTGCTAATAAATTTGCTTTTATAGAAGACAACATTTCTTCTGATGTAACATCAAAAAGATTGATAAGCCCAAAGCCTTTAAAAATATAACTATTTGGTGGAAATTTCTCTTTCCAAATATCTATGTTATCAAAATTATTTAATAATTCTCTGTAATCTTCTTTTGTAATTTTAGGTGCAATTTTTGTTGGTGTAATTTCAGAAAAGTCACCATTAAAAGCTGCTCTATAATATTTCATCGTACCAGAAGTTCTATCTGGAATATCAAAATAAAATGGTCTTTTTAAATCGATCTTATATCCATAAACAAAACTTAGAATAAAAGTACATGCTAAAATATACATGCTTTCGTCTTCAAAATTTCTAACAGAAAGTTCGTAATCTTCGCCAGCGTTGTCTAAAATGTTTTTAAAACGATCTGTAAATTTAAAAGAAGTAAATGAAAACGGTATACTTGCCGCTTTAATTTCATTTAAAAGTAAAGGTTCTGGAAATAAAGGGTTTAATACTAACTCTATTTCTTCTTCATATTTATCTAAAAGAGAATAATCTGAAAAACCATCATTTAATTCTGGATGCTGCTTAAACAACTTTACCATTTCTAAAGCAGAACTGTAAAACGGATGCCCTTTATAAGATTCATGCGTGTATTTTTCATAAAGATCATAAACCTTTCTAAAAGAAATGTTTAGCTGTAGCGGTAATTCTACTTCGGTTTCTATGTTAGATTTTATGATTTTCATCTTTTAAATTTAGGGTGCAAATTTACCAAATTGTGCTTATTTGGTCGTTTATAGCAACAATAACTTTCAAGGTTTTACTCTTAAAGATATAAAAAAATAGCTAAGTAGTCCTTTATAATTTATTGCTAAATTATTTTTAAGCCTTAAATAAAGTGTTTTATTATTTTTGTCTGAAATAAATTGTAATAGGTACACCAGAAAAATCATATAAATCTCTTAGTTTATTTTCTAAGAATCTTTTATAAGGATCTCTTACATACTGTGGTAAATTACAAAAGAATGCAAATTGCGGAGTAGGAGTTGGCAACTGCATGCAATACTTTATTTTTACAAATTTTCCCTTGATTGCTGGTGGCGGATAACTTTTAACAATGTCTAACATAGCATCGTTTAGTTTACTTGTAGGTATTTTAAATTTACGTTTTTCAAAAACTTCTACAGCCGTTTCTATTGCTTTAAATAAACGTTGTTTTGTTAATGCAGAAATAAATACAATTGGTACATCTGTAAATGGCTCGATTTGTTTTCTAACCATTGCTTCAAAATCTCTCATTGTATTGGTTTCTTTCTCAATTAAATCCCATTTATTAATTAAGATTACCACACCTTTTCTGTTTTTTTCTGCTAACCAGAAAATATTTTGATCTTGCCCTTCGAAACCACGAGTAGCATCTACAACTAAAACAATTACCTCAGAATATTCTATAGATCTTACAGCTCTCATTACAGAGTAAAACTCTAAATCTTCTTTAACTTTAGATTTTTTTCTAATTCCGGCAGTATCTACAAGATTAAAATCGAAACCAAATCTATTATATTTTGTATCTATAGAATCTCTAGTTGTACCTGCAATATTGGTAACTATGTTTCTGTCTTTACCAATTAAGGCATTTATAAATGACGATTTACCTGCGTTTGGTCTACCAACTACGGCAAATCTTGGTAACTCTTCTTTTTCTAAATCAACTTCTTCTGGTTCTGGCATTTTTTCTGTAATGGCGTCTAAAATGTCTCCGGTACCACTACCGTTAATAGAAGAAATTGTATGATAATCTCCTAAACCTAAGTTGTAAAACTCAACAGCATCTGCATCTCGCATTGCGTTGTCTACTTTATTAACAGTTAAGAAAATTGGTTTTTTAACTTTACGTAAAAGTTTTGCAACTTCAGCATCCATAGGTGTTATACCTTCTTCTACATCTACAACAAAAACAATAATATCTGCTTCTTCTATAGCTAAAGCTACTTGTTTTCTAATTTCTTCTTCAAAAATATCATCAGATCCAATAGTATAACCACCTGTATCTATAACAGAAAATTCTTTTCCGTTCCAGTCAGATTTTCCATAATGTCTATCACGTGTAACTCCACTTACAGAATCTACAATTGCTTCTCTTCTTTGTACAAGTCTATTAAAAAGTGTCGACTTTCCTACATTTGGTCTTCCTACAATGGCAACAATACTATTCATTTTGAATTCTAATTTTTTGCAAAGATACAATTTAAGGTTGTAAGAAAGATACTAAAAAAAGAAGTCTTTAAAAAACAAAAAACCAGCAAGTTAAATTGCTGGTTTTATTTTAATTAAAAGTAGTAATTAGTTGTTCTGATAAATAGTAACAGTTCCGCTATCTTCATTAGAAACTACTAGTAAATCTTTACCGTTTGGGCTATCTTCTGATTTTATAACTAATAATCCTTCCGGAGCTTCATCATCAGCATTAGAAAGTATTTGTAAAAACTCTGGAGCATTTGGGTTTGTAATATCATACACCATAATTTGATCGTTTCTTTCTAAACCAACAAATAAAATATAACGTTGATCGCCTATGTTTAAAACTTCTACACTTTCTGGTTCTGCACCTTTATCATCACTTCTTTTATCGTTATCATTAAATCTATCTGTAGTTAATGCTAAAGTTTGAGTTGCGATGCTGTTTCCAGAATCGTATACTAGATTACCGTTATCAGACCAAATGCTAAAAGATCTAGCACCATAACTATATAGTTCTTCAACTTTACCATCGTTATTTGCATCACCTAAAGTTGTAGTAGTTTTTAAACGACCAAGATTCATTTCATTTAAATAATCTTTATCAGCATCAAATACAGTTTCGTCTAAAGTTAAATCATCCATTCTAACTTCTTCGCTAAATCCATCGTAATCTCTTGCATCACCTTCATTTGCAGAAATAATGTATTCTACTCCGTTAATTTTAACATATACAATAGCATCTGGCATGTAAATACCTTTAACTGGCCAAGATTTTAATTCTTTTACGTCGTCTTTATCACTTGCGTCTAACGTGTTTTTTGCTAAGGAGTAATCTTTAAAACCTAAAGGATAAATGGCTTCGATTGTTTTTGTTTGTAAATTAACTTTAGCAATTCCGTTGTTTTCTTGTAAAGAAACCCAAGCAGTTTTAGAATCTTCTGAAATTGCAACATATTCTGGTTCTACATCTTTAGCTAAATCTGCATTTGGTCCAAAAACTCTAAAACCTTCACTTTCTAAAGAAGCTTCTTGTGCGTTAAAAGCAGTAAATTTTAAAGTTGTAACAGCATCGTTTTCTAGGTTGATGATACTTATACTTCCTTCTGGGTCTACTGTATAGTCATCATTTGGTTCACCCTCATTTGCAGAAACAATCATCTTTCCGTCTGGTGAAAAAGCTACCATATCTGGCAAAGAACCTACAGTATATTGTTTTAATAAAGAATTGTCTACCGTATTGTAAAGTAATATTTTTCCGGGATTTTGTTTCACGTTATCTTCTACTGCAATTGCTAATTTTCCTTCAAAAATAGCAACACTATTAGGCGCACCGTAAGCATTTAAACTTATAGAGTTTTCTTTTACAGGTGTGTCTAAATTTGAAATATTATGAATAGAAATCTCGTTTAAATCTACGTTTACAGTAAAAAGTTTTTTCGAGATTTTGTCGTAAGCTGTAATTTCTGATGCACCTTCACCACCTACTTTAATGGTTGTTTTATGAGCAAAATTAACTGATGTATCTACAGGAGTGATAACAGGATTAACATCGTCTTTACAACTAAAAGTAAAAGCTAATAAAGAGAATAAAGTAATTTTTTGTAATGTTTTCATTGTTTGATTTTTAGTTTTTGCAAAAATGAACTCGAAAACTAAAAATCGTGTTAAATGAAATATAAGTAAACATTAGATTTTACATTTATTTGTAAAATAATTGTTTACTAAGGTTGTAAAATAGTTGTCTAATGTAAATAAAATGTAATATTATTTTTGATTGTAACCAAAGCGTTTTAATTGCGTTTTATCGCTACGCCAGTTTTTATTAACCTTAACGTATAGTTCTATAAAAACCTTTTTCATAAAAAACTTTTCTAGATCTTTTCTAGCTTCTGCACCAACTCTTTTAATGGCAGAACCTTTATGACCTATAATTATTCCTTTTTGAGTTTCTCTTTCGACCATAATTACAGATCTTATTCTAACAATATTTTCTTCTTCTATAAACTCTTCTGTTTCTACTTCTACAGAATACGGAATTTCTTTCTTGTAATGAATTAAAATCTTTTCTCTAATTTTTTCATTTACAAAAAAACGTTCTGGTTTGTCGGTTAATTGGTCTTTCGGATAAAATGGTGGTCCTTCTGGTAAAAGTTCTTTAATTTTATTAAAAACGGCAGCAACATTAAACCTTTCTAATGCAGAAATTACAAAAACTTCTGCATTTGGTACTTTTTCTCGCCAGTATTTTATTTTTTCTTCGACATCTTCTTGAGATGATTTATCAATTTTGTTTAATAAAAGAATAACAGGAATTTCGCTATGGATTATCTTATTGAAGAAAGCTTCGTTTTTCAATTCTTTTTCGCCAATTTCTACCATATAGATTAAAATATCGGCATCTTCAAAAGCAGATTTCACAAAATCCATCATCGAAGATTGAAGCTCATAAGCTGGTTTTAAGATACCTGGCGTGTCAGAAAATACAATTTGATGCTCCTCATCATTTACAATACCCAAAATACGATGTCTAGTCGTTTGAGCTTTTGGAGTAATTATTGATAGTTTTTCTCCTACCAAAGCATTCATTAATGTCGATTTTCCTACGTTAGGATTTCCTATGATGTTTACAAAACCTGCTTTATGTGTCATAATGCAAAGATAAATAGATTTTATATTGGATTAGAATTTAGAGGATTAAAAAAAGATTAAAATTTTTTCGATAAAAGTTTGGTTAGTACTTTAAATATGTTGTATATTTGCAACCCGGAAATAACGTGTCGAATTTATGAGTCGAAAGTTTGAAGCTAAGTCGTTTTTCTGAAATCACAACGCGGGATAGAGCAGTAGGTAGCTCGTCGGGCTCATAACCCGAAGGTCACTGGTTCGAGTCCAGTTCCCGCTACTAGGTTAACACCAATAAAATCAACGGTTCGTGTCTCACGAACCGTTTTTTATGTCCTTAAATTTCTTACTTTTACTTGCCGTACACGAAAACGTACACGGTTTGCCTATGAAATTGAATTATTCGTACCTCAACGAAAAAGGTTTCATAGACACAGAAGAAAGACTTAGGCAGGATTTTAAGAGAAAGTTAGAATAACTTTAAAAAGAAGCAAATTTATTATTAAATCTATTTTAGTTTTCAATTAAAGTATAAAGGTGTACCTATATACTGAACTAGCGGAAATATTTAAATAATTAATAAACTTTGGGATAACTAAAAAAGTTTGGTAATTTAAAAGTGTAATGCAGATAGTTAACGAATATTAGTTTTTTATTTTCTTAGATTAAGCAACAATCTTAATTTAAGAGAACTGACCTAAGCAATTTTTTATATTACGTCTTAGCTAATGTGACGCAGTAACACGTAATGCTTAGATAAAGATTTTGCGCCATTGTTGTTAACATCTGATAATTTTTCATCAACAATACGATTTATAGAAACGTTTTGAGAATTTGAAATATAATCTAAAGATTCACCAACAGATTGAATAACTTTGATATTAGGAAACTGTTCTAAAACATTCTTAATCAGTTTTAAACATATTACAAATTTTAAAGCAATTTTATCTTTTACATTTGGGTAAACCTCTATCGTTGTATTTGGAAATTTTTTTTCATTGCTTTTTTCCAAGAAATTACATTTTTATTTTCAAAGATTAATAAAATACCCATAACCTATAAGGATTTACTGATAGAGTAAGTTTTAACTTTTTAAACAGCTAAATCATCAAGTTTAATTTTTTTAATTCCTTTACTTTTTTGTTGTAATAATGCAAAACCAAAAGTTAATACACCAACACGTCCAATAAACATCAAGATAATAATCAATATTTTTCCAATATTAGATAAGTCTCCGGTTATACCTGTACTTAAACCTACAGTTCCTAAAGCAGATGCTACTTCAAATAAGATACTTTCAAAAGAAAATTTTTCAAAGTAAGAAAGTAAAAATGAAAACAAGAAAATTAAACTGGTATATAACATAAAAGTTGATGTAGCAACATATATTCTTTCAAAAGGGATTAATCTATTTAAAAATGTAATTTTGGTTTGACCAAATAATCTACTTTTTAATATTGCTAACATTGCTGTTAAAGTTGTAATTTTCATACCACCAGCTGTTCCTGAAGGTGAGGCACCTATATACATCAGAAAAGTTATAAGTAGTAGTATAGGTAAAGAAAATTCACCAATAGCTATCGTGTTAAAACCAACTGTTGTCATTGCAGACATTGCTTGAAAAAAAGATGTCATTAGTGTACTACTTGATCCTAAAATAGATAAAGATTCTGAAGAGTAAATTAGTAAAGTACCTAATATCAGTAAAAATAAAAAGCCGTAAATAATAATTTTAGTCGTAAACGAAATTTCTTTTGATTTACCACTTATTCGATACCAAAGATCTGTAATAACAATAAAACCCAACGAACCAGAGATAGCTAATATAGAAATAATTGTATTGATAAAAGTATTGTCTTGGTAGCTTTCGAAGCCATCATTAAATAAGCCAAAACCAGCTGTACAAAATGTAGAGATACTATGAAAAATCGAAAACCAAACAGCCTTTAAATTATCCATTCCAGCATTAGTAAAGGCAAAGTAAAAAAGAATAGCTCCAATAATTTCCATCACCAAAGTAAAAATTATAACACTTTTGATGAAATCTTTAATTTGAATTGTATTAGGTAAAGTAAATTCTGTACCTATTAATTTACTGTGCCAGTGGGTTATTTTTTTTGTGGTAAATATCAAATAATATGTTGTTAATGTCATATATCCAATTCCGCCAATTTGTATCAATCCCATAATTATAAATTGGCCAAAAAAATTATAGGAATCAAAAATACTTACAGTTACAAGACCTGTAGTAGAAATAGCAGAAGTAGAAATAAATAAATTATCTAAAAAAGCGATATCAGTTTTGTGAAATAATGGAATAGACAGTAGAATAAATCCGGTTAAAGTGTACAAGAAGAAACCCCAAACTAAATTCATTTGTGGTGATTTGCTAATTTGAAGTTTTCTATACCAATTTGATAATTTCTTATATTTTTTATTTTCCATTATTAATACTCAGTTGTTTAATTAAAAATGAGATTTACTCTAACTAACATAGCATATTTATAGGCTCAAAGTTATTAAATAAAAGAAGAATAAAATGGTTATTTTATTTTTTTGTATTTCTGCAAAGTATAAAAATCTTTCGATTGTATATATTTTTATTGATTCTCAATACAATTCTGTTTTGATAAGTTTTGTATCGTTGTGCTTATTATAAATTTCTCTGATTCTGTAAATAGAGTAGGTATTTTATAATGAATTATAAAATTATAATTCTCTGTCTAATTTGTGAGTTAATTCTTAACAGGTTATTTTAACCTTCAAGAGTTGTACTTCAGTATTTAATATTAAGCTAACTCAATTTCTAAAATAGTGAGTAAAGCTAAAATTTTGCAAAGTTTTAGGGTATATAGAAAAATGAACAAAATTTAAAAAATAATAATCAACTATGTATGATGTTTGCGAAGTTATTTTTCCGTTTGCTTATTGATCCAATTCATTAATTCATCTTTATCTATTTTATTCCAAGTAGTCTGTGTATTCCGATTTTCAGATTGATTATATTCAGGCTGCAAAATAACTAATTCTGTATTTTTATTTCCTACAAGTTCTAATTCGGCTAAAAATCCAATAATATCAGTAGCATTATTTTCATATAAAGTTCTGTAATATTTTTTAAGTCTGTACTTTATTTTTGGCTCGATATAGGCTCTTATAGCATAATTTTTATAAAAATTAATATTTTCATTATTTTGATTGGAGTAACTATAAGTCGAGAAATTATGATAATTATCTTGAGCAGTTTTGGGTGTACCTTTCAGATAGGTTTCCAATATAAAATTCATAAAAGGCGGCTCCCAAAGATCAATTCGATTTATTTTAATGTCTCGTTTATGTTGTTGCCATTTTCTTATCCAATCTAATGTGAAATCACAAATAACCACACCTTTA
This sequence comes from Polaribacter sp. BM10, assembly GCF_002005425.1. Classification (GTDB taxonomy): domain Bacteria; phylum Bacteroidota; class Bacteroidia; order Flavobacteriales; family Flavobacteriaceae; genus Polaribacter; species Polaribacter marinaquae. The sequence goes on along the minus strand of NZ_CP019704.1, from coordinate 1,815,635 downwards.
ATGTTTAACTTAAAATCCGAATCTTCTTTTTTGATAAATTCAATATATTTCATTGCTCTATGACCAACTAAACCTGCGCCCAAAAAGGAAATATTTTCATTAGGGAGATTTAATTTTTTTTAAAATTTTTTAATTAAATTATGAGTAGATTTAATAGATGATATAGAAAAATAAAAATCTAGAGGGATTTCGGTAGAAATTGATAATACCGCAAAATTACTTATAGATGCTTGATTATATATCTACTTAGAACTACAATTCTTTTTGTTGTACTTTGAATCTTCTAAGAAAATAAGTACACCTTTTATCTTTTTATTTTCGGGAAGCATTAGAGTATATCCTTTTTGAATAAAGGGTAAAAAGTCATTTTCTCCTATTCTAATTTTTAGGCTATCATTTTTTACAGGTTCGTAATCTTTAATTATTTTCTGCGAAAAAGATTTCGTGCTTAAAGTAGTAAGAAAGAGTAATAATAACTTAAAAGATGTTTTCATTTTTGTTTTTTAGTTACAACGTGTTTGTGTTATGGAAAGTTGCGTTTTTATGAACGGCAGATTTTTCGCAGGAAAATCAAAGTTTATAAAAATGCAACAAACTTTAGTTTAAGCTAAAATTAAGCAAATTTTTATACACGTTGTTGCCAAATAGCTGTTTTTTATTTTTTATAATTTCGTGCTATTCATTTTTCTATTTTTCAGAATTCAACATTTGAGTGAGTTTTCCGCTAATTTTTAATTCAGAGTTTGAGTAAATTCCACAATTCTGATTTTTCATATTTTGCTCAATTCCGCAAACTTGCTAAATTCAGATTTCGAGTAAGAATTCCGCATTTTTGTCTTTAGAGTTTGAGTAATAAAATTCTCTTTTTTAAATTTCTAAATTTTCCCAATTTTACAAATTTCCACGAGCGAGAGAGTGTTCCACATTCTAGCATTTCTTTACTTTTTCCTTAAAATTTAGAACTTTAAATCACAAATTACTTTTTTCAGAAATTTAGTGAGTACAGTTTTTGGCAACGGTCTTGTATATGGCTCGTAGCGTGTAAATTAACGATTATTTTTCGGATTAAGCACAAGCCAGATTTTTAAATTTTACTATCTATCTTTTTTATTGGAAATCGTCAAATTTAAAAATTTGTCGACTTTCTAAATATGCCTTAACTTTGTTTAAGCAACTAATTAGCTATGAGCTATATACGTTGTTGTAAAACGTTTTTTTTAGTTTCTATTTAAAATACTTAGGTTCCAAATACAAATAATTATTACCCAAATCGTATATAACATTCATTTTGTTTAAAACAATGTTTCCTAATGCCCCAATATGGGAATCACTTGCATTTGTCCCTATTTTGGCTTTTGATAAACTCGCTATAACATTATAGAATGAGTAGTCGCTAATCTTTATTTCTTTTACCAAGACTAAAGGTGATTTATATAAGATTCCATTAGAATCCATACTATTTGAGCTACCAACTATTTTAAGTTTATTTTCAAGATTTAAATTTGTAACAGCTGTGCTATTAAACGAAATTCTGTCATCAGCACCTGTGTCGAGCATAAACCAATCTTCATATAATGAACCGTTTAACATAAATGAAGACTTGATTAATGGTACGCCATTGTCCATTCGCACTTCAAGTCTTTTTTTCTTCCCTTTATATTTATAGGTTTTTGGATCGTATAGTTTAATTGTTTTTCTATCATAGTTTATGTCGACCACGTAATTAAGGAAAAATTCGCTTCCTATAATTCCATCAAAATCAACGCTCTCATATGGAATTGAATAAAGTGTCAAATTTTCTAGTTTGACGTTGCCTAATTCGATTTTATTGTTTGAGCTAGATTTAACTATCGTAATAGAAGAAGCACCTATATTAGTGTCTTCTCCATCAAAATTCAATTTTAATTTATTACGTGCTATACTATCAACTACAACAAATGAGCTTGCTCCAGTATCAATATTAAATGTTAGTGAATCTACACCATTAACTTTTACTTGTACGTATAATTGATTATCACCTCTTAGTTCAAAAGGGAACGTACTTAATGGTTTGTTTACACTTTTTGATGTTGTAGATAAAACAACTGAATTATTTTGAACAGAGCAGCCAGTTATAGTTGCTACTAATAATAAGAATATTACGTATTTCATATTTTTTCTTCTTTTACTAACTTAATAAAATGCTCTTCATTATCATTTTTGAAATTTGAATATAATTGGATTACGTTGTTACTAATTACATTTAATTGCTCTAATAGTTTCTTCTGTTCAGATGTATTTATTTTACTCAACGAGATTTTTGTAGCAAATTGTTCCTCTTGTTCAAGAAAAATACAAGTTTGCTTCCCTTTTTCTGTCAAGTATAAATTTAGGTTACGCTTATCTTTTTTTTCAATTTTTTTAATTACATAACCTTTTGCTACTAATTTTTTTATTGCTTTTGCAGTAGTTGTTTTATCGACTAAAAGGTTTAACGACAAATCTTGTTGGTTAATACCTGGATTTTCTTTTACTCGCAGTAAAAATTGATATTGTCCCTTTTCCAAATTTATAGATTTCATTAAAAAATCCGAAAATGAGTTTAGCGCCCTATAAATTTTTCCGATTTCCCTTAATATTTCTTTACTCATTCTAATATTAGATGTAAGTTCAACTAATGCAAATCTACAAAAAAAGTTGAATGTTCAACTAATTTTATTTTTTTTAAATGTTTTACAACGTGTTTATATATGGTTTGTTGCGTGGTTAAGCAACTAATTTAGTAAATAATTACTGACAAAGAAAATCCGCGAGGATTTTCGTAAGTAGGCAAAAAGCCAGCAATAAATTATATATGGTGTTGTAGGTAGGTTTTTTATAATTCATTTCTATTTTTTTCAGCATATTTTCGATATATGTCTTCCATTGGTCCGTCTGGATAACTTGAAAATTCACTGTCAAATTTGATCATTAACTTTTCAGAATTTTCATCAGAACTTTCAAAAAACCAGCTACCATTTTCAGGAAGCAATTCAACCGCTTTTTTTATTATTTCAGATGATTTAGTCGCTCCAATTTCATTCAATGATTTAATAACTTTTTCATTCTGTTCAGGAAACCATTCTTGTAAAAAAGTCAAAATACTATCTGCTTGACCTGCATTTTCCAAATTCATACATAAAAATAAATTCAGCTCAATTTCATTCAGAGAATTAGGTTCTTTTTCATTCCTTTTTTGAAGGATTTCAAATAAAGCAATTGAAAAGTCAGAATTGTCTTTTAAAGAAAATAGACTTTCAATATCTTCATTTTCCACAATTTTATCTCGTATAATTAATTCGTTCTTTATTTCCTCTGTCATCCAAGAAAGTCCAGAATAAGGATCTTTTTTCATAGTTCGAATTTCATTGATTTATTTCGGTTTTAGCTTACCTACAACGTGTTTGTGTTATGATTAGTTGCGTTTTTAAGCAATTAATCTACTAAATAAATCACGAACGGCGAAAATCCGAAGGATTTTCCAAGTGAGCTAAAAGCAGCAATTAATTATACACGGTGTTGTCTAGTTATTATATTAAATCTCTTTTAATTTCACTTAATAACCTGTAAATAAGGACTTTTGTTGTTTTATGTAATGCAAAATAATGTAATAAAATACAATAAAAAGCATTGTTTGTTGTACCTATTGTTGTACCTTAGTATTGGTTTGCATCCTATTGCACCTATTATAAATCAATACGTTATGTCTTCAATAAAAGTAACATTAAGAAAAACTAAAGTCGATAAGTCAGGAAAAGCACCTCTATATCTTAGAGTGATAAAAGACAGAAAAACTAAATTCATTTCTTTAAGCTTAAAATTAGAGCCTAATGAATGGGATGAGGATAAGCAAAAAGTAAAGAAAAACCATAGTAATTCTACACGACTAAATAAATACATCTCTAAAAAGGTTGCAGATGCACAAGGACAAATAGCAGATTTAGAAACTAAAAATCAATCAACATCGGCAAGAAAATTAAAAGAAGCTATCAAGGGAAAACCTTTAGTTAATTTCTTTGAGTATGCATACAGCCGATGCGAAAAACAAAAAGACACTTTAGCACTATCAACATATAACAACTATAAAAACTACTTGAAAAAGTTTGAAAAGTTTATAGGACATAAAGAGTTAATGTTCGATGATATTACGGTAACCACATTAAAAGATTATGCAGGTTACTGTAGCACTACTTTAGGTAACAACAACACGACGATAAACTTTTCTTTAAAGATTCTTAACCTAATGTTTAAAGAAGCGCAGAGAGAGGATTTAATACCGTTAAATCATTTTCCTTTTAGTAAGTTTAAAGTCAAGAAAGCAAAAAGCACAAAACGTTTTTTAACAGCTGAACAATTAGAAGCTTTTATTAAATTAGAGGTTTCAGATAAAGCAAAGGCACAAATTATAAAAGATATGTTTTTGTTTTCTGTCTTTTCTGGAGGTTTAAGGTTTGGAGATATAATAGAATTAAAATGGAATAATTACAACGTTAAAACGCATAAAATAACTAAGACAATACGCAAAACAAACAGACAGCATAGTATTAGAATTGGTCAAGTAGCAATAGATATTTTAGAAAAATATAAAACAGAAAATGTAAATCAAAACGATATAATATTTCCTTTCGCAAATATTGATAACGATTATTTTACAGACAGAGAACAAAGAGCAAAAGTAGTAAGACAAGCAATAGCGTTAAGCAATATGTATTTAACTAAAATGGGTAAAACTTTAGAATTGCCATTTTCTTTAACCTTTCATATTAGCAGACATACATTTGCTACCAGAGCATTAAATAATGGTATGAGAATAGAACACGTATCTAAATTAATGGATCATTCCGATATTGGAATAACACAAGTATATGCAAAAATTATAAGTAGTGAATTAGATAATGCAGTAGATAAATACATCAATTAAAATATGTTTAACAAACCAATTAATAACATAGTTAAAGAGCATTTTAAAATAATGCGTAAAACAGCAAAACAGAAAGCTGAAAAGGATTTTAAAGTAAACATACTTGAAAAGACTGATGGTTTAGAGGACTTTCAAAAATTAAAACTATGCGTTGCTGAGGATGATAGGATTAGATTATTAAAAAATGAAGATAAACATCCCTACTATATCCATAATAGCGATGATTGGTTACTAACCCAATTTGCAAACCGTTATTTTTTACTAAACGTAGATGAAACGAGTGAGTTTATTCAATCTGTGTATTTAGGTGATTATGGTAGTTTAATTTTTAAAGAAATAGATAGATTAATAAAGAAAATTCCAAAATTAACTTATAAAGATTTTTTAGCAGGTACTCAATGCGAATATCTAGAGACCTTTGAATTTTATTACAATATAGAAGAAAAAGACTATTATAATATCTCAAAGTGGCAAATGAATGTTTTATTAGATATAGTTCAATATGATGTGCTTAATGTTATTAGCGGTTACCAGAAGTATTGCAAAACAATTGATAATTCAATTAGCTTTATAACAAACGAGCTATCTATCCTTGAAGAAGAAGTTGTGGAAACAATAACTGATGCTACTGCTTTAAAACAAATTTTATCAAAATTATATATTTTTAAGAATAATGATATTAGCAAATATGATAATGATTTGCTGTTAAAAAATTATCCTTTGTTTTTTAATGATAAAAATAATTATAGAAAGCTAAATCCTGAAAATTTAAAAGAGCCTTTAAATAGTATTTCTAACAATGTAAAAAATATTGTCAGTAATGAGCTTACTTTATTTTATGTTTTAGATACTGTATTAAAATGGATGAAAAGCATAATTAAAGGGAAGTCCTTAATTGAGTCTTTTGAATATATAGATTTAAAAAAGAAAATTGATGAAGTTAAGCGAGAAACAGAAAATGAATATCAAAAAGAAATTGAGGAATTAATTGATTTTTGTTTCAATAATAAAGCTATTACTTCCGAACAGAAAAAGGAATCTTTGAGGGCTAAATTTGAAGATGAAATTAATGCTTATAATAAAATCAAAGATAAAAGAATATTCTTCTTTCTTAGAGATGAAAACGAGAGCTTATTGCTTGAGAATTTTAGATTCAGTTATATTATTAATGATTCACTTGATGAAGTATTAGGTGAATTAAAAAAAGCATATAGGGTTTTAAATGTAAGTTGGGAAATATCAAATATATTTTTTGAATTGTTTGATAGTAAAACATTGTACTATAAAAAAGATTCTAGTTCAAATCTAATGATTCATTCTCTAATGAATGATATGGTGTTAGATAAAGATGACTATAAAGAATTACATTCGTCAATGGATAATTTTTTTGAGCGATTACAAAATGATTCCGTTCCATTAGATATTCATTTTGTAAATCATCGTAATATATACATGCGCTTATTTGAAAAATGTATTTCAAGACTTCAAGAAGTATTAGATAATGCAGAGCCTAGTAATAAAGTGTTGTATATTCAAACACGATTAAAAGAGTTAAGACAGAGAGATTTAAGGTTTAGAGCTATTTCAGATAGAAATGAAGAGTTTGAAGATAATGAAGATAAATACCCAAATCTATTTAAAGAGTTTTTGTCAATAGAAGCAGAATTTATAAAAGAAACAGTTCAAATAAGTCCTATTACTTTTTTACCCAATCAAACAAAATCTATATCATTAGTAGTAGAAGAAACAGATAGTTTTAAAACATTTGTAAATCAGGAGAAGCAAGATTATATTCTAAAAATACTTGAAGATTTAGCAATTACAAAAGATGGTGTATATAATTTGGGAGACAGAAGTAAAGGAACTATAAGAGGGGTAATTGAAGCTTTAAGAGAAGAACATATCATTCCAAAATTGAGTTTAAAAAAGTTGTGTGATATAGTAGCCAATCAAATTAACTTAGAATTAAAATCAAAATTAGATTGGTCAAATACATCAGACGACTATCATAAAAAGGCAAAACAATACATAAAAGACAATCCATTTCATTAAAATACAGTCAATAAAAGGTCTTATAAGGTCAGCCTTATAAGTACCTATCCAGAGCTTAATATTTGTTACAGAAATAATTAGTAACATTAAAAATTAAGTAAATGGAAGCAGTAATTTTAACAGCAGAACAGTACAACAACTTAGTATCAAGATTAGACAAATTAAATTCTACTTTAGAATCTAATCAAAAATCATCACAGGAAACCTTTCTTGACAATCAAGAGTTTATTCAACTAATGCATATTAGTAAAAGAACAGCTCAAACTTGGAGGGATGAAGGTAAAATATCATTTTCTCAAATTGGTAGTAAAATTTACTACAAAATGAAAGATGTAGAAGTCTTACTAGATAAAAATTACAATAAAGCCTTTAAAAATAATAGAAGGTAAATGTGCTTTGATACATTACATATTGAACATCAAGTAAAAAATATACCTTTAGATTTTGTAAATCAAAAAAATGAAACATTAAGTTGGTTGAATTTAAAGTGGCATCCTATAATTAATAATCGAGAATATTTAAGTTGCTACTACACATATATAGGAAATTTAAGACTGGTGTTTAAAGGCGATAAAATTTATATAAAAAACTCTCTTCAAAAGTTTTTTATGAATAATAATTATCAATCATTTTCATATAGTCAAGTGGTAGATGCTTTTTCTAAGTTAAATCAACTAGTGCCTTTTAATATCTATGAAGCAATAGTAACAAGATTAGCAGTTGGTGTAGTTATAGAAGAGGATGCACAAAAAGCATATAATGAGTGGAAGTTTTATATGGGGAAACCACCAAAACCAATGTATGAGAAAAATAAAATTTACGGCTCTAAATTTCATTTGAATGATTATTATATAAAAGCATACGATAAAACGTTTCAGGTAAAGTGTAAAGATAGTATCAATATTGGGAAACCTTACTTTCGTTATGAAATTGAGGGGAAAACAAAGTTTTTCAACAATAAAACGAATAATGTTGGTATCACTACAGTTACAGATTTAATCAATAAAGAAAAGTATAAAAAGCTTTGTAATGTTTTAATAGACAGGTATCAAATGATAGATAAAGAAGCTCAAAAAGATTTATCAAAGCTAACATTAAAAGAAATGCGTTTAGTAGCTTCAATGAGAGATTTTAAGATTAAAGAAAGTATCAGGAAACAGTATTCACATACCTATAAAAAAGAACGTTTGAAGTATCTTAGTTTAATGAGAAATGTAGATAATACAGAATTTCAAAATAAGGTTTTTAATAAGCTAAATACACAAATTCAGTATAGTGTAAATAACTAACGTTTTTCAACTTGTAATATACCCTAAAACAGGGGTAAAAAGTAAATACGGAAAACCTTATAATTAAATCAGATTAATATTATATTTTTAACCTTTAAAAATTACGCTATAAGATTAATGACAAAAGAACAGCAAATAGAAGAAGAATTAATCGAAAGATTATCAGATTTAAAATATACCTATCGTAAAGATATTAGAACGAAGAGTGCTTTAGAATTAAATTTTAGAGAGAAGTTTGAAACATTGAATAGGGTCAAATTAACAGATACTGAATTTGATAAATTACTTATTGAAATTATCAATCCAGATGTATTTAAAACTTCTAATCATTTAAGAAAGAGAAATACATTTATTAGAGAAGATGATACACCATTACATTACACCTTAGTGAATATTAAAAATTGGTGTAAAAATGATTTTGAAGTCATTAATCAGCTTCGTATGAATACACAAAATAGCAATCATAGATATGATGTTATTTTATTGATTAATGGTTTGCCTTTGGTACAAGTGGAGTTAAAAACACTACAAGTAAGTCCTAGAAAAGCAATTCAACAGGTTGTTGACTATAAAAACGATGTAGGAAACGGATATACCAATTCGTTAATGTGTTTTATGCAATTGTTTATCGTAAGTAATAAAACAAGAACCTTTTACTTTTCTAACAATAACAACAAACATTTTGCCTTTAACGCAGACGAACAATTTTTACCTGTCTATACATTAGCCAAAGAAGACAATACTAAAATAAACCACTTAGACGATTTCACAGAGAAGTTTTTAGCTAAATGTGCATTGGGTGAAATGATTAGTCGTTATATGGTATTGGTAGAAACCGAGCAAAAGATTTTGGTAATGCGTCCCTATCAAATTTATGCAGTAAAGGCTATTGTAGATTGTATTGAACAAGATAGAGGAAACGGATATATCTGGCACACAACAGGAAGTGGAAAAACTTTGACTTCATTTAAAGCTTCTACACTTTTAAAGGATAATGATGCTATAGAAAAATGTTTATTTGTAGTCGATAGAAAAGATTTAGACAGACAAACCAGGGAGGAGTTTAATAAATTTCAAGAAGGTAGTGTAGAGGAAAATACCAATACAAAAACATTGGTAAAAAGAATGTTGTCATCAGATTATGCAGATAAAGTAATTGTAACAACCATTCAAAAATTAGGGTTAGCATTAGATACTAAAAACGATAAGAATTACATTGAACATCTAGAACCTTTAAAGGATAAAAGAGTAGTGTTTATTTTTGATGAGTGCCATCGTTCACAGTTTGGAGAAAACCATAAAGCAATCGTAGAGTTTTTTCCAAAAGCACAATTATTTGGATTTACAGGAACACCTATTTTTGAAGAAAACGCAACCTATAAAACCATTGAAGGAAAAACAGCATCTTACAAAACCACAAAAGATGTTTTTCAAAAAGAATTACACGCGTACACAATTACCAATGCCATAGAAGATAAAAATGTATTGCGTTTTCATATCGACTATTTTAAACCTGATGTAAAAATTGATACCACAAGTTTAAGTCATAAAATGGCGGTTATTGATACCATTATAAAAAAGCACGATAAAGCAACAGATTTTAGGAGGTTCAATGCTGTATTAGCTACATCTTCTATTGCGGATGCTATTGAGTATTACCATTTGTTCAAACAAAACCAAAGAGAGTTTGGCGAAATCAATGAAGATTACAAACCTTTGCAAATCGCTTGTGTATTTTCACCTCCTGCAGAAGGTAATAAAGATGTAAAACAATTACAAGAAGATTTACCACAAGAAAAAGCAGATAATGAAATAGAGCCAAACCTAAAGAAAGAAGCATTAAATACCATTATTACAGATTATAATCAAAATTACGGTACAAATCATTCCATTAGTACATTCGATTTATATTATCAAGGTGTACAGCAACGTATTAAAGATCAAAAATATACCAATGCAGATTATGCCTACAAAAATAAAATTGATGTATTAATTGTGGTAGATATGCTATTAACTGGTTTTGATTCTAAGTATTTAAATACATTATACGTAGATAAAAATTTAAAGTATCACGGTTTAATACAAGCCTATTCTCGTACCAATAGAGTTATAAACGATACAAAACCTTATGGTAATATTTTAGTATTTAGAGACCAGGAAGAAGACGTAAATAAAGCAATGATTCGTTTCTCTGGTGCTAAAATAGAAAAGGCAAAAGAAATTTGGTTAGTAGATGCAGCACCTAAAGTAATAGAAAAATATAAAGAGGCTGTAGCTGATTTAAACCAATTTATGGAGGGGAAAGGTTTAGATTGTGCACCATCAGAAGTAAGTAATTTAAAAGGAGATGAAGCTCGTGCAGGTTTTATAAATGCGTTTAAAGAAATACAACGTTATAAAACACAATTAGACCAATATACGGACTTAGAAGTAGAGCAAACTGAAACAATTGAAGCATTATTGCCTTCAGATGATTTGCGTTCTTTTAAATCGGTGTATATAGATACAGCAAAACAATTACAAGCAGCACAAAACAAACAAGGAGAGAATGCACCCAAAGATGTACAACAATTAGATTTTGAATTTGTATTATTTTCTTCTGCGGTAATTGATTATGATTATATCATTGGTTTAATAGCAAAATACACACAAGACAAACCATCTAAGCATAAAATGACACGTGAGGAATTAATAAATCTGTTAGGTTCTAGTGCCAATTTAATGGACGAACGTGAAGATATTATTGCTTATATAAACACTTTAGAAGTCGGTAATGCTTTAGATGAAAAAGAAATTCGCACAGGCTACCAAAAGTTTAAAGACGAAAAATCAGCAAAAGAAATACAGACTATTGCGGACAAACACAATCTCACAGAAGAAAGTCTAAATGCTTTTATAAATGAAATTATGAACCGTATGATTTTTGACGGTGAAAAACTAACAGATTTATTAGAGCCTTTAGAATTAGGTTGGAAAGACCGAAGAGTAAAAGAATTGGCTCTTATGGAAGACTTAGTTCCTTTATTAAATAAACTTGCCCAAGGGCGTGAAATAGCAGGATTAAATGCTTATGAATAACGAAAAACAAAAACCTGCCTTGAGCGGAGTCGAAAGGATAGTTCCTGAATTGCGTTTTCCTGAGTTTGAAAATAATAATATTTGGGAAATTAAAAGCTTAAATTCAATTTCGGAAAACTTAAACAATAGAAGAGTGCCTATAACCAGTAATGTAAGAGAAAAAGGTAATATTCCTTATTATGGTGCTACTGGTGTTATAGATTATGTGAAAGATTATATTTTCAACGAAAACTTGTTACTTATTTCTGAAGATGGTGCAAATTTAATTGATAGAAATTATCCAATAGCATATTCAATATCTGGTAAAACTTGGGTAAATAATCACGCACACGTCTTAAAACCAATAAACGAACATATTCAAATAATAGTTGAAAAATACATAAATTCAGTAAGTATTGAAGACTATTTAACTGGTCAAGCACAACCAAAATTAAACAAGGCAAATCTTAATAAGATTCCTATTCCTCTTCCTAAAAACCCTAAAGAACAACAAAAAATAGCCAATTGTCTATCATCTTTAGATACCCTAATAACAGCAGAAACCGAAAAACTAGACCATTTAAAAGACCACAAAAAAGGCTTATTACAACAGTTATTTCCTGCAAATGGCGAAACAAAACCACAATTTCGTTTTCCAGAGTTTAAAAATGATGGGGATTGGGAAATAAAAGAGGTTGGCGAAATTTTTGAAGTTACTCGTGGTTATGTTTTATCAATGAGCCTTGTTTTTGAAAAACAAACTGAAGAAAATAATTATCCTGTTTATTCATCACAAACGAAAAATAATGGTTTAGCTGGTTATTATAAAGATTTTTTATATGAAAATGCCATTACTTGGACTACGGATGGTGCAAATGCAGGTGATGTAAATTATAGAGATGGTAAATTTTATTGCACTAACGTCTGTGGTGTTCTAATAAACAATAACGGTATGGCTAATAAATGTATTGCGGCTCTAATTAATTCCGTTTCAAAAAGTCACGTTTCTTATATCGGCAATCCTAAACTTATGAATGGTGTAATGAGTAAGATTGAAATACCAATTCCATCTTTAAATGAGCAAATTAAAATATCAGAAGTTATAACTAGTGCAGATGATTTAATAGAAGCACAAGTATTAAAAATAAAAAACTTAAAAAAGCATAAAAAAGGCTTGATGCAACAATTGTTTCCTAATGTAAATGAGTTATAATTATGAATGAAATAAAAGACTTTGATAATTTAACAGAAGTAGCTACTGAATTTCGCTATCAATTTACAAGAGAAGGAAAGAAACAGAAAGACCTAGTTTTATTTTATGCCTTTAATGGTACAGGAAAAACAAGGCTATCTATGGAGTTTAAAGATATAGCTAAACAAAATGGAGGTGCTGACACTTTATACTTTAATGCTTTTACGGAAGATTTATTTACTTGGGATAATGATTTAGTAGGTGATGAACAAAGAGTATTGTTATTAAACAAAGATTCAGAATTTTTTGGTAGTAAAGATGTTTCAAATTCTGACGGTAAAAGATTAATTGAAATTTTAGATATAGATAATAAAATTAGACCATTATTACATAAATATACCGATTTCAATTTTATCACCGATTTTAATTATATAAAACCAGGAGAAGAAAATAGTGAAAATCCTGAAAAGCATTGGGCAGTTAGATTTATAAGAGAAGATTTTGTTGATGGAGTTGCTCAGAATATTGAAAATATAAAGATATCCAGAGGAGAAGAAAACCTTTTTATATGGTGCTTTTTTCTTGCTATTTATGAATTAGCAATAGATAAAGCTTCAGGTTACGACTGGGTTAAATATGTTTATATTGACGACCCAATATCTTCCCTTGATGAGAACAATGCAATTGCATTAGCTTGTGAGTTAGCAAGTATAATTAGAAAAGATGGTAATGATATAAAAACAGTAATTTCTACACATCATAGTTTGTTTTTTAATATAATGTTCAATGAATTAAGAATAAAACGAAAAACCTGTTTTTTACATTCAAATACCACGAATACTTATAGTATTCAAGATACAGGAGATACTCCATTTTTCCATCATATTGCTTTATTAAATGACCTAAAAAAAGTATCTGAATCTGATGTTATTCATACATACCATTTTAATGGATTAAGAACAGTTATGGAAAAAACAGTTAGCTTTTTTGGCTATACCAAAATAGATGAAGTGATTCACGGGTTAGATGATGAAGTACTTTTTCATAGAGCTGTTCAATTATTAAGTCACGGTAGATATTCCGTTTTTGCACCTAGCCCTATGACAAATGACAATAAAGAATTATTTAAAAATATACTTGACGGATTTATAGGTAAATATGAGTTCCAATTTCCTGAAATTTTTAATGCAGAAAATCAAACAGCATAATGACAGCACAACAAAAACAAGAACAACTAGGAAAAGCCCTTTGGGATATAGCCAACGATTTAAGAGGTGCAATGAATGCAGACGATTTTCGTGATTATATGCTATCATTTCTCTTTTTACGTTATTTATCAGATAATTATGAGGGTTCAGTAAAAAAAGAATTAGGTTCAGATTACCCAAATTTAGATGAAGATGATAAGCGTACACCACTTTCAGTTTGGTATCAAAATAATCCAAATGATATAGAGCCCTTTGAAAAACAAATGCGTAGAAAAGTGCATTATGTTATAGAGCCTAAATATTTATGGAATAGTATTTCTGAATTAGCACGTACACAAGATGAAGAATTATTAAAGGACTTACAAAAAGGCTTTAAACATATCGAAAATGATTCGTTTGAAAGTTCTTTTAAAGGATTATTCTCAGAAATCAATTTAGATTCAGAAAAACTTGGTAAAACTTACACAGAAAGAAATAAGAAACTGTGTAAAATCATTCAAAAAATATCAGAAGGTATTGCAGATTTTTCAACAGATAGCGATACACTTGGTGATGCATATGAGTATTTAATTGGTGAGTTTGCAGCAGGTTCTGGTAAAAAAGCAGGTGAGTTTTATACACCGCAACAAATTTCTACAATCCTATCAGAAATTGTAACCTTAGACAGTCAAAACCCAAAAGCAGGTAAAAAGAAAAAAATCAATAAAGTATTAGATTTTGCTTGTGGTTCTGGTTCTTTGTTATTAAACGTAAAAGATAAAATTGAAAAAGGAGGAGGAACAATAAGTAGAATTTACGGACAAGAAAAAAACATAACAACATACAACTTGGCACGTATGAATATGTTGTTACACGGTGTAAAAGATTCAGAATTTGAAATATTTCACGGTGATACATTAAAAAACGAATGGGATTTATTAAATGAAATGAATCCAGCTAAAAAAACAACCTTTGATGCTATTGTAGCTAATCCACCATTTAGTTTACGTTGGGATGCATCTGAGGCGATGAGCGAAAATTTTCGTTTTAAAAATTATGGTTTAGCACCAAAATCAGCAGCAGATTTTGCGTTCTTATTACACGGTTTACACTTTTTAAGTGATGAAGGTACAATGGCTATTATTTTACCACACGGTGTTTTATTTAGAGGAGGTGCAGAACAGCGTATAAGAAAAAAGTTGTTAAAAGATGGTAACATAGATACCGTAATTGGTTTACCATCAAATCTATTCTTTTCAACAGGGATTCCAGTTTGTATATTGATTATTAAGAAGTGTAAAAAGGAAGATGATGTATTGTTCATAAATGCTAGCGAACATTATAGAAAAGTAAAACGTCAAAATGTTTTAAGAGATGGTAAGGTAGATGGTGTAATAGACCCAAAAGAGCCTAATGACATTCAAGAAATAATAGATACCTATAAAAATAGACCAAATAAAATAGATCTCTATGCACGCAGAGTATCAATGGCAGAAATTGAAAAAAATGATTTCAATCTAAATATTTCCAGATATGTCAGTACAGCGTTGCCTGAAAAAATAATAGATTTAAAAGAAGTAAATGCTAAAATAGTTGAGGTAGAAAAGAAGTCGGCTAAAGCACTAGAAGAACATAATGGGTATTTAACAGAATTAGGCTTAGATACAATCTAATATTTATTTATAATCAATAAAAAACTATTTACAGTATAGTTGTTAATATGAAAGATAAGTTAGCTAATTTATTATTTGAAGAGTATAAACAAGAATGTTTATTTTCAGAATTAGAAAAAAAAGGTATTGACTTAACTAATATAACAGTTCAAATTTATGATATAGTATTAGATTTAATAGGTTTCCCTAAAGACAATACAAAAGATTACGACTTTAATGCGCTAAATGGTTTAGAACACAATCCTAAATTTGGAAAATTACCAGATGCTGATTTGTATTGTAGAGATTGGTTATACGATAAATATTATGATACAATTCAAACAATAGAAAAAAAACAAAAAATTGAGGTTACTGATAAAGGTTTAAAAATGGTAGAGTATAATGATGAAGAATTGATAAAGTCTAAATTAAATGATTTTGTCGATTGGCTATATTTAGAATATTCCAATATTTGATAATTTGTGCTTTAAAATTCCCCATAAAATAAAACCCAGTTTTTTCGTACCTCAAAATCCTCTGTCTTTTATTTTATTCCGCTCACCATTCTAGTTTAGCGTTTTTTTTATCTTTAAGGTAATAGCATATTGCAATTTGGTTTTCATAAAATCAAACCAAATCGCAACAAGCTATTTCATATTATTTTTTCATAAAACCCTAAACTCCCCAAAGCTAAGTTACATAATAGTAGTTATAATACTCTTTCGTAAACTACAGGTAGTTATAACTGCTATTATGTAAAATAGCCGCTTATCCCACGCGCACTTCCGTACATCAACCACATTTTGAACTAATAAAGAACATTCATGCATTTTTGCATTGTTTTTATAAGTGCTTTTAAGTTTCGTTACATCAAGACTTGTAAATTTAAAGTTGCGGTTTATATAAGATAATTTGTAAAGCACCTATAAAATCAAAAAAAGCCAATAAGAGTATAACTTTTTATTTTTAAGTAAATACGTCAAGTTGTTTTCACTAAAATTGAATGCTTTCTTAATTTTATATATGTAAGTTAAAATGTTAGCTGTAATAGGTTTTAGTATCGGTTTTTTCCATTCAATTTTAAAGAAACCAATCAATATATTCAGTACAAGCCAAATAAAAAGCAATACACTTATTACCGCTACTGCCAACGCACTAGGTACTCCGTATTTAATTATTTCAATAAAATAAGAAACCCACATCGTAGAGCGGTGGGTAAAAATTGCTATGAAAAAGAATGTGAGTTTAAACCCACTGTACTAGTAAATATAGTGAAAATTGTAATACAAATTACGTTTTAAGGTGTTTTATGTCAGTTGTTTAATCTTTAAATCTTTAAAACCCTTTTAGAATCAATAAATAAAAAAAGATAGCAAATATAAGTGCCTTGCATCATCCAACGCTTTTAGGCTGTAAAGGTCAAGCCCTTTGGGTTTTGGATAAAACTTTTTTTTTAATAATATTTTTATTTT
The DNA here is from genome assembly GCF_002005425.1 of Polaribacter sp. BM10. Classification (GTDB taxonomy): domain Bacteria; phylum Bacteroidota; class Bacteroidia; order Flavobacteriales; family Flavobacteriaceae; genus Polaribacter; species Polaribacter marinaquae. The sequence continues at coordinate 1,798,795 of NZ_CP019704.1, read as the reverse complement.
TAAACCAAGATTTAGCTGTAAAAAACTTTTACCCAAAAACCTTGACAGCCTATCCCAAGGCACTATTCTAAGGCATATCTCTTTTTACTTCCAAAAAAATGTGCGAAGCGCAGCGAAGCATAATTTAAATTGGATACCTATGTCAACTTTTGAAATCAAAACACATCAAATTGGTCGCACTTACTCAAACCCACATTTTTTTATTTTAAACAAAGGTCTTAATAGTGGTAAGCCACTTGAAAAACCTTGTCCAAATTGTTTTGTAATTACTACTTCAAGTCCAGAATTAAAAAACACATTATTTCACTTGACTATGATGCTGCAAATAGGTGGTTTATATGCTGTTTATTTAAAAGGTAGTGTAATTCCGTTTATTACTATTGATGATTGTAGAAAAACGCTTAAAAATGGATTAGAAGCAAATTCTTCTAGCGGTAATGTATTACAAAAACATATAAATTTAGTTGAGGTTATCAGTAACAAAGAAAAAGAACTGCAAAAAGTAATTGAAAAAATGGCGATTTTAAAGGTTGCATATATTCAAAATTGTTTCAATCTAATGCAAACTAAAGAAGCTTGATGCAAAAGCATCGTAGACCATTAAAAAGGTAACAAAAATGCTTATTTTTGGTTATATTAGAGAAGTTAGCAAGGTTTAAAATCAATATTAAGTCCGTACCACATTCGAACGAGTATTAATTTAAATATTTTTTATAAAATGGGGAAAATCTCTCAAGGAATTTTAGGAGGACTATCAGGTAAGGTAGGCAATGTGATCGGCGGTAGCTGGAAAGGTATTGATTATTTAAGAATCAAACCTTCTAGTGTTGCTAATCCAAGAACAGAAGGGCAAGTGAATCAGCGTAATAAATTTACAATTACATTAGAATACTTGCAAGCTAACAAAGAATTTATAAAAATTGGTTACAAAGCTTTTGCAACAAAAAAGACTGAGTTTAATGCTGCAATGTCTTATGTGTTAAACAATGCGGTTGGTGGTATTGCACCTAATTTTACAATTGATTATGCAAATGCATTATTGAGTAGAGGTTCTTTATCAAGTGCATTAAATCCTACAACAGATATAACTACTCCAGGGCAAGTGAGTTTTGCATGGGATGATAATTCAGCAGAAGGTAATGCAAATGCAACTGATAAAGCAATGGTTTTAGTTTATAATCCAAGTAAAAAAGAATCAATTTATATATTGGGTGGTGCGGATAGAGAAGCAGGTACTCAATTGTTGAGAATCCCAAATACTTACGCTGGTGATACCGTTGAATTATTTATGGCGTTTGTTACCGAAGATTTAAAAACAGTGTCAAATAGTGTGTATTTAGGCTCTGGTACGGCAGCACCATAATAACAGGTGGTAATACATATTTAAAAACCGTTTCTAAGCAATTAGAAACGGTTTTTTTATGCAAATAAATTATAATATTTTCTTTTTATATTTTAGAATTAAAAAGTTGTACCTATGTTGTACCTATTTTAATTTTTTTCTAGATAAGTCAATAAAATCAAAACATACAGAGTGTTATCTACACAACACGGTGTTGTGCGTTCGTTTTTTATTCCATTATTGGTTTATATTCATTAAGTTTATGCCATTCCTCAATGATTTTAACTTTCCGAAATCTTTTACTTATTAATAATTTCAGAACATTACTTTCATCAGTTCCTTTTACTTTTATCCAAAGCGGTATTTCATTTTTGTAAGTTACTAACCTTTCACAAACTTCATTTAAATTTAGTTTTTTTCCAATTACATTCGGAAGTGACCAAAGACGCATAATATCGTCTGAATTTGTTTTAGATTCTTGCTTTTCATCTAAGTCATATTCTACGATATATTCTATTTGTTCAAAATTTTCCATAGAGAAATTTTCTATTCCAACTTCGTGAAGGAATTTGTTTAGTTGATTTTTTAGAAATATAGAATTTGATTTTTGCATTATTGTGAGTTTGTATTTGATATCACTTTTGCAAATTTCTCATAGTATTCCTCGTACTCGGAATAGACTTTTTCTAATTTTGGTGTCATTAATTTTCTGATTTCAGTCATTTCACTTGCACATTCTCCAAGCAATAATGATTCAAAATAAGAAACATTCAGCGCATTTATTAATTCAGAGTTCAGCTTTTCAATCCGAGATTCTTGAAATTCAAAACAGCGTTTTAATTCCGAGTGATTCTTTGTTTTTATCTGCTCAATATTGTAGCTCGAAAAAATTTCCATTCTAAAGTGTACCATCTCTGGTTCTTCATCTTCTATTTCGTTTTTAAGAGTAGGAAATTCAGTTATCATCTCTGAATAGTATTCATTCGGATTAATTTTTCCGTCATCAGAATTTGTCCAATTTTCACTTTTCATTTTGATTCTTTTTGAGTGAGTTCCAATGACGCACAACGTTGTTGTATATGGTTTGTTGCGTGTTTTAAGCAACTAATTTAGTAAATATTTACCGACCAAGAAAGTCCGTGAGGACTTTCGCAAGTAGGCAATAAGCCAGCAATAAATTATATACGGTGTTACCACACGTTTTTTTCTTTCGGTGTTGATTTATATTCACTATTTGCACTTTCCATAATTTTCTTTTCAAATATTTTCGGAAAGTATTTCATTATTATTTTTGACTTTAACTTTGTAAATACGCTAAAATTCTGGTCTGATTTTTTCCACAAATTTTCAGCCTCTTTTTCTGTCAGCACTTTCTCAATTCCGTTTTTAGTGTCAATTTTTATGAGAGGAAATTCAGGTTGATTTTCTCCGCAAAGTGTTATTTGTTTTTCCAATTTTGAACTGATAGATTTCATAAAATTCATAATCTCAATAAATTCCAATTCCGTTTTAATTTCGGTTGGATTTATGTCAAATTCAATTTGTTCTTCGAGAAAGAAGTGGCAAAGTATTGAAATTCCATTTAGGTCAATTCTCACAAACTTGATTTCCAATTCTCCAGTTTCGTCCGCAAACATTTTTTTTACATAATCTAAATCAACTTGGTTTGTGAAATTTTCTTCGCTATTTCCGTATAGTATTTTGTGTTCCGAGTTTAATAAATTAACTATTTTTTCCCAATCAGAAATGGTTGAGTTTTGGACATAAATATCTCTTAAGGCTCCATCCTTTTCAAAAATCCATTCTATGTTATTCCAATTTCTCAATGTTGCGTTCTAATGTGTGGTAACGGTTTTGTGTATGATTAGTTGCGTTATTTAGTAGTAAATTTAGTAAATAAAACTAACTTTAAACTCTGCGAGTATTTTCCTAAATAAGCGATATCTAGCAATTAATTATAAACGGTGTTAGCAAATGTTTATACTATTAAAGTTAATTCACGTAATAATTCTTTTGATTTTCTATTCCAACGTTTTTCTACTTCAATTTCATTTAACCATCCTTTAGCTATGCTTAAGTATTCTTTTGATGTTTCATCAGGGTATTTAATGTGATAAGAAATTGATTGTTCCGCAAATGTAATTGCATGGTAAGTTTTTCTCTTATCTTCTAAATAACATTTTTTTAATATTTCCATACTCTTATCTAAGGTATTTCTAACGCTAGAATTAGAATCTATAGAGTTTATATTAGCTTTAAATAGTATGATGGCGTGAGTGTTTTCAATTGTGAAAAAACGCTTATAACTTGACTGTAAAGCTTTATCTATTTGTATCGCAGCTTCTGTAAATCTCTTTTTTTGCATTAGATAGATAGCACTTTGTTGTAATAAAAACGGACTTTTATCCTTAAAATATGCTTCTTCATAAAAATCTAACCCTTCATCCCATTTATGATAAGATTTATTTACGTAAAAGGAATCATAAGCTTTTCGCTTAAAAGTTTTAAAGTTTGGTATTTGATGTTTAGGAACATTTGTATGAAATTTACTAAACATTCTTTTAAAATATTCATACTTTGATTGGCTAATTATTGTTTCAGCCAAAACTTGAGACCTTGGTTCATAATAGTCTTGTTCTTCAGATTTTTCAAAAATTACATTACCAATAGCTTCATTAACCATTCCTTTTAAGGAGTTTATCATTTCAATGACTTCATAATATTGGTAATCATTATCTAAGAATGAATTGGCAACTTCAAAAGAAAGAGGTACTCTACATGAATGTAAGTAACTTGTTAGTAAAAGTAAGTCTAATAAATCAGGGTCATCTTGATTTAATTCATCTAATACTTCTCTATACCTATCGCTTAAAGCGGGCTTATTTATATTATAATTAACAATTTCAAAAATTGAAGGAACTTCATTAACTTTTGTTTTTTTTGTTAAATTTGGTTTTCTTATAGATTGAGGTATGCTATTATAAATACTTTGAATGTCTTTGTCGTTTAAGTCTGAGACATCATAAAAATTAAAATCATCTTTCGATAGTCTATGGCTAGACATATCAACATAAAAATATCTATCAAATCCTATTAATTTTATATGTGGATTTTGTGAAATATTTAAAAAAGATTCTGTGTCTGTAGTATAATTATCTACTAAAATTATTGTTTTTTGTTTAACTTCTTTTTTTATAATCTCAGATTTATTGAAACTAATGTTTTCAAACATAAAAACTCTATGCTCTTTTTTTAAACTATTTGCGATTTGTAACTTTAAAGTAGATTTACCTGATGCAGGTATTCCTGTTATTATAATATTTTTTTTAGATTCTACAAGGTTTAAAATTTTTGATAGATGAGATGTAGAGTAAATTCTATTGAATTGAATATCAGACCAAATAGGAGGGGAACCTAAAAAAAATTCATCAATTTGTCTTACTCTGTTATTCTGATTAGCTTTTTTTACATATTCTTGCTCAAATATTAGATGTAGGCTATCCTTAAATTCATTTATGGTTTTTTCACTTTTTAGAGGTATTTTATTTATATAATCAAGAAAACTTAACGTGTCACCAATAATTATATTAAAGCCTAAAGCTTTAAAATAAGCTTCAGTTCCTTCGTCTTTTTTGTATAGTAAAATCCATTTCTCTTTTTGAGTTGAAATACTTGTATTTTCACCAAATAACGACTCAATTGCACCTACATCTTCTAAACTATAACCAATAAAAATTGATGGTAATTGTGAAGCAGCATTGGTTAAGCTAGTCCATCCATTTTTTTGGGTTCTAAATGAGGAAGATATTTCTTGTTTATTAAATAAAAATTTGGATTCTATGTCTTCAACACAACCATGTAATGGGATATAATCTATACAAGTTGAATCATTGTAACAAAACCCATCCGTAAATATATTATTTATATATTTTTTATTTGATTTTTCAAATATTTTATATATTAGGTTGTCAATATTTGTCGTAAAAATTCTTGGTGAATTAATTTTTAAAATAGATTCATATCTTGAGTCATATTCATTTATAGAAAATCGGTTAACAAGAAAATTTTTCAAACCAATACTATCAGTTGAATCGATGATAGTACAAACTTTACTCAGGTCATTTATAGGTGGACATTTAAATTTAGAAATTAATTCTTCACTGAGTTTGTTTCCCAAAGGAAGGTTATTACCTTTTATATCCTTGGAATAAATAGAGAATCCTGCTCCTAAAAACAGGTTTACTCCATTTGTAATCGCTTTATTTAAGCTATCTTTAAGTTCTATCTCCATTTTTTTTTTAATATTTGCTAACGTTCTCGGCTATGAGTAGTTGCGTGGTTTAGCACTTAACTTTGCAAGTACAAACCAAGCTGAAAATCCGCGAGGATTTTCAGAAGTAGGTGAGAACAAGCAATTACTTATAGCCATTGTTAGCTGTAGTTTTTAATTCAGTTGTTAAATATATCTTTCAAAGTTCCGTTTAATCTTAATTTTATATAATCCTCTATATAATTTCCAAAAATCGGAATTGCTTTATTTTTTTCGATTCGATAATATGGTTTTGGATAAGTCCTTTTCACCCAATCTGGTGAATCATCTTCATAAATCCTAAATTCTGGAACTTGCTTGAAATTAATTTTTTTAGGTTCAATTTTGAGTAATGGTACATTTTGATTTCGATATTCATTTTTGTCATATGGAATGGCAAATTTTCCGTTATCGGTTTCATAGACACGATGATTTGCATATTTTAATAATTGAAATTCTCCATCTATTTTAATAACAAATAATAAAAAAGTATTTGATTTTGAAAGTTTTGGCTTTCCATAATGATTATACAAATCAAATTCAATTTTTTTATAGGGTAAATCTCCTTTAAATTGCTCAATTATCTTGAATTTCGCTCTGTATTTATAATCTTGAATTACATTTGGAGTTTCGATGTATATTATTGAATCATTAACTACAATTGTGTCTATTAGCGTTTTTTTGTCTTCAAAACCTTTTACTTTCTTAATTGATATTTTTTTTCCAGTAAAAACGTATAAACTATCTATTTCAATTTGTCCATAGATAGAGGATGTGGTAAATAATAGAAACAATATAGTTTTAAAAATTTTCATCTTTCAAATTACAGCTAACGGTCTCGTATAACCGTCAGTTACGGGATTAAAGTTAATGATTTTCGGTTAAGCACTGACGCTCGCAATTCCGAGTGGATTCGGACGTAGTCGAATCCGCCGTAATTGCGGTTATACATTGTTACCCAACGTTTTTATTCGGTCAGTTTTATTATTCCGTTCTCTCCAGTTTTAAATTTACTTTCTTCTTTTTTAATAATTTTCCGTTGTGAATTTATTGCTCTTTTAAGTTCAATAATTTTTACAGATTTTTTATCTTTTATGAAAACGACTAAATCATAATAATCAGAATAGTGAATTCCGTTTTGTCTAATATTAGCAAGATTTAAGTCAAATTCTTTTTCAATATTTTCTATCGTTGTGTAAGGTCCGAGAATTATTAAACTGTCCCAATCAAAATCAGTCATTTTTGCAAAATCAACCGCTCCATTTTCAGAGTAAAGTTCATTTTCAATTTTTTTTGCCAATTTTTCATCGTTTTCAAGTTGGAATAAATATCCGCAAGAAATGATTGAGATAAATAAAACTCCAATTCCGATTGCTTTTTTCATTAAATTCTGTTTTTTTTCAAATGTTGGGTAACGTTGTTGTGTTAAGAAAAGTTGCGTTTAAAGTGAACGGCTATTTTCCGCAGGAAAATAGGAGTTTACAAAAATGCAACTAACTTTAGTTAAGCTAAAATTAAGCAATTTTTTTTACACGGTGTTAGCTCACGTTAATTCAACGTAGTCCTTTCGTAAATGGGTTATTCGTTTTTTCATAATTGTCAACTGAAATGAAAATTTCTCTAAATCTTAATTTCTCTTCATTGTTTTTAATATCCATTGTATGTTGAGAGTGAATGTGTCCAATTATTGTATCACTACTATTTTTAAACTTAAATTCCAATTGATTTTTTATTTTATCATAGTTTTCAAAGTTTATAAAGTCAGTTTTCTCCTCCGTTTTGCTAATTACAGTAAAAGTAAACCCAACTAACTTTCCCTCTTTGTTTGGATTAAAGTGATATTTTATTTTTCCTATATATTCGTTTGAGTTTTTAATTTTCTCAATATTTAATTCGTAAAATAAACTTTTCGATTTGTCAATAATTTCATTGTTATAAGCAAAAATTTGATTTCCAATTGTGTCGTTTAGTTTATCGATATAAAGTTCCACTTTTTCAGTTGAGCCATTTCCAAAGTCGTATGTAACCATTTTCCTCTCAAATTCATATTCAATTTGTTTATTCAGTTTATTTTTTTCTTTTTTTCCGTTACAACCGATTATTAAAAAGCAAAAAATTCCATAAAAAACTGAAAGTAGAATTTGTAGATGGATTTTTTTCATAATGTGAGCTAACGTTGTTGTATATGTTTTGTTGCGTGTTTTAAGCAACTAATTTAGTAAATAATTACCGACCAAGAAAGTCCGCGAGGACTTTCGCAAGTAGGCAAGAAGCCAGCAATAAATTATATACGGTGTTACCCAACGTTTTTTATTCATTATCTATTTCTCGATAAATATCATTAATTGTTTTGTTATGTGATTCTTTCAAGTATTTATTGACTGATTTATTATAGCATTCAAATTTAGATTGTATCATACACCCCATTCCAAACATTTCAATGTTATATTCATTTTCTAATATTTTATGTAACTTAATATCATAACCAATTCCGAATTGAAAGTATTTGATTTCTCCATTTTGTAAATCTTTCAAAAATCGTTTTTCCATTCCTTCACAAGTTTTTATTTCAGAATATTCATAATATAAGTCATTAGCTTGAGCATTTTCATAAACCCTAGGAAAAATATATAAATTCAATGCGAAACATATTCCAAATATTCCAATCATAATTTTGATTAAATGCTTTCTCCAATTTCTATTAAAAAAGTATATTCCAAAACAAAGAATTCCAATTACAAAAAATCTTTTAGCATATTTTAATTCAGTAGAGTCAAAACTTGTCTCTGTTAATTCATTGTAGTCGTTGTAAATAGTTAATATAGATGCTAAAATGAATATAATCAGTAGTATATATTTCGTTCTGTTTTTCAACTTATGAGTGGTTAATGTTGGGTAACGTGATTATATATGGTTTGTTGCGTGGGTTTTGCACTAAATTAATAAATAATTACAGACAAAGAAAATCCGCGAGGATTTTCGCAAGTAGGCAAGAAGCAAGCAATAAATTATATATGTTGTTGGCTGTAGTTTTTTTATATTTTTTCGCTCAATTCTTTTGGTAATAATTTTTCCAAAATCATTTTCTGTTTCTTTTCAATTACTAAAAATTTCCAGTTTTTTTCTCCACTTTCAGATATTCCATAAACGTCTTTTTGAGATTGAATTTCAAAAAAATCAGTTTTTTCGTTATAGACAACATTTTCAGAACCAAAAGTACTTTCCAATGACAATTTAGTCAGGTTTATTCTCGTTGTTTTTTCGTCTTTTGTTTCTCCTTCTTCTCCTTTTATTTTCATATTCATTTGATTTGAATAAGTCAGAAGTGAATAATATTTCTTTTCGATTTTCTTTTTGTCATTAACTTTCAAGATTTTCGGATTTTTTAATTCAAATTCCATATCCGGATTGTTAAAAGTCATTTTCATAACCTTAATCATTTGAGATTTTGGAATAATTTCAAAAAATTCAGGAACAATATATTCCATAGATTTTTCAAATTCCATATTTACAATTGTACTCAAATAATCATTAAATTCCTTTTTCAGTTCATTTTTATAATCTTGCGCAATGCCGATTGTACTAATTGTCAAAAATAGAATTGTAAATAAATTTCTTTTTAATTTCATATGTTAATTTTGATTTCGGTTTTTAATTACAGCCAACGTTGTTGTGTATGATTAGTTGCGTGTTTTAAGCATTAAAGTTAGCAAATAAATCACAGATAGAAAGTCCGCGAGGACTTTCGTAAGTAGGCTTGCACTAGCAATTAATTTTATACGGTGTTACCCAACGTTATTTTATTCGATAGTTAATTTGTAAATAAAAACTATTTGTTCTTAAATTATATTCGTCCGTTTTATATAGATCAGTCAATGCAGTTTGATAGTTATATCCAACTCCAATATTCCAAGTTTCTAAAATTTCGTAATTTATTAAAACTCCGAAGAAAGCCTCTAAAAAATAACCTTTACTTTGTTCTTTTAAATCATTTTCCATTTCGATATTATTTTTAAATCCAGCTTTTAAAGTTGGTTTTAAATTTCCTAATTGAAAGTTATAGTCAATTGAAGCAGGAATTACTAAAAATCTCTGTTTTATAGTTTCGGGTGAATAAATCGGAAAAGAAGTTGGCTCACAAGTTGCACAATTAAATTTTCCGGTAAAATCTTTATTAGAATATAAAAGTCCAGTTGAGAAACTTATTTTGTTATTAATAAAAAATTGAGAGTTTAGTCCGAGCGTAAAATTATTTCTATCAAATTCAATTCCGTATCCGTTAATGTTTCCTTGAGTAACAAGATAATCATTATTCTGTCCGTTTTCAATTGATAAATTATCGATTGAATATTCAATTCCTAAATTCCATTTAGAGTTTTCTTGCGCATAAATGGTCAATTGAAAAAGTAATAATGTAATTAGCAGTATTTTTTTCATAATGTTGGGTAACGTGTTTGTATAACATTAGTTGCGTTAAACAAGTTTAATCTTTAAAAAAAGCAACATCTACACGAGTTTATTATATTTTTATGATAAGCAATGAGTAGCAATTAATTTTATACGGTGTTGTGTACAGAACTATTCAGATGCAAAAACTTTCAAATGTTGACGAAAATTCAGTAGCTAAAATAGAAAAAGAAATTCTAAAACTATTAAAAGGTCAAACTTTCGGAGATGCAAAAGAAATTATAAATGATGTTTTAAATTCATTAGAACATAATTCTATTGTTCAGAAAGATATTCTTTAATTTGCTCAACAGTCTCCGTTAAAGCTAATGATTTTCCAGATGTTAAAGTTATCCAACAATTTGCGTTTTCATTTGGATTTGACTTTATAGTTTCAATTTTATCTTTAACCACAGTTATTTTATTTCCGTTAGAAAGATTTAATTCGATTGTTTTCATATTTATTTGTTTTAGTACGTTTTATGTTATGAGTTGGTTTAAATCTATTTTTTCAAAGAATCAGAAGTCTGATTTATATAAAATTCATTCATTTGATTTAAGCGATTTCCTATACTATCTTGAGTTTTTTCTATTAATATTTGTTGCTGTTTCATATCCGATACTTCTGATTTGGATGTGTATAAAATTATTAACGATATAATAACTGAAATTACAGGTATTATTATAGTTACCAAGTCTTTTGCTTTATTAATATTTTCAGATTTATACCTTTTTAAGTATTTTTTAGTAGAATAAGATGATGTTCCTTTTGTTGTGATGGATAAACCTCTTTTTATTCCGTACATTGCATAAAAGTTCACTTCTTTGTTTTCGTAAAATTCAGACGCAATTACTTCTAATTCATATCTGTCAATATTTAAAAGTTCAAATATTTCATTGTTACTCAAACCTATGCATTGCTCATTGTTAATTTTAGCATTGTTTGTTTTTTCAGACAATATTTTGAGTAAAATATGTCTTTTCTTATCTATATTCATTCGTTAAATTTTTCAATGGGCAATTCTATTCTCCCTCTACGTAAGAGTGGGTTTTGTACACAACGGTTTTGTATATGGTTTGTTGCGTGGTTTAGCACGTAATTTAGCAAATAAAAACCGAATAGAAAATCCGCGAGGATTTTCGTAAGTAGGCTCTCACTAGCAATGGATTATATACGTTGTTACCCACAGTTATTTTTTCGATTTTAGTTTCAAAAGTTCAGTCGCTTTATGAAATTCAAAATCCACTCGTTTTTTATCTTTATCAAATATTATCGTAGTCGGAAAAGCCACAACATTGTAGTCTGCTTGAATTTTTGAATTTGTTCCAGCATAAAGATTAATCCATTCAATACTATCTTTTACAGATGCTCTTTGCCATTTTTTCATTCCGTCATCTACGTTAATAGACACTATTTCAATTCCGCTTTCTTTTAGTTCTTTATAATGTTCTTTACTTTCTTGATTAAATTTTCTGCAAGGTGCGCAACCTGACCACCAAAAGTCTAAAACTGTAAATTCATTTTTTGATATGATTTCGGCTAATTGAGTTTCTTTTTTAGCAATGTTTGGTAAACTAAAATCCATAAATTCCTTGCCGAAATTTTTGTTATTCATTCTTTTTATATGTGAACTTACAACTGTATAATCTGGTGAATTTATGTATGACTTATCAATACTATTAAAGTAATCATTAATTGATTTTTTTTGTTCATTACTCATTTCATTTAAGTCAAAAACAAATCTGTCATCAAAAATATATTTCAAATTATTTAAACCAATAATAGTATTCTTTTTATCGCTAAAAATTTCTGTATTTACTTTGATTACATTTTCTCGGACTTTAGGGAAAACATATTTTCTCAAACTATCCATCTGAATACTATCTCTTGGATTATAAGACAAACCATTATATGCTTCCCAATATTTATTTTTGTTCTTTTGATAATAAGTGTTTACTCCATTATCCTCAAATGAATTCTCTGAAAAATAGAGATTGTCGTCCCTTTCATCAACAGTAACATTTATTCTTAAAGTATCTTTAGTTAAATAGACATCATAAACAGAGTACATTCCATCGAATTCTTCTAATTCATTATCGAAAGCAATTTCTGCTCTTTCTGGATTTTGTAGAGTGCCTTTAAATTCAAATTTACCATTTACAATTTCGGAAGTTAGTCGATTGTCCATTCCTAAACTCGGAATATGAAGGCCTAATTTCTTTCCGTCTCCGTTTTTAGCTGTTCCAAGAATAACGAATTCAATTTCAGAGTTTTCTTTTTCAGCTGTTTTTTTTCCTTTTTTACAAGAAGTAAAAATCAGAGAAAAAATCATTAATGTTATCGCAAAGGTTTTTTTCATAATTGTGGGTAACGTGTTTGTACAAGGTTAGTTGCGTGGTTTATGCACTAAATTTACTAAATAATTACTGACAAAGAAAATCCGAGAGGATTTTCGTAAGTAAGCAAAAAGCTAGCAATTAATTTTGTACGTTGTTGCCATTAGTTTTTAATTCCCAAACCAATTTAAAAGCATTTTAATTGGCAGTGTTAGAATTACAATTACAAAATCCATTAAAAATCCAATTATTGGTAAAATCAAATATATCCACCACTTGTATTTAAATTTTGTGGTTATTCCTTTTGTTAAATTTTGCCACATAATTATTATTTTCTCTTTATAATAATAGAGAATTAATAAATTTGACAATATCATTCCTCCAATTCTTATGGGAAGTGCCAATCCTAATACTCCTGTTGTAAAGGCAATATCAATTATTAAGATCTGTACCAATATTGATAAAACTAATAACGTACCAATAATTAAAGTTCTATTGAAAATTATTAGTATTCCACCTATAATTTCTAAAATTCCGGTTGAAATATTGAAAAAAGTACTTCTGCCATACAAATGCCAAGCCACATAAAAACTATCAATATCTTTAATTGGTTTTTCCAAAATTGACGAATCGTGAACTCCAAATTGGCTTAATGTCAATTTACTCCACCCGTAACTAATCATATAGAAAATCAAATACCATCGTAAAGCTAAAATTCCAAAGTCAATTATTTTTTCTTTTTTCAATTTCGTTCTGTTTTTCTCAAATTAATGGCAACGCATTTGTGTATTGAATTTTGCGTTTTTAAAACACTAAAGTACACAAATAAATACTCACTTAGAAAAAAAGGTAAAGTTTTCGTAAACAAGCTATAGGTAGCAATTTTTAATACACGTTGTTAGATAGAGCAGTGCCGCTAAAAGTAAAAGTTGATCACTTACTTACCTTAAAATACATGTTTCTTTTTTTCGTTAAAAATCGAAGCAGAATGCAATTGAACTAAGTATCTAAATATTTACTTAAAATACAATTTATTTGCAAAAATTGACTAAGTTTCTTAGCATTTAGATTTAGGAAAAAAGGTGGATAAGTGATTAGTTTTTTTTGGATTAGATTGAATCAGAACGCAAACAAATATTTTCCAAATAAAGCACTAACATTTTACTTATAAACAACTCAAAAAAAAAATCGATGAAAAATTTTGTTTCAAAAAATCAATTCGACTTCTAGTTTCTGGTTTCAATTATTTGTTTAAAAAAGCAGAAGCATTTGATGCGTTTAAATCCCAAAAAAAGGACTTTATATCTAATATTCAACAAGAAATTTTTTAGTTGAGGTTGAGGTAATTCAGCTTTAAAAATGCACTAAACTTCGTTTGGCACTGTTTTCTCTAACGTGTTTGTATAACATTAGTTGCGTTAAACAAGTTTAATCTTTAAAAAAAGCAACATCTACACGAGTTTATTATATTTTTATGATAAGCAATGAGTAGCAATTAATTTTATACGGTGTTGTGTACAGAACTATTCAGATGCAAAAACTTTCAAATGTTGACGAAAATTCAGTAGCTAAAATAGAAAAAGAAATTCTAAAACTATTAAAAGGTCAAACTTTCGGAGATGCAAAAGAAATTATAAATGATGTTTTAAATTCATTAGAACATAATTCTATTGTTCAGAAAGATATTCTTTAATTTGCTCAACAGTCTCCGTTAAAGCTAATGATTTTCCAGATGTTAAAGTTATCCAACAATTTGCGTTTTCATTTGGATTTGACTTTATAGTTTCAATTTTATCTTTAACCACAGTTATTTTATTTCCGTTAGAAAGATTTAATTCGATTGTTTTCATATTTATTTGTTTTAGTACGTTTTATGTTATGAGTTTTTTTAAAAAAATAGATTTAAGTAAGCTTTCTTTATTTTCAGTTAAAAATGTTAGAAATAAAGATAATTATTACACAGCTTATAAATTCCTTTGTTTTAATATATTTATTGTATTTCATTAATTGTTGGTAATACAATATTTACTGAAAAATTTATTTTGGATACGGTAAATTAGAAAAATCCAGTTCGCTACTGCTCTAATTAACCTTTCATTTCGAAACCATTCATCACTTTGAATCGATGGTTTCTTTCACTACTCATAATCTTAAATGTCTTTTTGTTTTTAATTGGAAAGACTTCGGATTTGAGTAATTAATTTGATATTTACAAAGTTATATTAAACTTTACAAGAATTAAGTTATCAACAGGTTATGAGTAATTTGTTGACGAATTTTACTGTTTTAATTATATGTTATGAGTTGGTTTAAATCTATTTTTTCAAAGAATCAGAAGTCTGATTTATATAAAATTCATTCATTTGATTTAAGCGATTTCCTATACTATCTTGAGTTTTTTCTATTAATATTTGTTGCTGTTTCATATCCGATACTTCTGATTTGGATGTGTATAAAATTATTAACGATATAATAACTGAAATTACAGGTATTATTATAGTTACCAAGTCTTTTGCTTTATTAATATTTTCAGATTTATACCTTTTTAAGTATTTTTTAGTAGAATAAGATGATGTTCCTTTTGTTGTGATGGATAAACCTCTTTTTATTCCGTACATTGCATAAAAGTTCACTTCTTTGTTTTCGTAAAATTCAGACGCAATTACTTCTAATTCATATCTGTCAATATTTAAAAGTTCAAATATTTCATTGTTACTCAAACCTATGCATTGCTCATTGTTAATTTTAGCATTGTTTGTTTTTTCAGACAATATTTTGAGTAAAATATGTCTTTTCTTATCTATATTCATTCGTTAAATTTTTCAATGGGCAATTCTATTCTCCCTCTACGTAAGAGTGGGTTTTGTACACAACGTTTTTGTATATGGTTTGTTGCGTGGTTTAAGCAACTAATTTAGTAAATAATTACCGACCAAGAAAGTCCGTGAGGACTTTCGTAAGTAGGCGAGAAGCCAGCAATAAATTATATACGGTGTTGCCACCAGTTTTTTATTCTTCTGCTCGTTTCTTTTCAACTTTCAGTATATTGTTTTGAATATCTTTCATTATTATTTTTCCCCACCAACCAGCATAAAAATTAAAAGTTGTATTCATTTTGAAATTACTATATAAATGTAAACGATATTTTCCTTCAGTAAGTTTTTCAAGTTCATATGTCCCATTTAGTACATCAAAATATTCTCCTCCGATTAGAATGTGTTCGTCAAGAGTCGTAGATGGTATTTCGTAAGTATTAGCCTTAATTGAAAAGACCATTTTCTTATTCTCCTCATATTCTGTAACGGTTTCTCTAAATATTAGTCCGTTTGTGAAAATTGCTTCTCGATAAGCACCAACTCCATTATAATTTAATTCAGCTTTTAAAGGTCTTGGGAATCCCAAAAATTCTGTCAAATATCCAGTATCTTCATTTTTTTCAATCGTTTTAACTCTTGTTACATTTTCCCAGATTTTCTCAGCACTTGAATTAATATCTATATAAGTATAAGCTTTATATGTTCCTGGAATCTTTTCAATTAATTGTTCAACTGGTGAAATTAGGAATGGAATAAGAATTAGTAACGAAATGTTTAGTCTGTCATTTCTTCTTTTTAATTTTAAATAACCTCCAATTAATCCTCCAATTGATGCAGCTATTAAGAAAATAGGAAGAATCATTAACCAACACGCCCAACCTTCAATTGCTAAAGCAAGTGTGATAATGAGAAATAAAATTATTGGAATCCAAGGTGTGAAAATTCGATACCATAGTTTTTCAACTTTATTTTTATCTGAAAGATAAACGGTTAATGCACCGACTATTGTTGGAAGAAGAAAAAGGAATGTAACAGACATTACAGAAAATAATTCATTCCAATCTTTAACTCCGAAAGCTAATCTTAAAACTATTGCATAAAGAGTTGGAATTCCAATGGCAATAAGTATGTTCTTTAATTGTCTGTTCATTTTTTAAATTGTTGGCAACGTTGTTGTATATGGTTTGTTGCGTGGTTAAGCAACTAATTTAGCAAATAAAAACCGAATAGAAAATCCGCGAGGATTTTCGTAAGTAGGCTAGAACTAGCAATAAATTATATACGGTGTTAGGTGCAGTTTTATTCCTTATTCAAGAACATTACTTCAGGCGTTATTATTTCTAATGAATCTATATTTTCAATTTTTTTCTTATTCAATCTTATGTGGTCTAAATAGTTTAGTTTATTGATTTCGAAAGGAATTTTTTTAATATTGTTTCCAAACATCCAAAATCTTTTTAGATTTTCCATTTGCAAAATAGAATTAGGAAATTCTTCAAAATTATTGTTACTAATATCTAACCAAGTCAGGTTTTTCAATTCAGCCAACTCATTTGGCAATTTTTTAATTTTGTTGTGTCCAATTGATAATTCCCATAAACTTTTAATATTCCCAATTTCTTTAGGGATAGATTTTAAGTTACAGTAAACAACTTTTAAAGTTCTAAGATTTTTCAAATTTCCCAAAGAAGAAGGTAATTCTTCTAATTGACTTGAATTTGCAATAATTGATTTTAATTTCTTGCAATTCTCAATTTCTTTAGGAAGAGATTTAATAGTTGAACCAGAAATAATTAAAACTTCTAAATTTTTTAATTTTCCTATTTCAGGTGGAATTGATTTAATTCTTTTCCTTCGTAAATTTAATTTATATACACTTTCAGGATTTTCTAAAGCGTTTGAAATTGAAAAGACTTCTTTTAAATTTTGAGAAGATATTGAATCTTTCCAATGATTTTCAGCAATAGAGATTAAGTATTTATGTAAATAATAAGAAATTTTCAGATCAGTACTATCAAGTTCCAAATAATTAATGTTCTTTTCTTTTGTAAATCTATGACCAGAAATTTGTTTCCTTTCAGTTTTCTCTTTGTTATTTGTTATTAAATCAATTGATTCTGATGCTCTAAAATAAGGATTGTAAAAATGGTATGGTTTTAAATTCTTGGAATTTAGATTGTTATTTAATTTCTTACTTAAATTTATTAATAAAGGTAGAACAGTATCAATTGATTTTATTTTGATAGTCCTTTCAGAACTGAATTTTAATGAGAGTAAAGAGTCAGTTAAATTGAATTTTATTAATGGAACAGCATAACTTAAATCTTGATACATATTAAATCCTCCAGTGACTAGAATTTCATAATTTTCAGTTTCTTTAAATTCTATAGGTGCATTTTTAGAACTCAGATTTCTTTTTTCTTTATTACAAGAAATTCCTAAAAATAATATTAGAAGGATAATTAAAAATTGATATGTTTTTTTTCTATTAATAGCTTAAATTTTGATGTTTTAGAGTAATTGCACCTAACGTTGTTGTGTTATGGAAAGTTGCGTTTAAAGTGAACGGCAATTTTCCGAAGGAAAATAGCAGTTTACAAAAATGCAACAAGTTTTGGTTAAGCTAAAATTAAGCAATTTTTTTTACACGGTGTTAGGCGTAGTGTTTTTACTTTTCAATACTTCTTTTTCAACTTGGTTTTTTAAATGTTCTGTCGTGTTTTCCGCTCCACGAAGTTATATAATATGTAATACAATCATAATTAAAATGTTCAAGATTTTTCCCACTTTCAAGAATTTCTATTTCTTTATTTGTCAAAAGTGTTGATACTCCACCACCAGCAGAAACAACAAATAATTCGTCTTTTAATAATTTATAAAAATTTTCAAGTGCTTTTTTCAGTTCCTTTTTGAAATTCAGTTCTGCAAAATTATCATAATGGCTATGAAAATTACCAAACCCAACAGTTAATTCGTTATTTTCAGTTTCAAAGTATAAATTAGCAACAGTATTTTCATTTTTTGGTTTTAGTTCAACCGAAATATACTTTTTTCCAAAATTCGATTTTTCTAATGATATATTTTTTAATAACTCTTTGTTATGTCTTTTTAAATATTTATAAACTTTAAGAGAATAATCATTTAACTCTTCACGTTTAAGTTCGTCTTTCTGTAATTTTAAAAAACTATAAAAATTATCTTTTATATTACTTAATATCATTTCATTACGTTCGTTTTTTTTGACATTACGCCTAACGTTTTAGTATAAGCTTTGTTGCGTTTTGCTATGCTAAAAGTAAGCAAAATATTAAACAACTTTGTGCCTGCGTATTTTTCCGAAGGAAAAATTTAGCAGCAATAAAGTTTATACAGTGTTAGGTAACGTTTTTTCTTTTCACTATTGTCAGCATTTTTGGGTCAGTAAATCTCTCTCTATCTTTATAATCTCTCAAGTTTATTTTTTTGTCAATTATTCCTTCTCCAATTATATTTCCTTCAAGCTCAAAATATTTTGATTTCATAGAAATTTTTCCTCCTTCATTTAACTGATATAAATTTCTATAGTTTGTTTTTAAAGATTTTAATTCTAAAATACTTTCTTCATAGAAATTAGGATAACCTATTTTTAGTTTGAAAAATCCATTTTTTTCAAATTGTATAAGATATTTATAAATATGTGGAATTGCTGAATTAGCGTGCCACTCAATTCCTATTTCTGTTTGGGATTCATAAACATTATTAAAATCAAGTAATTTTTCAAATTTGTTATTAAAGTTCCAATTTTTATTAAAAAACTTGATTAGTTTTTCTTGTTGATGTTTTAATTCATTAAGTAAAATTTTGTCAAATTCAGCTGATTTATTCCAAGTTTCAAAAGGTTCAATTAATTCTCTATTCAACATTATTTGCTCACGAATATTTTCAGAATTCTTTTCAAACGAGTTGTTTTGAAATGCTGAAGAATTTTCAATTAATTCTCTTAAAATTCTATTGTTCTCTTTCATTTCCTGTATTATACTGAAATAGGTTGACCTTTTTTTTATGATTTTCGACACGTTCAAACGATTTTTTTTAGCCGTTTAGAAGGCAAAAAAAATAATTTGAACTAGGTTTGTTTTCAAAACGATAGTTCAGGTAAATTTACATTATTTTTTCGATAGGACTTGTATTTTAAATTAGGATTTAGATGTACTTCAGTAGGTTTTCTTAAGTCTAGGCTAAAATGGGTTCTCAGGTTGTTATAGATATATACAGCCTGATCAGTCATCTCCTTGGCTATTGTAGTGTTTTTGATGGTTTGCTTTAATCCATATTCGTATTTAAGAGTTCTGTTTATACGTTCAGCTACAGCGTTTTCATAAGGGTCGTATTGCTCGGTCATACTCATAGTTATCCCATTACTTTCAGCAAATTTGGTGTACTTAGGATTGCAGTATTGGAATCCTCTATCTGAATGATGAATGAGTTGTTGCTTAGGATATTTTCTGTTTTTAATGGCCATTTTAAGAGCCTCTAAGCAAAGTACCGTTCTCATATGATTATCTATTTTATAACCCATGATTTTCTTGGAATAGGCATCAGTCACTAGTGCTAGGTAATTGTATCCATTTTCGGTTTTAATGTATGTGATGTCGCTTACCCATAGTTGTTCTGGTCGATTAGGGACGTGGTCTTTTACGAGGTTTTTATATTTTCTGTACATATGGTTAGAGTTAGTGGTTGTAACGTAGTTTTTACGCTTAGGAATTAATAAATTATTGAGTCTTAGGAAGCGATAGAACTTGTCTCTACCCATTTTGATATCAGCTTTAATAAACTCAGCTTTAAGTTCTTTGTAGAGTTTAATTCCACCAGTTTTAGAACTTACTTTCTTGCGGTAATTCTTGACCATTAAGGTAAGTTTTTGGTGGGCTACTTTTTGCTTTTTTTGTTTGTTAATTCTTTTGTAGAAAGCTTGTTTACTGATCCCAAAACATCCATAGAGCCATTTTCTTTTATACGGTCTTTCTTTTTTCGCTCTATCTCTTTTGCTAATGTTTTGGGTAACGACTTTTTTGACAAATCCACACCAGTAATGAGTTCCATATCCGCGATTATGTCTTGCTGAAAG
This sequence comes from Polaribacter sp. BM10, assembly GCF_002005425.1. GTDB lineage: Bacteria > Bacteroidota > Bacteroidia > Flavobacteriales > Flavobacteriaceae > Polaribacter > Polaribacter marinaquae. The sequence goes on along the minus strand of NZ_CP019704.1, from coordinate 1,778,435 downwards.
TCCTTTTGAAACTCTAGTTCTTCGATTTTTTCTTTAAGTCTTTTAATTTCCTCGTTTTTACTCATACCCATATTTTGTTGAGCTAAGGTACTATAAATTCTAATCCAGTATGAGATTGTAGTTCTAGGAACCTCGTATTTTTTAGAAGCGTTACTTCTGGATATTTGTCCGTTAACAATTTGGTCAACGACTAAAAGTTTAGTTTCAAGAGTTACTTTTTGATAGGTTCTTTTTCGCCAGGGTTCATTTTTTGTTTTCATAAGTGACTATAATTAAATGATTAATTTTTAGTCAACCTATTTCAGGACAGTTCATCCCTCAAATGTTACCTAACGTGTTTGTGTTATGGAAAGTTGCGATTTTGTGCCATCGTTATTTTCCGAAGGAAAATATAAGATTGCAAAAAAGCAACAACCTTTGATTAAGCTAAAAATAGCAATTTTTTATACACGGTGTTGCAAAATAGCTGTTTTTTATTTTCATAATTTTTGTTTTTTCAGAACTTTTCAGTTTTTTTGAATTCAACACTTTGAGTATAAATTCCAAAAAATTAAATATTCAGAATTTGAGTGAATTCACACAATTCAGATTTTCCACATTTTGCTCAATTCCGCAAACTTTTTCAATTCAGAGTTTGAGTTATAATTCCCAATTCATATTTTCAGAGTTTGAGTAAATTCACACGTTTTACAATTCCCACAATTTGCAAAATTCACGTGTTGAATTTTGCTAGCGAGAGAGTGTTCAACTTTTTAAAATTCCACTTTTTCACAATTTTAAAGAACATTAAATCGCAATTTTTTCATTCCCACGTTTGAGTGAGCGCAGTTTTTTGCAACGGTTTTGTATATGGCTCGTAGCGTGTAAATTAGCGATAACTATTCGGTTAAGCACGAGCCGAATTTTTAAATTTTTCTTATTACCTTTTTTATCAATAAGCCAAATTTAAAAATTTGGCGGACTTGCAAATATGCCTTAACTTTGATTAAGCAACTAATTAGCTATGAGTTATATACGTTGTTGCCAGCAGTTTTTTCCTCCATATTCATTGCTGTCTTTTCTTCTAAATATATAAATGATTGTGGTGCGCAAAAATTTTCAAAAAAGTCAGCTGGGTCAATTCCATCTCCAAATTTCTCAACTTCCAATATTTTTATTGAGAATCCAGTTTTAGAATCTTGATAGTAGTTAAAAAAATCTTCTTTTTCAATACCTCCAACCTTATTAAATTCGTCCCAAAGTTTTTCTGGACTATTTTCTATTATTTCCTTAATCGTAAAAAATCCAATTATCTTCTTTTCTGGTGATGAAGAGTAAACAAAAATTTTGTCAACTGGTCTTTTAAAAATTTTTTTTCTAAACTCAACCTTTTTAGTTCCTGACATAATTGCCTGTGCATAAACTGGTTTAATTGATAATATAACGCTTGTCAAAGTATCCTTCATTGTTTAATTTGATGTAATCAGTTTCTTTTAATTCTGTTATCGTTTGTAACTTGTTTTTAAAGCTATCTATTGTTTTAATTTTTTGTAAGCTAATATTTTTTTTCAAATATGCGATAAGCCTAAATGTAATTACGTGTAATTCTTTTTTCTCTTCTAACCAACTACGTAACTCCGTTTCTGTAAATACAGTTTTCTTTCTTACAGTTTTCCATAATTTATCGAAATCATTAATAATTTCTATAGTTTCCAAAACACCAAAGGGCTCAATTACTTGATTGGTTTTAGATGAATAGAAAAACAACAAATCTCCTTTATTCGGTCTTTTGTTTTTTGAATTGGAAATGTAGGCTTTTACAATTGTGTTTCCTTGAATTTCATTTATACTATCAGGTGCTTTATCAAATAGAGTAGGTGGTCTTAATTTACCGTCTTTAAATAAAGAGCCATAAAAATCTGGACGAATTGGAATTACATACTTTTTAACTGTTGAATTATTTAAATAAAATGGATGAGCTGAAATAGTATTTTCTGTAATACTGATTTTGCTTTTGTCTAAACATTTTATCATTCTAATCTCGGTTAAGCCTTGACTATTTTTAAAATCACTTCTATAAAAACCAAATTTTTCAAGTAGCTTTATTAGATGTTCTTGTTTTTCGTAAACTGTTAAGTATAAATACTTAATCCTAGAATTTATACATAATTCAAACATTTTGTTTAGAAAAAGTTCTCCTAACTTTATTCCAAAAGCCGTGTCATCTACTTTTAATGTGCAAATTTTGAGTGCCTTATCAAATATTTTTGGTAATTGGTGGTCTTCAACTTTCTCAATATTATAAATTAGTATCGCTTGTAAATTATCATCAACGATTAATGAATAACATTTTCTGTTTTTCGTAGCACATTTTTGTAACCAAGAATTGAATTCTTTTTCTCCATAATCTTCTCTTAAGCTATCAAAAAATGAGCTATTAAATTTTGTTTCAATTTCGCGAATACTATGTTCTCTGAGAATTGGATGAGATGGTATTTTGAAAGTAAATTGTTCTTCGAGAAGTTTTAAAGCGTGTTCAATTGTAAGGACTCGATTGGTTAGATTTAGTTTTATAGCATTTTTGTGAATTCCATTGTCTTGAGTAACAAAATAGTCGACAAAGCCTTTTTTTAATTGATAAAGCTGTCTATTATCAATTTCGTCATTTACTTTTCTATTTTTTAGTTGTGAATTAAATTCAGTGTTCGGTTTTGCATAATCTTCTAAAGGTTGATATTTGTTGAGTTTTGAGATAATTATTTCTTTTCTCTTAGTATCTTTATCTCTATTAACATCAACTGGTATAGCTTTGGGATGATACAGTATATCACAATTGTTTGTGTTTGCAATTCTGTAAAATTTGGCGAAATTATCCGTAATAACTCGATTGTCTTCAAGTTCGATTAAGATGTTTGTATCAATTAAAATTCTCAATTAGTTACGGTGTTTTTTTAAATTGCTGGCAACGTGATTGTATAAGATTAGTAAGGGTTATTATAAAATAATCTTATACAAAGCTTTAATTAGCAAATAAATATTAATTTTAAAAAAGCAATACCGCCCTTATTAATTTTATACGGTGTTAGCAAATCGGTTTTGTTTTGTTATGGTTTTTGATAATAAAAATATTAAAATTGATGAAAATGGTGATATTGAAGTTACTATTCAACAAAGATTAGAGTGGGCTTTAAATTCTGATGGGAAGCACATTCCTGATTCTATCAGACGCCTTCAAAAACTCTGTCATGGAGAAAATGAGTCTTTCAGGAGTCTGATTGATTCTATCTCCTATATTAAGTAGTATATCTCTTTGCCATTTCTTATGAGTTAAGTTTTTAAAAGTTAATTGATTTTCTTTAAACATACTCAAAGATTTATCATTAATAACAATATCAGAATGAGCCATTAAGTTCCTTAAATTTTGAACGTAATCTATGTCATATACTAATTTTTGGTAATCATTTTTAAGTTCTATTTTTTTGTCTTTTCGTAATGATGAAAAAATGTACTTTTTATTTTCAAAAGTTAATGTATCAGTCATAAAGAACCTGAAAAAGTCATATTCAGTTTTTTCTTTAGCGAAATGCAAAGTCAAACAATTTGATATTGCTAGTTCTAATTTATATCCAACTGATATAATTACACCTCTTGCAATGTCACAAGTTTCTGAATATTCTTCTATTTCTTTTGCGTTCATTTTGTCCAACTGTTTGCTAACGTTTTGGTATAAGCTTTGTTGCGTTTTTGTTATGCTAAAAATAAGCAAATTATTAAACAACTTTGTGCCTGCGTATTTTTCCGAAGGAAAAATTTAGCAGCAATAAAGTTTATACAGTGTTGTGTGTAGTTTTTATTTCAAATTCTGTTGATTTAAATTCATTTTCCAAAAATTCATATTCACAATGAAAAATTACATTCTCTCCAGAATTTTTATAGCAACTCTCAGAGAAGATTGGATTTATTAATATCTTATTTTCTTTCACGAATATAAAATTTTTCGGCTTGTTTGTTCGGTCTTTTATAATGTCAAAAGATATTTTTATTGTTCCGTTTTCATTATAGATTTTTTTATTAAAAACTTTACCAATTCCAATAGAGTCAGTTAGTTTTTTTTCGGCAATATTATATTCATAAGTTTTTCCTTTGTCTTTTGTTATATAACTTGAAACAAGAAATTTATAATCATAATATTCAATTAATTGTTGACTTTTATATATTCTTGATTCACAAATTGGATGTAATATAGTTTCTGAGTTTTCAAATTTTCTGGAACTGTTTGTTGCAATAAACTTACTTTCATAATATTCTTTTTCAGAACAGTAATTTGTGAAATAAAAATGAACTTTGTCATTGTGACTTATTTCTAATTCCTTTATAAATTTATTGTTTTTAAAAAAATAAAATCTTGATTTATTTATATTTAAATCACTCGTTTCAAAATCTAAATTTAATTCGCATTTGATTTCGTCTTTTAGAACTGGAACACTTTCATTTGCTGAAATATATTTAAAAAAATCCCAATCGAATTCAGTTAATTCCTTAAAATCTAAATATTGTTTTTCTTTTGACTCAATAAATTTCTTTCCATTTTCCTCAATTTTAGATAATAATTTTTTCTCAAATTTGATTGATTCGATATTTGAATTCTTGCAAGAAAACAAAGAGGTCATTATCAATAAAATTCCAATTATTCTTTTCAATTCGAGAGTTTTTTTTAATTACACACAACGTGATTGTATATGGTTTGTTGCGTGGTTTAAGCACCTAATTTAGCAAATAAAAACCGAATAGAAAATCCGCGAGGATTTTCGTAAGTAGGCTAGAACTAGCAATAAATTATATACGGTGTTGGCAACAGTATTTTTTCTTTTTATGGTAACAGCAGAAATCTTATTCCGCTCCAATGGTTTCTATAATTCTCTTCAAAACTCAAAAGTTCATTTGAATTTGGCAATTTATTATTTTCCGCATATTCATTAAATTCAGATTCCGTTTTGAATTCAGTGATTTCGTCTGTTTTCAAGTCCAACACAAAATATGTGTTCTCAAAGTCATAAAACCAACTTTTTAGATTCCCACATAATTTGTCATTCGTAACTTTAAATTGTGTCGTTTCTATATCAATTCCGTCGCTGGTTTTTTGTCCTTTCAAATATCCGTATTCAGTCCAATTTGTATTTTCAATCGTTTCCCAATGTCCGATTGGAATCATTGGTCCATCTCCAAGTCCGTGATTTCCCCAATATGTAAACGAGAAAATAAAAAGTCCAATTGAGATTAAGAAACCAAAAGAAAACCAATATTTTTTCTTTTCCGCTTTTACTCTTTTTATAAATTCAGTCGATTTAAATTTTCCAATAATTAATAAAATTCCGATTAAAATAAAAGAATAAATCGATGCAAGAATTCCTATTTTAATTAACTGAAATATGAAGTGAAAAAGTACTTCCATTGATTTGGGTTATATTGTTGCCAACGGTCTCGTATAACCGTCAGTTACGGATAAATATACATGAACTTTTCGGATTAAACACCAACTTTAGCAATTTCGAGTGGATTCGGACGTAGTCGAATCCGCCGTAATTGCGGTTATACATTGTTGGCAAATCGTTTTTATAATTCAATTCGATATTCAGTTTTAACTTTTTCACTCAGTTTTACTGGTTTTTTTTCAGAGTTTATACTTTCAACAACTTTATATCTTATAATACTCATTTTAATACTGGTGTATCCATTATAATATTTTTTTGAAATAGATTCATTTTCAACTGTTATCTTGTCTCCAACTTTATACTTTTTTCTTTTTTCTCGAAATTCTTTAAGTTTTTTATTTTTGTTTAAAGTTGCAAATACATCTTCGTCAGTAATTTTATAACCATAATCTTTTATTTCCTGTAAAACTTTTAGATATAAGGATTTTCTTTCTGTAGTTAGGTATACCATATTTTCGTCAAAAATCTTGTTTATAAAGATTGAACTTTTCTGGTTTTCCTTACTCTTAAAGTAAAAAGACTTTTGACTTAAGAGACCTTCATATTTTCCTTTTGAGTTTATCTTTTTATTTAATTCCCAATTTTTCAGAACTAAAAAGTCCTCAATCTTTCCAAAGCTTTGATTTTTAAATTCTATTAAATTATTTAGACTGATATTTTGTCCGTAAATGTTCAGACTTAGAAAAGCTATTAATATTAATGTAAGTTTTTTCATTTTTCAAATGTTTGCCAACGTGTTTATATATGGTTTGTTGCGTGAATTTAGCAATTAATTTAGTAAATAATTACAGACCAAGAAAATCCGTGAGGATTTTCGTAAGTAGGCTAGAACTAGCAATAAATTATATATGGTGTTGTAGCACGTTTTTTATCGTTCTATTTTTATAATTCCATTCGGATTCCTCTTTGTGAGTTCCGAAATTAGTTTAGTTTCTCCTCCGATAGTTGAAAAAGCTAAATCATAGTCAGTATTTACAACCCAATTTTTATCTTTCGGGTAAATCAAACTTGGTGTTAATCTTAAATTTTCTTTTTCAAATAGTTTCGGAAGTGTGCTTATTTTTCCACTATAAACCAAATCCTTTTCCCAACTTTTCGTAGCAAGAAAAGTATAAAAGAGTTCAATTTCTTGATTTCCATATATTTCGTTTACAACTTCTACTAAACTAATTAAATGTTCTTTATCCATTAATCCTTCTCCAGGATATAATTCATTGTTTAATTGCTTATCGTAAGGATGAGTATGTTCAATACTTTCCATAATTGCTTTGTTTAAGTCAAATTCTCGTTTTTTTCGCTCGTGAAAATCTATCCAAGTAACACGAGAGAAATCGTCTTCAGGGTATTCTTCGTTAGATAATTCTCTAATTATAATTTTTTCTTTTGGAATTCTATTATTTATCCAAAACGAATGCAAAGCAATTGCATATTCTTGAAAATTATTTGGCAACGTCAGTCTCAAAAAGTATTCCGCTGGATTTTGTTTCCTCAATTCTATCTCAACATCGTTTTTATTCCCAACAATTGTTGCGTAAGGTTTAATCCATTTTTCTATGTCTTTTTCTATCAGTTCCAAAGTTTCTCTTAAATGCGCTACAACGTGTTTGTGTTATGGAAAGTTGCGTTTTTATCAACGGCAGATTTTCCGCAGGAAAATCAAAGTTTATAAAAATGCAACAAACTTTAGTTTAAGCTAAAATTAAGCAATTTTTTATACACGGTGTTGCCAAATAGCTGTTTTTTATTTTTTATAATTTCGTGCTATTCATTTTTCCATTTTACAGAATTCAACATTTGAGTGAGTTTTCCGCTAATTTTTAATTCAGAGTTTGAGTAAATTCCGCAATTCTGATTTTTCATATTTTACTCAATTCCGCAAACTTGCTAAATTCAGATTTCGAGTAAGAATTCCGGATTTTTGTTTTTAGAGTTTGAGTAATAAAATTCTCTTTTTTAAATTTCTAAATTTTCCCAATTTTACAAATTTTCACGAGCGAGAGAGTGTTCCACATTCTAGCATTTTTATATTTTTTCCTTAAAATTTAGAACTTTAAATCACAAATTCCTTTTTTCAGATATTGAGTGTGAACAGTTTTTGGCAACGTATTACAGATATGCTTAGTAAATTTTACGAATAAATAAACCAAAAATTATGATAAACACATTAGAAGAATTGTTACAAGACTATGCAAGGTATAGTTATATGGAAGGAACTATTGACGAAAATACATCTATGCACTTAATAGAAGATGCACAAAACTACCTTAAAGCACTTGGTAAGGAAAATTTATTAAGTATATGTGGTGTTGTGAGTACGTCTAAATGCGAACACGAGCCAAGATATTACGATACTAAATACACAAGTTGTAAGAAATGTAATAAAGTTTTACAAATAAAGCCTTAGCATTTATATTACTTACAACGCATTTGTGTATTGAATTTTGCGTTTCTAAACACTAAAGTACACAAATAAATACTTACTTAGAAAAAAACGGAAAAGTTTCGTAAATCTGCTATAAGTAGCAATTTTTAATACACGTTGTTAGATAGAGCAGTGCCGCCAAAAGTAAAAGTAAATCAATTACTTATCTTAAAACACTTGTTTCTTTTTTTCGTTAAAAATCGAAGCAGAATGCAATTGAACTAATTTGCCAAATATTTACTTAAAATACAGTTTTCAAGCAAAAATGGACTAAGTTTTTTTAGCATTTAGATTTAGAAAAAAAGGTGGATAAGCAATTAACTTTTTTTGGATTAGATTGAATCAGAACGCAAACGAATATTTTCCAAATAAACTACCAACACTTCACTTATAAACAACTCAAAAAAAAAACGGATAAAAAGTTTCGCTTTTGATCAAGCGATTACCAATTCAGTTTCTGGTTTCAATTCGCTATTAAATATTCAGAATCTTTTGATGCGTTTAAATCCCAAAAAAAGAACTTTATTTCTAATATTTAGCAAGTATTTTGATTGTCGAGGTTGAGGTAATTCAGCAATTAAAATGCACTAAACTTCGTTTGGCACTGTTTTCTCTAACGCATTTGTGTATTGAATTTTGCGTTTTTAAAACACTAAAGTACACAAATAAATACTCACTTAGAAAAAAAGGTAAAGTTTTCGTAAACAAGCTATAGGTAGCAATTTTTAATACACGTTGTTAGATAGAGCAGTGCCGCTAAAAGTAAAAGTTGATCACTTACTTACCTTAAAATACATGTTTCTTTTTTTCGTTAAAAATCGAAGCAGAATGCAATTGAACTAAGTATCTAAATATTTACTTAAAATACAATTTATTTGCAAAAATTGACTAAGTTTCTTAGCATTTAGATTTAGGAAAAAAGGTGGATAAGTGATTAGTTTTTTTTGGATTAGATTGAATCAGAACGCAAACAAATATTTTCCAAATAAAGCACTAACATTTTACTTATAAACAACTCAAAAAAAAAATCGATGAAAAATTTTGTTTCAAAAAATCAATTCGACTTCTAGTTTCTGGTTTCAATTATTTGTTTAAAAAAGCAGAAGCATTTGATGCGTTTAAATCCCAAAAAAAGGACTTTATATCTAATATTCAACAAGAAATTTTTTAGTTGAGGTTGAGGTAATTCAGCTTTAAAAATGCACTAAACTTCGTTTGGCACTGTTTTCTCTAACGTTGTTGTATAAGTTTTCGTTGTGTGGTTTGGCAACGAGTTAATAAATAATTACAAACCAAGAAAATCCGTGAGGATTTTCGCAAGTAAGCAAAAAATAAGCAATGAAATTTATACGGTGTTGCCCGCCGTTTTTTATTCAGATTATGGTTTTTCATTCCGCCAATTTTAAAGTGAATGATTTTAAATAGTATTGATATGATTAATTTATTAGAATTTTACACAGAATTAGGTTTTAATATTTGTAACAGAGAACCTAAATTTTTCACAGGTAACATTACCAATAAAGAAGGAATAACTTTATCAGTTATTCATACTGGAGAAACGCATAGATTAAATTGCGAAAAAAACGGAATGTTCTGCCAAATAATACCAAATTCAACAATAGAATTTACAGATGTGGATTTAGTAAAAACAATTCTTTCCATTAGTATCTTCTTGAAAGGTAATTTTCCTAATATTTTTCAGCAAATTCTTTTATTGAATACTGAGAAAGTTGAATAATTTTAATAGCATGTTCGTCAGTTAAATTTTGTTTCATTTTGCTATAAGGAATTTCATGATATTTTTTCGAAATAAGTTGAGCTTTTAAAAGGTTTTGATAGCAATCAGAATCAATGTCAATTCTCTTAACTATTCCAATAGCTTCTGAAACTAATTCATTTAATTCAAATACTGAATATTCTGTAAATTCTCTTTTATTATTCATTCTAAAATAGATGTCTAATAATTGTTCTTTTTCGGATTTATTCATTTTTCAGGTTTGAGTGAGTAATGGCTGGCAACGTTGTTGTATAAGTTTTCGTTGCGTGGTTTGGCAACGAGTTAATAAATAATTACAGACCAAGAAAATCCGCGAGGATTTTCGCAAGTAAGCAATTTACAGCAATGAAATTTATACGGTGTTGTAAAAAGTTTTTTTTCAAATTATTAATTTTAAAATCAAATATTATGTCCAAAAATTCAACAATTTTTATTGCGGAACAATTAATTCAACAAATTGATGAAGAAAGCACACAATGTTCAATGTGGTTAATTTCTTCTATAAATAGGTTCTTAAAACAAAATCCAAATATGTCTCTTTTAGAATTTAAAAGAATTATTTCAGATTTAATTCCAGACACAAATAATTCATTCAATGAAATTATGGAAACCAAAGGTCTTAAAACAATAAACTAGGGTCTTTATATTTGTAAAAACCAAATCCTTGTTCATTTAGAATTTCTTTATGTCTATCATCTGGCGACACAATTATAAAAATAGTGTGTCTATCATTCTCCCACTGATAAGATTGGTAAGCTCTCATTTGTCTAATTAATTCACCTAAACTCGGTATTTGTGTTTTTACTTCTATAAAAACAGTTTTTGTATAATCCTCATATTCTTCTGAATCATAAAAAATAAATTTACCTTGAATACGAACCATAAGATCTATATAACCGACAATGCTTTTGTAATTCCCATTTACATACATTACTTGATGTTCCCATTTGTTAGCAACAATCTTGTAAGGATGAGGATTGTTTTTCATAATAAGTTCGTCTACAACTTTTTCAATATTGTTGTAAGTCCAAGTCTGAATTATATCGTGTTTAGAATCTTTCTTATCTTTTTCAGAAAAACCCAGTTTTTCAAGATGAGTTTTGGCTTTTATTCTTCCCATATTTATTTTATTTTTAGAGTATGAGTGAGCAATTTTTTACAACGTTGTTGTGTATGATTAGTGGCGTGTTTAAGCGCCTAATTTAGTAAATAAAAACCGAATAGAAAATCCGCGAGGATTTTCGTAAGTAGGCGAGAACTAGCCATTAATTATACACGTTGTTAGCCCACGTTTTTTATTTCAGTTACTAATTTATCAATTTCGATTAATTTTTCTGCTATCTCAATCGTTTTTTCTTTTTTTAAATCTCCTTTTTCAAATAGGTTTTCTCGGTCTATTTTTTCTGCTTTAATTAATGTTGAGATTATTATGTCTTTAAATTTCTCATTTGTAAATGTTGAAAGTTTATTGAATTTCCTTTCAAGACTTTCTTTTAATGAGTTTTGAAACTTAATTTTTTCTAGTTTATTATTAAACTTAATTATCATTGGAACGTGGTCACTTTGAGAAATCCAATTATCATAATTTTCTATGGTGAGTTGATAATTATTTTCTGTAAAATGCTTTGAAGCAAAACAATAATCTATATGATAAGGCTTTTCTTTTTTGCGATACATAAAAAAAGTATGATTTAATTCTTTTCCGTGTTCGCAATTATTTTTCTCGTGATATAAACTATGAATTCCATTTTCTTTTAATTTTTCGACAACGTGAGTGTGATTTCCAACACGTTCTTTTTCATCCCAAATTTGATTGCTATTAAAATCTCCGATTAAAATTGTATTGTAATTGAATAAGTCCGAATAATAATTTATTGCAAGCCAAATTTGTCCAATGTAACGTGCTAAAGGGTTTTTCTTATTATCCATTGCCCAAATTGCAAAAAGTATAAATGATTCTTTTTCGTTATATACTTTTAATGGAATTATATATCTGAATTTGGGATTAAATTCTTTTAAGAGTTCAAATTTGTAGTTTGAATATGAAAAAATTGCAATTCCTTTATTGGGATTATCTCCATACCAAAAAAAGTCATTTGGTTTTTTTGTTAATTTTCCAAATTTTAACTTTTCTTCATTTTCGCATTCTGGAACAATTAAAATATCTGGATTTAGTTTTAAAATCTGGTCGTTTTTATTTCTAAATGCTCCTTGGCAATTCCATTCTATTATTTTCATTCACAGATTTTTTCTCAAATGTGGGCTAACGTGATTGTATATGGTTTGTTGCGTGGTTTAAGCACCTAATTTAGCAAATAAAAACCGAATAGAAAATCCGCGAGGATTTTCGTAAGTAGGCTAGAACTAGCAATAAATTATATACGGTGTTGGCAACAGTATTTTTTCTTTTTATGGTAACAGCAGAAATCTTATTCCGCTCCAATGGTTTCTATAATTCTCTTCAAAACTCAAAAGTTCATTTGAATTTGGCAATTTATTATTTTCCGCATATTCATTAAATTCAGATTCCGTTTTGAATTCAGTGATTTCGTCTGTTTTCAAGTCCAACACAAAATATGTGTTCTCAAAGTCATAAAACCAACTTTTTAGATTCCCACATAATTTGTCATTCGTAACTTTAAATTGTGTCGTTTCTATATCAATTCCGTCGCTGGTTTTTTGTCCTTTCAAATATCCGTATTCAGTCCAATTTGTATTTTCAATCGTTTCCCAATGTCCGATTGGAATCATTGGTCCATCTCCAAGTCCGTGATTTCCCCAATATGTAAACGAGAAAATAAAAAGTCCAATTGAGATTAAGAAACCAAAAGAAAACCAATATTTTTTCTTTTCCGCTTTTACTCTTTTTATAAATTCAGTCGATTTAAATTTTCCAATAATTAATAAAATTCCGATTAAAATAAAAGAATAAATCGATGCAAGAATTCCTATTTTAATTAACTGAAATATGAAGTGAAAAAGTACTTCCATTGATTTGGGTTATATTGTTGCCAACGCATTTGTGTATTGAATTTTGCGTTTCTAAACACTAAAGTACACAAATAAATACTTACTTAGAAAAAAACGGAAAAGTTTCGTAAATCTGCTATAAGTAGCAATTTTTAATACACGTTGTTAGATAGAGCAGTGCCGCCAAAAGTAAAAGTAAATCAATTACTTATCTTAAAACACTTGTTTCTTTTTTTCGTTAAAAATCGAAGCAGAATGCAATTGAACTAATTTGCCAAATATTTACTTAAAATACAGTTTTCAAGCAAAAATGGACTAAGTTTTTTTAGCATTTAGATTTAGAAAAAAAGGTGGATAAGCAATTAACTTTTTTTGGATTAGATTGAATCAGAACGCAAACGAATATTTTCCAAATAAACTACCAACACTTCACTTATAAACAACTCAAAAAAAAAACGGATAAAAAGTTTCGCTTTTGATCAAGCGATTACCAATTCAGTTTCTGGTTTCAATTCGCTATTAAATATTCAGAATCTTTTGATGCGTTTAAATCCCAAAAAAAGAACTTTATTTCTAATATTTAGCAAGTATTTTGATTGTCGAGGTTGAGGTAATTCAGCAATTAAAATGCACTAAACTTCGTTTGGCACTGTTTTCTCTAACGCATTTGTGTATTGAATTTTGCGTTTTTAAAACACTAAAGTACACAAATAAATACTCACTTAGAAAAAAAGGTAAAGTTTTCGTAAACAAGCTATAGGTAGCAATTTTTAATACACGTTGTTAGATAGAGCAGTGCCGCTAAAAGTAAAAGTTGATCACTTACTTACCTTAAAATACATGTTTCTTTTTTTCGTTAAAAATCGAAGCAGAATGCAATTGAACTAAGTATCTAAATATTTACTTAAAATACAATTTATTTGCAAAAATTGACTAAGTTTCTTAGCATTTAGATTTAGGAAAAAAGGTGGATAAGTGATTAGTTTTTTTTGGATTAGATTGAATCAGAACGCAAACAAATATTTTCCAAATAAAGCACTAACATTTTACTTATAAACAACTCAAAAAAAAAATCGATGAAAAATTTTGTTTCAAAAAATCAATTCGACTTCTAGTTTCTGGTTTCAATTATTTGTTTAAAAAAGCAGAAGCATTTGATGCGTTTAAATCCCAAAAAAAGGACTTTATATCTAATATTCAACAAGAAATTTTTTAGTTGAGGTTGAGGTAATTCAGCTTTAAAAATGCACTAAACTTCGTTTGGCACTGTTTTCTCTAACGTTGTGGTATAAGATTAGTTGCGTGGTTTTAGCACCTAATTTAGCAAATACAAACCGAATAGAAAATCCGCGAGGATTTTCGTAAGTAAGTTCGCACTAGCAATTAATTTTATACGGTGTTACCTACAGTATTATTCATTTATCCAATTAGTTATTTTTTCAACCAAATCTTTTTCTGAATTTGCAATCTCATTTGGTTTTATTGAATTTGAAATCTTAATGCCAAGATAATTTTTCCAAAATCCTGTTGTTAAGTGAAGGTAATCTCCACTTTTCATTTTAATACTTGTATTGTTTGAAGGGTAACCAAATGTTTTTGTACCAAAAAATTTCACATTAGAATTACTCATAAGTGCAATTGCTGTTGCTTCTGCTGAACTAGCTGTCCATTCGTTAATTAATACAGCAACTTTGATTTCTGGGTTTTTTAAAGAATAATCGAAAGGCTTTCCTAAATATTTTTTTGTTTTATTTCTTTTTCCATAAAAAATTTCACCATTCATTTTTCTCCAATTAGTTTCTTTTTTCCCTTTAACTGTGTAACCTATATTTCCTTCCTTTAAAAAAGGAGTCAGTGAAACTATCATTGGCCACATACTTCCACCGCCATTATTTCGTAAGTCAATAATCCAACATTTCAATTTTTCACTATCATTAGACTTAATATTTTTAATATTCTTATTTATATAAAATTTAGATTTTTCAATTGTTTCTTTGAGACTTACTTTTGATGAAACAAAGTGGTTTATTTTAATAAAACCTGTATTTTCAATTTTGATATCATTTATTTTCTTTCTTTCTCCAAGAAAAGATTTTGACTCAAAATTTCCATAGATTTTTGTTTTATTATCTATTCTGTAATAAAAAGAGTGACTTTCTCCATTTAAGGTCAATGCTGTTTTAATCGCTGAATTTCTAGAAACAAGAGCTTTTGTTAATACTTTTTTTTCAAAATATTCCCAGTCAATTGAATCTTTATTTATTGATTTAGATTTAAAATGCTTAATAAGTTCTTTATAATATTTTAATTCACCTTTTCCTAGCTTTTTTTCTTGCGAAAAAGCACCAGTAATAATAAAAAATGTTAGTATGAAAATCGTTTTTCTCATATTGTAGGTAACGCATTTGTGTATTGAATTTTGCGTTTTTAAAACACTAAAGTACACAAATAAATACTCACTTAGAAAAAAAGGTAAAGTTTTCGTAAACAAGCTATAGGTAGCAATTTTTAATACACGTTGTTAGATAGAGCAGTGCCGCTAAAAGTAAAAGTTGATCACTTACTTACCTTAAAATACATGTTTCTTTTTTTCGTTAAAAATCGAAGCAGAATGCAATTGAACTAAGTATCTAAATATTTACTTAAAATACAATTTATTTGCAAAAATTGACTAAGTTTCTTAGCATTTAGATTTAGGAAAAAAGGTGGATAAGTGATTAGTTTTTTTTGGATTAGATTGAATCAGAACGCAAACAAATATTTTCCAAATAAAGCACTAACATTTTACTTATAAACAACTCAAAAAAAAAATCGATGAAAAATTTTGTTTCAAAAAATCAATTCGACTTCTAGTTTCTGGTTTCAATTATTTGTTTAAAAAAGCAGAAGCATTTGATGCGTTTAAATCCCAAAAAAAGGACTTTATATCTAATATTCAACAAGAAATTTTTTAGTTGAGGTTGAGGTAATTCAGCTTTAAAAATGCACTAAACTTCGTTTGGCACTGTTTTCTCTAACGTGTTTGTATAAGCTTTGTTGCGTGGTTAAGCAGTAAAGTTACTAAATAATAACTAACAAAGAAAGTTCGCGAGAACTTTCGCAAGTAAGCCAATAAAAAGCAATAAAGTTTATACGTTGTTGTAGGTAGTTTTTTATTTTTCATTCAGTTTGTCAAAATATTTTTCCCTATGAAATTTATTCAAATCTCTCTCAATTGTATCTTTTTTTGAATTCAAAATATAATATTCAAAATCAGATTCACCTTTTTTGAATAAAGAATCTCCAACATTCAGTTTTTCGTGTATAAAATAAGGAACTTCTTTTTCAAATTTATTGTCTATTAAAATAGGTCTCATTCTCCCTTTCATTCTATTCAACAAAAGATTCGTTACTTTTCCAGAATATGATTCGTTTCTTATTTTTAGATATTCTTTTTCAAGGTAACTTTCAGAATTATTTTGAATAACGACAACTATAATTAGAAAGATAAGGATTGGAATAAAAACAAAAGCAAGACTTTTCCTTATTGTTCTGTCTTGTTTTTTTAATTCATTTTTGTTTTCAAGATTCATTTAATTAATAAGTTCTTTTCAGGTTATTTAATAAATTTATTAATTAACATTCCCATTACTAAACCGAAAATAATAATTATTCCAAATCCAACTAATGTAGAAATAAAATCATATTTGTAAGTTCCGATTCCAATTCCGATTAATATAAATATAAAAAATGGAATGTTTTTTTTATTCTTAAAATATTCTTTCACTTACGATTTTTAAATTACCTACAACGTTGTTGTATATGGTTTGTTGCGTGGATAAACACTTAATTTAGCAAGTATAAACCGAATAGAAAATCCGCGAGGATTTTCGTAAGTAGGCTAGAACTAGCAATAAATTATATACGGTGTTACCCACAGTATTTATTATTCGCTTTTCATTCTGATTTGAGATATTACTTCGTTCAATTCAACGAACAGATTTGAAAATTCCGATTTTCCAGATTCAAGTTCATTCAAACTTTTAGAAATGCTATAAATTCCGTTTTCAGTCAGAAAATTGAAGTTAGTCATTCCGCTTTCAGGTAATTCTGCTTTTTCAATTTTGGTCGCTTTCTCGATATATTTTTGTCCGTTTTCCACATATTTTTTCACAACTTTCTGAACGCTTTCGTGTTGTCCAGCACCAATAAATCCTCCACCTGTACTCAAATAAAGACTTGTGTCTCCAGTTGAGAAAGTCACAACAGTTGCAGTTGCTCCATTCATATCCATTTCAGAAACTATTCCATAAACATCATTTTTATCAATTCCACTTAAACCCAATTGTTCAGAGGTAGCCGAAAAAGCCATATTTCGCATATCAGTATAAGGATTTTGTTCCGTTTGTTTTTCAGTCGAATTTTGTTCTGCTGTTTTAGTTTTTCCTTTATTCGCAGATTTCATAAATAATGTAATTCCGATTATTAGAATTACTGTAATTATAATGTATGTCATAGGTTTCTTCATATTGTGGGTAACGTTGTTGTGTAAGAAAAGTTGTGTGGTTTAAGCACTAAAGTTAGTAAATAAATTACAGATAGAAAGTCCGTGAGGACTTTCGTAAATAGACTTTTACCAACAATTTTTTTTACACGGTGTTGGCTATAGTTTTATTTCTTTCAAATTATCAAATGGTATTCCATATTCTTCCTCTGTTTTATACACTCGATATATTTTATTTATTCTTGTTTTTCGTAATTTTTCAACAATATTTTTAACGATATCTTCAGAAATATTTTCGTCTACAAAAAGAGAATAAAAAATATTTATTCTAATCCATTTTTCGTAAGTCATTCGTTCTTTCATATAATCATTATATTCATCTTTGAAGTATGGATTTAAACTATTCAGTTTTTTTTCTAAATCATTCTCAAGATTTTCTAAATTGTTTGAATATTCAGTTTTTATTATGGTAGATTTTTTCCAAGATTCAATAAATATTTTAATTCCATATTTAGTATTTGGACCTTGATATTCTGCATTTTTATTTTTTCCTAAATTTATGTTTACTTTATTTTTTTTAAACAAAAATTGTGTAAAACTTTCAGCTTTTATAAAAAAACTTTCAGATAAAGGATTCAAATCGGATTTAAAAAAAAGTGTGTCATTATGTAATTTATATGTAAAAGAGTTCTTTTTTATTGAATCGTTAAACATATTATTATAGCTGAATTTTACTTTATTTTCATTAGCTTTCCAAATTCCTTTATAATAAAAAGGTTCTGAAATAGTTAAAGAATCCTTGTCAAATTCAAGTTTGCTATTTTCCTTAATGTCATACCATTTTCCAATTATTTTCTTTTCATATTTGTTTCTACCACAAGAAATTAGAATTAATAAAAACAGTAAAAATGTTAGTCTTGATTTCATCCTGTAAATTATAGCCAACGTTTTAGTATATGAATATTAATTTATAAATATTCTATACTAATCAATTTAAGTATTAATTAATAGGTTTACAATGAGTAAAGGTAAAGAAAAAAGAAATTATTGTTTATATACATTGTTAGCAACCGTTTTTATTCACACGTTATGACTGAAAAATTAGAATTAAAAATCAATACCAACATTGATGAATTAAAAAGTAAAATTAATCAATTCGAAAAGTTAGCAGAAGAAATAGAAAACTTTAAGTTAGAGATTACACATTCAAAAGGTTTTTATTTTAGTTTTATTGGATTGTTATTACTAGTAAATACAATTAATATAACTTCACTTTCAGAGTGTATTATTTCGTAAATAGAATATATGTTATTTTCAAAAAATATCTTTTCGTTTTTTCTAGGTAAAAATCTTAATTCAATTTTTCCGATAACGTTGTTTGTTTTGTGTTCAATTAGTTTCATATTTTAAATTTTTATTTTTAATGAAAGATTATTCAGTTAATCCTATTATTTTTTGGTTGTTAATTCTTTCTTTAGTTTTTCATTCATTTCGTTACATTCGACAATCTTATAATTCATATACAGAGATTGCTTACTTAAAGAGTCAACATAATTATTTAGAGAAACAGTTAGAATATTTAAGGAGTCAATCTTTGATTCTAAAAAAACAATTTTATTATTTAGATTCTCTTTCTTGTAAGAAAACCATTCCGTTAAACCCCAAGTCAAAGTAGTTAAAACAATTCCAATTAGAGTTATTTTATTACCGTTTGACAATTTTTTCCACCATTTTTTAAAAGGGGTGTAAATAATTATTTTCTTTTCAATTATAAACCATTCTTGATTAAGCAATTCTTTTACTTTCTTTTTATTTCGTGTAGTTTTTAATTCGGTATAATGACCACCGTATTTATTAAAGACTGTTTTTCCTAATTCATATTTAATCATTCCTTATCCATAATATTGGTAATGGTTGCTAACGTTGTTGTATAAGCTTTGTTGCGTTGTTTAAGTAGTGAATTTACTAAATAAAACACGAACGGCGAAATTCCGGAGGAATTTCCCAAGTGAGCTAAAACCAGCAATAAAGTTTATACGGTGTTGGGAGCTGGCTTTTATTCATTCAATATATTTATAAATTCTATAATTTCTGAAGGTGTTTTAGAATTTTCAATTATTCCTATTTCTCTTAAAAGTATTTCACGAATTATAAATTCAAGTAAATTATTAGCTTTATAAATATCTTCTGTATTTAAACTTTTTTCTTTATGTTTTTCTTCTAGATGAGCGTGATAATTTCTTGTTGTTTTTAGGATTTCTGAAAACTTCTCAATGTCATTAAGTATATTTTTGATGCTTGAATTTTCTAATAAGTATTTGATTCTCCATTTCAAGTCTTGGTTTTTCTTAATATGATTTTTGTGATAGTTTTCTAAAATAGAAATATATGTTAAAAACTTATTTTCAATTAAAACACCTTTTTGACCAAAGACACTAAAAAAGTTTAAAACTGCAAGTCCCAATTTATCTTGTTTTTCAAACCATTTTAAAATAATATTTTGAGATTGATTCTTGAAAATTTCAAACTCAATTTCATTATTTAAACTTTGGTTAAGTTCATTTTGTTTTTTAACAACCTTATAATCCTTTTTATTTGTCGTTCGAATTTCAGTGTTTTCGAAGTAAAATGGTTTAAATAGTAAAAGGTTAAATAATCTTTCTATTGTAGATTTTATTTTTGGTAACTCTTGTATTTCAAAATGTTCAATTGTTTCTATATTTATAAATACATTTTCATTGATAAATGATTGTCTTCTATTTTTATAACCTGCAGAAGCTCTAAAGAATAAATAAATATTATAATCTTTATTATTAAACAATTCTATTATTTCAGGTTGTTTATAAGATTGATTTACTTCGAAAGATCTATTTTCTATATTAGATTTATTTTCAAATCCAGAAATAGGAATCCAATTATTTATAATAACTGAATTTAGCATTAAAGAGTTATAAAAATTTGAATTAATCTGTTCGTCGTAAGATTGAGAAATTAAAGGATTTTTACAAGTGTATTTAAACTTTGTTAATCTCCCTCTTGATTGATGACTTTTATTTACATCATATAATTTAATTGAATAAGTTTTTGACTTTTCGTTGCAATTTATATAACCTAAAACTAAATTGAAATTATTCCAAACTCTATTGAACATATCTTCATTAATTTCTAAAGATTCTAATGAAGTTATTGTTGCAATTCCATTTTTATCGATAAATAAAGTTGAAATAATTTTTCTATTTTCTCTTTCGGGTAACCAAAAAACTCCTTCAAAGTATTTATTATAATATTCCAATATTTACCTAACTTTAAAAATTATCATTTCGTGTTCGCTTGCTCCCAACGCATTTGTGTATTGAATTTTGCGTTTTTAAAACACTAAAGTACACAAATAAATACTCACTTAGAAAAAAAGGTAAAGTTTTCGTAAACAAGCTATAGGTAGCAATTTTTAATACACGTTGTTAGATAGAGCAGTGCCGCTAAAAGTAAAAGTTGATCACTTACTTACCTTAAAATACATGTTTCTTTTTTTCGTTAAAAATCGAAGCAGAATGCAATTGAACTAAGTATCTAAATATTTACTTAAAATACAATTTATTTGCAAAAATTGACTAAGTTTCTTAGCATTTAGATTTAGGAAAAAAGGTGGATAAGTGATTAGTTTTTTTTGGATTAGATTGAATCAGAACGCAAACAAATATTTTCCAAATAAAGCACTAACATTTTACTTATAAACAACTCAAAAAAAAAATCGATGAAAAATTTTGTTTCAAAAAATCAATTCGACTTCTAGTTTCTGGTTTCAATTATTTGTTTAAAAAAGCAGAAGCATTTGATGCGTTTAAATCCCAAAAAAAGGACTTTATATCTAATATTCAACAAGAAATTTTTTAGTTGAGGTTGAGGTAATTCAGCTTTAAAAATGCACTAAACTTCGTTTGGCACTGTTTTCTCTAACGCATTTGTGTATTGAATTTTGCGTTTTTAAAACACTAAAGTACACAAATAAATACTCACTTAGAAAAAAAGGTAAAGTTTTCGTAAACAAGCTATAGGTAGCAATTTTTAATACACGTTGTTAGATAGAGCAGTGCCGCTAAAAGTAAAAGTTGATCACTTACTTACCTTAAAATACATGTTTCTTTTTTTCGTTAAAAATCGAAGCAGAATGCAATTGAACTAAGTATCTAAATATTTACTTAAAATACAATTTATTTGCAAAAATTGACTAAGTTTCTTAGCATTTAGATTTAGGAAAAAAGGTGGATAAGTGATTAGTTTTTTTTGGATTAGATTGAATCAGAACGCAAACAAATATTTTCCAAATAAAGCACTAACATTTTACTTATAAACAACTCAAAAAAAAAATCGATGAAAAATTTTGTTTCAAAAAATCAATTCGACTTCTAGTTTCTGGTTTCAATTATTTGTTTAAAAAAGCAGAAGCATTTGATGCGTTTAAATCCCAAAAAAAGGACTTTATATCTAATATTCAACAAGAAATTTTTTAGTTGAGGTTGAGGTAATTCAGCTTTAAAAATGCACTAAACTTCGTTTGGCACTGTTTTCTCTAACGTGTTTGTGTTATGATTAGTTGCGCGTTAAAGCAACTAATCTACTAAATAAATCACGAACGGCGAAAATCCGAAGGATTTTCCAAGTGAGCTAAAAGCAGCAATTAATTATACACGGTGTTAGGGCAAGTATTTTTATGAAATCCAAGTGACTTCTATTTTTTCAATTTTCCATTTTCCTGACACTTTTTTTATGAAAAATTTCAATCCATTTCCATTTAATCTTCCACGTGTAACACCACATTCAATTATTCCATATTCTCTTTTTTCGTCAAAATAGATTTTTGAAAACGAAATAACAGCTTTAAGTTCAAAAGGATATTTAGTTCTCCAAATTTTTCTACCTTTTGGAAATTCAGAATATTTTTTGAATCGATATTTTTTGTGATTATTAAAAATGGATAAGTCTATTTTGTTTTCGTTTTTGGAATCTGAATACTGACTTTTAGGTTCTATTTCTTTATAATTACCAGATAAATTTTTAAAACTACTGCTGTCTAAAGGAAAAGTCTTTTCAATAATTGCTAAAACGATTCTAGTGGTATCTTTTTCAATTTCAGCTTTTCTTTTTTCAAACTCAGCCAAAAATTTCTTGTAATTCTCAAGGTTTTCCTTTTTTTGTTTTTCACTCAAAATTATTCCACTAGGAGGAGGAGGGTAAGGAGGAGTCATTAATCTAAAATCTACATAAGCTGAGTCAATTAATTCTAGAAATAATTCATTAAATACTTTTCTTTCAAGTTGTAATTTTTCCTTTTTGGTATTACAACCTAAAAGAGCAATTAGTAATAAAAATAGAACTGTCTTTTTCAAATGTGCGCTTTTATTTGCCCTAACGTGTTTATATATGGTTTGTTGCGTGAATTTTGCACTAAATTAGTAAATAATTACTGACCAAGAAAATCCGCGAGGATTTTCGTAAGTAAGCAAAAAGCCAGCAATAAATTATATATGGTGTTGTGCGTTCGTATTTATTTCCTTTTATAATGTTTGTCAAATTCTTTCATAATATTTGGACTATAAAATTTTCTCGGTGTTCCTGTTTTCATTCTAAAATCCATATACCTTTTTCCACATAGTTTATCGTCTTTTTCAATTTCTCTCATAATTTCTCGAAATTCCTTACCAAACTTAATGTCTTGATATGTTGCTTTTAATTTAGGAACAAGGTCGTCCTTAAATGACCACTTATATTTTGCTGCAAATTGCTCTTCAGCAGAAACTTTTACTGTTATTGCATTTGGGTCGTCATTGTCATAACGAACTGCCATACTTTCTATTGATTTAGAGCGAACAAATTTTGTTTCTAATACTAAACTAATGTTGTGTTTTTGTTTTAACTCAGAAGGAAAGTCAGTTTCTTTTTTTTCTATATATTTCAGTAAGTTTTTATGTTGGTCATCTTCATTAGCGATAGAAAAACTTTCCATTTCATAGGAATGAAAAAACGAAATAGGCATTAAATAAAAGTTATATTGAGTCAAGTCATATGAAAACCATTCGTTTGCACATTGAACATAACTTTTCAAGCTGGCAGTTCCAATTTCTAAAACCTTTTTTTCAAACAACTTACTTTCATTAAAAAAGTGAATTGCATTATCTCTAATTTCAACAAGAAGTTCAATGTTTTCAGCTAATCTCGTTTGTAACTTAAGTTTTTTAATTGCTGTAAAAATATCAATTGTCATATAATTTCCAGAGCGATTTACTTTATATTTTGGACGTTTAAAAGGTTCTCCATTTTTTTTCCTTGCAGAAGTATCAATTGAGTTAATTGATTTTAAATCATTTTTGTTGTCATAAACAATTTTAGCTTTTAAAAGAGTTTCCCAAGCATTGACCATTAGAATAGAAAAACTTTCCTCTCGATATTTGAAGTCAGGTTTATTGTAAATTTCAATTGCAGAAATTGCTGCATTAACTGATTTTTCAAGTAGATATGAATATTTTGATTTTCTTGCCATTCTCTATTCTCACAGGTTTTGGTTATATGACGCACAACTGGTTATATGCAATCAAATATATTGAATTTTCATTATAATTTACCGGATAATAAAACTTTTTTATGATCATTATCGGTGCTTTTAAAATTTTGTAAGGCTCTATCTAGCGGATTCTGAATCTGCATTAAATCTTTTCTTTTTACATGTGTATATATCATGGTGGTTTCTGGTCTAGAATGTCCTAACAAAGACTGAATGTATCTTATATCAACTCCGTTTTCAAGTAAATGTGTTGCATAACTGTGCCTTAAAGTGTGTGGTGTTACCGTTCTTCTAATGCCTGCTTTTAAACAACTTTTCTTTAAAAACTGACGTACACTTTCTGCGCTGTATTTTCCCTTGTTTTGTCCTTCTGCAAAATAAATTTCGGGTTTGTATGAGTAATAATAATTAGATAATAACGGAATAAAACTATCGGCTAAACTAACATATCTGTCTTTTCTTCCTTTACTATTTTTAATAACTAATTGCTTTCTATCAATATTAAAGTTCTCTAATTTTAAATTAATCAATTCGCTAATTCTTAATCCGCAAGAATATATTAAAGCCAATATTGCCTTGTGTTTTAAGTTTTGGGTAACGCCAATAATTTTTAAAACTTCTTCTTGAGATAAAATATTAGGTAATTTTTTAGATTTCTTGGGTCTAACTAATTCTAAATTATTTATTAAAGTTTCTGGATAAAAAACTATAAATAGTTTTAAAGCACTTATAAATTGTCTTTGCGAACTAATAGAATAATTTCTCTCGATAAATACACTTTCAATAAATAGTTCTACAGATTTATTAGTTAGTTCGTTTAACGCGGTTTTAGTGTGAAAGTTTATAAAATCGGCAACAAAAAAAGTATAGGTATGTATGGTGCTTTTACTATACCTTTTCCCTTTTAAATAAAGATAAAAATTATTTAAAAGCACTTTTTCATCCGCAGATAAATTTCTTTTAAAAGGGGTTTTATTTGTTGAGTTTTGAATCGTTAATTTTGTAATTTTATCAAAATTTCGCTTAAGAGCTTCTATATTTAAGTCGGTATCTGGCAGATACCAACATTTAAGAGATGTGCTCCATAAAGCTCCATCAATTTTTCTTATAATATTTATTAAATCATTATTATAATCAAACTTAATTAGAAGTTGTTGCTTGTTGCGATGCTTTTTTCGCTCAACAAATATGTTAGGATACTTTTTCAATTTTCTTATTTATAGCACATAAATATACTAAATATAAGTCGATTATAAGTGTTTTTTAAATAGGTTTTTTAATAATTTTGTTAGAAAAACGTTATTACTACAACTAAAAATGTGTTTGTAAATTTTAATTAAAACTTTAGTAAATCATTCACATAATAAATAGCTGTAAAACTTAAAAATTAATAATACTGATGTATTTTTACATAATTATTTAAACTTTTATGTCGAAAAGAAAGAAAACTAAAAAAAAATATCGTTTTGTAAGAAGAACTTTAAGGGTTCTTATTGCTGTTTTGTTTTTTTTCTTCTTTATAGTTTTGTTTATCCGAAGTTCTTGGGGACAAAATTTAATTGTACAAAAAGCTGTTAATTATGTTTCTAATAAAACCAATACAAAAGTAACGATAGATAAGTTGTTTATTACTTTTGATGGAGACATTCAATTAAACGGTTTATTTTTAGAAGATAAAAAAGGAGATACCTTAATTTATTCGAAATCTCTAGAAGCAAATGTCTCACTTTTTGCAATGATTTTCGGAAAATCTATCGGTGTAGATAATTTAGAATGGAATGGCGTAAGAGCAAATATCGTAAGAAAAGACACGCTAAATAATTATAATTTTCAGTTTTTAATTGATGCATTTGCATCAGAAAATACTACGGAAGTAGCTAAAGATACAACAACAAATCCTGTAGATATTGTCTTGGGAACTTTAAATTTTAAAAACATAAATGTAAATTTTAAAGATGATGTTTTAGGTATTGATAGCAAGTTTAAGATTGGTAGTTTAGCTGCAGATATCGATAAAGTTGATGTAAATTCTATGCACTTTAACGTCCATGAAGTTGGTCTTAAAAATTCAGAAATCTCTTATATTCAAAAGCCTTCATCAATAGTTTTACCAGCTACAGAAGTAATTTTACCAACAATTACTGCAGATAAGATCTCGATTAATAACACCAAAGCTTTCTATCAATCTAAGATAGATAATTTGTCTGCAAATATTGCCATCACAGATTTTTATACAGAAATACCTAGCGCAGATTTAAAAAAGAATAGTTTCGATGTAAATACAATTCAGTTACATAAATCAGAAATTTTATTAGCTTTAAATTCCAAATACAATCAAAAAGTAAATAATAACACACCAGTAACTTTTAGTTGGCCAGCAATCGATTTAAAAATAGATGAAATAGATTTTTCAGAAAACAGAGTTCAATATGCTGTAAATAATCAAAAACCGAGTTTAAAAGTATTTAATCCAGAAGCTTTATTTATTAATAATCTAAATTTAAAAGCGAAAAAAATTCAATTAAAAGACAAGCAAGTAAAATTAGAAATCGAGCGTTTTAATTTTAAAGAAAAATCTGGTTTAAATCTTTCAAAATTCCAATTAGCTATAAAGGCAACAGATACAAAAACTAGTATTTCCGATTTAAAAATTGCTGTAAATCAAAATAATATATCTGGTAATTTACAAGCTAGTTACGCATCATTATCCAAACTAATTTCTTCACCAGAAACTACAAATTTACAAATCAATTTGCCTTCATTTAATGTTTGGTTAAAAGAGGTTTTTAGATTTCAGCCGCAATTAAAAGAAAACGAATACTTCTCTAAATTAAGTACAAAAGCATTTCAAGGAAAATTATTTATAGACGGAAATTTAAATGATTTAAAGATTGAAAACACAAGTGTTAATTGGGGTAATGCTACAAATGTTTCTTTAAACGGAAGTATCAAGAATGCTACAAATCTAGATAAATTACAATTGAATTTGCCAAATTTTAAAGCTGAAACTAAAAGAGCAGATCTTTTACAAATTGTTAATGAAAAAGAATTAAATTTAAAATTACCTGAAGAAATTTTAATTACTGCTAATGTTAACGGAAGTTTAAAGAACAGTAAAATTGATGCTAGTATAAATACATCTCAAGGTAATGCTTTTGTAGAAGGAAATGTATCTAATGATACAAATATTAGTTACAATGTTAAAGCATCTATTACAGATTATGATTTAGGTGAATTACTACAAAATGAAAATTTTGGCGCGTTATCACTTTCATTACAATCTAACGGAACTGGTGAAAATCTAAATAATTTAGATGCGAAATTAGAAACAAACATTTCAAAATTTCAGTTACAAGAATATGTAATTAAAGATTTAAGTTTAGAAGGTAATTTTAAAGATGGTGTTGGTGCTATTTCTTCTAATTATAAAGATGATAATTTAAATTTAAATCTTAACGGATCTATTATTTTAGATTCTGTAGCAACACAAGCAAATGTAGATGTAAATGTAATTGGTGCAGATTTACAAGCTTTAGGTCTTTTAAATAGAAATGTTAAAACGGGTATGGAGGTATCTGCTGATTTTAAAGGAAATTTAGATAGTTATAATATAGAATCTACTATTAAAAATGGTGTTGTAGTTTACGATAATAACACGTATTTACTTGGTGCCGTAAATGCAGAAGCCTTTATTAATAAAGACACTACAGCTGTTAAAATAAATAACAAAATGTTAAATGTTAATTTGCAGTCTAACACAGATCCATTAACATTTAGTAGAGGTATACAACGCCATGTTTTAAGTTATTTTTATAGAGATGATAAAGTTTCTGATACCATTAAAAATCCTATAAATTTAAAATTAGAAGCAAAAATTTCGCAAACTTCATTAATTAAAGATGTTTTTTTAGTGAATCTAAAAGATATAGATACAATTGATATTGCATTAGATTTTAAAGAACAAGAAAGACAATTAAAAGCAAATGTTACTGCGCCATTTATTAATTATAGTGGTAATAAATTAGATAGTTTGTCTTTTTCTATGGATACAGACAAAGAAAATTTCAACTTTAATTTGGGTTTTAAAAACATTAAAGCGGGTCCTGTAGATGTTCCTAAAACAGTAATTACCGGTAATCAAACTAATAATGAATTAGCGCTTAATTTTTTAGGATTTCACAAAGGTGAAAAATTGATGAATGTAAACACTAAAATTACAGGAAATCGTGACCGCCTTAAGTTTTCGGTAAACAAAGACAGTTTAATTTTAAATAAAAGTAAATGGTCTATACCAGAAGAAAATGAGATTGTTCTCGAAAATAATAACTTAACCTTTTCTAATTTTAAAATAAATAAGGAAAACCAATCTATAGAAATTACAAACAATTTAAAAGATGTTCAGAAAAACCATATTGCGTTGGTGTATAATAACTTTAATATAAACGAAGTTTTTAATTATTTAAATCCAGAAGATGAAATTGCAAACGGTGTTTTAAACGGAGATTTTGTACTTGTAGACCCTTTTACAAATACAGGTATTATTGCAGATGTATCGGTTTCTAATTTTAAAGTTTTAAATACCACTTTGGGTAAATTATCTTTGGATGCAAAATCTTTAGGAAATAACAAGTATAATTTTAATACTTATTTAAAAGAAGGTGATGTAGATTTAGATTTAAAAGGAGATTACTTTGTAAATAATAATATTGCCAATTTAAACTTAGATTTAGATATAAATCAGTTTAAAATGAATGCTCTTAAAACTCTTTCTTTAGGTGAAATAAAAGAAACTAGCGGAAGTTTTACAGGAGAGTTTAAAGTTACTGGTACAACCAATAAACCTAAATACAATGGTAGTTTAACGTTTAATAATGCTGTTTTTAATATTACCAAGTTAAATACAAAATTTACGTTAAAAGAAGAGCAATTAACTGTAGATAATTCGGGTATTTCGATGGCCAATTTTACAGTTTTGGATGCTAAAAACAATGCATTAACGCTTTCTGGGGATATTAAAACAGAAAGTTTTATAAATCCAGAATTCGATTTAAAATTAAAAGCAGAAAACTTTAGAA
Organism: Polaribacter sp. BM10; assembly: GCF_002005425.1. Classification (GTDB taxonomy): domain Bacteria; phylum Bacteroidota; class Bacteroidia; order Flavobacteriales; family Flavobacteriaceae; genus Polaribacter; species Polaribacter marinaquae. The sequence continues at coordinate 1,749,678 of NZ_CP019704.1, read as the reverse complement.
TTTTAAATGCAACACAAAAAGACAATCCAGATTTGTACGGTAAAGTTACTTTTAACACCAATGCAACATTAACTGGCGATTTACAAATACCAAAAGTAAATGCCAACTTTACACTTGGTAAAGATACAGATGTAACTTATGTAATGCCATCTACGTATGCAAATGTAGAAGAAAGAGATGGTGTTGTGGCTTTTGTAAATCGAAAAAATCCGGATGCTATTTTAACGCAAACAGAAGAACAATCGGCAGTAATTAGCGGGTTTGATATTTCTTCTCAATTAAAAATTAACAAAGAAGCTGTAGTTACCATTATTATAAATGAAGACACTGGCGATAATTTTAAAGTTTCTGGAGAAGGAGATTTCCTTTTTACTATGGTGCCAAATGGCAGAATTTCATTTACGGGCGCGTATCAAGTAGCAAGTGGGCATTACGAGCTAACATTATACAATTTAGTCAATAGAAAATTCTTACTTGCTCCTGGCGGAAGAGTTACTTGGTCTGGCGATCCTTTTGATGCGAAATTAGATGTAAGTGCCATTTATAAATTAGAAACGTCTGCATCTTCTTTAATGGCAGCTCAGATCTCAAATGAAGATGCATCAGTAAAAAATAAGTATAAACAAGTGTTGCCTTTTCAGGTGTATCTAAATATAGATGGCGAATTGTTACAACCAAAAATATCTTTTGATTTGAGTATGCCAGAAGAAGAACAAGGTGCTATTGGCGGACAAGTTTATGGTAGAGTTCAGCAAATTAAGCAACAAGAAGAAGAATTGAACAAACAGGTTTTTTCGTTATTAGTACTAAATAGATTTTATCCTGATGCTGGTAGCGATGGTAGTTTTGGAGGTTTTGCATCCATAGCAAGAAACAATTTAAACGATGCAGTTTCAGAACAATTAAATACTTTTTCTGATAAACTTTTGGGTAAATCGGGTATAGAATTAGACTTTGGTTTAAATAGTTTTACAGATTATCAAGGTGATGCACCAACAGACCGAACTCAATTGGATGTTGCTGCACAAAAACAGTTGTTTAACGAAAGGTTAACGGTTAGAGTTGGTAGCGAAATTGATATACAAGGAAGTAGTACAACTGGCAAGCAAACTCCGTTAATTGGTAATGTTAGTTTAGAATATAAAATAACAGAAGATGGTAGATATCGTTTAAAAGGATTTAGAAAAAGTGAATTCGAAAATGTAATTGATGGTCAAACTATTGTTAGCGGAATCGGGTTAATTTTTACGCAAGAATTCAATGAGTTTCAAGAGCTATGGAAAGCACTTTTAGGATCAAATTCAGATAAAAATTCATCAAAAAGAGAAAAATCGAAAGAAGAGAAGAATCAACCAAAATCAGCTAAAGAATCTGTTAATAAAAAGAATTAAATTTTGATTAAAATTGTAAAATACTTATTGATTGCAGTACTTTTTGGTACAATTCTATATTCTTGTAGTATTCAAAAATACATACCAGAAGACGAGCGTTTATACACTGGTGCAAAAATCGAAATGGAAGTAGATTCTGCCGTAGAAAATACTACCAATTTAAAAGAAGATTTAAATACAGTGTTAAGACCAGAACCAAATTCTAAGTTTTTGGGAGCTTATTTAGGTTTGTACTACTATTATAAAAATCAGAAAGAGCATCCTAATTTTATAAATAAATGGTTGTTTAAAAGATTTGGAGAAGAACCAATTTATCAAAGTGATGTAAATGAATTAGAAGTTACAGAAATACTAAAAAACAGATTAGAAAATCATGGTTTTTTCTACAGCAGCGCAAGTTCTTTTTTTAATGAAAAAGATAAAAAAGCGAGTATAGTTTATAAGTTAAAAGTACCGGCGCCATATAAAATGGCGAGTTATCAAATAGACAGTATAGAAAGTCCTATTTATCAAGAGATAAAAGATTTAACAAAAGCATCTCCATTTCCAGAAAACATGCGTTTCGATTTGGCAAATTTAAAGTTAGAAAGACAACGTTTAGATACCGAATTAAAACAAAGAGGTTATTATAATTTTAATCCGAGTTTTTTAATTTTTGAAGCAGATACAAATCAATACAAAAACAAAAGATTCGATTTGTTTTTAAAATTGAAAGCTAAAGTACCAGAAAAAGCTACAATTCCGTATCAAGTTAAAAAAATAAATATTTACCCTAATTTTAATTTAAAAGATTCTACAAATGTTAAAGAAACAAGGTTTGATAATAGAAGTTATTATCAAGATTCTGTGTTTTTTAAACCAAAGTATTTAGATGATTTTATTACAATAAAAGAAGGGGAAAAATACAATCCGTTAACCTCTAAACATACAGCAAGACGCTTGTCTTCTATTGGTGCTTACAAGTATGTAAACATTCAGTATAAAGAATTAGAAAGTTTAGAAACAGATAGTTTAGGTGTTTTAGAAGCTAATATATTTTTATCTCCGTTAACAAAAAGAGCTATAAGAGCAGAATTGCAAGCGGTTACAAAATCTAATAATTTTGCAGGCCCAGAGCTTTCTTTAACATACAGTAATAGAAATCTTTTTAAAGGAGGAGAAACATTAAACATAAGCACAAACTTTGGTTATGAAACGCAAGTTTCTAGTGGAGAAAATTCTGGGCTAAGTAGTTTAGAATTAGGTTTAAAAACTGAATTAATTTTTCCGAGAGTTATTGCCCCTTTTTCTATAAACGAAGATTTTTTTGAATATTCTGTACCTAAAACAAAAACAAGTTTAGGAGTTACGTATTTAAATAGAAGTAAATTATATACTCTTTTATCTGGTAGTGCACTTTTTGGTTATGTTTGGAATGCAAATAAATATATTACTTACGAGTTAAACCCTATTTCTGTAAATTATACAAGATTGTCAAATACTACGGATGAGTTTCAGCAGATTTTAGACGATAACTCTTTTCTAGAGCAAAGTTTTGAGCAACAATTTATAAGCGGATTAACATTTTCGTTTACTTATAATGAAATGCTAAACAACGCTAAAACACATCAATTTTACTTAAACTCTACATTAGATATAGCAGGGAATTCTATAAGTTTATTAGCAAAAGAAAATGAAACAAATGGTACTAAAGAGTTTTTAGGTTTGCAATATGCACAATATGCAAAAGCAGATTTTGATGCAAGATATCATTACAATTTTGGTGCAAATAAAAACCAAACTATTGCAGCGAGATTGTTTGCTGGTTATGGTTATGCATATGGTAATTCTGATGTTGTTCCGTTTGTAAAACAATATTATGCTGGTGGCCCATATAGTGTTAGAGCTTTTAATATTCGATCTTTAGGGCCAGGAACGTATAATGAAAATGATGTTGCAGATAACACAGATACGACAAGTAATTTTTTCGATAAAACTGGTAATATTCGTTTAGAAGCAAATTTAGAATATCGTTTCCCAATCTTTTCGTTTTTTAAAGGAGCAGTATTTGCTGATGCTGGAAATGTGTGGAATTCTAAAGCAAATCCAGATTTTGGTACTGCAGGTAAAGATAAGTTTACATCAAATTTTATAAACGAATTAGGAATGGGTGCAGGTGTTGGTGTTCGTGTAGATGTGCAAGGTTTTGTAATTCGTTTTGATTTGGCAGCGCCATTTCATGATCCGGCATTACAAGAAGGCAAGCGTTGGGATTTTAGAGTAGATGAACCTGTATTTAATTTTGCAATTGGTTATTCTTTTTAAAAAGAATTAAAAACCAGTAACCATTTTTTCTAAGGTTATTTTGTCTAAAATTTTAATGTCTTTGCCTTTAAATTCGATAACGTTTTTCTTCTTAAGATCAGAAAGTAATCGAATTGCAGATTCTGTTGCTGTGCCAATAATATTTGCTATATCTTCTCTAGAGAGCTGTATGTTAATATTATTGTCTGCATTTATACCAAATTTAGCCTCTAAATGTAAAAGTGTTTCTGCTAAACGTTGTTTTACTGTTTTTTGAGCCATATCTACAATTAAATTGTCTGCTGTTTTTAAAGAATTGGCCATATCTTTTAAAACACTCATTGTAAAATTATTGTTTTTCTCTAAATCTCGAATAATTTCATCTTTCGGAATAAAACAAATTTCCATATCATTTAAAGCTACAGCTTTTAGGTTAGAAACTTCTTCAGAAATTAAACTGCGTTCACCTAATAAATCACCTTTTTGTATTAAGCTTACAATTTGATTTCTACCGTTATCGCTCATTTTAGAAACCTTGCAAACACCATCTTTAATGCAAAAAACACCATTAATATGTTCGCCTTCATCAAATAGGATTTCACCTTTTTTTATAATTTTAGAAGTTTTGCAATTAGACATTCTTAACAATTCTTCTTTAGAAAGATGTTTTAAAGAATTAAACTGTCGAACAATACATTGTTCACATTTGCTCATGTTAAAAATGTTTTAGATAAAATCAAAAATAGTAAAAACCTGATAAATATCATATTTTAAAAGACACTCTTATTAGAAATTTGCAGTAGGCAAAAGAGTAAATATGAATTCTACACAATGTTATCACTGTGGCGATTCTTGTAATGATAGTTTAATTACGTTTGATGATAAAAGTTTCTGTTGTAACGGTTGCAAAACTGTTTATGAGATTTTTTCTGAAAACGATTTAACGTGTTATTATAATTTTCAAGACAATCCTGGGGCAATTCCTTTAGAAATTAAAGGCAAATACGATTTTTTAGATTCTAAAGAAATTGCAACAAAATTATTAGATTTTTCTGATGCAAATATCGAAATAGTAACACTTTACATACCACATATTCATTGTAGTTCTTGTATTTGGGTTCTAGAAAATCTACATAAATTAAATGAATACGTTAGTGCATCTCAAGTAGATTTTCCGAAGAAAAAAGTTAGAGTTACATACAATTCTGCTAAAACAACAATTAAAGAAATTGTGCTATTATTAAGTGCAATTGGTTACGAGCCTTACATAAGTTTAGAAGATTATGAAAGCGGAAAAAAAGCAGTTGATAGAAGTCTAATTTACAAACTAGGTATAGCTGGTTTTGCATTCGGGAACGTAATGTTTTTATCTTTTCCGGAGTATTTCGAAGTCGATGGTTTTTGGATAGAAAAGTATAAGAACATTTTTAGATGGTTAATGTTTTTCTTTTCGTTACCTGTAGTTTTTTATGCAGGTAAGGATTATTTTATTTCTGCTTATAAAGGTTTACGATCTAAAATCTTAAATATTGATGTGCCGATAGCATTGGGTATTTCGGTGTTATTTATTAGAAGTTCTGTAGAAATAATTTTCGATTTAGGAACCGGTTTTTTTGATAGTTTAACCGGCTTGGTGTTCTTTTTGCTATTAGGTAAATTTTTTCAGCAAAAAACTTACAATTTCTTGTCTTTTGAACGTGATTACAAATCGTATTTTCCTATTGCGGTCACAAAAATGACTAAGGATAATCAAGAAGAAACCGTACAGATTTACGACGTTGAAAAAGGTGATCGACTATTAATTAGAAATGAAGAATTGATACCTGTAGACGGAATTTTAATAAACGGAAATGCAGATATTGATTATAGTTTTGTTACTGGAGAAGCAGAAGCGGTTTCAAAAAAATCTGGGGATAAACTTTTTGCAGGTGGTAAACAACTTTCTGGAAGCATAGAAATGGAAGTTTTAGCATCGGTTTCGCAAAGTTATTTAACTCAATTATGGAGTAACGATGTTTTTCAAAAAGAGCACAAGTCGCATTTTAAAACAATAACAGATAGCATTAGTAAAAATTTTACAATTGCAGTTTTGGCAATTGCGTTTACAGCAACATTATTTTGGTTATTTATAGATGTAAACAAAGCATTAAACGTTTTTACGGCAGTTTTAATAATTGCTTGTCCTTGTGCAATAGCATTAGCGGCGCCATTTACTTTAGGAAATATGTTGCGCATTTTTGGTAAACAAAAATTCTATTTAAAAAATGCCACTGTAATAGAGCAATTGGCAAATATAGATTCAATAATTTTTGATAAAACAGGTACATTAACAACGCACAAAGAAAATACAATTTCTTATGATGGTATTAAGTTAAATACTCTTGAAAATAGAATTTTAAAAAGCGCTTTAAGATCTTCTAATCATCCGTTAAGTAGAACTTTATACAATACATTTTCTACGTTAGAATCTTTACCAATTTCTAAGTATGATGAGGTTATTGGTAAAGGAATTATAGCAACTTATAATAACGAAATTTTAAAATTAGGATCTTCTAATTTCGTGTTAAATTCTAGTGAGTCTTCTAATTTAGATACAGCAATTTATATCAGTTTTAATGGCGTTTATAAGGGGAAGTTTACTTTTAAAAACTCTTACAGAAAAGGAGTAAATGGATTATTTAAATCTTTAAAAGATAAATTTAGTTTATCTGTGGTTTCTGGAGATAATGAGGGAGAGAAGTCGTACTTAGAACAAAATCTACCAAAAGAAACCACGCTTTTATTCAACCAAAAGCCAGAAGATAAATTAAATGTTATAGCACAGCTTCAAAAAGAAAACAAAAAAGTGGCTATGATTGGTGATGGTTTAAATGATGCTGGCGCTTTGGCACAAAGTGATGTAGGTATTGCTTTATCAGAAAATATCAATGTTTTTTCACCTGCTTGCGACGGAATTTTGGATGCATCAAAATTCTCTAAAATAGCAACGTTTATTAACGCATCTAAAAAGGCTATTAAAATTATAAAGTATAGCTTTTTACTGTCTTTATGTTACAATTTAATTGGTTTGGGTTTTGCAATTACAGGTAATTTGATGCCCGTTATTGCAGCTATTTTAATGCCTTTAAGTTCTATTAGTATCGTAATCTTTACAACAATTTCTACCAATATTTTGGGTAAAAAAATAAAATAATATGCAAAATTCTTTAATTCAGAAATATAATATTCCGGGTCCTAGATATACAAGTTACCCAACAGTTCCTTTTTGGAACAAAGCCGGAATCGATAAAAATGTTTGGATCAATTCCTTTAAAACTTCTTTCAAAGAAAGCAACTCATCCGAAGGAATAAGTATTTACATTCATTTACCATTTTGCGAGAGTTTATGTACTTTTTGTGCGTGTCATAAGCACATTACGAAACGTCATGAAGTAGAAGAAGAATACATAGAAACTGTTTTAAAAGAATGGAAGTTGTATGTTGCTTTGGTTGATGAAACGCCAATAATTAAAGAGTTGCACTTAGGTGGCGGAACACCAACTTTTTTTTCGAAAGAAAATTTAGAATATTTAATGGATGGTGTTTTTTCAATTTCTAAAAAACATCAAAATGCAGAATTTAGTTTCGAAGGACATCCAAGTAACACTACAAAAGAGCAACTACAAACTTTATATAATTGTGGTTTTAGAAGGGTAAGTTTTGGTGTGCAAGATTATAATGAAAAAGTTCAGAAAGCAATTCATAGAATTCAGCCGTTTGTAGAGGTAGAAAATGTTACAAATTGGTCTCGTGAAATTGGGTATACATCTGTTAGTCACGATTTAATTTTCGGATTGCCTTTTCAAACCAAAGAAAACGTAATTGATACCATTAATAAAACCAAAGAGTTGCAACCCGATAGAATTTCTTTTTACAGTTACGCACATGTACCTTGGGTAAAAGGAGTAGGGCAAAGAGGTTTTAATGAAAATGATTTACCTGCAAACGAAGAAAAAAGAGAACTGTATGAAATAGGTAAAGAACTTTTTGCTGCTTTAGGCTATGTAGAAATTGGTATGGATCATTTTGCTTTAAAAACAGATAGTTTATACAAAGCATCAGTAGATAAAACATTGCACAGAAACTTTATGGGGTATACCGCTAATAAAACACAATTAATGGTTGGTTTAGGTATGTCTGCAATTTCAGATTCTTGGTATGCATTTGCGCAAAATGTAAAAACTGTAAAAGAATATCAGCAAATAGTAAACTCTGGCGAAATTCCAATTTTTAGAGGACACCTTTTATCCGAAGAAGATAGAATTATAAGAAAACATATTTTAAATATTATGTGTCATTTTTCTACTTCTTGGCAAGAAGATGCCATGAAAATTAAAAATATAGAAAACCATTTGATTTTACTTAAAGAAATGGAGAATGATGGTTTAGTTGTAATTAAAGAAAATTCACTTTCTGTGCCAGAAGAAGCAAGACCTTTCGTTAGAAATATTTGTATGGCTTTTGATGTGCATCTGTTAAAAAACAAACCAAAAACACAATTATTTTCTATGACAATTTAAAGATAAATTTTAAACATGACAAATGTCATATTTTAAGAAATGTATCAATATTATTTTTGTTGTATCAATTATCAGGCAAGATATGAGCGTAATATATTTACTACTTACACTAAGTATTTTAGTGGCATTAATATTTTTTATAGCATTTATTTATTCAGTTAAAAAAGGGCAATACGATGATTCGTACACACCTTCTGTACGCATGCTTTTTGATGATGAACTAATTATAAAAAAACAAGAAAAATCAACTTTAGACTAAATTTTAAATTATGGAAATGCAACAATTTTATTACGATAATAAAATCGTAAAAAAATTCATCTACGCAACATTACTTTGGGGAATTGTAGGATTCTCTGTAGGTTTATTGCTAGCGTTTATGTTTTTATTCCCAAACGTAACAGACGGAATTTCGTGGTTAAGTTTTGGGCGTTTAAGACCTTTACATACAAATGCAGTAATTTTTGCCTTTGTAGGTAATGCAATTTTTGCAGGTGTTTATTACTCTTTACAACGTTTGTTAAAAGCAAGAATGGCAAGTAACTTTTTAAGTAATTTTAACTTTTGGGGTTGGCAAGCAATTATTGTAGCTGCCGCAATTACATTGCCATTAGGTTATACTTCGTCTAAAGAATATGCAGAATTAGAGTGGCCAATAGATATTGCAATAGCTTTAGTTTGGGTTGCTTTTGGTGTAAACATGATCTGGACTATTCTACAAAGAAGACAAAGACATTTATATGTTGCAATTTGGTTTTATTTAGGAACTTTTGTTACCGTAGCTGTTTTACATATTTTTAATAGTTTGGCATTACCAGTAGGTTTTTTAAAGTCTTATTCTGTGTATGCAGGTGTACAAGATGCTTTGGTGCAATGGTGGTATGGTCACAATGCAGTTGCTTTCTTTTTAACAACTCCGTTTTTAGGATTGATGTATTATTTTGTTCCAAAGGCTGCAAACAGACCTGTGTATTCTTATAGATTATCTATTGTTCACTTTTGGTCTTTAATATTTATTTATATCTGGGCAGGACCACACCATTTATTATACACTTCATTACCAGATTGGGCACAAAACTTAGGTGTTGCATTTTCTGTAATGTTAATAGCGCCTTCTTGGGGTGGAATGATAAACGGACTGCTAACATTAAGAGGAGCTTGGGATAAAGTAAGAACAGACCCTGTTTTAAAGTTTATGGTAGTTGCAATTACGGGTTATGGTATGGCAACTTTTGAAGGTCCGATGCTTTCTCTAAAAAATGTTAATGCAATTGCACATTTTTCTGATTGGATTATTGCACACGTACATGTTGGCGCATTAGCTTGGAATGGGTTTTTTACTTTCGGAATGTTGTATTGGTTAATTCCTAGAATGTTTAAAACTAAATTATACTCAACAGGTTTGGCAAATTTCCATTTCTGGATTGGTACTCTAGGTATAATAATGTACACTTTACCAATGTATGTAGCAGGTTTTGTACAAGCTTCTATGTGGAAACAATTTAATCCGGACGGAAAATTAACTTACGGAAACTTCCTAGAAACTGTCAACGAAATTATACCAATGTATTGGATGCGTGCTATAGGAGGATCTTTATTTATTGTAGGTGCAATTGTAATGTTGTACAACGTTGTTAGAACTGTAAAAGCAGGTGTTGGCGTTACAGACGAATTAGCAGAAGCCCCAGCTTTAACAAAGGTTTCTAAATACAGAACAAAAGGAGAAGGATGGCATACTTGGATTGAAAGAAAACCAATTAAATTAACATTATATGCTACCGTAGCTATTTTAATTGGAGGTATTGTACAAATTATACCAACTTTATTAGTAAAATCTAATATACCAACAATTAGCAGTGTAAAACCTTATACACCATTAGAATTAGAAGGTAGAGATCTTTACATAAGAGAAGGTTGTGTTGGCTGTCACTCGCAAATGGTAAGACCTTTTAGAAGTGAAGTAGAACGTTATGGAGAGTATTCTAAAGCAGGTGAATTTGTGTACGATCATCCTTTTTTATGGGGAAGTAAACGTACTGGGCCAGATTTACATAGAATAGGGCAGAAGTATAACGATAGTTGGCACCTTAATCATATGTACGATCCACAAAGTACATCCGAAGGTTCTATAATGCCTGCATATAAATGGCTGGTAAGAAACGAGCTAGATAAATCGAATACAGAAAATAAAATGAAAGCAATGGTAACATTAGGTGTACCATATACTGATGAAGAAATTTCAAATGCGCAAGCTAATATGTTAGCTCAAGGTACACAGATTGAAGAAAATCTATATTCAGACCCGGATTTTGCAAAAACTTATGAAGCTGATAAAAAATATGCAAAAGATAATGGCGAAGCTTTTATAGAAATGAAAAACAGAGAAATTGTAGCGATTATAGCTTACATACAACGTTTAGGTACAGATATAAAAGTTAAAGACGAACAAAAACCTACTAAAAAATAGAAATTATGTTTAAATTTTTAAAAGGACATTTAGAGAGCATAACCGGTATAGAAATTTACCCAATGATATCATTACTTATATTTTTTACTTTTTTTGTTGCCTTATTTTGGTGGGTTTTTACAGCCAAAAAAGAGTACATCAGTAAAGTAAGTAGTATACCATTAGATAACTAAAAAGTAAAAAAATGAAAAAATCATTTCAATCTACAGTATATGTAATTTTTGTAATTGTTACGTTTATAACGCTTGCAAAATCGTTTATGGTGTACGAAAACCCATTTAGTTTTTACGAGAATCCGCTGGTTTGGTTGGCCTTAATTGGTTTTGTTTTAGTAGTTGTTTTAAAAGAAGTTGTTAATGTTTTAGCAATTAAAAGAGCTACAGAACTGCAAAACGAAAAAGATGGTATTGTGCCAGAACCAAGCAACGCTTGGATTCAAAAATTATTAAAATCTTGGACCAAAGCAAAAGCAATAGAAGAAGAGCAAGAAATAGTTTTAGATCATGATTACGACGGAATTAGAGAATTAGATAATTCGCTTCCGCCATGGTGGATTTATATGTTTTATGCAACCATAATTTTCGCGGTTGTTTATTTAGTAAGATTCGAAGTTTTAGATGGAGATAATCAGGTTGTAGAATATAATAAGGCGGTTGCAGAAGCAAAAGCAGCGTTAAACAAATACAAAGCCACGGCTAAAGATTTAATTACAGCAGAAAATGTAACACTTTTAACAGATGCTAAAGATTTAAGTAGAGGTAGAGCAGTGTTTAATTTAAACTGTGCTTCTTGTCATCAAAAAGATGGTGGAGGTTCTATTGGACCAAATTTAACAGATGAATATTGGATTTTAGGTGGAGGAATTAAAAATGTCTTTGCAACTATTTCTAATGGTGGTAGAGATGGTAAAGGAATGATTGCTTGGGATAAAACATTAAAAACTGCAGATATTGCAAAAGTAGCAAGTTATGTTCTAACCCTTCAAGGTACAACACCTGCTGTTGCTAAAGCACCACAAGGAGAAATCTGGACAGAAGAATAATACAGAAAAAGGAAAAGTAATTTAATAGTTAATTTTTATGGATAAGCCCAAGAACGAGTATTTTAGAGATAGTATTGCGACTGTTAATAATGAGGGAAAGCGTTCTTGGGTATTTCCTAAAAAACCAAGCGGATTTTTCTATAAATACAGAACTTACGTTAGTTATTTTTTATTGCTTTTTTTATTATCTGCACCTTTTATAAAAATTAAAGGCAACCAATTTTTATTGTTTAATGTGTTAGAAAGAAAATTTAATATTTTCGGATTTCCTTTTTGGCCACAAGACTTTCATTTATTAGTTATTTCAATGATTGTTGGTGTTGTTTTTGTAATTCTCTTTACGGTTGTTTTTGGTCGTATTTTCTGCGGATGGATTTGTCCGCAAACCATATTTCTCGAAATGGTTTTTAGAAAAATAGAATATTGGATTGATGGTGATCGAGGAAAACAAATCCGTTTAGATAAACAACCTTGGAATGCAGAGAAAATTAGAAAAAGACTCTTAAAATGGTTTGTGTTTTTTATAATTTCTTTTTTAATCGCAAATGTATTTTTAGCATATTTAATTGGTGGAGATACACTAATAAATTACATAACTGGTAATCCTTTAGATAATATTAGTACATTAATTTCATTAACAATTTTTACCTGTGTATTCTATTTTGTGTTTGCTTGGTTTAGAGAGCAAGTCTGCATAATTGCTTGCCCTTATGGTAGATTACAAGGTGTATTGTTAGATAATAAAACAATTAATGTCACCTATGATTATAAGAGAGGCGAAGGAGAAAACGGTCGTGCAAAATTCAGAAAAAATGAAAATAGAAATGCTTTAGGTAAAGGAGATTGTATCGATTGTAAACAATGTGTAGTTGTTTGTCCTACAGGTATAGATATAAGAAACGGTACACAGTTAGAATGCGTTAATTGTACAGCTTGTATAGATGAATGCGATCATATGATGGAGAATGTTGGTTTACCTAAAGGATTAATTAGATATGCAAGTGAAGATAACATTGCAAAGAAAAAACCTTTTCAGTTTACAGCTAGAATGAAAGGATATTCTGCAGTTCTGTTAATTTTAACAGGTATTTTAATTGGTATGCTATTTCTAAGAAACGACGTAGAGGCAAGAATTTTAAGGCTACCAGGGCAATTATATCAGCATAAAGAAAATAATATCATCAGCAACGTTTATACGTTTAAGGTGATAAATAAAACAACAAAAGATATTACAGATGTTAGCTACAAATTGTTATCTCATAAAGGAGAAATAAAATTAGTCTCTAACAAAAACTTTGTAGTACCAAAACAGGGTTTAGCAGAAGGTACTTTGTTTATCGAAATTAATCAAGCAGCTTTAAAAGGTGATAAAGACAAGCTAGAAATTGGCGTTTACACCAAAGGAAAATTAATAGAAACGGCTAAGTCTAGTTTTTTAGGACCTAGAAGTTATAAATAATAAGATTATGAAATTTAATTGGGGAACGGGTATTGTAATTGCAATTGTGGCTTTTATGGGGTTTATTTTGTACTTCGTAATAACTATGAGTACTAATAATTCTTACAGCCATGATTTAGTAACAGAAAAATATTACCAAAAAGAATTGGGTTTTCAAAATGAAATTAATGCAACACAAAATGCAAATAATTTAGAAGAGAACGTAAAGATTTTAAAATTTAATAATGATTTAAAAGTAATATTTCCTGCAATATTTAATCCTAAAAAGATTCAAGGAAAAGTGTTCCTATACAGACCATCTAATAAACAATTAGATTTCGAAATTCCTATTTCGATTTCTAATTCATATTTGCTCGTGCCTGAGAAACGTTTGTTAGGTGGTCGATGGAACATTAGTGTTGCTTTCAAATACAATGATAAAGAATATTTAGTAAAACAAGAAATAGAATATTAATGTTAATATCTGCACTAATTTTTGGTTTATTGGGTAGCTTTCATTGCATTGGTATGTGTGGGCCAATAGCATTTATGTTACCAATAGATAGGCAAAATAAAACCAAAGGTTTTCTGCAGGTTATGATTTATCATTTAGGTAGATTATTAACATATGCATTAATTGGTTTTTTGTTTGGACTGTTGGGTAAAGGTTTTTATTTCTTCGGATTTCAACAGCAAATATCAATTATTGTTGGTGTACTTATGATTTTATTTATTCTATTTCCAAAGCTTTTTCATAAAATTAAATTTTCTAAAAAAGTAAACACTTTATTGGCGCATCTAAAAAATACTTTAGGTAAAGAGCTAAAAAAGAAAAGAAACGATACTTTTTTTACAATAGGTTTTCTTAATGGATTTCTACCTTGCGGATTAGTTTATATGGCTTTATTTGGTGCTTTGGCAACTAAAAATGCTTTAGAAGGCGGTCTGTATATGTTTTTATTTGGTTTGGGTACAGTGCCGTTAATGACCTCTGTTGTTTTCTTAGGAAACTTTGCAAAAAGAAGTTTAAAGAAATCAATTCAGAAAGCAATACCTTATGTTGTTGTTTTTATAGGTTTATTATTTATTGTTAGAGGTCTTGGCTTAGGCATTCCGTATGTATCACCAAAACCAATTTTAGACATTGTTTCTAATAATACAAGTTGCCACTAAATATTTGAATAATTTCTAAAGAACAACTATTATTTTTTATTTTTAACTGTGTTAAAACTTATTAGAACAAAGAATTCTTAAAGATTTTTATAATATATTTGATTTTCTTAAAAAACGCTATTGGCTTAATGAAGTTTACAAGTATTAAAATCTGTCTTTTATTTATTGTTCTATTTTCAATAAAAAACCAAGCACAAGAGACGTTACCAATTTATACAGATTACTTATCAGATAATGTTTTTTTAGTACACCCTTCTGCAGCAGGTATTGGTAATTCTAGTAAATTAAGATTAACTGCAAGACAACAATGGATTGGTGTACCAAATGCACCTGCATTACAAACGGTAAGTTTTCATACCAAATTTGGCGAAGAATCTAATGCTGGTTATGGTTTGGTTTTATTTAATGATAAAAACGGATTTCACTCTCAGCAAGGTTTACAAGGTGCTTATGCTTATCATTTACCAATTAGTACAAGTAGTATGTTTCAGCAATTATCTTTTGGTTTGGCTTTTTCTTTTGTACAAAACCAATCAGATCAAAGAACATTTTCTGGAGATAGACCAGGTGTTGTTAGTCAAATTATAGAAAGTACAAGTTACTATAATGCAGATTTTAGTTTGGCTTATCACAGAGGAGGTTTGTCTTCTTATTTTACAGTTAAAAACTTATTCTTAACGGCAAAAAACAATTTGAATGTTCAAGAACCTTTAGATTTAAGAAATTATATTTTATCCGTTGGTTATTATTTCGGACAAGAAAGATTTGTACAATTTGAACCTTCTGTAATGTTGCAAATAAGAGAAGGAACTAAAGAAAGAATTGCAGATCTAAATTTTAAAGCTTACAAAACTTTTAAAAACACGCAATTTTGGGCAGCACTATCTTATAGAAGAAATTTTGATGCAAGTAGCGAAGATAACTCTTCTTACATCTCGCCTTTAATTGGTGTAAATTATAAGAATTTGATGTTTTCTTACACGCATACAAAGCAATTAAACGATGTATTATTCGCAGAGAATGGATTTCATCAAATTTCTATAGGTTTTAACTTATGGACAAGAGAACCAAGAGGTGCAGCTTGCCCTAATATAAATGCAAGTTACGGTAGCTTTTAGAAATCTTTTTCTATTACTTCTATACCATCATCAACAATTAAATTCTTTAATGCAGTCTTATCTTTGTTGATGTAAATAATATGGGATGCTTTTTTAGCATCTTTTTTAATTAGATTGTTTTTCTCTAAGATAGCTTTCGTTTGTTTGGCAACTGCTTCGCCAGAATCTATAATTTTAATTTTAGATCCTACAATTTTTCTAATTTGAGGTATTAAATATGGATAATGAGTACAACCAAGCACCAAAAAATCGATATCATTTTTAATCATAGGGTTCAGGTATTGAATAAGTAAATCATTCATTTCTTCTGAATGTAATTTTCCAGCTTCAATTAGTTCTACAAGTCCTTTACCTATCGTTTCTTTAATCGTAATATCTTTAGATATAGTTTTAGATGTTTTTTCAAATAAATAGCTGTTTAGCGTTCCTTTTGTTGCTAAAATTCCTATAATTTTAGTTTTTGTAATTAAAGCAGCTGGTTTTATAGCGGGTTCTATTCCTATAAAAGGAATTGCATATTTTTCTCTTAAAAAATCAATTGCATTTGTTGTGGCAGTATTACAAGCAACAACAATTATTTTACAATTTTTAGCTAATAAAAATTCAGTATTTTTAATACACAATGCAATAATTTCTTCTTTAGTCTTTTGACCATAAGGGGCATTTTTACTATCAGAAAGGTAGATTGTGTTTTCAAAAGGCAAAAGCGTTATCACTTCTTTTAATATTGATGTGCCACCAACACCAGAATCAAAAAAACCAATAGAATTATTGTTAGATATCATATGCGTAAAAATAAAAAAACCTACTTAAAAAAGTAGGTTTCTTATATAATTTAAAAAGTAGAAATTATTGTCTTGCTTGTTGTGGCTTTGGTAAATCTTTTAATAAACCTAATTTAGCTTTTACAGCGCTATATAAATCTTCTCCTTTTTTTACGATTAAACTTTTAGCATCAAGAACATATAAAATTCCTTTAGATGCAGCAGCAGATTCAATTGCTTTTTCAGCTTTTTCTACAATTGGCTTTAAACCATCTGCTTGTTTCTTTTGCATTTCTTGGTAAGCAGCTTGTTGTGCTTGATCAAATCTTGCCTTGTCTACTTGTACTTCTTGTGCTCTTTGCTTGTTAGTAGCTTCTGTTTGTGTTGCTTGCTCAGCAGTATATTTTTGAACTTTAGCTTCTAACTTTTTCTTTAAACCTTCAATTTCATTTTGGTACGATTTACCTAATTTTTCTAAAGTAGTAGATAATGCTCTTGTTTCTGGCATATTATCTATAACTCTTTGGTAATCTACATGACCTATTTTTTGTGCATTCGCAACACCAGCTACTCCTAAAGTAAATACAGCAATTAATAGTAATGTTTTAAAATTTTTCATTCTTGTTTTTAATTTAATTATTATTCTCTTGTTTTTCTTGCTCTTTCTTTGCGTCTTCTTTTTTCTTTCTAAGCGCTTCTTTCTTTTTTCTAAGCAACTCTCTTTTTTCGTCTCTTTTCTTTAACAGTGCTTGTCTTCTCTCTTCTGCTAATTTTTGCTTTGCTTCTTTATCAGATAGTTTTTTTGCAATTACTGCTTCTTTTTTAGCTATTGCAGTTTTTTGTTTATCTGTTAATTCTTTTGGCGCACTTGCTTGTTTCTTTTTAGCATTTTTTTGATCTACTAACCTTGTTCTATCAATAGTTGCTAAAACGAGGTCGCTAATATCGTATTTTTTATTTGAATATAGCATTACTAATTCACTAGATTTATCAAAAACAAAATCGTATTTTTTTCTAGCAGAAATACTTTGTATTGCATTGTAAACTTGGTCTTGTATAGGTTTTACTAATTGTTTTCTTAATAAAAACATATCACCTTTAGGTCCAAAATACAAAGATTCTAATCTTCTTAATTCGTCTTGTTTTAATGCTATTTCTTCTTCTTTTTCTTCTATAAGATCTTTTGTAAGAATAGCTTTTTCGTTTGCTAAATCAGTTTTTAGTACTTCAATAAATCTTGCTTCTTTATCTAATTTTTGTCGCCACTTTACTACTTTTTCGTCTAAAGTATTTTGTGCTTCTAGATATTCAGGAACATTTTCTAGAATGTATTCCATATCTATGTAGGCAATAATTTGATTTCTTTGAGCGCAAGAAATACTAACTGTAAATAAAAGAACTGTAAATAAAAATATTTTTTTCATTCGTTTAGTATTTAGAAAAAACCATGCCAAAAAAACTTTAGTCTTAACAAATGTACAGTTTTCTTAGAATTGTCTTCCGATAATAAAATGTGTTTGCCAACCAGATTTTTCTATTTGACCAGGTAATGGATCGAACCCATGAGCAAAATCGATACCTAATAAACCAAATGCAGGCATAAAAATTCTTACACCTAAACCAGCTGACCTTTTTACGTTAAACGGATTAAATGTTCTAAAATTGTCATAAGAGTTACCAGCTTCTAAGAAACCTAAAGTATAAATAGATGCAGATGGTGAATCTGTAATAGAATACCTTAATTCTAATTGAAATTTATTATAAATGGTACCTCCAGAAATAGAAGATAATCTGTTGTTTTCATATCCTCTTAAACCTACTGTTTCTCTACCGTCTAACTGAAATTGAGCTATTCCGTCTCCACCAACAAAGTAACGTTCAAATGGTGTTTGACCTAATTTATCACTATAAAATCCTAAGTAACCCATTTCAGCATTCGTCATCAACACTAATTTATCTGTAAATGAAGTATACCATTTACCTTTAGCATTTAATTTATAGTATTCTAACCACTTATATTTATCTGCTAAAAAGTCATTTTGCTCTTCTGCTGTTAAATTATCTGGTTGATTGTAATCTTTATCTGTAAATAAAGAATATGGAAGTGTCGCTTTAATTCCGAAAGAAAATTCTGAACCGTAAGTTGGGAAAATTAAACTTGGTCCTGAAGAATTTCTTGTTAAGTTAATATTATAAGATAAGTTATTTAATGTACCATTGTCTAAAACATTGTCTCCAACTCTAAAACCATAATTTTTTAATTGAAAACTTTGGTAAGAAATTGTCTGTGATAACTGAAAGAAATCATCTGGCCATTTTAAACGTTGTCCTAAACCAATAGAAGCACCTGTAATACCTAGTTTTCTACTTCTGTCTACATCAAAAGTTTGAGGGTCTAACTGAAACTGATTTGATTGATAAATAGAAAATGATAAAGATTTTGGAGTTTTACCACCAAACCATGGTTCTGTAAAAGAAAAACTATATGTGTTAAAAGTTCTACTAGATTGCAGTCTTAAAGATAATTTTTGACCGTCACCAGTTGGTAATGGTTTGTAAGCTTCTTTATTAAAAATGTTTTTTATAGAGAAGTTGTTAAAAGATAAACCTAGTGTTCCTATAAAAGAACCACCACCATAACCACCTTGTAATTCTATTTGACTACCACCTTTTTCAATTACGTTAAAATTGATGTCTGTAGTTTTATCTCCGTAATTTGGCGTTACATCAGGTGTTACATTTTGATCAAAAAATCCTAACTGACCTATTTCTCTAATAGATCTAATGATTTCTCTTCTACTAAATAAATCTCCTGGTTTTACACGTAATTCTCTAAAAATTACATGATCGTTTGTTTTGTCATTACCAGAAACAGTAACCTTTTTAATTCTTGCTTTTTCGTCTTCTCTAATTCTAATTTCTACTGTAATAGAATCGTTTTCTACTTTAGTTTCTACTGCATTAATTTGAGAGAATAAATAACCATTGTTTTGGTATTCCGAAGAAATATCAAAAGAAGTAGGGCTTCCGTCTCCGCTAACACGTTCTTTTAAAACAGCACCGTTATAAATGTCTCCTTTTTCAATCCTTAAGACTTGCTGTAATTGCTCGTCTGTATATTCTTTGTTACCAACAAATAATATTTCTGCAAAGCGATATTGTCTACCTTCTTCTAAATCGATATTAATGTCTATTGTATTATCATCATTCCAAGAAATTCCTTCTTTTAAAATACGAGCATCTCTATAACCTTGTCTGCTGTAAAGATCTAAAATGCTTTCTAAATCTTCTTGATAATCTTCTTCTATATATTTAGAGCCTTTCCAGAAACGACCAAAAAATTTCTCTTTGGTGTTTTTCATAGCACCTCTTAATTTTTTATCTGAAATAGCGTCATTTCCATTAAAGTTGATGTCTTTAATTTTAATTTTTTTCCCTTTATCTATAAACACAGACATGTTTACGATATTAATATCCGAAGTATCTTTTTGAACATCTAAAGAAACTTTTGTTTTTAAGAATCCTTTATCTGTATATTTTTTTCTGAAATAATTTTTAGAGGTAACTAATAAGTTGTCTGTTACCATTTTACCAAGTTTTAATTCGGTTTCTTTTAAAAGTTCTTTGGCTTTAGACTTCTTAATTCCGTTTATTTTAACTTGATTTAGCTGAGGTAATTCTTGTACATCTAGTTGCAGATATACTGTATTACCATCAATTTTTGCTAAATAGACATCTACGTCACTAAATTGGTCACTTTCATAAAGTTTTTTAATAGCACTTGTAAGCTTGTCTCCTGGCAGCTTTATTGTCTGCCCGTATCTTAATCCTGTAAAAACTCGAACTGTTTCTTCGCTAAATTTTTGAAGACCAGTTACAGTAATACCGCCTAAAATGTATTCTTGTCCTTTAACGAACGAAGCTTTTTTAGTGGATATGGTATCCTTTTTAATTATAGATATACTATCTTTTTTAACTTGAGCATTTGCGCTGTAAGTAGAAAATAGTGCTGTAAACACTATTGCTGCAGAAAATAATTTCATAAAAAATTTATTCTGTAATTTGTTCGCTTGTTTTTCCAAATCTTCGTTCTCTATTCTGGTAATCTATAATTGCATCATAAAAATGCTCTTTTCTAAAATCTGGCCAAAGTACATCTGTAAAATATAGTTCGGCATATGCCAACTGCCACAATAAGAAGTTACTAATGCGTTGTTCTCCGCTAGTTCTTATCATTAAATCAACGTCTGGCAAATTAAATGTATATAAATGATTATTTATAGTATTTTCATCTATTTCTTCTAAATTAAGTTCTTTATTAACAACTTTTTTAGATATATTTTTAATTGTATTAACAATTTCTTCTCTAGAACCATAACTTAAAGCCAAAGTTAATACGATTCTAGAATTGTTTTTTGTCTCTTCAAATACTTCTTTAAGAGCTTTTTGTGCTTTTTTAGGAAGACTTGTTATCAATCCTACAGCATTTACCTTAACTCCGTTTTTCATAAAAGTTGGTAATTCCTTTTTTAAAGAATTAACTAATAAAGTCATTAATGAGTCTACTTCTAACTTTGGTCTGTTCCAGTTTTCTGTAGAAAAAGCATATAAAGTAATTGCTTCTATTTTGATTTCTGCTGCAGCTTCAACAGAGTCTCTTACTGCGTTAAGTGCATTTCTATGACCAAAAATCCTATTCATTCCTTTACCTTTTGCCCATCGGCCATTGCCATCCATAATTATGGCAACGTGTTTTGGAACTCTTTGTAAATCGATACGTAGTTTTTTATCCATATTTTAAAATCCTTGTGTGTAACAAGCGGGTCTACCAAAAGTATAAATTAAAGATACTCCGGTAAACATATACCAATCATTACTATTACCTTCTATATTGTAATTTAAATTGTCTTCTGTTAGATAATCTAAATCATCTTCAAAAGTATATCTAAATTTACTTTCTATAGAAAATGCAAAATTACCACTTAATTTAGACTTAAAGCCCAAACCTATTGGTATCGCAAAAGATGTTTTTTTATCAAAAATATCTTCTCCTGCAGTAGTTTGTTCTCTAATATAAGAGTAATTAAATGCTGCAAGCTCAATTAAAATGTATGGTGTCCAAGTTTTATCTTCTGATGAAATATCATATTCATAAAAATTAAACTCCATTCCTAAAGCAATTTCGCCTATTGTATTTGTAAAATTTAATCCTCTATTTCTTCTAAAGTCTGTATCTGCATTCTTATCATTTCCTTTAATCGGTAAATAAGAAAGTGTGCCTTTAAAAGCAATTCTAGGATTATAATTATATTTAAAAAAAGCGTTACCTGCTAATTGATTAGGGTATATGTAATTGGTTCTACCAACATCACCAACGTAATTTGTGCCTCCTAAAGAAACACCAATTTCATACACTTGCCCAAACATTATTGCAGATAGGCTAACAAATACGATAAATAAAATACTTTTTTTCATTCTAAAAAATAGCGAGCAAATATAGGAATTTCAATTTGCTTTATAAAGTTAATACTCAGTCTTTTTTGAATAACCTTTTTTTTTAGGTTTTATTGTAGTTAGTGCGTTAAAGATTTGTTGCGTTTCTTGTGTCTTCTCCCCAAAGTAATTTGCTTCTAAGAGTTTGTAAAAAAGATTGATTATTTGGAATGATACTTTTTATGGTGAACGGTGCTTTTTCTATAAAAACTTTTGTGTTTTCGGAAACTGTTGTAATTCTAGAATCTAATGAAATTAAAAAGTCTTTTTCTCTTGAATCTACTTCTAATTGTATCGAAGTTTGGTCTGAAATTACCATCGATCTTGCATTTAAATTGTGTGGCGCAATTGGCGTAATTACCAAGTTTTTAGAATCCGGAGAAATCACAGGTCCATTGCAACTTAAAGAGTAACCAGTAGAACCTGTTGGCGTTGCTATAATTAAACCATCTGCCCAGTAATTTGTTAAGTATTCGTTATTAAGATTGGTTGTTACACCAATCATAGAAGTCGTGTTTTTTCTGGCAATTGTAACTTCGTTTAAAGCAAAATTAAGTTCAGAAAATTCTTTTGTTTCGGGTGCTGTTTTAACAGCTAAAAGAGTTCTTTCTTGGGTAGTGTATTCTTCTTTTAAAATTAATTCTACACTTTCGTTAATCGTGTTTTTATTGATGGTTGCCAAAAAACCTAATCGACCGGTGTTAATACCTAAAAGCGGAATGTCTAAATCTCTAATGTAGGTTACAGCTCTTAAAATTGTACCGTCTCCGCCAAGTGTAAACATCAAATCGAAAGAATTGTCTAAATCTCTAAAATGAGAAAATGTTTTGAATTTATTATCAAGAATTGTTCCTTCTACAAGCAAGTTGTAAAACTTTTCTTCAATAAAGCACTCGATATTATTTTCTTCTAAAATTTTTAAAAGAATTTGAATTTCTTTTTCTGCTGATATAGAATATGATTGGCCGTAAACTGCTACTTTTTTCAAACTTGTAAAATATTTAATATTTTAAATTGTGTTTCTTTTTAATAATTTCTTAGAAATTACATTTCAAGATATTTCTGTAAATAATCAGACCTATTTTTTAAATCTTCTAAATAAATATCGTTTTCGTGTGTAGAAATTATTTTATAGTCATAACGTCTAAAGGTATGCATAACTTCATTGATATCTTCTGCTTTAATTTTTAAAGTTACTTGCACATTGCCTTGAGTTTTTTCAGAAACATATAATCCTAATAATTTACCACCATTAGATTCTACTATTTGCGATACTTCGCTCATCGAATAATCATTTTCATTTTTTTGGATAATTAAAGTTTCACTGTCTTCTATCATAAAAGGACTTGTAGAAAAAACATCTAAAACATCACATAAATCGTAATAACCAATATATTCTTTTTCTTTATTAAGCACCGGAATAATCGTTGTGTCATTATCAGCAAAAATCTTTAAAAGTTCTAAAACTGTTGCTTTTTCATCGGCAAAAAAAGAATTTAACAAATGTGCATAACCAACTAATTCGTCAGATTTATTTTCTATTGTTTGTATGTCGTCTTGCGCAAAACATCCTAAAATCTTGTTATTTTCTACGACGGCAAAATGTGTTATTGGAAAATTATCGAACAATTTTTGTGCAGCCTTTACACTGCTTTTTAAGGTTAAAGGCTTTATTTCATTTAGTATATAGTCTGTAATATTCATGCTTTACGAATATAGGATAAAATGATTTAATAATTTATCTTTGTTGTCTAAATTAAGACGATGACAAAGTTAAGTGTTAATATTAATAAAATAGCAACTTTAAGAAATTCTCGTGGCGGAAATGTGCCAAATTTACTAAAAGTCGCAGCAGATATTGAAAGTTTTGGTGGACAAGGGATCACAATTCATCCAAGACCAGACGAAAGACATATAAAATACCAAGATGCTAGAGATTTGGTTTCTGTGGTTAAAACAGAATATAATATTGAAGGAAATCCAATACAGTCTTTTATAGATTTGGTGTTAGAAACAAAACCAACTCAAGTTACACTTGTACCAGATGCAATAGACGCTATTACATCTAATGCTGGTTGGGATACCATAAAACATCAATCTTATTTAAAAGAAGTAATTCAAGAGTTTCAACAAAATGGTATTAGAACTTCTATTTTTATTGATACAGATTTAAAACTGATTGAAGCTGCAGCTAAAACAGGTACTGATAGAATAGAATTATACACAGAAGAATTTGCAACACAATACGATTTAGGAAACAAAGAAGCAATTAAATCTTATACTAACGCAGCGATTTTAGCACATGATTTAGGTTTGGGTATAAATGCTGGTCATGATTTAAGTCTAGATAACATAAAGTTTTTTAAAGAAAATATACCAAACTTAGCAGAAGTTTCAATTGGGCATGCGCTTATAGCAGAAAGTCTATATTTAGGTTTAGAAAATGTTGTAAATATGTATTTACACAAGTTAAAATAGTTTAAACCTTAAATAAAACTTTACATGTCTAAAGAAATATTACATGCCACAGTAAAAGGAGAAGGTTTTCCTTTGTTAATTTTACATGGTTATTTTGGTATGTCAGATAATTGGAAAACTCTTGGAAATAAGTTTTCAGAAGATTTTGAAGTACATTTAATAGATCAAAGAAATCATGGTAGAAGTTTTCATGAAGATGAGTTTAATTACGAAGTTTTAGTTGAAGATTTACATCGATACATTTTACATCATAATCTACAAGAAGTTTATTTGCTAGGGCATTCTATGGGCGGAAAAACAGTAATGCAATTTGCTGTAAATTACCCGGATTTAGTTAAAAAACTAATTGTTGTAGATATTTCACCAAGGCAATACCAACCGCATCATAATGCTATTTTAGCAGGATTAAATTCGATAGATTTTAAAGTAGAAGATTCTAGAAGTAAGGTTGATAAGAAGTTGTCTAATTTAGTGCCAGATTTAGGTGTTCGTCAGTTTTTGTTAAAAAACGTGTATTGGGTAGAAAAAGGTAAATTGGCTTTTAGATTTAATTTAGAATCTCTAACAATAAATAATCCAGAAGTTGGTGCAGCATTGCCTCCGTTTACTGTATTCGATAAAGAAACCTTGTTTTTAAAAGGAGAAAAATCAAATTATATTACAGAAGATGAAGAGGCTATTATAGAAGCACATTTTCCAAGTTCAAAAATTGCTACAATTAAAAATTCCGGACATTGGTTGCATGCAGAAAATCCGAAGCAATTTTACAGCGAAGTTTGTGCATTTTTAAATTAAACAACAAAAAGCTGTATCAATAAAAATATTCATGAAAAAACTAATAGCATTTGTATTTTTTCTTAGTTTCGGACTTTCTTACGGTCAGAAAGATTCTATGAATTTGAATTTAAGAAAAGATAGTGATAGAGATTTTTGGCAAAAATTCACATATGATTTAGGTAATATGGCCGGCGGAATGGGCTATGCATATACTAGACCTCTGTATTGGAAAAAGAAAGATTATGCAAATTTAGGATATGTAGCAGCAGGAACAGCAGCTTTGTATGTAATAGATGATAATGTAGATAATTGGGCAAATGGTTGGCGAAACGATGTACCAAGATGGTTAACAAACTATGGAAATGATATTGGTAGTCCGAATAACAATTTTATGCTAACTGGTGCTGTGTATTTAACAGGTTTGTTTACAGAAAATCCCAAATTAAGAAGAACTGGTGTTTTATTGATATCGTCTGCAGCTGCTTCTGGTTTATTACAGCAAGTTTCTAAACGAATTATTGGTAGAGCAAGACCAAGAATAGATGTTGGTAAAAGTTCTTTTGATCCTTTTCATATAGATAGAGTTTTTAATTATGATTCTTTTCCTTCTGGACACACCATGTTAGGTTTTACAAATGCTTATGCAATTGCGAAACATTTTGAAAGTCCGTGGATAAAAGCAGGCTTATATACTGTTGGCTCAATACCAGGTATTGCAAGAATTATAGATCGTTTTCACTGGATTTCTGATGTTGCATTTTCTACAGCAATAAGTATTTTTATTGTTGAAGCCATAGATCGATTTTTAGATACAAAATATGATCAAAAATATAATGACCAAAGATTTAAGAAAAAAGTGGTTTGGAATTTACAAGTAACACCACAAAGTTTTGGTGTTACTATGAATTTTTAGGCAATCTCACCTCTTTGAGGTTTTAGAGCGTCTCTGTAAATTTTCATATCTTTTTCATCAACCGTTATAAATGCAGCACAAAGCATAGGGTTTTGCTCTATAATATCAATTTCGTGAAAGTTTAATTTTTCTAGTTCTGCAAACTCTTTTAAGTGTATTGTGTGGTGTTTGGCAGTTTCTTTTGCGTCTTCACCTCTAAAATCCCATAATAATTTTATTTTTCTACTCATTGTCTAAGAATTTATAAAAATAAATAAGTTTCCAGATTTAAAACTTATTTCTATGTTGTTGTCTATTGCTTTATTTCGAGTGCCAATTCTTTTACCAAAAATTAAATCTTCATTTAGTAAAGAATATTGTAAGCCTTTGGTTGAAATTTCTTTTGCTTCAGGAAAAGGTATTAAAGAAATTGTTTTGCCTTTACAATTCGTTAAAATTGTTTTTTTATCAGCTAAAAAATAACGACCATGATTATCATAAAAAGTAAGTTTTAACTTTTTTTGCCATTGAATAGAGGTGTGTAAATTTCCTAAAAAATGATCTTGTTCTTTTCCACTAGCTCCAAAAATATCAATTGTAAAAAAACCTTTGTCCAATAGAATTTGTAGCATTTTGTCAAAATCTGTAAAATCTTGATTTGGTGTATGAACTACTTCAATATCCTTTGGTAGGTTTTCTAAAGAATCAAAATCTCCCGTAATAAAATTTGGTGTAATGTTTTTTTCTTTTAAATATTGATAAGCGCCATCTGTTGCGCAAATAATTTCATATTGCGATAGATTTGGTAATTTAGATGGCTTTTCACCATTTAATAATAAAAAAACTTTTTTGGTTTTCATGTAATGCAAAAATACCCATTTCTTAACAAATGAAATGGGTAGGAACTTCAATAAAAAAAAAGAAGTCGATTATTTTTGTTTTAGTATTATACTGATAATGCCTAAACGTGCAATTAGAAAAGTTAAAGAACCAAAAATAGGAGAATACAAACAAAGTTTCAATCCTCCTGCTAAGATTTTAGTTGAAAAACCTGGAGAAATTGAAAGAGCTTGAAATGCTCCCATTAATCCAAGCATCATACCTAAAAATCCCCAAACCAAAGCAAACAAACTAATAGACTTAATCAATTTTAGACCTTTATCGTTTTTATCGCCTTTAATTAAAACTATTATTGTTAATAGAACACAAATAATTAAGGTGATTAAAATTGTGTACATAAATAATGGTCCTCCGTCACTTAATAAATTCATTGGTAATAATTTCATAATAAGTTGTTTTTAGTAATTAATATGAATCAAATGTATTTTAAATAGACGTTCGAATTTTTAAAAAACGATGTTTGATTATTTAAAAATAGTAGACAACCAAATAATAAGGGTTTTTAACAAAAATAACTTAATTTGGTAGAATAGGTTCGTTTTCTGGTATTTTGCCTTAAAAACTTCTGAGTTTTTAAAAAATATATGATATTGGTAAATTATTTAAAAGAATGAGTTCATATATAAAATTGTTATTTACCGCTTTTTGCCATATCTTTTTTTGGGTTGGTGTTTATTTCTTTTACACTTATTTTTTAGGTTATGGTAGTTTAAATGTAAATTATGTAAATTCATTTTCATGGTATTTAATGCCAAGTACAATTGTTACAAGTTATTTGTTTCTGTATTATTTGTTTCCTTTATATCTTCAAAAAAAGAAATATTTTTTATTTTTTCTTTACAGTATTTACACGTTTATAATTTCTAATTGTGCTATAATTTTATCAATTTTATTTGGTTTTATTTTTTTAGACGCGTCTGATAACATAACTGTAATTCCTTTAACTAAAGGTTTACCATTTATAGTTTTTGGAGTTTATATGGTTGTTTTGTTTTCAATTGTGATAGGATTAATGATATTTAACTATTTAGACCAAAAAAAAACAGAAGATTTAAAAAATAAATTCTTACAAACCCAACTACAATTAAAAGAACAAGAATTAAAGTTTTTAAAAATGCAAATTCATCCACATTTTTTATTTAATTCTTTAAATACAATTTATGGTTTTGCATTGCAAAAAGGAGATGAAGCGCCAGAAATGATTTTAAAATTATCGAACCTATTAGACTATATTTTATACCAAATAGAAAAACCTAAAGTTAACTTAGAACAAGAAATTAATCATTTAGAAGATTATATTTCTTTAGAGAAAATGCGTTTTCATGATTCTTTAAAAGTGAATCTTCAAAAGGAGATTTTAACAGAAAATATAGAAATTTCACCAATGTTATTAATCCCTTTTGCAGAAAATAGTTTTAAACATGGTAAAATACGCAATGGTTTTTTAGAAATTGATATCAAGCTAAGTGTAACTGATAATGAATTGGTATTTACAATTCAAAATTCATCAAAAAATGATGTTAATTCAAATGTTGGTATCGGTATAGAAAATATTAGAAAAAGATTGCAAATGCTGTATCCGAATAAACATCAGCTTAAAATTCAAGATAAAGAAGCAACTTTTAGTGTAAGTTTAAAAATTCAATTAGAAGATTTTCAAAATAATTAATATGAAAAAAATTACTTGTGTTATTGTTGATGATGAGCCTGTAGCAAGAGATATTTTGACTTCTTATGTAGCTAAAATACCTAGTTTAGAATTGGTAGCAACTTGTAAGAATGCAATGGAAGCTTTTCAAGTGTCTAATACTCAAAATATAGATATTTTCTTTTTAGATATTAATATGCCAGACATTTCTGGATTGTCTGTGGCGAAATCTATCAACCAAAAATCTAAAATTATTTTTACAACTGCGTACAGAGAATACGCTGTAGATGGTTTCGATTTACAAGCGGTAGATTACTTGTTAAAACCGATTTCGTTTGACCGTTTTTTGCAGGCAATTAATAAATTATTTAATCAAAACTCTAAAGTTTCTTCAGAAATTTCATCCGAAGAAAATCTTGTAAAGAATGATTTTATTTTTGTGAGATCTGATAGAAAAATGCTAAAAATTAATTTTGATGAACTACTTTATGTAGAAAGTTTGTCTGATTATATAAAACTTCATTTAAAAGATAAGGTAATTACAACTAGAGAAACAATTAGTAATATTGAAACGAAATTACCCGCTAAAAACTTTCTTAGAATTCATAGATCTTTTATTGTAAATCTTAAAAAAGCAACTTCTTACACAAACGAATTTGTAGAGATTGGTAAAAATGCGATTCCTATTAGTAGAACTTACAAAGAAAATGTACTTAAAAAGTTGAAGGAAATTTCATAGAAATAGTTTTATCTTTGATGCAAATTTTAGACTTTTGAATACGACACAATTTATTCCAGAAATACTTTCAGAAAAAATAGAAAAGGCAACTTTTACATGGCAAACACCAAGTAATATTGCGTTGGTAAAATATTGGGGAAAAAGCAATCCTCAAATTCCTAAAAACGCTTCTATAAGTTTTACGCTAAATAACTGTCATACAATTACTACAATAGATTTTTTGAAATCAGAAAAATCTGAAAAAGTAAATTTTGATTTATTTTTTGAAGGAAAAGAAAAGGAAGAGTTTAAGCCAAAAATTGCTGAGTTTTTTAATAGAGTAGCAAATTATTGTCCGTATATTTTTGATTATAAGATGATTATTAAGTCAGAAAACTCTTTTCCGCATTCTAGCGGAATTGCATCTTCGGCAAGTGGTTTAAGTGCAATTGCTATGTGTTTAATGAGTTTAGAGAAAGAATTAAATCCTGATTTATCTAAAGACTTTGTCAATCAAAAAGCATCTTTTTTAGCACGTTTAGGTTCTGGAAGCGCTAGTAGAAGTATCGAAGGACCTTTGGTTGTTTGGGGGGCGCATCCTGAAATTGAAGGAAGTTCTGATTTATTTGGAGTTCAATTTCCGTATGAAGTTCATCCGGTTTTTAAAAATTATCAAGATGCTATTTTATTAGTAGATAAAGGCGAAAAAGTTGTTTCTAGTACGGTTGGTCATAATTTAATGCACAATCATCCGTATGCAGAAAATAGATTTACGCAAGCAAATGAAAATCTAGAGAAAATATCTAACATTCTACAAAATGGCGATATTAAAGCTTTTGTGAATTTAGTAGAAAGTGAAGCTTTAACGTTGCATGCGATGATGTTAACAAGTAATCCTTATTTTATTTTAATGAAGCCAAATACTTTAGAAATAATCAATAAAATTTGGAAGTATAGGGCTGAAAATGAGAGTAATATTTGTTTTACTTTAGATGCCGGCGCAAATGTGCATGTTCTATATCCTGAAAACGAAAAAGACGCGGTAAACAAATTTATCGAAGAAGATTTAGCAAACTACTGTCAGAAAAAGCAGTATATTTATGATACTGTAGGTTTAGGAGCAGTAAAAAAGTAACCTAATTTTAATATTATGAAGTTTATTTTAGTATTGTTTTTTTTCTTTTCATCATTTTTAACGTTAGCACAAGATAAGATTTGGTTTGATGCAAACGGAAATGTATCAACCAAAGAAAATGCTGTTTATTACAGGGTTTCATCAAAAAATAAAACTAAAAAGCAACTAATTATAGATTATTATATTTCTGGTAAAAAAGCCAAAGAATCTTATTTTGTTAAAGGTAAGCAAGATGGTAAGTATGTAGAGTTTTACAATACAGGTGAGGTAAGAGTAACTGGTGTTTACCAAAATGGATTAAAAACCGGGATGTGGAAAACCTACGACAAAAAAGGAAAAATAAAGAAAAAAGGAAAGTATTTTAAAGGCGAAAAAGTAGGCGTTTGGAAAACTTTTTACAAGAATAATTAATAAGAATTTGTTTACAAATAAATTCGTATTTTTGTAACGTAATAAACATAACTATGAAAGGCCCACTATTTTACGCTAAAATTTTACTTTTTGGAGAATACGGAATTATTAAAGACTCGAAAGGGCTTGCGATTCCTTTTAATGCATATAGAGGCGCTTTAAAATCATCTGAAAATCTTTCAGGTAAAGCTTTAGATTCTAATGGTAATTTAGAAAAGTTTTACACTTATTTATCTAACTTAAAAACAGATTTAGTTACTTTTAATTTAGAAGAACTAAAAAAAGATATCGAAAACGGTATGTATTTCGATTCTTCAATTCCGCAAGGTTATGGTGTTGGTAGTTCTGGTGCTTTAGTAGCATCTATTTATGATAAGTATGCTTCTAATAAAATTACTGTATTAGAGAATTTAACAAGAGACAAATTGTTGAATTTAAAATCAGTTTTTTCTTTAATGGAATCTTTTTTTCATGGTAAAAGTTCTGGTTTAGATCCTTTAAACAGTTACCTAAGTTTACCAATTTTAATCAATTCTAAAGATAATGTCGAACCAGCAGGAATTCCTTCACAAAAAGAAGGTAAAGGAGCTGTCTTCTTGTTAGACTCAGAGCAAATTGGTGAAACAGAGCCAATGGTAAACATCTTTATGAATAAGATGAAGAACGAAGGTTTTAGAAAAATGATTAGTGAAGAATTTTCTACAACTACAGATGCTTGTATAGAAGATTTTTTACAAGGTAATGTAAAATCTTTGTTTGGTAATGTAAAGTCTTTGTCTAAGATTGTTTTAAAGAATTTTAAACCAATGATACCTTCTGCTTTTCATAAAGTTTGGGAAAAAGGAATATCAACAAATGACTACTATCTTAAACTTTGTGGTTCTGGTGGTGGTGGTTACATCTTAGGTTTTACAGAAGATTTTGCAAAAGCTCAAAAAAGTTTAAAAGATTATAAGCTAGAATTGGTTTATAGATTTTAAAAAACTTTATGAGTACTTCAAAATTAAAAAGAACAATTCTTAAATTTTTTAGTTTATTTTCTGCAGTTAGAGGTTACAATATTTTAGTTTTAATTGTAGCACAATATCTTGCGGCAATATTTATTTTTTCACCAGCTAGGTCTTTAAAAGAAGTACTTTTCGATTTACATTTACTGTTTTTAGTGTTGGCATCTGTATTTGTAATTGCTGGTGGTTATATAATTAATAATTTTTACGACTCTAAAATTGATAAGATTAACAGGCCTGTTAAAGCTGGTTTAGATAATTTTGTAAAGCAGTCTACAAAACTTAGATTGTATTTTATATTAAATTTTATAGGTTTCTTATTCGGAGTTTTAATCTCATGGCGAGCAGCATTGTTTTTTGCTGTTTACATTTTTGCTATTTGGTTTTACTCACATAAATTAAAAATGAACCCTATTTTAGGTTTTGTAACTGCTACAATCTTAACAGTTTTACCCTTTTTTGCTGTTTTTGTCTATTTTGACAATTTCTCTCCTATAATTTTTGTGCATGCTAGTTTTTTGTTTTTAGTGGTTATGGTTAGAGAGCTTATTAAAGATTTACAAAATTTAAAAGGAGCTATTGTAAGTAATTATAACACGTTTCCGGTGGTATATGGCGAACGTAAAACAAAAATAACATCTATAATAATACTTACTTTAACTATTTTACCAGTAAGTATTTTGTTTAGTTATCCTTCTTTAAGTTACATGCGATATTATTTTTATTTTGCATTAATTATCTTCTTTTTTGTAGGTTTTTCACTTTGGAAATCTCAAACGAGAAATCACTACAGAATGTTACACAACATTTTAAAAATGTTACTTTTAATTGGCGTTTTGTGTTTGATTTTTATTGATACGTCACTTCTTTTAGATAAAGTGATTGATAGATTGAACTAGAATTCAATAATATAACTACCTTTGCAAAAATTTTTATAATGAATTCAAATAGAAACTCGTCGAGAGGACGACAAGAAGGTAAAAAAAGTACACCTTTAAGTAGAAAAAGTGGAACTTCAAACAAGAAAAGTTCTCCGTTAGGAAGAAAAAACACTAAAAAATCTTTTTCTAAAGTAAAAGAAACTCCAAAATCTGATGAATCATCAGGAATCCGTTTAAATAAATATATTGCCAATTCTGGAATTTGCTCAAGAAGAGAAGCCGATACTTATATCGAACACGGTAGTGTAGAGGTTAATGGTAAGTTGGTTACAGAAATGGGATATAAAGTTCAGCCAGATGATGTGGTTCGTTTCGACGGAACTTCAATTTCTCCTGAGCAAAAAAGATATATTTTACTAAACAAACCTAAAAATTATATCACTACAATGGATGATGATAGAGGTAGGAAAACAGTAATGGAATTAGTGTCAAATGCTTCTAAAGAAAGAATATATCCGGTTGGTAGATTAGATAGAAATACTACAGGTTTGTTGTTGTTTACTAATGATGGTGATTTGGCTAAAAAGTTAACGCATCCAAAACACAATGTTCGTAAATTATACCACGCATCTTTAGATAGAAAGCTAGATTTAAGAGATTTAGAAAAATTAAGAGGTGAGGTGATTATTGAGGGTAGAAAGGTGTTTATTGATGCTGTTTCTTACGTAGAAGGACAACCAAAATCTGAAATCGGAATTGAAATTCATTCTGGTAGAAATAGAATTGTTCGTAAAATTTTTGAACACGTAGGTTATAAAGTTAATAAGTTAGATAGAGTAATTTTTGCTGAATTAACTAAGAAAAACTTACCAAGAGGAAGATGGAGACCTTTAACAAATCAAGAAGTAAATAATCTTCAAATGTTAAAGTAATTTTATTGTAATACATTATTAAAAAGAGCCTTTTAGAATTCTAAAAGGCTCTTTTATGCTTTACAGATATATAATCTAATATGCTTGCTTTTAGATTTAGAGTTTAACTTCTATTGAAAACATATTTATTATACTTATTTAGTTTTTTAAGAGTTCTTAAGGAATGTTATAAAGAACAATATTGGAATTTTCGAAATAGTGTGTTAAGCTTATGTGTTCGCCCTTAAACCTTTTTATACATATGATATAAATAAATTAGGTTTATTAGTATCTTATTTAGTACCCTAAAAACAAAAAACCCTAAAAACATAGTGTTTATAGGGTCTTTTTGTGGTACCTCCAGGAATCGAACCAGGGACACAAGGATTTTCAGTCCTTTGCTCTACCAACTGAGCTAAGGTACCATTGCCTTAGCGGATGCAAATATATAATGTTTTTTGATATCTCCTAATCTTTTTTCGAAAAAAAGTAAAAAAAAAATATTTTTTATCTAAATTTGAATCATGAATCTAATAATTGATGTAGGGAATACAAGGGTTAAGTCTGCTGTTTTTGAGGGAGATAAATTAATAAATCTTTATGTTTTTGATAAAAGAAAAATTATTTCAGAAATTAGAAAAATTTTAAAAGAAAATTCAATTTCACAGGCAATTATTTCAAATGTTGCTTCTATTTCAGAAAAAAAGATGTTGCACCTTCATAGATTAGTAGATTTAGAAGTGGTTTCATCAGCAACAAAAGTTCCTTTTAAGAATTTGTATAAAACGCCACATACTTTAGGTGTAGATAGAATTGCACTGGTTGCAGGTGCAGTTCAACAATTTCCTAATAAAAATGTTTTAGTAATAGATGCGGGTACATGTATTACTTTTGATTTTGTGAATTCTGATGCAGAGTATCTGGGTGGAGCAATTTCTTTGGGAATAAAAATGCGTTACAAAGCATTAAATAAGTTTACTGCAAATTTACCTTTATTAGAAACATTAGAATTAGAAAATCTTATTGGTAAAAACACAAAAGAAAGTATAATTTCTGGTGTTTTAAATGGTGTAGTGAAAGAGTTACAAGGAATAATTGATAGCTATGAGCAAAAATTTGCAAATTTAACAATAGTTTTAACGGGAGGAGACACAAATTTCTTGTCAAAACAATTTAAAAGTAGCATATTTGCCAATCAAAATTTTCTCCTACAAGGATTAAATGAAATATTGAAATTTAAGGAACACAAATGATTAGAAAGATTTTAACGGTTTTTTTACTGATAACATCGGCAACATTATTAGCTCAAAGAACTAGTTCTTCTCCATATTCTTTTTTTGGAATTGGTGAGCAGTATACGCCAAGAACAGTTGAAAACGCAACAATGGGAGGAATAGGAGTTTCTTTTAACCATTATAAATATTTAAATTTTACCAATCCGGCAGCAAATGCTTTTCTAAGGCAAACTACTTATGCAATCGGACTTTTAAACAACGATTTAACGGTAAAATCTGCAGATGCTAAGCAAAGCTCTACATCTACAAGTTTAAATTACATTGCTTTAGGTGTTCCTATTGGAAATAAAGCTGGTTTTTCTGTTGGTTTACAACCGGTATCTTCAGTTGGTTATTCTCTTTCAAATAGTGAATTTGACGCAAATGGAGATATATCTGCAATAACTTTATATTCAGGTGAAGGTGGTGTTAATAGATTGTACGGAAGTTTTGGTATTAAATTAACTAAAGAGATCGCTTTAGGTATCGAAGCTGATTATACCTTTGGAAACATAGAAAATAGTATTACAAACCAAAGAGCAGATGTTAGTTTAGCTACAAAATATAAAGAAACAAGCATTGTTAGAGGTGGTACTGTTACTTTAGGGTCACAATATCAAAAATTCTTGAAAAACGATACTTATTTAAATGCGGGAGCAACTTTTAAGTTAGGTAATGATTTAAAAACGTATGGTAACGAGTATTTATATTCTTTAACACTTTCTGGTGCAGGTATAGATATTCCTAGAGATACACTTTCTAGCAGTTCTACGAATGGTAGATATAAAATGCCTTTAAAATCTATCTTAGGAGTAAGCGTTGGTAAATATGATAAATGGCATGTTGGTGTAGAATACCAAAATCAAGATGCTATACAACCAGAAGGGTTTATCAATAATACAAACAATTCTTTTAAATACGAATCTTCTAACAGAGTATCTTTAGGAGGTTATTACATACCAAAAATAAATTCTATTTCTAGTTACTGGGATAGAGTTACCTACAGGGCTGGATTAAGATACGAAAACATCGGATTAGCGATAGACGGTTCTGGTTCTGGAACAAATTATACCTCAATTAACGACTTTGGCATGTCTTTTGGTTTAGGTTTACCACTGAAACAATTATCTAATGTTAATTTAGGTTTTGAATATGGTAAAAGAGGTACAACCACAAACAACCTAGTTCAAGAGAATTACTTTAATTTTAGACTTAGTTTGTCATTGACAGCTTCCGGAGCTCAAAGTTGGTTCAGAAAAAGAAAGATTGATTAATTTATAAAACAACTATTAAAATGAAGAAAATTACGTTTTTATTAGCTGCAATGTTATTTATAACTACAGTAAAAACAAATGCACAGGTATCAAAAACAGATTGTGAAATTAAATACAATCTTTTTAGCGGAGACTATAAATCTAAAAAATACGATGATGCTTATACAAATTGGATATTTTTATTAGATAATTGTAAAGATTTATCTGTAAACATATATAAGTTAGGTGCTAACTTAGCAGAAGATGTTAGAAAAGATCCTGTTTTAGCAAAAAGAGTATACGAACAAAGGTTAGAAGTTTTTCCTAACTCTAATCCAGCAAAAGTACATAGTGATTATGCATCTTATTTATACAAAAATAAGTTAGCAGATGATAACACTATTTTTACAATATTAGAGAAAGCATACAAGATTGATCCTACTAAGTTAGGTGTAAAGAATCTTTATATTTATTTTCAAGGAATTACTGATAGAAATAAAGATACTAATCCACAATTAGTATTTGATACTTACGATAACGTATTAGAAAATATTAATTTAAAATTAGAAGGATACGCTAAGAAATTAGTTCAATTAAGAAAAGATTCGGCCAATTTAGATAAAAGAGGTTTAAGAAATTTAAAAGCTTACAAAAGTAACTCTAAATCATTAGGTACAGTAGAGGTTGGTTTAGATAAAATGATTTCTGAAATTGCTACTTGTGAGCGTTTAGTGCCATTATATCAAAGAGATTTTGAAGCAAACAAAACAGATGCAGTTTGGTTAAAAAGAGCGGTTTCTAGAATGTTTAATAAAGGATGTCAAACTGATCCTTTATTCGAAAAGTTAGTAAGAGCTTATGCAGAAGCATCTCCTTCACCAGAAGCATATTCTTTCTTAGCTAATGTTTTAGAAGATAATGGCGATTCTGCAGGAGCTAATGATATGAGAGAAAAATCTTTTAGTTTAGAAACAGATCCTTTAAAGAAAGCAAAGTATAAATTAAAGTTTGCTCAAGCAGCAAAAGATAGAGGTCAATTTAGTAAAGCTAGAAGTTTAGCTAGAGAGGCAATTAAATTTAATCCTAACTTTGGTAGAGCATATTTATTTATTGCTACTTTATACCAATCTAGTGTAAACAATTGTGGAGAAAACTTATTCGAAAAAAGAATGGTTTATGTAGCTGCATTAAATATGGCGCAAAGAGCATCTTCTGTAGATCCAAGTATATCTTCTAGAGCTAGAAAATACATCAGTATTTATAGACAGAATGTACCAAGTCAAAAAGATATTTTTAACGCAACTGCAACTCCAGGAGGAAAGTTTACAATTAAATGTTGGATTGGAGAAACTGTAAGAATACCTAATAAATAGTTTTTTTGAAAAACTACATACAAATATTATTTAAAAGCATTACTGTAATTTGTTTTACAGCAATGCTTTTTTCATGTTCTAACTCTACAGAAGAGGTACGTAATTTTTTAGAAGAAAAAAACCTACCAATTGGTACAGCTAAAGACGCTTTTCATGTTTACAAAGACTCTGGTAGAATAACATCTAAATTAATTACGCCTTTATTGTTAGATTTTAGCAATCGTCAAAATCATCCTTATAATGAGTTTCCTAAAGGGATAAAAATTATTAACTTTGAAAACAAAGGAAAAGATTCTGTTACAATTATAGGTGATTATGCATTATCTTACGCTAAAACAGAAGTTTCTGAAATTAAAGGAAATGTTGTTGTGTTAAATCACACAGAACAATCTAGATTAGAAACAGAACAATTATTTTGGGATCAGAAAACAGGCTATTTTGTTTCAGAAAAACCATTTACAATGTTTAAAGAAAAAGACACTATTACCGGTGTTGGTTTCGAATGTAAAGAAGATTTAAGTAAATATATAGCCAAAACAACTATCGGTAAAATCGATACAAAAGAAGAATAATATATTATGAATAAGCTTTGGAAATTTTTTCAGTACGGATATTTAATGGTCGCATTTATTTGCTTAGTAGAAGGTATTGTTAGATGGAACTCTGAAAGAAGTAGATCTTATTTGTTTTTAGGTTTTGCATTAATGATTACCTTAGTATTCTTTTTTAAGAGACATTTTAGAAAAAAAGTACAAAAACGAAACAATCAAAATAAAAAGTTTTAGATTTCTTAATGGAAGTAGAACTCATCATTATATTATTGTCAATTATACTTTCCGCATTTTTTTCGGGAATGGAAATTGCATTCGTTTCTGCAAATAAACTTCATATCGAATTAGAGAAAAAAAGAGAAGGCTTTATTCCTCAAATTCTAAACAAAATAACTCAAAAATCTTCTAAATTTATTACCACAATGTTGGTTGGTAATAATATATCTTTAGTAATTTATAGTTACTATATGGGTAGGTTTTTAGTAAGAATTCTGCCGTTAGAAGGCTATAATGATTTTTCTATTTTACTTATTCAAACTATAATTTCTACAATTATCATTTTAATAACTGCAGAATTTTTACCTAAAGCAATCTTTAGAATTTATGCAAATGAGGTTCTTAAAATTTTTGCTTTACCAGCCTACTTTTTCTATGTGTTGTTTCATTTTTTCTCTGAGTTTATAACTTTAATTTCAGATTTTTTTCTGAAAGTATTTTTCAAAACAGATGCAGATGAACAACAAGTTGAATTTAGTAAAGAAGAATTAGGAAATTATATTACAGAACAACTAGAAACTGGTACTGATGAAGAATTAGATTCTGAAATACAAATTTTTCAAAACGCTTTAGAGTTTCATAATGTAAAGGCAAGAGAAGTTATGGTTCCTAGAACCGAGATTATTGCTGTAGAAATTCATGAAAAAGTATCAGTATTAAAAAAGATTTTTATCGAGACCGGTTTGTCTAAAGTGCTGGTTTATAAAACGTCTATGGATGATGTAATTGGTTATGTAAATGCTTTTGAATTATTTAAAAAACCAAGAACTATAAAGTCTATTTTACTACCTGTAGAAATTGTACCAGAATCTATGATGATTAATGATATTTTAAATATCTTAATGAAAAAGAGAAAAAGTATAGCAGTAGTTGTAGATGAATACGGTGGTACTTCTGGAATGATTACTGTAGAAGATATCGTCGAAGAATTGTTTGGCGAAATTGAAGATGAACACGATTCTCAAGTGTTTCTAGAAGAAAAAATAAACGATTCAACATTTAATTTTTCTGCAAGATTAGAAGTAGATTATTTAAATGAAGAATACGATTTAAGTATTCCGAAGTCTGAAGCGTACGAAACTCTAGGTGGTTTTATTATCGAACATACAGAAAGTATACCAGAAGAGAATGAAGTAGTAGATATAGAAGGTTTCGAAATAAGAATTTTAAATATAAGTGGCGCAAAAATAGACGACGTTTGCTTAAAAATTATCGATACAGAAGATTAGTTAATACTACTTACTGCATTACTTGCTATTAACTGTTTATTTAGTTTAAAATGGGTTGCAATATTAAAACCCAAATCGTATATTCGCCCACTGAAAATAAATAAAAACGTATGGCAATTTTATCAAAAATTAGAGAACGCTCAATGTTCTTGATTATCATAATTGGTTTAGCACTTTTTGCTTTTGTATTAGATCCTTCTACTTTAGGAGATTTTTTTAATTCAAGTAAAGTAAATGAAGTAGGAGAAGTGAACGGAGAAGCTATTTCTACACAAGAATTTGCAAAAGAATTAGAGCAATACAAACAACAAACAGGTGGTAGAGTTTCTGAAATGCAAGCTGCAAAAAATGTTTGGGATAACATTGTAAGAAAAAAAATATATAAAAATCAGTTAGACGAAGCTGGTATTACTGTTGGTGAGCAAGATGTTTGGAACGAAGTAATCAATTCTCCGTCAGTTCAAAATAATCCACAGTTTTTAAACGAGGCTGGTTTGTTTGATGAAGGAAAGTTTAAAACATTCTTAGCAGATACAAAAGCAAACAACGAGCAAATGTGGGCAGCTTGGTCTGGTTATATGAACCAAGTAAAAAATAATGCAGAAACAAATACTTATAATAAGTTAGTTACTGCTGGTTTAGGTGCTTCATTAAAAGAAGGCGAAACAGAATATTTAATCGAAAACACAAAGTTAAGTGGTAAGTTTGTGTACATACCTTACAGCAGTATTTCTGATAGTTTGGTTAAAATTAAAAAATCTGAAATTGCTTCTTACATTAAAGATAATGAAAGTCAGTTTAAGGTAGAAGAAGCTAGAGATCTTTCTTATGTTAAGTTCAATATTCTTGCGACACCAGAAGATGAAGCTGTAATTAAGCAGAATGTTGCAAGCTTAATTGAAGATTCTTTAGATAGAAACAACGATAAAAGGTTAGGTTTAAAAAATGCTACTGAATACAAAGAGTTTTTAGAAGAAAATAATTCTGATATTAATTTAGATTTAGGTTATAAATTTAATGCGTCAGTTAATCAAACAGTAGCCAAAGATATTTTTGCAGGTAAAGAAGGTGATGTTTTTGGTCCTTATAAAGATCAAGGATATTTCAAAATATCTAAAATTACAGAAGTTACTAAAATGCCAGATTCTGTAAAAGCTAGTCATATTTTAATACCTTTTGTTGGTTCTCAAGCAGCGCCACAAGATGTTACAAGAACTAAAGAAGAAGCGAAAAAACTTGCAGATAGTTTATTAACTGTTGTTAAAAGAAGAAAAAGTAAGTTTGCAGATTTAGCAAAAGAATTTTCTTCGGATAAAGTTTCTGGAGAAAAAGGCGGAGACTTAGATTGGTTTAATTACAATAGAATGACACCAGCTTTTAGAGATTTTAGTTTTACAAACAAAAAAGGATCTTTAGGTGTAGTAGAAACTCCTTTTGGTTACCATGTTGTTAGTGTAGATGATACAAAAAACAATCAAACTGTTTTAAAATTAGTAACATATGGTAAACAAATAGTACCATCAGAAGCTACAGAAAATGCTGTTTTTCAAGAAGCAGAACAGTTTGCTTTAGCAATTTCTAAGACAGACGATTATGCTACTTTAGCTAAAGATAAAAATTATAGTTTAAGATCTGCAGTAGGTTTACAAGTGTTAGATGAAAATGTTCCTGGTTTAGGAAACCAAAGACAAATTGTTTCTTGGGCATTTAGCGGAGATTCTGAAGTTGGTAGTTTTAAACGTTTCGATTTAGAAGGTAGTTATGTAGTTGCAGTGGTAACAGCAGAAACAGAAAAAGGATTAATGCCAGTTGAAAAAGCAATTAACAGAGTAAGACCAATTTTAACTAATAAAAAGAAAGCGGCTTTAATTTCAGAAAAATTAAACGGAAGTTCTTTAGAGGAAATTGCAAAAGCAAATAATACAACTGTAAGAACAGCTACAAATGTAGATCTTAAAAACTCTTCACTTTCTGGTGTAGGAGTAGAGCCTAAGGTAGTTGGTGCAATGTATGGTGCTAAAGAAAAGCAATTATACAAAGGTATAGAAGGTAATAGAGGTGTATTTTCTTTTGAATTAAATAAAAGGGAATTACCAACGGCTTTACCAAACTATGAAGCTAATAGAAAAAAGATTGCTGAATCTAGAAAGAGATTAACTTTTAAGATTTATGAAGCAATTAAAAAAGCTAGCGATATAGAAGATAATAGAGCTAACATGTATGTTTCTAATTAAGAGCAAGTATACTTAGATAATATTAAAAACCGTTCAATTAGCTTTGAACGGTTTTTTTTGTGCTTACTAAATAATTTGAGTACAAAAAAACACCCATCTAAAAGTTAAGAAGGGTGTTTTAATTTATTTATAAGTTTTAATTCTTATCCGTTCATAGATATTAAGAATTCTTCATTATTTTTAGAGAACTTAATTCTGTCATTTATAAATTCCATTGCTTCAATAGGATTCATGTCTGCTAAGTATTTTCTTAACACCCACATTCTTTGAACAGTTTGCGCATCTAATAATAAATCATCTCTTCTTGTAGAAGATTTAATCAAGTCGATTGCAGGATAAATTCTTCTATTAGAAATATTTCTATCTAATTGAAGTTCCATGTTACCAGTTCCTTTAAACTCT
The DNA here is from genome assembly GCF_002005425.1 of Polaribacter sp. BM10. Lineage (GTDB taxonomy): Bacteria > Bacteroidota > Bacteroidia > Flavobacteriales > Flavobacteriaceae > Polaribacter > Polaribacter marinaquae. Next base: position 1,707,602 of record NZ_CP019704.1, on the reverse strand, counting down.
TCGAAAATTACTTCATCCATTTTAGAACCTGTTTCTGTAAGAGCAGTAGCAATAATAGTTAAAGAACCACCATTTTCTATGTTTCTTGCAGCGCCAAAGAATCTTTTTGGCTTGTGTAATGCATTTGCATCAATACCACCAGAAAGTATTTTTCCAGAGGCAGGAGCAACCGTATTGTAAGCTCTAGCTAAACGAGTAATAGAATCTAAAAGAATTACAACATCATGACCACATTCTACCAATCGTTTTGCTTTTTCTAAAACAATATTGGCAACTTTAACGTGTTTGTCTGCTGGTTCATCAAAAGTTGAAGCAACAACTTCACCACGAACATTACGTTTCATGTCTGTAACTTCTTCCGGACGCTCATCAATCAGTAAAACAATTTGATATACTTCTGGATGATTAGCTGCAATTGCATTGGCAACATCCTTTAAAAGCATCGTTTTACCTGTTTTAGGTTGTGCTACAATCATACCACGTTGTCCTTTTCCTATCGGAGAAAATAAATCGATAATTCTTGTAGATAAAGAGCTTCCTTTTTCTGCTAAATTGAATTTCTCTTGAGGAAATAAAGGCGTTAAATGTTCAAAAGAAACACGGTCTCTAACAATATTTGGATTTAATCCATTTATTTTAGAAACTCTAATTAAAGGAAAATATTTTTCACCCTCTTTTGGTGGTCTAACATTTCCTCTTACTGTGTCACCAGTTTTTAAACCAAATAATTTAATTTGAGATTGAGAAACATAAATATCATCAGGAGACGATAAATAATTATAGTCAGAAGATCTTAAGAAACCATAACCATCAGGCATCATTTCTAAAACTCCTTCACTTTCTATTATCCCGTCGAATTCAAAATCAGGATCTCTGTATCTATTGTTCGACTTATTACCGTTATTTCTATTAGAGTTTTTATCTCTATTGTTATTTTTTTGCTTATTGTTTGGTTGATTGTTGTTTCTGTTATGTTGCGGTTTATTTGGCTGATTCACAGTTTTGGTTTCTGTTTTATCTTCCTTTTTGCTTACAACATTTTTCTTAGGAGCAACATTTTCTTTAGCAGTATCTTCTACCTTAACTTCTTTTTTAGCTACTGGCTTTTTCTGAGGTTTAGGATTTGGTTTAGCTCTTTCTTTTGTTACTGCTTCAGTATTTTTTTCTTCCGTTTTAGCAGTGCTTTCTTCGGTATTAACTTTTTCAGAAGCAACAGCTTTTTTAGTTACACGTTTTCTTTTAGGTTTTTCTGTTTTTTCTACATTTTCCTTTTTAGGTGAAACGGCAGCCTTTGCTTTAGTAGGATTGGCTGCTTGTGTGTCTAAAATTTGATAAACTAGGTCTAATTTTTTTAACTGACTAGTTTTTGTTAAACCAATAGATTTGGCAACATTTTGTAATTCAGCAAGAGTTTTTGCTTTTAGTTCTGAGATTTCGAACATTCTAAAATTGTTAAGTTAAATTTTTTTGGATCTTAAATTTGTATTGTAAGATGTGCGTTTTTTTTGAATGGAGCTAAAAGTATAGTTCTACTTTTTAGCCTTGTTGTGCGGTTACTATGTAACAAATATATGCTTTTTTTTTTAGTTTTAGGTTTTCTTTATTAAAAAAGAATGTATACTTTTGTTGCAATAGAAATAACAAATGATACAAAGAATACAAAGTGTATATTTATTTTTAGCTTCAATAATTTCTGGAGTATTAATTTTTGTTTTTAATTTGTGGAAATCTATAAAAAAAGATATCTTCGCTATGGATTTATTAAATAGTGAATCTTTTCTTTTAAAGGTTATCCCTGTTTTATTTCTAGTATCGGCTATATTGTCTTTTGTAGCTATTTTTATATTTAAAAATAGAAAATTACAATTTGTAATTGGTCGTGTAACAATTTTGATAAACCTTATTTTATTAGGATTATTGATTTATGTATCTCTAACTTTACCTGGAGAAGCTTCTGTTTCAGAGAAAGGTATTGGGATGTTTATACCAGTTTTAGCTATTTTGCTTGTTGTTTTGGCAAATAAAGCTATAAAGAAGGATGAAGATCTTGTAAAATCTGTAGATAGATTGCGATAAAACTAACATCTTAGTATATTTAGTGCGAAAAAAAACCGAGATTTATTCTCGGTTTTTTTATGACCTAATTTAAAATCCGTTTTTTTAAATAAATCATTCATTTTTTTAATTTTAAAAAGTTAACTTTCTAACCAATTATATAGTTTTTTAAATATCTCTTTTGCAGTTGTTTAACTTGTGTACATCCCTGAATTCAGGGACATACATCCCTGAATTCAGGGATAGTTAAAATTCACTGTTTTCAGGGATTGTCTACTAACTATTTCTAATTTAAATTTGTAGCATAAATAATGAAAGATAAAATACACGTTCACGTAGCAGATGATCATAAGATTTTAATAGAAGGAATCATCGCTGTAATAAATACAGATAAAGATATCGAAATTCGAGATTATTCTTTAACTGGTCAAGAAGTAATTGATTGGTTTAGTAAAAAAGAGAATCATGCCGATGTTTTAATATTAGATATTACGATGCCTGTTTTAGATGGTTTTGATGTTTTAAAATATTTTAACGAAAACAAAATAGATCAAAAGGTAATTGTACTTTCTAGTTACGATGATGTTAAGATTGTACAAGAAGTATTAAATCTAGGCGCAAGAGGTTATATCTCTAAAAATAATGCTGGCGTACATATTGTAAAAGCAATTAAAGCAGTAGCAAATGACGAGCAATATTTTAGTAATGATATACAAGAAGAGCTTTTAAAGTCTTTTTCTGGTCAAAATAATAGAAAAGGAGATATGCCAGAAGACTTTTTATTTGAGTCTTTAACAGAAAGAGAAATAAGTGTATTAAAATTAGTCACAAAAGAATTAAGTACTAGTGAAATTGCAGATAAAATGCATATTAGTCATCACACAGTAGAGTCATATAGAAAAAAATTATTAAAAAAATTAAATGTAAAAAATTCAGTAGGATTAGCAATGTATGCAGTTAAATATAAGTTAGTATAGCCTATAACTTTTTTAAGTTTAAAACAGCCCCTAAAAACTAAACTTAATTTGCATTCCCCCAAAAACATAAGCACTAATTTATTTGTGTACATTGTTGTCCTTTCAATATTACCAATCCCCCAATTACCCAACTTAACTTAAAACAAACCTCAAGAATTCCATTATTATGAAAATTAAAAAATTAGCATCATTAGTTGTTGTAGCAGTATTAACATTATCAGCATGTTCTTCGAACGAGAGTATTTTACCTGTAGAAGAAAGTGAAAATGCACTTAAATCTTATAAGATAAAAAGAGACGCTACCGGTGCTTATTCTATTGATTTAGATGTTGATGAAAATGTAAAAACACAAGCATTTAAAAACGAAGAAACAAATAAAAATGAATTTCATTTTTATGAATCTGATAACCAAGCAAGTAAAAAACAATCTAAAGAATTATTAATAGACGATCAAGAATTAAGTATTGGTTTTGTAGATACTAGATCTAATAAAACATCTAATATTAGTATTATTGATGATAATATTGAAATGGCTAAAAAAAATTTAGATGATACATTTTTATCAGAATATAGCATTACAAGTAATGAAGACGGTACTTATGATTTAGATTTTACGGTAAAAAATCAAACTACTGTAGATTTTATTTACAATGAAGAGACTAGTATTTATGAAATTCACTTAGAAAAAGGAAAATCTTCTGAAACAATTTATTCTAGAAATTTCACTAAATTAGAAGGTGAAGTTCTAAGGATTGATTTTGTAAATCATTTTGTTAATATATTGGAATCGAAGAGTTCACAGGAGTCGATGCGAGTATCAAGAACACCAAGGGTATTGGTTGATATGTAATTAATTTAGATGAATATTAAATATTTCAATTTATTTTTGTATTTGTTTCTATTACTTGAGATAAGTATTTATGCAGAAAAAAGAGAAACAGTTAATACAACTGTTTCTCTTTTTGTAAAAAAAAATGATTCAATCCTTCAAACTAAGTTTAAAGTTTTTAAAAAAATAAAAACGGATGAAAATTTTTTAGAGATAATTAAACAAGGTTATGAAATTTTAGACCTTTCAAAAAACAACGATTTAAATATATACATTGAGGTAAATGCAATAATGGCAGAGGCGTTTGCAAAATCAAGAAAATATAATAAGGCAATTTCTTTTTATAAAAATGTTCTTAAAACCATAGATAGTTCTTCTTTAATAGATTCTAGAGAGAATATTACCCTTAGCAATAAGTTAATACGTAGTAAAACTAACCTCCAAATAGGTAGTGTATATCAAAATATTAGTTTAGAAAAAGGAAATGAAAAGTTTGCTGATAGTGCTAAGTACTATTATAATATTTTAATTAATGAAAATACTTTAAGTAACGCAGAAGTTGAAAAGTTTAAAGCAAAAGCTTATAGTAATTTATCCGGAATTTACAGTGTTAATTCAGAATTTGAGTTAGCAAAGAACTTCGCATTAAAAGCAATTGATATTCATCGGTCGCAAAATAATAAAATGTCAGAAGCAGCTGCTATAAGTAATTTGGCTAACATTTATATATATAAAGAAGCTTTTGCTAAAGCTAAAGAAAACTATAAAAAAGCGTTAGACTTAATTGAGAATGATAATTCAAATTTAGCCACACAATTTAAAGAAGCAATGTATGAAAACATAGCTTATTCTATGTTTAAATTAAAAGATTACAAAGCTTATGAGTTTCAATTAATTTCTTACGAAATAAAGGACAGCTTACGTTATAAAGAATATAAAGGTATGATAGATGAGTTAGCCTATAAATATGATTATAGTAAGGGTAAGGAATTAGGGAGAAAAGAAGAAGAAAACAAAAGATTAAAGGATCAGAAAACTTTTTGGTTTTTTGGAATTGGTAGTTTTATTGTAATGATTTCTTTAGTGTATTTTTTGAATCTCTATAAACTAAAGCAGAAAAACTTAAGGCTTAAATTATCTCAAACACAATTAATTCAGAATCAAAATATAGAAAAATTAAAATCTGAATCTCAAGCAAGAATATTAAACGCAACCATAGATGGTAAAGAAACAGAACGTAAAGAAATAGCAGAAACTTTACATGATAGTGTAAGTGCTTTACTTTCATCTGCTAACTTGCACTTAATGGCGACCAAACCATTGTTTAAAGGAGATATTCCTTTAGAAATAGACAAAACACAAAATATTATTGCAGAAGCTTCTCAAAAAATTAGAGATTTATCGCATACATTGGTTTCATCGGTTTTATTAAAATTTGGATTAAACTTTGCTATTAAAGACATCGCTACAAAATACTCTAATTCTGTACTGCAAATTGATACAGATATTTCGGGTTTACGAAGATATCATCAAGATTTTGAAATTAAAATTTATAATATTATTCAAGAGTTTGTAAATAATATTTTAAAGCACAGTAAAGCGAGTTATACTTTAATTACCCTTTACGAGAAAGACAAAAATTTATGTTTTCAAATTACAGATGATGGAGTTGGTTTTGATAAAAATAAGGTAACAAATAAAGATGGTTTAGGTTTAAATCAAATAGAAGCTAGAATTCGAATGATGAACGGAAAATTTCTAATCGAATCTACAATAGGAGAAGGAACTACAATTTCTGTTGAATTACCGGTTGTAGAAAAAAGTTAAATTATCCTCTAGAACCTAACTCTATTATTTCTAGGTTTTTAATTTCCCCACTATCTAGGCTAAATCTTAGCATTGTTCTAATTTTATGAAAGCCGTGTTTGCCAGCAGCACCAGGATTTAAATGAAGTAAATTTAATTTTTTATCAAACTGTACTTTTAAAATATGAGAATGTCCAGAAATAAAAATTTTTGGAGGATTTAGTTGAATTTCGTCTTTTATTCTTTTGTAATATTTATTAGGATAACCACCAATATGTGTCATCCAAACTGTTACTCTTTCTAATTCAAATTTATTATCTAAAGGAAATTCTGCTCTAGCATCTTTATCATCAATGTTGCCATAAACAGCCCTTAAAGGTTTTAGTTTTTTTATAGTATCGGTCACATTTAAGTCGCCAATATCACCAACATGCCAAACTTCATCTACTTGTTTTACAAACTTTAAAATTTGAGCATCTATAAAGCTATGTGTATCCGATAAAAGTAGAATTTTCTTCATATAAATTAGTAAGAAAAGTTTAACTTCTCTTCGGTCATCAAAAATACTAATAACAAAATAAATTCCGTAATTTTACAGTCTACAAAAAACTATTTTCTTGAGATATTTTATAGAACTTGCTTACAACGGAAAGAATTATCATGGTTGGCAAATACAGCCAGATGTTGTGTCTGTACAAGAAAAAATAAATCATGCCATTAGCACTGTTTTACAATTGCAAATAGAAGTTGTAGGTGCAGGAAGAACAGATACTGGCGTGCATGCTTCACAAATGTTTGCACATTTCGATTTAGAAAAAGAAATTAAAGGCGATATTGTACATAAATTGAATTCTATTTTACCAAACGATATTACAATTTACCGTGTGTTTTTAGTAGAAGAAGAGCATCATGCAAGATTTAATGCAGAAAGTAGAAGTTACGAATATAGAATTTGGTTGGGTAGAAATCCTTTTTTATTAGATTTTTCATGGCAAATACATTCGCAAAAGTTAAATGTTTCTAAGATGAATAAGGCCGCGAGTTTGTTATTAGAATATGAAGATTTTCAGACTTTTTCTAAGGTAAAAACAGATGTGTATACTTTTAATTGTAATGTTACAGAAGCCGTTTGGAAACAAGAAAGTGATTTATTAGTATTTCATATTTCTGCCAATAGGTTTCTTAGAAATATGGTTAGAGCAATAGTTGGTACATTAGTAGATGTAGGTTTAGAAAAAATTACAATAGATAATTTTAGAGAAATTATAGAGAGTAAAAATAGAGGAAACGCAGGGTTATCTGTGCCTGCAAAAGGGTTATTTTTAACTAAAATAAAATATTAAATTTTGGCAAATAAAACAGGAAATGCTTTTGATATGGATATCTTTTTAAGGCTAATGAGCTTTGCAAAAAGATACAAACGTAATTTTATTATAGCGTCGACCTCTACAATTCTTTTAGCAGGTGTTGCCTTACTAACACCTATTATTTTAAAGAAAACTGTAGATGTTTATATTACAAATAAAGATACCGAAGGTTTAATAAACAGTATTTTATTAATGTTAGGTGTTTTAATGATAGAAGTTGTTTTACGATTTACGTTTATCTATTACGCAAATTGGGTTGGTCAGCATATAATTAGAGATATTCGAGCAAAGATTTTTAGACATATTTTACAATTTAGAATGTCTTATTTTGATAAGAATTCTGTTGGTAAACTTGTAACAAGAGTGGTGTCTGATATAGAAACCATTGCGGCATTTTTTAGTAGCGGAGTTTTTACAATTGTAAGTGATGTTTTACAAATGTTTGCTGTAATTGTTGTAATGTTTATAATAAATTGGAAACTAGCATTTATAGCAATTGCGGTTTTACCGATTTTGGTGTATGCTACAAAAGTTTTTCAGAAAGCTATTAAGGCAACTTTTCAAGAAGTTAGAAATCAGGTTTCTAATTTAAACGGATTTGTGCAAGAGAGAGTAACAGGTATGAAAATTGTACAGTTATTTAATAGAGAAAATATAGAATACAACAACTTTAAAGAGATAAACAACAAACACAAAGATGCTTACATAAAGACAATTTGGTATTTTTCTATCTTTTTTCCGATAGCAGAAATTTTATCATCAATAGGTATTGGTTTAATTGTTTGGTTTGGAAGCAAGCAAGTAATAGATGGTGCAGTTCCTGGTCCTGGTACAGTGATGGCTTTTGTACAAATGGCTCAAATGTTATTTAGACCATTAAGACAAATTGCAGACAAATTTAATCAATTGCAAATGGGAATTGTATCTGGTGAGAGAGTTTTTAAAATTATAGATACAGAAAGTACAATTTCTAAAAACGGAACAATTGAAGCGAAAAACTTAAAAGGTACTATTAATTTTGAAAATGTAAAATTTAGTTATGTTGCTGGTGAGGAAGTCTTAAAGGGTATCGATTTAAAAGTTAAAAACGGACAAACAATTGCAATTGTTGGTGCAACTGGTGCAGGAAAATCTACCATTATTAATTTGTTAAATCGTTTTTATGAGATTGATAGCGGTGTAATTAAAATTGATGATATTTCTATTGATGCATATAAATTGCAAAGTTTAAGAGATCAGGTTGCAGTAGTTTTACAAGATGTATTTTTATTTTCAGATTCTATTTTAAATAATATCACCTTAAAAGATGACACTATTTCTAAAGAAGAAGTAGAAAAAGCAGCAAAACAAATTGGTATTCATGATTTTATTATGACATTACCTGGTGGTTATAATTACAATGTAAAAGAAAGAGGAGCAATGCTTTCTTCTGGTCAAAGACAATTAATAGCTTTTTTAAGAGCGTACGTAAGTAAACCAAGTATTTTAATTTTAGATGAAGCTACATCTTCTGTAGATGCACATGCAGAACAAATGATTCAGTTTGCAACAGAAACAATTACAAAAGATAGAACTTCTATAGTAATTGCTCACAGATTAGCAACAATTAAACAAGCAGATAAAATAATTGTTATGGATAAAGGTTTAATTGTAGAAGAAGGAACCCATAACGAATTGTTAGAAAAAGAAGAGGGTTACTACAAGAATTTATACGATAAGCAATTTAGTTTGGATGTTGCTTCTTAAATACTTAGGATAAATTGATGTTTTTCTTTTTTAATTGTTAAATTTGGTATTCAATCTTAAACAATATAAAAATGAAAAAAGTATTATCAATTGTATTTATTGGTGCTTTAATGTTTACTTCTTGTAAATCTAACACTAAAGATGTTAAAGAAATTAAAGAAACTGAAGTAATAGAAAACACAACTGAAGTTGTTAAAAAAGAAGTAGAAACAGACATTGTTGTAGAAAAACCAATGGAATCTGGTTTAGTTGGTATTACAATTCCTTCATTTTCTAATGATAAAATTGTAGAAAACTTAAAGGCATATACTGTTTATGCAAGAGATTATATAGCAGCAAATGGTAATGTTGCAAAAATTACTGCAATTGCTGCAAAAGGAAAAAAAATATTAGATGAAGGAAGAGAAATGGCTTCAAAATTACCAAAAGAAGAGCAAGAAATGTATGCGAAGGTAATGGCTCAAATTCAGTCTAAAATGGCACCAGCTAACTAATTATAGTTACATTTATAAAATAAAAGGCTCTCTTATTTAGAGAGCTTTTTTTATTTGGATGAAGTATTACATTAGGTCTTTTCTAACCTTTTCGTTTAAGTCTGTATAATTAGCGTATAATTCAAAACCACCGTCTTTTATATAAGAGATTTCTCCTGTTTCTTCTGAAACTAAAAGACAAACAGCATCTGTTTTCTCAGATACACCAATTGCTGCTCTATGTCTTAAGCCAAACCTTGCAGGAATCTTAGTGCTATCAGAAATTGGTAAAACAACTCTTGTAGCAACAATATAATTATCTCTAATAATTAAGGCACCATCATGTAATGGACTATTCTTATAAAAAATACTCTGTAATAATGCGTCGTTTAAAAGCGCATTCATTGTATCGCCAGTATTAATTAAAAAATCTAAACTATTTGTTCTTTCAATAACAATTAAAGCACCCGTTTTAGATTTAGACATTTTTTGGCATGCTTCTATAATTGTTTCGGTATCAATATCCGAACCAATTTCTGTTTGTAAAAATTTTAATTGTTTTAAAAAGTTTCTTTTGTTGGTAAAATTAGTTGTACCAATCATTAATAAGAATTTTCTTATTTCTTGCTGAAAAACAATAATTAAGGCAATTACACCACCAGAAAGTAAATAGCCTAAAATTCCGCTGAGCATTTCCATTTTTAAGGCTTGTGTAATTTTCCAGATTAAGAAAATTAAGGCAATACCGATTACAATATTTATGGCGACAGTTCCTTTTAAAAGTTTATAAATGTAATAAAGTAATATTGCTACTAGCAAAATATCTAAAACATCTAACAAAGAAAATTCTATAAAATCGAGCATAAAAATTAGTGATTTTAGGCTAATGTACTAATAAATAATTTGGAGAACAATATCAAAATCTATAATAGATAATAATTATATTAATTTAATATAAAATAAAGCAAATTAAGAAGTTTAGCCCTGATTGAACGGTTTGTTTGAGCTCTTTTGAGGAACGAAAAAAGCGAGTAGTGAAAGCAGGAAATAGCTTCTAAAAAGAAATCTTATTTACAATTTTAACTGCTTCGATTGCTTCTTTTACATCGTGTACTCTTAAAATATTTGCACCATTTAAAAGCGCAATTGAATTTGCAGAAGTTGTTGCGTTTAAAGCTTCTTGTGCAGTAATGTCTAGTGTTTTGTATAACATAGATTTTCTTGAAATTCCGGCTAAAATGGGTGCGTCTAAAGATTTAAAGAGACTTAAATCTTTAAGAATTTCAAAATTATGATCGATAGTTTTGCCAAAACCAAAGCCAACATCAATAATTACATCATTAAGTTTTAGCTGATGTAATTTGTGTATTTGAGCAGCAAAAAAACTAATAATTTCTTGAATAACATTGTTATAAACAGGGTTTTTCTGCATGTTTTGTGGTGTACCTAACATGTGCATTAAAATATAAGGTACTTGAAGATTAGCAACGGTTTCGAACATGTTGGTATCCATATTTCCGCCAGAAATATCGTTTACAATAGCTGCACCAGCGTTTATGGTTTCTTTGGCAACTTTACTTCTAAAAGTATCTACAGAAATGATTATTTCAGGAAAATTTTTAAGCAACAAATTAATTACAGGAACAATTCTTTGTAACTCTTCTTTTTCTGAAATATGCTTTGCACCAGGTCTAGAAGAGTAAGCGCCAACATCGATAAAGGTTGCGCCATCTTTTAACATTTTTTCTGTTTGAGAAAGTATATCAGACTCGTTTTTGTATTTACCTCCGTCAAAAAAAGAATCGGGTGTAATGTTTAAAATTCCCATAACTTTAGGCGATGAAAGATCGATTAAGGTTCCTTTACAATTTATGGTCATTTTACTTATTTTTAAATTATGAATGCAGTTTTAAAAAACTTCTGTAAAAATAAAAGAAAAGCTTATAGTATTTAGTATTTTTGAACAAATACTTTTAATAAAATAGAATGCAAGATACATCTAAACAATATGATGCTGTAATTAAAGAATGTAGAAGTTTATTTATAAAAAAAATGAGCGATTATGGTTCTGCGTGGAGAATTTTACGATTACCATCTTTAACAGATCAAATATTTATAAAGGCAACTAGAATTCGTCAATTACAAGAAAATGAAGTAAGAAAAGTAGACGAAGGTGAGAAATCTGAATTTATAGGAATTATAAATTACTCTATTATGGCTTTAATTCAGTTAGAAAAAGGTGTTGTAGAAAATCCGGATTTAAATACTGATGAAGCAACTGTTTTATATGATGCACATGCAAAAGTTACCAAAGAATTAATGATGAATAAAAATCATGATTATGGTGAAGCTTGGAGAGATATGCGCGTTTCTAGTTTAACCGATTTAATTTTACAAAAATTATTACGTGTAAAACAAATTGAGGATAATAAAGGTAAAACGATTGTATCGGAAGGTATAGATGCTAATTACCAAGACATGATTAATTATGCAGTTTTTGCTATGATTCACTTAGGAAATTAGAGATTCTTATTAAAAATGTGATTAAAACCAACAAAATGAAAATAATAATACAATTATTTAGAATTATAGTAGGAGCCTTGTTTATTTTTTCTGGCTTTGTAAAATTGGTAGATCCTATTGGTTCACAATATAAATTTCAAGAATATTTCTCTGAAAGTGTTTTAAATATGGAGTTTTTAATTCCGTATGCTTTGCCTTTTGCAATAATTTTAATTGTAGCAGAAATACTTTTAGGAGTGATGATTTTAATTGGTTACAAACCTAAAACTACAGTTTGGAGTTTGTTAATTATAACTGTAATTTTCTTGTTTTTAACTTGGTATTCTGCTTATTACAATAAGGTTACAGATTGTGGTTGTTTTGGCGATGCAATAAAATTAACACCTTGGGAAACTTTCTATAAAAATGTAATTCTAATTGCACTAATTGTAGTTTTATTAATTAAAGTTGAATTGATAAACCCAATTTTTAAAGGTAAAATTCCGAAAATAATTACCTTTTTATCTTTAGGTATTTTCTTATTTATTGTACAACATGTTTTAACGCATTTGCCAATAATAGATTTTAGAGCTTATGCAGTTGGTAAAAATTTACAAGAAGGAATGCAATATCCTGCGGATGGTTCTATACCACCAGTTCACGATTTTATGTTAGAAGATACGCAGCAAGATTTAGCGCCAGATTTATTAGAAAAAGAAAAAGTAATGCTGGTAATTGTTTACAATTTAGACAAGTCTGATGTCAAAGGCTTTCCGGCAATTAAAGATATTGCTAACAAAGCAATACAAAAAGGGTATACGGTTTATGGAGTATCTGCTTCTTTTTCTGATGATTTAAATCTTGCTAAAGAAAAATATAATTTGCCTTTCGAATTTTTATTTTGTGATGAAACAACTTTAAAAACAATGATTAGAGCAAATCCAGGAGTTATAATATTAAACAAAGGAACTGTAACTCAGAAAAAAAACTGGGTAGATGTTGATGATTTAGAATTGTAAATAATCAAAAATATATAAAAAAAGGATTAATTCTTATTGCGCAGATTGTCTGCATCAGTAAGCGTTAATCCTTCTTCTTTTTTATGAAACAGATGTTTAGAACTACCTATAATTTGAGAAGAATAAATACCAGAATGTCCAGAAAATAAGTATGCACTTGTGCACGCTAAAGCGATAAAAACGCCAGATTCAATTCCGAATAATTCAATTCCCATAATTGTACATGCAATAGGTGTGTTGGTTGCGCCAGCAAATACAGCAACAAAACCCATACCAGCTAATAAAGGCATTGGTAACGGTATAAACCATATTAAAACATTACCTAAAGTTGCACCGATAAAAAATAACGGAGTAACTTCTCCGCCTTTAAATCCGGCACCAAGTGTAAATGAGGTAAATAAAAGCTTTAAGATAAAATCGTAAGAATTTAGGTTGATGTCAAATGCATCAACAATAGTTGGCACACCAAGTCCCATATATTTTGTAGTGCCAATAAAATACCAAGTAATTGCTAAAATTATACCGCCAATTACTGGTCTTAATGGCGGATATTTAATTAATTTTTTAAATGTTTTACCCCAGAAATGTGTAGATTTTGAAAATAACATACTAGTTAATCCAAAAATAATTCCTGCTAATAATGCCCACAATACAGTAACTGGCGTTAACTCTGCTATTGTAGAAATTGTATAATGCGTATGATGAGAAATTTGCCAAAAATCGCAAAAATAGTTGGCAAAAACCGCTGCTAAAAAACTAGGTAGAATTGCATCAAATTTTACTCTACCAATAACCATTACTTCTAAAGCAAATATTGCACCAGCTAAAGGTGTACCAAATACAGAAGAAAAACCTGCACTTATACCAGCTATTAATAATATTTTTCTGTCTAAATTAGAAAGCCGAAATAGTTTGGTAAATTGATCTGCAATTGCACCACCAATTTGAACTGCTGTACCTTCTCGACCCGCAGAACCACCAAATAAATGCGTTAAAATTGTTCCTAAAAAGACCAAAGGTGCCATTTTTAAAGAAATCACTTTTTTAGGAGAATGATATTCTTCTAACAACATATTGTTTCCTTTTACAACACTTTTACCAAAATAATGATATGACAAACCAATAATTAAACCTGCAATTGGTAGTAGCCAAACAATCCAGATATTTGTTTCTCTATAAGTTGTTGCCCATTCTAACGTCCATAGAAAAATGGCAGATGCACTTCCTGTTAATGCGCCAACAAGTAAACAGATAAAAATCCATTTAAATAGAAAAAGCAAAGAGAAACTTTGTTGAAAAGAGAAAAAGAATTGTTTAATTTTTGTCATGAAATTTTGCAAAATCTTAAGTCTAAGTATTATTAGAGTTGATTTAATAATTAACTATTTCTTAAGTTTTTAAATGTGAAAGGGCAAAAATAAACAAATTAATATTAAGAAGATTTAAACTTTTACCAATCAATTACTAATAGAAATTCTTTTCTTTTTAAGATTTTATTGTACCTTGTTTTAACTAATTAAAAATAATAGAATGAACGAATTTGTTACCTATAAATCTGAAGAAAATTATGCATTAATAACAATTAATAATGGTAAAGCCAATGCTATTTCTCCTGCTGTTATTGATGGCTTAAATTTAAGTTTAGATAAAGCAATGCAAGAAAATAAAGTGGTTGTTTTAACAGGACAAAAAGGAATATTTTCTGGAGGTTTTGATTTAAAAGTTATGACAAAATCACCTGAATCTGCCAAAGAATTAGTTACTAGTGGTTCTAAATTGTCTTTAAGAATGTTATCTTTTGCTAAGCCTATAATTATAGCTTGTTCTGGCCACGCAATTGCTAAAGGTGCTTTTTTATTATTATCTGCTGATTACAGAATTGGTGTAAAAGGAGATTTTAAAATTGGTTTAAATGAGGTTTTAATTGGTATGACAATGCACAATGCAGGTATTGCAATTGCAAAAGCGCGTTTGTCTAAAGTATACTTAAATAGAAGTGTAAATAATGCCGAAATTTATAATACTAAACAAGCTGTAGATGCTGGGTTTTTAGATGTTGTTGTAGAAGAAGATCATTTATTACCAACTGCTATTAAAGTTGCAGAAATGTCTTCTAAATTAAATGCAAAAGCACATGCAGAAACCAAACTAAAGGTTAGAAAACAAGATTTAATTGATTTAGAGAAAGCTATTGCAGCAGATTTAGAAGCAGATATTTCTATTAATAAGCAATAACGTTATCTAAATTTCTAATTGCTAGCAAATAGGTTCAGCCCTGATTGAACGGTTTGTTTGAGCTCTTTTGAGGAACGAAAAAAGCGAGTAGTGAAAGCAGGAAATAGCTTCTAAAATTATTTTTTAAAGTCTTTAATTCCTGCAGTTACTTCTAAGTCGATGTGGTTTTTTCTTGGTGTTAACGGGCAAGAATACTTGTCGTTATAGGCGCAATAAGGGTTGTATGTGTTGTTAAAATTTAACTCTATTGTATCATCTTTTTTTATGTCTGTAAGCATTACATCCATATAACGCCCGCCACCATAAGATTGGTCTGCAGAGGTGTTGTCTGTAAATGGAAGAAATAAATAATCCTTATATTTTTCGTCTCTTAAATCGTCTTGACTTTGGTAAATAGTTAGTTGTATATCTTTTCCTTTTAATTTGAAATTTAATTTGCCAAATTCTTTATACAATGGTTTTCTGTCTGTAGTTGTTGCCATTTCAAAAGTTGGCGCATTTGCTGTTCTAATTAATTTTGCAGTTACAATAAAAGTAGAATCTACAGGAAAAAAATCTAAACCTTTAAATTTTTTTAAGTCTCTTTTTTTTAAAGGAGATATAGAAGCGTCTTTATAATTTGCATTTAATTTTTGTTGATATTCTGTAACGCCAACCAATGGTCTTTTACCTTGAGAGTTACAAGATATCATTAGTAATAAAGTAAAAACAACTATTATTTTTTTCATTTTTTAATTTGGATTAAAACCAGGAGTGCTTTTTGTGCTAGGTGATATTTTATAATTCTGAATTAATTTATTTGAAAGATTTTCAAATTGATTTTCATCTGATAATTTTTTAATTTGATTAGGATCAAAACGACCTTTTAAGTAAAACACAGATGTTTTTGCTAATGTAGAATTAAAAATGATGGCTTGAGTAACAACATCGCCATCTTCTTTTACAGAAACTATTTTTGTTTTTTCTGGCTGATTGCTTCGCAGCATATCGGTAAAGTTGTTGTCTGTTACTAAGTTCATTTCATTAATTAATAAGTTTTGCTTTTGCTTCGAGATATTGTTAAAAGTGATAAATTTAAAGTCTTTTACGTTGCCAAATAAGTTGTTAATTTCAGGAGAAATATTAGTTAACAATGCACGCATAAAATTAGGAACCTGAAATGCAGTTACGCCAATATCTTTTTTGTGATTATTAAAAAAACTTTGGAAAGTTTTACCGCTACCACAAGAAACAAGTAATAAAAAAGCAGCTAAAAAAGTAATAAATTTAGTTTTCATGTTTTTTTTATAAAAATACAAAATTAATCAAATTAAACTTTCTTGATTATGTATTAGATTCTATAGATATGTACTTTAAAAATGATGTAAAAAAAAGCACTAAGTTTTTACTTAGTGCTTTTATATTTTATGCAAACTTATTTATAGTTGAACTCTCCAACCATAAGGATCTTCTGCTTTATTTGTTTGTATGTCTGTAATTGTTTTCTTTAAAAGAGCAGCATACGGCTTTTCTAATTCTGGTAAATCATAGTCGTTTTCTTGAAAACCAAAACCTGCAATAGGAGAAATTACGGCAGCAGTACCTGCACCAAACATTTCTTTTAATTCGCCAGATTTTGCAGCAGCAATTACTTCTGTAACAGAAATTTTTCTTACTTCTACATTAATACCTAAATCTTTAGCTATTTGAATAATACTTTTACGTGTAATTCCGTCTAAGATTCTATCATTTGTTGGGCTAGTAATTAACGTGTCGTTAATTCTAATAAAAATGTTCATTGCACCAGCCTCTTCAATATATTCGTGTGTATTGTCATCTGTCCAAATTACTTGGTTGTATCCTTTTTCTATGGCTAATTGAGTTGGGTAAAATTGGGCAGCATAATTACCACCAGCTTTAGCAAATCCAACACCACCATTTGCAGCACGCGCGTATTTTTCTTCAATTAAAACTTTTACTTTACCAGCAAAGTAAGCACCAGAAGGCGCAGTACAAATCATAAATTTATATTCGTCTGCAGGAGATGCATGAAAACCGTTACCCGAAGCAAACATAAATGGTCTAATATATAAAGAACTACCTTCTTTTGTTGGTATCCAAGCGTCATCTACTTTTAATAGAGCTTTTAAACCGTTCATAAAAATTTCTTCTGGTATTTGCGGAATTACCAAACGTTCTGCAGACTTATTTAAACGCTTACAGTTATCTAAAGGTCTAAATAATAATGTATTTCCGTCGGCATCTTTGTAGGCTTTCATACCTTCAAAAATAGATTGTCCGTAATGAAAAATCTTAGCAGAAGGATCTAAAGAGATTGGTGCAAAAGGTTCTACAACAGCATCTTGCCATTTTCCGTCTTTAAAAGTACAAGTTAGCATATGATCAGAATAAACACTACCAAAAGGTAAGTTATTAAAATCTACTGTGTCTATCTTCGACTTTTCTATATGTTTGATTTCTATGTTAGAATTCATAATTTGTTTGATTAAATTTCTCTACAAATGTACATAATTTATTCATCTGTAGTAACATAAAAAAGGTCGTTTTACTGTTAAATTGATTACATTTGTAAACAAGTTATTAAAAATAAATCATATGAAATTAGTTGTAAAATTATGTGCTCTAGCACTTTTAGTATTAGCTGGATGTAAAGAGGTTAAAAAAGGAAGTAACCAAGAAGCAACAACACCAGCACCAAAAACATTTGCTTTTCAATCTTACGGAGATCAAATTTCTAAAGACAATGCTTTAACTTCTAAAGCAATGTTGGCAAAGTTTGAAACAATGAATGTTGGCGATACTATAGATGTAAAATTTGCTTCTAATATTAAAGAAGTTTGTGTTAAAAAAGGATGTTGGATGAAATTACCTTTAGAAAACGAAACAGAAACAATGGTTCGTTTTAAAGATTATGGTTTTTTTATGCCTTTAGATTCTAAAGGTAAAGAAGTAATTGTTGCAGGTAAAGCTTTTGTAAAAATTACGCCAGTAGATGAGTTAAAGCACTACGCAGAAGATGCAGGTAAAAGTGCAGAAGAAATAGCAAAAATAACAGCTCCGAAAAAAGAATATGCTTTTGAAGCAAACGGAGTGTTATTAAAATCTGAAATTACTTTATAATAAAGTTCCATTTTGAAAAGAGAAATACTAATTACTTCGGATGGTTCTTCTACCATACATTTACCAGATTGGGATGAGCAATATCATTCTAAAAATGGTTCTATCAATGAAACCTACCATGTTTTTATAAAATGTGGTTTAAAAGAAGTTATTGCAGACAAAGTTTCTATACTAGAAATTGGTTTTGGTACAGGTCTTAACTGTTTTATAACTTATTTAGAAGGTAAAAAAGAAATTGATTATGTTGGTGTAGAAGCTTACCCTGTTACTGCAGATGAAATTGATAAAATGAATTTTGTAGCTGTATTAGAAGCAAAAGAACAAGAAGAAGTTTTTAAAAAAATGCATCATGTTTCTTGGGAAGAAAAGCATCAGATTTCTGACAATTTTTCTTTAACAAAAAGAAAACAATTTTTTGAAGATATAAATGATGAAAATGCTTTTAATTTAATTTATTATGATGCATTCGGGGCGCGTGTTCAACCACAACTTTGGACCGAAGAAATCTTCTTAAAAATGTACAAAGCATTAAAACCAAACGGAATCTTAGTAACTTATTCTGCAAAAGGTAGTGTTAGAAGAGCTATGCAAGCAGTAGGTTTTTTTGTAGAACGTTTACCTGGGCCACCAGGTAAAAGAGAGATGTTAAGAGCTACAAAAAAATAGTGTTCTTTAAAATACACTATCGAGCGGTAAGAGTTGTTTTTACAATTTTTACCGCTCGTAATATTTAGATAAAGTTCTTAACTTTTATCTAACCCTAGTTTAACAATATGGTTTTTCTTAGTTAACAATTCCTTTTTTTTATAATTATAGTTTTGGCATCATAACTAACTTTTAATTATAATCATGAAAAAACCAATTACAAAATTATTTTTAGCGCTTGCATTTATGAGTGCGAGTTTTACCTTAATAACAAGTTGTGCAGAAGACGGCTTAAACGGAATTGACGGTGTAAACGGTCAAGACGGACAAAATGGGCAAGACGGAAAAGATGGTGAAGATGGTAAAGACTTTACACCAACTCCAGATTTATTTTCAAACAAATCTACATTATCTCCTTTAGTAAAAATTAACGCAAATTACACAGATTTAAAAGCGTATTCTTTAATAAGTTCTACAGATGTATTATCTAATGGTTTTCGTTTATTAGGTTCTCAAGATGGAGCAGGATTTTTGAAAGACGGAGACGAATATATTTTAGTAGTAAACGCAGAAGATGATTATGCTGTTTCTAGAATTCGTTTTGATGAATTTATGAATCCTTTAGAAGGAGATTGGTTATTAAACGCAGGTGTTGCAGATTTTGCAAGACAATGTTCTGCTACAATGTGGGAAAAAGATATTCATGGTGGCGATAAAGATATCTTCTTATCAGCATCAGAGAGTATTTCTTACGATGTAAAAGCAATCGACCCTTGGGTAGAATCACCAACACCAACTGCAGATTTCGGTTTAGATGCTTTAGGTGAGTTTTCTTGGGAAAATGCAGTGCCATTGCCAAAAAACACTTATGCTGGTAAAACAGTAATTATTGGTGGAGATGATGACTCTAGCGGATCTGAAGGGCAAGTAACAATGTATGTTTCTGAAAACGGAGATGCAGATTTAGAAAATGGTAAAATTTATGTATTAAGATTTAAGCAGGTTTCTGATGGTGCAAAAGGAGTTAAAAGTGTTGATGCGTCTACTGTTTATAATGAAGGTAGTTTAGATTTTGGTACTACATATGATGTAGAGTTTGTAGAAATAGAAAATGGAGCAAGCATGACAAAGAATGAAATGGAAACTGCTTGTACAAATGTTTTTGCATCTCAGTTTATGAGAGTAGAAGATGTCGATTACCAAAAAGGTTCTGATGCAAATGCAAGAAATGTATTTATCGCAGTAACAGGTAGAGGTCCAGGAAGAGGAACTTATAATGACTGGGGTACTGTTTATAAATTAGAGTTAGATGATACAAATCCTTTAGAAGGAAAATTAACTCAAATTATTAGTGGAAATACAGATACAAACAACAAAGACGGTAACCTAGCAGAATTGCAAAGTCCAGATAATATTTGTGTTACAGAAAACTATGTGTATGTGCAAGAAGATCCTAATTCTTTTAGTAGAAACCATGCAGCGCAAATTTACCAAACAGATTTAAGTGGTAACAATGCAAATGTTGTTTTAGAGTTAAAAATAGAAAGTAACTTGTCTCCAACAGGAAGTAGTAATTTTTCTGGAGAATTTGGAGCATTAATAGATGTTTCTGATAAAATAGGACAAGCAGATACTTTTATTCTTGCATTACAACCACATTATTGGCAAAGTGAAGATTTTAGATCTACAAATTTACCTCACAATCAAGGTGGTCAAATAGTTTTATTACAAGGTTTACCTAGATAATTAATACCAAATTTATTTTATAAAATGAGTCTCCATGTAATATGGAGATTCATTTGTTTTTATACTTTTTTTATGAAAATTAAAACTACTTTATTTATTTCAATCTTAACATTATTACTAACTATTTCTTGTAAAGACAAGCAAGAGAAAGAGTACATTACTAAGGTTGATTGGTCTACTGCTCAAAATTATTACGTAGAAAATATTTCTAAAGCAATTAGTTATTTAGATAGCTTAAAACAAGAAGGTTTTAAAGGTGATAAAACCAAGTTTTACTTTAAAAAAGTAAGAGAAAATTTTAAAAAAGCAGAGCCTTATGTTTCTTATTTAAATCCAGAAGTTGGGCACCGTGCCAATGGGCCAGCATTACCTATTTATAAAGAAGATAATGGCAAAATATTAGAGCCAGTTGGTTTGCAAAAAATAGAAGAAAGTATCTACGATTTAGAAACATCAGAACTAGATTTTAAAAAAGAAATCTATGTTACAAAGGGGTTATTATCGGTTTTAAAAAAAGGTGCTTTAAAAAGAAAATTAAATACGCAGCGATTTTTTATCGCTACACATCAGCAATTATTTAGAATTGCAAGTTTATCAATTTCTGGTTTCGATACGCCAGTAAGTCATTTAGGAATCTCAGAAACCATAACTTCATTAGAAAGTTTATTATTTGTGTATTCTAAAACACTACAACCAATAATTAAGAATACAAATAAAAATTTAGATCTTGAGTTTCAAGAAAACATAAAAAAAGCAATAGCTTTTATAGGGAAAAACTTAGATTTTAATACTTTTGATAGATATACTTTTACAAGAGATTACTTTAATGCTATTACAAGAAATTGGGTAGCAATTAGAAAAGAATCAAAATTATGGCAACCCGTAAAATCTGAACCTTTTAATTTTGATGCACCTACTTTTTTCGAAAATAATTCTTTCAATCTAAATTACTTTACGCCGCCATCAAATAGAAATCCTACAGAAAAACAAATAAGTTTAGGAGAAAAATTATTCTCAGATCCTAAGTTGTCTAAAGATAAAAAAATGGCATGTATTAGTTGTCATTTACCAGCAAAAGGTTACGCAGATGGTGTTGCTTTAAATAAAGATAATAAAGGTAATTTTTTATTAAGAAATACACCAACGTTAATCAATTCTGCGTTTCAAAAAAGCTTCTTTTGGGATGGTAGATCTCGTGATTTATTAGATCAAATTTCTATGGTTTTTAATAATTCTAAAGAGTTTAATACAGAGGTTCATACGTTTTCAGAAGATATTTTAAAAGATACAACGTACATAAAACTGTTTACAGAAGCTTATAATACAGTGCCAAAAAGTAATAGAGAAGTTATTAAAGCAATTTCTTCTTATGTATCTACATTAAACAGTTTCAATTCTAAATTCGATAGAAATATTCGAGGACAAGAAAATACATTTACAACAAACGAAAAGAAAGGGTATAATTTATTTATGGGAAAAGCACTTTGCGCAACTTGTCATTTTATGCCATTAACAAACGGAACCGTTCCGCCATTTTTTACAGAAACCGAAAAAGAGGTTATTGGCGTGCCAGAAACAAATCAGAATAAAAAATTAGATGACGATTTAGGTTTTTATTGGCGTTACAAAGAAGAATTACACAAAGGTATGTTTAAAACACCAAGCGTTAGAAATGCAGCAATAACTGCGCCTTACATGCATAACGGTGTTTACAATACGCTAGAAGAAGTGCTTAATTTTTATAATCTTGGTGGCGGTGGTGGTCTTGGTTTTAACTTAGAACATCAAACTTTACCGTTCGATAATTTAGAGTTAACAGCCCAAGAACAGCAAGATATTATTGCGTTTATAGAAACGTTAACAGACAATCCTGCAGATTCAGAGAACTATTAAAGTTAAAAACTTTTGGTGTCGGTACATTTTTTTATCTTCGTTATTAAAATATTTTTAAATGGAGTTTAAAAGAAAATTTGGAAGAAAAAAAGAAACAAAACCTAAAAGAGGACTTTTTCTAGTATTATTGTTAGCAGTTGCACTAATACTTTGGTTTAAAGCAGAAGCATTAATGAACGCTTTATTTTAATTTTTTAGAAGCTATTTCCAGCTTTCCGTTATATCTTTTTACAGCTGTTCTTTTAAATTTGTTCATCCTTCGCAAATTACAAGAACAGTTCTAAAAAGGATGCCACTTCAATCTGGGCTAAACTTGTTTGCAAACTTTATTGCATTGTTATTTTTTAAATGTTCTTCCTTTCCAATTATATTTATAAAAAAGTGATTTAAAAACGATAAACACACTAAAAAAAGGATATAAAATACTACTAAAAAGGTACCATTTGTAAAAAGAGTTTTTATGATTGTAAAATCTTATAGTTGGCAGAAATAAGAATATATCGATACTTATTTTTACAAAAATTGGCGTTAAAATAATTAGTAAGTTATTTGATAAGAAGATGCTAAGCACAACGCTAAGATTTACAAGAAAAATTAGTAAACCGATTAATTTTACAGAAATAGACTTTAGCTTATTTGTTTTAGAAGCCCAACGCACTCGCTGGTTTATTAAACCTGAATTGGTTGTAACCGGAAAAGTATTCACCATGGCGTTTTTAGATTTTAAAAACTGAACATCTTTTTTGTAGACTTCTTTAAATTTTTCGAATAAGAAAATATCATCACCGCTTGCAATAGAGGTATTGCCTTTAAAACCATTTAATTCTAAAAAAATATCTTTTCTGTACGCTAGGTTTGCACCATTGCATAAAAAAGGAAAACCGATTCCGAAACCACCAATTGTAGTTGCTTGCAAACTCATAAAATCTAGTAACTGAAACTGTTCTAAAGAGTTGTTTTTAACAATGTAGTTAACAGGAGCAACTACCATTTTAGGTTGGTTTTGTTCTATGAAACTGCTAAAAGTTTTTAACCATTTATTAGGTAAAACACAGTCTGCATCCGTAGTAATAATCCAGTTATTTTTAGCAATTGCTATTGCCAAGGTAATAGCATCCTTTTTTGGTGAATTAGAAACGCGCTTGTTTTTAAGAATCGTATAATCAATTTTTTTTTCTTTTAAAGTGTTAGAAATGATGTTGGTAGAATTATCAGAAGAATCATCATCAATAAATAAAAACTCTACAAAGTCTAAATTGTAATTTAGTTCTAATATCGAATTTAATAATAAAGGCAATTTATCAGCTTCATTTCGAAACGGAATAACAATTGTAAATTTGGTGAAAAACGTACTTTTATTAGTAAACTCTTTAACGCTAATAAATCCTATTGTTAAAGCGATAATTAATATCGCATAAAGTAAATACAGAAAAAACAGTAGATAAATCATGCTTGTTGTTTAGGGCTAAATGTAATTACAAAATAACTACCAATAATTGAGGGTAAAACAAAATTAAGAAGCCACATTAATGTTGTAATACTTAAGATTGTTATTGAGTTTACATCTAAAATTTCAAAAATAAATAAGGCGACCGAACCTTTTAAAACCGCATCAAAAATTGATAACATTGGTATAAAAGAACTTAATAAATAGATAGAACTAATGGCGGTAATAGCTTCAATATAGGTAATGTTCGTTTTAAAAAACATCAATAAAAAATAAAATTGATGAGAAAAAATAAGATATCTAAAAAATGAATATAGAGCTATTTTTAGATGCGTTTTTGTTTTGATTTTTACAATTCCATTTCTAAAAATTTCTAATTTAGAAAGTAACAGTTTGCATAGAACTATTATTAAAATACATGAAACACAGGTTAGAATTAAAACGGTATAAAAACTAGAAAGATCAAAGTTTATTGGATAGTTTTTGTAGAAATATATGAAACCTAAAAAGCCAAAAAACACTGTTGCTACTAATTGATGTAAATTACCAATTAAGTTTAAATGCATTATTTGAATACTGTTTTTCTTTTTAAAATACAATGCTTTTGCACCATATTCTCCAATTCTATTAGGTGTTATTAAAGAAGCGGTAAGAGATGCTAAAGATTGTTTTGCGGCAGTAAATATGCTAATTTCTTTCAATTCTTTAACAAGTGTTTTCCATTTTAAAATTTCTAAAAACCAGTTACCAAAAGTAAATATTAGTAAAAAGCCGCAATTTTTTAACGTAAATACTTTAGATTGACTCAAAACGTTTTTAAAATCATTTAAAGATAATAACTTATTGTTATTTATTTTTTGCCAAATAAAATAAGCACAAATAAATACAATCGTTAGTTTTATGAGCAACCAAAAGATTTGTTTAGATTTGTGTGTTTGCGAATATTTCATTGTTTTGCAAAGTAATAAATAATCATCATTAAGTTTAATGATAAATTCAAAAAACAATTTTCGCCTTTGGCTACAGAAAAAATAATTTTAGGAATCGATCCCGGAACAACAATTATGGGTTTTGGCGTTATAAAAGTGGTTGGAAAAAAAATGGAATTTGTTCAAATGAACGAATTACTTTTAAAAAAATACGATGATCATTATTTAAAATTAAAGCTAATATTTGAGAGAACAATAGAACTTATTGATACATACAATCCTGATGAGATTGCTATAGAAGCTCCTTTTTTTGGTAAAAACGTACAATCGATGTTAAAGTTAGGTAGAGCGCAAGGCGTTGCAATGGCTGCGGGTTTATCTCGAGAAATTCCTATAACCGAATACTTACCAAAGAAAATAAAAATGGCAGTTACAGGTAGCGGAAGTGCAAGTAAAGAACAAGTGGCTCTAATGCTAAAATCGCTTTTAAATTTAAAAACCTTGCCAAAAAACTTAGATGCAACAGATGGTTTGGCTGCAGCAGTTTGCCATTTTTATAATTCTGGCAGAGTAGTAGGCGGGAAAAATTATACTGGTTGGGCAAGTTTTGTAAAGCAAAACGAAAAGAGAGTTAAAAAGTAATGGCAGGAATATACATTCACATACCATTTTGTAAACAAGCATGTTTTTATTGCGATTTTCATTTTTCTACTTCTTTAAAGAAAAAGGAAGAAATGTTGCATTGTTTAAAAAAAGAAATTGCATTAAGAAAAGAAGAATTAAAAGGCGAAAAAGTTGAAACTATTTATTTCGGTGGCGGAACTCCGTCTGTTTTAAATACATCAGAAATAGATAAATTGATAGCTACTGTATATCATCATTTTGATGTTGTAGAAAATCCCGAAGTTACTTTAGAGGCAAATCCAGATGATTTATCCGAAGAAAAAATAGTAGAACTTTCTAAAACAGTAATCAATAGATTAAGTATTGGTGTACAATCTTTTTTTGAGAAAGATTTAAAATTGATGAATCGCGCACACAATGCATCCGAAGCAAAAAAATGTTTAGAAATTGCTACACAGTATTTCGATAATATTTCGGTTGATTTAATCTATGGAATTCCTGATTGTGCAAATAAAGAATGGGAAGAAAATATAAAAACAGCTTTAGATTTTGGTATTTCGCACATATCTAGTTACGCGCTTACAGTAGAGCCTAAAACGGCTTTAGAATCATTAATCGCAAAAGGGAAAATTAAAAATGTTGATGATGTTAAGGCAGAAGAGCAGTTTCAAATATTAACCAAAACATTAAAAAAAGAAGGGTTTATACATTATGAATTGTCTAATTTTGGAAAAGAAAACTATTTTAGTAAAAATAATTCTTCTTATTGGTTAGGTAAATCTTATTTGGGTATTGGGCCTTCTGCACATTCTTTTAATGGTAAACAAAGAAGTTGGAATGTTAGAAATAATACGCATTACATAAAAGCAATTTTAGAGGATAAATTGCCAATCGAAAGGGAAACTCTTTCTAAAACAGATAGATACAATGAGTATGTGATGACGGGTTTACGAACCGTTTGGGGTGTGTCTTTAGAAAAAATTAAAAAGGATTTTGGAGATGATTTTTTAAATTATTTAGAAAAATTATCTAATAAATTTATAATTGAAGATTTATTGTATATTGAAAATAAAACCTTAAAAACAACCCAAAAAGGAAAGTTTTTAGCCGATGGAATTGCATCTGATTTGTTTAAATTAAATTGAGGTTTAAAAATAGTAAAGTAAAAAATGAAAGCAACTATAGAATATAATTCAAGAAAAATAGAAGTAAATATATCTAATCCTATAGATATTTCAATTCCTATAGACCCATCAAAAAAAAATGTAAATGCTTGGTATTTAGAGGAGCCTAAAATTACTGCAGAAAAAATAGACGGAGAAACAATAAAAGTATCGGAAGGTGCTGTTGTAAATTTTAATAGCATTCATTTCAATCCGCACTCTCATATTACACATACAGAATGTGTAGGTCATATTACAGAAGAAATACACTCTGTAAACAAAAACTTAAAGTATTTTATATTTTTAGCAGAGGTTGTTACAATTGCACCATTGTTTCATAATGGAGATTTTATGATAGGAGTAAAGCAATTAAAAACAGCTTTAAAAAATAAGAAACGAGACGCTATAGTAATTAGAACTTTGCCTAATTTAGATGATAAAAAGAGTATGCAGTATTCAAATACAAATCCTACATATTTGTCTGAAAAAGCTGCAATTTATTTAAGAGAAAAAGGGATAAAACATTTATTGGTAGATTTACCTTCTGTTGATAAAGAAAATGATAATGGTAAATTGTTATCTCATAATGCTTTTTGGAATACTGCTGGCGAAATTAGAATGGATGCTACAATTACAGAATTTATTTATGTACCAAACGATGTAGAAGATGGCGAGTATTTATTAAACTTAATGATTGCTCCGTTTGAAAACGATGCAACACCAAGTAAACCCGTTTTGTATAAAATTATTAAATAGAAATTTTTAAAAAAAAACCTTTTTAATTCGAACTTAAAAAGGTTTTTTTATTGATTATAAAAACGTTAAAACCATTTTTTTCGTTTAAAATACCAAACAGAAGCAATGGTAACCAGTACCATTATTCCTAATAAAATAAAATAACCATATTTAAATTTTAGTTCTGGTATGTATTCGAAATTCATACCGTAAATTCCGGCTAAAAAAGTAAGCGGAATAAATATTACAGATAAAATTGTAAGCGTTTTCATTACTTCATTTAACCGATGTCCTTGAATACTAAATATTAAGTTGATTTTACTTTCTAACTCTTGCAATTCGAAATCGATATTCGAAATTAAGTTATTTGTTTGTTCTTTTAATTCACTAAAATATTTTACTTCAAAACCATCAATTTCAATTTTTTCTAACTTTAAAATTGTGTCTTTTAAACTCATTGTAGCTTTCTTAAAATTAAAAAGTTCTTGTTTTCTTTTTTCTACTAAAGAAGTAAATTCTGGTGTAGGTTTTATGTTGGTAGAATTTAGTTTATCTGCACTTAAAACAGCATTTTCCTCATAAGTGTCTTGGTAATTGTCTATAATCGATTCTAAAAGTAAAAATAACAAATAATCGGCTCTTTTCTTTCTAACAATTCCTTTGTTACCTTCTAATCGCTCACGAATCCAATTAAAATAATCGCCATGTTTTTCTTGAATAGACCATAAAAAATCTGCAGAAACAATAAAAATCATTTGCTCAGACTCTAATTTTCTGCTTTCTGTAATTAAAACACGTGTTGTTATAAATAGTAAATTATCTAATAAAATTACTTTGTTTGGATGATTTTCATCACTTAATAATTTTATCAAAAAATCATCTAAATTATTCTGGTAAATTACTTTTTTATATTCCTCTTGAAACTTAATTCCGTAGGTATTTAGCCATTCTATAGTTTCTGTTCCTTGCGAAAGTTTTATTTGAGAAATTGCAGAAAAATTATTTTTCTCGTAATTTTTATTAGAATAACTAATGATAGAGGTGTTGTCTAAAAAAATATTTTCCATATAAATATTAATTGTAAATTTGGTAGATAAAGATACTTCTTAAATTGATAAAAATAACTTTAAAACCTAATAGTTTATGCATATCGAGCAACTACGAGATTTTTGTATGTCAAAAAAAGGAGTAACAGAACACTTTCCTTTTGATGACGTTACTTTGGTATTTAAAGTAATGAATAAAATGTTTTTACTAACAAGTTTAAATAATTGGGAAAAAGGTGAAGAGAAAATGAATGTAAAGTGCAATCCGGAAAAAGCATTGGAGTTAAGAGGTAATTACGAAGGAATTAATCCTGGTTTTCACATGAATAAAAAACATTGGAATACGGTACTTATAAATAATAGCGATGTTTCTGATGCTTTGGCGAAAGATTTAATCAATCATTCTTACGATTTAGTAGTAAGTGGTTTGACTAAAAAACTTCAAAAAGAATTGAAATTGTTGTAGTATTATAAATTTATAATCATTGATGAAAAAGCAAGAATTAAGAACAATTTATAAGCAAAAAAGAAAAGATTTATCTGTTAGTCAAATTGAAGAGTTACAGGATAATATTTATCAGCAAATTTATAATTTAGATTTTAGTGGTGTTAAAGTTGCGCACTTATTTTTATCACTAACAAAGTTTAAAGAAATCGATACGCAACCGATTATTAATTTTTTAAGAAAACGTAATATTAAAGTTGTTGTTAGCAAATCGAATCTTAAAAACAATACGCTTTCTCATTATTATTTAGAAGAAAATACGGTTTTAGAATTGAATAAATTCGGAGTTCCAGAACCTGTGAATGCTGTTAAAGTAGATGAGCAGAAGCTCGACTTAATTTTTGTGCCAATGCTTATTTCAGACGAGCTAAATTACAGAGTTGGTTATGGTAAAGGTTTTTACGATCGCTTTTTATTAAAGTGTAAAGAAGACGCTAAATTTATAGGATTAAACTTTTTTAAACCAATTTATCAGATAGAAGATTCTAACGATTTTGATGTTCCTTTACATCAAGTAATCTATCCTAAATAAAGTTTAAATCGGCTTTAATTCTTTGTAAATTTGCAACAAATAATTTTGAAGATGATTGTACAAGGAAATATAGTTGATATACAAAACAAGACGATTTACAAAGGAGAAGTAGAGGTTAAAGATGGTAAAATTATAGCTGTAAGAGCTGTAGATCATTCTGTAGAAAATTATATTTTACCAGGTTTTGTAGATGCACATATTCACATAGAAAGTTCTATGTTAGTTCCTTCAGAATTTGCAAAAATCGCAGTAAAACATGGTACAGTTGCAACAGTTTCAGATCCGCATGAAATTGCAAATGTTTTAGGTGTAAAAGGTGTCGATTTTATGATCGAAAACGGTAAAAAAGTACCTTTAAAATTTAATTTTGGCGCACCAAGTTGTGTACCTGCAACATCTTTTGAAAGTGCTGGCGCAATTATAGATTCTGATGATATTAAACAGATGATGCAAAATCCAGACATTAAATACCTTGCGGAAATGATGAATTATCCCGGAGTTTTATTTGATGATGAAGAGGTTTTAAAGAAAATACAACATGCAAAAGATAACAATAAGCCAATCGATGGTCATGCGCCGGGTTTAAGAGGGCAAGATGTAAGTAAATATATTGCAGCGGGTATTTCTACAGATCACGAATGTTTTACTTTTGAAGAAGCTCAAGAAAAACTTCAAAAAGGAATGAAAGTGATTATTAGAGAAGGTTCAGCAGCTAAAAATTTTGAAGCTTTAATTGATTTGTTGCCCGAACATTTTGAAAATATGATGTTTTGTTCTGATGACAAACATCCAGATGATTTGTTATTGGGTCATATCAATCAACTTTGTGAAAGAGCAGTAGCAAAAGGTGTCGATGTGTTTAAAGTTTTACAAGCTGCTTGCACAAACCCTGTAAAGCATTATAAATTAGATGTTGGTCTTTTGCAAAAAGATGATTTTGCAGATTTTATTGTTGTTGATAGTTTAGAAAAATTCAATGTTTTAGAAACTTATATCAACGGAGAATTAATTGCTAAAAACGGTGAAAGTTTTATTGATCCTGTACCTTTTGAAGTTTTAAACAACTTTAATACAGAAAAGAAAAAAGTTTCGGATTTTAGATTTGAATCATCTGCTAAAAACATAAATGTTATAGAGGCTTTAGATGGTGAGTTGGTTACCAATAAAATTGAATCTGAATCTTTAATAGAAAACGGAAATTTAATTTCTAATACAAATACAGATGTTTTAAAAATGACAGTTGTAAATAGGTATAAAAATGATGTGCCTGCAATTGCATTTATTAAAAATTTCGGAATCAAAGAAGGTGCGATAGCTAGTTCTGTTGGGCACGATTCTCATAATATTATTGCTGTTGGTGTAACAGATGAAGCTATTACAAAGGCTGTAAACTTAATTATAGATAATAAAGGTGGTATTTGTGCAGTAACTGCAACAAAAGAAGAAATAGTTTCTTTACCTGTAGCAGGTATTATGTCTGATAAATCTGCAGAAGAAATAGGTAAATCTTACGCAGCTTTAGATGCGATGGCAAAAGATATGGGCAGTAAATTAAGAGCGCCTTATATGAGTTTGTCTTTTATGGCTTTGTTGGTAATTCCTGCTTTAAAATTGTCTGATAAAGGTTTGTTTGATGGTACTAGTTTTAAGTTTACTTCTGTAGAGGTGGCATAATATTTTATCCGTTACAAGCATTCCAAATTACATCTTTGGGTGTTGGCGCTGTTATTTTAATTTCTTCTTTAGAAACCGGGTGAATAAAGTTTATTTTTCTAGCGTGTAGGCTAATGCTTCCGTCTTTATTAGATCTAGGAAAACCGTATTTTAAATCGCCTTTTATTGGTGATCCTATATTAGAAAGTTGTGTTCTAATTTGGTGATGTCTACCTGTTTCTAAATCAATTTCTAGAAGTGTGTAGTTTTCTAGTTTCTGAATAACTTTATAGTGTAATGTTGCTTTTTTACTTCCGTCAATTTCCTTTTTGTAAACAAAAGATTTATTTTTTTTAGGATCTTTTTTTAGAAAATTCGTAAGCGTATCTCTTTCTTTTTTGGGTTTGTTTTTAACTAAAGCCCAATAAGTTTTGTTAATAGTTTTGTCTCTTAACATCTTGTTTAAGCGTTCTAAAGCTTTAGATGTTCTTGCAAAAATAACAATACCAGATGTTGGTCTATCTAATCGGTGTACAGTACCAATAAATACATTGCCGGGTTTGTTGTATTTAACTTTTACATATTCTTTTACAACTTCATTTAAAGGTTTGTCTCCGGTTTTATCACTTTGTGTAATATCACCAGCTCTTTTATTTACAATTATTAAATGATTGTCTTCAAATAATACTTGTAAATTCTCTTTAGTAGATTGCATTGTAAATTTGTAGAAGTAATTTATTTAAAATCTTTAGCAACGTCTTGGTTTACGCCATCAATAAAGTCTAAAAACTCTTTTCTACCAAGACTTGTAGAAGAAGAAGTTAGAAAAGATGTCGGTAAAGTTTCCCAATGTTGTAATAATTTTTTCTTGTAAGATGTTATTTGCTTATTAAGTTTAGAACTACTTAATTTATCTGCTTTTGTAAAAACAATACAAAACGGAATTTGATTTTCACCTAAAAACTGCATAAAGTCTAAATCGATTTTTTGCGGATCGTGTCTAGAATCTATCAAAACAAAAGTACAAACTAGTTGTTCTCTTTCTTTAAAGTAATTCTCTATAAAATATTGAAATATTACTCTTTTTTTCTTAGAAATTTGGGCGTATCCATAACCAGGTAAATCAACTAAAAACCACTCGTTATTAATCTTAAAGTGATTAATAAGTTGAGTTTTTCCGGGTTTTCCAGAAGTTTTAGCTAAATCTTTACGCTCCATTAACATATTAATTAATGAAGATTTCCCCACGTTAGATCGACCTATAAAAGCATATTCTGGTATTCTGTCTTTTGGCGCATTGGTAACATTACTGTTACTCATTACAAAATCTGCAGACTTAATTTTCATGATCTATATATTTCTGTCGATTAACCATTTAGATAATACAGAATTAAATTCTTCTGGTCTTTCCATCATTGCTGCATGCCCGCATTTATCAATCCAAAATAAATCAGAGTCTGGTAAAAGTTTATGAAAATCTTCAGCAACTTTCGGTGGTGTTACGCTGTCTTGTTTTCCCCAGATTAAACAAGTAGGTTGTTTCATGTCTGGTAAATCATTTGCCATATTATGTCTTATAGCACTCTTAGCAATAGCCAAAGTTCTTATTACAGAGTTTCTATCGTTTACAATTTTAAAAACATCGTCTACTAGTTCTTTTGTGGCAATTGCAGGATCGTAAAAAACATCTTTTGTTTTTTCTTCTATAAACTCATAGTTTCCTCGCTTCGGAAAACTGTCTCCCATTGCTTTTTCATACAATCCAGAGCTTCCTGTTAAAACTAAGGCACTAACTTTATCTTGGTAATGTTTTGTAAAATACAAACCTATGTGTCCGCCTAAAGAATTTCCTAATAGAATAGCGTTGTCTATTCCTTTAAAATCCATAAAAACTTTTAAAAAACTAGATAAGTTTTTAACATTCGTTTTTATTAGAGGTAAAGAGTATAGGGGTAATTCCGGAATCAAAACTTTATAGCCGTTGCTAGAAAAATGATTAAAGGTAGCGCCAAAGTTACTTAAGGCTCCCATAAGTCCGTGTAAAACAATAATTGCAGGTCCTTCTCCTGCTTCTGCATATGTAAATTTCCCTTCGGTTTTTAACTGTTCAGTCATCATTCAATTCGTTTTACTTAATCGCAAATGTAATTCTTTTTTATAACATAAAAATTCTTTTTCTAATTGTCTCAATTTCAATTTTTAAGATGTGATAGACCGTTTTTTAATAGTGAAAATCAATTATTTATTAACAATGTGGTAAAAAGTGGTAAAAAGTGGTAAAATTTATATATTTTTGATATCTGTAAAACGATATTCTTATTTGTGATAAATCTAATTGGTACATACGAATGTAAGGCAGATGCTAAAGGTAGAGTGATGTTCTCATCAGCTCTAAAGAAGCAGTTGCAACCAATTTTAAATGAGGGTTTTGTAATAAAAAGAGCTGTTTTTCAGCCGTGTTTAGAATTGTATTCTATGGAAGAATGGAATAAAATGATGAGCAAACTTAATAAACTTAACAAGTTTGTTAAAAAGAATAATGATTTTATTAGAAGGTTTACAGCGGGTGTTAAAATTGTAGAATTTGATGCTGCTGGTAGGGTTTTGATTCCTAAAGATTTATGTGAATTTGCTAGTATTAAGAAACAAGTTGTGTTGTCTTCTGCTGTAAATATAATAGAAATTTGGGATAAGGATAATTATGAGAAAGCTATTGATGATGCTGCTTTAGATTTTGCAGATTTAGCTGAAGAGGTAATGGGAAATACAGAATTTGATGAATTATCATAGTCCGGTTTTATTAAAAGAAAGTGTAGATGCTCTTG
Source organism: Polaribacter sp. BM10 (assembly GCF_002005425.1). GTDB lineage: Bacteria > Bacteroidota > Bacteroidia > Flavobacteriales > Flavobacteriaceae > Polaribacter > Polaribacter marinaquae. The sequence continues at coordinate 1,673,730 of NZ_CP019704.1, read as the reverse complement.
CGATTAAGCAAGACGGAGTGTATGTGGATGTAACTTTTGGCGGTGGCGGACACTCAAGAGAGATTTTAAATCGATTAGGTGAGGATGGTCGATTGTTTGGTTTTGATCAAGATCCAGACGCTTTAGAAAATATTATTGATGATCCTCGGTTTACATTGATACCAGAAAATTTTAGATACATTTCTAGATTTTTAAGGTTTCATGGAGTTAGAAAGGTTGATGGTGTTTTAGCTGATTTAGGTGTTTCTTCTCATCAATTTGATGAAGCAGAAAGAGGTTTTTCGATTCGTTTCGATGGAGATTTGGATATGAGAATGAATCAGAAATCTAAAATTTCAGCAAAAGAAATTATTGCAAATTATTCTGAAGAAAAACTTGCAGAAATATTGTTTTTGTATGGTGAGTTAAGAAACTCTAGAAATATAGCAAAAACGATTGTAGAGAAAAGAGAACAAGAGAAGATAGAGACTAGTTTTCAGTTAAAAGAAGCTTTGCAAAGATTTTTGCCTAAAGCGAAAGAACATAAGATTTTAGCTCAAATATTTCAGGCAATTAGAATTGAGGTAAATGAGGAATTGGATGTTTTAAAAGAATTTTTACAACAAATGCCAAGTCTATTAAAAGAAGAAGGGCGATTGAGTGTGATCTCATATCATTCTTTAGAAGATAGGTTGGTAAAAAGATTTATAAGAACAGGATTATTTAGTGGCGAGCCCGAAAAAGATTTTTTTGGAAACACAAGTGAACCTTTGCAGAAAGTCGGGAAGTTGATAGTACCTACCCCACAGGAAATTAACACAAATAATAGGGCTCGCAGCGCTAAATTAAGAATTGCAACAATAAAAAAGTAGAATGTCTAAGGTTAAAAAAAATGTATACGGTTTTTTGCGAGGAAGTTTCCTTACCGATGAATCTGCATTTAAAAATTGGCGCATTATCATTTTTGTAGTTGTATTGTTGTTGGTAATGATATCTAGCTCACATAAGGCAGATAAAAAAGTAATAGAGATTTCTAATCTTAATAAGCTAAAAAGAGAGTTAAGGGCAGAATATGTAGATACGGGTACGATTTTGATGAGAATGAAAATGGAATCTAGTATCAGAGAAAAAGCAAAAAGTAGAGGTTTAGAGCCTTCTAAAACTCCTCCGAAGAAAATAAAAGTAACTTATAAAAACGATTAAAATTGGCAACACATAAAAAAAGCATTCTTACTAGGTTTTACATGGTGGCTGCTTTTATGACCGTGTTTTTACTTGCTATAATTGTTCGGGTTATTAATCTTCAATATGTTCAAGGAGATAAATACAGAGAGTTAGCAACAGAATTAACAGTAAGGCAAGATACTATATACGCAAATAAAGGTAACGTGTATGCGGCAGACGGTAATTTGTTAGCAACATCGATGTCTAAGTTTAATATTTACATGGACTTGGTTACTGTAAATAGTGATGTTTTTGAAGATAATATTGTGGCGCTTTCTAAAGAGCTTTCTAAAATGTTGGGTAAGTCAGTTGCGTATCATCAAAAAAGATTAAGAGCTGCAAAAAACAAGAAAAGAAGATATTATCTAATCGCTAGAAATATTGGCTATACCGATTATTTGAAAATGAAGAAGTTTCCAATTTTTAACTTGGGAGTTTATAGAGGTGGTTTTATTGCAAAACATAGAACAGAAAGAGAGCATCCGATTGGTAAAATTGCAGAAAGAACAATTGGTTATGACGATTTTAGAGGAGAGGCTGGTATAGAAGGTGCTTTTGCAGATTACATGCAAGGTGAAAACGGTTTAAGATGGGAGCAGAAAATTGCAAAGAATCAATGGAAACCAATTACAGATTATAATGAAAAAGAGCCAATAGATGGTCATGATATAATTACTACGATAGATGTTAACATTCAGGATATTACTCATCATGCGTTGTTAAGAAGGTTAGAGTATTTTGAAGCAGATCATGGTTGTGCTGTAGTTATGGAAACAGCCACAGGAGAGATTAAAGCTATTTCTAACTTAGGTAGAACTAAAAAAGGAAAATATTACGAGAAAAGAAATTATGCTGTTTGGGAAAGTCACGAACCAGGTTCTACTTTTAAATTGGCAAGTTTAATGGCTGCTTTAGATGATAAGGTGATAGATACATCTACAGTTGTCGATACAGAAAAAGGAAGAATATTTATACATGGTTCTAAGGTAGAAGATTCTCATAGAGGTGGTTATGGTAAAATTTCTGCCGGAAGAGTTTTTGAGGTTTCTTCGAATGTTGGTATTGTTAAGTTAATAAGAAAGCATTACGATAAAAAACCAGAGAAGTTTATAGAAAAGCTAGGTGCATATGGTTTTACAAAACTAATTGGTTTTCAAATTAAAGGAGAAGGTGTTCCTGTGGTACCAAAACCATCAGACAAAGGATGGAATAAAATTTCTTTAGAATGGATGTCTTGGGGTTATGGTATTTCTGTAACGCCAATGCAAACGCTTATGTTTTACAATGCGGTGGCAAATAACGGTGTAATGGTAAAGCCAAGGTTTATTAAAGAATTAAGAAGGCAAGATAAGACAGAAAAGGTTTTTGAAACCGAAGTTTTAAATTCTAAAATTGCTTCTGATGAAACGCTAAGTAAAATTAGAAAAGTGATGGAAAATGTTGTAGAAAAAGGAACGGCAAAAAACATTTATTCGTCTAATTTTTCTATGGCAGGAAAAACAGGAACGGCAAAAAAATATTTACCAAGACATAAAGATGAGAATGGTAAAACAGTAGCTGCCGGATATTCTAATAAGCATTATGTGGCGTCATTTGCTGGTTTTTTTCCGGCAGATAACCCAAAATATTCTTGTATTGTAGTGGTGCATGATCCGAAGAAAGAAAAAGGATATTACGGAGCTACGGTTGCGGGACCAGTTTTTAAAGAAATTGCTCAGAAAATTTATACAACAACGCCAATAGATAATCAGTCTGTAGATGATGATGTTAAATTTGACGAAATAGAAAAATCGTATGCTAAATATGATAATTCGTTAGCTAAAAACTATACTAAAATTCCGAATGTGAAAGGAATGTCTGGTATGGATGCGCTTTCATTATTAGAAAATATTGGATTGACAGTAAAAATTTCTGGAGTTGGTAGAGTAACATATCAATCTTTAAAAAAAGGACAAAAGTTAGTAAAGGGGCAAACAATCATATTAAAACTCTCATAAGCTGAAAAATTTAAAAGACATATTATATAAGGTTTCTATAGAAGAGGTTTCAGGTTCAACAAATGTTGATGTAAATGCTGTTGTTTTCGATTCTAGAAATATTGTAAAAAACGATGTTTTTGTTGCTTTAAAAGGTGTTTCTGTAGATGGTCATTTATTTATAGAGAAAGCAATTGGTTTAGGTGCAACTGTAATTGTTTGTCAAGAATTTCCATTAGAAATAATTGAAGGAATTACATACGTAAAAGTTGTTGATACAAATGTTGCTTTAGCGATAATAGCTTCGAATTATTATGACAATCCGTCTTCTAAATTACCATTAATCGGTGTAACGGGTACAAATGGTAAAACAACCATTGCAACATTATTGTATCAATTATTTAAAAAAGCGGGTTACAAAGTTGGTTTATTGTCTACTGTAAAAGTTTTAGTAGATAATGATGAGTTTAAAGCAACGCATACAACACCAGATTCGGTTGCAATAAATAGTTATTTAGATAAAATGGTAGATGCTGGTGTTGATTTCTGTTTTATGGAAGTGAGTTCTCATGGAATTCATCAAAAAAGAACGGAAGGTTTAGTTTTTGCTGGCGGAATTTTTACAAATCTTTCTCATGATCATTTAGATTACCATGAAACATTTGCAGAATATAGAAATGTGAAAAAAGAATTTTTTGATGCTTTGCCTAAAAATGCATTTGCATTAACAAATTTAGATGATAAAAATGGTAGTTACATGTTGCAAAATACACGAGCTACTAAAAAAACTTATGCTTTAAAAACAATTGCAGATTTTAAAGCTAAAATTTTAGAAAAGCAATTGTCTGGTACTTTAATAACTGTTGATGGTGTTGAAGTTTGGACGAAGCTAATTGGTGTTTTTAATATTTACAACCTTACTGCAATAATTGCGACTGCAGAGTTATTAGGCTTAGAAAAATTAGAGGTATTAACTATCGTGAGCCAGTTAGAAAGTGTAAGTGGTCGTTTTGAATATGTAGTTTCTAAAGATGGCGTTACGGCAATTGTAGATTATGCACACACGCCAGATGCTTTAAAGAATGTTTTAGAAACTATTAATGATATTAGAACTGGTAACGAGCAAGTAATTACGGTAGTTGGTTGTGGTGGAGATAGAGATAAAACGAAGAGACCTAAAATGGCTAACATAGCTGCTCAATTAAGTAATCAAGTAGTATTTACATCAGATAATCCAAGAACAGAAAATCCGCAAACCATTTTAGAAGAAATGGAAGCCGGAGTTTCATCAGAAAATTACAGAAAAACATTAACAGTTTTAGATAGAAAGCAAGCAATTAAAACTGCATGTAAGTTTTCTAATGCTGGTGATATCATATTAATCGCAGGAAAAGGACATGAAAATTATCAAGAAATAAATGGTATTCGTACTCATTTTGATGATTTAGAAGAGGTTAAAAACTGTTTCAATCAACTTAACAATTTATAAGAATGCTGTATTATTTATTTCAATATTTAGAAAATCATTTTAGTTTTCCTGGAGCTAGTGTGTTTCAGTTTATAACATTTAGAGCTGCAGCAGCTTTTATTTTATCACTAGTAATATCTACGGTTTACGGTAAAAGAATAATAAAGTTTTTACAAAAACAACAGGTAGGAGAATCTATAAGAGATTTAGGTTTAGAAGGGCAAGTGCAAAAGGCAGGAACACCAACTATGGGAGGTGTTATTATAATTTTTGCTACTCTAATTCCGGCAATTTTGTTAGCGAAGTTAGATAATGTTTACATCATTATTTTATTAATAACCACGGTTTGGATGGGATTAATTGGGTTTATAGACGATTATATAAAAGTATTTAAAAAAGATAAAGCAGGTTTAAAAGGGAAATTTAAAGTTTTAGGTCAAGTTGGTTTGGGTGTAATTGTAGGTTCTATGTTATATTTTCATGATGATGTAACTATAAAAGAACAATTGCCTGTAGAGCAACAAGTACTGCAAGCAAACGGAAAAATTAAAGTTTTTGGTGAAGCACATAAGTCAACAAAAACTACGGTTCCGTTTATGAAAAATAATGAATTAGAGTATTCAAAGGCTTTATCGTTTTTGGGTGAAGGTTTTGAAAAATACGGTTGGATAGTTTTCATTTTTATTACGGTTTTTATTGTAACAGGAATTTCTAACGGAGCAAATTTAACAGACGGAATTGATGGTTTAGCTGCGGGTTCGTCTGCAATAATGGTAGTAACACTTGCTGTTTTTGCATGGGTTTCTGGTAACATAATTTTTGCCGATTATTTAGATGTAATGTATATACCCAATTCTGGAGAAATGACCGTTTTTATACTTGCTTTTGCAGGTGCGTTAATTGGTTTTTTATGGTACAACACGTATCCGGCACAAGTTTTTATGGGTGATACAGGTAGTTTAACAATCGGAGGAATTATAGCAGTTATAGCAATTGCAATTCGAAAAGAATTATTGTTACCAATACTAGCCGGAATTTTTGTAATCGAAAATTTGTCTGTGATTATGCAGGTTTCTTGGTTTAAATACACAAGAAAAAAATACGGAGAAGGAAGAAGGATTTTTAAAATGTCGCCATTGCATCATCATTATCAAAAATTAAACTATCACGAGAGTAAAATTGTTGTGCGTTTTTGGGTAATAGGTATTCTGTTAGCTGTTTTTACAATTGTAACCTTAAAGTTAAGATAGTTGTGAAAAGGTTAGTAATTCTTGGTGCAGGAGAAAGTGGAGTAGGAACAGCTCTTTTAGGAAAACAAAAAGGTTTTGAAGTTTTTGTTTCTGATAAAGGTGTGATTGCTAAAAAATATAAAGAAGTTCTTTTAAATAATAATATAGTTTTTGAGGAAGGGAAACACACTGAAAGTGAATTGCTAAATGCAGATTTAGTAATGAAGAGTCCTGGGATTCCTGATACTGTTCCTTTGATTTTAAAATTGAAAGAATTGGGTGTTAAAGTAATTTCAGAAATTGAGTTTGCAGTAAAATATACCAATGCAAATATTATTGGTATTACGGGTTCTAATGGAAAAACTACCACAACATTATTAACGCATCATATTTTAAAAAGAGCGAATTTAAATGTTGGTGTAGCAGGTAATATTGGCGATAGTTTTGCGCAGCAAGTAGCAGAAGAAAATTTTGATAATTACGTGTTAGAATTAAGTAGCTTTCAGTTAGATGGTATAGAAGATTTTAATAGTCATATTGCTATTCTAACGAATATTACACCAGATCATTTAGATCGATATAATAATAATTTTAGTGAATATGTAGCATCTAAATTTAGAATCACTAAAAATCAAAAAAGTACCGATTATTTAATATATGATGCAGATGATGCAACTATAAATAATTGGTTAGAAAACAATAAAACATCAGCAAAATTAGTACCATTTTCTCTAGAAAAAGAATTAGAGTTTGGTGCGTTTGTAAAAAATAATAACATAACGATTAATATAAATAAAGACACATTTAATATGCCTATATCATCTTTATCAGTAAAAGGAAAACATAACGTTAAAAATGCAATGGCAGCAACAATGGCTGCGCAATTATTAAATGCAAGAAAGCAGGCGATAAAAGAAAGTTTAGAAGATTTTGAAGGTGTAGAGCATCGTTTAGAAAATGTTGCTAAAATAGAAGGGGTAGAATATATAAACGATTCTAAAGCTACAAATGTAAATGCAACATTTTATGCTTTAGAATGCATGAATAAACAAACCGTTTGGATAGTTGGAGGTGTAGATAAAGGAAACGATTATAACGATCTTTTGCCATTGGTAAGAGAAAAAGTAAAGGCTATTGTTTGTTTGGGTATTGATAACGAAAAAATAAAAAATACATTCGAAAATGTTGTAGATATTGTGGTTGAAACTGCTGGAGCAGAAGAAGCTGTAAAAGTAGCGCATAAATTATCGGAAAAAGGCGACACCGTTTTATTATCGCCTGCGTGTGCAAGTTTCGATTTGTTTGAAAATTACGAAGACAGAGGAAGAAAATTTAAAAAAGCAGTAAGAAGTTTATAAGATTTAGGATTAAAAATGAAAGCAGTTTTTCAACATATAAAAGGAGATAAAACCATTTGGGCTATTGTAGCTGTTTTGGCAATATTCTCTTTTATGCCAGTTTATAGTGCAAGTACAAACTTGGTTTATGTTGTTGGTTCTGGTTCTACTCTTGGGTATTTAGTAAAACACATGGTTTTATTAATTATGGGATTTGCTATCATTTATGGAGTTCATAAAATACCATATAGATATTTTTCTGGCGGTTCTGTTTTAATGCTGCCAATTGTTATAATTCTTTTAATTTTTACGTTAGCACAAGGTACTACAATTGGTGGCGCAAATGCAAGTAGATGGATTCGTATACCATTTGTAGGTATTGGTTTTCAAACCTCTACTTTAGCAGGTTTGGTCTTAATGGTGTACGTTGCTAGATATTTAGCAAGAAACAAAGAAAAAGCTATTGTTTTTAAAGAAAGTATATTACAGCTTTGGTTGCCTGTAAGTTTAGTGTTGCTGCTTATTTTGCCAGCAAACTTTTCTACAACGGCAATTATTTTTACAATGATTCTTATTATCGCCTTTGTTGGCGGATATCCTTTAAAGTATATCGGTTTTATTTTAGGTGCAGGAATTATAGCGTTGTCATTTTTTATTTTAATAGCAAAAGCTTTTCCAGATGCGATGCCAAACCGAGTGCAAACTTGGCAAAGTAGAATAGATAGTTTTTCGAGTTCAGAAGGTAAAGAAGCTTATCAAGTAGAAAAAGCTAAAATTGCAATAGCAACAGGTGGTCCTATTGGTGTTGGACCTGGTAAAAGTGTTCAAAAAAACTTTTTACCACAATCATCATCAGATTTTATATATGCAATAATTGTAGAAGAATATGGCTTAATTGGTGCAATTCTTATTGTTTTTATATATTTTTTACTTCTTTTTAGAGTATTTGTTGTATTAAAAAAAACTACAACAATATTTGGTACATTATTGGTAATTGGAGTAGGTTTGCCAATTATTTTTCAGGCAACCATAAACATGGCGGTCGCAACCAATTTATTTCCGGTTACAGGACAAACTTTACCTTTAATTAGTAGTGGTGGTACATCTATTTGGATGACATGTTTTGCGCTCGGAATGATTTTAAGTGTTAGTGCTTCAAAAGAAGAAACAGAAGAAGATATTTTAGATGATAACCCTTTAGATATTTTGCATGAAACAATCGATTAACATACTTATTTCTGGCGGAGGAACTGGCGGACATATTTATCCGGCAATTGCTATTGCAAACGAATTAAAATTGCGTTATCCAGATGCTAATTTCTTGTTTGTTGGTGCAAAAGATAAAATGGAAATGGAAAAAGTACCACAAGCGGGTTATGATATTAAAGGTCTGTGGATTTCTGGTGTACAAAGAAAGTTGACTTCAGATAATTTGTCGTTTCCGTTTAAGTTGATGAGTAGTTTATGGAATGCATCTAAAATAATAAAGAAATTTAAACCAGATGTAGCTATTGGAACTGGTGGTTTTGCAAGCGGACCAACATTAATTATGGCGGGTAAAAAGGGAATTCCGACATTGATACAAGAACAGAATTCTTATCCCGGAATTACCAATAAATTATTAAGTAAAAAAGCAAAAAAAATATGTGTTGCTTATGATAATTTAGAGCGTTTTTTTCCGTTGAATAAAATTGTAAAAACAGGCAATCCTGTAAGGCAAGATTTATTGTCTATTCAGACAAAAAGAGAAGAAGGGCAAGCGTTTTTTAAGTTAGATAAAAGTAAGAAAACGGTTTTTGTTTTAGGCGGAAGTTTAGGTGCAAGAAAAATTAACGAATTAATTGCAAGTAATTTAGATTTTTTTGAAAAACAAGACGTTCAATTGATTTGGCAATGCGGTAAATTATATTTTGAAGAGTATAAGAAATACAATGCTAAAGAGAATGTTCAAGTGTATCAATTTATAAATAAGATGGATTTTGGTTACGCTGCTGCAGATGTAATTATTTCTAGGGCAGGCGCAAGTTCTGTATCAGAATTATGTATTGTTGGGAAACCGGTAATATTTATTCCGTCTCCAAACGTAGCAGAAGATCATCAGACAAAAAATGCAAAGTCGATTGTAGACAAACAAGCGGCTTTAATGATAAAAGAAAGAAATTTAGATACATTTTCTGTTGTTTTTGAATCTTTAATGAAAGATGCTGATAAACAAGAAACTTTATCTAAAAATATAAAAGAATTGGCATTGCCAAGTGCAACAAAAAATATAGTTGACGAAATAGAAAAATTAATAGGATTGTGAATTTAGGTACAATACATAACGTTTATTTTATTGGTATTGGCGGCATTGGTATGAGTGCTATTGCTCGATATTTTGCGGCGAATAATAAAGTGGTTGCAGGTTATGATAAAACACCATCTTTAATAACTAAATCTTTAGAAGAATTAGGTGTTGCAATTCATTTTGAAGATGCTGTAAAAAATATTCCTATTTCATTTTTAGATAAAGAAAAAACGTTGGTTGTTTATACACCTGCAATTCCCGCATACCATAAAGAATTCAATTATTTTGTTAATAATAAATTTACAGTTCTTAAGAGAGCAGAAATTTTAGGTAAAATTACAGCAGCAACGTTTTGTTTGGCCGTTGCTGGTACACATGGTAAAACAACTACATCGTCTATTTTAGGACATATTATGACTTCGGTTAATGCAACTTCGTTTTTAGGCGGAATAGCAGAAAATTATGATTCTAATTTAATTTTAGGTGGTGATAAAATAAGTGTTGTAGAAGCAGATGAATTTGATAGATCATTTTTAAAATTGAGTCCTAATATTGCATGTGTAACCTCTATGGATGCAGATCATTTGGATATTTATGAAAATCCAGAAGCGTTAACAGAATCTTTTGTAGCCTTTTCTAATAAAGTTTCTGATAGCTTAATTGTTGCCAAAGGCTTGCCTTTAAAAGGTTTAACATATGCTATAGATGAAAAAGCAGATTATAAAGCTTACAATTTAAGAATCGATAACGGAAAATATGTTTTTGATGTACAAACACCTTCATCAGAAATAAAAGATATTCAATTTTATTTACCTGGAAGACACAATGTAATGAATGCTTTGGCAGCTTTAGCAATGGCAGAAGTTTATGGCGTTTCTTTAGAAGAAATTAAAAAGGGATTATCAACATTTAAAGGTGTACAAAGAAGATTTTCTTATAAAATAAATTCGGATAATTTAGTTTTAATAGACGATTATGCGCATCATCCAACAGAAATTAATGCAGTACATAATTCTGTTAGAGAAATGTATCCAGAAGAAAAAGTACTGGTTGTTTTTCAACCACATTTGTTTTCTAGAACAAAAGATTTTGCAGACGATTTTGCAAACGCATTAAATAAGTTTGATGATATTTTATTGTTAGATATTTATCCGGCAAGAGAAACTCCTATTGCGGGCATCACATCCGATTGGTTATTGTCTAAAATTGAAAATAAGCAGAAAAAAAAGACTCAAAAAAATAATTTGGTAAAAGATATTAAAAATTCTGATGCTAAAATTATAGTAATGTTAGGTGCTGGTGATATAGGTGTTGTTATTAAAGAAGTAACAAATGAACTTTTAAAATGGAATGAAAATGAAATTTAAAAGAGTTTTAAAATATCTTTTTTTTCTTACTATACTTGCTTTTTTAAGCTTTTTGTATAGTTTTACTTCGGTAAGAAATAGTAATAAAAAAATTAAAAAAATCGAAGTGAAATTCGAAGAAGGAACTAATAATTTTTTAACGCATTCGATGGTTAATAAATTGTTAATACAAAATGATGCAACAGTTAAAAACCAAGCAAAATCTGTAATAGATTTATACAGATTAGAAAAGAACGTATCTAAAAATCCATATATTGAAAAAGCAGCAGTTTTTTTAACAATAGGAGGTGTGTTAAAATCTACCATAAAACAACGTACACCAGTAGCAAGAATTGTTTCTGAAAATGGTTCTTATTATATTGATAAACAAGGTGTAAAAGTACCACTCTCTAAGAATTATTCTGCAAGAGTTATGTTGGTTTCTGGAGTTGAAAATAAAGAAGATATTAACGTGGTTTTACCATTAATATCTTATATTTTAGAAGACAATTTTTTGCAAAAAGAAATTGTAGGAATTGAGAAATCTGACGATGGTTTGTATCAATTTGCCGTAAGAAGTGGCGATTATAAAATTGATTTTGGCAAATTAATCGATGTAAAGTTAAAATTTAACAAGTTAAAAGCGTTTTATAATACAACATATAAAGATAAAACGATTCAAGAATATAAAACAATTACTTTAAAATATCACAACCAAGTTGTGTGCACAAAATAAATCAAAATGGAAAATAATAAAATAGCTGTTGGTTTAGATATTGGTACCACCAAAATTGTTGCCATGATTGGTCGTAAAAACGAATACGATAAAATTGAAGTTGTTGGTATTGGAAAAGCAAAAAGTTTAGGTGTAAAACGTGGTGTTGTAAGTAATATTACACAAACAATACAGTCTATACAACAAGCCGTAGATGAGGCAGAAAGTGTTTCTGGAGTTAAGATAGATGAGGTTGTAGTTGGTATTGCAGGGCAACATATTAGAAGTTTGCATCATTCAGATTATATTACAAGAAATCATTCAGATGAAGTTATAGACGACTCTGATATTGAAGATTTAGTAAACCAAGTACATAAATTGGTTATGTTGCCAGGAGAAGAGATAATTCATGTTTTACCACAAGAATTTAAAGTTGACTCTCAGGCAGATATAAAAGAGCCAATAGGAATGTATGGCGGACGATTAGAAGCTAATTTCCATGTAGTTGTAGGCCAAGTTTCTTCGATAAGAAATATTGGTAGATGTGTTAAAAGTTCTGGTTTAGATTTAAGCGATATTACATTAGAACCATTAGCTTCTGCATCTGCAGTTTTAAGTTTAGAAGAAAAAGAAGCTGGTGTTGCTTTAATTGATATAGGTGGTGGTACAACCGATTTAGCCATTTTTAAAGACGGAATTATTAGACATACTGCTGTAATTCCTTTTGGTGGAAATGTAATTACAGATGATATAAAAGAAGGTTGTTCTATAATCGAAAAGCAGGCAGAATTACTTAAAATTAAGTTTGGTTCTGCGTGGCCAGGAGAAAATAAAGAAACAGAAATTGTTTCGATACCTGGTTTAAGAGGTAGAGAACCAAAAGAAATTACTTTAAAGAATTTATCTAAAATTATACATGCTAGAGTTCAAGAAATTATAGAGCATGTGTATTTAGAAATTAAAAATTACGGGCATGAAACTGCAAAAGGTAAATTAATTGCAGGTATTGTGTTAACCGGTGGAGGAGCTCAATTAAAACATTTACGTCAGTTAGTAGAATATATAACTGGTATGGATGCTAGAATAGGTTTTCCTAACGAGCATTTAGCTGGCGATTCAGATGATGCTTTGTCAAGCCCATCTTACGCAACAGCAGTTGGTTTATTGATGGAAGGATTAGATAAAAATTCTAAAGAAGAAGAAATAATAGAAGAGGCAATTGAAGAAATTCTGAATCCGGTAGAAGAAAAAGTTGAAGAAACACCGCCAGTGCAAGAAGAGAAACCAAAGCCGAAAAAGAAAAGATCATTTTTTGAAAAGTTCACAGAAAGTCTAAAAGATTTTTTAGACAATGCAGAATAGAACTAAATAGAAAGTGAACTAGAAGAAAATAAAAAATAAATAAGAAAAATTAAACAATAGATACGTTATTATGAGCGCAGAATTTGATAACATTTTATTCGACATGCCAAAAACACAATCTAACACCATTAAAGTAATTGGTGTTGGTGGTGGTGGAAGCAATGCAGTAAACCACATGTACACGCAGCAAATTAGAGGTGTAGACTTTGTAATTTGTAATACAGATGCACAAGCATTAGAAAACAGTCCTGTTCCTAATAAAATTCAATTAGGAGCTAATTTAACATCTGGTTTAGGTGCTGGTGCAAACCCAGAAATAGGAGCACAAGCAGCTAAAGAAAGTATGCAAGAAATACAGCAAATGTTAAATACCCAAACAAAAATGGTATTTATTACTGCTGGTATGGGTGGTGGTACAGGTACAGGAGCAGCACCTATTATTGCGAAAATTGCAAAAGATATGGATGTACTTACTGTAGGTATTGTGACTATGCCATTTGCTTTTGAAGGTAGAAGACGTGCAAAACAAGCACAATTAGGAATCGATCAGTTGCGCCAAAATGTAGATTCTTTAATTGTTATCAATAATAATAAATTACGTGAGGTTTACGGTAATTTAGGTTTTAAAGCAGGTTTTTCTAAGGCAGATGAAGTATTATCGACAGCATCTAGAGGTATTGCAGAAGTAATTACACATCACTATAAGCAAAATATCGATTTACATGATGCTAAAACTGTATTATCTAACAGTGGTACAGCTATTATGGGTTCTGCAAAAGAAGAAGGGCAAGATCGTGCTAAAACAGCCATTGTAAAGGCTTTAGATTCTCCATTGTTAAACGACAACAAGATTACAGGAGCTAAAAACGTATTGTTATTAATTGTTTCTGGTACAAACGAAGTTACTTTAGATGAAATAGGAGAAATAAACGACTATATTCAAGATGAAGCAGGTTACGATGCCAATATTATTATGGGTATTGGTGAAGATGAAGAGTTGGGTGACGCTATCGCTGTAACTATTGTTGCTACGGGTTTTGCTGCAGATCAACAAAGTACAATTACAAATACAGAAGTTAAGAAAATTGTTCATACTCTAGAAGATGAGCAAAAAGCAACTTATAACTTTGGTGAAAATACAATTTCTAAAACACCAACTTTAAACCAGCCAAAAGCAAGTGTAACAGAACAGAAAATTGTACACACTTTAGAGGAAGATGTAGTTGAAGAGCCTGTTAAGGTTGCTCCTAAAATGGATTTAGTTCAAACTACAGAAAGTATTGCAAATATTGCTGTTTCTTATGAAGAAGTTGCTTTAGATACGGTTTCTGAAGATGACTTTATAATAACAGATGCTACGCCAGTTGTAGAAGAAGAAATAAATGAGCAGCCAAAGCAAATACAAGCAGATTTATTATTCGATTTACCTTTAAACTCTTACACAGAAGTTAAAGCAGACGAAGAAATAAAGTTTAACTTAAATGAAGAGAAATCTGTAAATGTAAACGAAATTGAAGTTTACGGTGCAGAAGAAATTGTTTTTGAAAAGAAAGTTGAAGAAACAAGATATGTTTTAGAAGATTTTGATGCGCAACCAACAATTGGTAAAAGCTCGCATATTATAGCAAAAGAAAAATCGGTTCAAGAAGAAGAGGTTCATTTTGAGTTAAAAACGGCAACGCCTCAATCAGAAGTTAATGCAATTGAAACTACGAGTGAAGAAGTTACACCTTTAGATTTAACGATTGCAGAGTTACAAAAAAGAGCAGAAGAAAGACGTCAAAAAATGAAAGGTTTCAACTATAAATTTAACGATCAGTTAAGTAAAAATATAGATGAAATAGAACGTCAGCCAGCATACAAAAGACAAGGTTTAGATTTAAATGTAAATGCACCAATTAGTCAATCTAAAACCGCGATAAAAAAAGACGACAATAATCTAGATTTTAAGTCTAACAATTCATTTTTACATGACAATGTAGATTAATTAGTACAATTTAATTTATCAATAATTAGAACCACACCTTTAAAAGTGTGGTTTTTTTATTTTACAATTAAACTGCTTTATTTTTACAATTCATCTATAGATTTTTGTTTTTTATCTATTAATTTTGCTTTAAGTGCCTAATTACCTGATATTTGTATAAAAATCCGGCAAAATGAGAACAAAACTACTCCCAACTTACGCAATCTTAATACTTTTATTAATTAATATTTTACCACAACAGGCATTGGCACAAAATGAGCCATTTAATTGTGATTATAATGCATACTTATTTCAGCGAAATGATATTTACGCCTTAGATTTGGCCTCTGGAAGCTCTTATTTAGTAAAAGAAGATGTTACCCCAGGAAATATCAATGCTGTGGGTTATAATCCTGCCGACGGATATATTTGGGGTTATTTAAGTTCTCCTTCAAAATCAATTGTAAAAATTGGTAAAAATTTTAATGTAGAAACTTTTACTATTGATGAATTAACAACAGCGGGTAAATATATAGGTGATGTTAGTGCTTCTGGAATTTATTATCTAAAAGGAGGTGGAACAGAGTATTATACAATTGATTTAAACCCAGAATCTGCAAATTATACAAAATACATCAGCAAAGGAACACTTAGTAAAAATATATCTGTGCACGATTGGGCATTTAATGCAGTTGACGGGCAATTATATACAGTAGAAAAAAATACGAATCATTTATATAGAATTAACCCAGAAACTAATGTTGTTACAGATTTAGGTTTGGTGCCAATTCTTGCGGGTTTAACATATACTTACGGTGCAGTTTATTTTGATTTGTCTGGTCGTTTTTATGTGTCAGCAAATCAAACAGGAACAGTTTATGTTATTCAAAATGTGCAAGATTTACAAATAGGAAGCGTATTAGATTCTAATTTATTCGCTTACGGACCTTCTAGTAGTTCTAATGACGGAGCAAGATGTCCTACAGCTCCAGTTCCACAAGAAGATTGTTCTAATGGATTAGATGATGATGGCGATGGTTTGGTAGATTGTGATGATCCGGCATGTTCTGGTGTTGCAGCTTGTCCTGTACTTGTTCCTAAACTTTCTAGTGGTAACGAAGGTGGTTTAGAGAGTAACGATCGTCTTTCTCAAAAAGTAAATCAGAGAAATTATTTAAGAAGTAAAAACAATTATAAGTTCGATAAACTAAAAGCCAAAAAGATACAAAAGTCTAAAAACTATAAAAAAACAGCTTCAAAAAGTGAATCTTTTCAATTGTCAGATTTAGTACCAATGGATGTTATTGAAGGTGCACAAGCAATAGAATCTTCACCATCAGATTTAATCGATATAACAAATGCTACAGAATTAATCTCTGTAGACTATGTTAAAAACAATGAAACAGTAGCTGTAGTTTTAGCAACAAAAACAGAAAATGGTGTTTACGAGCATACAAAATTTATTTGCGATAGATTATTAGGTGCAGAAATTTTATCAGTATCAACTATAGAAATTAAAGAGCAACCTTTTATAAAGTCTATTATTAAAAATAGAGACGGAACAAAAGAATTTGTTTTAAGTTTCTCTGGAAAACTGAAAAATAATGATGCTAATTTTGGAATAGAAAGTCATTGGAATATAGATAAATATGAAGCAGGAGCAACCTTTTATAACTTTCAAATCTGGACTAATACAATTGATGATTTATTTACTTTAGGTGAAGAAACTCTAGAACTTTTCGATATTCAGAAACCAATATCAGACTACAACAACTCGACACCTCCACCTGTTTTTGTGAAAAAAGGTGTGTATAAAAACGGAGCTTTAGAATTGGAATTAATTAATGTAAGCAGAAGTAAAACGATTGTAATAGATGCAGGATTTAAAAGAACAGAAACTTCTGAAACAGAATATTTTAATGAAACTATAGAATTAGAAGCGGGTTACATAACAAATCTAAAAATAGAAACCGGTAATATTTTTGATATAGGTTTTAGAATTGAAAACGATAGTAATAGAACTCCAGATGATGTATTCATGTCAGACGGTGTTTGGGGTAAAGATGATTCTCCTGAAGGTACTACAGTAACAAATTTTGAAATTACTCAGAACGAAAGCTTGTATGCAGGAACTGGCTATAAAGTTGAAAGAGATATTGCTTTAAAAGCGACTACAAATTCATATGTTTCTGCGTACAGAAGTTTTACGCCAACATTTAAAACAGTAGATTTATCAGAATATAACGCATTAGAGTTTTCTGCAACAGGAAATAGCGATGTCGAAATTACCATCGTTAAAGAAGGTATAGATCAATGGGAAAATCAGTTTAAGAAAACCGTAAAATTAACTGAAGAAAAGAACGATTTTGTAATTTCTTTAGATCACTTTAAGTCTTTAACGGTTAATAATTTCGATTTGTCTGATGTTGTTTCTATTGTATTTACAATGTCTTCTGATGGCGTTACAACTGTAGAAAAAGAATTGGCAATAAAAGATTTAGTTTTTACACAGAAAACTTTAAGTGTAGATAATAATGTAGTTGAAGAAGGAGAAACAGTATTATATCCTAATCCTATGAAGTTAAGTACAGAGTTAAGTTTTTACTCTGAAGTTGAAGCAAGATCTAAACTAGAAGTTTATAATATAACTGGTGCCTTGTTAAAAAGAACCTATTTTGATACAAAGTTTGGTAACAATAAAATCTCGTTAGAAAAAGAGAAGCTAAGTGCAGGTTTATACTTTGTTAAGCTTTCTAATAACAACAAAACGTATAAAACAAAGAAACTTATAATTGAATAATATTGATTTTTAATTTTTGAATTTAAAAACCGCATGTAAGTTATCTTAAATGCGGTTTTTTTTATTGATTAATTATTTTTTTTTCTTGGAGGAGGTGGTGGCGGAATATCATTTCCTGTTCTCTTTTTCCAATCTTGATATGCTTTTTTAGCTTTTAAGACTTCTTCTTTACTTGCATTTGGTTTTGGTGGCGCAGGTGGAAGTAATAATTTATCTTCTTCAGTTAATTCGCTTTTTTTCTTATACCAAACTTTATTTCCTTTTCTTAATTTTACGTAAGGCTTTACTGGGTTTACTGGAAATGGAACCTTGCTTTTATCTGCTCTTGGCATTCTAAAATACATTCCTCCTAAATCAGACCATTCTCTTTTAATTACTTTCTGCTCAGTTTCAGTTTTAAAAACATAATGTTTTCCCTCTTTTTTAAGCTTTTCAAATATTTTATGTTTTTTATTATATTCTTTTACAATATCTAAATTTACTAACTTTCCGTCTTTATAATATCTGGCTACTCTTTCTTTTTTATCAAAAGTGTAATAGTATTTTTGTCCATCGATAGTTATAAACCAATTTTTATTGAATTTTGGATCTGTAGCTTGCTTAATAAATGAAGGAACATTTTCTTCTTTGTTATAAGTGATTTTTAAAGCATTTATATCTTTTAACTTTAGACGGATATCTTTAATTGTACCAACATTAGTTTCTTTTTCTGCTTTAATAGTTGTGGTTAAAAAAGGTATTTCTTTTGAAATACTTTGTTTAGAATTAGGATTGTTTTTAATAATCGGAGAATCTATAAAAACGGTTTTATTTTTTTTATCCTCTACTATTTCAATAATTTCTTTTTTGTAATTTTTTTTATAATCCTCAAATTCTTTAACTCTTTCTGCATTTTTAGCTTCAAAATATTTTGTAGTTTCTAAATGAGCTTGATTTTCTTGAGGAAAACGTTTACTACGTGCATTTTTATATACAAAACTGTTTGAGTATCTAGCAAAGTCTGTGTGCTTATAATTATTAAGTGTTTCATTTTTAACCACTTTTCCATCTAGCCAAACAGCAAATTTGCTATTGTCTTTTAAAGCTTCAAATTGTGCTTTAGTAGGTGTAACTTTTTTTAATTTTAATGGTGGAGGTGGTGGAAGTACAAACCTTTTCTTTTCTTCATTTGTCAATTCAGTATATAACTTAGAAACTTTTTTTTCCTCCTTATTTGTATAAGTTATATATACATTTCTGTTTATATAGTTTTTATAGACTTCGTTTTCTGTTATAATATTTTTTTTAGGTTGTTCCTCAAATACTTCAATAACCTCGATAATTTCTTCTTTTTCTTGTGCTTCAATTCTTTCTGCAAATAGAAAAACAAAACCTGCTATTAACGGAATTACCGCCAGCTTTTTAATCCATATTTTGGATTGTGAACTTTGTGTTGTCATCATTTTTAATCTTTTTTTAGTAAGTGAATAATTCAAATTACTGGCCAAGTAATATTCGTTGTTCCAAGCAGCTTTATTCAATAATAAATGCTGATATTGAAATGTATTTTTATGTTGATGTATAACTTTTTCGTCTGCTAAAAATTCATGATTTAATTGTACCGCTTTTTTAAGAAATATAAATAGAGGATTTATCCAAAATAGAATTTGTAAAAACTCAATTAAAAGTACATCAATGGTATGTTTTTGTGTAACGTGTGTTAATTCGTGTGTAAAAAGTTCTTCTTCGATATTGCCAGTTTCATATTCTTTTTTATTGATAAAGATTGCTTTCCAGAAAGTGTGTGGTAAAATTTGATCATCAACCAAAACTAAGGTTGCTTTTTTGTACTTTATTTGTTCATTCAGTCTAATTTTCTGAATTATTTTGAATAAATTTCTTCCAAAACGAATTAGTAATAAAGAGGATATTAATAAGTAAAAGCTAACAAAGTATTTGGTATAATCTATTACTTCTTCAACTTCTATTGTTTCTAAAGTTTCAGTACTAAATTCTGATTGGTTTATTTTTGTTAATGTATTTGCTATGGCATTTGTAGATACATAGGTGGTAATTGTTACAAACGGTATTACCAAAGAAATTATAACGCCAACTAATAAATAGTACCTATTAAAATTGTGCATTTTTTCTTTTTCTAAAATAAAATGATAGAAACATAGCAGTAATGCTAAACAACTTGCAGACTTTATAAGATAACTTATCATTTTTGTTGCTTTTTAATTTGACTTTCGATAACTTTTTTCAAATCTTCTAATTCTTCTGTAGATAAATTAGTTTCTTTGGTAAAAAAGGAAGCAAATTGGCTCGCAGAATTGTTAAAGAAATTTTTAATCAATCCGTTTACATGGTTAGAAAAATAATCTGTTTTTTTAATTATCGGGTAATATTCTCTTGATTTACCAAACAGTTTATAATCTATAAAACCCTTATCTGATATTCTTTTTAATAAAGTAGCAACGGTTGTAGTAGCTGGTTTTGGATCAGGGAAATCTTCTAATAAATCTTTTAAAAATGCCTTTTTACGTTTCCATAAATATTGCATTAATTGTTCTTCGGTTTTAGATAACTGCATACTCTGATTATTTTTTACTCTACAAACATAGAATAAAAAATTGTATTCTACAAATGTAGAGTTAAGATAGAGTGGTGCTTTTTGTTATATTTGTTGAATTACTTAAGGATATCAAAAGAAAAATAAATGAAAAATAAAATTATAGTATTACTTGGTATTGTGCTTTTTACATCTTGTGCTACAAAAAAATTTAAAGAAAGATGGTTAAAAAAAGAAGCGCCAGAAATGTTTAAAGCAAGGTTTGAAACAACACAAGGTAATTTTGATATTGAAGCAAAAAGAGCTTGGTCTCCGGCAGGTGTAGACAGGTTATATCAACTAATTAAATACGAATATTATAAAGATGTTGCTATTTTTAGAGTTGTGCCAAATTTTGTTGCTCAATTTGGTATTCACAACGATTCTATAATTAATAATAGTTGGTCAAATAAAGGTTTTGTTGATGAACCTGTGATTATGAAAAATGATTCTATGACAATTGCCTTTGCAAGAAGCGGAGTTGAAACAAGAACGAATCAAATTTTTATTAATTTAAAGAAGAATGCTAGATTAGATACAATAGAATATTCTGGCGTTAAAGGTTTTCCTGTAATTGCTAAAGTAATTGCGGGTAAAGAAAATGTTTTAAAGTTTTATGATGGTTACGGTGATAAATTAGGAAGACAACAAGGAAAGATAAATAAACTTGGTAATGCCTTTCTAAAGGAGAAATATCCGAAGGTAGATTATATTTTAAAAGCCTATTTTATAAAATAAAAAAAGCCGCATATTGCGGCTTTTTCTTTATCTTATTTTTTAACAGAAATATAAAAATTTGAATCAATTTTAAAATCAGTTTCTTTATCTTTTAAAATGATTTCTTGTTTTTTTGTAGAAGGATAAATCCATTTTTCTTTATCATTTAAATAAATTTTTAAGGGCATATTAAAATTATCTACAACATTAATCCAGCTATAAGTTAGGGTGTTATTTTTAATTTTATAAGTGAGCGTCGGTATTTTTTTATTTCTTAAATATTGATCAAAAAAAGTTTCTAAATTGATTCCTATTTCTTTACTTAAAAAATTTTCAATCTGATTTGTAGTTACAGTTTGATGGTAAAATACTTTATTCATTTTTCGTAAAATAATGCGCCATTTTTCATCATTATTAACTAATTGCCTTAAAGTATGTAACATGTTGCCACCTTTATTATACATGTCTCCAGAACCTTCTTTGTTAACATTGTATTTGCCAATTATTGGTGCTTTATTACTGATAGAATTTCTTAAACCAATTACATATTCTGATGCTGCTTTTTTACCGTAATAATAATCTATAAATAAACTTTCAGAGTAATTTGTAAAGCTTTCATGAATCCACATATCTGCAATGTCTTTATAGGTAATGTTGTTTGCAAACCATTCGTGACCGGCTTCATGAATTATAATAAAATCAAACTTTAAACCCCAACCAGTTCCAGATAAATCTCTACCCAAGTAACCTTGTTTGTATTGATTGCCATATGTAACAGAACTTTGATGTTCCATACCCAAATAAGGTACTTCTACCAATTTAAAACCATCTTCGTAAAAAGGATACGGACCAAACCAATGTTCAAAGGCTTTCATCATTTTTGGGGCATCTTTAAAATGCTTTTTAGCTTTTTCTAAATTGTATTTTAAAACATAGTAGTCCATGTCAAGATCTCCTTTTTCACCATCAAAGACTTCAGAAAAATGTGTGTAATCTCCAATATTTACATTAACACCATAATTATTTATAGGATTATCTACGTACCAATTATAAGTAGTGTATTCGCCACGTTTTTTTACACTTTCTAACCTTCCGTTAGAAACATCCATTAAATGACTTGGTACTGTAACACTAATTCGCATGTTTTCTACTTCATCATACATATGGTCTTTACAAGGCCACCAAACACTTGCGCCTAAACCTTGGCAAGAAGTTGCTACAAAATGATTACCATTTTTATCTTTTCTCCACGAAAATCCACCATCCCAAGGTGCCCTAATTGCTTCTTTAGGATTTCCTTTATAATGTACAATAATACTATCCGTTTTGCCAATAATTTGCTTTTTTAAAAGCTTTACAAAGTGAGCATTTCCATCATGTATAACTTCTAATTCTTTTTCATCTTGCGTAACCTTTGTAATCTTTAAAGGAGCCTGTAAATCTATTTGCATTGTATTATGAACACTTAAAACTTTATATTTTATGGTGTTTTTACCAGAAATAAATTTTTTGTCTGGATTTACTTTTACATCTAAATGGTAATACGTTAAATCCCACCAAATTCTCTCTGGTGTAATACTTCCTCTTAAAGTATCTTGCCTTGTAAAGTTGTTTTTTTCGGTCATTAAACCTTGAGCTTTACAAGAAAAAAAGCTGGCAGAAAGAAAAAGAATTAAAAGTAATTTTTTCATAAATTATTTAATTTTAAAACCTTTTGCTGGTTTGGCATCTAATAAATGAGTTACAAAATAATCCCATCGTTTTCTTGTCATGTAGTTTGTCATGTTGCCATAACCATGCCTTTTATTCGGGTATAAAATCATATCAAAATCTTTGTTTGCATTTATTAAAGCTTCTACAACTAACATTGTGTTAGATGGCGGTACATTATTATCCATAGAACCATGGGTAATTAGTAATTTACCTTTTAAGTCTTTTGCAATTAATTGATTTGCCTGATTATCGTAATTTGTTGTTCCGTCTGCTTTACCTTCAATATTACCTTTTTGTAAAAGACCTTGCCATTTTTCGCCCCAATCTGCCTCGTAATTTCTGTTATCATGATTACCAGCTCCAGAAACTGCAACGTCATAAAATTCTGGGTAAGCAAAAACTGCTCTTGTAGAGGCAAAACCACCACCAGAATGTCCCCAAATTCCAACTCTTTCAGTATCCATTCCTTTATATTTTTTTGCCAATTGTTTTATTGCAGTAATATTATCTGGTAAACCATTATCGCCCATGTTACCATAATATGCATCATGAAAAGATTTAGAACGCATTGGCGTACCCATTGCATCTACAGCTACAACAACAAAACCTAATTCTGCAACTGCCTGAAAATCTCTCCAGACAGGTCTAAAACCATAATTACCAACAGAACCAGATTGTGGACCAGGATAAATGTAGTTTAAAACCGGATATTTCTTAGATTCGTCGTAATGGCTAGGTAAACACATTATACCGTAAATATCTGTGTTCTCGTCTCTAGCTTTTACAGAAAATTCTACGGGTGCTTGCCAGTTTCTTTCTTTTAATTTAGAAATATCAGCAGTTTCTAAATCCATTATTTTTTCTCCGGAATTATCTCTCAAAACAGAAATAGGTGCAGAGGTTGTTGTAGAATAAGTGTCGACAAATAAACTATAATCGTTATTAAAACTTACATTGTGAGTTCCTTTAGAAGGAGTAAGATTCACCATATTAGATCCGTCAAAATTAATCTTATAGTAGTAGTTATGATAAGGATTGCCTTCTTCTTTACCTCCTGCAGAAAAGTAAATAACTCTATTTTTTTCGTCGATATTTTTAACTTGTTTCACCAACCAGTTTCCTGTTGTAATTTGATTTTTTAGCTTTTTAGTTTTTAAATCATATAAGTAAATATGTCCCCAATTTGTTTTTTCTGAATACCAAATAAACTCATTTGAATCAAATAAAACTTTCCAGTTTTCTGCGTTTACACCAGATTCGTAATAAGTATCTACTTCTTCTTTATGTATAGAAGTTACTTTACCTGTATTTGCATCTGCAATTTGTAAATGTGCAATTTTGTGATCTCTAGAACTAGAAACAAAAGCAAATTTTGTACCTTCTTTGTTCCATTGGGCATCTAACAATTCGTTATTTCTACCGGCAATATGGTCTGTAGTTGTTCCTCTTTGAAAATCTTTACCCATTTTTAGGCGAACCGTTTTGGGTTTGTTATTTAAATGGATGATTACACGTTCTATCGTAAAGATTTTTTCGTCGCCAGGTAACGGATGTTTCCATGCTTCTAATCTTGGATGCCCCACATTTGTAGAGGTTAAATACATCATACCAACGCCTCTTGCGTCTTGCTGAAAAGTTGCAATTTTATCTGAGTTAGGAGACCATTTTAAAACAGCGCCATCACTTTTAATCCAACCTGCGTTGTTTGTGGCATAACCATAATCTTTTTCACCATCAAAAGTAACTTGCGTTTTTTTATTGGTTTCTAAATCTCTAATCCAAAGGTTATAATTGTCTATGTAAGCAGCTAATTTTCCGTTTGGAGATACATGCTCATTTCTGCTATATTTTTTGGTGTTCCCTTGTTTTTCAGTCAAATATTTTTCATCTATATTATAGCTGAATTTTTTATTAGAAGTCGAGAAATTTATATTTTCTAAATCTTCTGAAATAGTTACATTATAAATTGGTAAAGCAGTTGCTTTAACTTCTTTATCTAATTCTTTTGATAATAAAGAAGCTAAGTTTTCATGGTCGAATGCAGTTGCTTTCGTTTTAGAAGTTGCATCTGTTAAAACAAAACGTTTACCATCTTCAGTATTTGTTGAGTAAATTAACTTATTACCATTTGCAAAAGAAACGTTAGAAACTTGGTTGTGCACAAGACGGTATAAACTTCTGTCCATGTGTTTTGCTGCAGCTTCGTACTCTGCAATAGTAAATTGTTTTTGTTCTTCGGTTTTAGAACAATTAAATAGTAATGCAGTAAAAATACTACAAACTAAAAATTTGGTTAAGGTAGAGTTCATATTGAGTTTAATTATGTTAGTTAGATAATTCTGTAAAATATTTGTAGAAATAAGGTATTGTTTCGATTCCTTTTAAATAATTCCAAATACCAAAATGTTCATCTGGAGAATGTATTGCATCTGAGTTTAAACCAAAGCCCATTAAAATAGTTTTGCTTTTTAATTCTTGCTCAAATAAAGCTACAATTGGTATACTACCACCACTTCTTTGCGGTATTGGAGTTTTATTAAATGTAGTTTCATAAGCTTTACTAGCAGCTTGGTATGCAATGTTGTCTATTGGTGTAACATAACCTTGCCCACCATGATGAGGCTTAACTTCTACCTTAACAGATTTTGGAGCAATACTTTCAAAGTGATTTTTAAATAATTCTGTTATTTCTCTCCAATCTTGATTTGGCACCAAACGCATAGAGATTTTGGCATAAGCTTTACTAGCAATTACGGTTTTTGCACCTTCGCCGGTGTAACCACCCCAAATTCCGTTTACATCTAAAGTTGGTCTAATAGAATTTCTTTCGTTTGTAGAATATCCGTTTTCTCCATACACATCATTTATATCTAAAGCCTTTTTATAATCATCTAAAGAAAAAGGAGCTTTAGCCATTTCTGCTCTTTCTGCTTCTGATAAATCTTCTACTTTATCATAAAATCCAGGAATTGTAATATGATTGTTTTCATCATGTAAAGAAGCAATCATTTTGGTTAAAATATTAATAGGATTTGCTACAGCGCCACCATATAAACCAGAATGTAAATCTCTATTTGGGCCTGTAACTTCTACTTCTACATAACTTAAACCACGCAAACCTGTTGTGATTGACGGAATATCGTTTGCAATCATTCCGGTATCAGAAATTAAAATAACATCGTTTGCTAATTTTTCTTTGTTTCTGGGTACAAACCAAGCTAAACTTTCCGAACCAACTTCTTCTTCTCCTTCAATCATAAACTTAACGTTACAAGGCAAGTTTCCTGTTGATGTCATGTACTCTAATGCTTTAATATGCATATACATTTGGCCTTTATCATCACAAGCACCTCTTGCAAAAATGGCTCCTTCTGGATGAATTTCTGTATTTTTTATCACGGGTTCAAAAGGAGGTGAGGTCCATAATTCGATAGGATCTGCTGGCTGAACATCATAATGTCCATAAACTAAAACAGTTGGTAAATTTTTGTCTATAATTTTTTCACCATAAATAATAGGATATCCTGGTGTTTCACAAAGTTCTACTTTGTCGCATCCTGCTTTTTTTAAGCTTTCTAAAACAAAATCGGCAGTGTTTAAAACGTCTTTTTTATAGGTGGTGTCTGCACTTATCGAAGGAATTTTTAGTAAACTAATTAATTCGTCTAAAAATCTTTTTTTGTTGTCTTGTATGTATGTTTGAATTGTATTCATGAAGTTTTTTTTAATTTCTTACTCAAAAATAGAAAAATTATTATGAACAAGTTTGTAGTTTGGAACTATTGTTTATATTTGCATCCCGAAATAACGGGAAAAGTTGCAGGCGTGGTGGAATTGGTAGACACGCTAGACTTAGGATCTAGTGCCGCGAGGTGTGAGAGTTCGAGTCTCTCCGCCTGTACAAATAAAAACCTCATCATATTGATTTTCAATAAGTTGAGGTTTTTTGATTTCTTTTTTTGTACGATTTTTGTATTGTCAGTAAAATAAATTGTTATTTATAAGAAAAACCCACATCGTTGAGAGGTGGGAATTGCTATAAAAAGAAAACTATAGAAAGCTTTCTAAGTTTAGTAAAGATAAAACTTTTTTTATTGAAAAAAAGATTGTTTTTTAAGCTTCATTTCTTACATTTCGTGCATTAAAAAATATATTATGAAAAATTTTACTGTTTTATTGCTTTTTATTACTTGTCTTAATTGTTTCTCTCAAAACCCTAAAAATGAACACGAAAACTTTAAACTACAAGGAGATAAAACACTTATTTGGCAAAAGGTTTATGAAGTTGAAGTTTCGAAAGATTCAATTGTTAATGTCTTAAAAGATTTTAAATCTTCAAGTAGTTTTATTAATAAATTAGAGTATAATAATTTTTCGTTTAGTGGTATATCTAATTATAGTAAAATATCAGATATGAGAGGAATGCCAATAGCAGTCAAAACTGAATTTAATTGCTTTATAAAAATTGATATAAAAAATAACAAATATCGAATAACAATTACTGATTTGAAGTTTAAACCAATAGAATTTGATTTTGGTGGCATTGGAATCAATAACAGTTATAGAATTGAAGATGTTTGTGTAAGAGATAATTATCCTGAAATAAGGAAAAATAAAACTGCGCGTAGAGTCTTAACAAATTTGAACAATGACTTATTAAATTTGCTCAGTTTAAAAAAAAGTAAAAATGAAGACTGGTAAATTATCTTAAAGCTTTTCTTGTGCATTTAATACATCTTTAATAGGTTACTTGTTATTATTTTTTTTAAAATTGTTAGTAATTGTTAGGTTTATTAAAAAAAGCTAGAATAATCAAAACAATACGCGCGCGTGGGAACTCCAAAAAATATACTTACATTACAGATAGTGGAATATAAAATAATATTAACTGTTTAAATAATAATCTGCTAAGTCCGAGCCATTTTGTAAAGCTATTTTTTCTAATAAATTACTGACTGCTATTTTAAAGCCTTGTTTGTTTAAATCAGTTGCTTTAGTGTGCCAGTTGTTATATTCGCCCTTATCAGGAAATGCAATACATTTTCTTTTTTTAAGTGGTTGTAATAAATCAAACTTAAAACCTGATTTACTCCCTGTAGCAATCCAAATAAATTCAGGTAAAAAAATACTCATTATAATAGCCGTTTTTTCACTTTCAACGATTGCAATTTCTTTTTGATAGTCTTCATTAATTAGGTGCAAACCAAACAAACATTGATTGAGGTTAAAATCTGGCTCTTTAATAGCATTATGCAACCAGTTAATATGATTACGAGGTTCTTTAATTCTTTTGCCAGTATAACTATTATAAAGCATAATCTTACAAGCGTGAATTTGCTGTTTATGGTCTATTTGCCAAAATAAGGTTGCATTATTCCAAAAGTAATTTGCACCAATTAAATAATAGTTTTGCGTTGCTGTTTGCACCTCATCAAATGTAAATTGGCTCAATAAATACGTTGTTAAATTGTCATTAAATTGTTGACTTTCATATTCTCTAATTATTTTGTCCTGAAGTTGTAAGCTGTGAAAACTTGGTTTAAATGGTTGAGGTTTTTTTAGTGCCTTAACTTCATTAATTATTTCAATATTATCAGTATTAAAATATTTGCTTTCATTGTTTTGATAATTAATATTTGAGTTTTTTAAATACCATTCCGTTATAAAACATTTTTTTTCTTTTTGCTCTAATATCTGCGACCTTGGTACTATCGAAATAAAGCCGTTTTTATCAACCAATTTAAAAGCCTTATCACTTATCTTTTTTAACGTGAGAAAATCAATTAAATACGCTCTTTTTCCTTTTGGTGGTGCTTTGTGATATCCGCAATTTTGCTCCCTATCACATCTACCAAAATCAGTAGACAAATATTTGCCCTGTTCTGTATCAACGTAATAAACAAACGTCTTTTTATTACAGTTAGGGCAAATAAATTTTGTACTACTTTTATCTAATAAATATCTAAAAGTTGCCATTAAATTGATGTTTTTTAGATACGATATAAGCCACGTTTCCCACGCTTTTACGCTCAACTACTATTTTAAAATGTCGTAAACGTTTCATAAAATTAGACTTGTTAACTGGTCTAAAACCGTCTTCAATACAGTAGGTTTTATATCGTTGATACAATTCACTTATTGTAGTGTAGTTGGTTGAGGTGTTATACTCATAGTCTTCAATAAACATTTTAACGTTGTCGCTTTGTTTTTCGTAATTACTACGAGCCATTTCAACGGCTTTACATTTGCTGAATTTCTTTTGCTTTAAAACCCTGTCAAGTCCTTGCAATATCCAATTAAAAACGCCTGATAATTCATTGTTGATTATCTTGTTTGCCAGTTCCTTGTCTTGTTTGTGTTCTGCTATGGTTACATCAAAACCAATGATTAAAAAACGTCTGAAAAAAGCATTTGTATGTTCAACATCTTTTGGTAATTCATTACAGTTAAATATTAGTTTTGCGTAATCATTTAAAATAAAAGGTTCGCCATAAGGTAAACGAACGCTTAAAGGTTCGCCTGATGCCATTTGTTTAAAAATATCAGTTTCCAGTTTACCGTTAATTTCTGATGCGTAATTGACTAACTTACTGCCTATTTTCGCCCTGTAATATCCGTTATCGTTTGTTAAATCTTGTAAAGAATAACTACTAAAATTTTCAGTTCCTAAAAGTGCATTTAGTATTTCAAAGAAAACCGATTTGCCATTTGCACCAGTTCCAAAAAGAATAAGCATTTTTTCAAGTTTTAAAACACTTGGCTTTATAAAAATATAGCCACAATATTCTGCAAAAACTTTTTGTTTATCTGCATCAGGCAAAACCTCATCTAAATACTTTTTAAATATCGGTGCATTTGCATCAGGCTCAAATTCAAAAGGTAGTTGATGCGTTAAAAAATCTTTTTTGTCAAATGGTTTCAACGCTCTTTTTGTGGGTGTTATTTCATACGTTCCGTTTTGTAGATTGATTAATACATTTCTTTTATTGGCTTTCGGCGTTGGTAAATAAGCATCTGCCATAAATTGTTTAAATAACTCATCTTTAAACGTATGTATTTTGCCTTTAAACTTATTAACGCCCATTTTTAAGGCTACATTACCTAAAAAAGATTGAAAGCTTTCTTTGTTGATTTCATTCCAATAACTGCCATTGTACAGATAAATAAAACCGTTCTTTTTACATAAACCCCAGTTGTTAATTTTGGCAATCTTTAAAAGTTGTTCAATACAAATAATTAAATAGTGATTTTTAGTGAGTTTGTAAGACTGTAAACGCTTGTTTAAAATCTTGTATTTGTCAAATTCAGCTTTGTTTTCTTTATTGTAAGAACCGTCTTTGTTAAACACAAAAGGCTTTAATATTTCAATGTCATTTTCTAACTTTGTTACATCAGGAAACGCCAATAGTTGAAAATCTATTTTGCCAATATTGTTAGATAATTCCTGTAAAATGTCGTCTGCTGTTTTTTCTATGGTTTGCAAACCGTCTGAAAGTATTGAAATATCATTTCTAACAAGCTTATTTAAGTTTTCTTTGTTCTGCATAGTCTAAAACATTTTTAATTGATTAGACTTAAAAAACAAATCAGGATTGGTCGTGTAAAAATTAACTACTCTTTTAGATATTTTACAGACTCCTTTTTTTGCAATTTCTATTTTATTGTTTTGTCTCAACTCTCTACAAAACCAACAAATATTTGCTCTATCAATATTTAATTTATCTGATAGCATTTTCATTGATTGAGGTTGCTCAAAAAAACCTTTATAGACTTTACTAAATTGGTCTTTTAAATCCTTGTCTTTACCTTGCTTATAACTATTATAATTAAGGCTTTGTGTATTAATTTTACTCATAGCCTTTTTTATTTTTTAAGTTGTTGTAAACTGTTTAACAATTCCGCTTTTTTGTAGTATCTGCGGTTTCCAATACCATAAGCAATAACTTTACCTTTGTTAGTCCAAGCCCATAAGGTTGAACTATCAATTTGTAAGAATTTACAAGTTTGCTCTCTTGTTAGTAACTCATCAGGATTGTGAGTTTGTAAAGTTTCTTTAAAGTCATTTAGTTGACTTTTTACGCCTTCTTTGATTAACTCTTTTAGAGTTTGAATATTTAGGCTTTCTAATAAAATACTGTTTGTCATTTTTACAATGTTTATGATTAATAACACTGCAAATATTGGTTTGGATTTGTATCTTAAAAGACTATGCTTTGTATCTTTTTGGGTACGTTATGTATCTTATTTTTTATAAACTTTTTTAGCTCTTAAATAAGCTTTCATTCTAGCTGGTGTTTTGTTGTAATTTGAAGTTTTATCAACAATTAAACCGTCGTAAGTATCAGTTATCCATTCTAAAAATTTTTGTTGAGAAACTGTGTCATAGATTAAGCCCTCGCTTTTACCTTTCATAATTTCAAACATAAATTTAACATCTGTTCTACTGCTTTCTTTTATTTCAAACTCTTCAAACATTGATTGCCAGACCTCAAAAGCATTGTTCTTAAAAATATGATTATGCAACTCTATTTTAACCTCTTCTTTTGAGTTTTCTTCTTTTTGTTTAGGTTTTTCAGGTTCTATTTTATCTACCTCTTTAAATTTTTCAACCAAATAAGCTGAATATCTTTTGCAATATTTAAGCTGTTCTTTTTTATGGTTAAATGTTCCGTTTTTGTTTTTATTAATGAAGTCTTCAATACCGTTTTGTAAAATTTTTATTTTTTCAATTTCAGAATTAATAAATTCCAGAATAACTAATTTCTTACTAAAAAAAGACTTTGCTTTATTTTTTTCGCTTGTTAGGTATTCTGAAAGTGCTAAATCATAATATTTAGGTATTAAATCAGGGAAATTAATTGGGAACTTTAGATTTCCTTTTGATAAGTATATTTTTATAAAAAAATCTCTACCTGTATAAAGTTTATTTTCTGAGCCTGAATAAAAATAGTTTCCCTCATTGCATTGTAAAGTATAATCTTTTTTTTCATCTACATAGATAATAATTTGCTTTATAACGTTTTCAATAAATTCAATATCTGAATAGTTTAAATGTCCTGTAAATTGTTGGTTTGTTATAGATAATAAAGGAATTTTAAAGTTGTCAGGTTTTAAGAAATCAATTTCTTTTTGAATTTCTGTAGTATCTCTATTTTCTGTTTTTTGTTTAGATAAAATCCAATAAAGTTCTTTTTGTCTTTCGTTATTGAGTTTTAAAATCTGTTCTTTGATATTATTAAGTGTAATATTACAATTGTCATAGAATTCAACTAAACTCAAAAAATTATCTCTTTCAGCTATTTGTTGTTGTCTTATCAGATAAATTTTTAATAATTCAGGATTTTTATAATATCCTGATAACATCATATTTAAATAGTTTAATTTACTCATAGCATTTATTTTTATGTACGAAATGTACCAAATGTACATAAAAAAACAACTTTATATTTTTAAAAATATTTAGTTATTTCAAGTGCCAAATCTTTATTGCTTTTGCCTATGTAGTTTAAAAACATAGATTCAGTACTGTGCCCAGTAATATTTATTAATAAAGAGGTTGGTATTTTACCGTAAAAGTTGGTTGCAAAAGAACGTCTACCAATATGCGAGGTAACCAATTCGTATTTTTTATACGTTCCTGATTGTTTTCTAAAAACCTTGCTACCTATTTCAGTTTCTACCATTTTACTACCTGTGGTGGGTTCGTTAATTTCTGCAAGTTTGCAAACCTCTTTTATAAAGTCATTATACTTTTGGTCTGATATTTTGTAAGGAAACGAGCCGTTTCTTTTGTTGAGTACTTCTAAAACTTTTGGGTGTAATGGTACTGTCATATTTTTGCCAGTTTTTTGTTGAGTAAATTCGATTAAATGTTTACCGTCTTCAACTCGTATTTGCTCTTTGGTAAACCTCATAAAATCTGATATTCTTTGCCCAGTATAAACGCTAATAATTAACCAGTCTTTTGTATTTTCTAAACTATTAGTTAATTTGTCTTTGCTAATATTTTCAATTTTTACGAGGTCTTTAGGTGTTAGATAAATCTTTGCTACTTTTTGCCTGTCAACTCTTAAACCGTCTAATTGTTGATGCGTTTCAATGCCTAAAAAACGAGCGTGTTTACAAAAGGTTTTAATAAATATAAAAGCTCTTTGTATGGTGTTTTGTGCGTATAATTCGCCTTTACAGTAATTGACAAACTCATTTTTAAAATTATCGTTGATGTCTTTTATTAATATAGTTGCTTTTCTGTAAGCTTGAAAACGTATTAATAACTGTTTGACTACTTTAATTTTCTTTAGGGTGCTTTTTGTGGTTTCGTTTTTTCGATAATTAATATAATAATCAATGTAATTAATTAAGTCTTTAGGAATTTCTTTGTCTTTGGTTGGTGGGTTGTAATAATAATCTATTTGTGAGGTTAACCAGTCTTTTGTTATGTTTTCAGGGTTTACAGAATTGAAAGCCTTTAAAACGTGATTTTCAATTTTATTGAGTTCGTTTTTTATTTCGGTTTGTAGATTGGTAACCTCTATATCTTTAGATTTCTTTTTATGTTGTATGCTCCAATATATTTTTGAAACCTCAACTTTTGTTTTTGCTCCGAAAACATAATCTTTAGAATTGTGTCTATAAAGTAGCCTTAAATTTAAGTAAGCTTTTTCTTTGGTTGAACGATACAAAAAATTTATTGATGCCATTGTATTACAGTTTTATAATACAAATATAAATTATTGTACGGTATTTGTACGGTAGAATGCAAATTAAATCAAATTACATCAAACTAAATAAAAAAGGAGTCTCTTTCTAAATCCTTTGTTTATTTGAGTAATCAATGTTTTTTTAAATTTTTAGGACGTTTTGTAATTGTAGTAATTTTTGATATTTGTACTCTCTCCGCCTGTACAAACAAAAAAAGCTGAAGTAATTTACTTCAGCTTTTTTTTTGTTTTAGGAATTATCTAGATAAAGAAATTACTTCATAATCTTCTGCTCTTTCTGCGTGCTCGAACATTTCTTTTGTTTCTTCTGGCGGAGTTCTAAGTTTTCTCTTAGTTAAATCTATCCAAGCGCCATATACTTTTATAATCGCAGATAATTTACCTTGTTCATTAAAAACTTCATGTACTATTTTCCAACGTTCGTTGTTTTCAGACAAACCTTGTAACTTAAGGTTTACTGTAATGTTTTCTCCTAAATGAATTTCTTTTCTAAAAGAGGTTTCTTCTGTAAATAATATCGGACCTAAATTATGCTTTGTAAACTCTTCGATAGAAAAATTGTATTTCGCAAAATAGCGTACTCTAACTTCTGCAGCATAATCGTTATATGCTGTATGTCTCATGTGTCTGTTTGGGTCAAAGTCAGACCACTTTGTGTTAAAAGTTACTTTAAAACTCATATGTTTATAATATAAAAATACCTGATAAACTTAATTTATCAGGTATTTAAGGTTAATTATTAATGTTTAGTTTTTTACAATTTCTGAAGAAGTTTTAACTTTTAAATCTTTTAAAACATTTAAAGCCTCAGAAACATATATATCTTTTGATAAGTTTTTATGCCATGCTTTTCTTTTATTAGCTAAAACAC
The DNA here is from genome assembly GCF_002005425.1 of Polaribacter sp. BM10. Classification (GTDB taxonomy): domain Bacteria; phylum Bacteroidota; class Bacteroidia; order Flavobacteriales; family Flavobacteriaceae; genus Polaribacter; species Polaribacter marinaquae. The sequence continues at coordinate 1,639,429 of NZ_CP019704.1, read as the reverse complement.
TATCTTTTTTGATTAAAGGTAATTCGTATTTAGGTGATTTAAAGCTAAGATTAGATTCGTATTTAAAAACGTTTGCATATTTTTTAGAAGCATTTTCTACTACTTTACTTTCTCTAGAAAATTGCTTTAAATTTAAAGAGTAAGTTGTATCGTCTTGCTTTTCTTTCAGCCACTTTGCATAATCGTTTATCAATTTAAAATTAGCATCAGAGGCAATTCTGTTTTTACTATTATTTACAACGTCTGCAAAGTTTTCGTAAGTATTTGTTTTTGTATATTTTGCTTGTGGTACTTTATCCCAAACAAGTGCGCCGTCTAAATCTCTTTCACCAAATTTCATGTAACTATATCTATCTGGCATTGCAATATCAGAATAAACACCTTCTATTTGAGTAGAACCACCGTTAACTCTATAAAATTTCTGAATTGTCATTTTAATAGCTCCTAAATCTTTTTCGTACTTCGGATAAAAATTGTTGATAGGAATTACACTTTGCACGGTTCCTTTACCATAGGTTTGGTTTCCGCCAATAATTACAGCTCTACCATAATCTTGCATTGCTGCTGCAAAAATTTCTGATGCAGAAGCAGAAAGTTCGTTTACCAAAACAACCACAGAACCATCCCATTGCATTTTAGGATCAACATCATTTTTAACGATTGGGTCTTGTCCTCTATATTTTACTTGTACAACAGGTCCTTGTTCTATAAACAAACCAGCAATTTCTATTGCTGTTTTTAAAGATCCACCACCATTATTTCTTAAATCAATTAACAAGCCAGAAACATTTTCGCTTTTTAAACGCTCAATTTCTTTTTCCATGTCTTTTGCAGAGTTTCTTGCATTTGCATCAGAAAAATCAATATAAAATCTAGGTAAATCTATTAAACCATATTTTTTTCCATCTTTTTCTACAATTGTAGATTTTACAAATGTTTCTTCTAATTCTACAACATCTCTAATAATCGAAATTACTTTCGTAGAACCATCGAGTTTCTTTTTTACCGTTAACCTAACTTCTGTTCCTTTTGGGCCTTTAATAAATTTGATAGCATCGTCTAATCGCATACCAACAATATCTACCGGTTCTTTATCACCTTGTGCAACTTCTAAAATGATGTCGCCCGCTTCTAAGTCTCCTTGTTTCCAAGCAGGTCCACCAGAAACTAATTCAAAAATTTCAGTATAAATTCCTTTTTTTAGTAATCTAGCACCAATTCCTTCTAATTTACCAGACATATCTTGGTCAAAACGCTCTTTAATTCTTGGCGCCATGTATGTTGTATGCGGATCGAATGCACCCACAACACTATTTAAAAAAGTAGAAAACCAGTCTTCGTGTTCTAATTCTTCAATTCTTAAATACAATTCATCCATGTTTTTAGAAACTTCTGCTCTTGCTTCTTTTTCTAAGGTTTTAAAAGATTTTTTCTTAAAATTCTTATCTTTCTTTATTTGAGATTCTTGCTTATCTAATTTGTCTTGTATTCTACTTAAAACGTTTAGTTTTAATTGTTTTCTCCAATAATCAATTAATTCGTTTTCATTTTTAGCAAAAGGTACGTTATCATAATCGATATCTATAATTTCGTCTTTTTTAAAGTCGAAAGGACTTTCTAATAATTCTGCGTAATAAGACTCAGCATTTTTAATCTTATCTAAAAAATTACTGTAAACAAGGTTGTAAAAAGAAACATCGTCTTTTAACAATTGATTGTCAATTTCATATTTATATTTCGAGAATTTTTTAATGTCCTTTTGAGTAAAGTATCTTTTATTTGGGTCTAAACCATCAATAAAACTATTAAATACTTGCTCAGAAAAATTATCATTGATGTCTTTTACAACAAAATGACCTCTTGTTAAAATGTTTTTTAAAACATATACTAAGATTTTATCTTTTTCTGGATCTGGTTCACTAAACTTAGTATTTGCTTGTAAGCTACTAAATAGCATTAAAAATGCTAGAAACGATATTTTAATTCTAAATGCTTTCTTCATAAACCTTCTGTCGTATGTTGTTTTGTATAATTACTGTTGTGCTGCTACTAAACTACTAAAATAATGCCAAATATTTAAAGTTACTAACCCTAATGTTAATTTTTACTTTTTAGCACTAAAATTTATTAGTTACAAATTTAACCAAATGTAAACGCTTAGATTCTTTACAAATTGTTAAAAAGAAACTCCTTTAAATAAATTACATTTGTATTTAAATTTTACAATTATGCAAGAAAAGCCTTTAATTTTAGTTACTAATGATGACGGAATTACTGCTCCTGGTATTAGAGCATTGATAAAAATAATGAATAAAATTGGTGATGTAGTTGTGGTTGCACCAGATAGCCCGCAAAGCGGAATGGGACATGCAATTACTGTTGACAATGTTTTAACTTGTAACCCAATTACGATAGATGAAGGACCACAATTAGAATATACTTGTTCTGGTACACCTGCAGATTGTGTAAAAATGGCAATTAGCGAAATTCTAAATAGAAAGCCAGATTTGTGCGTTTCTGGGATAAATCATGGCGCAAACTCTTCTATAAATGTAATTTATTCTGGTACAATGAGTGCAGCGATAGAAGCAGGAATAGAAGGTGTGCCGGCAATAGGTTTTTCTTTGTTAGATTTTAAATGGCATGCAGATTTTAAACCATCAGAAGAATTTGTAAAAAATATTACTTTAAATGCACTTTTAAACGGAATACCAGAAGGTGTGGTTTTAAATGTAAATATTCCTGATTTAAAAAAGGAAGAAATAAAAGGAGTAAAAGTTTGTAGACAGGCTAGTGGTTATTGGAAAGAAGATTTCGATAAGCGTAAAAGTCCTTTTGGTAAAGAATACTATTGGCTTTCTGGGCAATTTGTTAATAAAGATAAAGGGCAAGATACTGATGTTTATGCTTTAGAAAATGGATATGTTTCTGTAGTACCTGTTCAATTTGATATGACAGCACATCATATGATTCAAAAACTAAATTCTTGGGAACTGTAAAAAAAGATATTTTAATAGGATTTTTAGTGGCTCTATTTGCCACTTTTGGTGGTGTTTTTTTGTATTTAGAATACTTTTCTATATTTAGTTTTGATGATACCTTAAAAATGATTGAAGAAGGAAAGTTATATGGTAAAGTTTTGTCTTTAGCCGCAATACCTAATTTATTTGTCTTCTTTGTTTTTATAAAAAAGAAACAAGATCATAAGGCAAAAGGTGTTTTATTAGCAACAATTCTTATTGCGTTAACAACATTATTATTAAAGTTTTTTTAAAATGAAATATTATATAATTGCTGGTGAAGCTTCTGGAGATTTACACGGTTCTAACCTAATGAAAGAACTGTTGAAAAAAGATGCTGCTGCAGATATTCGTTTTTGGGGAGGCGATTTAATGAAAAATGTTGGCGGAACTCTAGTAAGTCATTATAAAGAAAGAGCTTTTATGGGCTTTTTTGAAGTTCTAAAAAACCTTTCTAAAGTTTTAGGTTTTATAAAAGATTGCAAAAAAGATATCGAAAAATTTAATCCGGATGTAATTGTTTTTATTGACAATTCTGGTTTTAACTTGCGTGTTGCTAAATGGGCAAAAGAAAAAGGTTTTAAAACTAATTATTATATTTCTCCGCAGGTTTGGGCAAGCAGAGCAAGTAGAGTTAAAGATATTAAAAGAGATGTAGATCAATTATTTGTAATACTTCCGTTCGAAAAAGAATTTTACAAAAAATACGATTACGATGTTACGTTTGTTGGGCATCCTTTAATAGATGCAATTGCAAATAGAAAGCGAGTTTCTGAAAGTGATTTTCGTAAAGAACACAATTTATCTGATAAAAAAATTGTTGCCTTATTACCCGGTAGTAGAAAACAAGAAATTACAAAAATGCTCTCTGTAATGTTGTCTTTGGTGTCAGATTTTTCTGAATATCAATTTGTAATTGCAGGTGCGCCAAGTCAAGATTTTTCTTTTTATCAGCAAATAATCCAAGATAGAGAAGTAGCGTTTATCAATAACAAAACCTACGATTTGTTAAGTAATTCTTATGCAGCATTAGTTGCATCTGGTACAGCAACTCTAGAAACAGCATTATTTAAAGTTCCGCAAGTTGTTTGTTATAAAGGTGGTTATATTTCTTACCAAATAGCCAAAAGAATAATTACTTTAAAATTTATTTCTTTGGTAAATTTAATTATGGATAAAGAAGTGGTAACAGAATTAATTCAAGAAAACTTTAATAAGAAGAATTTAAAAAAGGAACTAAATCTTATTTTACAAGAAGCGTCTAGAGAGCAAATGTTTTTAAATTATTTTGAATTAGAAAAAAAACTAGGCGGCCAAGGAGCATCTAAAAACGTAGCTACGGCAATTGTAAATTCATTAAGATAAAAAATATAAGATGAGAAATTGGTATGTTGTATTACTGTTATTATTTTTTGTAATTACGTCTTGTTCGTCAACTAAAAATGTAAGTAATTCAGCAAAGAAATCAGTAAATAAGCCAATTTCTAAAGTAGATAGGGTTGTTGCCAATGCTTTAAAATACAAAGGTGTTAAATATCTATTTGGTGGTACAACTGCCAAAGGTATGGATTGCTCTGGTATTGTTTATGTTTCTTACTTAGACGAAAATGTACAATTGCCTAGAATTTCTAGAGATATGGCAAAAAGAGGAAGAAAAATTGCCTTAAAAAATGCCAAAAAAGGAGATTTGCTATTTTTTAAAACTTCAAAAAAAGGAAGAGGTATCAATCATGTTGGACTTATTGTAGCTGTTTTTAATGGTAAAATTAAATTTATTCATGCTACCACATCTAGAGGTGTAATTGTTTCTGATTTATCTCAAAAATATTGGAAAAACGCCTACGTTAAAACAAACAGAATCTTATAGTTTTTTTTAGTAACTTGACGTTGCTATGAAAAGGTTAATTAAATACGTGCCTTTACACTTTTTGGTGTTTTTAATTTTAGGAATCTGTTTGCAGTTTTATTATGAAATTTGGCAATATGGTTTTCTGAAATTATCTGTTGTATTTGGTGTTTTTTTTGTTTTAAATATTCTTAATATTAAAAAGCAGTTAACTACAATAACTTCTTTTTTAATCTATTTCTTTATAGGTGTTTCTGTAACGTTTCTCAACGATTCTAGAAATTATAAAAATCATTACAGTAATTTTAATAAAGAGGAAGCACAAGTTCTTCTAAAAATTACAAAGGTTTTAAAACCAGGAAACTATTATCAAAAATATATTGCTGAAATTATAGGTTTAAATCAGCATAAAACTAGAGGAGAGGTTTTGTTAAATGTTCAAAAAGATACTATAGATTTTAGATTTTCTATTGATGATGAGTTGTATGTAAAACCTGTTTTTAAAGAGTTAATTCCGCCTTTAAATCCGTACCAATTTAATTATAAATCATATTTAGCAAAACAAGGAATTTATCATCAAATATTTACAGAAAAAGAACAATACCAAAAATCTAATTTAGTAGAAACTTCGGTGGCTGGTTTTGCAGAAAAAATTCGGAATAATATTATTACGTCTTTAGAAAAAAGAAGTTTTAGTAATGATGAATTGGCTGTAATTAAGGCACTTTTATTAGGTCAAAGACAAGATATCTCTAAAGGTTTATTAACAGATTATCAAAATGCAGGCGCAATACATATTTTAGCAGTTTCTGGTTTACATGTTGGTATTTTACTATTAATTCTAACTTTTATATTAAGACCAATAGACAGGTTTAAAAACGGTAAATATATCAAAGCAATATGTATTATTGTTTTCTTATGGATGTTTGCATTTATAGCAGGTTTATCCGCATCTGTGGTTAGGGCGGTTACTATGTTTTCTTTTGTCGCAATTGGACAGTCATTTCAAAAGAAAACACTGATAGAATTCTCTTTAATTACCTCAATGTTATTCTTATTGCTTGTAAAGCCAATGTTTTTATTTGATGTTGGTTTTCAGTTGAGCTACCTAGCTGTATTCGGAATAATTTGGGTTCAACCAAAACTAAATTCTTTATATGTTCCAAAATATTATTTAGATAAAAAAATATGGCAATTGCTAACCGTTTCAATTGCAGCCCAAGTTGGTATTTTACCTTTAAGTATATATTACTTTCAACAATTTCCGGGTTTGTTTATGCTTTCCAATATAGTAATCATTCCTTTTTTAGGGATTATTCTCGTTGCAGGAATCGTCATAATTATATTATCCATTTTAAATATTTTACCACAGTTTTTAGCTGATTTTTACGGAATAATAATTTCTTTAATGAATAGTTTTGTTCGCTTTATTGCTCGTCAAGAGCAGTTTTTATGGCAAGAAATTGCTATTTCATTTAAAGTAATGTTAGTCTTATATTTTATCATTTTTTCGGCTATTTTCTTTTTATTGAAGAAGAATTCAAAACGCTTGGTAATCTTTTTAGTATCAATAATATTGTGTCAAAGTATTTATTTTTTAGAGCACATAAAAGCAAAAGAACAAAACGCTTTTATGGTTTTTCATAAGAGTAGGTTTTCTGTTGTTGGAAATAAAATTGGGAAACAACTAAATATTCAGCATAATATAGATTCTGTTTCTGTACGTGATATTAAAGCTGTTAAACCTTTTATGCTTTCAGTAAAAATAGAGAAGATTAATAAAGTTGATTTTAAAAACTATGTGAATTTTAAAGGAAAAGATATTTTAATAATAGATAGTTTAGGAGTGTATCAATTAGAGAAAATAATTAACCCTATTGTGATTTTACAAGATTCGCCAAAAATAAATTTAGAAAGAATGTTGAGTATTCTGAAACCAAGTTTGGTTATAGCTGATGGCTCAAATTACAAAAAAGATGTGTTGTTTTGGGAAAAAGTATCTTTAAAATTAAAAGTTCCGTTTCACTATACAGGTCAAAAAGGTGCTTTTATTTTAAGTGATTAAAATTACAAGCTACTTTTAAAGTCTTTATCGAAATCTTTCCAATTGGTAGTTTTGTATTTATCTGCAGAAAAATAAACTAATATTTTTTCAAACATTTCTTTTTGTTGATAACCAGGTATGTTTTGAAGTAATTCTTCATCTTCAGATAGAAATATGGTTGATGGATACGATAGTTTTCCGTTCATTATAGTAGCTGGTAATTGATGAAATCCTCTTCTACCACTTTTCTGAAATTTAAAAGTATGACCGTTGTAGGTTATATCTTTTTTCTCTTCTCCGTTTAACTTAATTGCGTAAAAATTATCATTAATTATTTTGATAATAGTCTTGTTAGAATACGTTTCAATATCCATTTTTTTACAGAAACCACACCAATCTGTATACACGTCAATTAAAATTGGTTTAGGTGTTTTTGCATTTAATGCAATTGCTTCTTCAAAAGACAACCATTTAATTTTGTCTTGTGAGTGCAAAGACAATGATACTAATGTTAACGTTAAAATGAAGATTAATTTTCTCATAATTTATTATTAGCAATTATAATACCAAACTTACAAATAAACTTTTAGGTATAAAAAAACCTCATAAACATAATTTATGAGGTTTTTTTAAAGTATTTTTTTTATTAATGTACGTTACCCATTAATTTTTTCATTAACGGAGAAAACAATAGAACTACTGCTCCTGCTCCTAATGCATATAGTGCAATTAAATGGAAACCGTCCGTGTAAATTCCTAATGTTTCTAAACCACCTACATTAGCATCTGTGCTTTCTACTGCCAATTGTTCAGAAATAAAACCTACAATTTGAAATGCAAATGCAGAAGACAAGAACCAAACTCCCATCATAAAAGCAACAATATTTTTTGGTGATAAATCTGTAATTTTTGATAAACCTACAGGAGACATAAATAACTCACCTACAGAAATAATAAAATACATTACTAGTAAATAAGTAAATGGTACCATTCCGTTTTCATCTGCGCTAGCGCCACTAATAGATAAAATGTAAAAACTTGCACCAGCTAATAATAAACCTAAACCAAATTTATACGGCGTTCTAGGGTTTAATTTGTTTTTAGATAAATAACCCCAAAGTAAAGAAATAGGAATTGCTAAAATGATAATAAACATAGAGTTTAATGCATTTGTTTGACTAGCACTCATTATACCCTCTAAGGCAACATTTCTAGATGCAAAAAGTGTAATTACACTTCCAGATAATTCATGGAAACCCCAGAATAATGTCATGAAAAATGTAATTAAAACTGCCATAAATAACTTTTTACGTGCAACAGTATCTAAACTATACATAATATAACCTAAGTATGCTAAAACTGCAAAACCAATAAATTTAAAGATTCCGCTAACATAATTCGCTTGCCAAGAAGAAAGTAAATAAGCAATCACTGGCACAAATAAAACAGCTATAATTGGAATCAAAGTTTTTTGAGGAATACCTGCAACTTTCTTTTCGTATACTTCTTGACTTGGTGGCATACCTTTGTCTCCAAAAACATTCTTTTTAATACCGCTCCAAAAGAAAATTAAACCTGCCATCATACCTATACCAGCTAAACCAAAACCATAATGCCAACCATATTCTGCAGCTAACCAGCCACATAGTAAAGGAGCAACAAAGCCGCCAATGTTAATTCCCATGTAGAAAATGGTAAAACCAGAATCTTTTCTAACATCACCTTCTTTGTAAAGTGCACCTACAAATGTTGAAATGTTTGGTTTAAAAAAACCATTACCAACAACAATTAACGCGAGTGCTAAGAAAAATGCTATATCATTTTCTATAGCTAAAACAAAATGACCAATGGCCATTAAAATTCCTCCTAAGAAAATAGAACTTCGCATTCCTAATATTTTATCAGAAATTTGACCACCAATTACTGTTGATGCATATACTAAAGAACCATAAGAAGCATAAACTACTGCTGTAGCTGCATCTCTCTCTACAATTGCTTTAAAGATTTCGTTTACCATGTATAGCGTAAGTAACGCTCTCATTCCGTAGAAACTAAAACGTTCCCATAATTCTGCAAAAAATAAGTAAAATAACCCTTTTGGGTGACCAAACATTTGTGGGTCTTCAGTAGCTGTACTAACTCCTTTGTCTAACATAATTATCCTTTAATTTTTGTTGTTGAATTTGATTTATTAATTAAATGCGTTTCTACAAAATTTGTCATTTTTGTATATAAATTTAAACGCGTATTTTTTCCTTTGTAAATGCCGTGTGTTCTATCGGGTACGATAAACATATCAAATTGTTTATTCGCATCAATTAAAGAATTTATCATTCTGTAACTATTTTGTACATGTACATTATCGTCTCCTGTACCATGAACCAGTAAATAATTTCCTTTTAATTTTTCTGGATAATTAACAGGCGAATTATCATCATAACCAGCAGGGTTTTCTTGTGGTGTTCTTAAAAAGCGTTCTGTATAAACAGTGTCATAAAATCTCCAAGAAGTTACAGGTGCAACCGCAATTGCAGTTGTAAAGATATCACTTCCTTTTAAAAGTGAATTTGTACTCATATGTCCGCCAAAAGACCAACCCCAAATACCGATATTATTTTCATCGATATAAGAGCGGTTTGCCAATTTTTTTGCTGCAGCAATTTGATCTTCAGTTTCGTATTTAACTAAATTTAAATACGTAGATTTTTTAAAATCACTTCCTTTAAAACCTGTTCCTTTACCATCTACACAGGCAATAATCATCCCTTTTTGGGCTAACATATTGTGCCAATAATCGTTACTTGCATTCCATTTATTAGCAACTTGTTGTGATCCTGGTCCCGAGTATTGAAACATTAATAAAGGATATTTTTTATTTTCATCAAAATCTGCAGGCTTAATCATCCACATATTTAATTCGTTTCCGTTGATAGAAATGGTAGAAAATTCTTTCGGACTCATCTTATATGCCGATAAATCTTCTTTTAGTTCTGAATTATCTTTAATAACTTTTAACATTTCTCCTTCTGCAGTGTATAAAGAATATATTGGTGGAATTTCTGAAGAAGAAAATGTATTGATAAAGTAGTTTAGATTTTTGCTAAATGAAGCAGAATTTGTTCCTTCTTTATTGCTTAAAAGTTTTTTGTTTTTTCCATCTAATTGAATAGAATAAACGCCTCTATTTATAGATCCATTTTCTACAGATTGATAATAGATTGTTTTTTTAGATGCATTGTAACCGTAATAATTTGTTACTTCCCAATCTCCTTTTGTAATCTGATTGATTAATTTTCCAGAGAAATCATAATGATAAATATGGTTAAATCCATCTTTCTCACTTGTCCAAATAAAACTATTATCATTCAAAAAAGTAAGATTGTCTGTAATGTCTACGTACGCCTTGTCAGTTTCCTCTAATAATAAACTAGAGCTGCTTCTTAAAGCATTAACTTTATGTAGTTTTAAGTTGTTTTGATGACGGTTTAGGGTTGTTGCCACTAATATATTATCATCATTAGACCATTTTATTCTAGGGATGTATTCGTAATTACCTAAAGCTATTTTTTTTGTATTTTTAGAAGATAGCGTAAACATATGCAACGTAACCTCAGCATTTTTCTCACCAGCTTTTGGGTATTTAAATACTTGCTGATTCGGATAATTGGCAGTACCAACCATATCCATAGAAAAAGTAGGAACTTCACTCTCATCAAAACGTAAAAAAGCTAAATGTTTACTGTTTTTACTCCATTCGAAAGCTCTAACAAAACCAAATTCTTCTTCGTAAACCCAATCTGTAATTCCGTTAATTACATTGTTAAATTTACCATCTTTGGTTACTTGCGTTACTTTATTTCCGTTGGTAAGATTTAAAATATAAATATTGTTATTTTTTGCGTAGACAATTTTTTTACTATCCGGAGAAAAAGTAGGCTCTTGAATATCTTTACCAATTAAAGTTAATTTTTTAGAATTAATATCATAGTAATAAAATGTACCTGTAAAAGAACGTCTGTAGATTTTTTTAAAATCTGTTCCTAAAATAACAGAAGATTCTTCTGCATTAAAATTATAAGAATCAAAACTTTTTAAATCCTTTAAACTAGCGCTATTTACTATTGTTTCTACTTTTTCTAAAGTTTTATAACTGTATTTATCTACAGTTGTATTTCCTTCATCATCAGTATTTAGTAAAGAATAAAAATCACCATTCATAGAATTTAAAGCATTCATTCTTTTAGCCGAAAAAGTGCCATTCCAGATTTCTTCTAAAGTGATTTCTTTGTTTCCTGTTGTGTAATTAGTTGATGTTGTGGTTTTTTCTTTGCAACTAACAAGTAGAGATATAGTTGCTAAAATGAAGATTTTTTTCATTATAGACATCGTTTTAATAAAAGTTTGTCAAGTTTACGTAAAAATCCGCAAAAAATGTTTTAAAAATTGAGAAAACTTGAATATTGCATAATGTTTTAACGGATTGAATTATATTTGTTGCTGATAGTTTATAGCATATAAAATGAGTAAGAAAATAAAGGGTTTTTCTAAATTAACAAAAGAAGAAAAGATCAATTGGATTGTAGAAAATTATTTTAATAATAATTTAAATAGTGTTGATATTATAAAACAATATTGGAATTCTGATGCACAACTACAACAGTTGCACGACGATTTTATAGAGAATACTATTTCTAACTTTTATTTGCCAATGGGTGTTGCGCCAAATTTTCTTATAAACGATAAAGATTATGTTGTGCCAATGGTAACCGAAGAGAGTTCTGTTGTAGCTGCAGCTTCTTTGGTAGCTAAGTTCTGGAGTACAAAAGGCGGATTTAAAACAACCGTTTTAGGTACTACAAAAATTGGGCAAGTACATTTTATGTTTGCTGGTAATAAAGAAGATTTAACTTCTTATTTTAATAAAAATAAAACCGAATTGTATGCGGCAACTGCATCCATAACTAAAAATATGGAAAAACGTGGTGGCGGAATTTTAGATATACAGTTAATTGATAAAACAGATCAGTTAGAAAATTACTATCAATTACATATTACTTTCGAAACCAAAGATTCGATGGGCGCTAATTTTATTAATTCTTGTTTAGAAGCTATTGCGGCTAAGTTTAGAAGTGATGAAATTGAAATCGTAATGAGTATTTTATCTAATTATGTACCCGAATGTTTAGTTAGAGCAGAGGTAAGTTGTAAGATTGAAGATTTGGGTGTAGAAAATCCGCAGAAATTTGCAGAGAAATTTTATCAAGCTGTTAAAATTGCCGAAGTAGAACCGTACAGAGCTGTAACGCATAATAAAGGAATTATGAACGGAGTTGATGCGGTTGTAATTGCTACTGGTAACGATTTTAGAGCTGTAGAAGCTGGTGTGCATGCGTATGCTGCAAAAGACGGAAAATATACAAGTTTATCTCATTGTACGATAGATAACGGAACTTTTAGATTTTGGATAGATTTACCTTTAGCATTAGGTACGGTTGGTGGTTTAACGGCACTACATCCGTTAGCAAAATTATCTTTAGAGATGTTGCAAAAACCGTCTGCAAAAGAATTAATGCAAATTATAGCAACTGCTGGTTTGGCTCAGAATTTTGCAGCTTTAAGAGCGCTTACAACAAAAGGAATTCAGCACGGTCACATGAAAATGCATTTACAAAATATCTTAAATCAATTAGGTGCTAATGCAGAAGAAAAAGAGATTATTGTAAATTATTTCGAAGGAAAAACAGTTTCGCATGCTGCGGTTGTATCTAAGTTCGAAGAAATAAAAAAAAAATCTATTAATTGGGTAGATTTTAAAAATGAATCTAGTTTAAGAGGTTTACTTAACAGTCTAGAAATAGAAACTCCTGCCGTTTTTGGTAAAATGAATGGACAACAAATGGTAGAACATTTGGCGTTGTTATTAAAGGTTTCTAACGGCAAAATAGATGCAGATTTTTTTGTTGAAGAAGAAAAATCATCTAGAAGAAAAGCTTTTTTAGACACAGATAACGAATTACAAGTTGGTTTTAAAGCTTCGATGCTATCAGAAGAACCAGTTCCTGCAAAGTTTTCTACCTTAAAAGATTCTATCGAAGATTTGATATTGCAAATTGAGAATTTTGAAACTCATTTTAAAACAAATGCAACAGAGAATCATCCATTTTTTGGAGAATTAGATTACCAATATTGGTGCAAGTTTCATGTAAAACATTTTACACATCATTTTAAACAATTTAATTTAGTTTAATGAATTATTACTCAAACGGAAAACTGTTATTAACAGGTGAATATTTAGTCTTAGATGGCGCAAAATCTTTAGCGTTACCTACTAAGTTTGGGCAAGATTTAATTGTCGATCAAATAAAAGAACCGCAATTAATTTGGGGAAGTTTTACAGACAAAGGAGAATGCTGGTTTGAAGCAGTTTTTGATTTGAAAAAAATGCGATTGGTTAATTGCACATTTAATTCAGAAAAAGAGGGTGGCGGAGACATTATTGCTGAAACATTATTAGATATTTTAAGAGAAGCAAAGAAATTAAATCAAAATTTTTTAGAAGTCGAACACGGTTTTGTTGTAAAAACAATGCTTACTTTTCCTAGAAATTGGGGTTTAGGCACATCATCTACTTTAATTAATTCTATTGCTAGTTGGGCAAATGTAAATGCTTTTGATTTGTTATGGAATTCTTTTAAGGGAAGTGGTTATGATATTGCTTGTGCTCAAAATAATACGCCAATTTATTATAAAATTAAAGCAGAAAAACCAGTTGTAGAGCAAATAGAATTCAATCCAGAATTTAAAGAAAATTTGTTTTTTGTGCATTTAAATCAGAAACAAGATTCTAAAGAAGGTATTGCAAAGTTTAGAGAAAGTAATTTAAATTTTGATAAAGAAATTAAAAGGATTTCTCAAATTTCTGAGGAGTTTGTTCAATCTAAAGTTCTACAAGATTTCGAAAATTTAATAGTAGAACACGAAAATATTATTAGTAGTATTATCAAACTTACACCGGTTAAAGAAAAATTATTTCCAGATTATTTTGGTGCTATTAAAAGTTTAGGAGCTTGGGGCGGAGATTTTATATTAGTTACAGGAAACGAAAAAACACCGGCTTATTTTAAAAGCAAAGGTTACAAAACAATTCTTTCATATTCAGAAATGATTTTGACATAGAATCATTTACATTAATTAAATACGTAATTCAAGTTTAATCTCATAGATTTTTTGAATTTATAACAAATATAAAATGAAAAAAATAGTAATAATAGGTGGCGGTGCAGCAGGATATTTTACAGCAATCAATGCAAAAGAAAATAATCCTGATTTAGATATTACTATTCTTGAAAAAGGAAAAGATGTCTTACAAAAAGTTAAGATTTCTGGTGGCGGAAGATGTAATGTTACACATGCTTGTTTTGAACCTAAAGAACTGGTTAAGTTTTATCCGAGAGGAGAAAAAGAATTGTTAGGTCCTTTTCATCAATTTATGACAGGTGATACCTTTGAGTGGTTTGATGATAGAGGTGTTCCTTTAAAAATTGAAAATGATAATCGTGTTTTTCCAGAAGCAAATACAAGTCAGGCAATTATAGATTGTTTTCAAAAATCTGTTAGTAACTTAGGAATTAAAGTGTTGACAAATTCTGGTGTAAATTCAGTTTCTAAAGAAAATAATAATTGGATTATAAACACTAAAGAACAAGTTTTTAAAGCAGATCAATTAGTGGTTGCAGCAGGAAGTTCTAAAAAAGTTTGGGATTTATGCAAAACCTTAGATCATGCAGTGGTAGAGCCAGTTCCATCTTTGTTTACATTTAATATAAACGATAAAAGATTGGTCGATTTATTAGGAACTTCTGTGCCAAATGCAACTGTAAACATTATAGATTCTAAATTAGAAGCTTCTGGGCCATTATTAATAACGCATTGGGGTTTAAGCGGTCCTGCAGTATTAAAATTATCTGCTTTTGGTGCAAGACTTTTAGCAGACAAAAATTACCAATACAATGTTGCTGTAAATTGGTTGTCTAGACCAACAGATAAAGTTTTAAATGTGCTTTTAAATTTAAAAAAGAAAGAACCTAGAAAAACGGTTATTTTAAAATCACCTTTTACAGAGATATCTAAAAGATTATGGGAACGTTTTGTATTGTTTGCATCGATATCTAAAACTCAAAATTGGGCAGATTTAAACAACGCACAATTAGAAAAGTTAGCTAAAGAGTTAACAAATGGTATTTACAATGCAAATGGCAGAACTACGTTTAAAGATGAATTTGTTACTGCTGGCGGAATCGATTTAAAAGAAATTAATTTTAAACGTTTTGAAAGTAAAAAGCATAAAAATTTGTTTTTTGTAGGCGAAGTTTTAAATATTGATGCAGTAACAGGAGGTTTTAATTTTCAGAATGCTTGGACAGGTGGCTTTATCTGTGCAAAAGCATTAGCAGAAGAAGAGTAAATGTTTATCAAAAAAAATCATAAAAAATTATAAAATGGCAAGAGCAGAATCTAACGAGTTTTTAATAGGAAGAATAGCGCCAGATTTTAACTTAATCAATACTGTAGATAATTCTTATGTGAGCTTATCAAGTGCAAAAGGATCTGTTGGTACGGTAATTATGTTTATTTGTAATCATTGTCCGTTTGTAATTCATGTAAATCCAGAATTGATAAAAATGGCCAATGAATTTCAAGAAAAAGGAATTCGTTTTATTGCGATTAGTTCTAACGAAATAATAAATTATCCGCAAGATGCGCCAAAGTTTATGAAAGAAGTTGCAGAGGATTTAAAATACCCATTTCCGTATTTATTTGATGAAACACAAGAAGTAGCCAAGGCATATGATGCTGCTTGTACGCCAGATTTTTATGTTTTTGATAAAGATTTAAAAGCAGTTTATCATGGGCAACTAGACGATTCTAGACCAGGAAATGGCGAACCATTAACGGGTAAAGATATTAGAGCAGCAATACAAAATTTATTAGATAATAAGCCCGTTTTAGAGCATCAAAAACCAAGTGTTGGTTGCGGAATTAAATGGAAATAAATTAAAATTTAAATAATTCATTAAAAATTATAAGTAGAAATGAATATAGAAAACGCACAAAAACAAGTAGACGATTGGATTAAAAATCATGGAGTTCGTTATTTTAATGAACTTACAAATATGGCACAGTTAACAGAAGAGGTTGGTGAAGTCGCACGAATTATTGCTAGAAGATATGGAGAACAAAGCGAAAAAGAGTCTGATAAAAATAAAGATTTAGGTGAAGAGTTAGCAGATGTAATGTTTGTGGTTTTGTGTTTGGCAAATCAAACCGGAATAAACTTACAAGATGCTTTTGAAAAAAAGTTAGATATTAAAACTAAAAGAGATCACGATAGACATCATAACAACGACAAATTAAAATAAAATGAGTTTTTTTAAGAATTTTGTAGCTGGTGCTAAAATTGTTGCAGCTAAATTACAAACTAAAATATTTTGGATTAACTTTTTAAAAGTGGCGCTTCCTTTTTTTGTTTTAGTAACCATAATTAGTTTATTAATTAATAGTTCTAGTGCTATTTTTTCAGGCGATTTTGCTAAAGTGAATACAACAAATTTTTCTGAAGGAAAATGGAAAAACTTTTGGGGTTTAAAGATTTTTATTAGTGTATTTTACGGCATGTACGTAACACTTAAAAAAATGTCTTAAACGATACTTTTAGTTTCTCTACCAAAAATAGGAATTATAATAAAAAACAAAACGTATAGTAATAAAAGAAAAGAAGCAGCATGAAATAATAACTGCATTTGTTGTAGCTTATTAACTTTTACCTCAGACATTTTTTGATATTCTTCTACAATTTTATCCATAGAGACTAAGAATCCGTTCTCATTATCTCTAATTGTTTTTAAAGATTTTACGAACAACGTGTCATTATGAATGTCGTTTAAAATAGCAGAAGATGCCTCTTCTAAATTTTCATAATAAGATTGGTTTTCTTTGTACAGATCGTTTAAATCTTGATTGTTGTAAAATTTTAAAACGATATTATTGATGTAGTAATTTCCTATTTTAAAATCTTGATACGTTTCTCTAAAATCTAACATTTTATCTTCAAACGAATCAGTATTTTTAGCATTACTTGCAAAAAAAGCATCTTTTGTCAATTTTTGACTATACATTCTTTGCTTACCGGCTTTATTAATAATTTCGGCGTCGTAAGATTGCCTTTTGATGTCAAAGTGAAAGATAATTTGATTTGATACAACAAGTAAGGTAAAAAGTATAAAAGATAGGGTAACCTTTTTTTTCATTTCTGGGGATTTTGAATTGCAAATTAAATTAAAATAGTTTGAATAATAAAAAAAGCGACTACAAAGTCGCTTTTTTTAATTTTTATTATAATAGTTAGTCTAATTGTATAAGATCTATATCACTTTCTTTTACTCTTCTATTTAGTTCTTTTACGCCATTTGTAAATAAAGTATTTAGTTTTAATAATTCAGCATCAATTTCTTTAGTAATTTCATTTTTAAATTCGATAGCTTGTTGTGTAGGTGCGTAATTACCGGTTCTAGTTAACGAATTTAAATGTGCTAATTTATTGTTTAGTCGAATAGGAAAGTTTAAAGGATCTTGTCCGCTTTTAGATTTTGTTTGATATAGAGTTTCTTCAATTTTAGTAATATCTTTTACCAATTTGTCTGCAAAATCTAAAAGTTCTTTATACTTTTTTCTGTCTTTAATAGATTTCTTTAAAGCACCAACCTGAGTTCTAATTTTCTTAATATTTTTTAAAGCTTTATGAATTTCTGTCATTTTAACATTAATTTCATTAATAAAATCGAACTGAGCCTTCATTTCTTCTTCAGAAACTTCAGAAGAAGGGTTTCTTAAAATATTAAAATCTTTAGTTATGTTTTGGTTATTAACGGTTAATGTAACTTTGTATTTACCAGGTAGGGCTATTGGGCCATTTAAAGAAGCCCACCAAAGAATCATACCTTTTACAGATTCTGCGCCAGTATACATCATATCCCAATAGAAAATATTATTACCATCTTTTACAGATAATTTTGCTTCTTTTTCTTTTGTATTTGGTTTAGTGCTAAACTTTTTTATTAAGTAATTATTTGCATCAAAAAATGAAAGCGAGATGGTGTCTTTTTTATTTTTTTCTTTTATAAAATAAGAAACAGCAACACCACCTGGGTGATTAGTGCCAGCAGTTCTAGAAGTTCTTCCTCTACCACCGCTCAAATTATAAGCATCTTTTGGTTTGTAAAGAATTACGTTTGCGTTTGTATTTCTTTCAAGTTGATGTAGAGGTGTTAAATCATCAATAATCCAAAGAGCTCTACCCTGTGTAGCTGCGATTAAATTATCGTTTTTAATAGCTAAATCAGTAATTGGTACAATTGGCAAATTTTTCTGAAAAGTTTCCCAATTTTTACCGTCATCAAAAGAAACGTACATTCCTTTTTCTGTACCTGCATATAATAAGCCTTTACGTTTTGGATCTGCTCTTAAAGCTCTCGTAAAACTTTCATTTTCGATTCCGTTTACGATTAATTTCCAAGATTTACCATAATTCTCGGTTTTATAAATATAAGGTTTGTAATCACCAGATTTGTATTTAGTACCAACAATATATGCGCTTCCTTTGTCAAACGGACTAACTTCAATACAATTAATCATCATCCATTCTGGCATTTTTTTAGGTGTAACGTTAGTCCATGTTTCTCCGTTGTTTTTAGAAACGTGTACCAAACCATCGTCAGATCCTGTCCAAATTAATCCTGGTTCTAGAGAAGATTCTGTAGCTGCAAAAATAGTTCCGTAGTATTCTACACCCGTATTATCTTTTGTAATTGGTCCTCCAGATGGCCCTAAAGTTTTTGGGTCGTTTCGAGTTAAATCCGGACTAATTAATTTCCAAGATTGCCCTTCATTTTCTGTAATATGTAAATGATTAGAAGCTGCATACAATCTCTTTTTATTATTTGGAGAAAAGAATATTGGAAAATTCCATTGAAAACGATATTTAAAATCTTCAGCACCATGTCCCATTGGGTCGTCTGGCCAAACATTAACAGCTCTTGTTTCACCTGTTTTATGATTTTTTCTAGTAAGCAATCCTCCGTAACTTCCACCATAAACAATATCATCATTTAAAGGATCTACTGCAATGTGTGCACTTTCTCCTCCTGCAGTAGGTTCCCAATCAGAATCTGTAATAAATCTTCCTGCGGTTCTATGTGCAATTCTTATTGTAGAATTATCTTGTTGTGCTGCCAAAATTCTATACGGAAAATGGTTATCAGTAGTTACTCTATAAAACTGAGAAGTTGGTTGATTGTTCATTGTACTCCAGTTTTCTCCAGCATCAAAAGAAACTTGTGCGCCACCATCATCACCAATAATCATTCTTTGGTTATCTTCTGGTGCAATCCATAAATCATGATGGTCTCCGTGTGGTGCATTGTATGTTTTGTAAGTTTTTCCTCCGTCTGTAGATTTATGATAACGAACATTTAAAACATATAAAATGTCTTCATCTTGCGTGTCTGCATACAAACGTGTGTAATACCATGCTCTTTGGCGTAGTTTTCTTTCAGCATTAATTAAACGCCAAGTATTACCAGCATCTGTAGATTTGTAAACACCACCTTTTTTGTTTTCTATTAAAGCGTAAACAATATCAGAATTTACAGGCGAAACAGTCACTCCGCTAATTCCCCATATTCCATCAGGAAGTCCTTTGTTTGTAGAAATGTTTGTCCACGTTTCTCCTTCATCGGTACTTTTCCATAAAGCAGAACCATCTCCACCAGAAGATAAACTGTACGGAGTTCTTCTAATATTCCATGTAGTTGCATATAAAATTCTTGGGTTATTAGGATCTATAATTAAATCTACTACACCAGAATTTTCATTAGAAAATAAAACTTTTTTCCAATTTTGACCACCGTCTATAGATTTATAGACACCTCTTTCTTGTGTTGGTTTGTATAGATCTCCCATAACGCCAGCAAAAACAATGTTAGAATTTTTAGGATGAACTCTCATTCGCGGTATATGTCTGGCATTTTTTAAACCAATATGTGTCCAAGTTTTACCAGCATTTTCAGATTTCCAAACGCCATCACCAGAAGAAACATTTCCTCGAACTGTTTTTTCTCCCATACCTACGTAAATAACGTTGTTATCAGATTCAGAAACAGCAACAGCTCCTACAGAACCGCCAAAAAATCCGTCGGAAATATTTTGCCAAGTATTACCTGCATCATTAGTTTTCCAGACACCACCACCGGTTGCGCCCATATAAAATAGATTTGCCTTGCCAGGTACGCCTGTTACAGCAGCGCTTCGACCACCTCTAAACGGACCAATATTTCTCCAAGTAATAGGATTAAAATTTTCGCTAGAAACTTTGTTAGCATTTTTTTGTGCATTAACTTTGACATTTACACACAAGAGCATGCAAACGACTAATAATAAGTGTTTTTTCATGTTGGTTAGTTGTAATTAAAGGTTTAAAAATAAGAATTAAAATCAGTTTTTAGAATGGACATATTGTTAAATGTTTTAAAGAATAGTAAAATAAATGAAGAAATCACAATTTCTGGTTCTAAAAGCGAATCTAATAGATTGCTTATTTTACAAAACCTTTTCCCTGAAATAACGATAAATAATTTATCAGATTCTGATGATTCTGTGCACATGCAACATGCCCTTTCTACAGATAAAGAAATTGTAGACATTGGTCACGCAGGTACAGCAATGCGTTTTTTAACATCTTATTTTGCAGTTAAAGAAAATAGAGAAGTTGTTTTAACAGGTTCTGAAAGAATGCAAAACAGACCAATTGAGATTTTAGTAAATGCATTAAAAGATTTAGGTGCAGATATTAGTTATGAAGATAAAGTTGGATACCCACCAATACGAGTTAAAGGAAAAAAAATAGTAAAAGATAAGGTTGCAATTAATGGTAATGTATCTAGTCAATACATCTCATCTTTACTATTAATAGCATCAAAATTAGAAAAAGGATTAGAAATTGAATTGGTTGGTAAAATTACTTCGATACCTTATATAAAAATGACTTTAACGTTGCTAAATCAAATAGGAATAGAAACTTCATTTGAAGGTAATTTAATTAAAGTTTTACCAAAAACGACTATAGATAAACAAACAGTTGTTGTAGAGTCTGATTGGTCCTCTGCAAGTTATTTTTATTCGATTGTAGCTTCATCGCAAATAGGTTCTTCAATTCAATTGTCTGCCTACAAGCAAGAAAGTTTACAAGGAGATTCTTGTTTAGCAGAAATTTACAAGCACTTTGGTGTAGCTACTAGTTTTTCTGGTAATTCGATTACATTATCAAAAGAAAAAGTAAGCAGCAAAGAGGTTTTAGAGATCGATTTAAAAAACGCCCCAGATATTGCACAAACAATTGCAGTAACTTGTTTTTCTGAAAACATTGCGTGTAATTTAACGGGTTTACATACACTTAAAATTAAAGAAACCGATAGGTTAGAGGCTTTAAAAGAAGAATTAACAAATTTAGGTGCATCAATTTCTGTGACTAATGAAACGTTACATTTAGAAGAACGTTCTTCAATCAAAGAAAACATAGCAATAAAAACCTATAACGATCATAGAATGGCAATGGCTTTTGCACCTTTGGCGTTAAAAGTTCCTATTAAAATTTTAGATGCAGAAGTTGTTACAAAATCGTATCAAAAATTTTGGAAAGACATGCAACAAATTGGTATTAAGGTAGAAGAACTTTAAATTAATAGGCGAAACACTTGACAACGCCTATCTCGATATCGTATATTTGCATCTTTTAGAAGAAATACATATATGAAATTATCGCATTTTGAATTTGAATTGCCACAAGAATTATTGGCAGTTTATCCTGCAGAGCACAGAGACGAATCTCGTTTAATGGTGTTAAATAGAGCAGATGGTACTATTGAACATAAACAGTTTAAAGACGTTATTAATTACTTTGACGAAGGTGATGTAATGATGTTAAATAATACCAAAGTTTTTCCTGCTAGAATGTTTGGTAACAAAGAAAAGACAGGTGCTAGAATAGAGGTTTTCTTATTAAGAGAATTAAATGCAGAAAATAGATTGTGGGATGTTTTAGTAGATCCGGCAAGAAAAATTAGAATAGGAAATAAATTATTTTTTGGTGAAGACGATAGTTTAGTAGCAGAGGTTATAGATAATACAACTTCTAGAGGAAGAACTTTACGTTTTTTATTTGACGGTTCTTATGAAGAATTTAGAGCTAAATTATTAGAATTAGGGCAAACACCATTGCCTAAAGAAATTAATAGAGAAGTAGAGCCTTCAGACGAAGAAAGATACCAAACTATTTTTGCCAAAAATGAAGGAGCTGTTGCTGCACCAACTGCAGGTTTACACTTTTCTAAACATTTATTAAAACGTTTAGAAATAAAAGGAGTTGATTTTGCAGAAATGACTTTACACGTTGGTTTAGGTACATTTAGCCCAGTAGAGGTAGAAGATTTGTCGAAGCATAAAATGGATTCTGAGCAAATTATCATTCCAGAAGCTTCTGCAAACATGATTAATAAAGCTAAGAAAGATAAAAGAAGAGTTTGTGCAGTTGGTACAACTGTTATGAGAACAGTAGAATCTTCTGTATCTTCTAAGCAAGAATTAAATGCTTTTGAAGGTTGGACAAACAAATTTATTTTTCCACCTCACGATTTTAGTATTGCTAATGCAATGATTACTAATTTTCATCCACCAAAATCTACTTTACTAATGCAAGCAGCTGCTTTTGGAGGTTATGATTTTGTAATGGAAGCTTACAAAGAAGCAATTAAAGAAGGATACAAATTCTCTACTTACGGAGATGCAATGTTAATTCTATAATATTTTTAATATTTAGAAATACAATATATTAAAACTGACACTTTTTTAAAGTGTCAGTTTTTTTATGCATATTTTTGCAACAGAATTTATTTTGAAATCATTTAATTTTTAATCCTTCTATTTTGAATAAAAAGAAAGACATAAGAGCCTTAACAAAAGAACAATTAAGAGATTTTTTTGTGGCAAATAATGATAAAGCATTTCGTGGTAACCAAGTTTACGAATGGTTATGGAGCAAGTCTTTACATACTTTTGAAGATATGACAAATATCTCTAAAGCTACCAGAGAAATGTTAGAAGAAAACTTTGTGATTAACCACATTAAGGTAGATTCTATGCAAAAAAGTAAAGACGGTACCATAAAAAACGGAATTAAATTACACGATGGTTTGGTTGTAGAGTCTGTTTTAATTCCTACAGAAAAAAGAACTACAGCTTGTGTTTCTAGTCAAGTTGGTTGTAGCTTAGACTGTAAGTTTTGTGCTACTGCAAGATTAAAAAGAATGCGTAATTTAAATCCTGATGAAATTTACGACCAAGTAGTTGTTATCGATAAACAAAGCAGATTGTATCATAACAAAAAACTAACAAATATTGTTTTTATGGGAATGGGAGAACCTCTAATGAACTATAAAAACGTATTGAAATCTATAGAGATGATAACGTCTCCGGAAGGGTTAGGAATGTCATCAAAAAGAATTACAGTTTCTACATCGGGTGTGCCAAAAATGATTCGTAAAATGGCAGATGAAGAAGTTAAATTTAATTTAGCAGTTTCATTACACTCAGCAATAGATGACGTTAGAACATCAATAATGCCTTTTAATACTAATTTTCCTTTAAAAGACTTAAAAGAATCTTTAGAATATTGGTACGAGAAAACCAAAAGAGCAATTACTTATGAGTATGTTGTTTGGGATGGCATAAATGATAGAAAAGAAGACATAAAAGCTTTGGTAGATTTTTGCAAATATGTACCGTGTAAAGTTAATTTAATAGAGTACAATCCAATAGACGATGGTGAGTTTCAACAAGCAAGTTCATCAGCAATAAATAACTATATTTCTAATTTAGAAATGCACGATATTACAATAAATGTAAGAAGAAGTAGAGGTAAGGATATTGATGCGGCTTGTGGTCAATTAGCAAATAAATCTTAAATAGTAAAAAAACAATTTTCGACCTATGAATTTAGTGGAACAAATTAAACAACCAATCATAAAAGAAATGGAACTTTTTGAAGAAAAGTTCAAAGATTCTATGTTGTCTAAAGTTCCGTTATTAAACAGAATTACCTACTATATTGTTCGTAGAAAAGGAAAACAAATGCGACCAATGTTTGTTTTTTTAGTTGCTAAAATGGTTTCTGATGGTGGTTTTGATGAAAGAACTTATAGAGGCGCATCTGTTGTAGAATTAATTCATACAGCAACATTGGTGCATGATGATGTGGTAGATGATAGTAATAGAAGAAGAGATTTTTTCTCTATAAATGCCTTATGGAAAAATAAAATTGCAGTTTTAGTAGGCGATTTTTTATTGTCTAAAGGATTATTGCTTTCTATTGATAATGAAGACTTCGATTTACTAAAGTTGATTTCTATTGCTGTAAGAGAAATGAGTGAAGGAGAATTACTTCAAATTGAAAAAGCTAGAAAATTAGACATTACAGAAGCAGTTTATTTTGATATTATTCGAAAAAAAACAGCAACTTTAATTGCAGCTTGTTGTGGTATTGGTGCAGCGTCTGTAGGTGTAAACCAAGACTGTGTGCGTAAAATGCGAAAGTTTGGAGAATACATCGGAATCGCCTTTCAAATTAAGGATGATTTATTTGATTATTCTGATGCTAAAATTGGTAAACCTACCGGAATAGACATTAAAGAACAAAAAATGACTTTGCCATTAATTTATACTTTAAATAATTGCTCTAAAAAAGAAAAAGCATGGTTAATCAACTCTATTAAAAAGCATAATAAAAATAAAAAAAGAGTAAAAGAAGTAATTGCATTTGTAAAAGCAAATGGTGGTATCGATTATACTATCGATAAAATGAACAGTTACAAATCGAAAGCCTTGGCGATTCTTAAAGACTTTCCAGATTCAGAGTATAAAAACTCTTTATCAACTATGATTGATTATGTAGTAGAACGTAAAATATAGTTTGCTTATTCTAATAGTTTTGTTAAATTTGGTTTTATTGCTATAAAACAGAATTTAATACTATGAAAATTTATCAAAGCCTTGTGCTTTTATTTGTGCTAACATGTACACAAATATTACAATCTCAAAATTCTTTAGGGTTTACTTTTCCTGCTACTAACGCAGAGAGAAATCAAAAATGTAGTTATTTTACAAACGCTTTTAGACAAAAACCTAAAGAAGTTGGTTTTGGAATCAAAAGAGAAGGAAATAATTTATACTTTACTACTAATAATAAGAAGTGGTTTACTGCTTTATTTAAAAAATCTGGAGATGGTATTGCTATTGATGTGGTTTCTAAGTCTAGATATAAATGTGAAAATGAATTAGATGCTTCTCAAATTAAAGGAACCGTTCTACCTGCAGTTTTTGCACAGAAACTATTAAGAGGTTTTAAAAAAGTTACTGGTACTAATAGTTTTAAAGCATTAGTAGGTTCTGTGCCTGCTGCTTTGGCAAAAGAAGAGTTAGAGTTTAATATCTTATTTCTAAACAACAAAGCATTATGTAGATATCAAACTACATACAATTTAGATTCTTATGGTTGGGATTTGTTAGATATGGGTGTTTATTTAGATTCATTAACCTATAAAGATAAAAGCATCAACACTTCAGATAAATTTATTACAAAATATAAAACTTTAAAGTTTGTAATACCTTTTCAAAAGAATAAATACGACTATTCATCAGAAGACATAAAGCCTTTATATGATAGTTTAAGATTAACAGATTTTAATATTAAAAAGATAAATATTAAAGCTTACGCATCGATAGAGGGTAGTGTAAAGAGAAATATAGAACTTCAAGAAAAAAGAGCCAATAGCATTGTAAAATCTTTACAAACTTTTCAAAAACCAAATATTGTTACAGAAATTTCATCTTCAGAAAATTGGGTAGAATTTTTAAATGATATTTCTAAAACAAAGTATAAAAGTTTTAAAACTTTGCCAAAACAAACAATTAAAAATAAGGTAGTTGGCGAAGTATCAAAAGATTTAGAAAAATATTTACAAAAGCATCGAAAAGCAGTTGTGATATTAGAATTAGAGCGAAAAGACAAGTATAAAAATATGTCGAAAGAGAAGTTGGTAGCAACATTTAACGATCTTGTTCTAAAAGAAAATATAGAAGAAGCTTTAGTTGTGCAGAATTCTATTTTTGAGAAACTTAAAAAAGAAAGTTCGCCAGATTTATTAAATACATTAAATGTACCTAAACAAAGAAAATTTGTACCAATTCTTAATAAGAATAGTATTTATAAGTATATATTAAATTTAAGTTATGCTAAAATTGCTTTTGATGAACTTAAAAAAATCGAAAAGTTAGATCCTAAGAATAAAAACATAAAGTATAATTTGATAGTTGTAAAGTTTATCATTTGGAAAAATAATTGGGAAAAAATCGAAGCAAATTCGTTTAAACAAGAAATTTTAAAGTTAAAATCTTACGGAATCAAACAACATTTAATTGATAGAATGCTGGTAAATTTTCATATTGTAAAAGCAGAAAAAGATATGAGAGCTAGAAGGTATGATGAAAAAGATGAATCGGTAGAATTTATTATAGATACTTACGAAAACTTTAATTTATCGAATTACGATTATCTAAGTTTAGCACAATTTTTAACTTATTATGCAAACACAGATGAAGCAACAGAAGTTTTAGATGAAAAAGTAAAAACAATTACCATAGATGAAGATTTACTTTTTTATTATTTAAATCTAACAATAGTAGATGAATACGCTGTAGATTCTCAAAATTACAGAACAATCATGTTAAATGCTATCGAAATGAATAGAGAACGTTTTTGTAAGTTATTTAATTCTTCTTTAGAAGATGGTGTTACTTTTCAATTACTAGAAAATAAATATTTAAGAGCTACTTACTGCGAGAATTGCACTAAATAAATAGTTTTATAAATTTAACAGCTCTTCTATAAACTCTCTAGAATTAGACAATCTTGGTACTTTATGTTGTCCGCCAAGTTTGTCTTTTTTCTTTAACCAACTATAAAACAAGCCTTCTTTAGCCAAATGAACTTTAGGAGGCATTAATGTAATGTTTAAATAACGTTTAGCTTCGTAATCAGAATTTATAGACTTTAATGCATTGTCTAAAACTTCAGAAAAATACCCCATAGATTCTGGTTTATTAATAAATTCAATAATCCATTCATGGCCACCTTTTTCTTTTCCTTGCATAAAAATTGGTCCAACGGTATAATCTGCAATTGTTGCAGCTGTTTTTTCACAAGCCAATTTAAGAGCATCTTCTACATTTTCGATATTTAATTCTTCACCAAAAACATTAATATAATGTTTGGTTCTACCTGTAATTTTAATTCGATAAGGTTCTAAAGATGTAAATCGAATTGTATCACCAATTAAATAACGCCATAAACCACCGTTTGTAGTAATAACCAGTGCGTAATCAATATCTTTTTTAACATCAGCTAAAGTAATTGCATTCGAGCTTTCACCTTTATATTCAATCATCGGAATAAATTCATAGAAAATTCCGTAATCTAACATCAATAATAATTCCTTCGAGTTATTTCTGTCTTGTATTGCAAAGAATCCTTCAGAAGCATTGTAGATTTCGTAGTATTTAAAATCGGATTTAGGGATGATTTTTTTGTATTGTTCTCTGTACGGATTAAAGTTAACGCCACCATGAAAGTAAACCTCTAGATTGGGCCAAACTTCTAAAATATTGTCTTTACCAGAACGTTCTAAAACACGATTTAAAAGAACCAACATCCAACTTGGTACACCAGCTAAACTTGTAATATTTTCGTTAATAGTTTCATCAATAATTGCATCCATTTTTGTTTCCCAATCGCTCATTAAAGCAACTTCTTGACTCGGTGCTGAACTAAAATCTGCCCAAAAAGGCATGTTTTCGATGATAATTGCAGACAAATCGCCAAAATAAGAACCATTGTCTTGGTAAACTTCCGAGCTGCCACCCAAACGCAAGCCTTTACCAGTAAAAAGTTGGGTTTTAGGGTTGTTGTTTATGTATAAACACAACATGTCTTTACCAGCTTTCATATGGCAATATTCTAGCGCATCATCAGAAACGGGTATAAATTTACTTTTAGCATTTGTTGTACCACTCGATTTTGCAAACCATTTAATGTGCGACGGCCAAAAAATATTTTGTTCGCCTTTTCTACAGTTTTCTATAAGCGGCTCAAAGGTTTCGTATTTCTGAATCGGAACATGTTTAGCAAAATCTGCATGATTTTTAATAGAACTAAAATGATGTTCTTTACCAAAAGAAGTTTGTTTGGCAGTTTGAATCAATTTTAAAAGTAATTCATTTTGTACATCTTTTGGGTACTTTAAAAACAGTTCAATTTGGTGTTTTCGTTTCTTCAAAAACCAAGAAATTATAGAATTGATAATCTGAAAAGCCATAGAAATTCGTAAGTTTGTTTAGTACGATTTTTATGCAGTTTGCAATTTAAAATCGAAGTTTAAAAATACTAAAATTTGTGAGATGATTTACCAAGGAGTTTTAAAAAAAATGATGACCGAAAATGCAGAGGAAATTCAGTATTATTTAGATATGAAAACTGATTTTTTAAACATGAATCAGTTAATTAACAAAGAAATATCTTTAAGTTTTGTTACTTACGAGTGTTTAAATTGTGGTTTAGAAAAAACCATCTATAGACAAGGTTTTTGTAAATCTTGCTTTTTTGAAACGCCAAATGCTGGTGATTGGATAATGAAACCAGAATTAAGTAAGGCACATTTAGATATTGAAGATAGAGATTTAGCCTACGAAAAAAAGGTGCAATTACAACCGCATATTGTTTATTTAGCCAACTCTAGTAATGTAAAAGTTGGTGTTACAAGAAAACAACAAGTGCCAACCCGTTGGATAGATCAAGGTGCACATGAAGCCATAGAAATTGTAGAAGTGCCAAATCGATATTTAGCTGGTATTACAGAGGTTGCATTAAAAGAACATGTTGCAGATAAAACCAATTGGCGTAAAATGCTTAAAAATGATATTGAAGATGTAAACTTAGTCGAGTGGAGAGAGAAGTTAAAAGAGTTTATACCAGACGAAGCAAAAGAATATTTTATCGAGAATAATTCTGAAACAAACATCAATTTTCCTGTACGTAAATATCCTACGAAACCTAAAAGTTTAAACCTTATTAAAACGCCTAAATATACAGGTAAATTAGTTGGTGTAAAAGGGCAATATTTAATTTTCGAAGACGAAACTGTTTTTAACGTAAGAAGTAATGAAGGTCTAGTTGTAAGTATTGAGGTTTAAATTTGAAGTGATGAAAAATTTTATAAACCTTGCTTTTTTACTTTTATTATTTGTTTTTCCAGTTTCTGGACAAGAGCTTTTAGAAGGACAAAAAAGATGGAGTGCAACCGAAAAATTATCTTTAGAAGATTATAGTATTAAAAAAAACTATAACGATGCTATTCTTAGTCAGTTTCTAATCTCATACGAATCTAAAGGTTTTGATTTTTTTAAAAAAAATCTGAATAGTAGAGTTGAGAATATTTTTATTGGGAAAGGTTCTTATATAGATATTACAAAAATTAATAACTTAGAGAAGCAACTAGAATTTCAGCAATTGCAGTTCGATTTAGCAGAAATACAAGCAAGAAAATTTAGGAAAAGGCTCTTTTTGGGAAAAAAGAAGTTAGTTAAGGGATTTGAAGTGATGAAATTAATTAGTAATGAAATATCGAATGAGTTTGCCGAAATTCGAATGAGATTCATAAATGAAACAAATAGTGGTAATAATTTAAAGGTTTTAGAAGTTTGGAAATCGAAGGTGAAGAGTGAGTTGAATGAATTAAATGAATTTCGCTTTGAAAACAGAAAGAAAATAAAAAAACGAAACTAATAGTTTACGATAATCAAGAATTATGAAAAACAATTTACTAAAAGTTGCATTGGCACAAATTTCACCAGTTTGGTTAAACAAAGAAAAGACAATCGAAAAAATACAAAAATCGATTGTAGATGCTTCAAAAGAAAATTGCGAACTCATTGTTTTTGGTGAAGCTTTGTTACCAGGATATCCGTTTTGGGTTTCTTTAACAGATGGTGCTGCTTGGGATTCTAAGGTTCAAAAAGAAATTCATGCACATTATGTTAGAAATTCAATTACCATAGAAAAAGGCGAATTAGACACTATTTGCGATTTATCTAAAGAATATAAAATTGCTGTCTATTTAGGAATTATGGAACGTGCTCAAAATAGAGGCGGACATAGCATTTACGCTTCTTTAGTTTATATCAATGCTGATGGAATTGTAAAATCTGTCCACAGAAAATTACAGCCAACGTACGAAGAACGTTTAACTTGGGCACCAGGAGACGGAAATGGTTTACAAGTACATCCGTTAAAAGAATTTACCGTTGGAGGCTTAAATTGTTGGGAGAACTGGATGCCTTTACCTAGAACCGCTTTATATGGTTTAGGTGAAAATTTACATATTGCTGTTTGGCCTGGTAGCGATTACAATACAAAAGATATTACACGATTTATAGCAAGAGAATCTCGTTCTTATGTAATTTCTGTATCTAGTTTAATGAGTACAAAAGATTTTCCTACAGAAACACCGCATTTAGATAAAATTTTAGAAAAAGCACCTGCTGTTTTAGCAAATGGAGGTTCTTGTATTGCAGCTCCTAACGGAGAATGGTTGGTTGAACCTGTTTTACACAAAGAAGGTTTAATTATCGAAACTTTAGATTTTAATAGAGTTTTAGAAGAAAGACAAAACTTTGATGTTGTTGGGCATTATTCGAGACCAGATATTACCAAATTGCAGGTAAACAGAGAAAGACAAAGTACTGTTTCTTATAAAGATTAAGTATGATTTTTGAACAAAAAGAAATTCGCCTAAAACCTTATGTAAGAGGTTTTCATTTAATTACGGATATAATTATAGCGGAATTTCCGGCATTTAGAAAAATTGAAAAAGGAATTTTAAAGGTATTTATAAAGCATACATCTGCTAGTTTAACCATAAATGAAAATGCAGATGTCACTGTAAGATCAGATTTTGAAAAACATATAAATATTTTAGTGCCAGAAAATGCGGCTTATTATGAGCATATTTACGAAGGTAGCGATGATATGCCCGCACATATTAAAGCATCACTTTTAGGCTCTTTTGTAGAAATACCCATAACTAAAGGAGTCTTAAATTTAGGTATTTGGCAAGGTGTTTACTTAGGTGAACACAGAAATAATGGTGGATCTCGTTCTATTGTTCTAACAGCTTTTGGTGTTTAGTAGTTAAGCCTTAACTAATTTTTCTAAAACACTTTCTACTCCAAAATTATCATTACTTGTAGTCGCATAATTTGCAATTTCTGTGATGTCTTTATGAGCATTTTCCATAGAAAAACTAAAAGCAGCTTCTTTTAGCATTTCAATATCGTTATGGTAATCACCAAAAACCATAGTTTCTTTTTTAGAGACATTTAATAAGTTTTGAACTTGTCTTAAAGCATTGCCTTTATTGGCTTTGTCTGTAGAAATATCTAACCAATTTTTACCAGAAACTTTTAAAAGATATTCATTTTCTAAATGTTTTATTGCTGGTAAAATATAAGCTTCTGATGATTTAAAGTTATACACGGCTATTTTTAAAATAGGTGTGTGTTTTACAACATCTAATAAGTCGTCTACTTTGTTATAATTATGGTAATATTCTTTAAAATAACCAATAAAACGCTCGTCTTTACTTTCTATAAAAGCAGCGTCTTTGGTGCATAAAACAAAATTGGTATCTTCTATGTCTCTTAAAATCGGAATAATTTTCTCAATCTTAGAAGCTTCTAAAGATTCTTGTAGTAATATTTTATCTGCTTTTTTTGCAATTGCTCCATTTTCTGCAATAACATAAATGTCATCTTTAATTGTAGCTAATTTATCTACAATACTGTGGTATTGTCTTCCACTAGCGGCACAAAATGTGATGTTTTTTTCTTGTAGCTTTTTAAAAAGTTTGAAAAATAACGGACTAACTTCTCCTTTTGAGTTTAGTAGTGTTCCGTCCATATCAGAAACTACTAGTTTTACGTTACTTAAATCCATTTATTTAAGATTTTTTAGTAGAGTTTCGTTCTACTAAATCTGTTTTAATAATTACCGTTTTAGGTTGGTCTTTAGGAGCCGCTTTGTTTTCTAATCTTTCAATTAATAGTTTTGCTGCAGTTGCACCCATTTTTTCTCCGTGCTGACTCACAGTAGTCATTTTGGGTTGAGAATGTCTCGCTAAAATTCCGTTAGAAAAACTAACAACTGCAAAATTTTCGGGTACTTTTAGACCTTTTTTCTGTGCAATTTTCATTGCCGCAATTGCAGAAGATTCGTCTGTCGCAATCACTGCATCTATTTCATTTGCATCAAAAATAGGAGCTAAAATACTTTCGTATTTTTTATAATCTTCTTCGATAATATTTATAATTAGTTTATTATTCACCGGCAAACCAGCTTTTTCTAAACCTTTTAAATAACCTTGATGTCTTTTTTTACCAATTTCTAAATTGCTAATTGTAGAGATAAATGCAATGTTTTTACTACCAGCTTTTGCTAAGTATTTTACAGTTTTAGAAGCACCTTTAAAATCGTCTGTAATAACTTTATCACAATTAATAATTTCTGCAACTCTATCAAACATTACAATGGGTGTGCCGTTGTCTAAAATATCTTGGCAATGTTTAAAGTCGTTTTTTAACACGGTTTCTTCTGCCAAAGAAAGTATAAATCCATCGATACTTCCGTTAGAAAGCATTTCCATAGTTTCTACTTCCTTGTCATAAGATTCGTTAGAAATACAAGAAATAATTTTGTAGCCTTTTTCGTTAGCAACTTTTTCGATACCATTAAATACTTGTGCAAAAAAGTAGTTTAACATATTTGGTATAATAATACCAATTGTTTTAGTAGACCTGTTTTTAAGACTTAACGCATTAAAGTTAGGTTTGTAATTGTTTTCTTTTGCGTATTTCTGAATTTTTTCTTTAGTACTTACGCTAATTTCATAACTGTCGTTCAGCGCTTTAGAAACCGTTGAAATAGATACGCCAAATTGTTTAGCTATGTCTTTTATTGTAAGTCTTTTCATATATGGTAAAAAATTAGTGACCAAAATACAAAAAACTCAGTAGATAAGAAGAAGTTCGCTGTAATTTTACAATTTCTTCATTTTATAGTCTTGCCAAAGTTCGTAACTTATAAAAGAATAAAGCACAAAATACTCTAAGAAAACAATACATAAGTTTTCTTGCCAAGGTGTATTTGCATAGGCTTGATACGTTAAAATTATTAGTAAAGACCATACTACCGGAAACTTATATTTTGTAAATACACTTAAAATTAACGGAGTAGCAACGTACCAAGGATGCACGGTTGTTGCGGTAAAATAATAAAAACACAAACCAAATAGCATCGCAGTAATTAACTGAATGTTGCCTTTATTTTTTCTAAAAAAAGTTAGATACAGTAAAAAAAGTATTGTTAAAACAGGTGTTATTTTACCAATGATAGCAATTTCGTTGTAACCTCTAAAAAGGTAGCCTATTTCTCGAAAGATATAGTAAAAACTTGCATTAAATTCAAAGTTACGAAACCACAAACCAACCGAATTAGAATAGTTATCAATTAATTCTGATGAGAAAAATGGTAGGAATAACAAAGCCGTTACAATTAAAATGATACTATTAAATGCTATAAATTTTAAGAACCCTTTTAAATTGATTTTAAAACCCATCCAGTTTTCTTTTACTTTACTATGAACAAACCATTGAAAAAATAATGGTAAAAATAACAACGGAATTAATTTTACCGAAACCGAACATGCAATTAATATGGCTGCAAAAATCCATTTTTGTTGCTGCAATTTATACAAGGCCCAAACTAAGAAAAAGAGCATTACAGATTCGAAATGCAGATTACCAGTCATTTCTATAATTATAAACGGATTTAATACATACCAAAAAATGTTTTTAATTGGTAAGTTTAAATTTTGTAGAAGTTTTTTTCCGAAGTATAGAATTCCTAAATCTGCTAAAATAATTAGCGTTCTTAAAACAATTACAGACCCGAAGATGCTCTTGCTAGCAAATAGTGCAGCAATAAAAAAACATAACTGATTTAATGGCGGGTAATTGGTAAAATGACTTCCGTTTAAAGAACCCATACCAGCATACAATTCTTTTGCATCTGCAATGGGCTGTATGTTTTGTTGGATAAAAGTTTCTGGTAAAGATAAATACGGATTAAAGCCGTTTAATAGCATTCTTCCATCCCAAATAAATCGATAAAAATCTTGTGATAGATTCGGAATCGAGAATAGAAAAACCAAGCGAAATACAATGGCAATTGCAGCTAATGTTTCAAAAGAAGTTTGTTTGTTTTTTATCAGTATATAAAAACCGGTAAACAAAGAAAACCATAAAAAACACACGGTATAAAAAGCAGTTCTTTCAATAAAATATGCAAAAAGAAAATAAGCAATTATACTTAAACAAACTGCAAATGCTGTGGTGTATTTTTTTAAAAAAGCCATTATGCTTTAGAAAAAACAGATTTAAAAAACACGTAGCTAAAACCTACAAAAAGCATAAAGTGAAAAGGAAACAACCCGAAATCACCACCTTGATTTCCTACTACAAATGCACTGTACATTCCAAAAACAAAATAAATAGCTAAAATACCTTCTAAAACAACATGAATAGAAGGTTTCTTTTTGATGTATTTATTGTTTTTCCAACCGTCTTTAATGGTTTTAATATTAAATTTAGGAGTTCTCACAAACTCACTTTTCTTACCTAAATGCCCTTCTAAAACCGCAATAGTATTATGTAAAGAAAAACCCATTGCAATAGAGAAAAACGTAAAGAAAGCACCAATGTATTTTATAAAATTTTTAAATCCGCTGCCATAAATATTCTTGTACATATGCCAATAACAGATAAAAAAGATAAGCGAACTTACCACGAAGAAACTCATTACATAAAAGTAAATTTTAAGATGCTCGTATTCGTTTTTAATGTATAACATAGGTATACTTAAAACGGCAACTAAAAAAATACAGGTAAACATAGAGCTGTTTAGTAAATGCAATAAACTGTGAATTTTAGTTTTAAGAGAAACATTATCACTTTTTATAACACGTTTCATCATTTTTTGAAAATTCTCTGCACCACCTTTGTTCCATCTAAATTGTTGTGATCTAGCTGCACTAATAATTACTGGCAATTCTGCTGGTGTTTCTACATGTTCTAAATATTTAAACTTCCAGTTTTTCAATTGTGCACGGTAACTTAAATCTAAATCTTCGGTTAACGTATCGCCTTCCCAATTACCAGCATCATAAATACACTCTTTACGCCAAACACCAGCAGTACCGTTAAAATTGATAAAATGGCCTTTGCTATTTCTACCAACTTGTTCTAAAGTAAAATGTGCATCTAAGGCAAAAGCTTGTATTTTTGTAAGTGTAGAGTAATTTCTATTGATGTGTCCCCAACGAGTTTGCACAACACCAATGTTTTCATTTTTAAAATAAGGTACAGTTTGTAATAACCAATCTTTTTGAGGTAAAAAATCGGCATCAAAAATGGCTATGAATTCTCCTTTGGCAATTTTTAAACCTTCTTTTAAAGCACCAGCTTTAAAACCTTGTCTGTTGGTTCTTTGAATGTGTTGTATATCTATTCCTTTATCTTGAATTTCTTTGATATGTTTCGCAGTAGTTTCTACAGATTCATCTGTAGAGTCGTCTAAGACCTGAATTTCTAATTTGTCTAAAGGATATTCAATTTTAGCAATATTCTTTAGCAAGCGTTTCATTACATACAACTCGTTGTAAACAGGCAATTGTATGGTAACAAACGGAATTTCTTTTGGGTTAGAAAAATCTAGTTTTTCTGATGTATCTTCTTTCTTTCTTGCTTTTAAGTAATTAAAAAGTAAATTTAATTGAGCTATTGCGTACATTAAAATAAGCAAAAGAGATATAGAATAAATGATAATTACGATGTATTCTAAAACCATTATTTAAAACTGTATTTGAAGATCCAACCTAAAATTTTTATGCCCGCAAATATACTACCTTTTACGGTTCCTGAAACTTTAGAGACACCTATTCTGTTTCTGTATTTCATAGGTATTTCTACATAAGTTAGTTTTTGTTTTAATGCTTTTAATTGCATTTCTACTGTCCATCCGTAGGTTTTATCTTCCATTTGCAATGCCAATAACTTATTGTATTTAATAGCCCTAAATGGTCCTAAATCTGTAAAATTAGCATTAAAAAATAGTTTCATTAAGCTTGTAGCTAGCCAATTACCAAATATTTGCTGTGGCGTCATTGCACCAGTTTCTCTTAAATCTTTTACTCTTGCGCCAATTACAAAATCTAAATCTTGTTGCACGATTGGTGCAATTAATTCTGTAAGTTGTTCTGGGTAATCAGAGTAATCTCCATCTAAAAAAACAACAATTTCTGGCTTTGTTTCTTGTTTAGAAATGTAATCCATTCCTTTTAAACAGGCATAACCATACCCTTTTCTGTTTTCTGTTAAAACAGTTGCACCAGCTTTGGCGGCGTTTTCTTCAGTTTTGTCGGTTGAGTTATTGCTAACTACAATAATTTCGTCTACTATTTTGGGAATGTCTCTTATAACGTTTCCTATAGAATCTTGCTCGTTATAAGCAGGAATGATTACTTTAATATTTAAATTCATTAAAATTTTGCGTTCGGATTGTCTTTCTTAAAACTATAGTAAGAAGTCCATTCTCCAATTTTTTTATTAGACTTGTAGCGTTCAGATTTTTTTAAACGGTTGTTGTAGTATATTAGCGAATAACCATCTTTTAGACCATTCTTATACTGAATTTTTATTTTTTTGTTTTTAGAATAAAAAATCCACCAGTTACTTGCTTTATTGTTTTTATAACTACCTTCTTTAAGTAGGTTATTATTTTCGGTGTAAAAATACCAATAACCCGTTTTTTTACCACTATTAAAATGACCTTTTTTTTCTATGATTCCGTTTGTGTAGTAAAAAGTCCAATAATCTGTTTTCTTATTGTTTATCATCCATCCTTCGGATGTTAAATTTCCTTGATTATC
This sequence comes from Polaribacter sp. BM10, assembly GCF_002005425.1. Lineage (GTDB taxonomy): Bacteria > Bacteroidota > Bacteroidia > Flavobacteriales > Flavobacteriaceae > Polaribacter > Polaribacter marinaquae. Next base: position 1,602,262 of record NZ_CP019704.1, on the reverse strand, counting down.
GTAATTTTTAATAAATTCTTTTTGATGAAAGCCCGTTAGAAAAAATAAAATTGTTAGGTATTTAAAAAGCATACTATTTGGTTATGTGTTTAAGTTGTCGTTATAAAAAGTGTAAACTTTCAGGGGTTACTTTACATACGTAAAAAAAAATTTTTGGTTTTTTTTTAAAAAAATAAAACCGCACTTCTTTTTTTCTCGTAGGTATGGTGTCACTAACAATTAAAAAACAAACATTATGACAAAAAAAATGAATACACTTTTAGGTTTATGCCTTTTAGTATCGAGCTTTACAATAGCTCAGAGTCCGGTAAATGGTTTTATGAAAAAATCTGGTGAAGGTTCTGTAGTCGTTTCTTATTCTAAAGAAAATTACAGCAAAGTATTTTTAGTACCCAATGAAATTGATGGCGTACCTGTTTTTAACGATGTAAGTATTAGTAGTATTTCTTTATTCGGAGAAATTGGAGTTTCAGACAATTTTAATATTGTATTAAATGTACCTTACATTAAATCCGAAGGAAATGCATCTGATGCAGTTTTAGAAAACAACGGTTTTGAAAATGTAAGAAAAGGAGTACAAGATTTAAAAGTGTATGCTAAATACAGATTACACACTTTAAATTTTGAAAACAGTAGTTTAGATTTTATTGGTGCGGCTGGTATAGAAACACCAATTGGTAATTACAGTGCAAACGAAGGTTTACAATCTATTATAGCAATAGGTAACGAAGCAACAACCTACAATGCTTTTGGTATTGCTACGTATAAAATGAACTCTGGTTTTTTTGCAACAGGTCAATTAGGATACAGTGTTAGAGGTAACGATGTGCCAAATGCTTTATTAAGTGAGTTTAAATTAGGGTATGCAGCTTCTAAATTTTACGTAGATGCTTTTGTAGCAAACCAATTATCAGATGATAGTGGTGTAGATATTTTAGGCGAAGGATTTACAGGGTTTTTTCCTGCAACACGTGTAAATTATACAAGAATTGGTATCAATGCATTTTATCCTTTTACAGATTCAATTGGTATCACTGCGGGTACAAACACGTATATCTCTGGTAGAAATTTAGGAAAAGCTACAGGATCTTACGGTGGCGTTGTCTACTCATTTTAATTAAAAACATAATAAAACATACAATCATGAAAAATTTATACAAACTAAAATATATATTTATTACAATTTTAACAGTAAGCTTAGTATCTTCTTGTCAAACCGAATCTAGTTTCGAAGATGAGTTACCATCAATCGCAAATATTGCGGTATCTAATGCGGATTTTAGCACTTTAGAAGCGGCAGCAGTTGCAGGTGGAGTTGCAGGAGTTTTAAGTAACTCTAACCCAAATGATGCAAGCGGAGCATACACTGTTTTTGCACCAACTAATGATGCATTTGCGCGTTTAGGATTGAATGAAAATACACTTGGTGTTCTTCAAAAATCATTTTTAACAAACACTTTATTGTACCACGTTTCTAACGGAAACTTAGCCGGAAATACAATTAATGATGGCGGTACGTCTACATCTGCACTTTCTTTAGATAGAAGATTTATCGAAAGAGGAGAAGATACTTACATTAACGGGTCTAAAATTTTAGCTACAGATGTTACAGCAAGCAATGGTACTGTGCATGTAATTGATAAAGTAATGATTGCTAGTGGTGCAGATATTGTACAAACTGCAATTGCTTTACAAAGTGCTAACGTATTTACTTCACCAGAATTAACATATTTAGTAGAAGCTGTAATTTATGCAGAATTGGCAGAGGCTTTAACAGCGTCAGAAGGGAGCCCTTCTTTTACAGTTTTTGCTCCAACAGATCAAGCTTTTATTGATTTAGGTGCTGCCTTAGGATTGACATTTACTTCGCCTGCAGATATTCGTCAATTACCAAAAGAAACTGTACAACAAGTACTTTTAAATCATGTTATTGCCAACGATGGTAAATTTACTTCAGAATTAAGTGCAGGTACTGTAACTCCTTTAGGTGGAGACGATTTAACATTAGGTGCTTTTACAAACGGAACACTTACAGTTACAGGTGCTGGAAACGGAGGAGAAGTTGCAAATATGGGAATTCCTGATGTACAAACAACAAATGGTATCGTACACGTAATCGATAGAGTATTGTTACCAAACCTATAAAAACTTTTTTAGTTTTTTGATTTGAATTTATAAGCCACAGATTTTATCTGTGGCTTATGTTATTTTAAAAGGTTTATAGTTGATGTGGCTATTCAAGCTGAAGTATTAAAACGATATACTATTCATCATAAAGATTTTATCATCCTTAAATTTACGCTTTAAACAACCACAAAAAAAGGACGCCTTCTAGCGTCCTTTTTTATATTAAACTTGATATGTTGGTAATTATTTCTTGTTTACTAAATCCATTAAATCAACATCGTTTCCTAATAAAACATCAGTAGGATTTATTCTTCCTTCTTCCGGACCGTTTTCTAATTTTAAAACACCTCTTGGGCAAACTGCAGAACAAACACCGCAACCAACGCAACTAGAACGTACAATGTTTTCTCCTTTTTGGGCATAAGCTCTAACGTCGATACCTTGCTCGCAATACGTAGAACAGTTTCCGCAAGAAATACATTGACCACCGTTGGTTGTAATTCTAAATCTCGATTTAAAACGTTGTACAAAACCTAAATAAGCTGCTAATGGGCAACCAAATCTACACCAAACTCTATTACCAAAAATTGGATAAAAACCAGTACCGATAACTCCCGCAAAAATAGAACCGATTAAAAAGCCATAAATATCTTGAATTGTTTGTGTTTGAATGCCTAATACTTGCCCTTTGTTTGTAAAGAAAGTGTACAAAGCAAAACCAGTCATCACTAAAACAAATATTAATACAGAATGAATTACAATACGCTCTACTCGCCAAGAAAGTAAGGTTTTACTAGACAATTGTCTGTAAGGATCTCCTAGCGTTTCTGCCAATCCACCACAACCACAAACCCAAGAACAATACCATCTTTTTCCGAAGAAATAGACCATAACAGGCACAACTACAATGGTAAGTACAACACCCCAAACTAAAATAAATAAACCCAATCCACCGCTGGCTAATAATTCCTCTAAATTCCATTTAAAAAAGAAATCATAATCTAAAGGAAATGCATTTTTAAAGTCGTACCATGGTTTTTCGAATCGCACTAAAATTTCTGGAATCAAAAAAGCAAATACTATTTGAAAGAATAAAACAGATGTAGTTCTTAATATTTGGTATTTATTATGGCGATATTTAATGTACATTCTAACAGCCATTACTGTCATAACAACACAATATAAAAATCCGTATAAAAACCATTGGCTTGCAGGGTTACCGCTTATAAATTTACTAATAGGATCTACCAAATACACCCAATTTACAATGTAATCTGGGTAGAAGTATAGCAGTATGTAAAAACTAACTAGAAACACAAAAGCAAACCAACCAATCCAACCGCGATTGGTAGCAGCACTTAAAAAGATACCATCATTTTTAATACCAGGTTTTCCTAACAAAATTACATCTGGTACAATAAACATAAGTGCACCTATAATACCTAAACCAAAGGTTAAAAACCATGCCCAACCCGTTTGTTGTGCTGCAAAACCTTTACCAGCCTTTTTGGCAAGCGTATAGCTAAGACTGTGTGGTTTACCAGAGATTTTATATTGAAACTGAGCTCCTTTTTTCTCCCAATTTTTTGCTGCATCGTATTTTGCAATTAAATCATCGTAATGTTTATTAGCATTTGCATATGCTTTTCTAGTACGGCTAGAGAACTCAAATATAGACAAGTTGTCTTTGGTTACTACTGCTTGTTGCAGTTCTTTGGCAATTACTTCATTTTTATAGTTTTGACCCTTTAAAAAAGTATCAAGTTCTGTTTGATTTAAATTAAAATCACCTGTAAAAATTAAGGCTATAAAGGTGGCTAAACCTATAAGAAAAAGTAGTAATCCTGTTTGTTTTATTGCTTTCATCATCTTATGCTTTGCTAAAAATTCTTTTCCAGCTTTTCTTTTGTAGTTGTATATTGGTGTTGTTTTCTTTATTGAATTTTGCCACAATTTCTTTTTCGTGAAGTTTGTAAAATTCTGGGTCAAAATTTGCATCTGCTAAGAATTCTAAAACATGTGATATGTTTTGCTTTTCTGTAAGCCATTTGTCAAATATTTCATGGCGCATTCGAATGCCAAACGTATTAATTCCTAAGAATTGTTTAGTATCCTTATCAAAAGAAATGGTAATGCATTTATTTTCTGATGGATGTTTCCATTGAAAATACACTTCGTTTTCTTTCTTATTTCTTTCGCTAAACACCCAACCATATGTTTGATATTCAATGTCTAAAAATTTTGCAGAATTAAACCAATGCCCGGGTTTGTATGCTATTCTATTACCACAAATTGTTTCTGCTAAGGTTTCTCCCATCATCCTACCCGTGTACCAAACTGCTTCAATATTTCTTCTTTGACCGATGGCCTCATGTTGCTCAGCACAATCACCAATGGCATAAATGTTAGGTACATTGGTTTCTAAAAATCGATTTACTTTAACACCTCTGCCAAGTTCGATATTAGATTCTTTTAAAAAATCTATATTTGGGGTAACACCGGCAGTTAAACCAACAACATTACAAGCTATTTCTTCACCTGTTTCTTCAATAATAATAGAAGTTACACGTCCGTTTTTATCCGCTTTAATTTCTTTTAAGTTTGTGTTTAAACGCAAATCTATGTGGTGCTCTTTAATATGCTGATTTATCATTTCAGATTCTTGAGCAGGCAAAACACCGTTCCAGAAACTGGTTTCTCTCACTAAAAAAGTAACTGGTATTTTTCTACTTCGTAGCATTTCTGCCAATTCAATACCAATCAAACCACCACCAACAATTACGGCTCTATTACACGCTTTATTATCAGGGGCAAGTTGTTCTAGTTTTTCTAAATCTTGTTTATGATACATACCAATAACACCTTCTAAATCTTGCCCAGGCCAACCAAATTTATTAGGTTTAGAGCCTGTAGCAATAATTAATTTATCGTAGGCTAAAATTTCACCAGAAGCAAATTCAATATTACTATTTTCTGTATGTACTTTTGTTACCAAACCTTCTTTTAAGGCAATGTTGTTTTTATCCCAAAACCAGTTTTCGTAAGGCTGTGTGTGTTCAAATTTCATGTGTCCCATGTACACATACATTAAAGCAGTTCTAGAAAAGAAATATTTGGTTTCTGCAGAAACAATAGTAATTTGTTTGTCAGACTTTTTTCTAATGTGTCTTGCTGCAGTTACACCGGCAATACCGTTCCCAATTATTACAATATGTTCCATAGTTGATTGATTGTTGCTTTTATGTCGAAGCTAAAGTTAAGAACTTAAAACTGAAACTTCATTTTAATTAAATTTAGAATCATTATAAATAGATTTTCTAGAAAATGTTTGTAAGTATCTAAAAATTGTAAAGACTTACTTAAAAAATTTACCAACATTAAAATCAACCAATAATGAAAAAAGTTTTAAGTAAAAGTTTGTTTGTAGCCTTTTTAGCTATAGGTTTACAAGTGCAAGCGCAAGAAAATGATGCACCTGCAAAAAGCAATGTGCAAACGTATACGCCATCAAAATTATTAAACAAAGGGCAGTGGGATATTAAGTTTTTTAACAATTTGTATACAGAAACCAAAGGGAAGTTTAACGGCGTAAAAGCAGACAAGGCAAGAGAAAATTATTTTACATCAACTTTAGAAGTCTTTACGGGTGTTTCTGAAAATAATAGAATTAATGTAGGTGTATTGTTAGAGTATCGTTCTAATACAATTGGTGGTAGAAGTGCAACGGCAGTTTTCGATTTAGGCAATGATATAACAGCAAGAAAAGGGCTTTCTTCTTTTGCACCAGCAATTAAATTTCAGCCATTAGAAAATGTAGGAAATTTCTCGATACAATCTGCTTTTCACATTCCGATTATAGAAAACGAAACAGAAAATGGTGTTTTTTTAGACCAAACAGCTTATACTTTTCAAAATCGTTTTTTTTATGATTACACATTACCAAGTGGCAACTGGCAATTGTTTACAGAGTTAAATACCGAGTATAATTTTGGCGAAGAAGATAGTTTTGCAAACAAGACGTTTCTATTAGCACCCGGTATTTTTATGAGTTATTTTCCTTCGGATAAATCTACTGTTTTAGGTTTTGTGCAACACGCGCAACGCTTTGGCGATTTTACACAAGATTATACCGCGCTTGGTTTTGGTGGAAAATACCAATTAACAGACTTGTTAAACTTAGAGGTTTTGTATAGTAAATTCATACGTGGTAATGATACTGGTTTAGGACAAAGTTTTAACATTGGTTTAAGAGCGCTATTTTAACAAAAAGAAGTATTTTTATGGAGATTTATGAAAACAAAAAAAATTCTATTTCTCTTTGTAATTCTTTTAAACTTCTCTTGCAAAAGTCAGTCTAAAAAAATAAACGGAGTAAGCTTTGTAGCGTCAAGAGATACTATTAGCATACAACATATTACACCAGTTTTAAAGGCACAAAGCAATTATGTTGCATTGATGCCTTTTGGCTTTATAAAGAATTTGGCAACACCAACAATTACGCACAACACCAAAAGGCAATGGTTTGGCGAAACAGAAAATGGTTTGTTGCAATACGCAAAACGTTTTCAAAAAGAAAATGTACGCATTATGGTAAAACCACACATTTGGGTGTGGCGAGGAGAATTTACCGGTAATATAAAAATGGATTCTGAAGAAAATTGGCAAATTCTAGAAGATTCTTACACAGCTTTTATTTTAACCTACGCAAAAGCAGCAGCATCTTTAAATGCAGAAATTTTTTGTATTGGTACAGAGTTAGAGCAATTTGTTGTGAATAGGCCTGCATTTTGGCAGCAACTTATTCAGAAGATAAGAGCGGTTTACAAGGGTAAATTAACCTATGCTGCCAATTGGGATGAATACTCGCGAGTACCTTTCTGGAAAGAAATCGATTATATTGGTATAGATGCCTATTTTCCTGTAAGCGATTTAAAATCGCCAACAGTGGCAGACTATGAAGCGGGTTGGCAACCGCACAAACAAGCAATTCTAAAACTTCAAAAATCTGTTAAGAAACCTGTTTTGTTTACAGAGTTTGGGTATAGAAGTGTAGACTTTAATGGTAAAGAACCTTGGGATTCTAATAGAATAGAAGGTTCGGTAAATTTACAAGCGCAAGCCAATGCGTTGCAAGCAATTCACAATCAATTTTGGCAAGAAGAATGGTTTGCTGGTGGTTTTATTTGGAAATGGTTTCATAGACATGCTACCGTTGGTGGCGAAAAAAACAATAGATTTACACCGCAAAATAAACCAGCAGAAGAATTAATTAGAAAATTATATGGTCTTTAAAAAAATAGCATTTCTTTTTTTATGTTTGGCAATTGTTTCTTGTTCAGAAGATACAGACATTACCATACCAAGAACTTTACAAGAATACATTGCAACTAAAGCAAATGTTACCGAAAAAACAGTAGTTGCTTGTGCTGCAAGTGCAGTATCTAACACAAGTACCACCTATATTTTTTATTATCCAGAAGAAGGGGCAACAGATATTCGTTATTACGAATTAACATCGCCAGATGCAGACAAAGATAATTTCGAAAATTATAGAAGAGAAAGTTTAGATAGTGAAGCTGTTTTTGGTGGCAAATTAGGACGTTTTACACGTTCTAGCGAGGTAGAATCTTGGTGTTTGGTTACCTATGTAAAAGAAAACGAACTAAGAATTTCTGAACCTATAAAAATTAACAATCAATCTAAAGCTACAGAATATTCTAATGATGTTCAAATAGGATACAAATCTACCGTAGAGCCTAATTTTACATGGAATGATGGCAAAATCGATGAGAATGTTATTTATTTTGAAGTAATTTCTGATGAAGAAAATGAGTTTATATCTGGTACATATACCACAGAGAAGTTTTTTCAGTATTACGATGAAAGCAATGTTTTAGCATCGCCAAAGTTAAATGAAGCTGCACCAAAAGATTTGGTAGAAGATGAAATTTATAATTTTACCATGATGGGCGTAAGCGAAGATAATTGGGTTAACCTTATTATAGAAGATCAATTTATACCGCAAAACCTATCAGAATACATTGCAAAGAATTCCGATAAAACAATACAGGAAGATGCCATTGCATTTGCAGGTTCTGCAAACGGTAATGCGGCGCAAACCAATATTTATTTTTATCCGTTAACTGGTGCTTACGATTATCGTTATTACGAAACCGCAGATACTACTGTAGATCCTTTAGATTTTAGCAATTATACAAGAAGAAACTTTACAAGTGCAGCGCAGTTTGGTGGTAAGTTTAGACGTTTTACAAATGAGGTTACTACAAATGTGTATTGTTTGGTTACTTATCTTTTAGACGATACATTGTATATTTCTAAACCTATAAAAACAAAAAACGCAACCAAGCAAACCCAATGGTCTACTGCTGTAGATATTGCATACCCAAACACATTAGAACCTGTTTTTACTTGGCAAGATGGTACGTTTACAGATACAGACAAATATTTTGAAGTACTTACGTTAAATGACGATACTTTTGTAACAGGTACTTATACAAAAGACAAGCAGTTTGCGTATTATAACGAATCGAATATTATAGTTGCAGATAATATTCATACAAGTACACCTCCCGCTTTGGTGTTAGATAATTCTTATAAATTGTACATTTATGGTTTAGATACAGATAATTGGCTTAACTTAGTTATTCAAAATACATTTATAGCTCAATAGCGTGATTCAAAAGAATTTCTTGTTCTTATTTTTTAGTTTTTGCATGCAAGTAACATGTGCGCAAAAAACAACAATTGCTTCTTTAGAAATAGTAGGGCAAGATAAAATTAAAACAAGCTATTTAAAAAAGATACTAACCTCAAAACAAGGCGAAGTATTAGACTCTGTAAAACTGAATCAAGACATTACATTTTTAAAAAGATTACCTGCTGTTAGTCATGCTTATTTTAATGTAACTCGGTTGCCCAATTTAAAAAGCCATGTAAAAATTGGTATAGAAGAGAATTTTACGTTGTTACCAAGTTTAAATTTATGGACAACCACCAACAAACAATTCGCTTACAAACTCGGTTTGTACGAGTATAATTTTCTAGGAAACAATACTACATTTGGTGGCTTTTATCAAAATAATGGTTTTCATTCTTATGGTTTTACCTATCGCACACCCAATTTGTTTTCCAAAAAATGGGGATTGGCAATCAGTTTTAAAGACTGGAAAAGTGAAGAGCCGTTGTATTTTGGTGAAAAAACAGCCAATTACCTGTACAACAATACTTCGGTTGAGTTGCTAGGTTTGTATCAACTAAATTTAAAGCATCGCATCGATTTCGGAATCAGCTTTTTTTCAGAGAAATATAAATACTTGTCTGGTGAAACAGCAGCAGGTGTACCATTGGTGTTAGATTTAGATAAAAAACTTTTAAAACTGGTGTATCAATACAATGGTTTAGATTACTACTACCAATACGTTAGCGGTTTTAAAAGTGTCTTATACACGCAATATGTCACTACGCAAAACGATTTTCAAAATGATTTTTTAATTGCTTGGAACGACTTTTTCTATTACAAAAGAATTGGTGTTAAAGGCAATTGGGCAAATAAATTACGTTTGGGTATTGCTTCTAATGAGAATTCACCTTTTGCGCCCTTTGCTTTAGATAACAATGTAAATATTAGAGGTGTTGGTATTTTGGTAGATAGAGGTACTGGTGTTGCGGTTTTAAATTCTGAATATAGACATACCGTTTACGATAAAAAGTGGCTGGCAATTCAAACAAATGTTTTTACAGATGCAGGTACTTGGCGAGAACCAGGCGGACAATTAAGCGACCTTTTTAAACAAGAAAAATTAAGAGTATTCTCTGGAATCGGGCTGCGTTTTATCAGTAAAAAAATATACAATGCTACTTTTAGAATCGATTATGGTTTTAAAGTCTATGATACCAGAAATACCACAAAAGGAGGGTTGGTTTTTGGTATAGGGCAGTATTTTTAACCTTAATTTAAAGCAAATACTTAAAAAGTTAGCTAGAATCGTTTAGTTTTGTTTATTAAACAACACAACAAATGAGCATTTTTGCAATTGGAGACATTCACGGCGGTTTAAAAGCCCTAGTACAAGTATTAAATAAACTAGAAGTTACAGAAGAAGACACACTTATTTTTATGGGAGATTATGTAGATGGCTGGAGCGAGTCTGCACAAGTAGTTTCTTTTTTACTCGAGTTGTCAAAAAAAATCAACTGTATTTTTATCAAAGGAAATCATGATGTTTGGTGCGAAGAATGGTTAAAAGACGAAACTGTAAATCCTACTTGGTACATGCATGGTGGTAAAGAAACCATCGATAGTTATGATGGTTTTACTGCTGCAGAAAAAAGCAAACATTTAACGTTTTTCCAAAACCTATCGTTGTACCATTTAGACGATGCAAATAGGTTGTTTTTACATGCAGGTTTTACGTCAATGCACGGTGTTGCCAAAGAAATGATTCCAGATAATTTTTATTTTGATAGAACTTTGTGGGAAATGGCTTTGGCAATGGATGTTACTATTGATAAAAATAACCCAATTTATCCAAAGAGATTACAACATTATTCAGAAATTTATATTGGGCACACGCCAACAACTAATTTCGGAATACCTACACCTATGAACAGAGCAAATGTATGGAATGTAGATACAGGTGCTGCTTTTAAAGGGAAAGTCTCTGCCATGAATATTGATACAAAAACGTATTACCAAAGTGATGATTTACCAGGATTGTATCCAGATGAAAGAGGTAGAAACTAAACACAAGTAACTCTCTGTAAATTAAAAAGCCCGCTATTGCATAAAACAATAACGGACTTCTAACGTGAACTATTAAAAAAAAATTAACCTTCTAGTTGTAAGACCAAGTCTTCTGCATTAACCAATGTGCCTTCTTTTAAAATAAGGGCACTAATAGTAGCATCTTCGTTGGCAGTAATGGTGGTTTCCATTTTCATGGCTTCAATAACAAATAAAGGCTGATTTTTAACAATTTTATCGCCTTTTTTAACCAAAATGGTAGATAATAAACCTTGTAATGGCGCACCTATTTGGCGGGCATTCTCTTTATCTGCTTTTATATTTTGTACGGTTTCTACTTTTACAGAGGTATCTTTTATTTGCACAGATCTTCCTTGTCCGTTTACCTTAAAGTATACAGTAACCATTCCTTCTTCGTTGGCATCTCCAATCGAGTCTAAGGTAATTAACAACGTTTTTCCTTTGTCTAACTCAACAATAATTTCTTCCCCAACTTCCATTCCGTAGAAAAAGTTTTTGGTTGGCAGGTTAATCAAACTATCGTATTTTAAATGCTTATTGTACGCCTCTGTAAATACCTTCGGATACAATTTATACGATAAGAAATCTGTAAAATCAATAGGTCTGCTTAAATCATTTTCAAATATTTTTTTAAAATCTTTGTACTCGGCATCAATATCTATTGGTGGTATGTGGGCATTGGGCCTATCTGTATAAGGTTGTTCGTCTTTTAAAATTAGTTTTTGTAAATCTTTAGGGAAGCCGCCAACGGGTTGCCCTAAATCGCCTCTAAAGAAACTTACAACAGACTGCGGAAAAGAGATGGTGTTGCCACGCTCTAATACGTCTTGTACTGTTAAGTTGTTACTTACTAAATATTGCGCCATGTCGCCAACAACTTTAGAACTTGGTGTAACTTTTACAATATCACCAAAAAGTAAGTTAACGTCTGCATACATTTTGGTAATTTCATAAAAACGGTCTTCTAAACCAAGTGCTTGCGCTTGCGGTTTTAAATTCGAGTATTGACCACCCGGAATTTCGTGTTTAAAAACCTCGCCAGAACCTGCTTTTAAGCCAGACTCAAAAGGGTAGTAGTACTCTCTTACGGTTTCCCAATAATTAGAATATTCATTTAAAGAATCGATGTTAATATCGCTTGCTCTATCGTTAAACTTCATCATTTCTACCACCGCGTTAAAGTTGGGTTGCGATGTTAAACCAGACAAACCACCCAAAGCAACATCAACCACATCTACGCCTGCTTCGATGGCTTTTAAATACGTAGCTGCTTGTATAGAAGAGGTGTCATGTGTGTGTAAGTGAATCGGAATATTTACCGTTTGCTTTAAAGCACTTACCAACTCGAAAGCGGCATAAGGTTTTAACAAACCTGCCATGTCTTTAATTGCCAAAATATGCGCACCCGCATTTTCGATGTCTTTGGCTAAAGTAGTATAATATTTTAAATTGTATTTTGTGTTTTCAGGATTTAGAATATCGCCAGTATAGCATATCGAAGCCTCTGCCAATCCATTGGTTCTGGTTCTAACATGTTCTATACAAGGTGCAATCGATTGCATCCAGTTTAAAGAATCAAAAATTCTGAATATATCAACGCCATGTTCCCAAGACTGCTCTACAAACTTGGCAATTAAATTATCTGGATATGCGGTGTACCCAACACCATTAGAACCTCTTAGTAGCATTTGCAACAACACATTTGGCATTGCTTTGCGTAATAATTGTAAGCGTTCCCAAGGGTTTTCTTGTAAAAAACGCATGCAAACATCAAAAGTAGCGCCTCCCCAAACTTCCATACTAAAAATGTTGGGGTTGTTTTTAGCATATCCTTCTGCAACTTTTAACATGTCAAAAGTTCGCATTCTTGTGGCCAGTAAACTTTGGTGTGCATCGCGCATGGTGGTATCTGTAAAATGAATTTTCTTTTCATCTTTTAACCATTGTGCAAATGCATCAGGGCCTAATGCTGTTAGTTTATCTTTTGTACCTTCTAGATAGGCAGCATCGGCATCAAACTTAGGTACAATAGGTTTTATAAACTTCTTGGTTGTATCTAATTTTTTAACATCTGCATTACCATTTACAATCACATCGCCCAAATACGTAACCAATTTGGTAGCTCTATTTCTAGGCGCTTTAAACACAAATAAATCAGGAGTTTCTTTAATAAAATTAACCGTAACATCTCCTTTTCTAAAAGTTTCGTGTTTTAAAATATTATCTAAAAACGGCATGTTGGTTTTAACACCACGAATACGAAACTCTGCCATGGCCCTTCTTACTTTTCTGCAAGCACCGTCTAAAGTTCTACTATTTGCCGTAACTTTTACCAACATCGAATCGAAAAATGGCGAAATAATGGCACCTTGGTAAACGCTACCCGCATCCAATCGAATTCCGAAACCAGACGCACTTCTATACGTAGTAATTTCACCATAATCGGGTTTAAAATCGTTCTGCGGATCTTCTGTAGTAATTCTACATTGCAACGCATAGCCATTTATTTTAATCGCCTCTTGACTCGGTATTTTAATCTGTTGGTCTGTTAATTTATAACCACCCGCAATAAACAATTGTGTTTTAACCAAATCGATATTGGTAACAACCTCTGTAACGGTATGTTCTACTTGTATTCTTGGGTTTACTTCTATAAAGTAGATAGATCCATCATCATCTACCAAAAACTCTACAGTACCAATATTGTTATACTCTACCGCCTTACAAATGGTAATAGCGTAGTTGTACAAAGCATCTTTTGTTGCTTGCTTTAAATTGTAAGAAGGTGCAAATTCAATTACTTTTTGGTAGCGACGTTGCACAGAGCAATCGCGTTCAAATAAGTGTACGGTATTGCCATAATTATCGGCAACTATTTGTATTTCTATATGTTTAGGATTTTGCACAAATTTTTCTAGAAAAACAGTGTCGTCTCCAAAGGCATTTAGTGCTTCTCGTTTACTTTCGTTAAACGCTTTTTTTAATTCGGCAGCTTCTCTAATAACACGCATACCTCTTCCGCCACCACCAGAGGCTGCTTTTAGCATTACAGGATATCCTATTTTTAAGGCTTCATCCAATGCCGTTTCGATGCTGTCTAAAGGGTTTTCGTTACTTTTAATAACCGGAATGTTATTGGAAACGGCCACCTCTTTAGCCATAATTTTATCACCTAAAGATTGCAAAACAGCAACTTTAGGTCCCACAAAAATAATATTATTGTCTGCACATTGTTGTGCTAAATCTGCATTTTCAGATAAAAAACCATAACCAGGATGTATGGCATCTGCACCACTTTTTAAAGCAATTCGTATAATTTCTTTGATATCTAAATACGGCTTTAATGGGGCATTGTCTTCTCCTATTTGATACGATTCATCTGCTTTGTACCTGTGTAACGAATAGCGATCTTCGAATGTGTATACCCCAACGGTTTTTACATTTACCTCTGTACAGGCTCTAAAAATTCGAATGGCAATTTCACCGCGATTGGCAACAAGTACTTTTTTAATCTTCATTTTTTTGGGTATTGTTTTTAGTTTTTAGTAAAAATTTCTTGCTAAAGATACTAAGCGAAATCGATGTAGTTGGCTTTTTTTTGATTTTTTTTAAGATTTCCTTAACATTTAACGGTTTTATTGCTGATGTATGAATTCAAACGGGTTCATTTTATCAGATGATGATTTTGTGAATTGAGGGGATTGGAGTTTGGGGTAAGAGGAAAGAGACAAGAAACAAGAGTCAAGAAAAGGAAATCATGATAACACACAGCTCCGACCTATTTTAAATTTTGTAAGAATTCAAATTGTAAGTAACGGCAAGCATCCAAAAAACGCAGTGGTCTGGATGCGATAGTGGATTACAAAGTAGAATTTAAGAAATTTAAAAGTACGTCTAGATTTTTGGTTCTTTTCATCAATGGAAAAGAATAGGGAAGAAAAAAAAATGAGTGAAGAGATAAGAGAAGAGAGACAAGAGTCAAGAAAAGGAAATCATGATAACACACAGCACCGACCTATTTTAAATTTTGTAAGAATTCAAATTGTAAGTAACGGCAAGCATCCAAAAAACGGAGTGGTCTGGATGCGATAGTGGATTACAAAGTAGAATTCAAGAAATTTAAAAGTACGTCTAGATTTTTGGTTCTTTTCATCAATGGAAAAGAATGAGAGAGGAGAAAAGAGAGCATAGAAACAAGAAGAAAGACAAGTTAAGTGAGGCAAAAGAATCATGATAACACACAGCACCGACCTATTTTAAATTTTGTAAGAATTCAAATTGTAAGTAACGGCAAGCATCCAAAAAACGGAATGGTCTGGATGCGATAGTGGATTACAAAGTAGAATTCAAGAAATTTAAAAGTACGTCTAGATTTTTGATTCTTTTCATCAATGGAAAAGAATGAGAGAGGAGAAAAGAGAGCACAGAAACAAGAAGAAAGACAAGTTAAGTGAGGCAAGAGAATCATGATAACATACAGCACCGACCTATTTTAAATTTTGTAAGAATTCAAATTGTAAGTAACGGCAAGCATCCAAAAAAACGCAGTGGTTTGGATGCGATAGTGGATTACAAAGTAGAATTCAAGAAATTTAAAAGTACGTCTAGATTTTTGGTTCTTTTCATCAATGGAAAAGAATGAGAGAGGAGAAAAGAGAGCATAGAAACAAGAAGAAAGACAAGTTAAGTGAGGCAAAAGAATCATGATAACACACAGCACCGACCTATTTTAAATTTTGTAAGAATTCAAATTGTAAGTAACGGCAAGCATCCAAAAAACGGAATGGTCTGGATGCGATAGTGGATTACAAAGTAGAATTCAAGAAATTTAAAAGTACGTCTAGATTTTTGATTCTTTTCATCAATGGAAAAGAATGAGAGAGGAGAAAAGAGAGCACAGAAACAAGAAGAAAGACAAGTTAAGTGAGGCAAGAGAATCATGATAACATACAGCACCGACCTATTTTAAATTTTGTAAGAATTCAAATTGTAAGTAACGGCAAGCATCCAAAAAAACGCAGTGGTTTGGATGCGATAGTGGATTACAAAGTAGAATTCAAGAAATTTAAAAGTACGTCTAGATTTTTGGTTCTTTTCATCAATGGAAAAGAATAGGGAAGAAAAAAAAATGAGTGAAGAGATAAGAGACAAGAAACAAGAGTCAAGAAAAGCAAATCATGATAACATACAGCACCGACCTATTTTAAATTTTGTAAGAATTCAAATTGTAAGTAACGGCAAGCATCCAAAAAACGGAGTGGTCTGGATGCGATAGTGGATTACAAAGTAGAATTTAAGAAATTTAAAAGTACGTCTAGATTTTTGATTCTTTTCATCAATGGAAAAGAATAAGAGAGGAGAAAAGAGAGCACAGAAACAAGAAGAAAGACAAGTTAAGTGAGGCAAAAGAATCATGATAACATACAGCACCGACCTATTTTAAATTTTGTAAGAATTCAAATTGTAAGTAACGGCAAGCATCCAAAAAACGGAGTGGTCTGGATGCGATACTAGATTAAAAAGTAGAATTCAAGAAATTTAAAAGTCCGTCTAGATTTTTGGTTCTTTTCATCAATGAAAAAGAATGATAGAAAAAAAAGAATTCTCGATACAATTTCCTTTAACTAGAAACCATTCTAACCGATAGCAACCAACTAATCCCTTTTACTAAAAGGATACAACTCCTGTTGTACAAACCCTTTCGGAAACTGCTCGTCACCCTCAAAACCAATTTCGATGTCTCTACCAGAATGTGGTATGTAATTCGTTTTAAAAAGATAATCCCAAATGCTTAATGTAATTCCGAAGTTTACCCCTTGCTTGCGATCTTCTGGCAATACTTTTGCATGATGCCAAATGTGCATTTTTGGGTTGTTTAAAATGTACTTTAACCAGCCATAATCCCAATTGATATTCGCATGGTTTAAATGCCCAATGGTAATATTAAAAAAATGAACAAATGCCACATCTTGTGCGGTAAAACCACCAATAATGGCTAACGGAATGTATTTTAAAGAATTGTACACTACGGGCTCCATCCAATGGTAACGTAAATGCGCTGCAAAGCCCATTTCTTTAACCGAGTGGTGTACCTTATGAAAATTCCACAGAAACTCGAAACGATGCAATAATCTGTGCGTGCACCATTGCACAAAATCAATTACAATAAAAAAGATAAAAATGCGCAAAGCAAACGGCAAGGTATTGAGTTCTAAGACCTGAAAATTGGCAATAGACAACCCTACAACGCCTAAAATATCATTAAAAATTGCGGCAGCGGCATTCGACAATGCAATCAAAACCAATAAGTTTAATAAAAAGAAATTAAAAAACATGTAAAATGTATCTAACCAAAAATCTTTTCGAAACAAAGACTGGTGCTTGCGCCAAGGAAAAATTGCCTCTAAACCCCAAACAAGTAAAGAAATTAGAATCAATCCGTAGAAATAATTCTCCCAATTCAGTTCTAAAAGAACCGATTGTTTGATGTAGTTCCAATAATCGGAATACGAGTTTTTAAAAATTTCTAGGTACTTGTTCATGTGTTTTTTACTTCGCTATTTGTGCTTGTAAGCAATTGGTCTGTGCTCTATAAAAGACCTTACACTTTACAAGATTACTAGCTTAAGGCATCGTTTACAAAATTAAAGTTTTTAGCGCTCAGATAAAAGCAACAAGGTGTATTTATAGTGAATTTGTACTTTTTGTTAAAAACTTCAAGGGAATTGGGAATAAGTATTTCTTTCTAAATAAGAAAAAAGTTTTAGTTTTACAACTCGTTGTAATTTAGTTTTTTAGGCTGTTTTAAAAGGGAGCAAAATTTTAAAAAAGTGAATAACTTTAAAATAAAACTTTGTATTGCTAATTTTTCACATCAGAAAAAGTTTTAGTTTTACACCAAGAACATTACAACTATGTTTTTGTCAATAAGCTGTTTATAAAATTGTTTTAACAGCAGTAACAGATGTAATATCTTTACAAAAACAAAAAAGTCTAAGAAAACTGTTGTTTCTAAGACTTTTTTAAAACGGTAACACTTTAAGAAGTATTTGTGTTTTTTTCTGCACATCAAAATTACAATTCTTCTTTAAGCTTACCAAATTTATTTTATTAAAAATAAAGCAGTACAACAGACTGCAACCTGGTAAACACATGACTTAATTTTTTAGCGTACAACTCCTGTAAGTAATTGGTTTACTTATGGTTTAACTACATCAAAACGCATGTGGTTGGGCATGCTATTGCAGAGTTTTAAAAGCGTACACAAAGAGGAATCGCCTTGCAAGTGCCTCTAAAAACAAAGGTTGTAAGAAGAATTGTAATTTTAAAATATACACTAAATGTCGATAAAATTTAAGACAATAGAGAGGAAAAATCCTCAAGATAGAACATTAGACGCAAAATATTACGCAGCTGTAGTTGCCAATGGTAGCGTAGATTTTGAAACGTTAGCAGAAATGATTTCTGAACAATCGGCACTGTCGGAAAGTGATTGTTTGTCGCTGTTAAACATCTTAGAGGTAAATATTATTAGAGAGTTAAAACAAGGACGTATTGTGCGTTTGGGTAAATTAGGAAACTTTCAAATAAGTTTAAGCTCGAAAGGATTTGAAACAGAAGGAGAAGTTTCTGCAGAAGGCATTACCAATACACGCATTCTTTTTAGACCTGCGGTAAAGTTAAGAACGATGCTTAAAAACTTAAAGTTTTCTAGAACAACCTAGTACGCTTTTGTAATTACTAGGTGTAAACATCAAGTAATTTTTAAAAATCCCAATAACTACGGTTATTGGGATTTTTTTTGCCCAAAAACAACGCTCACTGCGTACGTACGCAACTTTTATCGGAGTAGGGTGGAGTAAAAGTTGCACCCTGATGCGGTAGCAATTGCACCCTGATGCAGTGAAAGTTGCGTCTAACTCGAATAAAAAGAGAATTTATTTGCATTGAAACTTCGTTTTTTTTACTCTTAAGCTAAAAAAGATTCCTATTTTTAACGTTCAAAAAATTGCAAAAAAAAACAAACCTTTAATGTCAGAAGAACAAAAAAAACTACTCGAAAAACAATTATGGGCTATTGCCAACCTATTACGTGGCAAAATGGATGCTGACGATTACAGAAACTACATCTTGGGCTTTATATTCTTTAAATACCTTTCAGAGAAGTTACACTTATACGCTAATAAAATATTAGCACCAGATGGTTTAACTTATGAGCAGTTAGATGAAAATTCAGAAAATGGTAAAATATATGTTGAAGCAGTTAAAAAAGCCTGCGTAAAAGAGTTAGGTTACTTCTTAAAACCAAGTGAATTATTTACCTCTATTGCTCAAAAAGGAAATAACCTTTCAGAAATAGTAACCAACGATAATGACGAAGCAAAGCAATTCTTTATTATTGAAGACTTAGAGCGTATTCTTACCAATATAGAACAAAGTACCATGGGTACAGAATCTGAAGATGATTTTGTAAAACTATTTGAAGATTTAGATTTAACTTCTGGTAAGTTAGGAAGAACTGTAAAAGCTCAAAATGAAACGATTGCAAAAATCATCACACATTTAGATGAAATTGATTTTAGGTTAGAGGATAATGACAGTGATTTATTAGGGGATGCTTATGAGTTTCTAATTGGGCAGTTTGCTGCAAGTGCAGGAAAAAAAGCAGGGGAATTTTATACGCCTCAAGAAGTATCTACCATATTAGCAAAAATAGTAACTACGCGTAAAAAACGTTTAAAATCTGTATATGACCCAACGTGTGGAAGTGGTTCATTACTATTGCGTGTAGCTAAAGAAGTAGACGATGTTGGTATGTTTTACGGTCAAGAATTAAACCGTACAACGTACAACTTAGCACGTATGAATATGATACTACACGATGTAAATTATCGTGAGTTCGATATTAAACAAGAAGATACCTTAGAAGAACCTCAACATATGGCTATCGATTTAAAAGCCGAAGCTATTGTTGCAAACCCACCATTTTCTGCAAAGTGGTCTGCAAAAGGAATATTTAGTACAGACGACAGATTTAGTCAGTATGGTAAATTAGCACCTAAAACAAAAGCAGATTTTGCATTTGTACAGCATATGATTCATCACTTAGATGAAAGCGGAATAATGGCAACCGTATTACCGCACGGTGTATTATTTAGAGGAAGTTCAGAAGCGCATATTAGACGTTATTTAATTGAAGATAGAAATTATATAGATGCCGTTATTGGTTTACCTGCAAACATCTTTTTTGGTACAGGTATTCCAACCTGTATTTTAGTCATCAAAAAATGTAGAGAAGTTAACGAAGATGTATTGTTTATTGATGCTTCTAATCATTTTGCAAAACAAGGGAAAGACAATAAGCTACTACCAGAACATATCAATCAAATTGTAGAAACCTATACCAATAGAACGGTAACAGATAAATACAGCCACAGAGCAACTTTACAAGAAATAGCTGATAACGATTACAACCTTAACATACCACGTTATGTAGATACTTTTGAAGAAGAAGCACCTATTGATATTAATGCAGTAGCAGAACAAATACAAGCTTTAGATGTAGATATTGCTGAAACCGATAAACGTATTTCTTCGTATTGTGAGGAGTTAAATATTAAAACCCCCTTTTAATTATGGAAGAACAATTAATGCCACAATTGAGGTTTCCGGAGTTTGAAGGTGAATGGCATCCTAAGAAACTAGGTAGTATCTGTGTAATGACATCAAGTAAAAGGGTCTATCTTGAAGATTATGTGCCTGCGGGTATACCTTTTTTTAGAGGTAAAGAAATAACAGAATTAAAAAATAATACAATCCCTTCAGATATTTTATATATATCTAATGAAAGATATAATGACTTTAAAGAAAAATATGGAGTACCTAAAAAAGAAGATATTTTAGTTACAGCAGTTGGAACTTTAGGCAATGTTTGGAAAATTAATGATGATAATCCATTTTATTTTAAAGATGGTAATTTAATTTGGCTTAAAAATATTAAAGAAAATAGCGATTTCTTAGAGAAATTAATACAATTAAATACAAATGAATTAATAAAAACTTCTATTGGTTCGACCCAAAAAGCATTAACAATGGTTGAATTGAGAAAGATTCAATTAAATTTTCCTCAATTTCCAGAACAACAAAAAATAGCATCATTCCTTACAGATGTAGATGATAAAATTACCAAACTAACCAAAAAGAAAACCCTTTTAGAGCAATACAAAAAAGGTATAATGCAAAAAATCTTTAATCAAGAACTAAGATTTAAAGATGATAATGGTAATGCCTTTCCTAATTGGGAAGAGAAGAAGTTGGGGGTAATTGGTTCAATAGTAAGTGGTTTAACATATAGTCCAAATGATATTGATGAAAATGGTGTTTTGGTATTACGCTCTTCTAACGTAAAAAAGAGATTAATAGCTTTAAATGATAATGTTTTTGTAAATGTTGAAGAAGGTAAGTTCAATCCAGTAGAATTGAATGATATTTTAATTTGCGTTAGAAATGGTAGTAAAAGATTGATAGGGAAAAATGCTATTATCAAAGAAGAGCATATCGGTTTAGCATTTGGTGCATTTATGACAGTTTATCGCAGTAAGTATAATCGATTTTTATTTCATTTTTTCGATAGTCAACATTATAAAAAAGAAGTTTATAAAAATTTAGGAGCTACTATAAACTCTATTAATGGTGGTGATTTAAAAAAGTTTAAAGTTCCATTTCCTTGCATTGAAGAACAAACCAAAATAGCTAATTTCTTATCTGATATAGATATAAAGATAGAAGCCTTAAATACTAAAATAGAAAATAGTAAAGCCTTTAAAAAAGGCTTGTTACAACAAATGTTTGTGTAGGTAAAAATGTTAAAAACTGTATAAATATGAAAAAAGAATACAAAATAAATAAAATATATAGTACTTTTGCTGTAACAGTACACACCACGCTACCCGTTAGAACAGCGTCCCAGGGTGTGTCTTTTGCTTTAAATACGGTTTGTTTAACTTCACTTTTACCGTATGTTTACTAAAAACGCCCTTACTGTTGCAGAGCAAGTAAGTCAATTACAAGAGCGTGGTTTGGTTATAAAACACCCACATATTGCAGAAAAATACCTACTTAATATTAGTTATTACAGACTTGGCGAATATTGGTATGTAATGCAACAAGATAAAGAAAATCACATTTTTAAACCAAACAGTAAATTTGAAGATGTTATTGCCTTATATAATTTTGATGCAGAATTACGTTTATTACTTTTTGGTGTTATAGAGAAAATAGAAATTAGTTTACGTACCAAATTAATTTATCATTTATCTCACGAAATAAACCCTTGGTGGTTTCAAAATTTCGAATTATTTACAGATAGTAAAGCCTTGGTAAAAACGCTTTCTAATTTAGAAGCCGAAATTGAAAGGACAAAAGATGTTTCTATTAAAAATCACAAGAAAAAGCACAAAGACGATGGTCGTTTTCCACCTGCATGGAAATCTTTAGAACAAACAAGTTTTGGAGCATTATCTAAATTGTACGGTAATTTAAAAAATAATGTTGCTTCTAAAGATATTATAGCCAAAGAGTTTGGTGCAGTTAACCATACGTATTTACCTAGTTGGTTGCAATCAATATCGCAAATACGTAATTTTTGTGCGCATCATTCACGTTTATGGAACAGGAACTTACCTAGTACAGTAAAAATGTTATCTAAACCACCAAACCCTTGGATTACAGATGCGGAAAATGTACCTAAACAATCTAATAAATTGTATATGCATATGTGTTTAATGAAATATATGTTAAATACAATTAAACCTGATAATGAATTTACAGAAAGATTAGAAGCCCTTTTTACAAAGTACCCAAATGTAGATTTAAAAGCTTTAGATATGAAACCAAATTGGCAACAAGAACCTTTATGGAAATAAAAAACTACTTAATACTTCGAGATTTTTAAAGAATCTCGAAGTATTTAAAAGAAAAAGAATAAATGACAACACAACCAGAACAGGTATTAGAAAATAACTTAATTACGCAACTTATTAGTTTAGGGCATAAAGCTGTAACTATTAAAACAGAAGACGATTTAGTTAGTAATCTAAAATCACAATTAGAAAAACATAACAAAACAACCTTTACAGCTCCTGAGTTTGAGCGCGTATTAATACATCTTTCTAAGGGTAATATATTCGATAAAGCTAAAACTTTAAGAGATAAATATGTATTACATAAAGACAACGGAGAGAAAGCATATATAGAGTTTATCAATCAAGATTTCTGGTGTCAAAACGAGTTTCAAGTAACCAATCAAATTACCATAAACGGTAAAAGAGAAAACCGTTACGATGTTACTATTCTTATAAACGGCTTGCCATTAGTGCAAATAGAATTAAAAAAACGTGGTATAGAGTTAAAAGAAGCACATAGGCAAGTATGCAGATACCAACAAGAATCTTTTGCTTCTAATAATGCCTTATTTAATTACGTGCAACTCTTTGTAGTTAGTAATGGCGAAAACACAAAATACTATGCCAATACCTTTAAACAAGGTAAAATGCCTAGTTATAAATTTACAAGTTACTGGAGCGATAAAACCAATAAAAGAATAACGCAATTAGATAGCTTTGCAAGTCTCTTTTTAGAGCCTTGTCATATCGCTAAAATGATAACTAAGTATATTGTTTTACACGAAAAAGATAAAGTGTTAATGGTGCTTAGACCATATCAGTATTATGCCGTAGAATCAATTATAGATAGAGTTAAAAATTCAGATAAAAACGGTTATATATGGCATACTACAGGTTCTGGTAAAACATTAACATCGTTTAAAGCAAGTCAGATACTAACCAATAACCCTAAAATTAAAAAAGTGGTGTTTGTGGTAGATAGACAAGATTTAGACGACCAAACAGTAAAAGAATTTAGAGCTTTTGATAAAGAGAGTATAGATGGTACAGAAGATACTAAAACCTTAGTAAAACATTTTTTAGATCCTACACGACCTTTAATTGTAACTACTATTCAAAAATTAAATGTTGCCATAAAAAAAACAGCGTTTAAAAATCAAATTGAAAGAATTAAAGACGATAAAACCATTTTTATTTTTGATGAATGTCATCGTTCTCAATTTGGAGAAACACATAAAGCAATAGTAAACTTTTTTACCAATCATCAGTTATTCGGATTTACAGGAACACCAATTTTTGAAGAAAATGCACTAAGTGTAAAGAGTATAAAACAAACAACCGCAAACCTATTTCACGACTGCCTACATAAGTACGTTATTACAGATGCTATTAGAGATGAAAATGTATTAAAATTTTCAATAGAATACTACAATGTATTTAAAAAGAAAATTCAAGATGAAGAAGATACTAAAGTAGAAGCTATAGATACGCAAGAGGTTTATGAAAGTGACGCATATTTAGAAACCATTACCAATTACATACTTAAAAATCACGCTAACAAAACCAATAATAGGCAGTTTACTGCAATGTTTTGTGTAAGTAGTGTAGATATATTAATTAAATATTACGAACTGTTTAAAGCTAAAAAAGAAGCAGGAGAACACAATTATAAAATAGCAACAATATTTTCGTATGCTGCAAATCCAGAAGTAGAAACGATAGATGGTAATATTTCAGAAGAAGATGTAACAGATGATGCACCAGTAAACCAATCGGTAAGAGATAAATTAGACGAGTTTATTGTAGATTATAATACTATGTTTAACGAAGCACATTCGGCTAATGATGCGAAAGCCTTCTTAAACTATAAAACCAATATATCTAAAAGAGTACGTGATAAAGAAATAGATATTTTATTAGTAGTAAATATGTTTTTAACAGGGTTCGATAGTAAAACATTAAATACCCTGTATGTAGATAAAAACCTTAAATATCACGGTTTAATACAAGCCTATTCACGTACCAATAGAATATTAAACGATAATAAGTCACAAGGTAATATTGTAACCTTCCGTAACTTAAAAAAGAATACAGACGATGCAGTACGTTTGTTTTCTAATCTTTCAGCAAAAGAAACCATCACTATAGCACCATATAAAGAGCAGCTAACGTTTTTTGAAGAAGCATACGCAAGATTAATGGCATTAACACCTACACCAAATAGCGTAAATGAGTTAGTAACAGAAGAAGATGAATTAGAATTTGCGAAAGCATTTAGGGCTATAATGCGTTTAAAAAACATATTAGATTCTTTTACAGAATTTACTTTTGATGATGTACCAATGACAGCTCAAGAGTTTCAAGATTTTTCATCTAAATACTTAGAGTTAAACGATAAAATTAGGTTCAATACTCAAAAACAAAAAGTATCTATATTAAACGAAATAGATTTTGAAATAGAGTTACTTCACAAAGACGAGATTAATGTTACTTATATTATGAAGCTATTGGCACAATTAAAAGATGCCAAACCAAAAGACCAAGAAAAACAAAAAAAGCAAATTTTAGATTTATTAGCGGGAGATGTTACTCTGCGTAGTAAACGTGAATTAATAGAACAATTTATAGAAAATAACTTACCTAAAATTAATAATAGCGAAACCATAGAAAGTGAATTTAAAGACTATTGGAAAGTAGAAACTAAAAAAGCTTTGAATAATTTAAGTAAAGCAGAAGCATTAAAACCAGATAAAGTAGAAAATATAATAAACGATTTTCTTTTTACAGGTAGAATGGCAACAGAAGATGAGGTAATTGAAGCATTAGAAAAACAACCAAGTGTCTTACAAAGAGAAACTATAAGTAATAGAATAACCGAAAAAATAAAAGATTTTGTAAAAACCTTTATTAATGGAGTTGATAGTTAAACAAATAAATACATATTTTTTCTATTTTAAAGGTAGTATCTTTTTATTTTAAAATTAAAGGTCTCTTATAAAATCTATAGCCTGTTACCCTAGCTTGTTAAAAATTAATGGTGGCATTAAATATTTTCTAAAAACCTTGTTTTTTCTTTATTACTAATTTCAAAAGGTGTTTTACAATAATATAATTCTAGGTTACGACTGTCTATATTTCTAATGTAATTGGTATTAATTAAGGTGCTTTGATTGATTTTTCTAAAACCAAACTTATAAAGATTTAATTCCAAATCATTAATCGTTATTCTTATAGATTCAAATTCGATTATATCATTTTTTCCATAAAAATGTACATGATTACTTTGTGGTTTTTCTGCCTTTACTTTTTTATTGTCTTTTACTTTATGTCCAGAACTTATTAAAGCAGAACTAATAAAATAGATGTCTTCTGGGTAGATACCAATATTTTTGTTTTTAGAGATGGCTAGCATAACCAAATCGCCTTTTTGATAGATTTTTTGGTTGTTTACTCTACCAAGAATCTTCTCTTTTAAAATAGCTTCAAATTCTTCTAGTTCAAAAGGTTTGCTTAAGTATCCAGAAATATCTAAACGGTTAATTACTTTTTGCTCATTGTTAATGGTAGAGGTTAAAAAGATAACTTTTTTATGAGTAGCTACTTTTTTAGCCAATTCTAAACCATTATACACAGGCATATAAAAATCTACAATCAACAAATCAAAATCATGTTCGTTTATATCTTCAAAAGCCTTTTTAGAACTATCATAGCTTTTAACGTGTTGTAGGGCGTAATCCTTAGCAATAATATCAATTTTTTCTCGAACTCTTTCTAAAGTTTGTGGGTCGTCATCCACCAAAATATAACGTATCATTTAATGCAGGCTTAGTGTTAATTCAGATAGATATTGGTTGTTAGGTAGTGCTTTATGTTCTAATTTACTTTTTGGGTAATAAGCGTTTAACAATTGTTGCAAGGCATTTAAACCAAAGCTAGTTGGTGTTGTAACTTCTGTAGTATAATTTAATCGTTGCTCTGCACTATTTACCAAACAATAGCTTAATTGTTTGTGTTCGTTTTCTTTTAAAATAATACTAATAAAAGAATGCTTATTATTTAAGTTACCATGTTTTAATGCATTTTCTACAAACGGAAAAAAGAGTGTGGGTTTAATTTTAATAGTGTTGTTTTGCTCTCTTTTTAATGTATTGTTAAACTGAATGTTTGTATTTGGTTTTAAGTATTTAATTAAGTCTAAAAACATGTGTATGTGTTCTAGTTCTTCTTTTAAAGAAGTGTTTTCTTTGTGTAAAGCAGTAACATTATAATCTAATAATTTAAAGATGTTTTTTAAAGCCTTAATTGGGGGTATTTTTCTTTTGGTATTTTTAACACTAAAGCTAATGCCTAAAAAGGTTTTGTAACTTTTTTCTGTTTGCTCTATATCATCATATATCTGGCTAATAACATTTTTAATAAAATGTGCACCCAATCTAGTGTTGTTTGCTTCTACTGTTTTAAAATTAACATATCTTTCATACGTTCTTTTTTGATGCGTATTGGTTTCTTTATGTTTTGCTATTTCTTGTTCTTTTTTGTTTAAACTTTCAAAATAAATCTTTTTCGTTTCAGTAAGTTCTTGTTTTACTTTTAATAATTCATTTTTATTTGTAAGACTTTCTTTTTCTAAATGCTCATAGCTCTTAAGCTTTTGCTGGTTTAAGTTTTTTTCTTCTTGTAACTTGTTATTTAAGTTTTCTAATTCGGTATTTTCACTTTTATAATATCTTTTAATAATGTAGTTGTAAAGGTTACGAAGTAT
The DNA here is from genome assembly GCF_002005425.1 of Polaribacter sp. BM10. Classification (GTDB taxonomy): domain Bacteria; phylum Bacteroidota; class Bacteroidia; order Flavobacteriales; family Flavobacteriaceae; genus Polaribacter; species Polaribacter marinaquae. Next base: position 1,574,685 of record NZ_CP019704.1, on the reverse strand, counting down.
TAATAATGCTAAAATAATTAAGAAAAAAGGGGCATTATCCATAAGATATTCAAGTTCATTTAAGAACTTATCATAAAGCTTTTTCATTAGGGTGTGTTTCAATTTTTTGGAAAACTAAAATACTAATATTTGTAGAAGTTTAATTAGAAATCACAAAAAAGATAGCTTTTATCACAAATAATAGTACTTCGTCACAAACAAGAAATATTAACTATAATCTTATGCATCTTTGAAGTGTAAAAGGAAGTAAAGTACTTCTTAAAACTTTAAATAAATTATTATGAGTAAATCAAAATCAATGTCAAGTGCAGCAGCTTCAAGAATTCAAAGTAGTACTGCAGGAGCATCAAAATCTGGAGGTGTAACTAAGGGGAGTTTTGCAGCAAGAGCACAAAGTGCAGCCGCAAAGAATTCTAAAAAGTAATTATTGGTAATACCTCGCCTTTATTTTAAAGGCGAGGTATTACTAAATTGTAGTGAAAGGTAAAAAATAAGGTTTTGTAGGCACAGTATCTACATCACTTTACTAGCCAAGTACTTTTGTACCTCGTAGACATCGATACTTTTGTTAAACTTTTTGCTTACAGAAGGAATGTTTTCGCTCGAAATCCAAATTTTTAATTCGGCATCCAAATCAAAAGTACCCGAGGTTTCTAAAGAAAACCGAGAAATACTTTTATAGGGCATCGATTTGTATTCTACTTTACTACCCGTTAAACCTTGCACATCTATTAAAATTAAACGTTTGTTGGTAAACATAAACGTATCTCTTAACAATTTAAAACCAAGTTCTATATGCTCGTTGTCTACTAACAAGCGTTGGTATTTTTCTGTTAATTTTTCAGTAGAAACCTCACTAGCATTGCCTAGTATTTTATTAAATAATCCCATAGTGTTTTTTTGTTTTAAAAATGAAAGTTACAACTTATCTTTTATAAATGTGCAGTCCAATAAACTTTCATCTTAAAATAAAAGAGAAAAGAAATCTACAAAATGCAATTTAAAAGCGGTTAAGTTTTAACAGTTGTAAGAAACCCACTATCTTTATAACTATAAACAAGATATAATGGACATAAAACTAGCAGTTTTAATAGACGGAGACAACATACCCTCTGCGTATGTAAAAGAAATGATGGAAGAAATTGCCAAATACGGTAACCCAACAATTAAACGTATTTATGGTGATTGGACCAAGCCACACTTGTCTAAATGGAAAAACATGTTGTTAGAAAATGCCATTACACCCATACAGCAATATGGCTATACTACCGGTAAAAATGCCACAGATTCTGCCATGATTATCGATGCGATGGATATTTTATATTCAGAAAAAGTAGACGGTTTCTGTTTGGTGTCTAGTGATAGCGATTTTACACGTTTGGCAACCCGTTTAAGAGAAGCTGGTATGAAAGTGTACGGATTGGGAGAAAAGAAAACACCAAATCCGTTTATTGTAGCTTGTGATAAGTTTATTTATATCGAAATCTTAAAGCAAGAAAACGAAGACAACGAACAAGAAACAACAACTACAAAACCGACTATCAAAAATAAGTACGATACCATTACCCCAAAAGAAATAAAATTTATAGCCAATACTATAGATGATGTTGCCGATGATGATGGTTGGGCCTTTTTAGGAGATGTTGGTGGTTTGTTGCAAAAGAAACAACCCAATTTTGATTCTAGAAATTATGGGTTTCAAAAATTAACACCGTTAATTCAGTCGATACCAAACTTTGAAGTAGAACGAAGAGACACTGCAAACGGCCGCTTAAAGTTAATTTACGTAAAAATAAAAGAGCTAAAAAGTAAAGGTAAAAAACGCTAAGCTTTTAGCGTTGTAAGCCTATCAATTGTATCAATAGTTCTATTGTAAGAATTAACAGAACCTTAGTGCAAACAACTAAATTGGTTGCGTAACTTTGTGGTCCCTTAAAAAGTTTGAAACACACGTTTACATTGATTCTGATACTTTTATGAAATTTAAAAACACTTTATACTCGATACTAGATTTGGCTTTGGTATCTCAAAATAATACATTACAACAAACCTTTCGCAATATTATAGCACTAGCAAAAAGTGCCGAAAAAGCCGGGTATACCAGATATTGGTTGGCAGAACACCACAACTCAGAACATATTGGGTCTAGTGCCACAGCAATTTTAATTGGGCACGCAGCACAGGCAACCAACAGATTACGCATTGGTTCTGGCGGAATAATGTTGCCCAATCATTCGCCTTTAATAGTCGCAGAGCAATTTGGTACATTGGCAACGTTATACCCTAACAGAATCGATTTAGGTTTGGGTAGGGCACCAGGAACCGATAGGGCAACAGCAGCAGCCATTCGTTCAGATTTTATGAGTGCCGCACAAGATTTTCCGAGAGAAGTAGCTAAAATTCAGCAATATTTTTCGAAAGAAAATAGTACTGCTGCTGTAAGAGCAACGGTTGCAGAAGGTGTAGATGTGCCTATTTATATTTTAGGTTCTAGTACCGATAGTGCACATTTGGCAGCAAAAAAAGGTTTGCCGTATGCATTTGCAAGTCATTTTGCAACTACCTATTTAGCAACAGCTATAAAAATTTATAGAGAAGAGTTTCAGCCTTCGGATGCCTTAGATAAACCCTATGTAATGGCAGGTGTAAATGTGATTATTGCAGATACAGATGAAGAAGCCAAACGCATTGCAACCTCTTTAATACAATTAATTGTAGGCTTGCTTACCGGTAAAAGAAGTGGTGTAAAACCACCTGTTACTTTTACAGAAGAGCATCAAGAAATTTTAGAGCATCCGCAAGTACATCAAATGTTAAAGCATTCTTTTATAGGAAGCAAAGCCACTGTAAAAGCACAAGTAAAAATGTTTTTAGAAGAAACCCAAGCAGATGAATTGATTGCGGTAACCAATATTTATGATATAGAAGACCGCATTAAATCGTACCAACTGTTTGCAGAAATAATGCAAGAACTAAATGCAGTATCCTAAAGATATTATAAGTAAAAAACCCCAAACAAGTGTTTGGGGTTTTTTAGTTGAAAAATAGATAGTTTTTCTACTATTTCTTTAGAATTTTCATAATTTTATGAAACACTTCGTTGTTTTCATAAACTCCCTGAAATTCATAAGACATCGGGCCATAAGCAAAAATAGGCACCATAATAGCTGTGTGGTCGTACGAAGCAAAATAACCTTCTATTTCATGTGTTTTTACATTACCCTGCGGGATGCTAAAGCCCGAAGTTTCGTGGTCTGCGGTAATAATTACCAAAGTATCTGGGTGAGTATCTGCAAACTTTAAAGCCTCTGTAATGGCTTTGTCAAAATCGATTGATTCAGCTAAAATACCTGCGGTATCATTTGCATGACCTGCATGGTCTATTTTGGCAGCTTCTATCATTAAAAAGAAGGGTTTGTTTTTTTTATGTAAAAAATCTAAACCTTTTTTTGTTGCGTTGGCAAGTAGGTTTCCTCTACCATTAATAATGGTTTTTAAACCATGTACAGATGTAAATACACCTACTTTATCTGCAGTTGTATTTTCTAAATTTTCTAAAGAAGGCAAAATGGTAAAATTAGTAGTTAAAGAGGTGTTTTTAAAATTAGCACCGCCGCCACCAATAAATAAGTTTAGCTTGCTATTAATAAGGTGCTTAGAAATGATAGCATCATCAGACCTGTCGATAGCATGTGCATAAAAAGAAGCCGGGGTAGCCCCTATAATATTGTCTGTTGTTATGCAGGCCGTAGAAAAGTTAAAACTACTTAAAATTTCTGTAATATTCTGAATTGGTTTTCTAAAAGGATCTGTACCAATGGCTCTATTATTTGTTTTGATACCCGTAGCCAACGCGGTACCTGCAGCAGCAGAATCTGTTGTAAAATCATCTGCAGCTTGTGTTTTTATAAAACCAATACTTTTTAGTTGTGTTAAAGACAAGTTGCCATTATTTGCTAAAGTTGTGGCAGATATTTGAGCCAAACCATTGCCATCACCTATTAATAAAATAATGTTTTTTACAGGTAAATCTTTTTGATCTGCGCTGTAAGAGGGCTGGTATACTTTAGAAAATGTTGTAGAGGTAATAGCTCTATTTGGTAGAGTATTAAAGTAAGTGGCGCATAAAAAAGGTTTGTCTGTATTAATGATGTCTACGCCCATATCAGCCAAAGTTCTCCAGGCTCTTTTAGAATCTGGACTTGCCCAAAAACGAAAAGGCTTTTTTGTTTTCTTTGCTTTTGCTATGATGTTTTTAACTTTAGTGGCATCATCGTGCGTTAATCTTCCTTTACCGTTCCATGTAGAAAAAGGCTTAAAACTTAAACTCACCATTCCTATTTTATCCCATGCTTTTTTTGATACTTCTGTACCTAATTCTTGACAATCAAAATAAATATAAGAAGGGTAGGTGTTGTAGGTGTTTGAAGGGGGTCTATTACCAGAAATTACAATTTTGAGGTTGTTACTATTGTGTATGCTAGGATATTTTTCTAATACAGAAATTACTTTGTTTAATGTTGATACTGCTTCTGATTTGATATCTATTAAAAGCAAAAGTTTCTTATCTTCTTGATACTTTAAATTTAAAACAGTTTTAAGAGGCTTTGCATACAGCGTTTCAAAAGTGTTTTTAGGTTGTATTTCTGATAGCGTATGCGCCACAAAAAGTTGTTTGTCTTTTAAAAATACATCAGCTTCAAAAGAAGTAGCGCCGTTAGAGAAAGCGTTCCAGAAAGGAACAGATTGTAAGTAATCATTATGAGAATGAATGATGGGTTTTTGTTGCCCAAAAAGCGTGCAATGCACTACCAAAGTAAGTAGGAATAAAACGCGTGTTATTGTAGAGTTGTATTTCATTATTTTTATTTGTTGTGAATGGCTTTTAAAATTTTATGATAAATTTCATTGTTTTCATAAATGCCTTTAAAAAGTGGTGCGCCCGGACCTTTTGCAAAAACAGGAATTAAAGTACCGCTATGTTGGTCGTTGTTAAAGTTGATAGAAACATTGGTTACTTCTTCTTGTTTCTCGCCTGTAGCTTCATCAATAACATACGATTTTCCAATACTTACGCCTCCTGTTTCATGGTCTGCAGTAACTACCAAAAGTGTGTTTGGGTGTTTTTTTATGTAGTTTAAAACAACTCCTAAAGTTTTATCAAAATCTAAAACTTCTTGTTTTAATAATTCGGCATCCATGGCGTGTCCGCCCCAATCGATATAAGAACCTTCAATCATTAAAAAGAAAGGTTTTTCTTTTTCTGTTAAATAGTCTAAACCCAGTTGTGTAGCATCTTGAAAAAAGCTTTTTCTACCTTCTAATTTAGATGGCAAACCATCGTTTGCTAATAAATACCCATTTCTTTTGTGAATATTATAAGGAGATAATGCTACAGAATCTAGTTGGTAATTTTTAGCTAGCAATGCAGCATACAAATCTTTCTTATCTTTTCTGCGTTTTAAATATTTTAAACCACCACCTGCAAAAAAATCGATATTCGCATCGATAAGGTCTAAAGCAATTTCTTCGTGCGAATCTCTATCTTTTACATGGGCATAAAAAGCCCCAGGTGTAGCATGAGTTATGGGTGTTAAGCTTACCAAACCAGATTGATAACCTTTTTGTTGCAAGGTCTCTATGATGGTAGGAATAGGCAAACTGTCTTTAGAAACACCAATGGCTCTTTTGTATGTTTTTTGACCTGTTGCAAATGCAGTTGCACCTGCGGCAGAGTCTGTAATTGTGTGGCTTGTACTTTGAGTTTTTATAAAGCCGATTTCTTTAAACTGCTCGAAATTTGGTGCGTTTTTTCCGAAATAAAATGCTGTAGAAACTTGGGCAAGACCCATACCGTCTCCTATCATTAAAATAACATTTAAAGGTGTTTTAGATGTTTCTTTTTTACAACCTATGTACAAAATAGATAGCAAAACCAATAGTGTGTTTTTCAAAATGTTTTTCATGCTATACTTTTAGTGAATCTGATAAAAAAAGGGAGCCCTCTTATTAAGAAAAGCCCCCATACATCAAACATAAAATCTAATATCCTTTATTTTGTTCTAAGTAACCTGGTGTGTTAGAAGCACCATCGATGGCAACTTGTGGTATTGGAAACAACCTGTTGTTTACATTGGCATCTGTTTTTTCTGTCCACGAATCTTCGTAATGACTAAAACGGATTTGGTTTGTTCTTCTTAAACCTTCCCAATAGAACTCGAAACCTAACTCTCTGTATAAAATATCTAAATTGATACTGTTTAAAGCAGTTGGTATTGGTGCACGTGCAGTTCTAGATGTTCTTACAATATTTACATCTGCTAAGGCAGCCGCATTGTCTCCTTTTCTTAATTTAGCTTCTGCACGCATCATGTAAATTTCTGCATAACGCATTAATACTAAATCTACGCTACTAAAGTTGTTACCGTTAGGAGAGGTGCGGCTAAATTGGTATTTAGATACACGAAAACCTGTATGATGAGCTCTTCCTTCGTTAGTAAAATCTACTTTTTCTGTAAGATTTACATAGGCTACATTCTTATCTTTTCCGTTTCCTTTTATTTGTTTTACTGGGTAAATTCTGTATCCATCGCTACAAGTATAAAACGCACCATTTTCATCTTTTCTAGCAGCCCAAGGCACGCCTCTTAAAATACCTCTATCAATTTCGAAGTCTTTGGCAGCTACACAATAATAGTTATTCTCGTCATTTAAAGGAGATAAACCTGTAAGATCTGCTACACCGTTGGCTGCTTCTTGTGTGTTTTTTTGTAAAAACCTAGGGTCTGCATCTGCTGGGTCTACGTTACCATAAGCAGCTACCCAAGTTTGATAAAAGTCTGATGTAATTGCTGGCCCATCTGTACCATCTGCACTTAGGTGTTCTGGTCTTGGGTACATAGAACCAGGAATAGACCAATATGCCCAACGACTGTGTTCTCTTTTTAAGACACCACGTTGGTCTAAAGCAAATATCAATTCTGCATTGCTATTGTTATCATCATTAAACAAGTCGAAATATTCTGGCGATAAAGAAAATTGTCCTGAATTGATAATGTTATTGGTATACGTAATAACCTTATCCATATCTTCTGTGGTAAAGTTTGGTGTACCGTAAGGATCTCTATATACAGCAGCATTTAAGTGCAATCTTGCCAAAAATCCCCAAACCGCAGCTTGTGTCATTCTACCCGGGCCTTTATTATTATTTATAAGGTCTACAACAGATAACAATTCGCTTTCTATATAATCTACTGCCTCTTGATTTCTTAAGATTTCTGAATCTTTGCTAGACAATTCTTTTTTAAAGACCAAGCCCCAACTGTCTAATGTTAACATATTTAAATAGGCCCTTAACGCAATCATTTCATATAAAGCACCAGCCGCCTCTGTATTACCTGCATCTGCCAATGGTCTTAAAACTTCGATAGCACTTACGGTTCTAGAGATATTAATTGTTAGCTCTGTCCAAGCACTTTTAACCAAATCATTTGTTGGTGTAATAGAGTGTGTATGTGCAGCTAAAAACTTACCACCATCATACCAATCTGTACCACCTCTGTAAGGTAAAATAGCCTCGTCACTAGGTATCAATTGCAAACCATAGTAGTTTGTGTGCCTCCATGTCCAAGAAACTTGCCCGTAAGCTGGTGCAATAGCACCACTTATTGCTTCTGCTTGCCCGCTACCTGTTAAAGATTCATCTAAAACCTCTTCATTTAAATCGCTACAGCTATAGATACATAAGAAGCTGAATGCTAAAAGTGTACTTTTTATTATATTTTTCATTATTTTTTAATTAAAATTCTACGTTTAAGCTTAAAAGAATTGTTTTACTCTTTGGGTAACTAAAGTAATCGATACCAAAAGTTTGGATACCACCTAAAGGACTACCTGTATTAATTTCTGGGTCGAAACCGCTATAATCTGTTATTACAAATAGATTTTGACCTGTAACTGATAAGCGTAAATTTTTAATGCTTTCGCCAAAACCGATACTTTCTGGTGATAAATTATACCCAATTGTTGCATTGTTTAATCTTAAGAAACTACCATTTTCTAAATACCTTGTAGAAACTAGGTTAGAGTTTGTTGCAGCTTCGTTTAAAAACTCGATAGCTCTGTTTGTAGTGTTAAAAGAGTTGGCTAGGTTTCCTTTATTAAAAGAAGACATGGCTACATGGTTGTATATTTTGTTTCCGCCAGCACCATTAAAATTAAAACCTAAATCGAAGTTTTTGTAAGTAAAGTTTAAGTAAAAAGCATATACATAATCTGGTAGGGCATTACCAACTACAGTTCTGTCATCATCTAAAATTTCACCATCATTATTTGTGTCTCTAAATTGATTTAGACCATCTGCACCAATGCCTGTAAACTCTTGCATGTAAAAAGCACCAATAGATTCGCCATTTAAAACGCCGTTAATAGTAGCACCCGTTTGTCCTGCACCTCTTGCAGCCCCTGTAGTTAAAATTTTGTAAGGAGAGTTGTTTACTGTATTTTTTGTAAAAGAAATATTACCTCCAAAATTATAAGAAAAACGATCGTTTACATAGTCTTTATAATCTAAAGCGATTTCTACACCATTGTTTTCGATTTCCATATTCGGAATGTTGGTCCAGTAGGTAGAAACAGGAACAATAGGATCTGTAGGAGCAACTTCTAATAAGATGTTGTCTGTAACTTTATTAAAATAATCGATAGTACCTGTTAATTTGTAGTTAAGTAAACTAAAGTCTAAACCAATGTTGGTTTGTGTAGCAACTTCCCATTGAATATTTGGATTTGCCAAACGTGTAAAAATAGAACCGTAAGGGTATCCACTTAAATCTGTAGCACTACTATCTAAAGGGTATGTGTCGTTATTTGAGTTGCTTTCTGTATAACTTGCTTTGGTAATTTTAGATGGTATTTCTTGACTACCCGTTTGTCCCCAACTAGCTCTTAATTTTAAGTTGTTAATTGTAGTTGAATTCGCCAAAAAGTTTTCATTGCTAATATTCCAACCCAATGCAACAGAAGGAAAATATCCATATCTATTATTCTTACCAAATTTAGAAGAACCATCTGCACGCATTGTCGCTGTTACTAAGTATTTATCGTCGTAGGTATAATTAAGTCTTCCGAAGAAAGATTGTAACTCGTTTTTAGTTGCAAAAGCCGATTGCGTTGTTTGTTGATTTGCAGTTTCTAATTGATATCTTGGTTCTACACCATTGTCTGGAAAACCTTCTAAGAAAAATTGTTTTTGACTAACTTCTGTTTGCTGGTAAGTATGACCTGCTAAAAATGTAAAACTACTTTTATCACCATACAAATTGTAAGTTAGTGTGTTTTCTACAAGTGTATTACTATTTTTTGTAGTCGCCGTATTTACACTACCCAATGTTGTGTTGGTTTCTGTAGCATATGGTAAGTTTTGCACATCTCTTTCTGTGATAGAGTAGTCTACACCCATGTTTAACTTATAAGTTAACCCTTTTGTGATTTTATAAGAAGGTGCAATGTTTGCTAGAATACGATTGTTATTTGTATAGTCTCCGTAAAGAGATTCTGCAATAAATGGGTTTAAAATATCGTTGCTTAAATTTCCTTTTAACGTACCGTTTTCATAAGGTGTATCTGTAGGGTTTAAACTTAGCATATTACCAACAACAGCATTGGCATTTGGTCTTGTATTGTCTAATTTAGTAGCTGTTAGGTTAAAGGTTACGTTAAATTTATCGTTCATTGCTTTTTGTGATAAATTTAAACGACCAGAATAACGTTTTAAATTACTGTTTCTTAAGATTCCTTCTTGGTCATCTAAACCAATAGAAGCAGCGTAAGAAGAATTTTCTGTACCACCACTCATAGAAAAGTTAATGTTATTAGAAATGGCAGCTCTTGTAAGTTCTTTTTGCCAATCTGTGGCACCACCGCCATCTGCCAAAGTACCGTTTACGGCATTTACATTGGTTCTAAACTCATCAGCAGTAAAAACAGCTATTTTATTTGCAATAGTAGCAAAACCACTAGAAAGTGTTAGGTTTATTTTAGTTTTACCTTTCTTACCTTTTTTAGTAGTAATTACAATAACACCATTTGCAGCTCTAGAACCATAAATTGCTGCAGAAGATGCATCTTTTAAAACTTCTATACTTTCGATGTCTTGAGGATTGATAAAGTTTAATGGGTTAGAAGCAACACCATTATTGGTGTTGTCTAGAGCAAAACCATCTACAATGTAAAGAGGTGTTGTACCAGATCTTAAACTACCAACCCCTCTAATAATTACATCTTGTGTTGCACCTGGTTCACCACTATTAGATGATACATTTACACCGGCAACTTTACCTTGTAATAATTGCCCCGCATTGGCAACAACCCCTTTGTTAAAGTTTTCGCTTTTTACAGAAGATATTGCACCAGTAACGTCTGATCTTTTTTGAGAACCGTAACCAACAATTACAATTTCGTCTAAAGAACTAGAACTTTCTTTTAAAGTTACCTTTAAAACTTGATTGCCGATAAACGCTACTTCTTTTGTTTCATACCCTAAAGAAGAAAATACTAAAGTACCCGTTTGATTGTTTAGAGATAATTTAAAATTTCCGTCAAAATCTGTAGCAGTTCCTTTACTGTTATTTCCTTTAACAGTAATAGATACATTTGGTATGGGGAGGTTGTCTGTGTTGGAAACTACACTCCCTGTTACCTTTACTTGTGCACCGGTATATGCTATACACCCAAAGACAAGAATTAATAATAAGTAAAAATTTTTCATTTAAATTGTGTTTTTAGTTTTGATAAATGTAGTTGGGCAAAATGCCCGATAGGGGTATTATTGTTTCTAAGAGGGGTATAAATTGTTCAAATTGGTATAAAAAAGAAACAGATTGGGTGTAGTTTTGTTACAGTAACAATTCTCTAACATTTAGAAAATCCTACAGTAACAATACATTTAACAAAACTGTTGTTTAAATTCTTTAGGGCTTTTACCATAATGCTTCTTAAAAGCTTTTGCAAAATATTTGGGATCGTTATAACCGCACTCAAAACTTATTTCGGATATATTTAGTTTTTGCGTTTTTAACAACGCTTCTGCTTTTTGAAGTCTTAAAGACATGATTACATCTGAGGGCGATTGTTTTAAACGCTCTTTAAATAAACGATAACATTTTACCCTAGAGATATCTAAGGTATCTACCAACATTTCTACATTAAAAGTTGGATTGTGAATTTCACTTTTTATAATATGTAAACTCTTTTTTAAGAGCTTGTCATTTGCTGTTTGTAATTGTTCTTTATCCGTTAAAATATCAAATATTTGTTGTTGAAATTTATGGTCTAATGGTGCATTGCTTTTTGTGTTTATTAAAGAGGCTATTTTTTTTTGTACAAACGAGGTACTTGCTGGTAGTTGAATGATAGTATCGATACCAAACTCAACAGACTGTTCTCTTAATTGTGTATTAAAATCTTCGGATATGTAGATAAGCGGAATTTTTCTGTTTTTAATTTCATCAGAATTTTTAAGAAAGTACAAGAGTTCTTTAGAAAAAGCAACGTCATATAATACAATGCTATGTATTGTAAGTTGTTTTGTAGCTGCATTTAAATTACTAGCGGTATTTTCGAAAATTAAATTATAGTTGTTTTCTAATACGATTTGATTTGCAGCACTGGTGTTTTCTTTATCACAAAAAACCAATACATTTTTTTTGTCTGAAGCGAGGTTGTCTTGTTCGTTAAAATGTTTCCAAGAGATGGTTTCTATTTGTGCATCTTTGGTATTAATTGGGGGTATGGGTATTTGTAATGATACTTTAAAAGAGCTTTCTAAGTTAAAGTTGTAAAATTCGCCATTTAAATCTTTTATTAAAGTTTGAAACGCTTTAAAATAAGGACTGTAATGCATTACACGATGCCAGTTATTTAAAAGTAAACTGCTGTTAGAGGTAATTTGTACATTAAAATTACCTGCTTTGTATTTAATTTGCAATTCTAATTGACTGCCTTTATCAGAATATTTTTGAATATCATTAAATAAATATTGAAGCATCAAACGAAAACGTAAAACATCTACTTCTACCCAATTTGGTGTTTTGTTAATGTGAAAACTAAAATCTACTTTGTGCTGTTGCAATGCGTTTTCTAGTTTGTTAACACTGTTTTTTACGATAGGTAATAAATCTACTACCGAGGTTTTTATTGCGCCAATATCTTTAATTTGACTTAAATAATTCCACTCAGAAATTACTGTAATTAGTTTGTTGGCTTGTGAAAGAATACTTTTTTTGTTTTCTGAATTTTCTGATAAATCACTTGCTTTTTTTATGATATTAGAAACAGGTTCTTGAAATTCTGATAGCACAAAGGTTTTAAATTTTTCGATTTCAAAATCTTCGTTCTTCAATTGATTGTGTAATTCTAATAGTTTTTCTTTTTGAAGCAGTATTTTTTTATTCTTTTCATCGAGTTTAGAGTTGATATCTTCTAAATCCTTTTTTTGATTTTCGATTACTTTGGTTCTTGCAATTATTTTTTCTTCTAATTTTTTCTGTTGTCTAATCGCAGCTTTATTTTTGATGTAAATAAACACAACGGCACTCATTAAAATGAGCGCAATTACTATTATAAAAAATAGAAAGGTTTGGTAAAAAGGTTTTTTAATTTCTAAATTAAAAAGTAGTTTTTGATTACTGTTTTTACCTTCTTTAACCAAAAAAGTATACTTACCAGGTACAAGGTTGCTGTAACTTATTTTGTTGTTAAGATTTAATAAAATCCATTCTTTGTCTTTGCCTTCTAATTTGTAATAAATATTTTTTTCTACTTTTATAGGAAATCGAATAGGAATCAAATCGATATCTATGTGGTTTTGATTGTGCGTTTTTACAATATTTTTTGTGTAGTTTTCATTATAATCTACCCATAATTTAAGGTTTACTTCTGTGTTATTAAATTGAATATTATCAGGATTAAAATAGTTAAGACCATTAATCCCTCCAAAATATAAATCGCCTTTCGCATCTTGATAATAAGCGCCTTCAGAAAACTCAGAAACCTGCCAACCACCCTTTGGGTAGAAAGGTTTTACAGAAAAATTAGTTTTATTAATAATTGCAATGCCTTTGGTTGTACTTATCCAAACATCATTTTTATTGGTTAAAATACCATATACAAGCTGACTTGGTAAACCTTCTTTTTCAGTAATATTTTTAATAATGCCTTTTTCCTTATCAAAAATGGTCAATCCGCCTAAAGTAGCTACCCAATAATACCCTGTTTTTAAATCTTTATAAACGGCATAGGTACTGTTGCTTAAGATTCCGTTTTTAGTAGTTATCGTTTGTAGTTCACCATTTTTTAAATCCAATAATTTTATATGGTTACTACCAGAAGTAACACTTTTATCTTCTTTATGAAAATTAGAAAGACCTTTTTTAGCAGGAATGGTTTGTAGTTTTTCTTTATGCACATCAAACAAGCGTAAACCATTATTTTCTGTAGCTAAGATTAACTCGTTGTCTATAAAACTTACATCTCTAACATGGTACTTTTCTAATAAATGTTGCCCTTTATAGCTTTCAAATTTATTTGAATTTAAATTAAATTTGGCAACACCACCCCAACATGCAATCCATAAGTGTTTGTTGGTGTCTTCGTAAATGCTATAATTTCTATTGTTAGGAAAATTAGCGGTTTTTGTAGCATCATATAAAGTGTATTCTCCGTTTTTCTTTATTCTGATAATTCCGGCATAAGTTCCTGCCCATATTGTACCATCAGTTGCTGTAAATAGTGTGCGTATGCGTTTCCAATCTGGTTGTTCTTTTGCTTCTTTAATTGCAAACTTTTTATAATTTTTACTATCAGCATTATAAGAATATAAGCCTTTGGTATAATAGCCCAACCAAAGTTTGCCATGAATATCTTTGGTAATTGCGCGTAGCGTTTCGTTTGGAATATTAGGAGTATCTATAGGATGTGGTGCTATAGAGAGAATTTTATCAGAATTAGTATAGGCCATACTTATACCACCATCTTTAGCACCTAACCAAATATTACCAAATACATCTTCATGCAAGGTTTCTATTTCGTTACTATTAAAACTGGTAAGCGAATAAGGATCTTTAAGATAGTTTTCTATATGGTATTTATTAGATTTATTTAGTTTGTTTCTTATGATAAACAAACCATTTTTACGTGTAGCATACCAAATATTACCTGTTTTGTCTTTTAAAACATCATTAATAACTAGGTTTGGATATTTAGTGAGTAAGATATTTTTTAATCTTACATTTTTATCGTTGGGTAAGTGTGTTGGTCTGTTTTTAAATTGGCCTTCAATAAATTCATAACAATTATTTTTGGTGTAGATAATGATGTTTTCATTATTCGAAATTGAAATGTCTATAGGTTTTTCTTTAAAAGAGTAATTTTTAAACTTTTTATTACCGATGTATCTGCTTATTTTAAAATCTTCGGTAAGTATCCAAATACGACCCTTTCCATCCTTTTTAATTTTAGCTATAAAATTACCTGCAATCGTATTTTTATCATCGATATCATTTTTAAAAATTTTAAAGCTGTAGCCGTCAAAATAGTTCAAACCATCCCAAGTAGCTACCCATAAACCACCATTATTGTCATTTTCGATATCTTTAACAGAATTGTTAGATAAGCCATTGTTAACAGAAAAGTTTTCGAATTTTACTTCTTGACCTAGGGTTTGTAATAAAATAAAAAAAGCAAAGAAAGTGACTCTAGTCATGTTGTAAATTTAAACTTACAAGCATATAACTATAAGATTGCTTAAATGTGAATAGTGTGTTAAGTAAAAGAAAAAAAGAGAGACTAATTGTTATTTAAAGTTGTTAAATTTTAAAGAATAAATAATATTTTATATAAGCAAAAAGAGAATATTTTTAGGTATGCCAAACGGCTCTCTAAAGATATTCTCTTTTTAGTATTCTAAAGGATGCGTTTATAATTCTTTAACCGCCTCTTTAAAAAGTGTAATCATTTTTGGTTCTGCTTTACCAGCAATAGCAATAATTTCTGCAATATCTACAGGTTGTAAATTCTTAGGATCACACTCGTCTGTTAATACAGAAATTGCAGCACATGGCAGGTTTAATTGTTTGGCAACAATTACCTCTGGCACAGTACTCATACCAACAGCATCGGCTTCTAAAATTTGCAACATTCTATATTCTGCCCTCGTTTCTAACTGTGGCCCAAGTACACTTGCATACATACCTTGATGTAATTGAATTTTATGTGCTTTTGCGATGTCTTTTATTTTTATATTGATTGCTTTTGAATACGGTTCTAGCATATCGGCAAAAATAGTACCAAAGGCATTTGCACCGTTAAAAGCTAATGGCGAACTGCCTTGAAGATTGATGTGGTCTTCTATCAACATTAAATCTCCTTTTTGATAATTTAGGTTAATAGCACCCGCAGCATTAGAAATTAATAGATTTTGAATGCCCAAACCGTGCATCGTTCTAATGCCGTAAGTTACTTCCCATGGCGTATAACCTTCGTATAAATGAAATCTACCCGCCATTACGATAACTTTTTTACCAGACAAATCACCATAAATTAATTTTCCAGAATGAAATTCTACGGTAGCTACCGGAAAGTTAGGGATGTCTGCATACGGAATTTCTTTTTCGATGGTAATTTCATCTACCAACTTACCCAAACCTGTACCTAAAACAATACCTGTAGTAGGCTTTGTAATACCTTTTGCTTTTAAAAAATCGATAGTTTCTTGTAATTGCTGTTGTTTCATAATTTTAGTTTGGTCTATTTTTATAATAAATGTTGAAAAGCAGGATGGTTTGCTATATCTTCATAAACATCTACATCATTCAATTCGTGTAACAAATGTACTTTTTTATCTTGTAAATCTTTTAAAGTTGCGGCTCTAACCGTTTCTGTGCCCCATTCTTTGTTTTGAAACACTTTTTCGTGTAAGCGATTCATCCCTAACAAATAATAACCACCATCTTCTGCCGGCCCAATAACTACATCATTAGTATCTAATTGATGAAAAGCATTGTCTACCGTTTCTGGTGTTAAATCGTACAGATCGCTACCAATAATTAAAACCTTGTCATAGCCTGCTGTAAAACCATTATGAAAAGCATTTTGCATTCGAATACCTAAATCTTCGCCAATTTGTTGGTGCTTTTGAAAAACATTAGCATCCCAAAGATCGTTTTCTCTAATTTTAACGGAATAGTACACCGCTTTGTCTGCGTTTACTTGGCTTGCAATGGTTCTTGTTCTATCTAATAGAAACTTGTAAATTTCTAAAGCTTTTTTGTCGCCAACCGTTTTTGCCAATCGTGTTTTTGCTTTCCCTAATTCTGGATTTCTAGTAAAAACAAGCAATAGGTTTTTATGATTTTTAGTCATCTTTTTTATGAGTTTATTCGTAAACTTTTGTGCCTTTATGCAACCACTTACCCCAGTTTTTACTGAAAACATGTACTTTTTCTGTGGGGTTGCCTAAGGTATCTACTACTTTAAAATTATTGTTTTTCCATTCGAAAATACCACCATATAAATTGTAAACATTGGTATAACCTTCTTGAATTAATTTGTGCGCAATGGTTTCTGAACGGATGCCTAAAGAACAATACACTACAATTTTAGCGTCTTTATCTTTGGGCAATTTTGTAAGTGTTTCTTCTAGTTGAAATTTATCGTATCCAACGTAAATGGCTTTTTTTAAGTGGCTTACCTCAAACTCTGCTTTTTCTCTAGCATCTAATAAAATAGCATCGGTTTTTGGCAATGCTAAGGTTTCTACCGACATATAAGGTACGTTTCTAGTATTCCATTTATTCAATAGTTTGTCTAGTTTTTTTTGTGCAAATGCAGTAGAACTGACTACTAAAAAAAGGATGCAAAGTTTTTTCATTATTTAAGGTTTTATATCATTTTAATGCGCTTAAAAATAGCAGCTAAAAGCTAATGGCTAAAAGTTTCAATTAACAACAACCACCACCATCGTAGTGATAGGTAGATTCTGAAAAGAAAATATCATCTCTACCCAATGCTTTTAAGGCAGCTGCAGTTTTATCGCAAATTGCCAACGGTTGATTTTTTAATAAAGTATGGCCAGCGCCATCGTCAAAAAAGTCTTCATCCCCATAATAAATGGCTGCTTTACCTGTAAAAATACATGGGCCATCTGCTGGCATTGGGTCTTTAATTGCGGCAACTTCTATCGATTCTATATAAATTAACTCTTCTGTTGGATAATTTTTAGGGTCTAAAATTCTATAGGGCTTTCTAGCTCTAATTTCAATGGTTCCAAAGCCAGCATCGGTTAAGGCTTTTACGTAATCTGCAATAGATAGACTCCCGCTTAAACATAAGGCACGTAAACGCTCATCATTACGTAGTTCGTCATTCATTTCTTGTTCGCAAGTAGGGTCGCTCATTACCAATTTACCATGCGGTTTTAATACTCGGTACATTTCTGCAATGGCTTTCTTTAAATCATCTGACTTAAAAATATTGAACAAACAGTTTTGTGCAGCAACATCAATAGAATTATCTTCTACAGGCAAATTCATGGCATCCCCTTTACGTAAATCTACAAACTCGCTTTTAAACCAATCGTTTTGAGCTTCTGCCTCTTTAAAGTTTTTACGAGAAGCTTCTAACATTTCATCTACAACATCTAAACCAATAACACCACCTTTGTTTCTATTAAAATACGCAAATTGTAGCAACTCCATACCACCACCAACGCCAACATATAGCATTTTTGGGTTGTTGGTTAAATCTCTAGCATGCACAGTAGAACCACAACCGTAGTTCATTTCTTGCATAATTCTTGGTATTTTTAAACCTGGTAATTCCCAAATAGGGTTGGTAGTGCAACACAAACCAACATCTGGTGTTAATGCTGCTTCTTTGTATACATTGTGTGTTGTTTCTAAATAGCTCATTTTTTCTTTTTTTATGTTATAATTGAATTCCGAATCCTTGTAAACCTGTTTCTATGGCAGGTAATATTTCTGTATTATCCCAAATACCTGTAACAATAGTTCTAGAGTATTCTTCTGGCAGCAAACCGTTTTGCATTAATTTGCTTGTTAATTTATAATTATAATTTAAAGTTTGATGTGTATAATTAAATTTTTCTTTAGCATCATCTATAATTACATACCAAACACTTGGGTTGCCATCATTTGCGGGCATACCAATTACACCCGGATTTAGCCATAGTTGCCCATTTTGTTGATCTTGAAATGGCAAACCACAATGGCCCGCAACAATTACATCGCTATTGGTAGCCGTAAAATTTGGTGCTTTTTTAGACCAATTGGTAGATTTAAATATAAATTCTGATACATTAAAATAAGAACCATGTACTACAGTTGCCTTTTTTGAAGCATACTCAAACTGAATTGTATTTGGCAAAGTTTTTAAAAATTCTAAAGAGTTGCTAGATAATTTGCTTTGTGCATACGGATACCAAAGTTGTGAAAAACCATCGCACCTAGAGCCTTCTCTAAAATCGCAACCACAATCTGCTGCATTTTCACGCAACTGAATTTCTACGTTGCCTACAATACTTTTTGCGCCCCACAATTTAAATAATTGTACCGTTTCTTCTGGTTGTGCGCAATAGCCAACAATATCACCAGTACATATGCAATTTTCTGGCGGAATGCCTTCTTTTTCGGCAATTTGTTTTAAGGCTTCTAAAGCTTGTAAATTGCTATAAACACCACCAAAAAGGAGTGTTTTACCAGATAATTTGCCTAAATTTTCTATTTTCTGATCCATGATGGTATAAAGTATAATAAAACACAACTTAAAATTCCCCAAACATTTACCCAAAGCAAATCGGCGTATTTTCCTGTTGTAAATATGAGTGCTTCTGGAAAAGCATTAAATAGTAGCAAGAAACCAAAGAGCAAACCACAAGATACGCTTAGGTAGTAACTAATTTTTGGAACTTGCGCTTTCCAATAAATAAAAATAGGTGTCAAACCAATAACCATTGTACCCGATATGGTGGTTGCAGATAAGATTTCTGCATTTAAAAAAACAGGAATCGTACCTAAAACGGCTACGGTAATCATCGTAATTCTTCCAAAAGAAACCGATTTTCCTAACTTTAAATCAATTGCTAAAAGTTTAGAAAAAGAAGAAAATGTAGAGTCTAAAGTTGAGGCTGCAGAGGTAATCATTATAAAATTGATTACTAATAACAAAACAATACCTAAGGCTTTACCTACTTCTACAGCTGCTTGCCCAGACATTCCTTTTGTCTGTGCATACACACCAATTAAACTGAATAAGACAATACAAATTGCACCTAAAATACTTGCCCATAAAAAACTTTTACGCGTTACTTTTGGTGATGAAATAAAACCTCTATCAGTTAAAACAGGGTCGTGAAACGGATAGCTAAACGATTGCAATAACGCGGCAAAAAAGAGGTTTAAACCCAATTCGAAACTCCATGTTCCAGAACTTATAATTTCTTTGGATGAAAAATCATCCGTAGTAAAGATTGTACCTAAAATAATTAGCAATAAAATAGAGAAAAGCACCATTTGAATAACATCTGTAAAGATAGAACTACTTAGACCACCTTTTAATGCATAGGCAAGAGTTAACACTGTAAATACAATAATTGCAGTAAAATAGGGTGTGCTACCTTGTGCGCCAAAATAGCTACCAATAACCATGGTATTGCTCCATACTTCATTAAAAAGTCGAAAAGCAATTAAAATCGAAAAGATGGCCATGGCTTTTTTACCAAATTTTGATATTAGAAATTGATGAATACTTGTAAACCCACCAACAGTTCTTAATTGATAAATAATAATACCAGCAATAGCAAAAGAAAGGTAATAACCTGCGTACGCAACGCCACCCACCAAACCAAAAGCCAAACCTAAGTTAGCTGCATTGGTAATGCTTTTCGCAAAAATCCATGAAATGATTAAACTACCTGTTAATACTACTGTATTTGGCGCTTTCTTTTTATGAACTGCTTTAAAAAATTGCGACGTTGTTTTTGCATACGGAGATAAAAAGAACAAGATAAGACTCGAACTAATGACCAACAACCATTGCCAATGTATTACATCCATACTTTATTCGTTCCACCAAACTTTAGCATCCAAACTATTACCGTTTGTAGCCGCTGCTGCTTTGTTATAATTTTCTGAATTTAAACTTGATGCTTCTGCAGGATATGGCATTCTAACCGGAATTAAACCTGCGTTTAAACTTGCAGAAACCTCTTTTAATGCAGGAAAACCAGTACGTCTATATTCTATCCAACCTTCGTAACCATTTATTAAGGATGCAATCCATTTTTGGGTGATTATTTGGTTTAATGGAGAAGTACCAACAGCATTGTAATTAGCGTTTGTTGCTAAATAAGTTGTAGGTAAAGTTGTGTTCCAAAACTCAAAAGCTTGCGTTACACCTGTATTGTACAATGTTTCTGCATCAGCATTGATAAATCCTTTTACGGCAGCTTCGGCTAATAAAAAGTTGGTTTCCCAAGCAGTCATAAAATTAGCATCTAAACCAGATGTATCTTCTCTAAAAGCAGTACCAGCCAAAGAATAATCTGACAGAGCAACCGATGTAGAAGATGCATCAATACCATTTATTAAACCTTTATACTCATTACCTGTGGCATTTGCAAAGGGTCTAAAAAAGGTGTTGATTCTGGTATCGTCTAAGTCCGTAAGAATTTCTTCCATCGTTTCAGAAAGTACAAAGTTGTTAAAATCTCCAACTCTTAATTGTGCCAATCTAAAACTGTTTGGTTCTGAATTTGTGAAATCGAAAACAGCATTTTCTGAATTTGATTGAATGTAATTACCGTTGTCGAACAAAGTTTGTAACTGCGTAGCAACATCAACTTTTGCAGAAATACGGATGAGGTATTTTATCTTTAAAGAGTTTGCAAACTGAATCCAGCGGTCTAAATTACCGTTGTATAGAATATCGCCTTCTAAAGGTATTGAACCTGTGTAATTATTTATTGCCGCAATTCCTTTATCAAGATTGTCTAAAATTCCGTTTTCATTCTGATAAATGTCTTCCTGTAAATCGTAAGCAGGTGTTACCGTTCCTTCGATTCCGTTGAAAGCCTCAAAATAAGGAACATCACCAAATAAATCGGTCAATCCTGCGGCCATATAGGCTTTTAATATTAAAGCAGGTCCTTCGTAAACAGCAAAGGCAGGTGTTTCTTTGGCTTGTTTTAATATGATTTCATTGTCGCGTAGATTGGTGTAAAAAATACTCCAAGGATTACCACCCAATTGCGGACTTTTTAAATCGTGTCTGTCAAACAAATTAAAATCTAAAGCTGTACGGTGTTGTGCTAATAAATCTCCAGCAACAAAGCCCTCGTAACTCATGTTTTCACCAAAGTTATACATCACTTGTCTTAAGAGTAAACTAGGTTGTACTGCAACAGGTGCATTTGGGTTGGTGTTTATTTCTTCAAAATCTGTGGTGCAACTTGCTAAGAATATCGCAAAAATTGCTAGTATGTATCTATATTTTTTCATGGTACTTTTCTTAAAAATTAAATCCTACTTTAAAACCGAAACTTCTACTTGTAGCATAACTCATGTCTTCTACACCGCTAACAAAGCCGTTGCCTTGTACTGCCAATTGTTCTGGATCGAAGTGCGGATTTTCTGTAATAACAAATAAGTTGTTACCGATAAAAGAAAAGTTTAGGGTAGAAGTGTCTTTTAAACCTAAAAAGCCTTCTGCTAAGTTTAATGTATAGCCAATAGAAAACTGACGGAGTTTTAAATAAGAAGCGTCGTACACATTGTTTTCTTCGTGATTTCTATCATAATATTGTCTGTAATAACTTTCTGCAGAAACAGCAACATTGTTTGGTTGGCCGGTATTTACATTAACACCTTGCGCTACAATACCTGCATCTGGTCTAAAAGAAGTTTCTGCCAATTGACCACCAACATTACCCAAAGCGCTAGTTCTAGACACAATTTCGCCACCTTGTCTCCAATCAAATAAGAAATTGGCATTCCAGTTTTTATATGCAAAACTATTGTTCCATCCCAAAGTAAAATCAGGATTGTAGTTTCCTAATTTTATCAATTCATTATTAGCAATATAACGGCCGTTATCATCAATTAAAAACGCTCCATTTTCATTTTTCTGATACCCTGTACCGTATAAATCACCCACTTGTCCGCCTTCTTCTACTTGAAACCAAACGGTTTGGTTGGCACTATTATAAATTCTACTATACGCCAATGTTAGTCTACCTTCGTCTTGCGGTAAATCTTTAATGGTAGATTTGTTTGTAGCAAAATTAAAAGTGGTATTCCATTTAAAATTGGCTGTTTTAATTGGTGTTCCTCCTAAAATAATTTCGATTCCTTTGGTGTTTACTTTTCCGCCATTAATTACCTGTTGGTTGTAACCAGAAGAAATGGCAATAGGTAAAGAAATAATTTGGTCTTTTGTGGTAGCGTTGTAATAGGTGAAATCAAAATTTAAACGATCTCTAAAAAAACGAATGTCTGCACCAATTTCATAAGACGTAGTTAATTCTGGCTTTAAGTTTGCATTTGGTATAAAATCTTGATTACTAAAAGTAGGTTGCCCATTAAAAGTAGTTTGCGACACAAATGCACCAGCTGTTTGGTACGGGTTGGTATCGTTACCAACCTGCGCAATACTTGCTCTTAATTTTGCAAACGAAATACTTTCTGGTAATTCTGTATAATTGGAAAGTATAAAACTAGAAGATACAGAAGGATAAAAGAAAGAAGTGCCATCTACAGAAAAAGGAGTTGCCAATGCACTAGACCAATCATTTCTACCTGTAATATCTAAGTATAAGAAGTTCTTATAACCAAATTTTGCTATACCGTATAACGAATTAATTCTCTTTTTAGAATCAAACTGAAACACCTCGATAGGAGATGCGGCATTGTTTAAACTAAATATACCAGGTTGTGCCAAATTGGTTGTTTGCGATTGTTTTGTTGATGCCGTTTGGTCTAATCTGTTACCACCCAAAGAAGCATCAAAAGTAAAATTACCAAAGGTGTTTTTGTAGTTTATTAAAAAATCGGTATTAATTTCTCGGTAAAAAACATCGTGTTCTGCATAGGCTCCGTTTTTAAAACGATTAGAACTAAAGTTACGTTTAAATTGTCTTTTTTCTGATGAGTAATCCATTCCAGAACGTAAAGAAACGCTTAAGTTCTCTGTAAAATTATGGTTGATGGCAACATTACCAAAAACACGATCTCTGTTAAAAGAATTGGTATTTTCTTTTAAAATAAAATACGGATTATCGAAATAGGTATAGTTAAAAGAATATTGTTGCACGCCTTCTAAACCTGGTTGCCAGTAGTTTTTTAAACTATTGATGTCTAAAGAACGAGGTCCCCAAGCAACTAAAGAATAATTTACGTTTTCACTACCATAACCGTTGGCTGGTCTATTATCGCTACTAGAATTTACATAATTTACACTACTCGTAATTGTTGTTTTTTCTGTTGGACGAAACGTCATTTTTAACGCTGCCGTTTTTCGTTCTAAATTTACACCAGGTATAATAGATTCGCTATCTAAATCGGTTAAAGATAGTCTGTAAGAGCCCGTATCAAAAGTATTGGTAATGGCAAAGTTATTTACTGTTGTAACACCCGTTTGATAAAAATCTTTTAAATTATCTGGGTTCGATTTAAATAAAGTAGGCGTTATATTTTCTGAAGAATACAGTGATGTATCTCCACCTCGCACAACAGTTCCGTCTTGTAAAGTTACAGGCGAATCGAACTGAGCTATAAAATTACCAGCATCTAATCGAGGGCCCCAAGAATAGGTAATTAAATCGTTAATACCACCACCTAAACCGTCTACATATTCAAAATTACCAGCGTTTCCTTGCCCATATTCATTTTGAAAATCTGGTAAACGAAAAGCATTATCAAAAGTAATAGAAGAGTTAATGCTTACGCCCAAACCTTTCTTTTTGCTACCATCTTTTGTCTTGATCACAATAACACCGTTAGAAGCTCTTGTACCATACAATGCTGCGGCACTTGGCCCTTTTAAAACGGTTACAGATGCTATGTCATCAGCATTTACTTCCATAGCACCATTTCCGAAATCTATTTCTTGGAATCCGGCAGCGGCTTCATTGGTAAAATTAAAAACAGTATTGTTGTTAATTGGCGTTCCGTCTACCACAAAAAGTGGGTTGTTGTTAGAAAAAGAAGCCTCACCACGAATGGTAATTTTAGAAGAAGAACCAACCCCTGTTGCACCTTGGGATACCGTAACACCTGCTAATTTACCAGATAAGTTGTCTAAAAAGTTAGGTGTTTTTACTTCGTTAATATCCTTAGATTTGATTTCTTGAACCACATAACCTAATTCTTTGGTTTGTCTGTTTACACCTAATGCAGTTACAACAACTTCATTTAAACTTGTTGCAAGTTCTTCTAAAGCTACATCAATTGCAGTGTTATTATTGATGGCTACTTTTTTAGTTTGGTAGCCTAAATAGCTAAATGTTAAAAATTGGGTGTTTTTAGAAATTGTTATGGTATAATTACCATTTAAATCTGAAGTTGTTCCGTTTGTATTTGTCGCTTTAATGCTAACGTATGGCAACACTTCGCCAGAACTTTTATCTGTAATAGTTCCTGTAATTTTTTGTTGTGCAAACCCAAGGCTTGTAACAAGCATAAGTAAACACATAGTAATGTATTTCATCGAGTGAATTTTTGTGTAAAATAAGGTTGATTTGTATTGTTAAACAATACGAAAATTATAAGTACGCAAAAAATAGGGGAGAACCCTTGTTGTAGTTTTTGGTAAACGAAGAAGTTTGATGAAATGAAAAATTGCTAAAAACAATAGGTTTGATTGCAATAATCTTTTTCTTTAAAAGTTTAAAAACATCTAAAGAAAGTGCTTTAAAACTTTCTAATATCGTTTTAACATCCTCTAGATTATCTATATCTATTAACAACTCTAAAAAAGAGATTTGTTCTTTTTTAATCGTCGAAATAGTATCTATAGATGCTTGTAATTTATTGGTTTGCCAGGGTAGTTTTAAAAAGATTTCTTTGTTAAAATGAGCCTTTTTAATTCCCATTAAATAAAAACCGCCATCTTTAGAAGGCCCTATAACAAGTTGTTTGTTTGTTAAAGATGTATTCGCATCTAATAAATGCTTTGTTTTTAAATGAGGTGTATCATTACCAATGGTAATAACATTATCAAACCCTTTTTTAAAAATTAAATCGATAGCATTGGTAAAACGTTCACCAAAAGAAGCTCCTGTTTGTTCTTTTTCTGAAATAACAAAATAAGGAAGTTTCGATTTTTTAGCCGTTTTTAAAGTCTGCTTGTTTAAAGCACTAAAAATTTCTGTAGAAAGAAACTCTTTTCTCTCTACTTCTTTAGCTGCTGAGTTTGCAAAAATTAATAAGGCGGTTTTTTGATTCATAGATTACGCTACAACTCCTTGGCAACTACTTCCTGCACCGGCGGTACAACCATAACAATGCTGATTGATAATAATATTTCTGTTTTGAAGCAACTCCTCATTATAATCAGAAACGTGCTTTACCTTACTTGCTACTTTTAAATTTAGCATTTGGTTAAAATCACAATCGTACAACCAACCGTCCCAACTTATAGAAATAGTGTTTGTACACATTACATTTTCTACGGCAGCAGGATTGTAAGCATCTAATAAAGAATGCATATAATCTTCGTAATTATCCGAAGCAATTAAATAATCTAAAAAACGACTAATTGGTAAATTTGTAATGGCAAATAAACTATGAAAATCGATATCAAAATCGGCTTTTAGAGCTTTCTTAAAATCGTTTTCTAAAGCCATTTGATCTCCTGGTAAAAAGGCTCCTGATGGATTGTAAACCAAATCTAATTTTAAATCAGAACCAGGCATCCCATAACCCACAGCATTTAATTCTTGTAAAGCTTTAATCGATTTATCAAAAACACCATCTCCACGTTGTTTGTCTGTTTTACCTCGCGTCCAATGAGGCATCGAAGAAACAACATGTACATTATGTTTTTTAAAAAACTCTGGTAAATCGTAGTACTTTTTATTAGCTCTAATAATGGTTAAGTTAGAACGTACAATAAAATCTTTAATACCTGCTTTTGCAGCCTCTTCTACAAACCACCTAAAATTAGGATTCATTTCTGGTGCACCACCAGTTAAATCTAGCGTATGTGCTTCTGTTTTTTTAATTATTTCTAAACACTGTTGCATGGTTTCTACCGTCATGATTTCTTTACGATCTGGACCCGCATCTACATGACAATGCTCGCAAACTTGGTTACACATATAACCTAAGTTTATTTGTAAAATTTCTAATTTTTTAGGACGTAAAGGAAACTGATTTGTTTCTTTAATTTTTGCAGCAAAAGTTGGTAATTCACCATTTGCAAATATGCCGCTAGAAAGAATTTCCATTTGACGAGACGTATTTGCAATATCGTTGTTTCTTGCTTTTAATGATTTTGTAGCCATATATTTTTGATGTTCAGTTAGCAGTTTCTTAGTTGTGTAAACTAATGCTGTAAACTGTTTGCTTATTTAGCTTCTTTTTAAAATTAAAAATTGTTCGCAGTATTTACGAAGAAATTTCTGTCTTGGTTTTTTAAATTAGAGATTCCGTTAAAAAGCGGAACAATTGACCTCTAAATTTTTGCAAAAAGCAAAAACTTTAGGCTGCTTACATTTCTAATTTATTCACTTTATTCATCATTTGCACACCGTGTACTAAAGTAGCACCACTTTTAATGGCAGCACCCACATGTATGGCTTCCATCATTTCTGGTTTTGTAATACCACGTTGCAAACCATCTTTAGTGTAAGCATCTATACAATACGGACATTGTTCTGTATGTGCAACGGCTAAGGCAATTAAAGATTTTTCGCGAGCAGTTAACGCACCCTCTTCAAAAACTTTACCGTAATAATCAAAAAATTTATTTCCTAATTCTTCGCTCCATTCTGTTATTTTACCAAATTTTCTTAAATCTGATGCGTCGTAATATGTTTTAGACATTCTTTGTTTTTTAGAATTGAAATTGAAAGATACAAATAGTTTTGAAACAAAAATAGTATTTTCGAAAGGCTATTTTTCGTTCAAGCTCCAATCGTAATTTAAGTAACTGATTTTTGCCTTTTTATTGATTTTGATATCAGCATATTTATTTAAATAATCGATAACAGTACCCTCTTTTGTAAAATCGTCTTTAAACCAATTAAAGATTGAAGAAATTTTTACTTTTTTCTCAGATAGTTTGTTTCTAGAGCTATCATTTACAAAATCTTTCATTAATTTTTCTAGAGCACTATAAATATTTTCTTCAGTGAAAGCCATATTAGCTAATTTTGGACACGAGCCAGATGCACAATTTACACCTACATGAATTCTTGGGTCGAATAAGTTTTTACGTAAAATTTCATGTTCTATTTGGTCTAAAGTATAAGTCTTACTACCAACTTTGGCAAAGGGAATTTTCCAAGCAGTTTTTCCATCTTCTTTAATATCGGTAATACTTTTTAATGGGTAATTGTCTAAAATTATTTTTAAAGTATAAGCATTATAGGCATTTATCCAAAAAGCTTTTTGTTTAGCAACAGACCAAGAAGAAGTTGGTTTTGTTTCTTCTAAGTAAGAAATGTATGTGTTTAATTTTGCCTCGTCTGCTTTTAAGTTTTTATAATTTACCAAACCTTGTTTAGAAACATGTGTTTCTAATAAATTATTAAAAATAGAAGTTTGTGCTTGTAATTGCATATAGCTAAAAGAGACGAAAAGGAAGAATGCTAGTTTTTTCATTTTTATAAATTGTTTGTACTTTTTTAGACGCAGTAATTTTAATTCAATTACAAAATTTCTTCTCCAATTTTTAAATGAAACCTTTTTCGAAATAAATAAACCAAGCCATATAATAGCGGAGTATCTAATGCTGCTACAATAACTTTGAATAAAAAGCCACTAATTAGTAAGCTAGTAAATATAGACCAAGGTAAAATTTTAAAAGAAGATAATAAAAATAGCACTGTAAAAGTGTCTATAAATTGCGAGGCAAAAGTAGAAAAGTTGTTGCGTAACCAAAGGTGTTTACCATTGGTTTTCTTTTTCCAGAAATGAAAAATTTTGATGTCTACAAATTGCGCACACAAATAAGCCATCATCGAAGCAAAAACAGCAAGCCGAGAGAGACCAAACACTTTATGAAATTCATTATTATTGATAGGAGAGTTCTCTATTGCAGGAGCAAAATCTGCCACTAAAATAATCAACATCGAAAAAAACGAGGCAAAAATACCAGCAATTACTACTTGGTTCGCTTTCTTTTTACCATAAATTTCTGATAAAATATCTGTGATTAAAAAAGTAATGGGATACGGCAAGATACCAACAGAGATTTCGAATCTGTATATTCCAAAAGGTTCCCAATAAAAAAACTTTTGAAAAATTAAATTTGAAGCAACCAAAGAAGCGATGAATAATGCAGCAAGTACAAGATAAATAGTATCGGCTAATTGTTTGTCTTTTTCTTTCATATGAACGAAGGTACTAAATATTAGTTTTGTTTTATAAAAAAATAAATAGATTAAACAAAAATAGAATTACTTTCAAATGCCTCCAAGTTTTAACCTTATAAAATCACGGTTTTATAGTCTCTAATAAAAAGGTTATTTTTGCCCCACAAACAACAAAAAAAGAATAAAAATGAAAGCATATATTTTTCCCGGACAAGGAGCTCAATTTACAGGAATGGGGTTAGATTTGTACGAAAAATCTGCATTAGCACAAGAATATTTCGAAAAAGCAAATGACATATTAGGGTTCTCGATTACTGATATTATGTTCGAAGGAACTGCAGAACAATTAAAAGAAACAAAAGTTACGCAGCCTGCTATTTTTTTACATTCGGTAATTTTAGCAAAAGTTTTAGGAGATTCTTTTAAACCAGAAATGGTTGCAGGACATTCTTTAGGTGAATTATCTGCTTTAGTTGCCAACGGAGTTTTATCTTTTGAAGACGGATTGACATTGGTTTCTAAAAGAGCTTTGGCAATGCAAAAAGCTTGTGAAATTGCGCCGTCTACAATGGCAGCAGTTTTAGGTTTGGCAGATGATGTTGTAGAAGAAACTTGTGCAGCCATAGATGGGGTAGTAGTTGCTGCAAATTACAATTGCCCAGGACAACTAGTGATTTCTGGAGAAATTGAAGCGGTAGAAAAAGCTTGTGAAGTTTTAACAGAAAAAGGAGCAAGAAGAGCATTGATATTACCAGTTGGAGGTGCATTTCACTCACCAATGATGGAGCCCGCAAGAGAAGAATTAGCCGCTGCAATTAAAGCTACAACTTTTAGTGAGCCAACCTGTGCGGTATATCAAAATGTAGTTGCAAAAGCAGTTACAAATCCAGAAGAAATTAAAGAGAATTTAATTGCACAATTAACTGCGCCAGTAAAATGGACACAGTGTGTACAAGCTATGATTGCTGATGGAGGAACAGAGTTTATAGAAGTAGGACCAGGTAAAGTTTTACAAGGTTTAATGCGTAAAATAGATAGAAGTGTTGCTGCGAGTGGGGCTATTTTTGAATAAGAAAACATTAAAAATCTATATGAAACCCGAGCATTTTGCTCGGGTTTTTTGTTTTTATGGAATAATACCTAAAAGTAAGGGTGTTTTACCTTGAAGTAAAAAGGTGTTAAGAGCTTAATTTTGTTTTATGAAATTATGTCTGCCGATTGTAAAATAAATTCTATGTTCTATAAGAATTCTGCATTTTAAAAGGCTTTTACGGATGTCATATTTGATTGTTAATTTTAAAATATAATTATGAAAACAAAATTATTTTTATTCTTATTTGTTGCTTTTTTAAATAGTAGTTTGTTTGAAAGCATTAGTAAAAAAAGTAGTTCAAACTCTTTAACCACAACAGCTATTGCAGACTCGAATTTTGAACAAGCGTTAATTAATTTAGGTTATGATTCTGGTACTGTAGATGGTAGTGTGTTAACTGCTA
Organism: Polaribacter sp. BM10; assembly: GCF_002005425.1. GTDB lineage: Bacteria > Bacteroidota > Bacteroidia > Flavobacteriales > Flavobacteriaceae > Polaribacter > Polaribacter marinaquae. The sequence goes on along the minus strand of NZ_CP019704.1, from coordinate 1,544,580 downwards.
ACATTAGTGGAGTAACCACTTTAACTTTACAGTATTTGGGTATTACAAGGTTAGATGGTATAGAAGATTTTACAGCTTTAGAAGAATTTTCTTTTTATGGTAATGAAACTGCTTTAACAGATGTAGATTTATCTTCTAACACAAATTTAAAAACACTTAGAATTAATGGATTCACAAATCTTACCAATTTAAATATTACAGGGTTATCAAGTTTAATAGAGTTGAGTGTAACCACCTCTAATATGATGAATAGTCTTGATTTTACTGGGGTAGATAACTTAGAAAAATTACACCTACAAAACTTAACCACTTTAGCATCTATAAATGTTACAAATTTAATTAGTTTAAAAGAGTTTTCTACTTCAGGTTTGGTAGCAATTACATCTTATGACTTATCTACTTTAGTAGCTTTAGAAAATTTATTGATTACTAATAACAATTTATTAACCTCTGTAAATTTAAAAACAGGGATAACTGCAAATATTTCTTATGTACAATTTCAAGGTAATGATTTGTTAACATGTGTAGAAGTTGATGCAGGTGTTCCTATTATGGGGATGTCAACTTGGAATCAAAATAATGGAGCCATATTTAATGAAGACTGTAACAATCCCTCAACCTATGTGCCAGATGATAATTTTGAAGCTTTCTTAGAAGCAAACGCTATGGGAAATGGTGTTTTAAATGATGACAAAGTAACTACGTCTAATATTAATACTGTAAGTAATTTAAACATTTCAAATCAATCTATTTCAGATTTAACAGGGATTCAAGATTTTACGGCTTTAGTAGAATTGAGTGCGAGTTCTAATAACTTAACATCTGTTGATGTAAGTGATAATGTTTTACTGGAGAATCTATTCTTAAACTCTAATAGTTTAATAACTATTTCTGTTGCAAAAAATTTGGCTTTAAAGCAACTTTGGTTAAGAGAAAATAATTTAACTGATTTAGATGTTTCTAAAAATACGGCATTAGAATGGTTAGTTTGTAGCAAAAATAATATTGAAAGTTTAGATTTGAGTTTAAATGTTAATGCGAGCTTTTTAGAGTTACATACTAATAATTTAAGTGTTTTAAACTTAAAAAATATTGCAAATACTACAATCTCTTATTTTGACGCTCAATTGAACCCGAGTTTAACTTGTGTTCAGGTAGATGATGCTGCTTATTGGACTGCAAATTTTTCAAATCAAGTAGATGGTTCAGCCTCTTTTAGTACAGATTGTATGTATCCAACTACAAGTGTACCAGATACAGCATTTGAAAATTATTTAGAAACGCACGATAGAGATGGTAATGTTGTTGCTCTAGGTGACTTAGCAAGTATGGGAAATGGAACTGCAAATGATGGAGAGGTGTATACTCATAGAATTAATACAGTTACTAGATTAAGCGTATCAAATATTGGTTTAAGTTTATTAACAGGTTTAGAAGGTTTTAGAGATTTAGAAAACTTTGGAGCTTTTGGAGGAAATCCAGGGTTAATAACAGCAGATTTTTCTAACAATACAAAATTAAAAAGAATTACCTTTTCTCTAAATTCTAATGCAACATCTATAACTTTTGGAAATTTACCTGATGTAGAATATGTGCAATTGGGTTATAATAACATTTCAAATGTTGATATATCAGGATTACCAAATTTAGAAGAATTTAAAGAATTCGATGGGAAAATTAACTCCCTGGATACTTCTGGCAACCCAAATCTAAAGATATTATCTATAATAGGCTCTGATGTCAATAGTTTAGATCTTTCTGCAAATACAAATTTAGAGACACTTAATATTGTTTCAAGTCAATTAATTAATTTAAACCTTAACAGTAATTTAAATTTGGTAAATTTAGATGTATCTAATAATAGTATTACTAGTTTAGATCTTTCAAAGAATAAAAAAATAGAGACATTAAATCTAAGTAATAATCAATTAGCTTCTCTTAATTTAAAAAATAGTTTTAATACCTTAATTAACACAGTTGTTAATCCTTTAGCGTTTAATATTACGAACAACCCAAGTTTAACCTGTGTTGAAGTTGATGATGCAACCTATTCTAATACAAATTGGACAAGTAAAGATGCTCAACATGTTTATAATACAAGTTGTAGCTCACAACAAATAACATTGATACCTGATCCAGTTTTTGAACAAATATTAATCAATTTTAATATAGACTCTGATGGGGTTGTTAATGGACAGGTATTTACATCTGATATTGAATATGTTGGAACTTTATATCTTTATTGTACATCTAATTGTAGCAGTAGTACAACACCAAAAATTACTGATTTAACAGGTATTGAAGATTTTACAAGTCTTATTACCCTCGAAGCTGGAAATAATTCAATTGCAGGGAGTTTAAACTTGTCAAATAACACAAATTTGACTCATATCAGGGTTCAAAATAATTTAATAACTAATTTAATTCTTGGTAATAATTCAAATCTTAAAGAAATTAGAGCACAAGGTAATAAAATTTCAGCTATTGATGTAAGTGGTAATGTAAATTTAGAAGAGATTAATCTCGACTCAAACTCTTTATCAACTATAAATTTAAACCAAAATACAAATTTAACAAAGTTATATTTAAATAATAATATGCTTACAACATTAGATATAACTAATAATAATTTGTTAGGTAATTTACATATTAATAATAATCAAATAACAAGTGTTGATTTAACCAATAAACTAAATTTAAGTTCATTTAAGGCTGAAAATAATTTGCTTTCAGGGCAAATAGATTTTAGCAATAATACTAAATTAGTATATGTTCATTTAAATAATAATCAATTAAATACTTTAGATTTAAGTGCTTCAGTTGGTCTTCGTTTATATGAAATAAGAGTTGCTAATAACTCTTTAGTTTCACTTAATTTAGATAACGGTTATTCTCAATCAGGTGGGCCATTAAGTTTTGATACCAGAAATAATTTAAATCTTAAATGTATTCAAGTACCAGATGTGTCTTTATATCAGTGGGTAACAGATATTGATCCTCACACCTCTTTCAACACAGACTGCTCAACAGTTTGGTCTGTAATGACAAATCCAGCAACAACAGCTGCATTATTAGCAGTTGCAGGATTAGATGCCGACAATGATGGAGAAATAACCATAGCAGAAGCAGCAGCATATACAGGTACATTAGATTTAAGCGGTTCAGGTATTGCAGATGTAGAAGGTTTGGCAGCATTTACAGGAATTACCACCTTAGACGTTTCAGGAAATGGAATTACAGATTTAAGTCCGCTAACAGGTTCTAGTTTTAATACCATTGCTAAATCTACAGGTAAAACTAAAATTGTACAAAAAACAACAACAATGGCTTTACAAACCTTAATTGCAAGTAATAATAATTTTGATGTTTTAGATATTAGTAGTTTGTCTAATTTAACAACTGTAGATGTTAGTAACAATCCTAATTTAGTTACATTAAATATGCAAAACGGAAATAACGCAAATATTACTTCTTTTACGGCTTCAAACACACCTAATTTAACTTGTATTTTAGTAGACGATATAAATGCAAGTTATTTGTCTACTTGGTCTAAAGATACTAAAAGTGAGTTTGTTGCAGATGCTACAGATTGTAGATCAAAAGTACTTTCTTTAGAAAATATAGACTTAGATACCAATATTGTTTTTTATCCAAATCCTGTAAATGATATTTTAAGTATAAAGTTAAGCGAAGGATTAAACCTACAAGAGGTTAAGGTGTATTCTTTATCAGGTAAAAATGTTATGAAATCTAATAAATCTACTTTAGATTTTTCGAGATTGTCTAAAGGTTTTTACTTGGTGAAAATTATCACAGATAAAGGAGTATCTGGTAAAAGAATTATAAAAAATTAATGTTCTTTTGAATTGGTTAATAATAAAAATCCCAATTTCAAAAATATTGAAATTGGGATTTTTTATGCTTATAAATTAAGATTTTAATTCTTAATTTTCTTTTGTCTTTCGTTCAATAAAACCGGTTCACCATAACCTAATTCTTTCATTCTTTCTAATTGTGTTTCTGCATCACCAACAACCAACCAAATCATTTTATTAGGATTTACGTATGTGTTTGCCAATTCAGAAATTCTTTCTTTAGTCATGTTATTTACGGTTTTTTCTCGATCGCTTATATAATTTGCTTTCATACCGTAATTTGCAATATTAGATAACATTCTTAGTTTAGCACCAGCAGTTTCGAAAGCTCTGGCATTACTTTTAATTAAGAAACCTTTGGTTGTTTCTAAATCTTTATCAGAAAATGTTGTAGGATACTCTTCTAAAATTTTCTTAACTGCTTGTGCAGATTCTAAAGTAACATTAGAACGTACACCACTAGAAATTGTAAACGTACCTTTTGCTTTTGTTCCTGAAAAACCAGAACGAATGCCGTAAGTATATCCTTTTCCTTCTCTTAATTCTTGCGTTAAACGAGACGCAAAACCACCACCACCAAGAATGTAATTCATTACAGATGCTGCGTAGTAATCTTTATCTGTTGCCGCTAACGCTGGTGCGCCAAATTGTAAAACAGATTGTTTTGCATTTGGTATATCATAAAAATATACTACTGGCTTGGTAGGAGCTTCTGGTGTTTTATATGTTGGAATTGTAACAGGTTTAGCATTCCAATTTGTGTTTAAAGAGGCTAATGAATTTACCACAGCATCTTCTGTAATGTCACCAACAATCAACATTTTTGCTACAGAAGGAGAAATGTAATTGTTATAGTATTCTTTTAAATCTTCAATAGAGATGTTTTCTACTGATGAAATTGTACCTAATGTGTTTTTAGATCGGATGTTGTCTTCACCATAAATTAGAGTATTGTATGCATTTCTTGCAACCGAGTTTGGACTTGCTTCTTGTTGTCTTAAATTAGAAATAGTCGCTTTTTTAAGTAATGCAAATTCTGTTTCATCAAACCTTGGTTTTAATAACATTTCTTCTGCTAAAGCCAAAGTTTTTGTATAGTTTTTAGCTAAAGTTGTTCCGCTTAAAGTAATGTTTTCTTTAGTTGCGTAAATGTAGATAGAAGCACCTAATTCTTGAATAGCTTCTTCTAATTGTTGTACGCTTTTGTTTTTAGTTCCTTTATTTAATAAGTCTGCAGTTAAATTAGCAACCCCCAATTTATCTAAAGATTCTAATAACTGTCCACCATCAATAGTCAAGTTAAAACGCACTAAAGGAACTTCATTATTTTCGATCCCGTAAATTTTTAAACCATTTTCTAAACCTGCTTCGTAAACTTTTGGAACTGCTAATGAGGGTGCTTTACCATATTCTGGTTCTGTACTTCTATCGAAAGAAGATGGAGTTTTTTTATAAGTAGCTGCAATTTTAGGGTCAAAAGTTTCTTCTGCGCCATTCACAATTTTTTCTTCAACAACATCTGCTAGAGTAGAGCCTTTAAGAGCAAGTTCTGCGCTATTTCTAGGAACAAAACTAGTTGCTATGTAGTTTTTATCTTTAATGTACGTATTGTAAACACGCATAACATCGTCTTTAGTAACTGCTAATGTTTTTTTAATGTCTTCTGTGGCAAAACCAGGATTGCCTAAATAGGTGTTGTTAGATGCTAAGTTAGAACCTTTTCCTAAGACACTCGATAAACCTAAGTAAAATTGAGTTTCTTGTCCTGCTTTTATTCTTTGTAAATCCTTATCAGAAATACCTTCAGATTCAAACTTAGCAAACCCCTTTTCTATACCAGATTTTACTTCATCTAAATTTTTACCATTAAAAGCTCTTACAATTAATTGAGTTTCACCAGCCAATTCAGATGCGTAATTGTACATTACTGTATTAGATGTTAATTTTAAATCGTCTACTAAAACAGCGTTAAGTGGTGCAGATTTTCCGTCTGATAAATACTGAGTTAAAACTTCTAAAGCGTAAGAATCTTCGTGATACATTTCTACACTTGGCCAAACCATTGTTAATTGTGGCACTCTTGCAAAATTGTCTTCGTAATATAAAAACTTTGTTTCCTTTACTTCACCTGGTTTTTTTTCTAAAGCAGGAATTTCTTCGCCTTTAGGAATTTCATCAAAATATTTATGAACCCATTTTGTAGCTTCTTCAATATTAATATCTCCAGAAAGTACTAAAGTAGCATTATTTGGCACATACCATTTCTTATAAAAATCTTTTACATCTTGTAAAGTTGCATTTTGTAAATCTTCTAAAGAACCAATTACTTGCCAATTGTAAGGATGATTTTTTGGATACAAATTCTTACCAATTACGTATTGGTTGTGTCCGTATGGTCTATTATCTACACTTTGTCTTTTTTCGTTTTTTACAACTTGTTTTTCTTTTGCTAAAACAGGTTCTGTAACCGTATTTATAAAATACCCAAGTTTATCTGCCTCTGCCCAAATCATTTTTTCTAAAGCATCTTTTGGCACTGTTTGTAAGTAGTTTGTTCTGTCTCTAGAAGTAGAGCCATTAGCCCCAGAACCACCAATTCTTGCACTCATTTTATCTAAACCACCTTTTCCTAAGTTTTCTGATTCTAGAAATAGTAAGTGTTCAAATAAATGAGCAAAACCTGTTCTACCTTCTTTTTCTCTTGCAGAACCAACATGAACCATTAGTTCTACTGCAACAACAGGATCTGATTTGTCTACATGAAAAATTACATCTAAACCATTGTCTAATTCGATTTTTTTGTAATTAACACGAAGCTCTTTTGTTTTTTCTTTGGAAGAATTGTTACAAGCTATAAAACTTGCAATTGCTATAAAAGCAATACATATTTTTTTCATTTTAGTTGATTTTAAGACTTTAAAGTTACTAAAATAGAAAGTGAAGATTTATTGTTTTGCTGTTAAATTAAAACTAAAAAAAATCTCAAAACATTTGTTTTGAGATTTGATCTTTTATTTAGCTAAAACACAATCGCTACAATCTTTTATTTGACCGTAATATGTTTCTCTATATTTATGTACCGTTTTAATAGGTATTACGTTTAAAATTGTTTTTTTAATGTAAGTTACGTTTGTGTGAAGTCTACCCATTTTTGGTGTGTAACGCTTTTCTAAACGTGTTTTTCTTTTAATTTTAATCAGTTTCATGTTTTCTAGTATCATTGTAATTAATATACTGCAAAGTTAGAGCGATAAAAAAGCGATGTCAATTTAGAAGTGTTAAAATCCTAAGATAAACGCTAGAAATAAGAATCTGAAAATAGAAGTTGGTTGCAATTGTAAATATGATAATGCTAGCGGAATATAATTGTCATATAAAAACTCATTTTTGGTTAATTTTTGATAAAAAACACAAAAAATCACTATAAATTAACATAAAATACGTCAATTTATAGTGATTTCTTCTAGAATTTGTTTTTTAAAAAAGCTATTTATTTTGTTGCTGTTGCCATTTCCAGGCAGATGCTAATGCTTCTTCTAAAGATTTTTCTGTTTGCCAATTTAATTCTTTATTGGCAATAGTTGTATCTGCATAAGCTGCTGTAATATCACCTTCTCGTCTGCCAACAATTTTGTAATTTAAAGATTTTTTAGCGGCTTTTTCAAAAGCTTTTATTACTTCTAAAACAGAACTTCCTGTACCTGTGCCAACATTAAAATACTCAAATTTTTCTTTATTGTTTTTCTCTAACAGACGTTGTAATGCTGCAATATGTGCTTTGGCTAAGTCAACCACATGAATATAATCTCTTACTGCTGTACCGTCTGTTGTATTGTAATCATCACCAAAAACTGATAATTCTTTTCTTATTCCTGCTGCGGTTTGTGTAACATACGGAATTAAATTTTGAGGAACACCAATAGGCAGCTCACCAATTTTAATACTTTCATGTGCGCCTATAGGGTTAAAGTAACGCAAAGCAATTGCATTTAAACCATGCGCTTTGCATGTTTCTTGTATAATTTCTTCTCCTATTTGTTTGGTGTTTCCGTAAGTAGATTCCGCTTTTTTTACAGGTGCATTTTCGGTAATTGGTAATTCATCTGCTTGCCCATATACAGTACAAGAAGAAGAAAAGATAAAGTTATCGATATTTCTATCTCGCATTTCTTGCAAAATGTAAACCAGACTACCAATGTTGTTTTCGTAATAATCTAAAGGATTTTGAACACTTTCTCCAACAGCTTTAAAAGCTGCGAAATGAATAATCCCGTCAACTTTATTGTTTTTAAAAAAATTATTTACATCGCTTTTAATACGTAAATCAATTTGATGAAACTCTGGTTTAGTACCAGTTATATCAGCAATATTATCTAAAACACTAAGTGTTGTGTTCGATAAATCGTCTATAATAACTACTTCAAAACCTTTATTTTGAAGTTCTACAACTGTATGTGAACCAATAAAACCTAAACCACCTGTAACCAATATCTTTTTCATAGAAAGTTGTTATTTGATAAAGTTATTTATTGTATTTGTAATAAATTCTAATTGTTCTGTATCTAATTCTGTGTGCATTGGTAAAGAAATTACCGTTTGAATTAGCTTGTTAGTAACAGGAAAATCCGTTTCATTATATCTATCGTCTTTGTATGCTTTTTGTGCGTGTAAAGCAACAGGGTAATAAATTGCATTCGGTATACCGTTGTCTAACAAGTGCTTGTGTAGTTCATCTCTTTTACCATTTGTAATTTGCAATGTGTATTGATGAAAAACATGACAATCACAAACATCACAAATTTCACCACAACTGTTAGTCGCGTTCGATTTTGTGGTTGGTGTAATAATATTAGGATTGTTTGCAAATGCTTTGTTGTAAAATCTAGCAGCATTTCTTCTTGCATTGCAATAACTATCTAAAAGCGGTAATTTTGCTTTTAAAACGCCCGCTTGTATAGAATCTAATCTAGAGTTTACACCAACTACATCATGGTAATAACGTGTATACATTCCGTGATTTACAATTCCTCTAATTGTATGTGCAAGTGCATCATCATTTGTAAAAATAGCACCGCCATCTCCGTAACAACCTAAGTTTTTAGAAGGAAAAAATGAGGTTGTACCTACATTACCAATAGTACCTGCTTTTTGTTTTTTACCATTTTTAAAAGTATAATTTGCACCAATTGCTTGTGCATTATCTTCAATAACAAACAAATTATGTTCTTTTGCAATTTCCATTACTGCATCCATATTGGCAACTTGTCCAAATAAATGAACCGGTACAATGGCTTTTGTTTTTGGTGTAATTGCTTTTTTTAATGCATCTATATTAATATTAAAAGTATCTTCATCTACATCAACTAAAACTGGTGTTAGTTTTAATAGCGCAATTACTTCTACAGTTGCAGCAAACGTAAAATCTGCTGTTATAACTTCATCACCTTGTTCTAGACCTAAGCCCATCATTGCTATTTGCAATGCATCTGTACCATTTGCACAAGGTATTACGTGTTTAACACCTAAATATTTTTCTAAATCTGCCTGAAATTCATGAACTAAAGGACCATTAATATAAGCCGATGTATTTAGTACTTGTTCTATAGAATTATTTACAGAGTCTTTAATTTTTGCATACTGACCTTGAAGGTCTACCATTTGAATTTTTTTCATGAAGTATGATTTAATAATCAGTTTCAAAAATACAATTTAAATCTATTATCTTTGGATTTATGAAACACATTTCGATGAAAATTATCAAAAAAACCGTAGCTATTTTAATTGTTATAATAATAAGTTTAGGAATAGCAAGTTGGATTTATTTTAATAGTTTAAAACCAACATACAATGGCGAAATTCAATTAAAAAATACAACAAAAGATGTAGCGGTTTATTTTGATGAAATAGGTGTGCCACACATAACAGCAGAAAACCAAAAAGATGCATATGTGGCTTTAGGTTATGTGCATGCGCAAGATAGATTGTGGCAAATGGAACTGATTAGAAGAATTGCTGCCGGAAGGTTGGCTGAAATTTTCGGAGAAAAGTTAATACGCACAGATAAACTATTTTCTGGTTTAGGAATCGAAGAAGCATCAGAAGAAACAATACAAAATTTAGATAAGAATTCTGAAGCTTATAAAATGGCTATGGCTTATTTAGACGGAATAAATCAATATATAGAAAACGGAACAACACCGATAGAATATCGATTGGTTGGCGTAAAAAAAGAAAAATATACGCTAAAAGATATGTATAATGTATTTGGTTATATGGCTTTTAGTTTTGCAATTGCGCATAAAACAGATCCAATGCTTAATGAAATTAAAGAAAAATTAGGTAGCACATATTTTAATGAATTGATTGGTGTAGAAGATAAAAATTTAACACTAATTCCTAACGAAAAGAATGCAGAAATAACAGGTGCTTTTTCAGAAGCAATGCAAAATCTTACAGCAGTATTGCCAATAGCTCCTTTTATTGGAAGTAATTCTTGGGTTATTGGCGCAGATAAAACAAAAAACGGAAAGGTAATTTTTGCAAACGATCCTCATATTGGTTATTCGCAACCTTCTGTTTGGTATCAAGCACATATAAAAACTCCAAATTATGAAATGTATGGTTTTCATTTGGCATTAGTTCCTTTTCCTCTTTTAGGACATAATAAAGATTACGCATATGGTTTAACAATGTTCGAGAACGATGATATCGATTTTTATATTGAACAGAACAACCCAGAAAATGAAAACCAATATTTGTACAAAAATGAAGTCCTAAATTACAAGAAAATTGAAAAAACATTAAAAGTTAAAGACGCTAATGATTCTTTGTACACAATAAAAGTTAGTAAACATGGGCCGTTAATGAACGGAATTATAGACCAATTGCAAACAGAAAAACCAATAGCAATGCAATGGATTTATACCATGTTAGAAAACCAAATAATGGATGTTGCTTATGAAATTTCTCATGCAAAATCTTTATCAGATTTTAAAAAGGGGGCAAGTAAGCTGCATGCGCCTGGTTTAAATATGATGTACGGAGATGCTAAAAATAATATTGCATGGTTTGCTTCTGGTAAATTGTATAATTACAGAGATTCTTTGTACACAAAAACATTTTTAAACGGATCTTCTGGTACAGATGAGATTTTAAATTATATAGATTTTGATGAAAATCCGCAAGCCATTAACCCTACAAGTAATTATGTATATTCTGCAAATAATCAACCAGATTCTATTCAGAATAAATTATATCCTGGTTATTATTTAGTAGAAGATAGAGCTAAAAGAATAGAAAATTTGTTAACTCCTAAAAACGATTGGTCTAAAGAAGATGTTGCAAAAATGCTTATGGATGTTACATCGCCCGTTATACCAGAAATTTCTAAGGATTTAATAGCAGCATTAGATCAAAGTGATTTTTCTGCAAGTGAAAAAACAGCCGTTGCTATTTTAAATAAATGGCAAGGTAATTTCGATAAAGAAGAAGTTGCGCCTACAATTTATAATAGATTTATTTACGAGTTTCAAAAAAATACTTTTGCAGACGAAATGCAAAAAGGATATTTTCAATTTATAAACACGCCTTTTGTAGAAAAAGTGTTGCCCGTTCAAGCAAAAAGAGAAAATTCTGTTTGGTGGGATAATGTGAATACTGTTAATAAAATAGAAACCAAACAAGAGATAGTTACTACATCATTTAAAAAAGCATTTCAGTTTTTAGAAAATCAATTAGGAGCCAATGTTGCTGGCTGGAAATGGGAAAGAGTACTAACCGTAGAACACAAACATGCTGTTGGCGAAGTAGCTTTGCTTAGAAAATACTTTAATGTTGGCCCGTTTAGAACCAATGGCGGAGACCAAGTAATAAACAATCAAATTTACGATATCGATTCTACAGGATATTACAAAGTAAAAGCAGGACCATCTACAAGAAGAGTTGTCGATTTTTCTGATGTAGAAAATAGTTTGGCTATTATACCAACAGGTCAATCTGGTCGTGTATTTAGCAAGCATTATAAAGACCAAGCCCAAAAATACTTAAATGGCGAGTATGTAAAAATGATGCTAAATCAAACAGAAATTAAAAACAGTAAAAATCTTTTAATCTTAAAAGTGCAGCAGTAATTAGTATAACTAATTTTAAAATGTACTTTTGCTGTATAAAAAATAAATAATGAGTTTACAACAAGAATTAGAAAGCAGAAGCGGTAACCAATGCGAATTATGTACTGCAACAAATAATTTATCAATTTACGAAGTAAAACCAACTTCTACAGGTGGTGTAGATGGTAGTTTGTTAGCTTGCGAAACTTGTATAACTCAAATAGAAAATCCAGAAGCTACAGATGCCAATCATTGGCGTTGTTTAAATGATGCTATGTGGTCTGAGCACAGAGCTGTAAAGGTTGTTGCTTGGAGAATGCTTTCTCGTTTAAAAAACGAAGGTTGGCCACAAGATTTGTTAGATATGATGTATTTAGAAGATGACGATTTACGTTACGCTAAAGAATCTGGAGATCATTTAGACGAAAGTGAAAAAATTATTCATAGAGATGCCAATGGTGCTATTTTACAAGCCGGAGATTCTGTTGTTTTAATTAAAGACTTAAAAGTAAAAGGTTCTAGTATGGTTGCCAAACAAGGTACAGCAGTTCGCAGAATTTCTTTAGATCACGAAAATGCAAAATATATAGAAGGTAAAGTAGGGCCAACACAAATTGTAATTATTACAGATTACGTTAAAAAAATGGCAGAAAAAGAGTAAGCAGCTTCGAGTAAATTTCTTAAAGAAAATTGTATCGAGAAGTTGGGCGTTACCTTTCAGGTCGCGCTTTTCACTATATCTTTTTTTCGTACCTCAAAAAAGGATGCCGTTGCAATCGCTAACGCAACTACCTGCTAACAAATAGCATTACAACATTTTTTGTTGCTTTTTATAAAAAGAATCGGCTTGCAATTTCATTAAATCGCGAGCCATTTTTTGTTTGTATTTATACAACTCTTCTTCTTCGGCCATATCTTTATAGACTTTATTATTCAAGTCTATATCAGCAGCCAACATTACTTCTCTTTGGTGTACTTGTTGTTGCACCCAAGTTTTAATAGCAGATTCTTGTTCTTCTAGTTTAAAATCATATTCACCTTTCGGAGCAATTAACTTTGCAAAAATTGGCGATGTTTCTATGGCTAAAAACAACAAGAAAATAAAAAATGATGGCAACCAAGGCAATTTGTTTAATGCATTTACTCGAGCCATCAAACCGTCAAAATTTGCAATGATGGGTTGTGTTTTAGACTCATTTAATTTCTGATTTTCAATTAAAGCGGCAATTGCTAATTCTTTGGTTTCTATTTTTGCAGCATTGTCTTTTTTAAGTTGGTTTAATTCAGCTAAAGCAGTATCGTGTTTTTCTCTTTTTTCTTTATAGACAGGTCCTTTACCTAATAGTTTGGTTCCTTTTCTTCCTTCTGCTTCGGCAATATAAGTGTCATATAACGCATTAGTAATAATTTCTTTTTCGACGATTTCAGTTTTTAAAGCATCGATTTCGCTATTAATTTTAGCGATTTCCGGATTAAATTGTGCGGCTATTTGAGTTTTGTTATCTAAAGTCATTTGATTTTTTTCTGTTAACAAAACCTGATTGATCTCTTTTTCGAATAACTTTAATTCTAGTGGTTTAGAAATAACTATTGCAATAATAATTGCCAATATAATTCTTGGTGATGCTTGTAAAAACTCTTTCCATTTAGAATCTCTTTTTTTAATTGTAGCCACTATAAATCTGTCTAAATTAAAAATTAGCAAACCCCAAACTACTCCAAAAATAAGAGCAGTAAAAACAGTATCGAAAACAGTATATAACGCATAACTTGCAGAAATTGTAGCCATAATTGCTGTAAAAAATACAGTTGCACCAATACCAACATATTTATTTTGCTCTCCGTCGGCACAATTATTTAGAAGATTTTTATCTGCACCAGAGCAAATAATAAAGAATTTTTTAAGCATAAGATGCAATTTAGTTGTTGATAGAAAATTTTTATCAATTTTTTTCTCGTTGTCGTAAACCATCAACGCTAGAAAAATGAATTTATTTTACTTTTTAGAAACTTTTAGTCTGTAACAAAGAGTGTTAGATGTCGTCTTCTTAGTATAAATCAATAAAACCAAATACCATGAAATATTTACAATCAACTACCGTATTAGAAAGAGGAATTTTAACTTCTAGTTATAAGAAAGTAATAAAAAATAGTATTGTTAGAGAAAAAGGAAAGTCTATTTCTAAAATAAAAAGCTTTGTTTTTAATCATCAAACAAGACAAGAAAGTCAAACTGCAGTTATTTTACAAGTTTCTTTATTTGTATTTGCATTGGTTATGATTTCTATTTAATAGCTTATTTAAAATAGTTGGCAAGTATGCATGCGTGAAGGATTGCAGCATTTGTTTGAGCTCTTTTGTGAAGTATGAACAAAAAGCGAGTGCAAAAGCCTGACCTGAAAGGGCACGCTAAAACAAAAAAAAATCCATCTTAAAACAAGATGGATTTTTAAATAATTTATGTTTTGCTTTTAACTTAAAGCTTGTTTAATTCTTTTAATTGCTTCTCTTAACTGCAATTCTGATGCTGCATAAGACATTCTAATACAATTTGGCGCACCAAAGGCTTCACCAGTTACTGTTGCAACATTTGCTTTTTCTAGAATAAATAAAGAAAAATCGCTTGCATTTTCAATGGTAACACCGTCTATTGTTTTGCCAAAAAATGCAGAAATATCTGGGAAAACGTAAAAAGCACCTTCTGGTACATTTACTTTAAAACCTTCTATTTCTCTTAATAGACCAACAACAAGATCTCTACGAGTTCTAAATTCGTCTACCATATATTGTATTTTAGAAACTGGCGCTAATACAGCTGTAATTGCAGCTCTTTGCGCAATACAGTTTGTGCCAGAAGTAACTTGACCTTGCATTTTAGTACACGCTTTTGCAATCCATTCTGGGGCACCAATATAACCGATTCTCCAACCTGTCATGGCAAATGCTTTTGCTAAACCATTTACAGTTATTGTTCTATCGTACATGCTTTCTATGGCAGCAAAACTAAAAGGCTTTGCACCGTAGTTTATATGTTCGTAAATTTCATCTGATAATATATAAACTTGCGGATGGTTTTCTAATACAGCTGCTAAAGCTCTGTATTCTTCTTCGCTGTACATAGAACCACTTGGGTTGTTTGGCGAGTTAAAGAAAATCATTTTTGTTTTTGGCGTAATTGCACGTTCTAATTGCGCTGGCGTAATTTTAAAATCGTCGTCTATTGAAGACGGAATTTCAACAAATTTAGCCTGACTTAATATAGATATTGCAGAATAACTAACCCAATATGGTGCAGGTAATAAAACTTCGTCACCTGGGTTTAACAATACTTGAGCAACATTTGCAATAGACTGTTTTGCACCTGTAGAAACTACAATTTGATTTGGTTTGTAATTAATATTATTATCACGTTCAAATTTTGTGCAAATTGCTTCTTTTAACTCTAAATAACCGTCTACTGGCGTGTAAGAATTATAGTTTTGATTTACAGCTTCTATTGCCGCTTCTTTTATAAAGTCTGGAGTGTTAAAATCTGGTTCTCCTAAACTTAAACTTATAATATCTTTTCCTTCTGCCTTTAACTCTCTGGCTTTAGCAGCCATTGCTAATGTTTGCGAAACAGGTAAACTGTTAATTCTGTCCGATAATGGATGTTTCATTGTGTACTACTGTTAGTTGTGTGTTTTTGTTATGCTATTTCTGGGTTTTTTCCTAAAACTCCTAAGTGTCTAAAATGTTCTATAATTGCTTTACGCATGGTATCGTATTCATTATAAGGTAAATTAAACTCACTTGCAGTTTCTTTTACAATTTTAGCTAATTTATTATAATGTACATGAGAAATGTGTGGAAAAATATGATGTTCAACCTGATGATTTAAACCACCCGTATAGAAGTTTACCAACCAATTACTAGGAGCAAAGTTAGATGTGGTATATAATTGATGGACTGCCCAAGTGTGTTCTAAATTACCGTCTTTATCTGGTAATGGCATGTCTGTATTTGGTACAATGTGTGCTAATTGAAAAACCAAACTCAAAATCATACCAGCAGTATAATGCATTACAAAAAAGCCAATAATTACTTTCCACCAAGAAATATCTAATACTAAAATTGGTAAAGCAATCCATAGTGCATAATAGGCTATTTTCGAGATTACTAATTTTGTCCATTCTGTAGCAGGATTCGGAAATTTACCATAAGATAATTTTCTTTTTAAATACCTACGCATTTGTTTTACATCTGTAGTAATTGCCCAGTTTATTGTTAACAAACCGTATAAGAAAATAGAATAATATTTTTGAAATTTATGAATGTTAAACCATTTAGAATGTTGTGAAAAACGTATTATTCTACCAGCGTCAATGTCTTCGTCATGACCTTCTACGTTTGTGAATGTATGGTGTAAAACATTGTGTTGTACTTTCCAGTTGTACACGTTACCAGCTAAAATATAAATGCTGCTACCCATTAGTTTATTCACCCATTTTCTTTTAGAGAAAGATTCATGGTTAGCATCGTGCATAACATTCATACCAACGCCTGCCATACCAACACCTGTTAAAACCATTAATAAAGCCATTGCCCATTGTGGCATTGATACAGTTAAAACTAGTATAAACGGAATTAAAAATAGAGAAAACATAATAATTGCTTTTGAGTACAATTTCCAGTTTCCTGTTCTTTTAATATCGTTTTCTTTAAAATATGTATTTACTCTTTTGTTTAGAGTTCTAAAGAATTTAGCTTTATCGACTCTAGAGAAAGTTATTGTTTTCATTCAGTGTTTTAATATTGATTTGCAAAAATAATCTTTTTGAAATTGCTTTTTATGATAAACGTCAGGTTTTGTTACTAATTGTTTGTTAACAATAACTATTTTTGCAATTCAAACATTACAAAGATGGATATCATTCACAAATATTTTAAAAATTTATCAGAAACACAAATAACACAATTTAGCAAGTTGCAAGAATTGTATAAAGATTGGAATTTAAAAATTAATGTTGTTTCTAGAAAAGATATAGACGAGTTGTATTTACGCCACGTTTTACATTCTTTAGGTATTGCAAAAGTTATGCAGTTTAAACCAGGTTCTAAAGTTATGGATGTTGGTACTGGTGGTGGTTTTCCTGGAATTCCGTTAGCAATTTTATTTCCAGAAACTCAATTTCATTTAGTAGATTCTATTGGTAAAAAAATTAAAGTTGTAAATGAAGTTAAAGAAGGCTTAGGTTTAGAAAACGTAAAAACTTCGAATTGTAGAGTAGAAGAAATTAACGATACCTACGATTTTATTGTAAGTAGAGCAGTAGCACAAATGGAAACTTTTGTTGGTTGGACAAAAGGTAAAATTGCTAAAAAGCAAAATCACGATTTAAAAAACGGAATTTTATATTTAAAAGGAGGTGATTTGTCTGAAGAGCTTAAATTATATACTTCTGCAACAATTTATGATTTGCCAGATTATTTTGAAGAAGATTTTTTCGAAACAAAAAAAGTAGTGCATTTAGGCATGAAGTTTAAAGGCTAATCACCTAACAAATCATTAGTAAACGAGTTTGCCCTTTTTCTTTTGGCGCTCTGTGTATACAAGGTAAAACTTTACTTGTAGGATGATCTACAGCTAATTTCCAGAAATTTCCAATGCCCAAATTTGTAATTTGTGCGTTGGGATTTGCTTGGTAATGCAAATCAAAATAAAAATCTGATAAAAAAGTTTCAAAACCTTCTTCTTTACCGTTGTGTAATTTTAATAATTCTTTTCGTATTTCCGGAATCAAGATTTTTTGTGTTGCTTCAGAATTCGAAACAATTTCACTTGCTTCGCCGTAATAAGTACAAAGATAAGTTGCCGTTGGTATTGGCGATTTGTCTACGTGAAAAGAGTAAACATCCGTAGGAAAAAAAGGGTAACTATCATCTGCATCATAATTTTTTATGATATTTAAAACAGGTGCAGCTCCTTTTTCTTCTAACATTTTCATGTCATTTAAAAGTAATTCTCGGGCTACATTTCCTTTTGTACTCAATTTTAAAGCTGCTAAATCCTTTGCACTGATTACTGTAATTTTATCAGTACAAATTATTTTTTCTATTATTTCAGCAAAATTACCCTGTAAAGAACGCTGCAAACAAATTGCATTTACATCATCTTTAAAAGTAGTTTCTAAAAAAGAAGCAAAACTAAAAACTTCTTTAACGTTTTTGTTAATTTTTAAAGATGTACTCATTGAAATTTAAATCTGTATTAGTACTGTTAAAAAATAGAAGACGCTGTTTTTGTAGTAAAATTTTCTAAAAATAACATTCCTTTAAAAGAATTTCCTTTTTCATTTAATTTAGGGCTCCAAACAGCAATACAATATTTATCTGGATGAATCGCAACAATACCACCACCAACACCAGATTTACCTGGCAAACCAACACGAAAAGAAAACTCACCAGATTCATCATAAAAACCACATGTAAGCATTATTGCATTAATTCTTTTTGTTTGACTTTCAGTTATAATCGAGTTTCCTTTATGAGTTGTGTAATTATCTTCTGTTAAATACATAAAGATTTCTGTTAACTCTTTACACGTTAGTTCTAAAGAACAGATATGAAAATAAAAATCTAAAACATCATTTACATTGTTTTTAATGTTACCAAAAGATTTTATAAAATTACAAAGTGCAACATTTCTAAAACCAGTTCTTTTTTCTGATTCAGCAACTTTCTTGTTGTAATTAATATTGTAATTGTTTGCAATTTCTCTACAAAAATCTAAAAAATCTTCTTTTGGGTTTTTTAAATGACCAATTAATACATCGCAAATTACAATTGCACCAGCATTTATAAAAGGATTTCTTGGTATACCTTTATCAGATTCTAATTGTTGTAAAGAATTAAAAGGATTGCCAGAAGGCTCTACATCTACACGTTGCCACAAGTTTTCTCCTTCTAATTGATAAGCTAATGTTAATGATAAGATTTTTGAAATACTTTGGATAGAAAACTTCTTTTCAAAATCACCAACACCATAATTTTGTTTTTCGATAGTTGTAATGCTAATACCAAAATTTTCATCAGAAATACAACCTAACTCTGGTATATAGTTGGCAACTTTACCATTATCTTCTGAATTTTTTACATCAAGATAAATGTTTTCGATAATTTTTTTATAATCTGTCATTTATTAATATTTCTATTTATAGTAACAAACTTAGAGTAAAATTTATTAGTAGTCAACCTAGTTTTGGGTAAAAAAAAACAAGGAATTACAGCAATGTAATTCCTTGTTTTATATTGCTTTAAAGAACTTTTACAAAGCTTCTACAAACAAACCTTCGTCTGTTTTACTAACTTTTGCAACTTCTTTTTTAGTTAAGCCTTTAATTGTTTTATCCCATTTTTTATTAGATAAACCAGATTGTGCTTTTAAATCGTTTAAATCTATTTTTCCTGCTTTTTCAATCATAGCTAAAACCGCTTTTTCTTCGTCGTTTAACTCTATAGAAGGCGCTTTTTTCTCTGGTCTCATTTGAGGAAAGAAAAGTACTTCTTGTATAGATTGATTGTTTGTTAAAAACATAATTAACCTGTCCATACCAATTCCCATACCAGAAGTAGGAGGCATACCATATTCTAAAGAACGTAAAAAATCGTGATCTATAAATTCTGTAGCTTCATCGTCTCCTTTTTGAGCCAATTTAAGCTGATGTTTGAAACGTTCTCTTTGATCAATCGGATCGTTTAATTCTGAATATGCATTTGCAATTTCTTTACCGCAAACCATTAATTCGAAACGCTCTGTTAATTCAGGATTGTCTCTATGTTCTTTACAAAGCGGCGACATTTCTTTAGGATAATCTGTAATAAATGTTGGCTGAATGTAGTTTCCTTCACATTTTTCACCAAAAATTTCATCAATTAATTTCCCTTTACCCATTGTTTCATCAACAGGAATATTCATGCCTTTAGCAGCTTCTCTAATTTCATCTTCTGTTTTTCCTGTAATATCGAAACCAGTAAAATGCTTAATAGAATCTGCCATTGTAACTCTAGCATACGGTGCTTTAAAATCAATTTTATGTTCACCAAAAGTAGCTTCAGAAGTACCGTTAACCGCAATAGCACAATGTTCTAATAATTTCTCACAGAAATCCATCATCCAGTTGTAATCTTTGTAAGAAACATAGATTTCCATAGCTGTAAATTCAGGATTGTGTGTTCTGTCCATTCCTTCGTTTCTAAAGTTTTTAGAAAACTCATAAACACCATCAAAACCACCAACAATAAGTCTTTTTAAATATAACTCATTTGCAATTCTCATATATAAAGGTATGTCTAAAGAATTGTGATGTGTAATAAATGGTCTTGCCGCAGCACCACCAGGAATAGGTTGTAAAACTGGCGTTTCAACTTCAAAATAACCAGCATCATTAAAGAAAGAACGCATTGCATTAAACAATTTTGTTCTTTTAATAAAAACTTCTTTTACATGTGGGTTTACAACTAAATCTGCATAACGTTGTCTGTAACGCATCTCTGGATCTGTAAACGCATCATAAGTAACACCGTCTTTTACTTTTGGCATTGGTAAAGGCTTTAAAGCTTTAGATAATAACTTAAAATCTTTAACCATAACGGTTTTTTCACCAACTTTAGTTGTAAAAAGTGTTCCGGTAATTCCTACAAAATCTCCTAAATCTAATAATTTCTTAAAGACATTATTGTATAAAGATTTGTCCTCGCCAGTACAAATTTCGTCTCTATTAAAATAAAGCTGAATTCTACCTTCACCATCTTGTAACTGTGCAAAAGAGGCTTTACCTTGTATATTAATTACCATTAATCTACCTGCAATAACCACCTGTTTATCTTCCGCAAAGTTCTCTTTAATCTCTTTCGAATTGGTATCTACCGGAAATAATTCTGCAGGATAAGGGTTGATACCCAAATCTCTTAATTTTGTAAGCTTTTCTCTACGTACAACTTCTTGTTCTGATAATTGCATTTCTTATATATTAATGATAAATTTTTAAAGACTGCAAAGATACAATCTTTCAAGAATTTAACAATTGTAGATTTCAAGAAAATAATAAATATTTCTTGTAGATATCATAAAACGTTGTATATTTGCCCGCTACTTTTTGTTGAAGTAGCATTTAGTTGTGTTGTTTGGCACTTTATAAAAAGTGTCGTGGTTTTGTTAACCAATGGAAAGCTTCCCTTAAATGGGACGCTTTTTTTTTGCTCTAAACTAAACATTTTTTTTTTGAAGCTATTCCTGCTTTACGCACTCGCTTTTTTTTATTAAGAAAAATAATAAAAAAAGAGCTCAAACAATGCTGCAATCAGGGCTAAGTGCATTTGAAAGCTTTTAAAGAACTCTAATTTATGTCGTAATTTTTTATAAACTTCTATCTTTTATCAAAATTAGAATTAGAAAAAAGAAGCTTTGTATTCCCAAAATTTCATCAGAAATAGAATTACAAAAACAAAAGATACCGAAAACTTTATAGTTGCAGAAGCTAAAATTCCTATAAACGAACCGAAAGAAGCCTTTAAAGCTCTGTTTGTATCTTTACTATTATACATCAATTCGCCAATTAATGCGCCAAAAAAAGCACCAATTAACAAACCAAAAGGAATCGGAATAAAAAACAAACCAATAAATAAACCTATTGTTGTGCCATAAACACCATTTTTACTGCCACCAAAACGTTTGGTTCCTATTGCCGGAATTATATAATCTAATACCCAAATTAGAATTGCAATTGCCAATGTAATTCCTAAGAAAGTCCAATTAGTTGCTATTACAGATGTAAAATGTAAGATTAACAAACCCAACCAACCTGTTAAAGGACCAGGTAAAATTGGTAAAAATGAACCTACTATTCCTAAAAGAACCAGTAAGAAACCTATAATTAGTAAGAAAATATCCATAAGTACTTTTATTGTAAGACGAAGTTATAAAACGTTTGTTACATTTATTTATAACTAAAAAATTAGTTTAAACTAATTTTTTAGTTATATTTGTATTGTTGAACTAAAAACTTAGTTATAATATGAGCAAACAATTAACAAAAGCAGAAGAACAAATAATGCAAGTGTTGTGGGATTTAAATGAAGCCTCTGTAAAAGAAATTATAGCTGTTTTACCAGAACCTAAACCAGCATACAATACTGTTTCTACAATAGTAAGAATTTTAGAAAATAAAGAATTTGTAGCGCACAAACCATTAGGTAGAGGTTTTATGTATTACCCAATAATAGATAAAGAAACTTATAGCAACCAGAGTTTGCATAAATTAATGAATGGTTATTTTAATGGGTCTTTTAAAAGTATGGTGTCTTTTTTTGTAAAAGAAAACAAAATGGATGTTAAAGAGTTAGAGTCTATTTTAAAAGAAGTTAATAAGAAAGAATAAAAAATTAAATGCTATGATTAATTATATAATTCAAGTAATCTTATTTCAAATATTGTTTTTAACTATTTATGATTTCTTTTTAAGCAAAGAAACCTTTTTCACTAAAAACAGATGGTATTTGTTAAGTACACCAATACTGTCCTTTTTATTACCATTAATTAAAATACCAACATTTCAAAAAGCGGTTCCGCAAGAATATATTGTGTACTTACCAGAAGTCGTTATTTCTCCAGAAACAGTTATTCAGAAATCAACTTGGTATCAATCTATAAATTATATCGATATCATATTTGCCATTGGTGTTATTGTTTTTACAGTGGTTTTTTTATCAAAATTAATACAGATATTCAAGCTTATAAATTCTTATAAACTTGTAAGAAAAGTGGGGTATACTTTGGTTTTAATCCCGAATCAATCAAAAGCATTTTCGTTTTTTAATTATATTTTTTTAGGAGAAGAAATTCCAGAAAATCAAAAAGAACAAATAATTGCGCACGAGTTAGTACATAGCACTCAAAAGCACTCTTTAGATTTATTATTGTTTGAGTTTTTAAAAATTATAATGTGGTTTAATCCGATGATTTTTATTTACCAAAAAAGAATTACGCTAGTGCACGAATATATTTCTGATGAAGTTGCCATCAAAAATGAACCCAAAGAAAATTACATAAATAAATTGCTATCAAGTTTTTTTCAGGTTGAAGATATTGCATTTATCAACCAATTTTACAAACAAACATTAATAAAAAAAAGAATTATTATGATGAAGAAAAAACAATCAAAAAAAATGAATCAGTTAAAGTATTTGGTATTGATTCCTGTATTAACAAGTATGCTTTTATATACTTCTTGTGCAGATAATGAACTAAAGGAAATTTCAATTTCTAAAAAAGAAGTACAAACAATACATCGAAATCAAGAAGGGGTTCTTGTAAGTGAAAAAGGAAAGAAAGAAACATATTTAGATAATTTTATAGGAAGAGAAGCGCCAATAGGAGCAAAGAAAATTTCAATAAATGATTTATCTAATAATGAAAGAGAGGAATATGAAATAATGAAAAATAAAATTGAAGAAAGAGTAAAAGATAGTCCTGAGTTTGCTGAAATATTTAGTTTTCATCTTTATAAAATGCCAAACGGAAGAAATGCTAGTGCAATGTTAATGAAATTGGATAGGACAACAAAAAAGACTGAAAAGCGAAGTTCTAAAGATAGTTCTGTAAATATTTTAAAAATAGAAAAGGCTCCGACTTTCCCTGGGTGTGAAGAAGGAGATAAAAATTGTCTTCATAAAAATATTCAACAACACTTTTCTGAAAATTTTGATACAAACTTGCCAGATAATTTGGGCTTATCATCAGGTAAAAAAAGAGTTTTTGTTGGTTTTAAAATAGATAAAAATGGAGAGGTTATAGATTTGCAAGCCAGAGCTCCACATCCAGAAATCAAAGAGGAAGTTTTAAGAGTAATGAGTAGTTTGCCAAAAATGATTCCTGGTGAAAATAAAGACGGAAAAGTTGTGGTTAGTTACAACATACCATTTACTATTTTGGTAAACTAATTTAAAATAAATGAAAAAGAGAATTTTAATTGTATTACTATTTGTGGTAGTAAAAGTCGGGGCGCAAACCTCGGCTTTTTCTGCGATAGATAGTTTATCAGATAATGGTAGATATCATTTAGCATTAAAAAAACTAAAAGCAATAAAAGACCAATCGTTTTTGTCAAACTATAAAACTGCTGTTATTTACGAATCTATCGATAATTATAAAGAAACAGCGAATTATTTAGAAAAAGCTTTAGATTTTAAAGAAGACAAAAAAGCGAGTTTAAAATTGGCAAAAGCATATCAAAAATTAAGTAAATCGAATCAATCAATTGCTATTTATGAGAAATTACTGGCAAAAGATTCTTTAAACTTAATTCTAGAATATCAGTTGGGTAAGTTGTATTTACAGTATAGAAAAAGCAAAAAAGCCATTTCTTTATTTAAAGATTTAATAGAAAAAGATAGTACAAATGCCCATTATTCTTATCAATTAGGTTTAGCATATGCGTACACAAAAGATAGAGATCGTATGATAAATAGCTTTATCAAAACTTATAATAAAGATAGTTTACATGTAAAGTCAATTTCAAAATTGGCTCTTAGTTTTTTTAAGTTAAGAGAAAAAGATTCTACTTATTTGTTTATTAATAAAGGATTAGCAGTTGCACCAAATCATATAAATATTAATAAGGTGAAGGTAAATCAATTTTACAGAGAGAAAAAGTATAAAGAGATTGTACCCATTTTGTTAAAGCTAGATAGTATAAAACCTATGGATTTGTTTACAAACACAATGTTAGGTAAAGTGTATTACAATTTAGAAGATTTTGACAATGCAAAAGTAAGATTTGAAAATGCAGCAGAAATAGATGCAACTAATTTTAAGACTTTTACCTATTTAGGCCATATAGGTATTAAAAAAGAAAATTTTTCTAAAGCAATGTTTAATTACTTAAGAGCAGCAACTATTGGTAAAGAAAAACGAGACGAAGAATATTATGGTTTGGCATCTGCATATTATAAAATGAAACGACCTAAAATGGCTTTGCGTTTTTATGAAAAAGCATTTGAAGAAAACCGTAAAAATCACAATGCAAAATTTCAGGTAGCTAAAATAACAGACGATCTTTATAAGGATAAAAAAATGGCTTACAAACAGTATAAAAGCTATAATGAACTTTTTAAAAATTTAGATAAAGTAGAAAGCGAATATGTACAAAAAAGATTATCTGAAATAAAAAAAGACTACTTTATGAGAGGAGAGAAGTTAGAAGAGTAATTCATTAAATTTTAGTAGTTTTACAATGCAAATAAAACATTGTTTCAATTACTCCTAAAAAATGAGATTACTACTAACATTATTATTACTAATATTTTCTTTTTCTATACAAGCACAAGATAATAAAGACTTGGCAAGAGTTTATTTTAATAAAGCGCTTAAAAGTTTTGAGGCGTTAAATTTAGAAAAAACAACCAAATATTTACAAAAAAATAAAGAATTAAATAACGGAATTACTCAAGAGAAAATAGCCATTTTTGGCTCTAAATTTTTTTATGATTTAGGAGATTACATAAAAGCAGAAGAATATTTTAAAGCTTTTTTTAAGTTGAATAAAAACAAATCTTCACAAAGCTATAAAGATATGCTTGTGGCATATACTAATAACTTAGATGCTAAAGATTCTCCTAATAAATCGGTAAATAAATTAAAAGTTTTAAAACAAAAAAAGGAAAAGCAAGATGCTTTAGATAACGCAAAAAATCTAGCATTAAAAAAACAAGAAATTGCACGGTTAAAAAAGGCTATCTTATCTTTAGAAAAATCCCTTTCTTATGTATCTAATAAAAATTCTGATCAATATAAAAAGATGAAGTCTTCTTTAGATAAAATGAAAGAAGACTTAAATTCTTTAGGCGGAACATTAAATACTTCTGATACAAATGTTTCAAAAAGCAAAACTGTTGATACAAGTAATATTTTTACAGAATTAACTAAAAAATCATCAAAACCAGTATCTTTTACTATCATAGAAACGCCGCCAATTTTTCCTGGTTGTGAAAAAGGTTCTTCAAAAGAAATTAAAAATTGCTTTAGCTTAGGTGTTAAAAGGCATTTTTTGAAAAATTTTGATGCAAATCTTCCAAGTAAATTAGGATTAACTGTTGGTTTAAAAAAGATTATTATACTTTTTAAAGTAGATGAAAAAGGTAATGTAATTAATATTGATGCAAGAGCGCCGCATCCTAAAATTAAGGAAGAAGCTATAAGAATTGCGACTTCTTTACCTAAAATGACACCAGCAACTCAAAGAGGTAAAACCGTTAAGGTTGCTTATAGTTTTCCGTTTTCTATAATGGTAGAATAAAAATTATTATTTATTTAAATTACGTTAACTTTATATAATGGTATTTCGAACAGTTTTTCTGATGCTTTTTATTGCAGTATTTGCTTCTTGTACTAATTTTTCTTTTAGTGCAAAAAAGCAAACACAGGCATTAGATACAATTGTTAATTTTTCTTCGGTAGATACTTCGCCTTCTTTTAAAGTTTGTGATTCTCTAATAGCTAAAGAAGAAAAATCGAATTGTTTTAGAAATACAATTCATAATAAAATAGGAGAGGAGTTACTAAAACATGAGTTTGCTGTAGATAAGGCTGTTTCAGAAATAGTTTTTGTGGACTTAGTAATCGATTCTAAAGGAACTATTTTATTAAAAGACATAGAATCATCCGAAGCAATTAAAAACAGTTTACCACAGTTAGATAGTATTATACTACTTTCTGTAAATAAAATACCTAAAATATATCCTGCTATTAAAAGAGGAATTCCCGTAACAACAAAATATAGGTTGCCAATTTTAATAGAATTAAAAGAATAAAAAAGCCATTTTAGAAAATATAGATTCTCTAAAATGGCTTTTTAAATTTGTTTTAAAACTGATTTTTTTAATTCAGCATTTTCCAAAGTTTGTCTTTTAATTCTTGTAAACCTTTTTGAGCAACCGAAGAAATAAAGATAGCTTCTACACCTTTTGGTAATTCGGCTTTAATTTCTGCTTGTAACTCTTCATCTAACATATCTGTTTTAGAAATAGCTAACAATCTATCCTTATCTAATAACTCTGGATTGTGTTTTTTAAGCTCGTTTAAAAGAATTTCATATTCTTTATTAATATCATCACTATCTGCAGGAACTAAGAATAATAACGCAGAGTTTCTTTCGATATGACGTAAAAAACGATGACCTAAACCTTTACCTTCTGCAGCACCTTCTATAATACCAGGAATATCTGCAATTACAAAAGATTGATGATTTCTATATTCTACAATACCTAAATTTGGTTTTAGTGTTGTAAAAGCATAATCTGCAATTTTAGGTTTTGCAGCAGTTAAAACAGATAATAAAGTAGATTTACCCGCATTAGGAAAACCAACCAAACCAACATCTGCTAATAACTTTAATTCGATTCTAAACCAACCATCTTGACCATCGATACCAGGTTGAGCGTATCTTGGTGTTTGGTTTGTAGAAGATTTAAAATTCCAGTTTCCAAGTCCGCCTTTACCACCAGGTAATAAGATTACTTCTTTTTGATCTTCTGTAATTTCATGTAGAATTTCATCCGTATCTGCATCTCTAATAATTGTACCTAAAGGTACATCGATATAGATATCTTCTGCATCTTTACCAGTACTTCTACTTGCACTTCCGGCGCCACCACCTTCTGCTCTAAAATGACGTTTAAACTTTAAGTGAAATAATGTCCACATGTTTTTATCTCCACGCAAAATTATGTGTCCTCCACGGCCACCATCACCACCATCAGGTCCTCCTTTGGTAATGAATTTTTCTCTGTGTAAATGCACAGAACCTTGACCTCCTTTACCAGAAGATGCGTAAATCTTTATATAATCGACAAAATTTCCTTCAGTCATGTTTTCTAATTAAATATAAAATTAAATGCTTAATTACATTTAATTTAAAAATCTATAAAGTATCAAATACTTTAGAAATTCTTTGTGTTATTTCTTCTATAGAACCAACACCATTAATTCCGTAATATTTATTTTGAGCTTCAAAATAATCTTTAAGAATTGCAGTTTTTGTGTTGTATTCATTAAAGCGGTTTCTAATTTTACCTTCGTCGGTATCGTCTGTTCTTCCGCTTGTTTTACCTCTTTCTAATAAACGAGTAACTAATACGTCTTCTGGCACTTCTAAAGCAACCATACCATTTATTTGTTCTCCTTTTTCCGCTAAAAATACATCTAAAGCTTCTGCTTGAGATTCTGTTCTTGGAAAACCATCAAAAATAAAACCTTTAGCATCTGTATTTTTTTCTACTTCTGCTTTTAGCATGTTAATAGTAACCTCATCTGGTACTAAATTGCCATCATCCATATATTTTTTAGCCAACATACCAAGTTCTGTTTGGTTTTTGATGTTAAAACGGAATACGTCTCCAGTAGAAATGTGTACTAAATTATACATTTCCTTTAAATACTCTGCTTGTGTTCCTTTTCCAGCTCCTGGAGGGCCAAATAATACGATGTTTTTCATTTGTGGTGTTGTTGATAATTGATATATTTCTGGGTAATTTCTTCCTAAACCATTATAATCTAAACCATAACCAACAATAAATTTATCTTCGATACTTTGACCGATATAATCTATGGGTAGTTCTTTTCTAAAAACATCTGGTTTAAAAAATAACGTAGCTACTTTTAGTTGCTTTACATTTTTATCTTTAAAGATATTATAAATTTCTTGAAGCGTTGTACCTGTATCTATAATGTCTTCTAAGATGATAACGGTTCTGCCAGTTAAATCTTCGTTAATACCAACTAACTGTTTAACATTATCTGTACTACTTGTGCCATTGTAAGAAGCTAACTTAACAAAAGAAACTTCACAATCGCCTTGATATTCTCTAATAAAATCTGCTGCAAATAAAAAGCATCCGTTTAAAATTCCTACAAAAATAGGAACTTCATCTTTTGGTAAATCTGCTTTTACAGCTGTTGCTAAATACTTTACAATTGCCGAAATTTTATCCTTATTAATATAAGGTTTAAAATAAAGGTCTTGAAGTTTTATAATACTCATAAGTTTGCAAATATAACTGCTATTAATGAAATGAAAAAACCGTTTTCTTATGTTTAAGCACAAGAAAACGGTTTTTGTTAAGTTAAGTTAGAACTATTTGTTCTTTTCTTCTTTTTTTGAAGTATCAAACATTATTGGTGTTGCCACAAATAAAGATGAATATGTACCAACTGCTACACCTACAATTAAGGCAAACATAAATCCTTTAATAGAATCTCCACCAAATAAGAAGATTGCTAACATTACTAATAATGTTGTTAAAGAAGTGTTGATTGTTCTTCCTAAAGTAGAACTTAATGCTTTGTCTACAACTTCGCTGTATTTCCAGTTAGAATGGATACCTGCAAATTCTCTAATTCTATCGAATATTACCACGGTATCATTTAGCGAATAACCAACAACGGTTAATATTGCCGCAATAAACGATTGACCAATTTCCATATCAAAAGGCATAAAGCTATAAGTAATAGAGAATACACCTAATACGATTAATACATCATGGAAAACTGCAATTACAGCACCAATAGAGAAAGATACCTTTCTAAAACGTAATAAAATGTATAAGAATACTACTAATAAAGAACCGAATACTGCATATAATGCTGATGTTTTAATATCATCTGCAATAGTTGGTTCTACTTTAATATAACTCATTACACCAGCACTTTCTTTTTCGAAACCAGGTTTAAAGTTTTCGTAAGAAGTATCACCTAAATAAGATTGTAAACCTGTAAATAAAGTACTTTGTACTTCTTCGTCTACTTCTTGTCCTTCGTCTTCTATTTTATAAACTGTTGTAATTTTTAATTGATTTGGCGTACCATAAGTTTTTACTTCTGGTGCAGTACCAAATGCTCCTTTTAAAGTTTCTGCAACTTCTGTAGCATTCATATCTTGATCAAAACGAACAACATAAGATCTACCACCTTTAAAATCTACACCTTGCTTTAATCCGATAGAAAAAATAGAGATTAAACCTCCAATAATAATTGCACCAGAAATTACATAAGCAATTTTACGTTTCTTTAAGAACTCTACATTAATATTTTGGAACCATCCTTTAGAGATAGAAGTGTTAAATGTTAATTTAGAATTTTTATTTACAGCACCGTCAATTAATAAACGTGTAATAAATACTGCAGTAAATAAAGATGTTGCAATACCAATCATTAATGTTAATGCAAAACCTTTAATTGGTCCTGTACCAAAAACATATAAAATAATACCTGTTAATAATGTAGTAATGTTTGCATCAATAATTGCAGATAATGCTCCTTTTACAGAGAATCCTTCTTCTACAGATTGCTTTAAACCTTTCTTTTTAGATAAACTTTCTTTAATTCTTTCGAATATAATTACGTTGGCATCTACAGACATACCTATTGTTAAGATAATACCAGCAATACCAGGTAAAGTTAATACAGCATTAAATGATGCTAAAATACCGAAGATAAATAAAATGTTTACTGCTAATGCAATATCTGCATATAAACCAGCTTTACCATAGTATAAAACCATCCAGATTAAAACTAATAAAATAGCTAAACCAAATGAGTTGATAGAAGCGTTTATAGATTCTTGACCTAAAGAAGGCCCAACAACTTCTGCTTGGATAATTCTTGCAGCAGCTGGTAATTTACCTGCCTTTAATACTGTAGCAATATCTTCTGCCTCTGCAACAGTCATGCTTCCACCAGAAATAGAAGTGCTACCACCTGTAATTGCATTGTTTACTGTTGGTGCCGTATAAACGTTATCATCTAATACTACAGCAATAAATTTGTTTGGTTGTGCAGCTAAATCTGTTGTTAATTTTGCCCAAGCTTTTGTTGCACCACTATTCATTGTCATGCTTACTTCTGGCTTGTTCAATTGGCTGTATACTTGAGACGCATCTAAAATTACATCACCTTCTAAAGGTGCAACATCATTTCTGTTAGATTTTATAGCGTATAAAGCAATAAATTCATCAGCTTCAAATTCATCATCTGAAGTTGCATTTCTTTCTGTAGAAAAAGATTTATAATCCCATAAGAATTTTACATAACGTAACTCGTTTGGTAATAAATCTCTAATTTCTTTTCTCTTTAATAAATCATTTACTTTTGCAGTATCAATTACCTTAGCATAACCAATTGTAGAGCTTATTTGTGCTTGCATTGGGCTTAAGTAAGAGAAAAGCATTTTTTGATTTACTTGTGTAGAATCGATAGATTCTCCTAATAAATCATCAATATCATCTTTTTTAGTAGTGTCTTTTACTTTTTCTGTTACAGATGTATCTTTTAATAATTCGATAGACTTAGAGTTTGCTACAGATAAATATTGTAAAACTTCTGCATTTGTGTAAACTTCCCAAAACTGTAATTCTGCTTTACTTGTAATTAAAGAAGTTACACGTTCGATGTCTTTAGCACCAGGTAATTCAATTTGAATTCTACCAGAGTTACCAATTCTTTGAATGTTTGGAGAAGAAACTCCAAATTTATCAATTCTACTTCTTAATACTTCAAAAGCAGTACCAATAGAGCTGTTTATTTCTTTTTGTAAAGTTTCTCTAACAGAAATATTGTTTTCGTTAAAAGAGATTTTATCACTTAAGGCTTTTGTACCAAAAATTGATGGATCGCTTAATTTAGTATCTCCAGCAAGTAATTCGAATTCTTCGAAAAATAAATCTAAATAGTTAGAGTTACTACTTTTTTGCTTTTCGTCTGCAATTTCTAAAGCCTTGTTAAAAGCTTCGTTTTTAGAATCGTTAGATAAATTCTTTAAAACTTCTTTTACAGAAACTTGTAAGATTGCATTAATACCACCTTTTAAATCAAGACCAAGATTCATTTCTTTGTCTCTTACATCGTTGTAAGTGTATTCTGCAATACCTAAATCTACAATGTTTTTATTCACAACACTGTCTAAATATTTTTTTTCAGTTGTTGCTTTTAATCTAGCATCATTATCAGTTACTTTTTCTTCTGCATATACTTTTGCATCATTTTCTACCTTATTGGCTAAAAATGTAAATGATAGTTGATATAAACTCACTATTCCGAAAAGGATAGCGAATACTTTAATAAGTCCTTTGTTTTGCATGTTTTTTATTTTATTGTCTGCTTTTTTCTGTTAAAAACGAGCAAATATATAGTTTCTCGAATTATCAGACAATTAATTTTTTTGTATGTTTTTTTAGCGTATGAGTATGGTTCTCATAAAATTGAAGTGTATTCTTAAAAAGTGTTTAAAAATACTTTTGTTAATCTAGATAAGATTTGGGGCCAGCCCTAACTTCTGGTTCTTTACAAGAAGCTTTATCTTTTGTAAAAGGATTGTTCTTATTTACTTTGTAAGCAGTTTTATACAATTGATCTGCTGTACTACTTTCTAAGTTTTTAATTAAAGCACTATAGTTAACAGTAGTAAAACGATCTGAATTGTATTTAATTTCGAATACAAACTTCTTATCTACATTAGATAATTGTGTTGCATCATTTAGTTCGTAAACATCAAAATTATAATTTGTTGAGTTCTTGTAAGGAGAATTTGTGTTTAAAAGTAATTTATTCTCTTTAGAAAGAATTTCTCTTATGTTTTTAATATCAATCTTACTAAAATAAGAGATTTTTAATGTGTTCGTTTCAGATTTATGAATTACAATATTTGTAATCCCAACTTTTAGTAGTTTTTCTTTAACTTCTGCAATAGATTTTTCAATATCTTTTTCATTAATATTTGCATCAACAAATTCTAGAACAATTTCTTGGTTTGGTAAAGAAACTTGCTCTTGGAATGTGCCAAAGTATATAAATATTAAAAAGAAAGTACTAAAGTACCATTTTGCTTGCATGCGCCAAATATATAAAAAAATGTTGTTTTACTTTCTAAATATATAATCTTATTTAAATGAGTTTGTTAGAGTGAAAATTATTTATATGTTAAAGTTTGTTTCGATTCTGATTATCGTTTTATAGAATATGAAATTTAACTATATTTATTTTTCAAAATTGATAAAATAATATTCAGATTATATAAAAATGAAACACCAAACAGATATTGCAATTGCTCAAGCAAAAAAGTTGTTGCATATAAAAGAAATTGCAGTAAAAATAAATGTGAAAGAAGACGATTTAGAAATGTATGGTAAATACAAAGCTAAATTGCCATTACATTTAATAGATGAAACCAAGGTGAAAGAAAATAATTTGGTTCTGGTAACTGCATTAACTCCAACTCCTGCCGGAGAAGGTAAAACAACAGTTTCCATAGGATTAACTGAAGGATTAAATAAGATTGGGAAACAAGCGACAGTGGTTTTGAGAGAACCTTCTTTAGGGCCTGTTTTCGGAATTAAAGGAGGTGCAGCTGGCGGTGGATATTCTCAAGTTGTGCCAATGGAAGACATCAATCTGCATTTTACAGGAGATTTTAATGCAATCGAAAAAGCCAATAATTTACTATCTGCTTTGATTGATAATAACATTCAAAGTAAA
Organism: Polaribacter sp. BM10; assembly: GCF_002005425.1. Classification (GTDB taxonomy): domain Bacteria; phylum Bacteroidota; class Bacteroidia; order Flavobacteriales; family Flavobacteriaceae; genus Polaribacter; species Polaribacter marinaquae. Next base: position 1,511,035 of record NZ_CP019704.1, on the reverse strand, counting down.
ACAAATAACTTAAACATAGATCCTAGAACTATTCTTTGGAAACGTGTTATAGATATGAATGATAGAGCTCTTAGAGAGGTAACTATTGGTTTGGGCGGAACAGCAAACGGAATACCTAGACAAGATGGCTTTAATATTACTCCGGCATCAGAAGTTATGGCAATTCTTTGTATGGCTTCTGATTTAGAAAATTTAAAAGAACGATTGGGTAACATTTTTATTGGTTTTACTTTTGATAAAAAGCCTGTATTTGCAAGAGATTTGAAAGCCGAAAATGCGATGGCAATTTTATTAAAAGATGCTATTAAACCAAATTTGGTACAAACTTTAGAAGAAAACCCTGCAATTATTCATGGCGGACCATTTGCAAATATTGCACAAGGTACTAACACCATTATTGCAACTAAAATGGGACTTTCTTTGTCTAATTATGTTGTTACAGAAGCTGGTTTTGGTGCAGATTTAGGTGCAGAAAAATTTCTAAATATTAAATCTCAGTTTGCAGATTTAAATCCTAAATGTGTAGTTTTAGTAGCTACAATTAGAGCTTTACGTCATCACGGTGGCGCATTAAAAGATGCTTATGATACTGCAGATTTGGCAAAAGTAAAAAAAGGTTTTGCTAATTTAGAGAAGCATATAGAAAATATTAGAAAGTTTAATATAGAACCTGTAGTTGCAATAAATTCTTTTATTTCTGATTCTGAAGAAGAAGTTAATTTTTTAATTGAAAGTTGTGCTAATTTAGGTGTAAAAGCGGTCCTTTCTAAAGGATGGGCAAACGGAGGAGAAGGTACAAGCGATTTAGCAAAAGCTGTTGTAGAAGTAGTAGAAACAAAAGCAACACAATACAAACCTTTGTATAATTGGCAATCTCCTGTAAAAGATAAAATAGAAATAATTGCTAAAGAAATTTATGGTGCAGATAAGGTTGTTTACGATAACAAAGCGCTATTAAATCTAAAAAGAATTGATAGATTAGGTTTTAATGATTTTGCTGTTTGTATGGCGAAAACACAAAAATCATTTTCTGATAATGATAAATTAATAGGTAGGCCTAAAAACTTTGTAATTACAGTTCGTGAAATTGAGATAGCAGCCGGTGCACAATTTGTTATTCCTATTCTTGGTAAAATGATGAGAATGCCTGGGTTGCCTTCTAAACCTGCATCAGAAAATATGTTTATCGATAAAAACGGAGTTATTTCTGGATTGTCATAATTTAAAAGTTTTAAATTATAGTAATAAAAAAAGTCTAGCTTTTTAAAGCTAGACTTTTTAATTATAATTTAAATAAGAGTTTCTTATAATTCTAATAAACCGTTTGTTTTAGAAACACCCGCAGCAGATTCTTCTAAATGAGATTTTTCTGCTTCGCTTAAGTTGATTTCTACAATGCTTTCAATTCCGTTTTTACCTAAAACAACAGGAACTCCGATACATAAATCGTTTAAACCAAATTCTCCTTCTAATAAAGTAGAACATGGAAAGATTTTTTTAGTATCACAAGCAATTGCTTGTACCATACCAGAAACTGCAGCACCAGGAGCATACCAAGCAGAAGTTCCTAATAAACCAGTTAATGTTGCACCACCAACTTTAGTATCTTGTTTTACTTGTTCTAATCTTTCTTCTGAAATAAATTCTGAAACAGGAACAGAGTTTCTAGTAGCTAATCTAGTTAAAGGAACCATTCCTTTATCTGAGTGCCCACCAATTACCATTCCGTCAACATCAGAAATAGGAGCACCTAAAGCTTCTGCTAATCTATATTTAAAACGAGCAGAGTCTAATGCACCACCCATTCCAATAATTCTATTTTTAGGTAATCCTGTTGTTTTATGAACTAAATACGTCATAGTATCCATAGGATTCGAAACTACAATGATAATTGTGTTTGGAGAATGCTCTATTAAACTAGCAGAAACCATTTTTACAATTCCGGCATTAATACCAATTAATTCTTCACGAGTCATCCCTGGTTTTCTAGGAATACCAGAAGTAATTACACAAACATCAGAATTTGCAGTTTTAGTATAATCATTTGTGCTTCCAGTAATTTTAGTATCAAAACCATTTAAAGAAGCTGTTTGCATTAAATCCATTGCTTTACCTTCTGCAAAACCTTCTTTAATGTCTAAAATAACAACTTCAGAAGCAAAATTTTTAATAGCAATGTATTCTGCACAACTAGCACCTACTGCACCTGCACCAACAACTGTAACTTTCATATTTATATGTTTTTTATTTGTTTAAAATATATCCCGCTAAAATACAATTTTTTAGGCGAATTTTTAACTATTTTAAACCAAAAAAGACATCTTAACGAGATGTCTTTTTTTGTTGAATATTTAAATAAAAATTATCTAATGCTAATTGCAATTCCTAAATTAGCAGTGTTATATTCTTGTAGTGTATAACTACCAAATATTTTAAAGAACCCTAAGCTTAATCTTGTACCAAGTGTTGTTCTAAATCCGCTAGCGTTAAATTCAGAATCTATAGGATCTGTAATAGTTCTTGTTTGTCCTCCGTAAGATAATTCATAGTCTCCTAACATTTTTAACGTAGAGCTACCAGAACCGTAACCAAAACCACCATATAAATTAATAAAAGGGAAGTTTAATGAAGCTATGGCTTCTACATTGTATGAGTTTAATTTAAATTGAGCAATTCCATCAGTTACATCTACTACGTTACTGTCTTCAATGTTATAATCAACATTCATAGTTGTATATGCGGCTAAAATAGAAACATGTAAAGGTGTTTTGTCTAAAGGACCAAACCAGTTTGTGATTTCTTTTTTTAATCCAATACCAAATAAATCTCCTTTTACATTGTCAGAACCAACTTTAGGAACCAATCTTAAACTAACTTCAAATTTAGCAGGTAAACCTAAGTTTAATTGCACTGCAGGTGCAGGAACAGCATTAAGAGGTAAGCTTTCTTTTACACCGCCTGGTGCTTCAAAACTTGTTGTATAAGTTATTGCAGGATTATTTGGGTCTTGAAAACTAACAGCTGTTAATGGAGTAAAGTATTCTGAACCAGCAACAGTTGCAGCAGATATAGAACCAGTATTTATAGAGTTTAAACCAGATAAGGTAAACATTTCATCTTCCTCTGGAGCTAAAGAGGCATTCAAACCAATAGAAAGGTCGAATCCGAAAGGGCTATGAACCTTTGCTGTGTGATACCAACCATTATTCATACTATGTATTAATCCTTTCATTGCAGGATTTATATAAGCATTTATTAATTTACCACGATCTTGATCACTTGCTAATAAGTAGCCTTCAAAACCGTCTTGAGCATTGGTGTTAGAGGCCAATGCAATGGCTCCTAAGAAAATTAAAATAGATTTTTTCATGTTTAGTTATGTTTTAGTTATGTTTCTATAATTTACGGGGAAACTTAAGCGAATATATAAAATTATGTTAATAGACGGCTAAAATATTAACCGTTTTGCTACAAAAAAGGGGAAAATACCTAAAGATAGGTACAAAAAAAGCCTCAACAAATAGTTGAGACTTTTACTTTTAAATAGAATGCTTTTTAAACATCAATTTTAGCATATTTCGCATTACGTTCAATAAAATCTCTACGTGGTGGTACTTCGTCTCCCATTAACATAGAGAAAACTCTATCTGCTTCTGTAGGACTATCAATTACAACTTTACGTAAAGTTCTAAATTCTGGATTCATTGTTGTATCCCATAATTGTTCTGCATTCATCTCTCCAAGACCCTTATATCTTTGGATGTTTACACCGCCACCTAATTTCTGAGCAATCAAATCACGTTGATTATCATCCCAAGCGTATTCTCTTTTTTGACCTTTTTTAACTAAATATAGTGGTGGTGTTGCAATATAAATATATCCTTGCTCTACCATTTCTCTCATATATCTAAAGAAGAATGTTAAAATTAAAGTTGCAATATGCGATCCATCTACATCGGCATCACACATAATAACTACTTTATGATATCTAACTTTAGATAAGTTTAATGCTCTAGGATCTTCTTCTGTACCAATAGAAACACCTAAAGCAGTAAACATATTTTTGATTTCTTCATTTTCAAAAACTTTATGTTGCATTGCTTTTTCAACGTTCAAGATTTTTCCACGAAGTGGTAAAATTGCTTGAAAGTTTCTGTCTCTACCTTGCTTTGCTGTTCCACCTGCAGAATCTCCCTCAACTAAAAATATTTCACATTGAGCAGGATCAGTTTCAGAACAGTCAGATAATTTACCAGGTAAACCACCAATACTCATTACAGTTTTACGTTGCACCATTTCTCTGGCTTTACGTGCTGCATGTCTTGCGGTTGCTGCTAAAATTACTTTTTGTACAATTGTTTTAGCATCGTTAGGGTTTTCCTCTAAATAATCGGTAAGCATTTCTGAAACCGCTTGAGAAACTGCAGAAGTAACTTCTCTGTTACCTAACTTAGTTTTAGTCTGTCCTTCAAATTGAGGTTCTGCAACTTTAACAGAAACAATTGCGGTTAATCCTTCTCTAAAATCGTCTCCAGCAATTTCAAACTTTACATTTTTTAATAAACCAGATTCATCTGCATATTTTTTAAGCGTACTTGTTAAACCACGTCTAAAACCAGATAAATGTGTTCCACCTTCATGCGTATTGATATTATTTACATAAGAATGTAGATTTTCTGCGTAAGAAGTGTTGTAAACCATAGCAACTTCAACCGGAATTCCGTTTTTCTCACCTTCCATAGAAATTACAGAAGCTGTTAGTTGCTCTCTTGTAGAATCTAAATACTTTATAAATTCTGGTAAACCTTCATCAGAACGAAAAGTTTCAGAAACAACGTTACCTTCATCATCTGTATTTCTTTTATCTGTTAAAGTAATTGTAATTCCTTTATTAAGATACGCTAGTTCACGTAAACGTGTAGCTAAAGTTTCGTAGTTGTATTCTGTAGATTGCTGAAAAATTGACTTGTCTGGTAAAAAAGTTACAATGGTACCAGTAAAGTCTGTTTCGCCAATTGTTTTTACAGGATATAAAGCTTTACCTCTTTCGTATTCTTGTTGCCAAATTTTACCTTCTTTGTGAACAGTAGCTGTTAAATGGTCTGATAATGCGTTTACACAACTTACACCAACACCATGCAATCCACCAGAAACTTTATAAGAATCTTTATCGAATTTACCACCAGCACCAATTTTTGTCATTACAACTTGTAATGCAGAAACGCCTTCTTTTTTGTGAATTCCTACAGGAATACCACGACCATTATCTTTTGTTGTAATAGAATTGTCTTCGTTGATTGTAACATGTATAGTGTCACAATGCCCTCCCATTGCTTCATCAATAGAGTTATCTACAACTTCGTATACCAAATGGTGTAAACCACGTACGCCCACATCACCGATATACATAGAAGGACGCATTCTTACATGCTCCATACCTTCTAATGCCTGAATACTATCGGCAGAATAATTATGTTTTTTTTCTTCGCTCATTATATATAAAGTGAATTGTTAATTTTAATTTTTGATGAAAATCGCAATTACAAATACGAATTTCAGTAAACTCAAATTTACAATTTTCAGTCTAATTTTCAATAGTTTTTAGCGATTTGGTATGAAAATTATCAACATTTGTTGATTTCTTAAAAGTGTCTTAAATCGCTTAAAAATGACTTTATAAGGGATTGTTGGTTTCTATAAATCAGTTTTATAAAACCTTTTAGATAAAAGTCGCTTAAAACTTATATTTTAAGATTTAGGTTTTTTAAGATTTCGTCATAATTGTAATAAACTTAATTATTTTATGTGGTTTTATGGTGAATTTTGATATTAATTAATACCTAATAATTAAATGAATCTATAAAATACAAGATGTATTTTATAAATTATGTAATTAATCTTAAATATTTTACGGATACCATAAAGGCTAGATAAAATGATAAAAAAGAAGGTTTTGTAACATAATTTCTACATATATTTGTCAATATCAATAGTTAATATGATAATTAATAACAGCAATCGTAATTTCAATAATCCTAATTTATAGGAAAGGAAGGTTGTTGTCAAAAAAATATATAAAACCTTCCAAATTTTTGGAAGGTTTTTTTTTGAATCTAAATTTAAAGAGATGAGTAAAATAATGACGGTAGACATTTTGTCTAGTATTAAAGGAGCAAAACCATCAGAATCGGTTAATAAATTATTCGACGTAATTAAAAATGCCAATAATAATGCTACCAATGTCAATTATAATAATGTTGTGTCTTTAGATGATTTAAGAGAAGATGTTGTTATAGAAAGTTCATTAACAGAAAAAGAAATAATTAAAGAAAACTTTCCGAAAGAAAAAGATGGTTTTTTAGTAGTTGCTAAAGTGATAGAAGATTAATATGAGTTCGCAAATAAAAAAAATACATCAGCAATTGGTGTCTAAAGAAATTACTTGTACAGCTTTGGTACAAGAAAAGTTAGATTTGTTAAAGCAGAATTCTCATAATACTGTAAATGCGTTATTAGATGATATTGCTTTAGATTTAGCAAAAAATGTAGATGATAAGATTGCAAAAGGAGAAAAGATAGGTCTTTTAGAAGGAATTCCGTTTGGTATAAAAGATGTTTATATGTTGCAAGGAACCTATACAACGGCGAGTTCTAATTTGCTTAAAAAATACAAATCGTCATACACAGCAACTGCAATTCAGAAATTATTAGACGCAGGTGCAATACCTTTAGTTAAAGAAAATTGTGATTCTTTTGGACATGGTTCATCATCAGAAAACACCATTTTTGGTGCAGTAAAAAACGCTGTAAATCCTGCTTTAGTTGGTGGAGGTTCTAGCGGAGGTTCTGCAGTAAATGTTGCAAAAGATTATACAGTTTTTTCTATTGGAGGCGATACAGGTGGTTCTATTAGACAACCTGCCGGTTACAATAAAGTATATGGTTTAAAACCTACGTATGGCAGAATTTCTCGATACGGTTTAATGGCTTATGCATCTTCTACAGATTGTGTTGGTCCGATTGCAAAATCAATAGAAGATATCAAAATTATTCTTAATGAAATTAGCGGTAAAGATGTAAAAGATCAAACTACTTATACATCAGAATTAATTTCTGATGAAACCAAAAATGATGTAAAATCTGTTGGATATTTTAAGAGTTTTATTGAAACAGATGCAATCTCTAAAGAAATAAAAGATGATTTCTTAGCTACTTTAGATAAAATAAAATCGAAAGGAATTGAAGTTAAAGAGTTAGATTTTTTTGATGCAGATATTTTAGTATCTACATATTATACGCTTGCAATGGCGGAAACCGCTTCTAATTTATCTAGATTAGATGGTACAAATTATGGTGATAGAGTAGAAGGAGAAAATTTAAAAGATACGTATTCGATTACCCGTTCAGAAAAATTTTCTGAAGAAACAAAAAGAAGAATTGTTGGTGGTAATCAAGTTTTATCACAAGGTTTTTCTGATGAAATTTACTTAAAAGCACAAAATTTAAGAGATCAAATTTCAGCAAGATTTAGCAAAGATTTCGAAGCTGTAGATATTATTTTATCGCCAGTAACACCTCAAGATCCGCCTAAAATTGGCGATAGTTTAAACAATCCTTTAGCAATGTATTTGTCTGATGCTTATACGGTTGGTTTTAGTTTAGGAGAATTGCCAACACTAACAATACCAAAAGGCACAAATACAGGTCTACAAATTACAGCAGATAAAAAAAATGATGCAGAAGTATTACATTTTGCGAACTTCTTAAACGATATTTTATAATGGAACTAGCGCAATTAAATGATGCTTTAAAAGCACACGATTTAGAATTGATAATTGGTTTAGAAACACACGTTCGTTTAAACACAAAGACAAAATTATTTTGTTCTTGTCCTAATGAAGAAACAGAAATACCAAATACCAATATTTGCTCTGTTTGTACAGGTCAAATGGGTGTTTTGCCGGCAATTAATAAAGAGGCTATTACAAAAGCGATTTATTTTGGTAAAGCTGTAAACTCTACATTTTCTAATGAAATTATTTCTTGGGATAGAAAACATTATGAATATCCAGACAATCCTAAAAATATACAAATAACTCAATTTCATAATCCTGTTATACCCAATGGACAAGTTTCTTGTTTTAGAAACGATGGTACAGAATTTACGGTAGATTTAACACAAGTGCATATCGAAGAAGATGCTGCAAAATTAATGCACGAAAAGAAAGTTTCTTTGGTAGATTTTAACAAAGCTGGTGTGCCGTTAATAGAAATTGTTACAGAACCTTGTATTAGAAATATAGAAGATGCCTCTACTTATGCACAATATATTCAAAGAATTGTGCAGAATCTAGGTGTTTCTGAAGCTAACTTAGAAAAAGGAGAGTTTAAATCTGATGTTTCTGTTTCGTTAAGAAAAAAAGGAACTACTATTTTAAATCCTAGAACCGAAATTAAAAACTTAAATTCTTTTAAGTTTATGGTAGAGGCTTTAAAAGAAGAAATTGAAAAACAACTTAATTACTTTACAGAGAATAAAACGTTTAGACCAGATCAAACCACGGTTTTATGGGATGCAGATTTAAAGCAAACCAAAACAATGCGTAAAAAGGAATTTGAAGCAGATTATCGTTTTATATCAGAACCAGATTTACCTTTTGTAAGTATTAAACAAGTAGTAGAAAGTATAAATGTAGATATTAGTTCTTTACCTTTTGCTGTAGAATCTATTTTGATTAAAGGCGGAGTTTTACCGCAAGATGCTAAGTTTTTTACGGCAGATTCTTTACGTTCTAAAACATTTGTATCTCTTAATAATGCTATTAAAGATCCTTCTTTTGTTGCTAAAACCTTAGTAAATAATATTGCTGCAGATGAATACGAAAATATTCATGATGTAAATGATTTAATAGAAATTTTTAAGCTTTTTAAAGAAGATAAAATCACTTCTGTTTTAGTGCAGAACGGAATTTCATCATATTTAAAAGATGCAAGTTTTGATTATAAAACGTATTTTGAAAACAATACAATTTCAGAAGATAAAATTAAAGCTGCTGTTTTAAAAGTAATATCAGAAAACGAAGCAATTGCAAATGATATTAAAAACGGAAACAAAGGAAAAGCTGGAATTTTAGTAGGTAAAGTAATTGCAATTATTGGTAAGGGAGCTTCAGGGAAAGTAATTCGTGAAGAAATTCTTAACGTTTTTAGCGATTCGTCTTTAGCTGTTAGTACAGAGCATAAAGCAAAAGACCATAAGCAAAAAACTAGCACAGAAAAACAGCTTAAAATTACTGATGATCAAGAGTTGCAAAAAACGCCTATCATAATTAAAGAAGAATACAGAACACATAAAATATCAGATTTATCAGAAGCATCTATTTCAGAAAATGTAGTTTTATCTGGTTGGGTAGCAAGTGTTAGAGATCATGGTGAGTTAATGTTTATTGATTTACGTGATTCTAGTTATCAAATTTTTCAAGTTCGTTTAAGTAGAGAGACTTTTCCTAATTTAGATGAATTGGTAAAATTAAAACCAGAAACGGTAATTTCTGTTGGAGGTGTAGTTGTAAAAAGAAATGAAGATGACTATAATGCTGGTTTAAGAACCGGTAGGTTAGAGTTAGAAACTTCAACTTTAGAGATTTTAAACTTATCAAAAACGTTGCCTTTTGAAATTAAAAGAGCAGCAAAGAGTAATGAAAAAGTTCGTTTTGAATACAAGTTTTTAGATCATAGAAATGATGAAGTTCGCAAAGCAATAGTAAATAGACATAAAGTAATTAAGTTACTTAGAGATATTTTAGATGAAGAAGAATTCTTAGAAATTGAAACACCAATTTTAACTGCGGGTACAGATGAAGGCGCTAGAGAATTTATTGTTCCAACAAGAAAACAAGCAGGTTCATTTTATACATTGCCACAAGCACCACAACAATTTAAACAAATGTTAATGGTTGGTGGTTTTGAGAAATATTTTCAAATAGCACGTTGTTTTAGAGATGAAGATTCTCGTGGAGATAGACAACCAGAATTTACGCAATTAGATATAGAAATGGCATACGCAAGTATGCAGCAAATTATCGATTTAAATACTAAGATGTTTAATGAAGTTGTGAGAAAAATTTATGGTAAAAAATGGATTTTACATCCTTTTGAAGTAATAACTTACAAAGATGCGATGGATAAATATGGTTGTGATAGACCAGATTTGCGTTACGGTTTGAAAATGCAAGATATTACCGAAATTGTAAAAGACACAACTTTTCAGGTTTTTAGTAAGCCAATAGAAGAAGGCGGAATTGTAAAATGCATTAAAGTTTCTGCAAAAGAGCAAGGTAATAAGCGTATGTCTAAAGGGCAAATTGAAAACTTAACTGCCATTGCACAACAAAATGGTTTAGGTGGTTTAGCGTATATTATTGTTAATGAAAACGATTTACAATCTCCAATAATTAAGTTTTTAGGTGAAGAAATTGCTGCGAAAATTATTGAAAAAGCAAAAGCTGAAGTTGGAGATATCGTATTTTTCTCAGCGGCAGATTATGCCACCGCAAATAAAGCTTTAGACGCTGTTCGTCAAGAAATGGCAAAAATATTAAGATTGATTAATCCGAAGGAGTTAAGACCAGCTTGGGTGGTAGATTTTCCGATGTTCGAAAAAACAGATGAAGGAAGATGGACATTTACACACAATCCTTTTTCGATGCCAGCAATTTACGATTTAGAAAAGCATATGAACGGAGAAGGTGAAGAAATAGGAACAATTATTGCCCAACAATACGATTTAATTTTAAATGGTTATGAAATTGGCGGAGGTTCTGTACGTGCACACAAATCTGAAATTTTAGAAGCAACTTATAAAAATATGGGTTACAATAAAGAGGAAATGATGAAAAGCGTAGGAACAATGTATAAAGCTTTTCAATATGGTGCACCACCACACGGAGGAATTGCTTGGGGTGTTGATCGATTAATGATGATTTTAGAGAAAAAAGCTTCTATTAGAGAAGTGATGGCTTTTCCTAAAACTGGTACGTCAGAAGATTTATTATTTAATGCACCATCAATTTTATCAGATAAAAAGGTAGAAGAAATGAATGTGAAAATTATGAGATAATAAGATTTTGGTTTTTCTAGAATCGTTCTTGTATTCATTTATTAATAGTTGCCAAAACAAGAAAAAAAATAGTAAAATAATTTTATTTTGTTTAGCTTTTTTTACGTATATTTAAACATAATTAACAGTTTTAAATAAAGCCCGTAAAAACAGTTGTCTATGAAAAAAATAGGAGCATTAATTTTTTTGTTTTTAAGCGTACATTCATTTTCTCAAGAAACCATTCGTAGGAATATTAAAGGGAAGATTATTGTTGAAGGAAATGATTTAGAAGGAATAACAATTTTTAATTCTTCAACAAAGAAAGGTGCAGTTTCAAATGAAATAGGTGAGTTTGATTTATTAGTTGGAGAAAACGATAGTATAAAAGTTAGAGCTCTAGAATATCAAGATTTCGATTTTACTATTAATTCAGATATATTAACATCAAGAAAAGTTACTATTTTTTTGTTAGAAGAAATTAATAAATTAGATGAGATTATAGTTTCTACTAGAAAATTAACCGGTAACTTTCAAACGGATGTAGAGATTACGAATAGGTTTACAGAGAAAAAAGATGTTATTTATTTTGGAGCGAAAAGAAATGCAGAATTAACTACAATAAAGAATGTTGAGGTTGATAAAATGCATTATCCTAAACAAACGCTTGTAGATGGATTAAATATTGTAAACGTTGTAGATCAATTATTAATCCCTTTATTTAGATCAGAAGTAAAAAACAAAAAAGAAGCTGGTATACCAGAGGTTCCTGTAAAAGCTATAAAATATTATTTAGCCTCTAATTTTTTAATAAATAACTTTAACATACCAGAACATAGGGTAGAAGAGTTTGTAAGGTTTGTAGAAGATGATACATTTGATTTTAAGCTATTAAATTATGGAAATGAAATAGAATTACTAGAAATCTTAAACCAAAAAAGTAAAACATTCTTAAAAAAAAATAAAGAGTAATAAGTTTTAGGTTTAATAAGAAAAACAAAAACATAATAAAGGTTGCTTATTTTAAAATTCTATCTTATTTTTGTTGCAAGTATGAAAAATAACACAAACAATACATGGTGGTGGAACTCTCTTATCTAATAAGTGAGAAGAAACCTATATGTATATAACATAATAAAAAAGGCTTATCTCACGATAAGCCTTTTCGCTTTTTATTAAGCATCATTTCGAGAAGTTAATAAAACATTTATTTCTCTTTAAATAAACAAATTGTTACCGTAAATTTTACGAGGCAATTACATATTATCAATATGAAGAAAATACAATTTAAGACTACTTTTAAGACAAAAATTGCAGATACAATAACACCTGTAGGTTTGTATTTACGTTTTAGAGATACATACGCAAATACACTTTTATTAGAAAGTTCAGACTATCATAGTAAAGAAGAAAGTTTTTCTTTTATAGCTATAGAGCCTGTTGTAACTATAAAAGCAGAGAACCATCATTTGAAATTTTCTCATAAAGGAGAAGAATTAGCTAGTAAAGAAATTGGTAGAGGTTTTAATGCGATTTTTGAGAATTATAGCAAAGCAATCGATTTAGACTGTCCGGCAGAATTAAAATCATTTAATGGTTTGTATGGTTATACAACTTACGACTCTGTACAATATTTCGAAAACATAGATTTAAGTGTTAAAGAAGCGCCATCTGCAATACCATTAATGCAATATAGTTTTTACAGATTTATTATTGCAATCAATCATTTTAATGATGAAATGACATTGATTGAAAATATTGAAGAAGGTTCTGAGTCTAGAATAAAAGAAATCCAAACAATTATAGATGCACAAACTTTTAATACACAAAGTTTCGAAATTGTTGGAGATGAAACTTCGAATGTAAAAGGCGAAGAGTTCATAGAGTATGTTAAAAAAGCAAAATTTCATTGTAAAAGAGGAGACGTTTTTCAATTAGTTTTATCACGTCAATTTCAACAAAAATTTAAAGGAGACGAGTTTAATGTGTATAGAGCTTTACGTTCTATCAATCCGTCGCCATATTTATTTTATTTTGATTATGGTTCTTTTAAATTAATGGGTTCTTCACCAGAAGCGCAAATTAAAATTTCTGCGGGTAAAGCAACCATTAATCCAATAGCCGGTACTTTTAGAAGAACTGGCGATATGGCAAAAGATATTCAATTAGGTAAAAAATTATCTGCAGATAAAAAAGAAACTGCAGAACACGTTATGTTGGTAGATTTGGCACGTAACGATTTAAGTAAACATGCAGATAAAGTAGAAGTAGAGGTTTTTAAAGAAGTACAGTATTTTAGTCACGTTATTCATTTAGTTTCTACAGTTTCTGGGCAATTAAAAGGAAACCCTATAGAAATTGTTGGCGATACTTTTCCGGCAGGAACTTTAAGTGGTGCACCAAAATACAAAGCAATGCAGTTAATAGACACTTATGAGAACCAATCTCGTGGATTTTATGGTGGTGCAGTTGGTATTATAGGTTTAGACGGTTCTGTAAATTTGGCAATTGCAATTCGTAGTTTTGTAAGTAAAAACAATGTGTTGTATTACCAAGCAGGTGCAGGAATCGTAATTCATTCTGATGAAGAAAAAGAGTTACAAGAAGTAAATAATAAATTAGCAGCGTTAAAAAAAGCTTTGTTTTTAGCAGAAAATATATAAGGTATTTATTTGAGCGTTTTAACGGGCTTTCATTACTCGCTTTTTTTGAGAAAAACAAAAAAGAGCTCAAACAGACCATTCAATCCCTAACGCAGATTGATAATTTTAATAAAGATTTGTTTACAATTAAACAAATCCACAATTAAACGATTACACAACAAAAGAATATGAAAATATTAATATTAGACAATTACGATTCGTTTACCTATAACTTAGTTCATATGGTAGAAAAAATTACAGGAAAATTTCCTGCAGTTTTTAGAAACGATGAAATAAGTATTGCAGATGTTGCAAATTATGATATGATTATGCTATCTCCAGGACCAGGAATTCCTGATGAAGCTGGTGTCTTAAAAGAAGTAATTAAAACATATGCTGGTGTAAAACCAATTTTTGGAGTTTGTTTAGGTTTACAAGCAATAACCGAGGTTTTTGGTGGTAAAATTATCAACCTTAATGATGTTTTTCATGGAGTAGCAACAGAAATGAAAGTAACAGATAAAAATGCGACTATTTTTAAAGACGTCTCAGAAACATTTTTAGCAGCACGTTATCATTCTTGGGCAGCAACGGATGAAGGTTTTCCAGAAGAATTAAAAGTAACTGCTAGAGATGAAGATGGCTTAATACAAGCAATTGAACATGCTGTATATCCTATTTCTGCTGTTCAATTTCATCCAGAATCTATTTTAACAGATGTTGGCGAGCAGTTGGTTACTAATTTTATCAATGCAAATTCGTAATGAAAGCAATTTTAAACAAATTATACAATCACGAGAGATTGTCTAAATCTGAAGCCAAACAAATTCTGATAGATATTGCATCAGAAAAATATAATGATGCCCATTTGGCTTCATTTATGACGGTTTTTATGATGCGACCAATCACCGTAAACGAATTATCGGGTTTTAGAGATGCATTAAAAGAATTGTCTATTAAAGTAGATTTTTCTGACTTTAATACGATTGATATTGTAGGTACAGGCGGAGACGGAAAAGATACATTTAATATATCTACCTTAACATCGTTTATAGTTGCAGGTGCAGGACAAAAAGTAGCAAAACACGGTAATTACTCGGTTTCTTCTCAATCTGGTTCTTCAGATATGTTAGAAAGTTTTGGTTATAATTTTACAAATGATGAAAATGTTTTAAAAGAACATTTAGAAAAAGCAAATATATGTTTTTTACATGCACCTAAATTTCATCCAGCAATGAAAGCTGTTGGACCAACAAGAAAGGCGTTAAAATTAAAAACGTTTTTTAATATGTTAGGGCCTTTGGTAAATCCGAGTTCACCAAAAAACCACATGTTGGGTACATTTAATTTAGAAGTTGCACGTTTGTATAATTATATTTTACAAGAAGAAAACATCAATTACGGTATTATTCATGCGCTTGATGGTTATGATGAAATATCATTAACTAGCGGATTTAAATTGTTTACTAAAAACGGAGAGCAATTAATTAATCCAGAAGATTTAGGTCAGAAAAGAATACAACAATCAGAAATATTTGGAGGGAACTCTGTTGCAGATGCAGCAAAAATCTTTAAAACTATTTTAGACGGAAACGGAACTGAATCTCAAAACAAAGTAGTTTTAACAAACGCAGCATTTGCTTTAACAATTGTTGATGAAACAAAATCATTTGAAACTGCTTTTGAAGAAGCCAAACAATCATTATTTGGTTTAAAAGCAAAACAAACATTAGAAAAATTAATTAGTATTTAGCATTTATATTTTTAATAAAAATAATGGCAAAAAAGAAAAAGAACTTATTTCTAATTGTACCTGGTTTTTTATTTATTGGTTTGGCAATAGGTATTCAGACAAAAGAATTATTTAAGCAAGCAGCTGTTGGGTTAATTGTTGGGTTAATTGTTTATTTTTTTCTTAGATATAGAAATAATTTGAATAGGTAATAAAAGTTTTTTAAATATAATTTAAGTAGTAATTATATTTAGCATAAATTAATAAGAATAATGACAATTTTAGATAAAATAATCGCATTTAAAAAGAAGGAAATTGCTAAGATTAAAGCAGAAATTCCAGTAAAGAAATTAGTAGAAAGTCCTAATTTTGGTAGAACTGTTTTTTCATTAAAAAAATCGTTATTAGAAGTTGGTTCTACAGGTATTATTGCAGAGTACAAACGTCAATCTCCGTCAAAAGGAATTATAAACGATAAAGCTACAATTGCAGAGGTTACCAATGGGTATTTAGATGCAAATGTTGCAGCGCAATCTATCTTAACAGATACTTCTTTTTTTGGTGGTACGATGGCAGATTTAATGGAGGCAAGAGTAATCAATCAGCAAAAACCCATTCTTAGAAAAGATTTTATTGTTGATGGTTTTCAAATTGTAGAGGCAAAAGCAATTGGTGCAGATGTAATTCTTTTAATAGCTTCTTGTTTAACTGCAACAGAACTTAAAAACTACGGAAATTTAGCAACAGATTTAGGATTGGAAGTTTTATATGAAGTACATACGCAAGAAGATTTAGATAAAATTAACGATTTAGACAATAAAATTATAGGTATTAATAATAGAAATTTAAAGACGTTTGAAGTAGATTTAGATCACTCTATTAAACTTTCTAGCCAAATACCAGATACCTGTTTAAAAGTTTCTGAAAGTGGTATTTCTGATCCAAAAATTATTACAGGATTAAAAGAATTTGGTTTTCAAGGTTTTTTGATTGGAGAAAATTTCATGAAAACAGAAAATCCAGGAGAAGCTTGTCAAGAATTTATCAGTCAAATTAGATAGTTATGAAACTGAAAGTTTGCGGAATGAAGTTTACAGAAAATATTCAGCAATTGGCTGATGTAAATCCAGATTACATGGGTTTTATTTTCTACGAAAAATCAAAAAGAAATTTTGAAGGTATTATTCCCGAATTTTCTAATTCTATAAAAAAAACTGGTGTTTTTGTAAATGAATATATCGAGATTGTAATTTCTTTGGTAGAAGAATATCGATTAGATGCAGTTCAATTACATGGTGATGAATCCGTAGACTATATTATCGAATTAAAAAAACAATTAGCAGAAAGAAGGCTCTTGTTTATTGATGAAAATAAGCAGATTAAAAAGAAAAAAAATCAGCATTATATTTCAAAAAATGAAGTTGAAATTATAAAAGTTTTCGGAATTAAAGACATTTTTGATTTTAATGTTTTAAAACCATATTTAGACGTTGTAGATTTCTTTTTATTTGATACAAAAGGGAAAGAAAGAGGTGGTAATGGTACAAAATTTGATTGGTCTGTTTTAGAAAAATACCCTTTTGATAAGCCTTTCTTTTTAAGCGGTGGTATTGGTTTAAGTGATTTAGAACAAGTACAAATAATAGCAAAATCTAATTTACCTATTTATGGCTTAGATGTAAATAGTAAATTTGAAATAGAACCAGGATTAAAAAATATTAATGAAGTTAAAAGCTTCAAGAACAAAATATAATATGAAATCAAAGTTTCAACCAGATAAAAATGGATATTTCGGACAGTTTGGAGGTGCATTTATACCAGAATTGTTGTATCCTAATGTAAAGGAGTTAGAAGATAATTATATTCAAATTATCGAATCTAAAGAGTTTCAAGACGAATATAAATCTTTACTTAAAGATTATGTTGGTAGACCTACGCCTTTGTATTATGCTAAACGTTTATCAGAAAAATATGCAGCTCATATTTATTTAAAAAGAGAAGATTTAAACCATACGGGTGCTCATAAAGTAAATAATACAATTGGTCAAATTTTAATTGCACAAAAATTAGGTAAAACTAAAATTATTGCAGAAACTGGTGCCGGACAACATGGTGTTGCAACAGCAACTGTCTGTGCTTTAATGGGCTTAGATTGTACAGTTTTTATGGGCGAAAAAGATATCGAAAGGCAAGCGCCAAACGTTGCTAGAATGAAAATGTTAGGTGCCAAAGTTGTGGCAGCAACTAGCGGAAGTAAAACACTAAAAGATGCAACCAATGAAGCAATAAGATATTGGATTCAGAATCCAGAAACATTTTATTTAATTGGATCTGTGGTTGGTCCGCATCCACATCCAGATATGGTTGCGCGTTTACAAGCTGTAATTTCTGAAGAAATGAAATGGCAATTAAAAGAAAAAACAGGTAAAGAAAATCCTGATACAATTATTGCTTGTGTTGGTGGAGGTTCTAATGCTGCCGGAGCATTTTACCATTATATGGATGAAAACGAAGTAGAATTAATTGCTGTAGAAGCTGCTGGTTTAGGCGTTAATTCTGGTGAAAGTGCCGCCACTTCTCAACTTGGTGAAGTAGGTATTATTCACGGAAGTAAAACTATTTTAATGCAAGATGATTATGGGCAAATTGTAGAGCCGTATTCGATTTCTGCAGGTTTAGATTATCCAGGAGTTGGGCCATTACATGCTTTTTTATATGAAAGTAAAAGAGCTAAATTTATGAATGCTACAGATGCAGAAGCGTTAGAAGCTGCATATGAATTGACAAAAATTGAAGGAATTATTCCTGCTTTAGAAACGGCACATGCTTTGGCAGTTTTACCAAAAATTGAGTTTAAAGAAAATCAAGTTGTAGTAATTAATTTATCTGGAAGAGGAGATAAAGATTTAGAAACTTATATAAAACATTTAAAAGAATAATGAATTCTAATTTAAAGTTTATAGAAACAGAATTAATGCCCTTAAGAATTAAATTAAGAGAGCACGATTTATATAAAACACTTAGTTCTATAGAAGATATTAAGTTTTTTATGGAAAGCCATGTTTTTGCTGTTTGGGATTTTATGTCGCTTTTAAAAGCTTTACAAATTAATTTAACTTCTGTTTCTTTACCGTGGTTACCAAAAAAGAACACAAATCTTGTTCGTTTTATAAATGAAATTACATTAGCAGAAGAGAGCGATATAAATAAAGATGGCGTTTTCAAAAGTCATTTTGAAATGTATGTTGATGCTATGAAAGAATTTAGAGCAGACACTTCTCCTATAAAAACATTCTTACAAAGTATTCAAGAAGGATCAACTGTAAAAAAATCCTTAGAACTAGTTTCTATATCAGATGCTGTAAAAGAGTTTGTAAATTTTACTTTTAATATTATAAACTCTAAAGAAACACATAAAATTGCTGCTTCTTTTACTTATGGTAGAGAAGATATTATACCAGATATGTTCTTAAAAATAGTAGAAGAAACTTCTTCAAAGGAAAATGTTACTTTTGATAATTTTACCTATTACTTAGAAAGACATATAGAGTTAGATGGTGATGAACACGGACCGTTGTCTTTGCAAATGATAGAAGAATTATGTGGAGACGATAACACAAAATGGCAAGATGTTTTAGATGTTGCAAAAAGAGCCTTACAGGTAAGAATTAATTTATGGACGGCAGTGAAGCAAAAATTAGAAAGTAAAAAAGAACCAATTTTAGCATGAAAAATTTAGAAAGTATTTTAGAAGAAAAAGATAACTTATTATCTATTTATTTTACATGTGGTTATCCTAAATTAGATGATACAACGCAGGTAATTTCAGAATTAGAAAAAAGTGGTGTAGATTTTATTGAAGTTGGTTTGCCTTATTCAGATCCGCTTGCAGACGGGCCAACGATTCAAGATAGTAGCCAAAAAGCTTTGGCAAATGGTGTAAATTTAGACGTTGTTTTTGATCAATTAATGTCTATTAAAGATTCAAACAAAACTCCATTGGTTTTAATGGGATATTTGAATCAGATGCTAAAATATGGTGAAGATAAATTTTGTCAGAAAGTTATAGATTGTGGCATTAATACGGTTATTTTACCAGATTTACCTATGGTAGAATTCGAAAATCATTACAAAGATTTATTTGATAAATACGGAATTACAAACGTATTTTTAATAACTCCTCACACATCAGAAGAAAGAATTCATAAAATAGATAATTACACAAAGTCTTTTATTTATGTAGTTGCTTCTGCTTCTATTACGGGTGCAAAAGGAGAAATTTCAAATAATCAAATAGCTTATTTCGAAAGAATAAAAAATATGAATTTGAAAAGTAAGCTTATTGTAGGTTTTGGTATTTCTGATAAACAAACATTTAACACGGCTTGTAATTATGCAAACGGTGCTATTATAGGTTCTGCATTTATTAAGAACTTAGGTGCTAATGGTGTCTCTGGAATTAAAGATTTTATATCACCAATTATATCATAAAAAAAAGCGAAACTTAAAAGTTTCGCTTTTTTTTTAATTTACACTTATCAATTTAATATCAAAAACTAAAACAACACCACCAGGTATTCCTGGTCTACCATTTAAACCGTAACCTAAATTATAGGGTACAAGTAATTTTCCTTCTCCACCTTCTTTAAAATACGTAATTCCTTCTGTCCATCCTAGAATTACTTGATTCAAACCAAAAGAGATACCTTCAGAACTACTTTCATCAAAAGTTTCACCATCTAAAAAATATCCTTTGTAAGCCACGGTAACATTAGAACTATTAGTTGGTCTAGCACCAGAGCCTTCTTTAGATATAACGTAATACAAACCAGTATTGCTTCTATTTGCATTTAAATCATTAGCTTCAATATATCTAATAATGTCTTCTTCTGTTTGCGGTTTAAAATTAACTTCGTTACTTACACAAGAAAAAAGTGAACATATTGTTACAAAAAGAACTAAGTATTTTTTCATTTTAGGATATAATTTTAAACAAATATAAGTTGAATTATTTAGATACTTTAAAATCTAAAGCAAGTATAATTCGGTACTACTTATCATATCATTTAGAACTTACAAAAGTGTATATGTTTCTGTATTAATATTTTAAATTGTGTGTTATTCGTTAAATAAAACTTAAAAAAGTCTTAAACAATTTTCAAATTATCAGAATCGTTACTAATAAAGGCTAACTTAGGTGTTTTAAATTCAAATAATATGACTAAAAAAACGATTCTAATTATTGCATTTCTATGTAATTTAACTCTTTTAAGCGCACAAAACACGTTAATAAGAACCCCAACAATTAGTCCTGATGCATCTAAAATGGCATTTGGTTATCATGGTGATATTTGGGTGTTAGACTTAAATACAAATCAAAAAAACAGATTAACCATAAATCAGGCTTACGAAAGTAACCCTATTTGGAATTCTAAAAGCAATGAAATTGTTTTTATGTCGAATAGAAAAGGAAGTCGAAATATTTTTAAAACGGATTTAAATGGAGGTGTACCAAATCAATTAACTTTTTATCCAACTACAGACACACCAAGTCAATGGCAAGAAAATGGTGAGATTATTTTTTCTAGTAATAGGATTTTTAAAGGCACAGAAAGAGAATCATCTATCTATAAAATTAACGAAAAAGGAGAAACACCAACTCGTTTTATGACTGCTTTAGGAAGTCAGGCTTCTGTTTCACCAAACGGAAAATTGGTAGCTTTTGTAAAAGGAACATGTAGGATTTCTAGAGAAGATTATAATGGCCCTGCACAAAGAGATGTTTGGATTTATAATATTAAAACGAAAGAATATCATCAAATAACAACTAGTAAAAAGAACGATCATACACCACTTTGGGACGCAAATAACAACTTATATTACATAAGTGCGCAAAGTGGTAGATATAATATTTACAAAACTACTTTAAATGAAAATGGAAGTAAATTAGGGGTTGAAAATCAACTAACAAATTTAAAAGTTGATGGAGTTTTATCTTTTTCTGTTAGCAACAATGGTACAATTATTTACAATAGCGGAATTGAAGTTTTTAAAATGTTGAATGGAAAAACAACAAAAATCAATTTAAATTTAGTTACAGATAATCGATTTAATTTAGAAGAAACTAAAACAGTTACAGACGGAATTAGAGATTTAAGTGTTTCTCCAAACGGAAAGTTAATCGCTTTGAGTATTAACGGAGAAATCTTTGTGAAAGAAAATAATAAAGAAAAAACAAAGACTAATAATGTAAGCAATCATCCTTATAAAGATGACAATCCTTTTTGGATAGATAATAATACTTTAGGTTTTTTATCTGATAGAAGTGGTCAAAATGAATTATATAAAGTTGTTTCTACGGATGAAAATGTGAATTTACACAGAAGTTTAAAAACCAAAGTAACACAACTTACAAATAGTAAAATAGATGTTTTTGAACCAATTTTATCTCCTAATAGAAAGAAATTGGCATATAGAATTGGTAGAGGTCAATTGGTTATTGCAGATGTAAATAACGGCAAATTAAGTAAGCCAAAAAGTTATTCTGATACTTGGGCAGCAGCAAATAGTGTTGCGTGGAGTCCGGATAGTAAATACATCGCTTATTCTCAATCAGATTTAAATTTTGATAGCGAAATTTATATTCAATCTGTCGAAAATCCTTCGAAAAAAATGAATGTTTCTATGCATCCAAGGTCAGATTCTAATCCTGTTTGGAGTCCTGACGGTAAAAAACTTTCATTTGTTTCTAATAGAGCAGGAGATAAAGGCGGTATCAATTATGATACTTGGATGGTTTGGTTGCAAAAATCAGATTGGGAAAAAACAAAATCTGATTATAAAGAAGGAGACTATTATCAACCAAAATCAGAAAAAAAGAAAGACAAAAAAGAAGTTGTTGTAAAAATAGACGAAGATAAAATTTACGACAGATTGGTTCAGTTAACTAGTTGGGCAGGTAATGAATACGGAGCACTGTTTAGTGCAGACAGTAAAAGTATTTATATTTCTGCTACAAACCCAGCAACTAGAAAAAATGGTTATTATAAGGTTGATTTATTAGGAGGAACACCTAAAGAAATTAAAGGAGTTACTTATGTTGGCGGTAATAGCTTAAACAAAGAAACATTATACTATTTATCTAGAGGAAAATTAAAATCTTTAAACTTAAAGACAGATAAAGTTTCTTCTTTTTCACATGTTGCAACTTATACTGTTGATAATTATAAATTAAATGAACAAGTTTTTTATGAAGGTGTAAGAGCAATAACCGCTGGATTTTATGATCCTCAATATCATGGTTATAATTGGGATAAAATAGTTAAAAGATACACACCTTGGGTTTTATCTGCAACAACAAAACAAGATTATACTTTTATGTATAATAATATGTTAGGGCAGTTAAATGCAAGCCATATGGGTTACAGAGGTAGTTCGCCAGAAGAAGTTTCTAGCGATAGGGTTGGCCTTTTAGGTTTGGCAGTTTCTAATGTTAATAATGGTGTTAAAATCGATTATATTTTACCAAATTCAGCCGCTACAAAAACGAATGTTTCTTTGAATATAGGCGATGTAATTACTGCTATAAATGGAAAGGAAATTAATAAAAACACTAACTTTTATAGTGTTTTAAGAAATACTTCTGGTAATGAAATTCTTTTAACTTTAGCTGATAAAAAAGAAGTTGTTGTAAGAACAGAATCTACAAGAACTATAAGTGGTTTGCGTTATGAAGAATGGATAAATTCTCGTAAAAAGTTAGTAGAAAAATATTCTAATGGACAATTAGGATATATTCATATACAAGGAATGAATTTACCAAGTTTTGAACGTTTTGAACGAGAATTAAAAGCTAGTGGTTATGGTAAAAAAGGGATTGTTATTGATGTGAGAAATAATGGTGGTGGTTGGACCACAGACCGTTTGTTAGCAGTGTTAACGTATCAGCAACATGCATATACAGTGCCACGAGATGCTACAGATAATCTACAGAAGAACAATTTAAAATACAAAGAAAATTATCCTTTTAATGAGAGAGCAGTTTTATCTGTAAATACGAAACCTTTAGTTGCTTTGTCTAATCAAAGTAGCTATTCTAATGCAGAGATTTTTGCACACGCATTTAAGAGTTTAAAATTAGGTAAATTAGTAGGGCAACCAACTTTTGGAGCTGTAATATCTACCGGTAGTCATCGTTTGCAAGATGGTGCTATACGAATGCCGTATAGAGCTTGGTATGTAAAAGAATCTGGTTTAAATATGGAACATGGTCCTGCAGTACCAGATGTTTTAGTAGAAAACAAACCTGGTTGGAAAGCAAGAAATGAAGATGATCAATTAAAAAAAGCTGTAGAGGTTTTATTACAAGATCTTAAATAGTATATAAAAAAGGGTTGATGAAGTTATACATTTCATCAACCCTTTTTTTTATTTCTCTAGTTTTATTTATTCAGAATATACTTTTTCTCCATTTAAATAGGTTGCTAAAACTTTTGTTTTAGGAATTTTTTCTCCTTCAATTTGCATAATATCTTGATTTAAAATTACAAAATCAGCAAATTTACCTACTTCAATAGAACCTTTTTCTTCTTCTTCGAAATTAGAGTATGCAGCCCAAATAGTCATGCCTTTTAGAGTTTCTTCTCTTGTTAATGCATTTTCCATTTGAAAACCTTCTTCAGGATAATTTTCTAAATCTTTTCTTATAGTAGCAGCATAAAAAGTTAAAAACGGATTTACTTGTTCTACCGGAAAATCTGTACCTAAAGTAATTTTACCGTATTTATTTAGTAGATCTTTAAAAGCGTAAGCTCCTTTCATTCTTTTTTCTCCTATCCTGTCTTCTGCCCAATACATATCAGAAGTTGCATGTGTTGGTTGCACAGACGGAATTATATTTTCAAAATAAGAGAAATCATCTTCAGAAATTATTTGGGCATGTTCAATTCTCCAACGTCTATTTTTTGCATCTTTTAATACTTCTTTATAGGTTTTAAGCATCCAAGTATTGGCAGAATCACCAATTGCATGTGTGTTCATTTGATAATCTGAAGCAGCAATTTGTTTTGCTATTTCTTGATATCTTTCAGGTGAATAAATTAAAGCTCCAAAATGGTTTTCTCTATCAGAATAAGGTGTTCTCATAGCGGCTCCTCTAGACCCTAAAGCACCGTCACCATACACTTTAAACGAACGTACGTTTAATTTTTCTGTTTTAATGATTCCTTTGTTAATATAATAATCTATTTGCTCTTGCTTGTCGCCAGATACCATAGCATAAACACGCATTTTAAGCGTATTTTCTTTTTGGAGGCTGTCTATTAACTCGATAGTGCTTCTATCTAAACCAGCATCGTCAACAGTAGTTAAACCATATGAAAAAGATATTTTTTGAGCATCTAATAAACCTTGTGTTGCTTCTTCTAATGATGTTGATGGGAATTTAATAAAATCCATAGCTGCGTCAATTAAAACGCCTGTCATTTTACCATCTTTTATTATAATTTCTCCACCAGAAACTTTTGTGTCTTTTGTAATACCTGCTAAATCGATGGCTGCTTGGTTTACTAACAATGCATGACCATCAACTCTACCAACTGTAACAGGTGTTTCTGGAAATAAAGCGTCTAATTTTTCTTTTGTAGGAAACTCTTTTATATCCCAATCGTTTTGATCCCAACCACGACCAGTAATAAAACTTGTGTTTTTTTCTTTCTGAAAAGCAACAATTTTCTCTAAAACTTCGTCATAACTTTTTGTGCCTTCTAAAGAAACTTTTTGTTGTTGTAAACCCATTCTAAAAAAATGACAATGTGCATCAATTAAACCAGGAACAATTGTTTTGTTCTGTGCATCAACTATGCTTTTAGATTCGTATTTACCTTTAATTTCCTCGTTATTACCAACGGCAACAAACAAACCGTCTTTAATAGCAAACGCTTCTGCTTTATTAAAATCGTTATTTACAGTATAAGTGTTAGAATTTAAAACAATTAAATCTACTTGCTCTTTTTTACAAGAGAAAATTGAAATTAGGGTTAAAATTAAGATTAAATTTTTATTCATTTTTTAATAATTTATATAGATTAAATATATGCAATACATTAATAGAAATTGTAGCGGAATTCTAACATATGCAATTTTTTTTGATCCTATGGCAGGTCTAATTTTGGTAGCATCCCAAATATGAATTGGTAAAAAGAGAACCAATAGTATAAAAATTCCTACAGATGCATTTTTTACACTAGTAGTAATAAATAAACCTAAACCAAGAAAAAACTCTAAGGCACCAAAAACATAATTTATTAATAATTTTGGTAGAAATTCAGGTATAAAATGTTTGAAAATTTTGGGTTTTATAATATGCATTATTCCTGCAAAGCAAAATAAAATTCCGAAGAAAATTCTTAAAATAAGTACAGTCGTTTCCATTATTATGGTTTCACAATTTGGTTGTTGTACAAGTACTTATCCATAAGGTAAACAATACTAGCCATAGATGCGCTACCTAATTCTAGTTCTCTTTTATTTACTTTATCAAACGTGTCTCTACTTGTATGATGATAATCAAAGTAACGCTGGCTATCTGGTCTGTAGCCAACTAAAGTAACGTTTTCTGCTTGAAGCGGTGCAATATCTGCACCAGAACCACCTTTATCTAAATCATGTAATCCGTAAGGAGATAGTAATTTTTTCCAACTTTGTAGCAATACTGTATTCGAGTTGTTAGCTTGAATAGAAAAACCTCTAGGTGTATGACCGCCCGCATCAGACTCTAAACCACCAATATGTTTTTCTTTGTTCAATTTAGCTAGTTCTGCATATTTTTTTGCACCACGTGTTCCGTTTTCTTCATTCATATAAAACACAATTCGTATTGTATTTTTTGGTTTGATATTGTTTTTCTTAAATAAATAAGCAACCTCTAGAGATTGTACAATTCCGGTTCCATCATCATGAGCACCTTCACCTAAATCCCAAGAATCTAAATGACCACCAACAACAAAAATATTTTCTGGTGTTTCTGTTCCTTTAATTTCTCCGACTACATTAAAAGAAGGAGCGTCTGGTAAGGTTTTACAACTTTGCTTAAAGTAGAATTTTAAATTTGGATTTGTTTGTAAATCTTTACTTAGAATATTAGCAGCTTTGCTACTAATTGCAGCAGCCGGAATATGTTTTTCTTTTGGTAAATCATTATACGTCATTGTTCCTGTATGCGGATAATCGTCTACAGAATTTGTCATAGAACGAACAATAACACCTTTTGCACCAAATTTACCACATACTGCAGCACCCTGCACTCTTTGATCTACGCAACCGCCATAAGCACCAAATGTGTTTATTAAAGTATTATCAAAAGGTCTATTAAAAAATACAATTTTACCTTTCATTTTATCTCCTAATTTTTCTGCTTCTTCTAAAGATTTTACTTCTAAAACTTCTGCTAAAACGCCAGTTTTAGGAGTCGCAACAGAAAAACCTAATGCACAAATAGCAACATTTTTTTGAACTCCGTTAGTTGTATAAGTGGCAATTTCTTTTTCTCCTCTAACCCAATGTGGTACCATTACTGGTTGCAACCAAACTGAATCTAAACCTACTTCTTTCATTAGTTTTTCTCCCCAAATTACTGCTTGTGCAGCTTCTTTAGAACCAGATAATCTACCACCAATATTTTGCGTTAAATCTCTTAACCATTCATAAGATTTACCTTGGGTTAATACGCTATTAAAAAGTGTTTTTATTTTAGTAGAATCTATTTTTTCTTCTGATGAGAGTCCGTTATTAATTTGTTTTTCTTGCTTATTATTACAAGAAATAATTAATAAAGATAATGTAAGTAGAAATAATGTTTTTTTCATGTTTGTAGAATAATTTTAGAATTGTTAAAGCTACAAAAATGAATTGACAAAATTATTTTTTTATAATTTGATGCTGTTTATTTATACTATTGAATGTAATATTTTAAAAATCAAACTTATAGGTAAAACCGGCTAAGGCTTGAAACCCTTGTGTATTAAAATTTGCAAATCTTTGATAATTAGTATTTAGTACATTATTTAATTTAAGAAAAGCAGAGAATTTATCGTTAAAATGATAACCACCATCTAAATTTACATCAACAAAAGGGTCTAAAGTTTGAATACCACTTAGACTAGAAGGAAATTCTGCGTTGTATAAAGCATCCATTCTTTCATCAACATAAAATATATTTGCGGTCGCATACCATTTCGTTTTTTTATATTTTGCTAAAAAAGCACCTTGTAAGCTTGGTAAATTCCAACTTTCTAAAGCATTTAATGTTGTGTAGTTTTTTGCTTCTACTTGAGTAGAGAAAGTAAGGTTTTTGTTAAAAAGATATTCAAATTCGGCAAAAATAGTATTCGATTTAACATCATCATAAAAAATAGTGAAAGAATTACCGTATTCATAACCTTTCAATTCTTTGCCGTTAAACGAGGTACTATTTCCGTTAGATTTTGTATTATTTCTTAAAAAAAGAGGTTTATCTTCTTCTTTAACAACACTAGCTTTAATATTGTAGCTAATACTTTTAGTTAAATTTCCTTTTAAACCTAAAAAAATATTCGAAGATTCTGCTGTTTGAGTAATAAATAAACTTGGAGAAACATAAGGGTTTACTTCTGTAAATTTTTTATAAGTATTGGTTTCTAAATTACCTGTTAAGCCTGTATAAATATTTACATATTGTTTATATATTGGGGTTTGTAAAAACAAATCTGGAAACATAAAAAAGTTTGTAATATCATTTTCTGTATCAACAGAAACAAATGTTCTTAAACTAGCTTTTAAAAGTAAATTCCCAAACTCATGTTTATACTCAGGAATTAATTTTGCCGTAATTATATTGTAATTTATTCCGTCAGAATTGTTATAGTTTTCAGTAAAATTACCGTTTAAAACTTCTACACCCGCATCAAAAGAAATCGTATTTAAATTGTAATTTATAAAGTCTAAAGGAAAATCTAATTTTGTATTAAAACTTGCATAAATTTCTGAGCTGTTGTATTTATCAGTAAAATATGAAGCTGTAATATTACCATAATCGATGTAAGAATCATGAAATTTAAAATGGCCAGTAGTTTTAAAGTATGTGTAATTTTGATCTTCTTCTATACCATTAATAACTGCTTCACTATAAAGAATATCTGTAGGTAAACCATACCAATTATAATGGTTTCTTTCGACGTCTAAACCAACTTTCCAATCGAAATACCTTTCTTCTTTTTTAAAATATGTCGAAGATTTAAAATTTAAAAATGTACTATTTAATTTAGTGTCTTTAATGTTTTCTTCTGATGAATTAAATGTAGCATGTACACCATATTCATCATTAAATCTTGTGTTGTGATAAATAAATAACTCTGCATACGGACTTATGTAATTCCCGATTCCGGCTGCAAAATAATTGTTATAGACTCTTTCTTTAACACCAACATTAATACCTTTTACAACACCCGTTTTAGGAATAAAAGTAGAGGCAACAGGTGCAGAAAATATAGAATATTTCAATTTTTTCTTATCACTTTTTTTAAGTAATTGAATTGTAGGGTTGTTTTTAATTTTTTTTACATCAGCAATTTTAGGGTTGTATTTTGTAACAACATTTACAACTTCTGTTTCTACTACAGTATCTTTCTTTTTCTCTTGCGAATTAGCAGAGAAAACAACCAATATAACTATAATTAATAAAAAGCCTTTTCTCATTAGTTCTTCTTTTCTGGTGTTACTGAATTATTTGTTTTGGCTTCGTTTTCTCGTATTGTATTTAATTCTAATTCTGCATCTTTAACAATATCATCAAACTGTTTAAAGTTTTTAATTACATTTTCTAAAACAAATGTTGCTTGATAAACATCATTTAATCCGTAATAATTTTTACCCATTATTACATAACTTTTTACAGCCCAGTATTTGTAATTTGCATATTTGGCAATTAACTTTTGTACTACTTTATTAGATTCTTTAAATAGTTTTTGCTGATTTTTAAAGTAAGCATTGTAAAAAAGAGCTTCTGCTTTTATTTCGCCAATAGCTGTAGCTTCGATCTCTCTATAATATTTTTCTGCAGTAATAAAATCGTTACTTTTAAAAGAAGATCTTGCAATTATTTTTTTTGCATCATTGCTAATAGTTGCATCAAGTTTATCTTTTTGTAAGATTTTTTTAGCATACTCTGTTGCAAAATCATAGGCTTCTGTTTCATAATATCCTTTCATTAAATTACTCTGTGCGTAAAGAATGTTTTCTGTAACATAAGCTTCTTCTTCTAGTCGGTCTAGAAGTGGTAATGCAGTGTTAAAGTCATCTTGATTTAAATAAATTTGAGATAATTTATTTAGTGAATCTTCTGTAAAATCTGATGTGTCTTCGTTAATAACATACTCGAAATAAGGAATCGATTTTTTGTATTCTTTTACTTGAAATAATACAACTGCTAAATAATAATTTGCTTTTATTTTATGAGCTCCTTTAGGAAATTTTCTAATGTAATTCTGAAGACTATTTATAATATCTTCTCCTTTTTTAGATTCTAAATATTTTTTTTCGGCAACGGCAAAAGTAGTATTGTCTAATTCTGAATTTGTAATATTTATAAATTTTAATGTAGCAACCCAATTTACATAATCTTCTAAATTTCCTTCTTCAATATACACATTTCTTGCATTTGCAACGGCTTCTAAGGCATCTGGTGAATTTGGAAATTTTGCAGCAACATCTTTATATTTCATTAATGATTGCATGTTAGAGTTGTCGTTAAAATACAATAAACCTTGTCGCAGTAAAGCTCTAGAAACAAAGGTGCTTTTCGGGTGTTTTTCAATCAAACGCTCATACGCAATATGAGCATTTTTATGATCCTTTATTTTAGAGTATGTGTTTCCTAATTGGTATAAAGCATCGTCCTTTAAATTAGAAATTTGATAGTTATTTATTACGTTTTTTAAAGCTGTAATTTTTTCTTCATTTTTATCTATAAAACCATAACTCATACCTATTTGGTACTGCGCATAATCTGCACCAAGACCAAAATTATCAGTAACATTTTTATATGTAGAAATTGCTTTTGTGTAATTTGTAGTGGCAAAGTAACTGTCTGCTAACCTAATTAAAGCATCGTATTTTAAATTGTCTGAAATGCTATCCTTTTTAAGGAAATTTTTAAAATAATTACCAGCATTTTCATATTGTTTTAGTTTAAAATAACTATAACCAATATTATAATTTAATCTAGAAAATTCATTGATGTTTACTGATTTTGAAGCGTTATTAATAGCTATAAATTTAGACAATGCATCTTTGTAGTTTCCTAAAAGATACAAGCTTTCTGCTTCCCAATATTTAGCTCTCTGATTAATTTGGTTGATTTTAGATTTCTTTGCTTCTATGAAAAACGGAACCGATTCGGATAACTTATTTTCGTTGAATAATTGAATTCCTCTATATAAAGAGACCTCATATGTTAGCGCAATATTTTCTTCGGATTTTTTTTCTGATAAAAACGCCAAAGCACCTTTGTAATCTTGTTGGTTTAAGAAAGAAGAAACTACTAATTCGTTAATTTCTTGATATGCTTTAGATTTCGGATATTCTTTTAAATAATTTTGTAAAACTTCTGCTACGGGCTCAAAAGGGTTTCCTTCTTCGTAGCTAAGTTTTGCATAATTTAATGCCGCATCTTGTTTTATGTTTTTGTCAAAATTCATTAAAGAAGCCGATTTAAATGCGTTTAAAGCAGCACTTTTGTTCTCTAATTTCATATAACATTCACCTAAATGATAATATGCATTTTGAGAAACCGAATTTTTTTGATCGATAATTTTATTAAAGCTATTTACAGCATTTTCAAAGTCGTTTTGTTTGTAATACGCATATCCTAATTGGTAAAAATCGGTGTTATTCCATTTTCCTTTTGTGCCTTTGTAGGCTTTTAAATAAGGAATAGATTCTGCATATTTATTTAAATTAAAATAACTTTCTCCAATAATTTTAGCAACATCAGATTTTAATTTTCTTTCTATTGTTGGGTATAACTCTAAACCAACTTTAATACATCGTTTAAATTTACCTGCTTTAAAACTAATGTCTAATAAATAATAAGTAATTTCTGCTCTGTAAGATTCGTCGTCTGCAATTTCTTTTAAGGTGGATTCTGCAATACCGTAATCTTCTAATTTGTAAGAAATAAATCCGAAGTAATATCTCGAATCATTACCATATTTTGCATCATTAATTAAAGGTAAAAATCGTGCTTTGGCTAATTGTAAATTATTTGTAGCTAAAAAACAATAACCCATTTTAAAATTAAGTTCTTTTCTGTTTTCTTTAGAAAGATTATCTAAGTCTACTTTCTGAAACCATTTTAAAGCATAAGCTGCTTTTTTATTCGCAAAATAGTAGTTTGCTACATTGTAAAAAGCAATATTTTTTTTATTACTGTTTGGGTTTTCTTCTACAAAAGTTAATACTTTTTTATCTGCGTCTGCTCTATTTAATTTTATTGCAGACATTGCTTCGTAGTAACTTGCATCAGATTTTAAGTTAGAACCAACACTTGCGTCTTCTGCAACTTTACTAAAAGTTTTAAAAGCAGCAGCGTAAGCTTTAGAATTGTATAATTTTAATGCATTATTATACGTTGTTAAATTTGTTGCATCTGCAATTGTTTGTTGCGAAAAACAAAGAATACTGCATAAAAAGAAGCAAAAAGAAAGAATCAGTTTTGTTAAAAAACGATATTTCATAGAGTTATATTTATTCTCAAAATGTATAACGAATAATTTTTTACTTTGTTGGATGGGGGAAGAAATATTATTTTATTCAAAATCAAAAATAAGAATTGTTGTCAATTCATAGTTAAAAAATCAATAGAAACTTTTAAGTTTGTAGAAACTACTTATTCCTATGAAAAATCATGTTTTACAATTAGAAAATGCAGAAATTTACCAAAGAGATAATTTAGTGCTTTCTAAAGTTAATTTAACCATTAATAAAGGCGATTTCTATTATTTAATAGGAAAAACCGGTAGTGGTAAAAGTAGCTTAATGAAAACTTTGTACGGCGATTTGCAATTGCAAAAGGGTACAGGAAACATTGTAGATTTTGATTTAAAAACATTAAAAGAGAAACAAATTCCGTTTTTAAGAAGAAAAATAGGAATTGTTTTTCAGGATTTTAAACTTTTAAATGATAGAAATGTTTTTGACAACTTGCAGTTTGTGCTAAAGGCAACAGGTTGGAAAGATAAAGAACAGATGAAAGAAAAGATTCATGAAGTTTTAGATAAAGTTGGTTTAAAATCTAAATATTTTAAAAAACCTTACGAACTTTCTGGCGGTGAACAACAAAGAGTTGCTATTGCAAGAGCTCTTTTAAATGATCCTGAATTAATTTTAGCAGACGAGCCAACAGGAAATTTAGATCCTAAAACCTCTATGGAAGTGATGGAGCTTTTAAACGAAATACATAAAAGTGGTAAAACAATTTTAATGGCTACACACGATTACCAATTAATTGTAAAGTTTAAACAAAAAACTTTAAAATGTGAAGGTGGCGAGTTGTTTGAAGTTGCCCAACAAGCAAGTGCTTAATGCTTTCTGTATTAATACCAACATATAATTACAATGCATTTTTATTAGTTAAAAAAATACATGAACAATTAGTTTTAGAAAACATAGTTTTCGAAATTATTTGTTTTGATGATGGATCTAACTCTTCTATTAATATAAATAATGAAGAAATAAACACACTTTCTAACGCAACTTTTATCGCTTTTAACAAGAATGTTGGTAGAAGTGCAATACGTAATCTGTTGGCAGAAAAAGCCACATTTAATTGGTTACTTTTTTTAGATGCAGATGTTTTACCGATAAGCGATAACTTTATTAAAAATTATAGTAAGTATTTTAATTCTGATAAAATTGTTTTTTGCGGCGGAATTAAATATCAAGATTCAACCGAAAATCAAAAGTATTTAAGATACAAATACGGAAAAAAAAATGAAGAAATTTCTTTAAATAAAAGAAGACAAAACCCTTCAAAATATTTTTTTACCTCTAATTTTTTAATTCAGAAAGCAGTTTTTTTAAAAATTAAATTTGAAGAAAAATTGGTTGATTACGGTAAAGAGGATTTACTTTTTTCCATGGATTTAATAACACAAGGTTACAAAATAGAACAAATTGAAAATGAGGTTTATCATTTAGGTATTGATGACAATGCACTTTTTATACAGAAGACAAAAAAGGCTATGAAAAATCTAATTTTCTTAGAAAGAAGTAATTTGATAGATGTTGATAGTATGCAATTATTAAAATTAATTCATAAGATTTCTAGATTTAAGTTATTAAGACCAATTGCTTTTTTACAACCTGTTTTCGAGAATTTGGCAACGAACAAATCATCAGTATTTTTTTTAAATTGCATGAAAGTAAGTTATTTGTGTCAGCTTAAATTAAAATATGAATAGAATTGAAATTGAATTTTAAGAAACTTAGGTAAAAATATAGGTGTTTAAAAAGTAATTTTTATCTCGATAAATTATTGCGATTATATAATGATTTTTGTGGAAGATTAAGAAAAATTTTTAAGAAAGGAGTTCGAGAGAATCCACATCAATAAAAGAAGTAGTTATTGTAAGTTTTCAAAGATTTTTAATAAATCAGTTTCTTGTTTTTCCCAAATTAATTTTCTTTTTGCAACTTTTAAAGATTCAGAATAACTTTTTGCTAACATTTGATTAATTTGTGCTGCAATAATTGCTGGCTTTCTACTTTTTAGAACTTCACCAACATTATACTTCGCAATAACAGCTTTCATTTCTGGTAAATCGGCAGTCAAAATAGGCACGTTTGCTTGAATATAATCGAATATTTTATTAGGTAATGCGTATCTATAATTTAGTCCTAAATCTTCTTCAATACTAATACCTAAATCTGCTAACGGAGTTAATTTAGCTAATTCTTCGGGAGTTTTTCTACCTAATAAAAATACTTTATTTTCTAATTTTTCTGATGCTATTTTTAATTTTAAATTCAGAAATTCATCACCGTCGCCAATAATAACAAAGCAACAATTATCTAAAAGTTTTACTGTCTCAATCATTAAATTTAATCCTCTACCAAGGTTTGTTGCGCCTTGATATATGATGATTTTTTGATTTTTTGTATCAAAATTTAAATTCCCTTTTTTTAATTCTTTTTGAAAAGGTAAGTTTTTGATGGTTTTAAAATTAGTTTGATATTTATTTTTATAATGTTTAGCGATGCTATCACAAACGGTATAATTATTTTTTAATTTCGGAATAATTAAATCTTCCAAAATCATCCAAAAACTTTTAACTTTTGGTCTGTTAACTAATTCTGGTATTTCAGAAAAAAGTTCGTGACTATCAAAAACCAATTTTTTCTTCTGAAGTTTACTTACAAGAAAGTTTGGTAATAAGGTATCTAAATCATTTGCTAGTAAAATATCTTTTTTATGAAATAATAAGCAAATAAATAATCGAAGATTAAATTCTGCAAAAAAAAGGAAACCATTATTAAAAAACAGTTTAAATCTTTTGGTTGAATAATTTCTAGAAATATTTTTACTGTTTTTTAGTTTTCGACCAATTAATATTACTTCGTAATTATTGTTCGTTAACGTTTTACAAACCTTAGCAACTCTTTGGTCTGTAGATAAATCATTAGTAACAGAGATTAATACTCTTTTCAAAATTATTAGAATTTCTTGCAAGATAAATTAAAAACAAATCAATTTAAATAATCAATTTACATTTTTAATTATAATATTGATTAACTGTGATTTGTTGTGAAAAGAATAAAGTTTACATCTAAAAATTCGTAAATTTTTAAGATAAATATGTTTGAATTGTTAAAATAATAATTATATTTGAGATAATTGCTCATGATATTATAAGAAAAAGTGTTTTTAGTAAAATAAAATTTAACCCCTAAAACACCCAATTTAATGTCAAAATGTCCCTCATGTAATTCTAATTACAGTAAAAGATCTTCTAGAAATTTTTTTCAAAGGATTATACCAAAGTCAAAAGTTTTTAAATGTTTTCATTGCAAAACAAAAGTTCTAAGAATACCTTATTTGTTTTCTGAATTTATTATTAAAAAAGGAAAGCAATTAGAAAGAGGTTTTCAAGTTACTAATTAAATAAGCATGTTTTTTATAGTTAATTTTTAAAAGACAATTATGAGTAAATGTCCTTCATGCAATTCTGGTTTTAGAAAAAGAATAACAAGAAATTCTTATTTGCGTTTATTTTTTAAAGCAAAAATTTATAAGTGTCATGAATGTAAAGTTAAATATATAAGAATTCCGTTTATTACAACATCGATAATTATTAAAAAAGGAAATAAGAACAAATAATTATTTACCAAACACGTTAAAATAAAAAACCTCTAATTTAAATTAATTAGAGGTTTTTTTAATTTTGTGGAGACGCCGAGAATCGAACTCGGGTCCAAACAAGCAGCCAAAAAGCTTTCTACATATTTAGTTCTTTCTTAATTTTCGATTTAAAGCTGATTAAGAACAATCCACTTTAAACTTAACTTTTTTAGTTTCAAAAACCTGGCAAAGTTACAGGTTTTCTATGTTTATTTTTACGATGCCCAAAAGTGAAACGCCATAAACCAAGGCTTTTCGTGGACATAAAGCTTGCACACCTTGTGTGCCGAGGCTAATTCTACTATGATTCGAATTATGCAGCTAAAGCGTAGTTATCTTCGCCGTTTAAAAAGTTGAAATTAGGTTTTACGAGTGTTATTTCATAACTCGATATGCTTACAAATTCACTGACCTTGCTGTCAAAACCAGTCGTCCCCAAAATTTCAAAGAACTGTAATAAGATTACAAATATTAAGCCAATTTAATTTTAAAATTTCATTTTTTAATACTGATGAAACTTTGTAACTTGTCTTAGTAATTAATATTACAAGTTTGCAAAAATACAAAAACTTATAATTGTAGCACAAATTAGTTCTACTTAATAGTAAATAAATTAATAAATCTAATGATAAGAAAAGGAACAAACGTTACTTGGAAATGGGGAAAAGGAACAGCAGAAGGTAAAGTTGTAGAAACGTATTCTAAAAAAGTATCAAAAACAATAGATAACACAGAAATTGTTAGAAAAGGAGAAGCTGGCAATAAAGCATTGTATATTAAGCAAAAAGACGGTAGTGCTGTCTTAAAGTTAGAGAGTGAAGTCGAAAGAGTAAACTAACTTTTTGTAGGTTCATTTAAATAAAATATCTTCGAACAAAACTAAAACATATGAAATTCGGTATCATAAAAGAACGAAAAAATCCACCAGATAGAAGAGTTGTTTTTTCACCTTCTAAATTAAAGCAGTTTAAAAATAAATATCCCGATGCTGAAATTGTAGTAGAAAGTTCTGATATTCGTGTTTTTAGCAATCAGAATTATAAAGATTCTGGTTTTGATGTACTAGAAGATATGTCTACTTGCGATGTATTATTGGGTGTAAAAGAAGTGCCAATTAATGCTTTAATTCCTAATAAAAAGTATTTCTTTTTTAGTCATACAATTAAGAAACAACCTTATAATAGAGACTTATTATTAGCTATTTTAGATAAAAATATAGAGTTATACGACCACGAAACAATTATTAAAGAAAATGGTGCTCGTTTAATTGGTTTTGGTAGATATGCCGGTATTGTAGGCGCATATAATGGTTTTAGAGCAATTGGTTTAAAAAACAAAACATTTAATTTGCCTAAAGCAGAAACTTTAGATAGCCAACAAGAATTAATATCAGAATTAAAAATAATAGCATTACCAAAAATAAAAATTTTATTAACTGGTAATGGTAAAGTTGCTTATGGTGCAAAAGAAATGCTAGATGCAATGCAAATTAGAGAAGTTTCTGTAAACCAATATTTAAATGAAACTTTTGATGAAACTGTTTATTGTTTAGCAGATGTTTTAGATTATAATAAGAGAAAAGATGGTAAAGTTTTAGATAATTTTGATTTTTACAATCATCCAAAAAATTATGAATCTAATTTTATGCGTTTTGCAAAAGTTTCAGATTTTTTTATTGCGGGTCACTTTTACGGAAACGATGCGCCATATTTGTTTACAAGAGAAGATGCAAAATCTAAAGATTTTAATATAAAGTTTGTTGCAGATATTTCTTGTGATGTTGATGGTCCGGTGGCTTCTACAATAAAAGCATCTACTATTGCAGATCCTATTTACGGATACGATCCAACAACAGAAAAAGAAGTAGATTATCAAGACGAAAATGCTATTGTTGTGATGGCTGTAGATAATTTACCGTGCGAATTACCAAAAGATGCAAGTGAAGGATTTGGAGAAATGTTTTTAGAAAACGTAATTCCTGCATTTTTTAATAATGATGAAAATGGAGTGTTAGCACGTGCTAAAATGACAGAAAACGGAAAACTGACTGATAGATTTTCATATTTACAAGATTACATAGACGGTAAAGAATGATAAACGATAGACAATTTCTAATTGATTTAGCTAAAATGCGAATGCCATTTGGAAAATTTAAAGGTAGATTTTTAATAGATTTACCAGAACATTATATAGTTTGGTATAAAACCAAAGGGTTTCCGCAAGGTAAATTGGGTAAACAAATGGCACTGGTATATGAACTTCAATTAAATGGTTTAGAAGATATTATTAGGAAAATTCAGAAAGAATATTCTTAGTAATAAATTAATATTATTAACTTAATTGTTTATTATGACTTTAAAGTATATTTATTTTGGATTTGCAATTCTAGGAATTTTCCTTTTCTTCTTTCTTTTAAAGAAGTTTTTTAGATGGTTACAAACCAAATTAGATTCTTTAGACAGAAATGTGTTATTTAAGAAAAAAGAGCTTTTAAACATCTTTAAATTTATAACACCAAGAAGAGAAAAACATATTTTAAAGTTTTCGGTTAGAGCATTAAGAATAGCTATTAGTATTTTTTTCTTAGTGGTTTATTTGCCTTTTGTTTTTAGTTTTATACCAGAAACAAAAGAGGTGGCATCTAAAGTTTTCGATTATGTAATGAAACCAGTACAGTTTGTAATAAGTGGTTTTTTACAATTTATACCAGGCTTATTTTTTATTTTAGTAATTGTTTTTATCACTAAATATCTACTTAAATTTTTAAAGTATGTAACTGGCGAATTAGAAAGAGAAGCGGTAAGGTTAGATGGGTTTCATGCAGATTGGGCAAAACCAACATTTAATTTAATTAGAGTTGTAATTATAGCTTTTGCAGCAGTTATTTGTTTTCCGTACATACCAGGATCACAATCAGATGCTTTTAAAGGAGTTTCAATATTTTTTGGTGTATTATTTTCTTTAGGTTCTACAGCAGCAATATCTAATATTGTTGCGGGTGTTGTAATTACTTACATGAGACCTTTTAAAGTTGGTGATCGCGTAGAAATAGGTAATACTGTTGGTGATGTTACCGAAAGAAGTTTATTAGTAACTCGAGTTAGAACTATTAAAAACTTAGATGTTACAGTTCCAAATTCTACTATTTTAGGAAATCATATAATCAATTTTAGTAAAAATGCAGCAGAAGAAGTTGGTGTTATTTTACATACTTCTGTAACTATTGGTTATGATGTGCCGAGTGGCGAAGTTATTAAAGCTTTGGTAAAAGGAGCAAAAAATACCAAAATGATTTTAGAGTCTCCAGAACCTTTTGTTTTGGTAAAAAGTTTAGATGATTTTTATATAAATTACGAAATCAACTGCCACACAAAAAATCCAGAAAAAGGAGCTTTAATTTATTCTTTATTGCACGAAAGTATTAAAAATGAATTGCATAATGCGGGCATAGAAATTTTATCACCTCATTACAATGCTGTTAGAGATGGAAGTGTTTTAACCGTTCCGCCAGAAAATGTACCTAAAGGATATGTAAAACCTGGTTTTAAAGTAGAAAATTAATTTTTTTCTACCAATCCAAAAGCTACATGCGCAATAGCCATAATTGTAAATGATGAATACCAATAACTTGGTATCATAAAGCAATACAAAGCTAATAGAATAGCCAAACCAATTAAAACATACAATTTATTGTTATCCTTATTCTTTAATAGAAATAATAAAGTAGCATAACAACATAGAAATATTGGAGTTAAAAGATTAATATATCCGTAGTTTTTTAGAATCAATAAAATACCAAACCCTATAATTATTGTTAAAAAATATTTTTTAAGAGCACTTTTACTTTGCTTATTCCATAATAAATAATCTTCTTTTTTAGCCTTTCTTTTTGCTCTAAAAAAAATAGCTAAAGAAGAAAATACTATAAATATAACAGCCAAAACAATACAAAGAATTTCTAGTATTTGAGGACTTATAACACCTAAAGGATGATTATCAATTAAAAAACCATCTAACAGATATTTGTAAGCATAAGCTAGTAAAAAAAAATAAAATCCTATTAATATACTTGCGAATCCTTTTAATGAAAAGTTGTTTTTAAAATTATCTTGCAATTGCATGGTTTTTCTTGTAAATTTTATAACTTTCGTAAAGATACAAAAAGAGGCGTATTGTTTATCTTTATTTATGAAACCTGCAGAAGAATATATATTAAATCAACCAGAACCTTTTAAGACTATTTTACTGCATTTGCAAATATTAATAGAAGCTACTTTTTCTGAAGTTGATTTACAATTTAAATGGAAAATTCCTTTTTATTATTTAAATACATCTAAAAAGAAAGGATATGTTGATGTCGTTTTTTGGGTATCTGCACATTTAACAAAATACAATGAATATTTAATTTCAGAAAATAGAAAAGTGGTTAAATCTCTTAGATATTTTAAAATTGAAGATATAAATGAAGAAATTCTGCTATCTGTTTTAAAAGAAGCACATTCACTAAAAGACAAAGGTTTTTATAAGAGAAACTGAACTATAAAACTTTAAATTGAAGTGCAGTTTTATTATTTAAAAATAAATATAACTCAGAGTTTTTTATCGGATTTAAAATTGTTAAAGTTGTGATATTATTTTCTAATTTTAAAATTGGTTTCTTTGCATATTTGTAATTTTTAAAGTGATACAACAAAGAAGCTTTTTCTGATAAATTCTTAAATTTTAAAACAATATTTTTACCTTTTTTTATATTGATAAAACCGCTCTTTGGAGGTAATAACTCAATAGCAGAATCTAAAAATTCTTGACCGTAAATTGGTTGATTATAAAACTTACTTTTTGTAATTCTGCCAAACCTTAAAATCCATATGCTATCTTCTGGTAAATGTGTTTTAAAAATTTTGTCTTTCGGTATGTCGTAAAAATAAGAGTTAAACTTACGTGTCCATTTTCCATTCATTAAATATCCTGCAGCCCAAGTAGCGTCTAAAATCATCCATTTATTATTAAGTTTTACTGTGTTCCAAGCATGGTTTGTTTCAGAAACTACTTTACCAATATCATCTGCAGAATTTCTTGTATATCCTTTTATTACCACAGCTTCTATATTTAATAAAGTACATATTTTCTTAAAAGATTGTGCATATTCTTCACACAAACCTTTTTTAGTTTTAAAAGTATTACTAATAATTTTATTTTTAGCAGCTTCTATTTTTTGTTCTTTTTCAAGTTCATTTCTATAACTAAATTTAAAACTTCTTCCCGTAGGATTGTAATACTGCTTTAAATCGTATCTTATGTTTTTTGCTAACCAAAAAAATGCAGCTCTAACCTTTTCCTCATCCGTAGAGAAATCAGCATCTATTTTAGAAGCTAAATTTTCAATTTTAGAGAATTTAGGATATTCTAAAACGATTCTATCAACTCTATCAAAACTCTGAGAAAAAGTTGAGTAAGAAATTATTAAAAAGAAAAAAATAAATTGTTTCATATAATAGGTGTTAACACTTAAGCTAAACAATTATTGTGCCTTTATATTTTATTCATAAAAAAACCATTCAAATTAAAATCTGAATGGTTGAAATAAGTATTAATAACTTATATTTTACAAGTTATTTATTGTTTTTCTGATGGCTACTAAATTACTTAATAAACTTTCTAAATTATCTAAATGTAGCATATTTGCACCGTCAGATTTTGCGTTTTTAGGATCAAAATGAGTTTCAATAAATAAACCGTCAACGTTATTTACAATTCCTGCTCTAGCAATAGTTTCAATCATTTCTGGTCTTCCGCCTGTAACACCAGCAGTCTGATTGGGTTGCTGTAAAGAGTGTGTAACATCTAAAATTGTTGGAGCAAATTCTCTCATTTCTGGAATTCCTCTAAAATCTACAATCATGTCTTGGTAACCAAACATTGTTCCTCTATCTGTTACCCAAGCTTTATTAGAACCCGCATCTTTTACTTTTTGAACAGCATGTTTCATGGCGCCAGGACTCATAAACTGTCCTTTTTTTAAGTTTACAACTTTACCAGTTTTTGCAGCTGCAACTACTAAATCTGTTTGACGTACTAAAAAAGCAGGAATTTGTAAAACGTCTACATATGCTGCTGCTTTTTCTGCATCAGAAACTTCATGAATATCTGTAACTGTTGGTACATTAAATGTCTCTGAAACTTTACGTAAAATTTTTAATGCTTTTTCATCTCCAATTCCTGTAAAACTATCAATTCTACTTCTATTTGCTTTTTTAAAACTTCCTTTAAATATGTAGGGAATCTCTAATTTGTCTGTAATAGTAACTACTTTTTCAGCAATTCTTAATGCCATTTCTTCACTTTCTATAGCACATGGTCCTGCTAATAAGAAAAAGTTATTTGCATCTGTGTTTTTTATATTCGGAATTTCAGATAAAATCATTTGTAAAATTTTCAACAAAAATACATAAAATTTTAACGCTTATTTATAGAGTTATAATCGAATTTTATAAGAGAACCTTCAATTTAAAATAGTTATATTTAGCCTCTAAAATAGATATTATATGAAAAAAATTATTTGCGCTTTTTTAGCCATAAGC
This sequence comes from Polaribacter sp. BM10, assembly GCF_002005425.1. Classification (GTDB taxonomy): domain Bacteria; phylum Bacteroidota; class Bacteroidia; order Flavobacteriales; family Flavobacteriaceae; genus Polaribacter; species Polaribacter marinaquae. The sequence goes on along the minus strand of NZ_CP019704.1, from coordinate 1,468,551 downwards.
TTAATGCTTAGTTGTGCTATTGTTACAAAAGGAAAAGATGGAAAAGCAGGAACAGCTGGAGAACCAGGTCTAAATGGAAAAAAAGGAGCCGATGGTATTTCTGGAAAACTTGTAAAACCAGAAAAAACTTTTTTTATAGATTCTAATTTGGTTAGAAAACATTTATACACTTTAGCTGCAGATGATATGGAAGGTAGAAAATCTGGAACACCAGGTATCGAAAAAGCTGCGGTTTATATAGAAAATGAATACAAAAAAATAGGACTTACCACGTTTAACGGTTTAAAAGATTATAGACAAACGTTTACTTTTAAAAATAGAAGAACGAAAGAAGACATTACTTCTAGCAATATTATTGGTGTTTTAGAAGGGAAAAGCAAAAAAGACGAATATGTAATTATTTCTGCGCATTACGATCATTTAGGAATGAATGAGAGTGGAGAAGGAGACTTAATTTACAATGGCGCAAATGATGATGCTTCTGGTGTTACAGGATTATTAGTTTTGGCAAAATATTTTAAAGAAATGGGGAATGAAAGAACAATTGTTTTTGCTTCATTTACTGCAGAAGAAATGGGCTTAATTGGCTCTACACATTTTGGTAAAGGTATAGATGCAGATAAATTTGTTGCAGGAATTAATTTAGAAATGATTGGTAAAACACCAAGTTTTGGCCCAAATACAGCTTGGTTAACTGGTTTTGATCGTTCTGATTTTGGAAAGATTATTCAGAAGAATTTAGAAGGTACAGGTTATCAGTTATTTCCAGATCCTTATAAAAAATTTAATTTATTTTTTAGATCAGACAACGCTTCATTGGCAAGATTAGGTGTGCCATCGCATACGTTTTCTACAACACCAATAGATGTAGATCCAGATTATCATAAATTAACTGATGAGGCTAAAACTTTAAACATGACTGTTATAACACAAACAATTCAAGCAGTTGCAAAAGGTACAGAAAGTATTATAAACGGTACAGATACACCAACAAGAGTAATTATTAAATAAATTGCAAAATGAAAGCTGTTAAGTTTATTTTATTGTTCTTAATTTTTGGCTGTTCTAGTTCGAAAGTAGTTTCAGATTATGATTCGAATACAAGGTACTCTAAATATAAAACATTTAATTTTTATGAAGATAACGGAGATAATTTAAATGATTTTGACATAACCAGAATTACAAATTATATTACGTTAGTATTAAAAGACAATTTTTTAGAACAAGATAAATTACCAGACTTTTTTATTTATTTTGATACACAAACAACTTCTTTAAGAAATAATAATTCGATTTCTATTGGATTAGGAAATAGAAATGTGGGTGTTTCTGGAGGAATACCAATTGGAAATCATAAAATAAATGAGAAATTAATTATAAAATTTATCGATGCAGATACCAATGATTTAGTTTGGGAAGGTTCTTTAGAAAGTAAGATTTCAAAAAAAAGAACTCCAAAACAAAGAGAGACTCATTTAAAGGAGGTTATTTCTAAAATTTTACAAAAATATCCACCAAAAAATTAATGAATCGAGTACCGTGTTTTCAAAGTCAAAAAATAAAAAATCCTCTAAAAATTAATTTAGAGGATTTTTTTATGTGTTTCTAGTTTCTAAAATTGATATCTAATACTAAATGCGATGTCATTATCGTAATCATTAAAATTATCACCAAAACCAAACTCTGGTCTTAAATCTAAAGAAAGTAAAATTGGTGCAGAATCGAAGTTGTATTCAATACCAATATCACCAGCAGCAAAAATAAAAGTTTCAGAAAAATTATCATTTCCGTTACCATTGTAATTTGCTAATCCACCACCAACACCAGCGTACCAGTTAAAATTGTTTTCGATGTTCCATACCCACTGATAAATACCCGTAGCTTTAAAACCATCGTAATTAGAATTATCTCTTAATCCTAAATCTATTTCTAATCTATTGTTATTGTTTAATGCTCTTTGGTAAGAAATTTCTCCTCCAAAACCATCATTATCACCTAAACGCAAACCAATTGCGTTTTTAGAAATACTTTGTGCATTTGCAGAAAAAGCTCCTGCTACTAAAAGACCTATAATTAAAAATGTTTTTTTCATGATTGTTTATGTTTATTTAATAGCAAAATTAGTTGTAAAATACTTTTAAAATTAACTCATATGCATTTAAAATTACACCAAATAAACTTTATTTTACAGTTAATCTTACACCTTTAGAATGGCTAGTAAACTCTGGTGCATACATACTTTGTATGGTTGTAATTCCGTTACTAAAACTACCAGCATTGTTAACTCTTAAGTCATATTCAAAAACAAAAATCCCTTTAGGTAAATAATCAAAAAAGAAGTTTGTGGCCGCATCTTTAGTGCTTTCATAATAACTTAAATTATCTTGATATTTGTAACTAGAAATTACATTTATTGGCTCTAAACCAGCAGCTCTCATATCTTTCAAGTGAATAAATTCCATATTTCTATCAGAAGATAATTCTATTCTTACAGTAATTAAATCATCAACTTTTAATTGACTATTACCTGTAATTTCAATTAACTCTTTTCCGGTGTCAGAATTCACTTTCAAAAATAATTTCTTAGATAACTTAAGAGGAGTGTTTGCTGCACTAATTTTATCTAAGTCTTCAAAATATTGCCAATACAAACCAGCCCAAGCAATACCTTTATTCTTTTTACTAATAGTTACAGTACCCATTTCTTTTGTAATTTCTTTACCAGACCAAGAAGTTTTAAAATAACCTGTGCCAGCTTCCATTTTTGCGTTCTCTAACTTTGTTGGTTCAATCTTATGTTCACCAATTTTAACAGTAACTAACTCTTCGTTATTATAAACCCAATCGCTTCCGTTTAAAAGTAAAGCGTAAATTGCTTCGGATGTTGCCTTGGTTGTTTTCCAGCTATTGGTTTGCTTATTTTTTAACAGCCAAACTTTTAATTTGTCTATTGTTTTGGTGTTATTTTCTAATTCGGAAAAAACTTCTACCATTAAAGCTTGTGTTTCTACAGGTGCTTGATAAAAATAATAACCGCTATTATTAGATTTCCAATACATACCTAATTCATCTGAAATAATAGCATTTTCTTTTAATGAATTTAAAATTTTAATTGCTGATGTTTTTCCATTTGTTCTAAATAGATGTAATGCAATTTGTCCTTTAGCATATAAATTAAACTCTGTCCAATATTTTTTTGATTGTTCTTGATAGTAATTAACAGCTGCTTTTAAAGATGTATTTTTAGCTAAATTTTGATAAAAACTTCGCATGTACAAATACTGAATTGTAGTATAATCTAAATGATTTTTTTCTAAATAATTTTTATATGCTTTTTCACCTGCAGATTTATTTTTAGATTTTCTCTTTAATTTATCGGCATTTTCTAAAAGTGTTTTATGTTTCTTTACAACTTGTCTATCTAAATAATTAACAGCAGCGTTCATCATTTTTTTTGTGTCTGTTTTAAAATGAGCTGCACCTAGTTTTTCTAAATGCCCAAAACCAGTTGCAATATGAAGTGTAATGTAATTATTCTCATATTCTCCGCCTTTAAACCAAGGAAAACCACCAGAACTCTTTTGCATATCTTTAAGTTTTGCAATGGCTCTTTCTTGCTCGTTTTTCATTTTATTCAAATCGAATAACAATGCAATCCTTTTTTTCTGTTCAGATTCAGATTGTGCATCTCTTAACCAAGGTGTTTCTTGAATAATTAATGATTTTAAGTCTTCATTCTTTTCTAAGTTGCTAAGTAAAGCATCAGAAGATTTCCATAGATTAAACACTTCTAGAATTCTAGGATTTGAATTGGCAATAAAACTAGCCAAAGTATTTGCATAAAATCTAGAGAAAGTTTGCTCTGAACACTCATATGGATATTCCATTAAATATGGCAGAGATTGAATAGCATACCAAACTGGGTTAGAGGTTACTTCTAGTGTTAATTTATGATTTTTTAAAGTTGTAGAATTATTTTCTCTTAATTTCTTTAAGGTAAACGTTTTGTTTTCATTAGAATTCACCCAAATTGGTAATGTTTCTGTAACCAGTTTTCTGTTAGATAAAACTGGCAATACTTGCTGTTCTCCGTCTGAAAATGAACCGGCTTTCGCTACAATTTTATACTGAACAGCCTGTACAGTTTCCGGAATAAAAATTTTCCAAGAAACATTTGTGTTACCATCTTTAGCAACTGTAAAGTTTTTATTTGCACCAATGTTTTGCATTAAAACATCTATTTTTTTATTGGTAATAGCATCTGTTAACTCAAGTTGTGCAATTCCGTTTAAGGTATTGTTTGTTAGGTTGGTAATTTTAGCGCTTAAAGTAATTGTGTCTTTTTGTCTTAAAAATCTTGGTGCATTTGGTATTACCATTACTTCTTTTTGAGTAACAGTTTGCATACTTTTTACAGCATATTTTAAGTCTTTGGTATGTGCTAATAATTGCAGTTTCCATCGAGTTAATGCTTCTGGCATTGTAAAGGTAAAACTTACTTTTCCGTCTTTATCAGTTTTTAACTGCGGATAAAAAAAAGCAGTTTCTTTAAAATTCTTACGTGCTTTAATTTGAGATAAATCTGCAACAGCATTTGTAGTTATAATTATAACACCATTATTTCCTTTCGAGCCATATAAAGCAACTGCTTCAGAATCTTTTAGAACTTGATAACTACTGATGTTTTTAGTTTTTAATGATTCTAAAACTTCTAAAGTACTAATCTTACCATCAATTATAATTAATGGTTTTTCATTCGAGTTTATAGAAGAATTTCCTCTAATTCTTATTGTTTTATTATCATCAGCAATATTTATTCCTGCGGCTTTTCCGCTTAAAACAGTTGCTATTTCCGCATCTTCTTGTTGTACGCTTATCAAACCTGTTCTATCGGATGCTTTTCTTTTTTGAGTACCATAACCTGTAACTACTATTTCATCTAATGCTACTAAATCTGGAACTAGCTGAACATTTAATCTAGAAAAATCTTCTACTGTAACCTCTAAACTTTGATAACCAATATATCTGATAGATATAATATCATTTTTTTTAACATCAATTGTAAAGTTACCTTCAAAACCTGTGCTTACGCCTTTTATTTTATTTTTAATAAGAATTGAAACTCCTGGTAAAGGTTCGTTATTTTCATCAGTAATAAAACCAGAAACTGTGCCATTAAACAAGCCAGACTTTGTTATTTTAATCTTTTTTGAATTTAGCTTTTGTCTAATTTGTCTTAGGTAACTGTTGTTTAGCCAAGAATTATTATTTAAACTGAACCCAAACCAGTTATAGGTAATGTTCTTTATAGTCGGAAAATTTAAATACCTGTTTCTATTATTTGTTACGTTAAAATTATTTAGACCAAAGCTTAAGTTTGCATTACTAGATTTATATGAGTAATATTTTTTAGTAGCTTTTATCGGATTAAAATACCAATTGTGTGTTTTAAATTCGTCTAAAGAAGCATCGTACATAGAAGCTAATAATTCTGCAGCAACTTTATCGTTTTTATCATTTTTAATGGTAAAACTCCATGTTTCTTCTTGTCCGGGTCTTAGTTTATCTCTAAAAACATTTGTTTCAATTTCAATATTACTTTTAGGTTTATCTAAAACATTTACAAGAATACTTCCGCTTTTAAAGTAATTAAAGTTTACAAAATGATATTTAATAGCAAAACCACCAATGTCTTCTTTATTTACAGGAATTTTAACCGTTTTAGTAGTGTTTTTTAGATGGATTAATCTTGTGTCTACAATTTTGTAATTTTTTTCTATTTGCACAATAATTGTGATGTCTTTAGAAGCAGAACCAATTTTTAAGTTTACTGTTTCACCTTCTTTATACGAGTTTTTATCGGTATTAATTACAAACAACTTATTGTCTGCAACTTGTTTTTCTGATGTCGAAAATACCGAAAAGTTAACTTCATCTTTTACTTTTTTACCAAACTTATCTTTGGTTTCTAAAATAGCAATGTATTTACCAGATTCCCATTTTTTAAGATTTGATATTTTTAATTCTTTAGAATTTTTAGTATTGAATTTTTTAGAAAATGTTAATGCTCCTTTTTGCCAATTGGCAACATCATCTTCGTTATTTGAGTAAGGATCATTCGGGAACAATCTTTTAAATTCTTCTTTAGAAATTTGCTGATAATCTGGTTCTTGCCAAGGTCTATTTCTTAAAGGAGCATTTGGTGCTTGTAATTTGTATATTTTTAAGGTTCCTTGAGCAGCAGTAAACTGATTGTTTAAGTTATTGGTTTCAATATTAATTATTGTTTTCTGCTGATTCTTATCAATATTACTATCCATAGAAATAGAAGCTAATAAACTATGATAACCAACTTTTACAGTAGTTGTCGTACTTCTAGTTTCTCCATTAATATCAGTTACATTTGCAGTAATTTCATAGGTAAAAATTGGTAAATTTTCTTCAGAAGTACTTTTATCTGGTATTGCTTTAAATTTGATAGAGAAATTTCCAGAACTATCTGTAACAACTTTTCCGTTAGAGATTTCTTGTGATTCTGAGCTGTTGTAAGGTCTTCTCCAAGAATACCAAGACGGAAATTGTGTTTTTCTTAGTACTCTATAAACAACATTTGCATCGGTAATATTTGCGCCAGAAAAAGCTTTTGCAAAACCATTAACTACAATCGAATCATTAATTTTAAAACTTTCTGTTATTGGCTTAAACTCAGTTTTAAATTTTGGTCTTTTGTATTCTTCTACTGCAATATTTGTGTATGCACCATTAAAACGTACGTTTTTAGTGCTGATTGAATTTGCCTTAACATGAATTTTATAATTACCTGTTAAACCGTTGTTTGGCAATAGAAATTCACCAGCAACACTGCCAAAATCATTTAATTCTAAAGTTTGAGTTTTTACAATTTGGTTGTTTACATCTTTTAAACTTATTTCTACAGTTTTATTATTTACAACCTTTGAAATTTCATTTTCATTCTGAGTGAAAATAGTTTTAAAATAAACAATTTGTCCGGGTCTGTAGATACTTCTATCTGTAAAAATAAAAGCTTTAATATCAACATAATCATTCTTATTATTTGCATTATTATTTGCTCTATTGTATAAATATGAAGAACCAAAAGTTGCAGCATCATCTTTGGTTTCAACTTTAATTTGAACGTTGTTATATCTGCTGTTGCTTTTAAAAGTTGCAAATCCTTGCTTATCTGTAATTAAGGTTTTGTTGATATATGAACCGTAATTACGTCTAGTGTTTTGTAAATTTATTTTAGCATTTTCAATAGGTTTTCCTGTATTTCGATCTACAACTTGGTAATTGTAAGAGTTATTAAAAGTATTACTTACCAAAGTTAAATCAGTAACTTGTATTACAGTAGAAGCATGAATAAAATTGGTTTCTATGTCTCTTTTTTCTGATGCAATAATTAAATATTTACCACCATCAAATTTAGGAACAATAGTTTCTGTGCTGTGTTGTAAAAAGTCAGATTCATTTTTTAAATTACTTATCCACGTTTTTACTTTTGATAGTTTTGAAAGAAAGTTTTTTTTCTTTTGGATGTCATAAATATCATTAAATGAGCTTAACTCACTTTCAGAGACCTTGTAAGCCGAAAAGTAAAGTTTATTTAGGTTTTTGTATAATACCAAAAATCTAGAATTAGACTGAATTGGAATAAATTCTTCGGAAGTTATGTTTAAAGATGAGTTTAAAATATTTGCTTTTAATACTTTACATTTTTTTGCAGCTAAACTTTCTGGAAACTTTAAAATTGTTTGGTTACACAACTCTAAAGCTTCCTTGTTTTTAAATTGATTTTCTTTTTTTTGAGTATCCTTATAAAGTAATGCTTTTTCATTAAAAATTTGTGCTATTTCAAAAGCGTACAAACCACTAGATTCATGTAAATTATTATTTTGTTTACTAGTTTGAAGTGTTTTTAAAAGTTCAGCTTTACTGTTTTTAAAAGTTCCGTTACTCTCTACAAATTTTAATCTTTCGATATCAATATGCGCTAGTGCATTTTTTTGATTTTTTTCAGAATGTAATTGTATCAATTTTTGATACAATTTTAAAGCATGAAATTGATTTGAAATACTATCTTTTGATTTGATTTCTAAAGAAGAGAAAATTTGTGAATTTTTTATAAAATCTGGATTGCTTATTTCGAATTTATAGGAAGGTTTATGAATTGAATTTTCGCTTGTATTATAAAATTTTAGTGCAGAATTCGCTAAAAAATCGAATAGTGATGGTTTAAATTGAGTAGTTTCATCATCTATATTTAAGATATCATTATAATCTGTAATTTTTATTTCTAAAAGTTGCTTATCATTTTGTAAAGAATTATCAAAATGAAATTGTATTTCTTTAAAAATTGAAGCTAAATCCCAAGTTCTAAAATCTTTTAAGTTGGCTTTTTCTTTAGTAGCAGTTCTATTGTAAAATTTATATCTATTTTGTTTAAAATATTGCCAATATAAATTTCCTAAAATATTTTCTAGAATGTTTTTTGTTGGAAATGTTTGATGTGCAATTTGTGTTTTAAATTGATCTATAACCTTTAACTGTGCATTTTCTTCTAAAGTAAGAGAAAATTTACTTTTGTAAAACAGCGATTTAATTAATTGCGGTGAATTATTTTCTTTTGCAGCTTTATTATATATTTTATCGACAATTTTTAAAGCTGATTTAGGTAAATCATCTAACTCAAATTTTTCGACATTTAACCATAGTTCGTCAAAATTATCTTGAGAATTAACAGTCGTAGAAATCAAAAATATTGAAAATAAAGTTGTTATAATTTTTTTCATAGTTAAATTGTTTGCACCTAAAATAAGTGTAAATTTTACTGAAACTAAAACGTATTTTACTAAAGTGGTACTTTTTGCAAGTAAAAGTAACTTTTCGATTAGTTTCGCAATAAATATAATTAATAATGTAAAGAGCTTTTGTACTTTTACTTTTTAAAATTTTGTTAAATGAATATTCATTTTATTGCCATCGGTGGTAGCGCAATGCACAATCTTGCAATAGCATTATACCAAAAAGGATACCAAGTTTCTGGAAGTGATGATACAATTCACGATCCGTCTAAATCTAGGTTAGAAAAATATGGTCTATTACCAAAAGAATTTGGTTGGTTTCCAGAGAAAATAACAAAAGAATTAGATGTTATTATTTTAGGGATGCATGCTAAAAAAGATAATTTAGAATTATTAAAAGCTCAAGAATTAGGTTTAAAAATTTATTCTTATCCTGAATTTTTATATGAGCAATCTAAAAATAAAACAAGGGTTGTTATTGGTGGATCTCATGGTAAAACAACGATAACTTCTATGATTTTGCATGTTTTAAATTATCATGAAAGGCAAGTAGATTATATGGTTGGTGCACAATTAGAAGGTTTTGAAACGATGGTGCATTTAACAGAAGAAAATGATTTTATTGTTTTAGAAGGAGACGAATATTTGAGTTCTCCTATAGATATGCGTCCTAAATTTCATTTATACAAGCCTAATATTGCGTTGTTAAGTGGTATTGCTTGGGATCATATTAATGTATTTCCAACTTTTGAAAATTATAAAGACCAGTTTCAAATTTTTACTGATTCTATGGTTAATGGAGGAAGTATGGTATATAATATTGAAGATGATAATGTAAAAGATGTTGTAGAATCTTCTGAAAACCATATTAAAAAATATCCATATGAAACTCCGAAACATTTTATAGAAAATGGTATTACTTTTCTAGAGACAGAAGAAGGAGATTTACCTTTAGAAATTTTCGGAAATCATAATTTACAAAACTTAGCTGGGGCAAAATGGATTTGCCAACACATGGGTGTTGATGAGGATGATTTTTATGAAGCAATTGCTAGTTTTAAAGGAGCAAGTAAGCGTTTAGAAAAAATTGCAGAAAATAATTCTTCTGCAATCTTTAAAGATTTTGCTCATAGTCCTAGTAAAGTTGCTGCAACTACAAAAGCTGTTAAAGAGCAATATTCTAAAAGAACAGTTTTAGCATGTTTAGAATTGCATACGTATTCGAGTTTAAATGTTAAGTTTTTGTCTGAATATAAAGGGGCTTTAGATGCTGCAGATAAAGCAGTTGTATTTTACTCACCAAATGCATTAAAAATTAAACAGTTAGAAGAAGTAACTTCTGCACAAATAGCAAATGCCTTCGAAAGAGAAGATTTAGTTATTTATACAAATCCTTCAGCTTTTAAAGAGTTTTTGTTTAATCAGAATTTAGAAAAAACAGCAATGGTGTTAATGAGTTCTGGCAATTATGGTGGCTTAGATTTTGATAAAGTTAAGAATTTGATTTAGATTTTGTAAGGTTTAGTTGCCTAAGCTTTTCTTTTTGCCAGTTTTTATCTCGTATTCTATTAAATACCTATTTTCTAAATTCCTTATTTACAATTGATTTTAAAATAATATTTAATCTTTTTTTAACAAATAAATAAAATCCAATGTTTTTATGAATACGTTTTGTATTCACCCTATTTGATATTTGGTCATTAAAAACTTGTAAATACTTTTCAGTTTTCATTGTGTTTTGATACTCTAAGGAAGAAACTTTATTAAAGATAACATAAGTTGAAGCTAAAAAAGAATTTAAAGGATTCTTTAAAATTTTCAAGTTTTTAAACGCTTCTTTTGCTGTTGTTTTTTTTGACAATAGAAATACATCGTATGCATTTCTTAGAGCAATGTCTTTAAAATATATTCCATCATCATTTATTTGCTTCGCAATTATAGAAAGAGAAATTTGATCATCATAACTTAAAACTGTTATTTCATTTATTTTTAAGAGGTTTTTTTTAACGCTATCATAATTAAATTCACTCGCATATTTTTCAATTAAAAGTTCTTTATGTATTTCGATTGCAGCTATTCTTTTTTCTTTGGCTAATCTATGATAATGTTTTGATTTAGGGAATTGATAATTTTCTTTACTAACTCGATTATAACCAAAACCCTTAATAAGTTTAATTGTATTAATATAATCGTTTTTTGAAACAATAAAATCAATATCACCAACCATTCTTTCTGCAATATCGGCATACAAACCTTCAAGTAAATTTCCTGTTCCTTTTAAGAAAATTGGCGTAATCTCATTTGCAAGTAAAAGACTATTAATTTCTTTTGCTTGTTCTATAATTTGTTTGTTTCTTTCCCTGTTTAAATCGGTTATATGAATCATATAATTTACCAATTCTTCAGGTAAATATTGTAATAGATTTACTCTTTTTAGATTGCAATACAATGCTGGGAAAACAAAATGTTGCGTACTTACTTTAACAACAGAATCCCAATCTATTTCAGTGTTTTTTAATGAATCCTCAATTTCGATTCGGTTCTTTTCTTCTAATGTTATTGTTAAACATTTGGCTACAAAAAAGAGTGTTTCTTTATAATTCATCCTCAAAAATTTTAGAAACTGTATTTATCATTTTTTTATTATCAGAATATGTAATTTGATAACAATTTAAGTTCGAAAACCAATCTAAAAATAATTCAGAGTTTTCTTTTATTGGCGAAAGCCAAGAATCTGGTACCAATTGCTGAAAAGCTTCAATCTTAGAAATTTTACTAAAAGAGATATCACTATCTTTTTTATATTTAATAAATACTAAATCTTTACATGGTAAATGTGCCAAAAAGTTACTGTTCTTTGGCTCTAAGTAGCGAACTATTTTATTTAGTCTTTTAAAATGATATTCTGCAGAGTTTTCTAATTCCGGATAAAAAGGGAGTAGTGTTTTTAAGCTGTTTTTTTTGATTGAAATAGATGCAGGAAAACTAAAAACTTCATTTTTCTCTATATCGATCGGAACAAAATCATCTGCTAAACAAGTGTAACCGTTTGCTTGTAATAAAGCTAACGAAGTACTTTTACCGTTACCTGAGTCTCCTAAAAACAATATAGTTTTTTTACCGTTAGAAACAGCAGAGGCGTGAAATACACCCATCCATTCATTTTCTTCTTTCTGATGGATTTTTTGAATTAATTCCATTGAAAATTTCCCTTGAAAATAATGAACCTCTTTTTTATTCCAAGCACCAATAAAGTTGTTGTCAACATAAAAAAAGATAAAACTATTATTTAGAAAGACTGTAAATGTAGTGTGTATTTTATCTGTGATGGTAGTTTCTAAATGCGCAAATTTAGGATGAACTAAATACAGTTCATATTCTGAGTTAAATTCAACTTTAAAAACTTCATTATTTATTTTATAATACTTTGTGAATTCGAAAGAAGTTGGTTTCGTAACATCTTTATAATCGTTAACAATTGTATTATTAATTATAGATTTATTGGCATAAATTTTCTTTTCAAGGTCTAAAACAAAATCTATTGTTTTATCCAAAGGCACATGCAGTTTTTTAGCTAATGCAGTTGCTATTTCTTTCACAGAAATTCCTTTACTTAATCGTTTTAAAATATCTGCTGTTGTATTCTCTAATACTAGATATTCGTTACTGCTTTTAAACCAAACAATTGTTTTGTCTTCTATGGTTTTAAGTAATAATTCAGATTGATTTTTCATGAAAAATAAATGTAGGTAATTTCTAAATGATATTCAATAAAAAACGCCTCAATAAAATTGAAGCGTTTTAATTGTTTTAAAATTTCAGTTTAAAATCCTACTCCAGGTTTTTCTGGGCTTTGAGCTTGCGCTTTTTGAGGGTTTAAAATAAGGTAAGTTCCCAAGGTAGTTAAAGCAGTATATTTACCATAATTACCTATTTTTTTAATAGCTTCTTTACGAGTAATTTTTGTTTCGTTTTTTTTCATGGTTAAATGTTTTATCTCTAAAGAATTATTCTAAAATTATCTTTTTATTAATGCTATTAGAAAGTGTTTCTAATTTTACAATATATACACCACTTGTTAAATTTGATAGTGCAACATTTTTTGTATTAACAATGTTTAGCTCTTTCTTTAAAACATTTTTACCTAAAATATTAAAAATTGAAATGTTTACTTTTTCATTATTAAATCCTGTTAATTTTAAGTTAGTATTGCTTGTTTGAAAAATTGAAATATTACTAACTAATACATTTTCTGCATTTAGAGCTTCGTTTGTTTTTGTATGAATATAAAAACGATCATCAGTATTATTAGTTTTAACAGTAGCAATATAATTAGAAGAAGTATCTAGTAGCGTAAATGTGCCTGTTAATCTATCTTCTAAATAAATGTTATGTTCTTTTGGTAAATTAATTCCGTTTGCAGAAAATGTAATTTCAGAATCAGCAGGCGCATTAACACCAACAGGAATAACCATGGAATCAAAATTGGATTTTGGTAAAGTTTGAATTGCTAATTTTTGATTGCTTTCTTCTGATACTAATTTGGTGTATACTGTAAAAGAATCACCGGCACCTGTAAAAATTGAACTATCATAACCGTTATCAAAACCTGTTGTTTTTTCAGCATAATAATAGATAGAAGTATTTGAGGTTTTGCCATTGTTTGTAATACTTAAATTAATCTCTGGTCTTAAATTTTCTATTTTATTAAATGCTCCTGTTGTTTGATGACTTTGATCTGCTTGTTTAAACTTAAAATCACCACCAGTACTGCTAGACTTTACAAAGAAACTTTGTGCCGGAGCTATGTATAGAGATGGTCTTTGATTTGTTCCGGTTCCTACAGTCGTAGTTTGGTTAACTGTAATATAAGAAGCAGTAGTTTTATCCCAAATCCAAAGTGTTTCCTCTTCTAATACTCCAGAATTTTCTGATAATAAATTAGTTGAATTTGCAGCAGTATTAAAAGGTAAATACGCAGGATAAGGATTTCCCACCAAGTTAAAAGCATTTCCTGAAGTGGCTGTTTTGTCGGTAACTGTAATTGAAACATCAGAAGTAGGTGCATCACCTTTAAATCCTAAGTTTCCTTTCGCAGTATCAGAATTAAAAGCAGAATTTGGTAAAACGCTGTATCCTTTACCTTGCTCCATTGTTAAAATTGCGCTTGTATTGGCAACATCAACTTCAGTTTTAGAGTAATAATCCCAACGAAGATTAGAATCAGATTGCGAATTATCGTAAAATGCGATTCCGTAGTTTGTTGCACTTTGTTGCAAAGCATTAAAAACAGCAAAATTTCCATCTCCGGTGTTACCATCTATTAATTCTCCAACGGTAGGAGAAGAGATTAAGCTCCATTCAGATGTATCGTCAATAAAAGTTTCTGTAAAATAGAAAAAAGAATTATCATCAACAGAAGTATAACTTCCATTTAAAATTAGGGTTGCAGCATCTAAAGTTTTTGATGCAGTTACTTTAGATTCTAAATACAAAGAGCTTCCTGCATTAACTGTAATATTTCCATATACAGTTAAACTTCCAGATAATACAGATAATCCGTCAGTATCAGAAATAGAAATATTTCCTACTTCAGCATTAGTAGATGTGCTAATTTCAGGTGCATTAGTCATTAAATCGGGAATTGTAACTAAAGAACTAGAATTAGGAACTCCATTATCCCAATTTAAAGGATCAATCCATGAAGAACTTATAGCACCTAACCAATTTGTGGTTAATATTGTAAAAGATTCTTTAGAAATAGGTAAAGTAGCTTCTCCATCTTCAGTGTTGCGTATCCAATTATTTTTATCTATCATAAGATTAAAATAATTTGAATACGATGCTTCTGTAGATCTTGAACCATTATAAAATCCTCCGTCAGGACTACTAACAGGATTAAATTCCAAAAAATTAACTCCAGCAGTTAAACCAGTACCAGTTAATTCTGCACTTAAAGTTCCATTTTTTAAACCTGTTAAATAAGTAGTTGGTGTATCTTTATCAGTCCCTAAATAAACAAAAACTGCTTCACCACTTGCAGACCAATTAAAAGATCCACTTTTTTCTATAGTTCCTTTTGAAACCCCCAATAAAGGGTTTCCTGTGGCATCAACATCTGTAAATACTGTGATACTTCCAGATTTTATAACATTACTTCCAGTGTTCCAAGTTATAAAACCAGAGCCATCTTTTATATATATTATTGTATTTGGAGAAAGATCTACTAAGTTAACTAAAGAAAAATCTGTATCTCCGTCTGCATTAAATGCTGTGAAAGCAATATCACCAGTAGTTTGAGAATTTACAGAATTAACTGTAAATACTGTTAAAATAAAAAGGCAGAAAACCTTTAAAAAGTACTTTTGTTTCATGTCGCTAGTTTTTAAGTAGTTAAGATATGAAAAAAAGAAATACTTTTACTAGTGTTTAGTGTTTGTTAACAATATATTAAAATTAGAAAGATTGTAGTTTTCTAATTTTTACGCCAAAAGAAAGGTGTAAATAGTATTAAAACAGTAAACAATTCTAACCTACCAATTAACATTAAAAAAGAACAAAACCATTTTGCAGAGTTGGTTAAATGAGCAAAATTATCTACAGGACTTACAGAACCAATTGCAGGCCCAATATTTCCTAAAGAAGATGCTGCAGCACCAATTGCAGACATAAAATCTAAACCTAATAATGTTAAAATCACAGAAGATATGATAAAAATTAACATATAAATTATAAAGAAAGATAGTATGTTAAAAACAATGGTTTGATTTACTGTTTTGCCATCGTATCTTACAGGTATAATGGCATTAGGGTGTAATGCTTTTTTAAATTCTAAAAAGCTATTTTTAAGCATGACAATATGTCTAACAACTTTTACACCACCACTAGTAGAACCAGCAGAACCACCAGTAAAAAATAGTGCAAAAAAGATTCCGGTTGCAAAAAAGTTCCACATTGTAAAATCAGCAGAAACAAAACCTGTTGTAGTTACTACAGAAATAACCATAAATAAAGAATGTCTAATAGCACTTTCTGTTTCTCCTAACACTTTTGGGTGCGCTAATACAGATTCTAAATTAGGATCTTGAAAGAATATAATAATGATTGCAATTATTGCAGAGACACCTATAGATCCAAATAAATAATACTTAAATTCTTCACTTTTAAATACACGTTGCATTTTTCCTTTTAAAGCGAAATAAGTCAATACAAAATTTGTACCTGCAACAAACATAAAAAAGATGATAATGTATTGTATTAAAGGTTTTCCGTTATAAAATGCGATGCTATCAGATTTTGTAGAAAAACCACCAGTACTCATTGTTGCCATTGCATGGTTAATTGCATCAAACCATGTCATGCCAGCAAATTTCAATAAAAAGAATTCTAATAATGTTAATATTACATAGATTAAATATAATCTTTTAGCTGTATCTGTAATTCTTGGATGCAATTTATCTGCTGATGGCCCTGGAGCTTCTGCCATAAATAATTGCATACCACCAATACCTAAAAGTGGTAAAATAGCAATTGTTAAAACAATAATTCCCATTCCGCCAATCCAATGTGTTGCACTTCGCCAAAAAAGAATTCCTTTTGGCATGTTATCAATATCGGTTAATATTGAAGAACCAGTTGTAGAATATCCAGAAATTGTTTCAAAAAAAGCATCAGAAATACTTGGTATTGCTCCGGAAAGTAAATATGGTAACATTCCTGTAAAAGATAGAATTAACCAACCTAGTGTTACAATTAAATAACCTTCTTTTTTCTGAATATTAGTGTTTGTGGGTTTGTTAAAAAAGTAAAGTAAACTACCAATAAAGGTTGTTATAATACCTGCATTTAAAATTCCCCATTTTTCTATTTCATCATTAAAAATACTAAACGGAACCGTTAAAAACATAAACAGACCATTAAGTATTGCTGTAATACCTAAAAAACGATAAATTATTTTTGTGTTTAAATTTCCCATTTATCTAAATAGGCTTTCTACAGTGTTAATTGCTTCTGGCAAACAGAAAACAATCACTTTATCTCCGCTTTGAATTTGCATTTCACCAAAAGACATATATGGCTTACCATTTCTAATTAAGCCACCAAAAACTGCATCTCTAGGAAAGTTTAAATCCTTAATAGGTTTTTCTGTAACTTTAGCATTCGGCTGAACTTCAAACTCAAAAATTTCAGCATCTATATTGTGTAAATTTGCAGATGCAAGTATTTCTCCTTTTCTAATATGCCTAAAAATATTACTTGCAGCAATTAGTTTTTTATTGATTAAAGATTCGATACCAATGGTTTGAGAAATCTCGATATAATCCATGTTTTCTACCAAAGCAATAGTTTTTTTAACACCTTTAGACTTTGCTACTAAACAAGACATAATATTGGTTTCAGAATTACCCGTTACTGCAATAAAAGCATCGGTTTCTCTAATATTTTCTTCTTCTAATAGTTCTAAATCTCTACCATCACCATGAATTACTAAGACATTTTCTAATTCTTCAGCTAAATTTTCTGCTTTTTCTCTGCTTTCTTCAATTAGTTTGATGTTAAAACTATCTTGACAAAGGTTTCTTGCAGTTTTTTGACCAATACTACTTCCTCCAAGAATGATAACATTTTTAATATCGAATTTTTTCTTTCCTATAATCGGATATAAATCCTTCATATTATAACTTGGTACAGAAAAATAAACTTGATCGTTAAGTTGATACTTTGTATCTCCTCTAGGGATAATAGTTTGCGCAACATTATCTCTTTTAATAGCAATAGTTATAAAATCGATATTGCTAAATTTCTGTTTAGCTTCTTTTACAGTTAAATCTACCAATGGAGATTTGTAAGATAAAGAAGTCCCCATTACATTAAATAAACCACTTTCAAATTCTACTGTATCGTTAAAAGAAGATTGTTTAAGCAACATTTTTATTTCATTTGCTGCTAATTCTTGTGGCGAAATCATAAAATCTAAACCAAACTCTTTAAAGTTTACTTCGCATTCATTTAAAAATTCTGGGTTATCTATTCTAGCAATTGTTTTTTTAACACCTAAAGATTTACCGATTACAGAAATTGTAAAATTGGTATTCTGACTTTCTGTAACAGCAATTAACAAATCAGCAGAATTTATACCAATTTCTTTTAAAAGTTTTATAGAAGTGGCGTCACCTTTTTTGGTAATTACGTCTAAATGATTGTTAATATAATTTAGTTTTTCTCCATCAAAATCTATGATATAAGTATCTTGAGATTCGTAAGAAAGTAATTTTGCTAAATGAAAGCCAACATCTCCAGCTCCAGCTATAATAATCTTCATATGTAAAAATAGATAGAATATAAGTTGCAAAGATACGAAAGTCTGTAAATTGTTTTTTTAAAATTGAATTTTCTTTTCAACCATTTAAAAAGCATTACTAACATTGGTTAAACCTAACTTAAATCTGATTTTGTATTTTTATAAAAAAAAGCGTGGAAAAATTGACTATTAAATCTTGGGCATTAGACGATAGGCCAAGAGAAAAATTAATTGCTAAAGGTAAAACATCATTATCTGATGCAGAACTTATTGCTATTTTAATAGGTTCTGGAAACAGAAACGAAAGTGCTGTGGCTTTATCTAAAAGAATTTTAAAATCTATAGATGGTAACATAAACCAACTAGCGAAACTTTCTTTAGAAAAATTAATGGAATTTAAAGGCATCGGAGAAGCAAAAGCAATTAGTATAATTACAGCTTTAGAATTGGGGAAAAGAAGACAATTAGAAGTAGCCTTAGAAAAGCCAAAAATAACTAGTAGCAAAGATGCTTCTTTAGTTTTACAAAGCATTATTGGCGATTTAGAACATGAAGAATTTTGGGTGTTGTTTTTAAATAATTCTAACAAAGTTATCGCAAAAACACAAGTAAGTAAAGGTGGTTTAACGGCAACAGTAGTAGATGTTCGGTTGTTATTTAAAAGAGCTTTAGAATTGGCTTGTGTGGCAATTATTGTGGCACATAATCATCCATCAGGTAAATTACAACCAAGTAATGCAGATAAACAACTTACTAAAAAGATTAAAGATGCAGGTTTTACTTTAGATATTAAACTTTTAGATCATTTGATAATTACCCAAAAAGATTATTTTAGCTTTGCAGACGAAGGAATTTTATAGAATTTACAATTAATTAAAACTTCTATACCCATAAATGATATTAGTTTACACACATAAAATAACACCAAGAGTTCGATACATTTTTAAGCATATTTTAACTAGAACGCTTTTAATTTCTGTAGATTTTACAACAAAAGTAGAAGAATTTGTGGCACATAGTGGACCCAAATTAACATACACAAAAACGCCTTTAGGAAACGAATTTTTTATAAAAAGTAACGATTTGTTGTTTGAACAAGGTGTAAACGATTTAGATATTAATATTCAAAAATGGGACAATACTCCGTGTTTTTTTGGTGCCGGAAGTAAATCAGCAATTCCTTTTGATATTTTTGCGGCAAGTTTTTATTTAATATCGCGTTACGAAGAATATTTACCGCACGTAAAAGACATGCACGGTCGTTATACAGCAGCAGAAAGTTTAGCATACAAAAACGGATTTTTAGAAAAACCGGTTGTAGATATTTGGTCATACAAGTTGTTAAAAAAGTTAAAAGAAAAATTTCCAGATTACGATTACAAAACAAGATCTTACAAATATTTGTCTACTATAGATATTGATAATGCATTTGCCTATAAACATAAAAATTTTGTTAGAACTTTTGGTGGTTTTTTTAACGATTTATTTAAACTTCGTTTGATAAATGTTTGGTACAGGTTTGCAGTTTCTTTAAATATTAAGAAAGATCCTTTTGATAATTTTCAAAAGATTTTAGATATAAAAAAAACATTTGATATTAGAACCATCTTTTTTTGTTCTATAGGAGATTATACAACGTTTGATACCAATGTATCTGCATCTAAAAACAAATACAGATTGCTTATAAAAGATTTGGTAGATTATGCAAGAGTTGGTTTGCATCCATCTTATTTTACAATGCAAAATCCTGGGTTGCTAAAAAAAGAAAAAGAAAGATTAGAATCTATAACCAACATGCCGGTTATAAGATCTAGACAACATTATTTACGTTTTAATTTACCAGAAACGTATCAGCAATTGATAGATTTAGAAGTTCAAGAAGATTATTCTATGGGATATGCTAGTAATGTTGGTTTTAGAGCGAGTACCTGCACACCATACTATTTTTACGATTTAGATTTCGAAATTCAAACTCCTTTAAAGGTATTTCCTTTTGCGCTGATGGACACAACTTTAAACGACTATTTAAAAATAACACCTAAACAATCTCTTGGAAAAATTAGAGATTTAAGAAATGAAGTAAAAGCTGTAAACGGAACTTTTATAACCTTATTTCATAATGAAAGTTTAAGCAATCATTTAAGATGGAAAGGTTGGAAAAGATTGTATGAGTCTATGGTTAAAATAGCAACTTCTTAGGATGATTAAGCTTATCTCAAGAAAAAATATCAACATTGATAAATATGATGATTGTATTAAAAATTCAATTCAGTCTAGAATTTATGCGTTTTCTTGGTACTTAGATACTGTTTCTAAAAATTGGAGTGTTTTAGTCTTAAACGATTATGAAGCAGTTTTACCAATTTCTTGGCAGCGTAAATTGTTCTTTAAATATAGTAGTCAACCTTATTTTAGTCAGCAATTAGGAGTTTTTTCTAAGGATTTAATTTCGAAAGAAATTCAAAAAGAATTTTTAAGTCAAATACCGGTTCATTTTTTTAAAGTTGTTATTCATTTTAATTCTCAGAATTATTCTACAGAAAACACAATTACATTAAAAAATTATAAACTAACCTTAAATACTGATTATGTTTCTTTTAAAAAGAATTTTTCTAAAGGAAGAAAACACGCAATTAAAGTAGGAGAAAAGGCATTACTTTATGTAGAAGAAACCACTATAGCTGAGTTGATTAAAATACACAAAGATAATTATTCATATAAAATTTCGTACAAAGTATTAACAGCATTGTCTAATGCTATTTTACGAAATCGGAAAGGATTTTTATTAGGTGTTTTTAAGGACGAGCAACTTTTAGGAGGTGCACTTTTTACAGATCATGATAACAGAATTACCTATTTATTTGCCGCTTTTACAGTAAAAGGAAAAACGTTACAAGCATCTAGTTTTTTACTTTCAGAGGTTATTAAAAAATATCAAAATAGCAATCTAATACTAGATTTTGAAGGCGGTAATATGCCAAGTATAGCCAAATTCTATCGAAGTTTTGGCGCGGAAGAAGAAAACTATTTTGCTTTTAAAAGAACTCTCTTATAAATTTTTTTAAAGCAAATAAAAGAGAACAAGCCAGTTAACCACATTAAAATAGCAGAAGTTATGGCAGCACCTTTAATGCCGTATTTTGGTATCAAATAATAATTACTAATTATATTTATTACAAGCGCAATACTAGCAATATAATAGTTAATATGTGCTTTTCCAATAGACGAAAGTAGGTTGCCATATAAACCTCTTAAAATAAATATACCAGAAATTCCAAGCATTAAAATAAAGAAAGTTGTTTGGTATTTAATAAAGCTTTCATCTAAAAGACTTAGTAAAAAACTACCAAAAAAATAACTAAACATAATTAATAAGAAACTTAATATAGTAAACAGTTGTATATAGCTTTTTATATACGTTCTTATATAATTTTTGTCTAATATTTTTTCTGTAAAAGCAACAAAATCAGTATTGATGAAAACTCTTGGTAGAAATAATAAACTAAAAGGTATAATAGAAACATATCTATAATTTGTTACCATTTCTGCATCGTTTATTAAATAACCAATTAATAAAATATCAATAGCAAAAAGTAATTGTGTAACAACGTTAGATAAACTAGCAAAGAAACCGTATCGCCAGAATTGAAAATTTAATTCTGAAACTATTTTTATTTTAGTTGCTTTAATTTTTATCTTTTTGATAAAAAATAAAGAAGGAAAAACAGGTGCCAGTAATAAAGAAATTATATAACCATTTTCTTGAAAATAATAGGTTAAAACGGTAATTAGAATTAAGAAGATTAGACTATATAAAAACTCGGAATATGCATAGCTTTTATTGTCGTGATTTAGTCTTAACTGCGTTTTAATAATTTCAAAAAGAAAAGCCGGAATTAATAAAAACGATAAAATAATTATGAAAAATTGTGCTTTTTCAAATTGAAAAGAAATAAAAAAACTACTACTTATAATAATACTTATTAAAACAAGACACGAAATTAATCCGTATTTTAAAACATATAAAAAAATATGATTTTTATCTTCTGTATTATTGTTTAGTGCACTAAATCTTAGTAAACTTTGATGCAAGCCTAAACCACTGATAGGTAAAATAAATACAATAACATTATAAGAAAAAAGTAATACACCTAAATCTTGGTTATCTATAAATTGTAAAGCTACCCAAGATGCAGCTAAAGATAAAATCTTAGCAAAAATTGTTGCCAAAAACACGTAACTGCCAGAGCGTTTTAAAAAATTTAATATGTACGTTTTAATTAAGTTCAGTGTAATTTATTTTAATGCTTTAAAATATAATTTTTCAAACTCTAGCGCAATTTTATTTTCAGAGAAATTATCGATAACAAAATTGTGCATTTTTTGTTTATTAAGTGTTTTGGTTTTAAAACTTTTTTCAAAAATTAAAATACTTTTTAATAATTCTTCTTGATTATTTTTTTTGATTAGTTTACCAAAATCTTCTGGAAAATATTCTTTTATTCCGCCAACATTGGTAGAAATTACAGGTACACCACAAGAAAAAGATTCTAAAATTACACATGGTAGATTTTCATAATTACTAAACAAAACAAACAAATCACTGTTCTGTAATCTATTTGCAATTTCTTTATGTGGAATTTGATCTATAAATGTTACATTACTCAGATTAATATCAATTTTATTAGCAAAAGAGATGTATTTGCTAGAATTTTCACCAATTATTTCAACCTTAAAATTGGCTAATTTAGTCTCTAACTTTTTAATCACTTGTAGTAAACCTTCAATATTTTTATGACGATTAATCATATTAGAAATATGCGAGATTGTAAAAACCGAATTTTTAGATTCTGAAGGAACAAACAAATTTGTATCAACAACATTGGGTACTCTTTTGTAATTTCCATCAAAACCTAACTGTTGCATTGCTTCTTTTAAATTGTTAGAAACTGGGCAAATAAATGCTGCATTTTTAGCAATTTTTTTACTGATAAATTTCTCAATAAAAGAAATGTTTTTTGATAAAGGTAAATGATAACCCGTAAAATGTTCAGAAATAATAAATGGTTTCTTTTGAGTTTTTTTTAGATACAAACTAAAAATACCAAAAGGATATAATTTATTTAAATGTACAACATCAAAAGCACCAATATTTTTTAATAAAGAAAGAAAAGCTTTTCTATATAAAAGTATCTTATTTAAAGGGCTTTTTGTCTTTTTTATATAAGCAATATGTATATCTAAATCGTCCTTTTTTTCTGAAACTATTTCTATTTTTTGTGTACAATTTTCATCAGAAATTATATGTAAAATTGTTACTTTATGTTTTTTTGAAACAGCTTTAGCATGTCTTTCTATAAAATCGCCATTAGTTGGCAAGACTCTAGAAGGAAACCAGCCGCAAAGAAATAATATATGTAGTTTTTTACTCAAAAAAAATAATTTATTATTACAAATATAACAACTTAATGTGCTTATAGTTTATTTATAATCTTTACTTTTAAAGGATGAAAATAGAACACGTATTTTTTGACTTAGATCACACGCTTTGGGATTTTGATAAAAACTCTGGTTTAACCTTTGAGAAAATTTTTAAATTAAACAATGTAAATATAGAAATTGATGATTTTTTAAGAATCTATATGCCTATTAATTTAGAATATTGGCGACTTTACAGAGATGAAAAAGTAACCAAAGAAGCACTTAGATACAATAGGTTAAAAAAGTCTTTTGATAAATTGAATTTTGAAATTTCTGATGCATTGATTGATAAATTAGCGATCGATTACATAGATAATTTATCCAGTTTTAATCACTTATTCGAAGGAACTTTCGAAATTTTAGACTATTTAAAGAATAAATATCAATTGCATATTATTACAAACGGATTTGACGAAGTTCAAATGAAGAAAATGACAAGTTCAAAAATTATTGATTATTTTGATGCGATTGTTACTTCTGATTCTGTCGGCGTAAAAAAACCGAATCCGAAAGTATTTAATTTTGCATTAAAGAAAGCCAACGCAACTGCAGAAAACTCGGTTATGATTGGCGATAGTTTAGAAGCAGATATTAACGGTGCTTTAAATGTAGGTTTTAAGGCAATTCATTGTGTTTTTAATGATGAAACAGCAACAGCCAAAAATGTAACTTCTGTGGCTAATTTACTTGAGATTAAGCAATATTTATAAGGATTTATGCGTTTGTTATTTGTAAAATATTTAAGATGAAAAAAAATATAATAGTAAAAATGCTTTTGTGTTTTGTTTTAATACTAGGGTGCTCAGAAGATGTGGATTTCGACCAGATAGAAGATTATACACTAAAGCCCTCTTATGCTTTATCATTAACCTATTTTACAATATCACCAAATAATTTTGTGCCAATTCCCGGAGCTCCTCCAATTACAGAAATTTCAGAAAAATCTGACGTTAAAATATTTGAAACAAATTTTATAAGACAAAATTTAGTACAATTAGATTTCGATTTTGAAATTATAAATAGATTCAACAGAGATTTTACGGTAGAAATTTCGTTGTTAGATGAAAATGACAATCTTATTTATCAGTTAAACGATTTAAATGTAGCTGCAAATAACTTAGAATTCAAACAAACAGAAATTTTAAATATAGAATCTAATCCAACGGTTAGAAATTTTACTAGAGTAGAGGTAAGGTTGAGTTTGGATGATAAAACAACGCCTATAATTGCATCTGATGTTGGTGAAATCATATTTAATTCTGCAGCAACAATACATTTAGAAGCGCCTTTATAAAATGAAAACAAAACTATTATACTTAGTATTTATCTTTTGCATTGGTGTTTACGGTCAAAATAAACAAGTATTATATGACTTTGCAGGTTTACCGCAAACACTACTTTTAAATCCTGGTTTAGAAACTAATTATAAATACCATATTGGTGTACCTATGCTTTCTGGTTTTTCATCAGAAATTGGCTCAACTGGTTTTACAGTTTCAGATTTATTTGCTGCTGATAGTAGAGATATTACAGATAAAGTTACAGCCGTTTTAGCAAATATATCTACTAATGATTTTTTAAGTATAAACGCCAAAATCGACATACTAAATATTGGTTATAGGTTAGATGATAAAACATATTTAAGTGGTGGTTTTTATAATGAAGTAGACGGTATTGGTTATTTACCTAAAGACGGAATTATACTTATAAACGAAGGTAATGCTTCGTATTTAAACAAAAGTTTTAGTGCATCTCAAATTCTTTACAAACTTGATTATTTGGGTGTAATTCATGCAGGAATTACTAGAAAAATAGATGATAATTTGACCTTAGGTGGGCGTTTTAAAATCTATTCGTCTTCGTTAAATGTAGAATCTACAAACAACACTGGTACTTTTACTTCTAACCTTGGTAATAATAATGTTTATGTGCACTATTTAGAAAATATAGATATAAATTTTAGAACCTCTGGTTTGATTAAAGACAATGAATATATCAATGATGCAAGTACATACATTGGTAATACTTTTTTTGGTGGAAATATGGGCGTTGGATTAGATTTCGGATTGTCTTATAACTTTTCTCCGCAATTACAGTTTTCTGCAAGTTTATTAGATATTGGTTTTATAAATCATACAAAAAACATTAAAAATACGATTACAAAAGGAAGTTTTACTTTCGAAGGTATTGCATTTGATTATGATACAAACAATACAAATTATTGGCAGAATTTGAATGATGCTTTTGAAGAACAATTGCCAACAGAAGAAAATCAAGAGTCTTATATCTCATGGAGACCTGCCAAATTTAATGCAGCAATTAAATATAGTTTTGGCGAAAAAAGAAGCAAATATTGCTATGATGACACGTATAAAGATTTTTTTACAGATGCTTTTGGTGCGCAATTGTATTCAGTTTTTAGACCTTTACGTCAGCAATTCGCTCTTACAGGTTTTTACGAAAAATCCTTTTCAAATAAACTACATGCAAAACTAACATATACGGTCGACGATTTTTCGTATTCGAATATTGGCTTTGGACTTTCTACCCAAATCTGGAAAATTAATTTCTACGGATTAATAGATAATATCACAGAATTATCTGATATTTCTTCTGCAAATAATGTTTCTTTACAATTCGGTTTTAACCTTTTATTTAATTAAAATGAAAACAATTTATACACTTATATTTATATTAACTTTTAGCTCGGTTTACAGTCAACAGAAAAAAATAAACAATTATAAATACTTAATCGTTCCAGAAAGATTTAGTTTTTTAAAGAAAACAGATCAATATCAAACGAGTTCTTTAACAAAGTTTCTTTTTAAAAAGAATGGTTTTAATGTTATGTTAGATTCCGAAGAATTACCTTTAGAGTTAAAAAATGATCCTTGTAAAGCATTAAAAGTTATTATTCAAGATAAATCATCTATGTTTAAAACGGCGGTTCTAATTGAATTAAGAGATTGTTTTAACAAGGTTTTATACACATCTAAAGAAGGTGGTAGTAGAATTAAAGATTACAAAAAAAGTTACCAAGAATCAATAAGAAGAGCGCATGCTTCTATGTCTAATTTTGTTTATGAGCCAAGTTTAGAAGTTGCAATTACTAATAATAATGAAATAATATTAGAATCAACTAAGAATAAAGAGGTAATTGTTAAAAACGAAGTAGAAAAAGAAGTAACAGATATTAAGCCTGTAGTTAAAATTGATAATACAGTTATAAAAATTAAGAATAAAGTAAAAAAGGAAACTTTACCTAAAGTAACTAATACTATAAAAACACTTTATGCACAACCAAAGTCAAACGGATTTCAGTTGATTAATTTAAAACCAGAGGTTGTTTTCATCATTTTAAATAGTAAAGTGAAAGATGTATTTATTATTAAAGATAAAAACGGTATATTCTACTCAAAAGATAATTTTTGGATTGCAGAATACTACGAAAACGACAAGTTGATTCAAGAAAAATATCAAGTAAAGTTTTAATAGTCGTATCTATTTTTCCATCTATTTTTTAATATTTCTTTAAATTGATTTTCTCTTTGGTTATTGCCAGGTTCGTACAATTTTGTGCCAGAAATTTCTGAAGGTAAAAATTCTTGATCTATAAAGTTATTAGGATAATCGTGTGAATATTTGTAATCTTTACCATATTCTAAGTCCTTCATTAATTTTGTAGGCGAATTTCTTAAATTTAAAGGTACAGATAAGTCACCGGTTGCTTTAACTAAATTTTGTGCGGCTCCTATTGCCATGTAAGATGCATTACTTTTAGCTGAGTTAGCAAGATAAACAGCAGTTTGACTTAAAATAATTCTTGATTCAGGATTTCCGATAACAGAGACTGCTTGAAAAGTATTATTTGCTAAAATTAGTGCAGTTGGATTTGCATTACCGATATCTTCAGACGCTAAAATTAACATTCTTCTGGCTATAAATTTTACATCTTCACCACCTTCAATCATTCTTGCCAGCCAATAAACCGCGGCATTAGGATCGCTACCTCTTATAGATTTAATAAATGCAGATATAATATCATAATGTTGTTCGCCAGTTTTATCATATCTAGCTGTATTTTTTTGAATTTTAGATAAAACCAGTTCATTTGTAATTTCTATTTCCTCATCTGTAGAAACCAGTAATTCGAAAATATTTAAAAGTTTTCGAGCATCTCCGCCAGATACTTGAAGTAAAGCATCCGTTTCTTTTAAAACAATTTTTTTAGCAGCTAAAAATTCATCTTTTTCAATAGCTCTATTTAATAATGCAATTAAATCTTCCTTATCAAAAGAATTTAAAATATAAACCTGACATCTAGACAAAAGTGCAGGAATAACTTCAAAACTTGGGTTTTCTGTGGTGGCACCAATCAAAGTTACCCAACCTTTTTCTACTGCACCCAATAAGGAATCTTGTTGAGATTTGCTAAATCTATGTATTTCATCAATAAAAAGAATCGGATTTTTAGCAGTAAATAATCCACCACTTTTTTTGGCTTTTTCAATGACGTCTCTTACATCTTTTACGCCAGAACTAATAGCGCTTAAAGTATAAAAAGGTCTATTAGATGCTGTCGCAATTATGTTTGCTAATGTTGTTTTTCCGATTCCTGGTGGTCCCCAAAGAATCAAAGAAGGAATAATACCTTGTTTTATTAAATTAGTTAATACACCGTTTTTACCAACTAAATGTTGCTGGCTGATGTAATCTTCTAAAGTTTTCGGTCTAATTCTTTCTGCCAAAGGTTCATTCATGCTGTAAAAATAGTAAAGTTTTATGACAGATGTTGTTAATTTCTATTTTGGTAAAATTTTTGATATTTTTAAAACTATATGGAACAAGAAAATCAACTAAATACATCTAAATCTATTTTTTTTATACCTGTACTATATGTAATTGCTATTTGGATTATATATTGGGTTGAAATTAAATTTAATTTCAATTTTAATAAATTCGGAATTTTACCTCGAAATTTTCAAGGATTAAGAGGTGTATTTTTCACTCATTTTATTCATAGTGATACTAAACACCTTTTTAATAACTCTATTCCGTTATTTGTGTTATTACTTAGTCTTTTTTATTTTTATAGAGATATAGGCCTAAAAATATTAATTTATGGAGGTTTTTTATCTGGTTTTTTAACTTGGATTATTGCTCGAGAATCTTACCATATTGGTGCCAGCGGAATCGTTTATTTGTTATTTAGTTTTGTTTTTTTTAGCGGAATTATCAGAAAACATTATAGATTAGTTGCCCTCTCTCTTATAATTATTTTTTTATACGGGAGTATGATTTGGTATGTGTTACCAATTAAAGAAGGAATGTCTTGGGAAGGACATTTATCTGGATTTATTATAGGGTTTCTTTTTTCTATTATTTTTAGAAAAAAAGGGATTGTTAAAAAAGAATATCAATTTAGTACAACTGAATTTGACACTTACTTTGATGAAGAAGGTAATTATATTCCTCCAGAACTTAATAGTGAAGTAGAGGAGGAGTTATAATTTATTTATTCCATTCTTTGTCTTACTGTTTCATATAAAAAGGCTCCACAGGCTACAGAAACATTTAAAGAAGCGATTTCACCTAATAAAGGTAATTTTGCTTTATAATCTACCATTTTAAGTATTGATGGATTCACACCTCTATGCTCAGAACCCATAACGATTGCTATTGGTTGATTTAAATCAACTTGATATAAAGAGTCATCTGTTTTTTCAGTTGCAGCAACAGTTTTAATTTCTGCAGATTGAAGTATAAATAATGCATCTTTTATATGATCTACTTTACAAATAGGAATTTTAAAAGCTGCACCAGCAGAAGTTTTAATAGTTTCGGCATTTACTGGAGCACTTCCATTTTTTTGAACAATAATTCCGTTAACACCTGTACATTCTGCAGTTCTTATAATAGCACCAAAGTTCCTTACATCAGATAGCTGATCTAATAATAAGAAAAGAGGTTTCTTATCACTCTCTAATGTTTTTTCAATTAAAGTTTCTAAATCATGAAATTCTATAGGAGAAATTTGAGCAACAGCACCTTGATGGTTGTTGTTTTTAGACAAACGATTCAATTTTTCTACAGGCACCATACTTGTAGTTAATTTTTTTTCTTTTATCAATTTATCTAATTCGTAGAAAAGATTTCCTCTTAAACCTTTTTGAAGGTATATTTTATTAATTGTAGAACCACTTTCGATTGCTTCAATAATCGCTCTAATTCCAAAAATATTTGTCATTTCATTATTCATTTTGCAAATGTATGCTAATTTAAGAGCAAAAAAAAACCATCTCTAAAAGAGATGGTTTTAATGTTATATAATAATATTAAAAATATTATTTATTTCCTTCTGTGATGTTAGGATTATCTGTAAGTTCTCTTTGTGGAACTTCAAAAGTTAATCTTGGATCATCGTAAGCAAAACTTTCACCAGCTCTGTTAAGGTGAATGCTTCCTCTTGTGTTTGTTAATTTTCTTCTTTTCATTAGTAAATAACTTTTACCTTCAGCTAAGAATTCAATTTTTGTGTTAAAAACTATCTCGTCAACAAGATCTTGACCTGATAATCCATCTACATATGCATAGTCAGCAGCATCATCATAACGATTAGCTAATACTTGCTTTAATCTAGTTCTTGCAGCAATATCATCTCCTTCTACAGCACTTAATTCAGCAGAAAGTAAGTACATTTCTGTAACTCTCATGTAAACATAATCATCTGTCATAGGATTTTGAGAAAAAGGAGTTCTTGCAGCATTATAGAATTTTCCGATTGGAATTAACGGAGATTCACCTACAGCAACAGTACCACCACTTGCTGGAGCACCAAATTGTTGTTTTCTTATATCCTTATCGTTGATTTTAGCATATAAACCATCATCAATACCTCTAAAGTTTCCTACTGCTTGGTAAGAATAACTATAGTAGTCCATAAAACCATGCCAAGAAACTAAACCTAAGTCATTTGCAACTGTAAGGTCAAATCCCCACATCCATCCTGGAGTGCTTAATTGTGTAAAACCACCAGTAACTTCATCTTGATTCATCATTGTGAATTCACCAGAATTAATTACTTCATCAGCTAAATCTCTAGCCAATATGTTTTTATCACTTTGCCCCATAGAAGCATAAACGTAAGCTAATAAACCTTTAGCTACATTTTGATTTATAGAAGCTTTGTTAGGTCTTGTATAATTACTCATAAAGTCAATTGCAGAATTTAAGTCTGAAATTATTAGGTCATATACTTCACCCATTGTAGACTTTGCTTTTCCAGATTCACCTGGGTTTACATAGATAGGTAAAATTTCTGCATTAGCATCATACTTAATTGCGTAATATTGGCTTAAATAAAAATAACCAAATGCTCTAATAGCTTTTGCTTGCCCTACTACACCCTTTACAGCATCAGATGCTGGTATTGCATCATTACCACCATTGGCAGCAATAATTAAGTTTGCACTGTTGATGATTCTGTAATAAAATCTCCAAGCAGTATAATTTGGTAATGATATAGATGGATCATTTGTCCATAAAAGATTTGATAAATTTACAAATCTGTTAAATCTTGCACCAATTTGAGCCATGTCACTTGATAGTAAATCACTCATTAAATCAAAAGATTTATGTCCAAAATCTTCTTGATTAGTAGTACCACCAATATAAGCTGTAACCATTTGGTTGTAAATTCCTCTTA
This sequence comes from Polaribacter sp. BM10, assembly GCF_002005425.1. Classification (GTDB taxonomy): domain Bacteria; phylum Bacteroidota; class Bacteroidia; order Flavobacteriales; family Flavobacteriaceae; genus Polaribacter; species Polaribacter marinaquae. Next base: position 1,437,239 of record NZ_CP019704.1, on the reverse strand, counting down.
AATTACCTTCAACAATGCTTGGGTTAATTAAGGCAGTTTCTCCTAAATCTTCATTAGAAATAAAACTAGTAGGTCTTTGATCTAAAAACTCTTCATCACAAGAGCTCAAGAAGAGACTCGCAACAATAATACTTAATATAAAATTTATTTTTTTCATAATTAAAATTGTTTAATTAAAATTTAACTCTAACACCTAAAGTGTAGTTTGATATTGGACTATAGTTATATCTTTCAGAAGTACCTGTAAGAGATGTTGTCGGGTTATACCCGTCTCTAGCAGAGATTAAAAATAAATTATCTCCAGATACCCATAAGCTTACAGAAGAAAGACCTATGTTTTCTAAATACTGAGTCGCTATACTATATCCTAACCTTACATTATTTAATGATAAATAATCAGAACTTGTAATAAATCTTGTAGAAGCCGCATTTACTCTAATGTTTTCGTTAGAATAAAGTCTTGGTACATCTGTAATATCACCAGGATTCATCCATCTATCTCTCATATCTGCATGGTAACTGTAAGACCCTACTTTTCCATTACTCATTTGAGTAGCGTACTGTTGGTCATAACCATAACCACCTAAACTATAACTAAACTGTGCGCTTAAGTTAAAATCTTTATAAGAAGTGTTAAGTCTAAATGCTCCACTTACTGTAGGTATCAACGATTTATTGTTGTATTTACGTGTAGCGTCTGCGTATTCAGTTGTAACACGTTCTTGAATGTTTGCTCCTGGATTTTGAGCTTTGTATACTTCTAAATCATTAATTCCTTCGTTAGCATCGTATTGACCATTGTTATTTGCATCAACCCAGCTTTCTAACCATTGAGCATTACCTGTTGCAGGATCAACACCAGCCCATTCTCTTAAGTAGTAGTCAAATCTACTACGACCTGCAGATTGTGCGAAATTACCATCAATATTAATAACTTTAGCTTCACCAGTTGCATTTTCAATTGGCATTTGAGTTATTTCGTTTTCGTACATTGATCCATTAATAGATAAAGATAATTTAAAGTCTTCATTTCTGATAATGTTACCAGTTAAATCAAATTCTAAACCTTTATTTACCAATTCTCCATCGTTTGTTAAGATAACAGCATCCCCTGTAGAAGGTGATAATCTTTTGTTAACGTATAAATCCGTTGTAGTTTTAACAAAATAATCTAAACCAAAATCTATAGCGCCATTAAAAAATCTAGCTTCAATACCTGTTTGGAAGCTTTGACTAGATTCCCAAGTAATGTTTGGATCTACAACTGCTCTTGGAGCTAAAGAAGGTAAACCTAATAAATTTTGTACATTAAATCCTAATTGACCAGCAAAAGAATTATTTCCTTGGTCTCCTAATACACCATAACTAGCTTTTAACTTTAAGAAATCTATTGTCTCACTAGAGCTTAAGAAATCTTCTTCACTAATAACCCAACCTGCACCTACAGATCCAAATGTTCCCCACTTGTTTTTAAAGAATCTTGAAGATCCATCTCTTCTTAATGTACCAGATAAGTAATATTTACCAGCATAGTTGTAATTAGCCTGAGTAAAGTAACTCTCTAAGCTTCTACCAACTCTTGAACCATTAGATACACCATTTTGATCGATGTAATTTTCTGGAACAATTACTGCATTAGGGTTTAAGTTAACAACACCTTTTTTGCTTAAATCAAAATCCTCAAATGAAGATTCAAAACTTTCATGTGCAATTAATGCATTAAAGTTATGATCGTTTCCAAAAGTTGTCGCGTATCTCAAAATCTGGTTAAAGTTTTGAGCTGAATATGTAGTATTAGACTTGTATAATGTTCCTCCTAAAGCAACACCTGCACTACCTTGAATTGAGTTTCTTACTTGATCGAAGTTACTACTATAAATATTAACACCATAAGTAGTCTCGAATGTTAATCCTTCTAAAATATCAACAACAAAATTTACGTTACCGTTTATGTTATGTCTTTTAGTTCTGTTAATGTTATAAATAGCTTCTCCAATACCGTTGTATGTTGCAGAAAAATCTCTACCATTACCTGCAGAATTATCTGCAAAATCATAAAGACGGTTTCCTGTGTTAGGATCTGTTACAATATTACCGTCAGTATCTCTTAAAAATAAAGAGTAAATTGTTGGGATATAATCTAACATGTAAGTTACAACTCCACCACCATAACCAGTAGCATCATTATATTCACTGTAAGAATAATCTAAATTAGTGTTTATCTTAACTCTATCCATAGGCTTAGTGTTAACATTTAATCTAGCACTATATCTATCAAATTGAGATTCTTGAACGTAACCTTCGTCAGATAAATAACCTAAAGAAAAGTAATGTTTTGTATTCTCAGTACCACCAGATGTTTTAAAGTTGAATTCATTTCTGATTCCGTCTCTATAACCTGCTTCAGCCCAGTCTGTAGGAGTAAACTTTCTTGTTACACCTGGTCTAACTTGACCTGTAGAAGGATCTATTAATTCATTACCGTCAGCAACGTTCCACATGTTATATAAAGGAGCGATACCTCTATCAGAAAAAACATTATCTAAGGCATACTGAGAAGGATTCGCTTGACCAGTTAACTCTGCACTGTTTTTTAATCCATCATAAACTAATCCCATGTACTCTTCTTCACTATGAATTAAGTCATAAAATGGTAATGTTCTACTGTTGATAGATGTTTGAAAATCAAATTCTACAACACTTTTTCCACTCTTACCTCTTTTAGTTGTAATTAAAACAACACCATTCGCACCACGAGCACCATAAATAGCCGTTGCAGATGCATCTTTTAAAATTGTAGTCGATGCAATATCATTAGGATTAATTGAGTTTACATCTCCTGTATAAGGAACCCCATCCACAACATAAAGTGGTGAACTATTTCCTTCAATTGAACTAAAACCTCTAATTCTAATATTAGCACTTCCACCAGGTCTACCATTTGTTCTTACAACAGATACACCAGAAGCTTCACCTATTAAAGCTTGAGCAACATTTGATACTGCTTTTGCATCAATATTTTCTGCAGAAACTGTACTAACACTACCTGTAAATGATTTTTTTGTAGTTGTACCATATCCTACAACAACAATTTCGTCTAGAACATTAGCATCTTCTACTAAGGTAACATTAATTGAGTTTGAGTTACCAACTGTTTTTTGAACAACTTTATAACCAAGATATCTAAATACTAGCACATCTCCAGTATTTGCTTTAATTGTGTACTCACCATTAAAGTCAGTCTCAGTACCGGTATTTGTTCCTTGTATTAAAACACTAACTCCAGGTAATAATCCAGAGCCGTCTTTAACTTTACCAGTAATAGTCTTTTGTTGAGCAAATGATATTTGCACAACTAACGCCAGTAATAGCGTTAAAATTCCATTAAACTTTGTCTTCATTGTATAATTATTTGAATTAATTAATCCCAAAAGTCTTAAAATTATCTTAATAAAACAATTTTTTAACATAAAATATTGAAAGTATAATTTATTGTTTTTCCAAAAAAAAAGCACTCAATCTAAGTAGATTGAGTGCTTCTCTATAAAATAATAACAATGATTATTTAAATAACCATAGTTTAGTGTCAAGATTATCAGCACCTTGAGCGCTAACAGCTGCGTTGTAGTTTTCTTCATTTAATGCACCTGCGGTTGCAGAGTAACCGTGTCTTTGAGGAATGTCTGTAGCATTTGATAATAAGTTTGCTGGAGCAACTAATGCTATTCTTCCATCATTACCTTCAGCTTTGAATCTTCTCCATTCAGCCCAACTATTATATCCTTGAAAAAATAAAGATACATATTTTTCATATGCAATATCCTCAATTCCAGTGTATGGGTTTGCAGTTAAATATACTGTTGCATCCGCTGAGTTAACTCCCCATTGTTCCATACTAGCAGTAACTGCTTGGTTGTATAATGTAGCTGGATCTTCAGTTGTCCAACCTTTAGCAGCAGCTTCGGCTCTAGCAAATAAAACTTCAGAATAAGTATAAATCATTAAAGGTGCTTCGCTATTATTAATAATATCACTTGTAATGAAAGAATAATTTGCTGTTGCAGAGTTTGAAGCTCCATAAGGTGCTCCAACAAATGTAGCTGAAGTAGTTGCAGGTTCTGCAAACTTAGCTAATCTCGGATCTTCTGGTAAGGTATTTGTTCCTGTACCAATTAATTTATCAACAAAAACATCACTCATTAGGTAGTCTTTTCTTGACTCAAATCTATCTTGCCAAGGATTATCGTTAGAATCTTCTGATAGGTATGTGTATTTAATGTTTTCATCATTTGAAGATATTACTCCAGATAATGCTTCATTAAATTTAACTTGACCTTTCGCAGGATCTGCTTTAGAAAGTCTTAATCCCATTACCATTTTAATGGTATTAGCAAAAGTTCTCCATCTATCCATATCTCCTCCGAAATAAATATCACTATCAGGACCATTGCCACCATCAATAGAAGCTAATGCAGCGTCTAATTCATTAAAAAGGCCATCATAAATAGCTTCTTGAGAATCATATGCTGGGTAGATGTTGTTAGAAACATCTAGAGCTTCTGAATATGGTAAATATCCCCATCTATCTGTCATCCCATGCATAATGTATACTCTTAAAATTGAGGCAGCAGCAATTTGATTTCCATTTGAACCATATGCTTGAGCAGCTATTTTAGTATCATCATTAGAATTTATTTCAATAATTTGACGTAAGTCTTCTAATAGGGCATATGATCCATCAGGGCTCCAATTTAGTGTTTGATAGCGTGATTCTTCATCATATTGACCGTTTGACAAATATTGAACGTATAAATTTGATGTAGTGCTAGCTATATAACCACTTGTTCCTCTTTGAACATTTGCTAATAAAGATGCTGTTACTGGAGTACTCGGGTTATTTGGGTTTTGGTTAGTGTCACCAAAATCCACTGTATCACATGCTGTAAATGAAACTGCTACAGCAAGAATAAGGGTTTTTATTTTGTTAATTTTTTTCATTTCTTAATTTATTTTTTAATTAAAATGACATTCTTACGTTAACACCAACGGTTCTAACGTTTGGTAATTGTCCACCTTCAGTCCAATTTACTCCATTTCTTGTTTCAATTTCAGAAGGGTCTAACCCTGGTAAAGCTGAGTGAATTAACCATACGTTGTTTGCAAAAACACCTAGGTTTAATGTTTTGAAAGGAGTTTTTTCTAAAATATTATTAGGTAAATCATAGTCTAAACGAACTGTTCTTAATTTAACATAAGAAGCGTCGTATAACCATCTTTCATGTAAAGCGAATAAACGTCCCCAGTATGTGCTAGATTCAATATTGTAAGATACAGGTGCACCAGAAGTTTCATCAACTCCTTCTATTAATACACCACCACCGTCAGCAACAGCGTTTCTTACAGGGTTTCCTAAATTGTTGTTACCAACAGTTTCAATACCTAAACCTGAATAGTTATTAAACATTCTAGTTACAGAAAATACTTTTCCTCCTTTTTGAAAGTCAATATCAAAACCTAAATTAAAGTTTTTGTAACGGATGTTATTTGAAAATCCTCCAGTAAAATCTGGTAAAACATTACCTAAATATTGGTTTGTATCATAAATTGGAGCTCCAGAAGCAGTTAATATTTTGTTACCATCTGCATCTCTTCTATATGCTCTACCGTATATTGCTCCCCATTCTTCTCCAACTCTTTCTTGTAATTGAATACCTCTCCAAGTACTTGACAGCACATTTACATCAATACCTTCAGAAATTTTATCAACTCTTCTTTCTAAAGTTGCAAAACTTAAAGTTGCATCCCAAGCAATATCTTCTTTTTTTATTATATCATAATTTAAAGCAACTTCTATACCACTGTATGTTTGTTTACCATCATTTTTAAGTGTACTTGTATAACCTGTAGATCCATCTAAAGTAACAGATACAGGTAATTCTTCATCTACTTTTTAAAAGTATGCAAAATCTACACCTAATCTACTGTTAAATAATCTTAATTCTGTACCTATTTCATAGTCTTTACGAACACCACCTTGTAAGAAAGGGTTAGCAAATGTTCCTTGAGCTGATAAAGTACCTGTGCTTCCGTAAGGAGTACCGATTCCATATACAGCAGATAGTTGGTATGGAGAAGGGAATTTAGGAGCCTGGGCTGCACTCATTCTTAATTTTCCAAATCTTAAAAAGTCATTTTGTGGAATTAATTTAGAGAAGATGAAACTCAAAGATCCTCCATATGTTTCAATTCTATTTTCTTCAGAATATGCAGATGATCCCCAATCAAATCTTGTGAATCCATCTAAGAATAATATATCTTTGTACCCTACAGAACCTTTTACAAATATTGATTTAGACTTGAATTTAGACGATGAGTTATTAACAGTAGGCCTATCAACAGAAGTGCTTAAGCTGTAAAAACCTAAAGTATTTAATCCACCTACTGTGCTACCGCTTAATCTCTCAGACCCTATTGTAGATAATTCGAAACCTGCAGATGCTGTAATATCAAAATCTTCATTTAAATCTTTAGAGTAATTTACAATACCAAAAAGTTCTTCTCTGTAGTCCATGTTTTCAGTCTCACTGTATGAAGGTAATGTTTGTCCTCCTAAGCTACCAAAAGCAGTTCTATTGTTATATTCATAAGAGTTAAATGTTTTTCTTAAATCTAAACTCATGTTTAAGTTTTCATTAACTTCATATTTTAATCCAATCTTACCATATATTGCATTTTTTGTTTGAAAGTTTAAGTTTTCATTAGTTTCAAAAAATGGAGAATCCCAATATAATGGTGCTGAGTTTGTTGGACTATTAATATTCCAAGATACAAATTGTCCATTTCTTTCGTAATTTCTTACTCTGTCCATGTCTAGTTGACGTTGCCACCATTGGTTTAAGTTAGAAACTACATTTCCATAACCATTGTCTGGAAAGTTATTAGTTCTTCTATCTTGATAGTTGAAGTTAGCATATGCAGTTAACTTGTCTGTAATATCTAAACTCGCATTAATTGTAGCTTGTACTTGTTTTCTTTTAGAATTAGGGAAAACACTATTTCTGTCAATATTTGTTAAACCAACTCTTACATTGTAGTCATCACCACCTTTAGCAAAACTTACAGAGGTGTTGTTGATAATACCTGTGTCAAAAAAGTCTTGAATGTTATTTGGGTTAGCTTCAAAAGCTCTTAATTTACCAAATTCAGGATCTCCCTGAATCCAAGAATCCCAATGACGAACCATTTGTCCATCTAATTTTGGACCCCAGCTCTCATCAGCATAATATTCAACCATTTTTTGACCATTAAAAGAAGCCCACGAAGCTGGATGTCTAGAAGGGTCATAATTAAATGTATTAAATTCTTGAGAGTAACCACCACCGTATTCATTTTGGTATTCTGGTAAAATGTAAACATTTTCCATTGCCGTACTATGGTTTAATGTAACAACACTTTCACCACTTTTTGCAGACTTTGTAGTAATAATAACTACACCATTTATTCCTTCAGGCCCGTATAATGCAGTTGCTGCTGAACCTTTTAAAACAGATAAATCAGCAATATCATCTGTGTTAATGTCAGATGTAGAGCTAATTTTTACATTATCTACAATGTATAATACGTTAGAGTTACCTCTTAATCTTATTCCAGAATTACCAAAACCTGCAGAAGGAGCTCCTACTGCCTGTACACCAGCAACTCTACCTGCTAATGCGTTGTTGACATCTGTTTCTCTTGATCTCACTAAGTTTTCTGGTTTAACAGATTGTTGAGCAAAACCAATAGACTTTTTGTCTCTTTTAATACCTAATGCAGTTACTACAATTTCGTCTAGTACACTAGCATCTTCAATCATAGTTACATTAACTGTATTTGATGATCCGATTGTTTTTTCAATGGTTTTGTACCCTACATAACTAAAGCTTAATACGTCTCCGTTATTAGCTTTAATAGTAAATTTACCATTGAAATCAGTTTCAGTTCCTTTAGTGGTCCCTTTAATAAGAATGCTTACTCCAGGTAGTGATCCCGTAGCATCCGAGACTGTTCCAGAAACTGTTTTTTCTTGTGCAAAACTTATTTGCACAACAAACGCCAGTAATAGCGTTAAAATCCCCTTTAACTTTGTTTTCATTATTTATTTGATTTGAATTAATTAGGCCAAATATCTAAATATTTTATTAATAAAACAATGAAATGGTTAAAAATTGTTAATTTTTATTGTTAAAATTGATGTTTCATTATAGATAATTTATCCAATTTATTGTGAGCTGAGTGTTTTCAGGGGTTGACAGAGGTTTCTTTTTTAATAAGGTTGTTATGGAAAAGTTAATTTTGGATTTATTTGTGTTAAATAAATAACCTATTCCAATACCAAGTAATTTCTCATTATTTTTTTTATTATAGATTATTCCTAAATCAGATATTGTGTACAAGTAAGCGTCTTTTTTAGTTAGGTATCTGTATTCTATATTTTGTGTTATATAATTTTCAGTAAATATGCTTTTCTCATTAACTCCTCTTATCGTATTTTTACCTCCGATTCTAAATATTTCGTTGTTAACGTAATTTTCAGAATTTAAAAAGCCCATATTGTTTTGAAGATATATTTTGTTTCTATTGTTTAAATTAAATAAATAACTAATTCTAGATTCAATTTTAATTTGTGATGTGTTTTCTGTTTTTGTTTTCCTTTTTCCAATGGAAGGGTTTATTAAAAGCGAAAATTTATAAGAATTGAATTCATCGTAATTTGGAACTGTAAATTCATAACCAAATCCGAAGAAATTATTATTAAATGTTTCTATATTGTCGGTTTTAATAATTTCTGTTGAAGATTCTGTGGTGTAGTTAACTGATATTTTTGAAAATTCAGATAATTTGTATTTTAAATTAGTTTCAAACCTCGTATTTGTGAATGTTGAATCTTGTCTGTATATGTTAAATTTTATTTCTGGTGATATTTTTGAATTGAAAATATAAGGATTAATAAAATTTAAAGAAAATTCACTTCTGTCATTATTTAAACTTTTCCATTCAAGATTTATTTCTTCTCCTTTGTTAATAATGTTTAATAGATTTAATTCTAAATAGCCATTAAATTTTATTTTACCATTTTCGTTGTTTGCAAAATTTATCAATCCATCAAAACTACTTTTATTTAATTTTTTTAAATATATATATAATAAGGTAGAGTCTTTTGTGAAAAGTATTTCTGGTTTTTTAATTTCTTTAATAAATCTTAAAGATTTCGTGTTTTTGCTTATTATGTTTAATAATTTATTGTTGTAAATCGTTTTAGTATTGATATTGTAATGGTTGTTTATGTATTTTGTTGGAAAATTTTCATAACCTTTTATTATCGTATTGTTTATTTTTCTTTCTTTTAAGTTTCTTATTACTAAGGAAGTTTTTATTGTTTTATTTGATGTTGTATAATCTTCTAAATAAATTTTTGAGAAACTTAAACCATTTTGCTCTAATTTTAAGGATAACTTATTAAGGTACTCTTCAATTTTATTGCTTTGAACAATTGCTGAAGTGTTGGGTAATTTTAACACTTTTAATGTTGCGGAATTTAGTTTCGAAAAAGATATGATGATATTGTTTACCTTTTTATTTAGACTTATGTAAATGTTAAAAATTTTATTTTGTTTTTTTACACTGTCAATCATGTAGGTGTAGTATCCTTTTTTTTGTAATTCTTTTTCGATTTTTTTTAATTCTTTTGATATTATTGTAGAATCTTGAAATTTTCTCAAATAATTTATTTTATTTAAGATTTTATCTTCTTTTTTATTTACTGATCTAATTTTCAATTCATAGTCTTGTGCTTTTACTGTGAAGTTCAAAAGAAATGTGCAGAGAATTACAAAAAATGTTTTTTTAAAAGACATTAATAATGATAAGGTTAGTTGTTGTCAAATGTATAAGTTTTACTGATAATGGTTCTCCTAAAAAAATGTTTTTTTAAAAATAACTCACTGATATTTGAATAATTAGAAATTAGTTGTACATTTGCGGACTCTTAAAAAAGAGATAATGTTTAATTATAAACGAAAAACAGTAATTATTTAGTATGCCAACTATTCAACAATTAGTTCGTAAAGGAAGAACCAAAATAACTAAGAAGAGTAAATCGGCTGCTTTGTCGTCTTGTCCTCAAAGACGTGGAGTTTGTACTCGTGTTTATACTACAACACCAAAGAAACCTAATTCAGCAATGCGTAAAGTTGCCAGAGTTAGATTGACAAATGGTAATGAGATAAACGCATACATTCCAGGAGAAGGACATAACTTACAGGAGCACTCGATAGTATTAGTTAGAGGTGGAAGGGTAAAAGATTTGCCAGGAGTTAAATATCACGTAGTACGTGGTGCATTAGATACTGCAGGTGTTGAGGGTAGAACCCAACGTAGATCTAAGTATGGAGCAAAACGCCCAAAAAAGTAAATTAGTAACTTTTTTAATGTAAAGACATGAGAAAAAGAGCAGCAAAAAAAAGAGTCTTATTACCGGATCCAAAGTTTAATGATCAGTTAGTAACACGTTTCGTGAATAACTTGATGTGGGATGGTAAGAAGTCAGTAGCTTTTAAGGTATTTTATGATGCGTTAGATATCGTAGAAGAAAGAAAAGGTGAAGAAGAAAAAACAGCTTTAGAAATTTGGAAAGATGGTTTATCAAATGTAATGCCTCACGTAGAAGTAAGATCTCGTCGTGTTGGTGGTGCTACGTTTCAGATACCAATGCAAATTAGACCAGACCGTAAGGTTTCTATGGCTATTAAGTGGATGATTTTGTACACTCGTAAAAGAAATGAGAAAACAATGGCACAGCGCTTAGCTGCTGAAATTTTAGCTGCGGCTAAAGAAGAAGGAGCTGCTGTTAAAAAACGTACGGATACTCATAAAATGGCAGAAGCAAATAAAGCTTTCTCTCACTTCAGATTTTAATAGAAATGGCTAGAGATTTAAAATTTACAAGAAATATTGGAATTGCAGCACATATTGATGCTGGAAAAACTACAACAACAGAACGAGTATTGTATTATACAGGTGTTTCTCACAAAATTGGAGAAGTACATGATGGTGCAGCAACAATGGACTGGATGGAGCAGGAGCAAGAAAGAGGTATTACAATTACTTCTGCTGCTACTACTTGTACGTGGAACTTTCCAATAGAAAACGGAGAAAAAACTCCAGAAACAAAAGGATATCACTTTAATATTATTGATACTCCAGGACACGTTGATTTTACTGTAGAAGTAAATAGGTCATTACGTGTTTTAGATGGTTTAGTTTTCTTATTTTCAGCTGTTGATGGTGTAGAGCCTCAATCTGAAACTAACTGGAGATTAGCAGATAACTATAAAGTTCCAAGAATTGGTTTTGTTAACAAAATGGACCGTCAAGGTTCAGACTTTTTAGGAGTTTGTCAGCAAGTAAAAGATATGTTAAAGTCAAATGCGGTGCCAATCGTTTTAAATATTGGTGACGAGGATGAGTTTAAAGGTATTATAGATTTAGTTAAGAATCGTGCAATTGTGTGGCATGATGAAACTCAAGGAGCAACTTTCGATGTTATTGAAATTCCTGAGGATATGAAAGAAGAAGCTCGTAAGTATCGTGCGCTTTTAATTGAAGAAGTAGCAAGTTATGATGAGAATCTTTTAGAAAAATTCATGGAAGATGAAGAATCTATTACAGAAGAAGAAGTGCATGCTGCACTTAGAGCTGCTGTAATGGACATGGCAATCATTCCTATGATTTGTGGTTCTGCGTTTAAAAATAAAGGAGTTCAGTTCTTATTAGATGCTGTTTGTCGTTATTTGCCTTCTCCAACTGATAAAGATGGTATTGTAGGTGTAAACCCAGAGACACAACAAGAAGAATTACGTAAGCCAAGTGTAGATGAACCTTTTGCTGCTTTAGCATTTAAAATTGCTACAGACCCTTTTGTTGGTCGTTTAGCATTTTTTAGAGCATATTCTGGTCGTTTAGATGCTGGTTCTTATGTTTTAAATAACCGTTCAGGTAAAAAAGAACGTATTTCACGTATCTATCAAATGCATGCTAACAAGCAGAATGCAATTGATTTTATTGAAGCTGGAGATATTGGTGCGGCAGTAGGTTTTAAATCTATCAAAACAGGAGATACTTTATCTTCTCAAGAGCATCCAATTGTTTTAGAATCTATGGACTTTCCAGACCCAGTAATTGGTATTGCTGTTGAGCCTAAAACTAAAGCAGATGTTGATAGGTTAGGTATTGGTTTAGGTAAGCTAGCTGAAGAAGATCCAACATTTACTGTTCGTTCTGATGAAGCTTCTGGTCAAACTATTATCTCAGGAATGGGAGAATTACATTTAGATGTAATTGTAGATCGTTTAAAACGTGAGTTTAAAGTTGAAGTTAACCAAGGTCAACCTCAAGTAGAGTATAAAGAAGCTATTACAGCATCTGCAGATCATAGAGAAGTTTATAAGAAACAATCTGGTGGTCGTGGTAAATTTGCTGATATAGTATTTACTATGGAGCCTGCAGAAGAAGGCGTTCAAGGATTAGTTTTTGAATCTATAATTAAAGGTGGTAATGTTCCTAAGGAATTTGTACCTTCTATAGAGAAAGGATTTAAAGAAGCTATGAAAAACGGACCATTAGCTGGATACGAAATGGATTCTATGAAAGTAACTTTAAAGGATGGTTCTTTCCACGCAGTGGATTCTGATCAACTTTCTTTTGAGTTAGCTGCAAAATTAGGTTTTAAAGCTGCTGCTAAAGCTGCTAAAGCTAAAATTATGGAGCCATTAATGAAATTAGAAGTGTTAACTCCAGAGGAGAACATGGGAGATATCGTTGGTGATTTAAATAGAAGAAGAGGACAAGTAAACGATATGAGTGATCGTAACGGAGCAAAAGTTGTAAAAGCGTTAGTACCACTATCAGAAATGTTTGGTTATGTTACAGCTTTAAGAACTATGTCTTCTGGTAGAGCAACTTCTACTATGGAATTTTCACATTATGCTGAAACTCCTTCTAATGTATCTGAAGAAGTTATAGCAAAATCTAAAGGTTAATCGACTAAAGAATATAAGATGAGTCAAAAAATTAGAATAAAATTAAAGTCTTACGATTATAATTTAGTAGATAAATCTGCTGAGAAAATCGTTAAGACGGTAAAAAGTACTGGTGCTGTTGTAAACGGACCAATACCTTTGCCAACACATAAAAAGATTTTTACAGTTTTACGTTCTCCACACGTAAACAAAAAATCTAGAGAGCAATTTCAATTAGCTGCTTACAAAAGGTTGTTAGACATATATAGTTCTTCTTCGAAAACTATTGATGCTTTAATGAAACTTGAGTTACCAAGTGGGGTTGAAGTTGAGATCAAAGTTTAAGTAAAACATTAACTTTCGGTTTAATTTTGTTAAACCGAAAGTTTTTTATACTTTTGCAACCCGAAATAGAGTAGGGAACTGCTATTTTTGATGTAATCATCACTAATAGTGACATGTCCGGAGCGTTTCGCGAAGGAAAAACGGAAAAAAACAAAATCAGCGTTGAATTTGTTTGCGCTGTTTTTTTTTATGAAATTATAAGGATGTGTACTGAAACATTTGTTTCAAAAAAAAATAATTATTAATATAGACGCGCTGGATAAATATCTATTCGTCTAAAATTTTAACTAAATGTCTGGGTTAATAGGAAGAAAAATTGGAATGACCAGCTTATTTGATGAAAACGGGAAGAATATTCCTTGTACAGTTATCGAAGCCGGTCCTTGCGTTGTTACCCAAGTCAGAACCGAAGAGGTTGACGGCTACAATGCGTTACAACTTGGTTTCGATGACAAGAAGGCGAAGAGCTCTAACAAAGCGTTAGACGGTCACTTTAAAAAAGCTGGCACCACTGCAAAGAAAAAAGTCGTTGAATTTCAAGGGTTTGAAGGTGAGTATAAATTAGGAGATTCTATATCTGTAGATCACTTTGAAGAAGGTGAGTTTGTAGATGTTTCTGGTGTTTCTAAAGGTAAGGGTTTTCAGGGTGTTGTAAAACGTCATGGATTTGCTGGAGTTGGTCAAGCTACGCATGGTCAGCATAATCGTTTAAGAGCTCCGGGTTCTATTGGTGCTGCATCTTATCCTGCAAGAGTATTCAAAGGAATGCGTATGGCAGGTAGAATGGGTGGAGATAAAGTGAAAGTACAAAACTTAAGAGTATTAAAAGTAGTTGCTGAAAAGAACTTACTTGTTGTTAAAGGAGCTGTTCCTGGACACAAAAATGCTTTTGTAACTATTCAGAAATAATGAAAGTAGCTGTTTTAGATATTACAGGAAAAGATACAGGTAGAAAGGTTGAGCTTTCTAAAGATGTATTCGGTATTGAGCCTAATGATCATGCTATTTATTTAGATGTTAAGCAATACTTGGCAAATCAACGTCAAGGTACGCATAAGTCTAAAGAAAGAGCAGAAATTGCTGGTTCTACAAGAAAGATAAAAAAACAAAAAGGAACTGGTACTGCAAGAGCAGGTTCTATCAAGTCTGGTGTTTTTAGAGGTGGTGGACGTATGTTCGGACCAAGACCAAGAAATTATTCTTTTAAATTGAATAAAAACTTAAAGCGTTTAGCACGTAAGTCTGCTTTAAGTATTCAAGCAAATGATGAGAATTTAGTAGTAGTTGAAGATTTTAACTTTGAAAATCCAAAAACTAAAAACTTTTTAAACGTTTTAAAAGCGTTAGAATTAGATACTAAAAAGTCTTTATTTGTTTTAGGTAGTGATAATACAAATGTGTATTTATCATCACGTAATTTGAAAAATTCTAAAGTAATTAAAGTTTCAGAAATTAACACATACGGTTTGTTAAACGCAAACAAAGTAGTGATTACTGAAGGTTCTTTAGAAGGTATAAACACTAATTTAAGCAAATAGGGATTCGAAATGAGTATTTTAATAAAACCTATTATTACGGAAAAAGCTACAAACGATAGTGAATTATTTAATCGTTATGCATTTGTAGTAGATAAGAATGCTAATAAATTAGAGATTAAGTCTGCAGTTGAATCTGCTTACGGAGTTTCTATATCTAGTGTAAGAACTTTAAATTATCCAATTCAAAGAAATACTAAGTTTACTAAAAAAGGTTTAGTTACTGGTATTAAGAGTGGGTATAAGAAAGCTATTGTACAGTTAGCAGAAGGAGAAAGTATTGATTTTTATAACAATCTTTAAAAGACAAAAATGTCAGTTAGAAAATTAAAACCAATAACACCAGGTCAGCGTTTTAGAGTTGTAAATGGGTTCGACACCATAACAACTGATAAGCCGGAGAAAAGTTTACTTGCTCCGAAAAAACGATCTGGAGGTCGAAACAATCAGGGAAGAATGACAACACGTAATATAGGTGGTGGTCATAAACAAAAGTACCGTATTATCGATTTTAAAAGAGATAAGCAAGGTATTCCTGCAACAGTAAAAACAATAGAGTACGATCCAAATCGTACAGCTTTTATAGCGCTATTAAGTTATGCTGATGGTGAAAAACGTTATGTAATTGCACAAAACGGTTTAAAAGTAGGTCAAACTATTATTTCAGGTAAAGATGTAGCTCCAGAAATTGGAAATGCAATGACTTTAAGTGAAATTCCTTTAGGAACTACGATTTCATGTATAGAATTACGTCCAGGTCAAGGAGCTGTTATGGCTCGTTCTGCTGGTTCTTTTGCTCAATTAATGGCAAGAGATGGTAAGTATGCTACAGTTAAGTTACCTTCTGGTGAAACAAGATTGATCTTGTTAACTTGTATGGCAACTATCGGTGTTGTATCTAATTCAGATCATCAATTACTTGTTTCAGGTAAAGCTGGTAGATCTAGATGGTTAGGTAGAAGACCTAGAACAAATGCAGTAAGAATGAACCCGGTTGATCACCCAATGGGAGGTGGTGAAGGACGTTCTTCTGGAGGGCATCCAAGATCAAGAAATGGTATACCTGCTAAAGGATTCAAGACTAGATCTAAAACCAAAGCTAGTAATAAGTATATTATAGAACGTAGAAAGAAATAATAAGTTATGGCAAGATCATTAAAAAAAGGACCTTACGTTCACTATAAGTTAGAGAAAAAAGTGTTAGCTAATGTAGAAGGTGGAAACAAAACTGTAATCAAAACTTGGTCTAGAGCAAGTATGATTACTCCAGATTTTGTTGGACAAACAATTGCTGTTCATAACGGGCGTCAGTTTGTACCGGTTTACGTTACAGAAAACATGGTAGGGCATAAATTAGGCGAATTTTCACCAACTCGTTCTTTTAGAGGACACGCTGGTGCAAAAAATAAAGGAAAAAAATAGTAGGAAATGGGAGTTCGTAAAAAAAATATGGCAGATCAGTTAAAAGCAGATAGAAAGCAACGTGCTTTCGCTAAGCTTACTAACTGTCCTACATCACCAAGAAAAATGCGTTTAGTAGCAGATCAAGTAAGAGGTGTTGAAGTTGAAAAAGCTTTACAAATCTTAAAATTTAGCCCTAAAGAAGCATCTATAAACTTAGAGAAATTATTGTTGTCTGCAATTGCAAACTGGCAAGCTAAGAACGAAGATGCAGCTATAGAAGATGCTGGATTATATGTGAAAACTATTTATGTAGATAGCGCAGGAATGTTAAAAAGATTAAGACCAGCTCCACAAGGTCGTGCTCATAGAATTCGTAAGCGTTCTAATCACGTTACTTTAGAGTTAGGTACTAAAACAATAAGCAAATAATCAAAGTAGAAATGGGACAAAAAACTAATCCAATAGGAAATCGTTTAGGAATCATCAGAGGTTGGGAATCTAACTGGTACGGTGGTAATGACTACGGAGATAAAATTGCTGAAGATGATAAGATAAGAAAGTATATACATGCTAGATTATCTAAAGCAAGTGTTTCTAGAGTAATTATAGAGCGTACTTTAAAACTTGTAACCGTTACTATCACTACTGCTAGACCTGGTATTATTATCGGTAAAGGTGGTCAAGAGGTAGACAAGTTAAAAGAAGAGCTTAAGAAAATTACAGGAAAAGAAGTTCAAATTAACATTTTTGAAATCAAGCGTCCAGAATTAGATGCAAGATTAGTAGCAACTAGTGTTGCTCGTCAAATTGAGAATAGAATTTCTTATAAGAGAGCTATTAAAATGGCTATTCAAGCTACAATGAGAATGAATGCTGAAGGTATTAAAATTCAGATTTCAGGACGTTTAAATGGAGCTGAAATGGCGCGTTCAGAGCACTTTAAAGAAGGTAGAATTCCTCTTTCTACTTTTAGAGCTGATATTGATTATGCACTTGTAGAAGCTCATACTACATACGGAAGATTAGGTGTGAAGGTATGGATTATGAAAGGCGAAGTTTATGGTAAAAGAGAATTATCTCCATTAGTAGGATTGTCTAAGAAACAATCTGGTTCTAAAGGTGGTGACAGATCTAAACGTCAACCTCGTAGAAGAAAATAATTTTTAAAATTAGAAATTAAAAATGTTACAGCCAAAAAGAGTAAAATACCGTAAGGTACAGAAGGCGAAAGGAAATATGACAGGTATTTCTGGTAGAGGAAATCAACTTTCTAACGGAATGTTTGGTATCAAATCTCTAGACCAGAATTTATTAACTTCGCGTCAGATAGAAGCAGCTCGTATTGCGGCTACTCGTCATATGAAAAGAGAAGGTCAGTTATGGATTAAAATATTTCCAGACAAGCCTATCACTAAGAAGCCTTTAGAAGTACGTATGGGTAAGGGTAAAGGAGCACCAGATCATTTTGTTGCAGTTATTAAACCAGGTAGAATTTTGTTTGAAATTGGTGGAGTGCCAATGGATGTTGCAAAAGAAGCTTTACGTTTAGCAGCACAAAAACTTCCAGTAAAAACGAAGTTTGTAGTAGCAAGAGATTTTGATATTAACGCTTAATTCTAAATACAATGAAACAATCAGAAATAAAAGAATTATCTATAGCAGATCTTAATGAAAAGCTTGGAGCGTTGCAAAAGAATTATACTGATCTTAAAATGGCTCATGCAATAACTCCTTTGGAGAACCCATTGCAGTTGAGAAGTTTAAGAAGAACTGTAGCAAGAATTGCAACAGAATTAACAAAAAGAGAATTACAATAATTCTATAGTCAGTTTTAAAGATGGAAAAAAGAAATCTTAGAAAAGAGAGAATTGGTGTTGTTTCTAGTAACAAAATGGAAAAATCTATTGTTGTTGCTGAAACTAAAAGAGTTAAGCACCCAATGTACGGAAAGTTCGTATTAAAGACTAAGAAGTACGTTGCACACGACGAAAAGAATGATTGCAACGAAGGAGATACAGTTAGGATCATGGAAACAAGACCTATGAGTAAATCTAAACGTTGGAGATTAGTAGAAATCCTAGAAAGAGCTAAATAATATGTTACAGACAGAATCAAGATTAAAAGTAGCAGATAATACTGGAGCTAAAGAAGTTTTAGTAATTAGAGTTTTAGGAGGTACAAAAAAGCGTTACGCAAGTATTGGAGACAAGATTGTTGTATCGGTTAAATCTGCAACTCCTAACGGAACTGTAAAAAAAGGTCAAGTATCTAGAGCAGTTGTTGTAAGAACAAAGAAAGAAGTTAGACGTAAAGACGGATCTTATATTAGATTTGATGATAATGCTTGTGTACTTTTAAATCCTACAGAGGAAATGAGGGGAACTCGTGTTTTCGGACCAGTTGCACGTGAACTTCGTGAGAAACAATTCATGAAAATAGTATCATTAGCACCTGAAGTGCTTTAACATTATAATAAAATGAAGAAGTTTAAATTAAAATCAGGAGATACTGTAAAAGTAATTGCAGGAGATCATAAAGGATCTGAAGGTAAGGTTTTACAAATTATCAAAGATAAGGATAGAGTTTTAGTAGAAGGTGTAAATTTAGTTTCTAAACACACTAAACCTAATGCTCAAAATCCTCAAGGTGGTATTGTAAAGAAAGAAGCTTCTCTTCATATTTCTAACGTAATGTTAGTAGAAGAAGGTGTAGCTGTAAGAGTAGGTTATCAGGTTGATGGAGATACTAAAACTAGAATCTCTAAAAAAACTAAAAAATAAGAGTAATCATGAGTTACGTACCAAGATTAAAATCAGAATACAAAGAAAGAGTTGTTAAAGCTCTTACTGAAGAATTCAGTTATAAAAATGTAATGCAAGTACCAAAATTAGAAAAGATTGTTGTTTCTAAAGGTGTTGGTGCAGCAATTGCAGATAAGAAATTAATAGATTATGCTTTAGAAGAGTTGACTAAAATTACAGGTCAAAAAGCGATATCTACAATGTCTAAAAAAGATGTTGCATCATTTAAATTACGTAAAGGAATGCCAATTGGAGCAAAAGTTACGTTAAGAGGTGATAAAATGTATGAATTTTTAGACAGACTAGTTACAGCTTCTTTGCCACGTGTAAGAGACTTTAACGGTATTAAAGCTAATGGATTTGATGGTAGAGGTAATTACAATTTAGGTATTACTGAACAAATCATTTACCCAGAGATAAATATTGACCAAGTGAAGAAAATTAACGGTATGGATATTACTTTTGTAACATCTGCAAATACTGATAAGGAAGCAAAGTCATTATTAGGAGAATTAGGTTTACCATTCAAAAAAAATTAAGAAATGGCTAAAGAATCAATGAAAGCTCGCGAACGTAAAAGAGCAAAAACAGTTGCAAAATATGCAGAAAAGAGAAAAGCTTTAAAAGAAGCTGGAGACTATGAAGCATTGCAAAAATTACCAAAAAATGCATCACCAGTAAGAATGCACAATAGATGTAAATTAACTGGACGTCCAAAAGGATATATGAGACAATTTGGTATCTCTCGTGTAACGTTTCGTGAAATGGCAAATCAAGGATTAATACCAGGTGTTAAAAAGGCAAGTTGGTAGAAATTTTAAATAAAGCTTAAAAATAAAAATAGAATGTGTATCTTTGCACGCTCTATTTTTTTTGAGTATAAGAATTTTAACTGATTATAGGTTCATTTATCACAGAGAAATCTGTAGCATAAATAGAGGTATTTGAAAACCGTAATCGCAATATAAATAAGTATGTATACAGATCCAATTGCGGATTTTCTAACAAGAGTTAGAAATGCAATCGCTGCAGGACACAGAGTAGTAGAAATTCCAGCTTCAAACTTGAAGAAGGAAATGACTAAAATTTTGTTTGACCAAGGGTTTATTTTAAGTTATCAATTTAATGATGATAAAGTTCAAGGAACTATCAAGATAGCTTTAAAGTATGACAAGGAAACAAAAGAGTCAGTAATTAGAAAAATCCAACGTATCAGTACGCCAGGTTTAAGAAAATATGTTGGTTCTTCAGAGATGCCAAGAGTATTAAATGGACTAGGTATTGCTATTGTTTCAACATCTAAAGGTGTTATGACAAACAAAAAAGCACGTCAAGAAAATGTTGGAGGAGAAGTTTTATGTTACGTTTATTAATTTTTAAGAAATGAGTAGAATAGGAAAAAATCCCGTTAGCATTTCACAAGGTGTAGATGTAAACATAAAAGACAACGTAATTACTGTAAAAGGGAAGTTAGGAGAGTTAACTCAAACTATTTCTGAAGGAATTACAGTAAGTATTGAAGATGGAGTTATCACATTAGATAGAGCATCGGAAAGCAAAGACCATAAAGCACAACATGGTTTAATGAGAGCTTTAATCAATAACATGGTTGAAGGTGTAAGTAAAGGTTGGACTAAAGAATTAGAACTTGTAGGAGTAGGTTATAGAGCTTCAAATCAAGGTCAGAAATTAGACTTAGCTTTAGGTTTCTCTCATAATATTGTTTTAGAATTAGCTCCAGAAGTGAAAGTAGAAACAGTATCAGAGAAAGGGAAAAACCCAATCATTAAATTAACTTCTTTTGACAAACAGTTAGTTGGTCAAATAGCTGCAAAGATTCGTTCTTTTAGAGCTCCGGAGCCATATAAAGGTAAAGGTGTTAAGTTTGTTGGTGAATTATTAAGAAGAAAAGCAGGTAAATCTGCATAATAATATAGCAATATGGCATTATCAAAGCTAGAAAGAAGAGCTAGAATAAAGCGTAGAATTAGAAAAATTATTTCTGGTACTGCTACAAAACCAAGATTATCGGTTTATAGAAGTAACAAAGAAATTTACGCTCAAATAATAGACGATGTAAACGGAGTGACTTTAGCTGCTGTTTCATCTAGAGATAAAGATATTAAAGCAAGTTCTAAAATTGAAGCAGCTACTGCGGTAGGTAAAGCAATTGCAGAAAAAGCTACTAAAGCAGGATTAGTAAATGTTGCTTTTGATAGAAATGGTTATTTATACCATGGTAGAGTTAAAGTATTAGCAGAAGCTGCAAGAGAAGCTGGTTTAAAATTTTAAGAAAATATGCAAGGTTATAAAAACGTAGAAAGAGTTAAACCTAGTGGGTTAGAACTTGTAGATAAATTAGTAGGTGTACAACGTGTTACTAAAGTTACAAAAGGTGGTAGAGCATTTGGTTTCTCTGCAATTGTTGTTGTAGGTGATGGTAATGGTGTTGTAGGACATGGTTTAGGTAAATCTAAAGATGTTTCTTCTGCAATTGCAAAAGCAGTAGAAGATGCAAAGAAAAATTTAGTTAGAATTCCTATTTTAGATGGTACTTTACCTCACGAACAAAAAGGTAAATTTGGTGGTGCAAAGATTTTTATCAAGCCTGCATCTCCTGGTACAGGGGTTATTGCTGGTGGTGCTGTACGTATCGTATTAGAATCTGTTGGTGTACATGATGTATTATCAAAGTCTCAAGGATCATCTAATCCTCACAATGCTGTAAAAGCTACTTTTGATGCATTATTACAATTAAGAAGTGCATCTTCTATTGCTAAGCAAAGAGGTATATCTATAGAAAAAGTATTTAACGGATAAATCTAAGAACGATGGCAAGAATTAAAGTTACACAAGTAAAAAGTCAAATCGGACGTCTTCAAAGTCAAAAAAGAACTTTAGAGGCTTTAGGTTTACGTAAAATGAACCAAACTGTAGAACATGAGGCAACTCCTACAATTATTGGTATGGTAAATACAGTTAAACACTTAGTTTCTTTTGAAGAAATTAAATAAGATTTATAAAAAATGAGTTTACATAATTTAACACCTGCAGAGGGTTCCATTAAAAAAGGAAAAAGAATTGCAAGAGGTGAAGGTTCTGGAAAAGGTGGTACTGCTACAAGAGGTCACAACGGACAGAAATCTCGTTCTGGTTATTCTAAAAAGATAGGTTTTGAAGGTGGTCAAATGCCTCTTCAAAGACGTGTACCTAAATTTGGTTTCACAAATATAAACCGTAAGGAGTATCAAGGAATCAATTTAGATAAATTACAATCTTTAGTTGATAGTGGAAAAATAACAGATACAGTAAATTTAGACATTCTAATTGCTAACAGATTGGCTGGTAAAAACGACCTAGTTAAAATTTTAGGAAATGGAGAGTTAAAAGCTAAATTAAATATAACTGTACATAAATTTACAGCATCGGCAAAAGCAGCTATTGAAGCAGCTGGAGGAGAAGCTGTTGCTTTATAAGAACACGTAAATGATGAATTTTATTAATACGCTAAAGGATATTTTCAAAATTGAAGAATTAAAAAACAAAATTCTTCTTACTATCGGTCTAATTGCTGTGTATCGTTTTATGGCTGCTGTACCATTACCTGGTATAGATCCATTACAGTTATCAGCTTTAAAAGAAAGTACTTCTGGAGGTCTTTTAGGATTATTGAATGCATTTACAGGTGGGGCATTTGCTAGGGCGTCAGTAATGGCTCTTGGTATAATGCCATACATTTCTGCTTCTATTGTAGTTCAGTTAATGGGAATTGCTGTTCCTTATTTACAAAAATTACAAAAAGATGGAGAAAGTGGTAGAAAAAAAATTACACAAATTACAAGATGGTTAACAATAGTTATTACGTTAGTACAAGCACCAACGTATATTACTGCTATTAAGACTCAATTTAACTTACCACCAGAAGCTTTTTTAGTTAGTGGTTTAACTTTTTGGGTATCGTCAATCATAATCTTAACTGCAGGTACAATTTTTGCTATGTGGTTAGGTGAGCGTATTACTGATAAAGGTATAGGTAATGGTATTTCATTATTAATTACTGTTGGTATTATTGCTAATTTCCCAGCTGCTTTTTTACAAGAATTCGTTTCTAAAACAGAAAATGCAGGTGCAGGTGGTTTAATGATGATTTTAATTGAAATTATTGTTTGGTTTGTAGTGATTTTATTAACTGTTTTATTAGTTACAGCTGTTAGAAAAATTGCTGTACAATATGCAAGAAGAACAGTTGCAGGTAATGTGCAAAATGTTGCAGGTTCAAGAGATTACATTCCTTTGAAATTAAATGCAGCAGGTGTAATGCCAATTATTTTTGCTCAAGCAATTATGTTTTTGCCTTTAGCTTTAGGTCAAAGATTTCCAGCTTTAGTTGGTTTAACAGATCCTAATGGTTGGCAATACAATGTTATATTTGCTTTACTAATTATAATTTTTAGTTATTTTTATACTGCAATTACAATTCCTACCAATAAAATGGCTGAGGATTTGAAGAGAAGTGGTGGTTTTATTCCTGGTATTAGACCTGGAAAAGATACTGCGGATAGATTAGATAGTGTATTATCTAGAATAACTTTCCCTGGATCGTTATTTTTAGCTGCATTGTCTATATTACCTGCAATTGTAGTTCAGTTTGGAGTACAACAGGGATGGGCAATGTTTTACGGTGGTACATCATTAATCATTATGGTAGGTGTAGCAATTGATACAATGCAACAAATTAACTCGTATTTATTAAATAATCATTATGATGGTTTAATGAAAACAGGAAACAGCAATAGAAAATCAAATAAATAGTATGGCTAAACAATCAGCAATTCAACAAGACGGAACAATAACAGAAGCATTATCAAATGCTATGTTTCGTGTAGAATTAGAAAACGGACATATTGTAACGGCTCACATTTCCGGAAAAATGCGTATGCATTATATCAAGCTTTTACCTGGAGACAAGGTAAAGTTAGAGATGAGTCCGTATGATTTATCAAAAGCAAGAATTACTTACAGATACTAAAAAAAAACTAAACAGATGAAAGTTAGAGCATCAGTTAAAAAAAGAAGTGCCGACTGCAAAATAGTGCGCAGAAAAGGTAGATTATACGTAATTAATAAACAAAATCCTAGATTTAAACAAAGACAAGGGTAATGGCAAGAATAGCAGGTATTGATATTCCAAAGAATAAAAGAGGGGTTATTGCTTTAACTTACATCTTTGGTATTGGAAGCAGCAGAGCTAAAAAAGTTTTAGCAGAAGCTAAGGTAGACGAGAGTATTAAAGTTCAAGATTGGACTGATGATCAAATCGCTGCAATTAGAGAGCAAGTTGGATCTTTCACAATTGAAGGAGAATTAAGATCTGAAGTTCAGATAAACATCAAACGTTTGATGGATATTGGATGTCAGAGAGGAATTCGTCATAGACTTGGTCTTCCTTTAAGAGGACAAAGAACTAAAAATAATTCTCGTACAAGAAAAGGTAAGAGAAAAACTGTAGCTAACAAGAAAAAGTAAGTTAGACAAGTAACATAAGATCTATCAATTGGTTATACCAATTATTAATAGAAAACTAGGTTACTAAAACTAAATAATTATGGCAAAAGCAAGTTCAAAAAAACGTAAAGTAATAATTGAAGCAATAGGAGAAGCTCATGTAACAGCATCTTTTAACAACATCATTATTTCTTTAACAAATAAAAAAGGAGATGTAATTTCATGGTCATCTGCAGGTAAAATGGGTTTTAGAGGTTCTAAGAAGAATACTCCTTATGCAGCTCAATTAGCAGCAGAAGATTGTGCAAACGTTGCAAAAGAAGCAGGTTTACGTAAAGTAAAAGTTTATGTAAAAGGCCCAGGAAACGGTAGAGAATCTGCAATTAGATCTATCCATAATGCAGGTATCGAAGTAACAGAAATTATCGATGTTACTCCAATTCCTCATAATGGTTGTCGTCCTCCTAAAAGAAGAAGAGTATAATTAAATATTTTAACTTGATAGGAACAAGATTATCGAAGGAGTAAGCCTTAATTCATAATCCCTATCTATAACACAAACGAAATGGCAAGATATACAGGACCAAAAACAAAAATAGCCCGTAAATTCGGTGAAGCTATTTTTGGAGAAGATAAAAACTTCGAAAAAAGAAATTACCCTCCAGGACAGCATGGTAATGCAAGAAGAAGAGGAAAAAAATCTGAATATGCTACTCAATTAATGGAGAAGCAAAAAGCTAAATATACTTACGGTATTTTAGAACGTCAATTCAGAAACTTATTTAAAGACGCTTCTGCTTCACAAGGTATTACAGGTGAGATTTTATTACAATTATGTGAGTCTCGTTTAGATAATGTTGTTTACAGAATGGGTGTTTCTAAATCAAGAAGTGGTGCACGTCAATTAGTTTCTCACAGACATATTACTGTTAACGGAGAATTAGTAAACGTACCATCTTACAGATTAAAAGAAGGAGATGTAGTTGCTGTTAGAGAAAAGTCTAAATCTTTACAAGCTATTGATGATGCTTTAGCATCTAACAATAATGTTTATGAATGGTTAACTTGGAATTCTGATAAAAAAGAAGGAACTTTTGTTAAAGTACCAGCAAGGTTACAAATTCCAGAAAACATTAAAGAGCAGTTAATCGTAGAATTATATTCTAAGTAATAAATTAATCATATTGGTATTTAGCCAAAGGATTTATAAGTATTTCTTCACACTTATATTTCGCGCAACTAAATAACAATTAAAACGAAGAAAAAATGGCAATTTTAAATTTTCAAAAACCAGATAAGGTTATAATGATAGAATCTACAGATTTCTCTGGAAGATTTGAATTTAGACCTTTAGAACCAGGTTTTGGTTTGACAATAGGAAACGCTTTAAGAAGAGTACTTTTATCTTCTTTAGAAGGTTTTGCAATCACATCTTTAAGAGTTGATGGTGTAGAACATGAATTTTCTACTGTATCTGGTGTTGTAGAAGATGTAACAGAAATTATCTTAAACTTAAAGCAAGTTCGTTTTAAGAAACAAATAGATGAAACAGATAGAGAAACTGTATCTGTATCTATTTCTGGTCAAGAGCAGTTTACTGCTGGAGATTTACAGAAATTTATTTCAGGATTTCAAGTATTGAATCCAGATTTAGTTATTTGTAACATGGATAAATCTGTTAAATTAAATGCAGAAATTACAATAGAAAAAGGTAGAGGGTTTGTACCTGCAGAAGAAAATAAAAAAGCTTCTGCACCAATAGGAACAATCTTTACAGATTCTATTTACACACCAATTAAGAATGTAAAGTACGCAATCGAAAATTACCGTGTAGAACAAAAAACGGATTACGAAAAATTAGTTTTCGATATTGATACTGATGGATCTATAAATCCAAAAGACGCTTTAACAGAAGCTGCTAAGATTTTAATTCACCACTTTATGTTATTCTCTGATGAGCGTATCACTTTAGAGGCAGATGAAATTGCACAGACAGAAACATATGATGAAGAATCATTACATATGCGTCAGTTATTAAAAACTAGATTAATTGATATGGACTTATCAGTAAGAGCATTAAATTGTTTAAAAGCTGCAGAAGTTGATACATTAGGTGATTTAGTTTCTTTTAACAAAAGTGATTTAATGAAGTTTAGAAACTTTGGTAAAAAGTCTTTAACAGAACTAGAAGAATTAGTTATTGTTAAAGGTTTAAGTTTCGGAATGGATTTAAGCAAATACAAATTAGATAGAGATTAATTTTCATATTTTGCTCCTCAAAGAGAGTTGATGCAAGATGAATAATAAAACAAGGTCATGAGACACGGAAAAAAACACAATCATTTAGGAAGAACAACTTCGCATAGAAAAGCGATGTTAGCTAATATGACTTGTTCTTTAATAGAACATAAGCGTATTAACACAACAGTGGCTAAAGCAAAAGCATTAAGAGTTTTTGTTGAACCATTAGTAACAAAGTCTAAAACTGATACTACTCACAATAGACGTATTGTTTTTTCTTACTTACGTGATAAATTTGCTGTTACAGAATTATTTAAAGAAATTTCTGTAAAAGTAGGAGATAGACCAGGTGGTTACCTTCGTATTATCAAATTAGGAAATCGTCAAGGAGATAACGCTCCTATGGCAATGGTAGAGTTTGTTGATTACAACGAAATCTATAACCCTAATGGTAAAAAAGCGAAAAAATCTACAAGAAGAGGAAGAGGAAAAAAATCTGAATCTGCTCAAGTAGAAGGTACTGCAACAGAAGCAAAATCTGAAGAATAAAAAATGAAAATTTTTTAATTTATATAAAAGGGATAAACGTTTACGTTTATCCCTTTTTTTATATTTTTACAACAACAACAACAAACACAATTATATATTAATGAAATATCAAACAAGAAAAAAAGCACTAGTTTTATTAGCTGATGGAACTATCTTTTATGGAAAATCTGTAGGTATAGAAGGAACTTCAACAGGAGAAATTTGTTTTAATACAGGTATGACAGGTTATCAAGAAATTTTTACAGATCCATCCTATTTTGGTCAAATAATGGTTACTGCAAATGCACATATTGGTAATTATGGAGTAAATGATGATGAAGTAGAATCTGATGGAATTAAAATATCTGGTTTAATATGTAGAAATTTTAGTTTTACTCACTCTAGAGTAGATTCTAACGGTAATTTAAAAGATTGGTTCGAAAAGCATAATATTGTTGCAATTTCTGATGTTGATACTAGAGCTTTAGTAGCTTATATTAGAGACAATGGTGCTATGAACGCAATTATATCTACAGAAACAGATAACATCGACGACCTAAAAAAACAACTTGCATCTGTACCAAGTATGGAAGGTTTAGAGTTAGCTTCTAAAGTTTCTACTAAAGAGCCATATTTTGTAGGTGATGAAAACTCTTCAATTAAAATATCGGCATTAGATATTGGTATTAAGAAAAATATTTTAAGAAATTTAGCTAAAAGAGGTGCTTATATTAAAGTATTTCCTTACGATTCTAAGTTCTCAGAATTAGAATCATTTAATCCTGATGGGTATTTCATTTCTAACGGACCAGGAGATCCAGAGCCTTTAATAGATGCACAAGAAGTTGCTAAAGAAATTATAAAACGAGATTTACCTTTATTCGGTATTTGTTTAGGTCATCAAGTTATCGCATTGGCAAATGGTATTTCTACATATAAAATGCATAATGGTCATAGAGGTATTAACCATCCTGTTAAAAATATTGGAACTGGTAAAGGTGAAATAACTTCTCAAAACCATGGTTTTGCAATCAATAAAGAAGAAACTGAAAGTAATAAAGATATTGAAATAACACATGTTCATTTAAATGATCATACGGTTGCTGGTATCAAAATGAAAAATAAACCTGTTTTTTCTGTACAATATCATCCAGAGGCTAGTCCAGGACCTAATGATTCAGAATATTTATTTGACCAGTTTATAGAAACTATTAAAAGCAATTCACAAACTTAATTGTTAAACTATAAATATTGAAATCGTTTTCGTAAGAATCCGTTTAAACTCAAATAAATGAGTATCATATTTTGTAAATTAGCAATATAGAATAGTAAATTAATTAAATAAAATATACAATGAGTATTATTATTAGCGTTCACGCACGTCAGATTTTTGATTCAAGAGGAAATCCAACAGTTGAAGTAGATGTAACTACTGAAAATGGAATTTTAGGTAGAGCAGCAGTTCCTTCTGGAGCATCTACAGGAGAACATGAAGCGGTAGAGTTACGAGATGGAGGAGATGCTTATATGGGGAAAGGTGTTTTAAAAGCTGTTGATAATGTAAATAATATTATAGCTGCAGAACTTTTAGGAGTTTCTGTATTTGAACAAAATAGTATTGATAAATTAATGATTGATTTAGATGGTACTCCAAATAAATCTAAATTAGGTGCAAACGCAATTTTAGGAGTTTCTTTAGCTGCTGCTAAAGCTGCTGCAAATGAGTTAGGAATGCCTTTATATAGATATGTTGGTGGTGTTTCTGCAAACACATTACCAGTTCCTATGATGAATATAATTAATGGTGGTTCTCATTCTGATGCACCTATTGCTTTTCAAGAATTTATGGTGATGCCAGTTAAGGCAGAAACTTTTTCTCAGGCTATGCAAATGGGATCAGAGATTTTTCATAATTTAAAGAAAGTATTACATGACAGAAATTTATCTACTGCTGTAGGTGATGAAGGTGGTTTTGCACCAACTTTAGATGGTACAGAAGATGCTTTAGATACAATTGCGTTAGCAGTTAAAAATGCAGGTTATTCTTTCGGAGACGAAATTATGGTTGCATTGGATTGTGCTGCGGCAGAATTTTATGTTGATGGAAAATATGATTATTCTAAATTTGAAGGTGAAACTGGTAAAATTAGAACTAGCCAAGAGCAAGCAGACTATTTAGCTGAATTAGCTTCTAAATATCCTATTATTTCTATTGAAGATGGTATGGATGAAAACGATTGGGAAGGTTGGAAATATTTAACTGAAAAGATTGGAGATAAAGTACAATTAGTTGGAGATGATTTATTTGTAACAAATGTAGAACGTTTATCTAGAGGAATTGAAAACGGTATTGCAAATTCTATCTTAATTAAAGTAAACCAAATTGGTACTTTAACAGAAACAATTTCAGCAGTAAATATGGCTAAAAATGCAGGTTTTACATCTGTAATGTCTCATAGATCTGGTGAAACAGAAGATAATACAATTGCAGATTTAGCGGTAGCATTAAACTGTGGACAAATAAAAACAGGTTCTGCTTCTCGATCTGATAGAATGGCGAAGTACAATCAATTATTAAGAATAGAAGAAGAATTAGGTGAAGTTGCATATTTCCCTAAAGAAAAAGCTTTTAAAATATAATTTTTTAAGCTTTATAAACATTACAAGCCTCGCATTTTATGCGAGGTTTTTTCGTTTTTAAACTATAAGTTAATATTATTTTAAAATATTGAAAAACTATAAAAAAGTAATATAAATTATCTATAAAATATGGTATCTTCGTGGAATTGAGAAAAACACAATAAAATCATTATAAATGTCAGATATAGCTAAATTACAAATCGGAGAAGATTCTTATGAATTTCCTCTTGTAAAAGGAACAGAAAATGAAGTAGCAATAGATATTAAATCGTTGCGTGGAGCTACCAATGGGGTTATTACAATAGATCCTGGATACAAGAATACAGGATCTTGTGAAAGTGCTATTACTTTTTTAGATGGTGAAAAAGGAATCTTAAGATACAGAGGGTATTCTATTGAAGATTTAGCAGAAAAAGCAGACTTTTTAGAAGTTGCATATGCTTTAATTTTTGGTGAGTTACCAACAAAAGAACAATTAGAAAAATTTCACTCTGATATTAAATCTAAGTCTGTTGTAGATGATGATGTTAAAAAAATATTAGATGCTTTTCCTAAGACAGCTCACCCAATGGGTATTTTGTCTTCTTTAACAAGTGCTTTAACAGCTTTTAATCCTTCTTCAGTAAATGTAAATTCAGAAGAAGAAATGTACAATGCAATTGTAAAAATATTAGGTAAATTTCCTGTGTTAGTTGCTTGGACAATGCGTAAGAAAACAGGTTTACCTTTAAACTACGGATCTAAATCTTTAGGGTATGTTGAAAATATCATGAAAATGATGTTTGAAGAGCCAAATGAAGAATACGTAATAAATCCAATAATTAAAGACGCAATAGATAAATTATTAATCTTACATGCAGATCATGAGCAAAACTGTTCTACTTCTACAGTAAGAATAGTAGGTTCTTCTCATGCAGGGTTATTTGCTTCTTTATCTGCGGGAATTTCTGCACTTTGGGGACCATTACACGGTGGTGCTAATCAGGCTGTTTTAGAAATGTTAGAAGCTATTAAAGAAGATGGCGGAGATACAAAAAAATACATGGCTAAAGCGAAGGATAAAAATGATCCTTTCCGTTTAATGGGATTTGGTCATAGAGTTTATAAAAACTTTGATCCTAGAGCTACAATTATTAAAAAAGCAGCCGATGAAGTTTTAAAAGATTTAGGTATCGAAGATCCTATTTTAGATATTGCAAGAGGATTAGAACAAGAAGCGCTTAACGATCCTTACTTTGTAGATAGAAAATTATATCCTAATGTAGATTTCTACTCTGGTATCATTTATAGAGCAATGGGAATTCCTGTAGAGATGTTTACAGTAATGTTTGCTTTAGGTAGATTACCTGGTTGGATTGCACAATGGAAAGAAATGCGTTTAAACAAAGAGCCAATAGGTAGACCTCGTCAAATTTATACTGGCGAAAACTTAAGAGCTTTTACATCTATAGAAAATAGATAATAAAAACACTAACAATAAAAAGCTTCATAATTATATGAAGCTTTTTATTTACATTTTTTATATGTTAAAACTAAATATCAAAAATGAAACAGCTAAACTTAAAGCTGTAGTATTAGGAATTGCAAATAGTGTTGGTCCTACGCCCAAAGTAGAAGATTGTTATGACCCTAAAAGTAAGCAGCATGTTCTTGCGGGTACTTACCCAAAAGAAGCAGATATGGTTGCTGAAATAGATGCGGTTGCAACTGTTTTAGAAAAATATAATGTAGAAGTTTTTAGACCAAAAGTTATAGAAGATTATAATCAAATATTTTCTAGAGATATAGCATTTGTAATAGAAGACAAATTGGTAAAAGCAAATATTTTACCAGATAGAGATCAAGAAATTGATGCGATAAATCATGTATTATCTCAAATTGATGCTAAAAATATTATAAAGCTACCCGAAGAATGTCATGTAGAAGGTGGTGATGTAATGCCTTGGAATGATTATATTTTTGTAGGTACTTACTCAGGAGAAGATTATCCAGAATTTATTACAGCAAGAACGAATACAGATGCTGTAATTGCGTTGCAAGAATTATTTCCAGAAAAAACTGTAAAATCTTTTGAATTAAGAAAAGATAATGTAAATCCTAAAGAGAATGCTTTACATTTAGATTGTTGCTTTCAACCAATAGGAAAAAACAAAGCTATACTTCATAAAAACGGATTTTTAGTTGAAAAAGAATATCAATGGTTAGTAGATTTCTTTGGAAAAGAAAATATTTTTGAAATTGATAAGGAAGAAATGTATAACATGAATAGTAATATTTTTTCGATTTCAGAAGATGTAATCATTTCAGAAAAAAACTTTACTCGCTTAAATACATGGCTTAGAAGTAAAGGATTTATAGTTGAAGAAGTTGCTTACTCAGAAATAGCCAAACAAGAAGGATTGCTAAGATGTTCTACAATGCCTTTAATAAGAGAATAAAGTTTGTAATAAATTTAGTAAAAACCGTTTTCAAAAAAAGAAAACGGTTTTTAATTTTAATACGTATTCTATAATAATATGTGTTTATATTTGTACTTTATTTAAAATTTATGCAACAAACTACAAATACCATATTAATGATTCGTCCTATCAACTTTAGGATGAATGAACAAACCGCAGTAAACAACTATTTTCAGGAAGACATTGATTTAAAAAATGCTGAAATTAATAACAAAGCTCAACAAGAATTTGATGCTTATGTTTTTAAATTGAAAAGTTTTGGTGTTAATGTTGTAGTAGTTTCTGATACTGATAAATTTGATACACCAGATTCAATTTTTCCTAACAATTGGATTTCTTTTCATTCTGATGGAACAGTAGGATTGTATCCAATGTTTGCAGAAAATAGACGTTTAGAAAGAAGAGATGATATTTTAAATGAGTTAGAAAAAAATGATTTTTTAATCGAAAATATTGTTGATTATACTTCTGCTGAAGAAGAAGATTTATTTTTAGAAGGTACAGGAAGTATTATTTTAGATAGAGTAAATAGAAAAGCATATTGCGCTCTATCTGCTAGAGCAGATGAAGATTTATTTATAGAGTTTTGTGAAGATTTTGAGTATACACCTGTAGTTTTTGTTGCTAATCAAACTGTAGAAGGAGAAAGAGCAGCAATTTATCATACAAATGTGATGATGTGCGTTGCAGAAACTTTTGCAGTAATTTGTCTTGATACCATAGATAATAAAGCAGAAAAGAAAAATGTCTTAAAGCATTTAAAAGAAGATGGTAAACAGGTTATTGAAATTACGGAAGCTCAAATGCATAATTTTGCCGGTAACATGTTACAAGTTAGAGGAGCTAATGATGAGTTGTTTCTTGTGATGAGTAAAACTGCACACGATTCGTTAACACAAAGTCAGGTAGCTAAAATAAATAATCATTGTAAAATTATCTCTAGTTCTTTAGAAACAATAGAAACTTGCGGTGGTGGTAGTGCACGATGTATGATGGCAGAAGTATTTTTACCAAAAAATTAAAATCAAGTTTAAATTGCTGCGGATAAATGAATTTACTACTCTTGGCTATTGCGCCAGTAACTATTATAATTTTATATATTTACTTTAAAGATAAATATGAAAAAGAGCCTGTAGCAATTTTAATAAAAACATTTCTATTAGGTGCAACTGTAAGTGTTACTCTAACATTTACTATTGGCTATGCTGCTACCTTATTATTTCCAGAATTAAATTCAAAAGATATATTTCATCAGTTTTTAAAAGCTTTTGTAGTAGTTGCTTTAGTTGAAGAATTTTCTAAATATTTAATAGTAAGGTTTTATTCTCAAAAAAATAAAGAATTTAACGAACCCTTCGATGGAATCGTCTATGCAGTAATGGTTTCTATGGGGTTTGCAGCTTTAGAAAACGTAATATATACTTTTCAATATGGTGCTGGTACAGGTTTAATTAGAGCTTTTACGGCTGTTCCTGCACATGCAACTTTCGGAATTTTGATGGGATATTTTATGGGAAAAGCTAAGTTTTCTAAGAATAGAGTTCAATTGAATTTAATTGGTTTGTTATTAGCTACAATATTTCATGGAGCTTATGATTTTTTTCTATTCATAAATTTTATTCCTGGAATTTCAATTGGTGCTTTTATATCGCTAATAATAGGAATTGTTCTTTCTAGAAAAGCGATTAAAAAGCACCAAGATAATTCTGTTTTTAAATTGTAATTATTTCTTTAAAACTTCATCTATAATTTTTCCCGATGTTCCGTTTGGCGCTTCAATTTTAAGTAAATTAGAAATTGTAGGTGCAATATCTATAATATCATATTTCTTAGTAGATCTTCCTTTTTTAATTCCGTTACCATAAAATATAATTGGTACGTGTGTATCATAAGAGTAACCAGAACCGTGACTTGTACCTTTTCTACTGCTAATTAAAGTTGCAGGATAAGGAATCATTAAAACGTCTCCAGAAAATTTCTGATTGTAACCATTTTGTAAAGAACTTAAAATACCGCTAGTAAAATTAGTTGTTTGTAATGTTCTAGCAGTTACAGCTTTGTATATTTTATCAAAATTTACAACTTCATCTGCAATTCTTTGTGCAACATCATTTTTATCTAAACCTAAAGATTCAATTTTATTTTTATCTAAAAAAATTTGATAATTAGAAACATTTTCTATCAATTCTTTAGAATTAAAATACTTTTGGGTAACACCTAATAAGAAGTCGCTAAAATCTTTAGTGCTCATGTAATGTGCAGGTATTTTTAATGATTGAAGGTAAGATGGTACATGAACAGCAGCATGATCTGCAGTTAAAAATAAAGTGTAATTTCCTTTACCAACTTCAGTATCTAAAAAATTAAAAAATTCTTCTAAATCTTTATCAAGTCTTAAATATGTATCTTCAGTTTCTACAGCAGCAACGCCGTATCTATGACCAACATAATCTGTAGATGAAAAACTAACACTTAAAAAATCTGTAAATTCAGTAGTACCTAATTGTTCTCCTTTAATCACTGCTTTTGCAAAATCTACAGTATAAGTATTACCAGCAGGAATAGTTTTAATCAAGCTAAAATTACCATTTTTTTCTCTTAATTCTTTTAAGTTTTTAGGAAAGTCTGGTTTTTCTTTTCCGTTTAAATTGTTTTCGTAAATATTATTATCGGCTCTACTTTGTGTATATGTTTCGATATCATATAAAGTTTCCCAAGTAGTATTTAAATAAGAATCTGCTTTGTTGTTTTTATTAAAATCTTTTACCCAATTTGGTAATTCATCCATATAAAAAGAACTAGTTATCCATTGATTTTTATCGCCTCCATCGTACCAATATGCAGCATTAGCTGTATGCCCAACTGGTAAAATTGCAGATCTATCTTTAATAGAAATACCAATTGTTTTTCCTTGCATATTTTGTGCTAATTGTAACTGATCGGTTATTGTTGTTGTGTATAATCTATGTGGAGATTTTTTTCCTACATAACCATCATTTCCTACTGTTTTGTAGTTATCATCATCCACACAGTAGATTGTTTCTTTTAATTTTTTATCGTACCAATTGTTAGAAATTATACCGTGATTATCTGGTGTTGTACCTGTATATATAGATGTGTGTCCGACAGCAGTATATGTTGGGATATAATTAAAATGGGCATTTTCAAGAGAGAATCCGTTTTTTAAAATTCTATTAAACCCGCCTTCAGAATACCTGTCTGCATATCTTGTTAAATAATCATATCTCATTTGATCTATAACAATACCAATTACCAACTTTGGTTTTTTTGAGGTTTTTGTACTACTTTTAGTACAACTAGAGATTAAAATAATTGATGTTAATAAGTAGAAAATAGCTTTCTTCATTAGTTGAAAAATATTATAAATTTCATCAAAAGTAATTATTTTTTATTTTGAAGTTGTATAATTAACATTCAATTAATCATATTTTAATACTTTAGCCTAAAATTAGTTTAAATGACGTATTTAGAACATGTGGGTAAGTATTTTATGATGTTAAAGCGTGTTTTTAGAAAACCGCAGAAACGTCGTGTTTTTTACCAAGCATTAATGAAAGAAGTAGAAGATTTAGGTATTAAATCTTTAGGTATTATTATGTTTATCTCATTTTTTATTGGAGGAGTGATTGCATTACAAACTGCCTTAAATTTAGATAGCCCATTTATACCAGATTCTTTAATTGGTTTTGCCGCAAAAAGATCTATAATTTTAGAATTTGCACCTACATTTTGTTGTATTATTTTGGCAGGTAAAGTGGGTTCTTATATAACATCTAGTATTGGTACAATGCGAGTTACAGAGCAAATTGATGCTTTAGAGGTTATGGGAATTAATTCACTTAATTTTTTAGTATTACCAAAAATTATAGCGGCTCTTTTTTTCTATCCTTTTTTAATAACGTTAGCAATGGCTCTTGGTATTTTTGGAGGTTGGATTGCAGGTGTGCTTTCTGGATTGTTTGCAGGTACAGATTACATAACAGGTATTCAAACAGATTTTAAACCATTTTTAATAGTTTATGCATTAATAAAAACGATAATCTTTTCTTTTTTAATAGCTACTGTGCCTTCATATCATGGTTATTATGTAAAAGGAGGGTCGATTGCCGTAGGAAGAGCAAGTACACAAGCTGTAGTTTGGACAACCATTTTAATAGTTATTGCAAATTATTTTTTAACTCAAATGCTATTAACATAAAATATGATAGAAGTAAAAAATTTACATAAAGGATTTAATGGTACAGAGGTTTTAAAAGGGATTACAACAACTTTTTTACCTGGTAAAACAAATTTAATTATTGGACAAAGTGGTTCTGGTAAAACAGTATTCTTAAAATCTTTAATTGGATTGCATGTTCCAGAGAAAGGAACAGTTGCTTTCGACGGAAGATTAAACACAGAATTTACTCAAGAACAAAAAATGCAGTGGAGACAAGAAATAGGCATGGTTTTTCAAGGAAGTGCTTTATTTGATTCTCAAACGGTAGAAGAAAACGTAATGTTTCCTTTAAAGATGTTTACTAAGAAATCTCAATCGGAAATGTTAGATCGTGTAAACACTGTTCTTAAAAGGGTAAATTTAGAAAATTCTAACAAAAAATTACCTGCAGAACTATCTGGAGGAATGCAAAAAAGAGTTGCAATTGCTAGAGCAATTGTTATGAACCCTAAATATTTGTTTTGTGATGAACCAAATTCTGGTTTAGATCCTCAAACTGCAATTGTAATTGATAATTTAATTCAAGAAATTACAGATGAATATAAAATTACGACAGTAATAAATACACATGATATGAATTCTGTAATAGAAATTGGAGAAAAAATTGTTTTTTTAAATAAAGGAGTAAAAGCTTGGGAAGGTTCTAGTGAAGATATATTTTCTACTGAAAATGAGTCGGTTGTAAGTTTTGTTTATTCTTCTAATTTATTAAAGAAAGTTAGGCAAGTTTATTTAGATGAAATAAAATAAAAAAAAACTTGTTTTATTTAAATTAAGGTGTATATTTGCACCCGCTAAGCGAAAAGAATGACCTGGTAGCTCAGTTGGTAGAGCATCTCCCTTTTAAGGAGAGGGTCCTGGGTTCGAGCCCCAGCCCGGTCACTTGATTGTAAAACTCCACACTTTGTGTGGAGTTTTTTTTTAACACTACTTCAACATAGTTTTGCTATTAAACCTGTATTTTTGTTTAAATAATTACAAGTAATGATAAACAAAATAATTTTAATCATTTATTTTAGCACTATGAATTTATCAAGCCAAATACTTTTCGACTTTAAAAAATCTGTAAACATTGAAGATTGGAAAATAGTAGATGACGTTGTAATGGGAGGGAAGTCTAATGGCAGTTTTATCTTAAATAATTCTGGTTATGGAGAATTTTATGGAAAAATCTCTTTAGAAAATAATGGCGGATTTTCATCATTAAGAAATAAAAACATAAACTTAAAAACTATTGGCTATACAGAGGTAGTTATAAAGGTAAAAGGAGATGGTAAAAAGTATCAATTTAGATTAAAGGATAATTTAGATAACGCTCATTCCTTCATATCGCCTTTTACAACTTCCGGAGAGTGGCAAACTATCAGAATAAAGCTTTCAGAAATGTACCCTGCCTTTAGAGGAAGAAAATTATCAATCGGAAATTTTTCTGCTAACAGTATTGCTGAAATTGCATTTCTAATAGGTAATAAAAAACAAGAAAATTTTAAATTAGAGATAGATAAAATTTATCTACAATAGTATATATTTTAAGAATCAAATCACTTTTTTTGTATCTTTCCAAAGTTATAAATTAATATAAATGGAAGAAGATCTTAAAAACCCTACACCTAATGCTGCAGAAAATTCTAAACAAAATGTTCAGAAAGATGCAAAAGGTTTGCTAGAAAGTGTAAAAAAGTTTTTAATAGAACTTTTCGACTTTAGAGATGATACAGATCACGAAGCAACTATAGAAGCTATAAAAGCAGATATACCATTTAAAGGTGCTACAGCTTGGATTCTACTTTTTGCCGTTTTTGTGGCCTCTATTGGTTTAAATGCAAACTCTACAGCAGTGGTAATTGGTGCCATGTTAATTTCGCCATTAATGGGGCCAATATTAGGTTTAGGTATGTCTTTTGCGTTAAATGACATCAATACTTTTAAAAAGTCTTTGATGAACTTAGGAACCATGATTGGTTTAAGTTTGTTTGCTTCGTTTTTATTCTTTTACTTTTTTCCTTTAAGTGAAGATAATTCAGAATTATTAGGAAGAGTTAGTCCAGATATTCGAGATGTTTTAATTGCCTTTTTTGGTGGATTAGCCTTAATGGTTGCAAGAACAAAAAAAGGTACTATAGCTTCTGTTATTTTTGGTGTTGCAATTGCAACAGCATTAATGCCGCCTCTATGTACAGCTGGTTATGGTTTAGCTAAAGGTAAATTTTCTTACTTTTTTGGTGCTATGTATTTATTTACTATAAATACTATTTTTATTGCATTGGCAACATTTTTGGTATTAAAGTTATTACGTTTTCCTATGCATAAATATGCAAATGCGGCTAAACGTAAAAGATACTCTACCATTGCAACGGTAGTTGGTATTGCTGTAATGATACCTGCCATATTTACTTTTATAACTGTTTTTAAAGAAAACCAAGTAAAAACACAGGTTAATAATTTTATTAAAAACGAAGTTAAAACTGTAAAGTCTTTTCAATTAATTGATGATTCTTATAGTTATGAAAACAAAATTATTAATCTTAATTTCTTTAATGAAGTAAGTGATGGCGAAGAAAATATTTTAAATAATCAATTGGCAAATAACGTAAGCTACGATAAAATAAAGGATTTTAAAATAATTATCAAGGGTAGCGATACCAAAAGTTTTGAGTTGATTACTACAGCTTATAAAGAGAAAAGAGAAGAGCTTAAGGAAAGTAAGAATATTATTGCAGGTTTACAAAAGCAAATAGCAGATTTAGAGGAAACCATATCTAGTTTAAATAACAGAATAGAACAAGATGCTTTAAATAAAAATCAAAAAGTAGTAGCTTTTAGTAGAATAGCAAAAGATGCTAAAATAAGATATGTAGATATCGAAGAAATTGGTTTTGCAAGTGTTTTGTCTTCTAAAGATTTTATTAAGATTGATACAATTCCGGTTGCAACAATTAAATGGAATCTAAGAATACCAGATAGTATTATAACACCTAAAGAAAGGGAATTAAGAAATTGGTTGCAAAAAGAAATGAATTTAGATACTTTATTTATCAAAAGAGATTAACTAAAAAAGCTCCTTAAAAAAGGAGCTTTTATTATATCATTATAAATCTTTGTAAAGTTTTACTTCTACATTTTGATTAAATAAATAGACTTTTTTATTAGACATATTTAAGCATTCGTAACGAGTTCTTCTTTTATTACCGCGTTTGTATATAGTATTTTTAAAAATAAAGAGTTCGTTTAAAGGAATGTCAAAAATAAAATGTTTACCATTTTCTGCAACATTTCCTCTTAAAGCTAGAGATAAATTCACATCAGAATCTGTGCTTGCTTTCGGGTTTTTTAAATAATTGGCTAAATGAGGTAAAATTTCATTCGGATAAATATTTGGATTTAAAAAAGGCAACATCAAATGCTGAAAAATAGCTTTCCATTCTTTACCATGTGCTTGAACCCTTCCAAATTTTTGATGTGTAACATGATGTGCTATTTCATGCACCAAAGTCAAAAGAAATTGATATTTATTTAAATTATTATTTACGGTTATTTGAAATTTACCATTTGGTAAACTTCTAAAATCGCCATGTTTTGTGGCTCTTTGGTTTACAATTTTTAATGTGAAATTATGTTCATTAATTAAAAATTCTAAAAAAGGAATTGCTTTTTGGGGTATGTAATTTTTATATTTTGAATCCAAAATTGAAATGAAATTACGGAGTTGTAGAAGATACCTGTAAAACTTTACCGTTATAAAATTTATTACCTGTTAAAGCAAAGTTATACATATAATCTGCCATTTCTGTAGCTGTTAAAGGTGCTTGATAATCAGGAAAAGCTTCTGCTAACATTTCTGTTTGAACGGCTCCTATAGCCAAAACATTAAAAGCTATTTGTTGTTCTTTATATTCTTCTGCTAATAATTCTGATAAGGTAATAACAGCTCCTTTGGCAGATGAATATGCAGCTAATCCTGCAAACTTCATGCTTCCTTGAATTCCGCCCATAGAACTAACAGTAACTACATGACTTCCTTTTTTAAAATAAGGAATCATAATTTTTGTGATTTCTGCGACTGCAAACACATTTACTTTATAAACATCTAGAAAGTCGTTAGAAGAAAGCTCTGTAAAAGATTTATTTACAAGTTTACCAGCATTGTTTATTAAAATATCTACACTTTGCCAATTGTTCTTTACAAATTCAGAAACTTTTTTTAAATCATTAGAGTTAGATAAGTCAACAGAAATTACTGTAATATTTTTATGGTTATAGGTTAACAATGGTTTTGTATTTCTAGACAAAGCCAAAACATTATGACCATTTTCTGCAAATTGCTTGGCAAGTTCAAAACCAATTCCTCTACTTGTACCTGTAATAACTACGTTTTTCATTATTTAAGTTTAAAGCAAGCAAATTAGGTATTTTTTCATACATTTAAAGATAAAATTTATACAAATGAAGAAATTACTTTTACTTTTTACAACACTTTTTATGTTACAAAACGTTAATGCACAAACAACATATATTTTATGCGGAAAATTATTAGATACAAAATCTGGTGTAATTTCTTCTAAAAAAACAATTGTTGTAAAAGGAGATAAAGTTTCTAAAATTTTAGATGGTTATGTTGCTCCTAAAAGTTCAACTGCAAATGTTATAGATTTAAAAAATAAAGTGGTTTTACCTGGTTTAATTGATTTTCATGTTCATATAGAGCAAGAATTTAATAGAAATACAAGGCTGAATAATTATATTTTAAACGAGGCAGATGTTGCATTTAATTCTGTAGGTTTTGCAAAAACAACCTTATTAAATGGCTTTACATCTGTAAGAGATTTAGGCGGAACAGGTGTAAATATTTCTATAAAAAATGCTATAAATTCTGGTAAAATTATGGGGCCAAGAGTTTTTACAGCGGGTAAATCTTTGGCAACTACTGGTGGTCATGCAGATCCTACAAACGGAAGTAGTAGAAAACTAATTGGAAATCCTGGACCAAAAGAAGGTGTTGTAAATTCTGTAGATGATGCAAAAAAAGCTGTAAGACAGCGTTATAAAAACGGAGCAGATTGTATAAAAATAACAGCAACAGGTGGTGTTTTAAGTGTTGCAAAATCAGGCGATAATCCGCAGTTTACAATAGAAGAGATTAAAGCTATTTGTGAAACGGCTAAAGATTATGGAATGCATGTTGCTGCGCACGCGCACGGAGATGAAGGTATGAAAAGAGCAATAATAGGAGGTGTTAAAACCATAGAACACGGAACTTACATGAGTGAAGGGACAATGGAGTTAATGAAAAAACACGATGCATATTTAGTGCCAACAATTACTGCAGGTAAAGAAGTAGAAGAGAAAGATAAAATTGAAGGTTTTTATCCAGAAATAGTTGTTCCTAAAGCTTTAGCAGTTGGTCCACAGATTCAAGGAACTTTTGCAAAAGCGTATAAAAAAGGTGTTGGAATTGCTTTTGGTACAGATGCAGGTGTTTTTAAGCATGGTAATAATGGTAAAGAATTTGGTTTTATGGTTGAGGCCGGTATGCCAGCTATAGAAGCAATACAATCTGCAACAATTACAAATGCGATGTTATTAAAGATGTCAGATGAAATTGGACAAATTCAAAAAGGATTTTATGCGGATATTATAGCTGTAGATGAAGATCCAACAAAAAACATTAACACAATGGAAAATGTAGTTTTTGTGATGAAAAATGGTGTTGTTTACAAAAAGTAATTATTCACAATTATTCAAAAATAATATGCTGATAAGCGCCAATATCTGGATTTGAAGTTCTGTCTACTCCTAAGATATCAATATTAAAAGGAGTAGATAAAGCTTTATTTATAGCGTCACTATTCTCACCAATTATAAAATTACTTTTCTGAGTATCTTTAAAATTAGCATTTCCGTTTAAAATAATATCACTGTAATTAGTGTTGTTGTTAAAGTCTAGTTCTGTAATGCCTTCAAAAGAATTATTGGTGTCATTAAAACGAATCATACAATTTTTGATGGTATAATTAAATAAACTCCCATTATTTAAATTATCTAAAACAAACTCTATATTATTATTGCCTTCAAAAATACAATTGGTAAAATTT
The DNA here is from genome assembly GCF_002005425.1 of Polaribacter sp. BM10. Lineage (GTDB taxonomy): Bacteria > Bacteroidota > Bacteroidia > Flavobacteriales > Flavobacteriaceae > Polaribacter > Polaribacter marinaquae. Next base: position 1,394,391 of record NZ_CP019704.1, on the reverse strand, counting down.
GCAGCTTTTAAATCTCTAGTTTCTGCAATTTCTTCACCACTTTCATTTGTATAGGTGAAAAAGTTATTAACTAACACGGCTGGTAATTGTCTTATTCCATTGTTCCAATAATTTGCAAAAGTACTGTGGGTAAAATTATAAGTTCCACCAATTGTAGCGGCCAAAGATGCTTGACCTGCAGAACCAATTACAACATTATTTCCTTCAATATTTGTTTCTCTAGCTAAAATTCCGAAGTTAGAATGGTTGTAGATTTCGGTATTTTCTAGTTTTAAGGTTGGCGATGTACTGCTGCCTATACTATCAATTAAAATTCCGATGATACCATTTTTTATAATTGTGTTTTTTATTTCGTTTTCTGTACTTCCGGCTCGCATCCAAAGAGTTCCCCATTGTCCAGGAATTTCACTAAAACTATTTTCTAGTCTATCACCTTCAAAAATAACTTTTTCATTAAGAGTTCCGTTTACTTTTAAGGTAGCTTTATTGTCTACAATTAAACCCGAATTATTATGAAAATGAATTCTTGCACCAGCTTCTATAGTAAGTGTTTTATTTGCAGGTACTGCAGCATAACCATAAATTACAGTTGGTTTTGTTTTATTAAAAATAAGTTCATTATCGTTTAAAAAACGACCTTTAATTGTAGTTGGTTCTCCGTCTAAAGTTAAACTATCAATTTTCATAGAAATAGCATCTTTACCCGGATAAATAAAGTTTGCATCTTCAACCAAAGTAACCAAATCTACGTTTTGTTCTTTATCTCCGTTGTCAAATAAAATTCTGTCTGTATACAACGGATTTGTTTCTGCCGAAACATCTACTGTAGTTTCTATAAATACATAGATACTATCTTTAGCAAGTATATCTATATTATTAAATGTTTTACCGGCAATACCATCTACGTTTAGTCTATAATTAGAACTGTTTCCTTTTTCTAAAGTAATATAAGGAATGGTGATTGCATTATTACTTCTATTATATACTTTTAAATTATAAGTTGCAGAACCAATATTTGTAAAAACAGTATCTAAAAAAACGGTGTCTTTAGAAAATTCTAAAGCTCCAAAACTTTCTATTGTAGAGAAATCTTTTCTGCAAGAACTTACAGAAACTAAAGCAATACAAATAATGAAATAAATAAAATAACGCATAAATTAATGTTTTGTAAATATAAGTTCTTGTATACGTAAAAGTAATATAATTATTGCTTAACCAATTCTATTTCAAATAATTTGCCCCAATATTTACCGGTAACAAACAATCTGTTATTTTCTGCATCGTATGCAATACCATTTAAAACCTCATCGTTTTCTACTAATTTCTGAGTTTTAGACATCACTTTTTCTAAACCTCTTAAGTCGCCTAAACCTTCTACAATACCAGTTTCTGCATTAATAATTGCAATGGTGTTTTTTTGATACTTATTAGCGTAAATTTTACCATTAACTAACTCTAATTCGTTTAAATAATTTACAGAACGATCATTAGTGTATGCTTGTATAAAACGTTTTTCTTTAAGTGTGTTTGGGTCTAGAAACCAAATTTTATCAGAACCATCAGATTTTATAAGTTCTTTATCGCTGTGCGTTAAACCCCAACCTTCTTTACTTTTATTGTAAGCAAATTCCTTTTCTAATTCAAAAGTTTCTAAATCATAGACAAAACCTTTGTTACTTTCCCAGGTAAGCCAAATTATTTTGTCATCCACAATTGTCATTCCTTCACCAAAATATTTGTTGTCTAAATCTATTTTTTGTAAAACTTTACCCGTTTTTATATCTACTTTTCTAAGAGTAGATTCACCTCTACGACCGGTAGTTTCATATAAGTAACCCTTATAAAATTCTAGACCTTGTGTGTAAGCTTTTGTGTCGTGCGGATATTCATTAATAATTTTAAATTTATAGATGGCAGGTTTTGTATTGGCAAAAACTTCAATAAATCCATTCGTTTTTTTAGTTTTACCATCAAAAAAAGCAATTGCATTTACAGCATGTTTACCTACACCCAAATCTTTGGTTTTTATGGTAGCAGTATTACCGTTACTTTCTACTTGTTTACCGTTTACGTAAAATTGTACTTTTTCTATTTCTTTGCTGTTTTTTTCTGTTAGTTTTAAGGTAACAGATTCATTTAAAACAGCTTTGTTTGGTTTTTCTAGAATAAATTTATAATCATTAGAACAAGATATTGTTAAAAATAACGTTGTTAAAAGTGTTACTAAAGTAGAAAATTTCTTCATTATTTATATAGATTTCAATATATTAGAACGTAAAGATTCAAAAAAATCAGCATAAAAAACAACTTTTATGTATTAAAAGAAGCATAAAAAAGAACTTTATTAAAATAAAAACAATTTATTTATTTGTAAATTAAAAAATAAGCTTAAATTTGCATCCTCAAAATAGTTAATAACAGCTATTTAGAATTTTGAGTAAAACTTTACCAACTTTACTCTTACAAACATAACATTAAAGTATTAAATATATTAAAAATGAAAAAAGGAATTCATCCAGAAAATTATAGACTGATTGCTTTTAAAGACATGTCTAACGGAGACGTATTTTTAACGCGTTCTACTGCAGATACAAAAGAAACTTTAGACGTTGATGGTGTAGAGTATCCTTTAGTAAAATTAGAGATTTCTAGAACTTCTCATCCATTTTACACTGGTAAATCTAAACTTATTGATGCGGCAGGACGTATTGACAAGTTCAAAAACAAATATGCAAAATTTAAGAAATAATTTTCTTAAGTTTTTCAAACATATAAAAAGCTCTAACATTAATTTGTTAGAGTTTTTTTTTGGCGTTACCTTACAGGTCGGGCTTTACTTTTCAATCTTTTTATTCATTCTTCATAAAAAGGATTTCCAATTCAATCCCTAACGCAAACTATTTGTCAAAGCAAGTACAATGTTCGTGCTAATTTCATTATTTTTAAACCTTTTTAAAATATACTTTATATAATGAGAAATACCATACTTGCAATATTATTTGCAATCACAATTTTAGCTGGAGTTTTAGTTTATTTTATTCCTCAAATAGGCACAATAATATTACTATCAATATCTGGTTTACTTAGTTTAATTGCTATTTATGATAGTTTACAAACCAAACACTCGTTATTAAGAGCATTTCCGTTAGTAGCACGTTTGCGTTGGTTTTTCGAAGAAGAAAGAGATAAAATTCAGCAATATTTTATAGAAGACAATTTAAACGGAACTCCTATAAATAGAGAAAAAAGAAGTATTGTTTATCAAAGATCTAAATTAGAAAAAGAAACGATTCCTTTTGGTACGCAACATAATGTTTATAAAAAAGGATATGAGTTTGTAAAACATTCACTTTTTCCTACTGCACACCACGATATAATTGGCGATAAAATTACTTTTGGTTCAGATAAGTGTACTCAAAAATATAAAAGTTCTATTATAAATATTTCTGCAATGTCTTTTGGTTCGCTTAGTAAAAATGCAGTTATGGCGTTAAATCAAGGAGCAAAAATGGGCGATTTTGCACATAATACTGGTGAAGGCGGAATTTCTCCTTATCATTTACAAGGCGGTGATTTAATTTTTCAAGTAGGAACGGGTTATTTTGGTGCAGGAAAATCTATAAATGGCAAACGTGTTTTTGATGATGAAATTTTCAAAAAAAATGCTGTTAGACCAGAGGTTAAAATGATTGAAATTAAGTTTTCTCAAGGTGCAAAACCAGGTCATGGCGGAATTTTACCTGCTAAAAAAAACACACAAGAAATCGCAGAAATTAGAGCTGTAACTCCGGGTACTCAAGTAGATTCTCCTCCAGGTCATTCGGCATTTTCTAACTATGATGAGTTAATTCAGTTTATTCATAAAGTAAGAGAATTAGCCAATGGTAAACCTGTCGGAATTAAATTATGTGTTGGTAATAACCAAGAAATATCAGAAATGATTACTGCATTTGCAACGCATAATAATTACCCAGATTTTATTTCTGTTGATGGTGGAGAAGGAGGTACAGGTTCTGCTCCTTTAGAATTTACAAATTACATTGGTACGCCTTTAATTGAAGGTTTGGTTTTTATCAATAAACAATTATTAAAACACAACTTAAAAAATCAAATTAAAATAATTGCAAGTGGTAAAGCCGTAGATGCTTTTGATGTAGTAAAATATCTAGCTTTAGGAGCAGATGCTGTTGGTATGGCAAGAAGTTTTATGTTAAGTTTAGGTTGTATTCAAGCAAGAGAGTGTAATTTAGATACTTGCCCAGTTGGTGTTGCAACCCAAGATGAAGATTTGGTTAAAGCGCTTGTTGTAGAGAAGAAAAATGTTCGAGTAAAAAATTATCATTCAAAAACAGTAGTAGCAATTAAAGAAATTATTGCAGCTTTAGGTTTGCATTCTATTTCCGAATTAGCACCAAACCATATTTTTAGAAGAATAAAAGATGAAGAGGTAGTTAGTTTAGAAGAAGTTTATTACAACTAAAAACAGTTTTATGAATTTGTATGATGTTATTATTGTTGGCGGAGGCCCAATAGGAATTGCTTGTGGTTTAGAAGCTAAAAAGAAAGGATTAAAATATTTAATTATAGAAAAAGGTCCAATTGTAAATTCTCTATACAATTATCCTGTAAATATGCAGTTTTTTTCTTCTTCAGAAAAATTAGAAATAGACAATATTCCATTTATAAGTAAAGAAGCCAAACCAAGAAGAAACGAAGCTTTAGAGTACTATAGAAGAATTGTAACTTCAAATAAATTAAAATTACATTTATTTGAAACGGTAAATTCTATAGATAAAAATGAAAAGGAGTTTACATTAAATACTTCAAAAAATACATACAAAGCAACTAATATTATAATTGCAACTGGCTTTTACGATCTGCCAAATACAATGAATGTTGAAGGTGAAAATCTACCTAAGGTTTCCCATTATTATAACGATCCTCATTTTTATGCAGGTCAGAAATTAGCTGTAATTGGTGCAAGTAATTCTTCTGTTGATGCTGCATTAGAATGTTACAGAAAAGGTGCTGAGGTAACTTTAATAGTTAGAGGAGAAGAAATTGGACAACGTGTAAAGTATTGGGTAAGACCAGATATTATTAATAGAATTAAGGAAGGAAGTATAAACGTTTTTTACAATACAACAGTGAAAGAAATTACAGATAAAAATGTAATTGTAAACACTAAAAATGGTATTGAAACGATAGAAAATGATTTTGTATTAGCCTTAACTGGTTATAAACCAAATTTTAAATTTTTAGAACATGTAGGTGTTCAATTTTCTAAAGACGATAAGAAAATACCCGTATATAATGATGAAACTATGGAAACAAATGTAAAAGGTGTTTATTTAGCTGGAGTAATTTGTGGAGGTTTAGAAACTCATAAATGGTTTATAGAAAATTCTAGAATTCATGCAAAAATGATTGTAGAGGATATTGTCAAATAAAAAATTTATAAAATAAAAAACCACCTAGATTTTAGATGGTTTTTTTTCTAATTATTTAATCAATTATTACATGTAATCTTCAATAGGATTACAAGAACAAATTAAATTTCTATCGCCATAGGCATCATCAACTCTTCTTACAGTTGGCCAAAACTTATTTTCGGCAATGTAGTCTAAAGGAAATGCAGCTTGCTTTCTAGTGTAAGGTAACTCCCATTCATCCGAAGTAAGCATTTCTTGTGTATGAGGAGCATTTTTTAAAGGATTGTTTAGATCTTCTTTCGATGCATTTTTAATTTCTTCTCTAATAGAAATCATTGCATCACAAAAACGATCTAATTCTGCTAAACTTTCAGATTCTGTAGGTTCAATCATCATTGTTCCTCCTACCGGAAAAGAAACTGTTGGAGCATGAAAACCATAATCCATTAAACGTTTTGCAATGTCTACAACTTCGATACCTTTTTGTTTAAAATCTCTACAATCAATAATCATTTCGTGTGCTGCACGACCTTTTTCTCCGGTATATAAAGTTGGATAATGTTCTTCTAAACGCTCTTTAATATAGTTTGCGTTTAAGATTGCATTTTTAGTAGAATTAGTCAATCCGTCTGCACCTAACATTGTTATATATCCGTAAGAAATTAAACAAGCTAAAGCAGAACCCCAAGGAGCGGCAGAAATTGCAGTAATTGCGTTTTCGCCACCAGTTTTAATTATTGGATTTGTTGGCAAAAACGGAACTAATTGTGGAGCAACACAAATTGGCCCTACACCAGGACCACCACCACCATGAGGAATGGCAAAAGTTTTATGCAAGTTAAGATGACAAACATCTGCACCAATTGTAGCAGGGTTTGTTAGACCAACTTGAGCATTCATATTTGCTCCGTCCATATAAACTTGTCCACCGTTATCGTGAATAATTTTAGTGATTTCTTTAATCTCTTTTTCATAAACACCATGAGTAGAAGGGTATGTTACCATTAAAGCAGCTAAGTTATCTTTATGTAGCGTTGCTTTTTCTCTTAAATCTTCTACATCGATATTACCGTTTTCTGCTGTTTTAGTTACAACAACCTTCATACCAGCCATTACTGCAGAAGCAGGATTTGTACCGTGTGCAGAAGCAGGAATTAAACAAATATTTCTATGAGAATCATTATTTGCTTGATGATAAGCTCTAATAGTCATTAAACCAGCAAATTCACCTTGTGCACCAGAGTTTGGCTGTAATGATGTACCCGCAAAACCTGTAATAATATTTAATTGATGTTCTAAATTTTTTAAAACTTCTTGATAACCCTCTGCTTGATTTAAAGGTACAAATGGATGAATATTTCCCCATTGAGGATTACTTAAAGGCAACATTTCTGATGCAGCATTTAATTTCATTGTACAAGAACCTAAAGAAATCATAGAGTGATTTAAAGCTAAATCTTTACGCTCTAATTTCTTTATGTAGCGCATCATATCTGTTTCCGATTGATACGTGTTAAAAACTTCATTGTCTAAGAAAGTAGTATTTCTTAATAAAGATTCGTTTAAAATAGTTGTTGTTTCTGGTAATGCTTGTGGTTTTAAATTAAAAGCCTCTTCAAAACAAGAAATTATTTCTTTTAAAGCAGCCTTATCTACAGTTTCATTTATAGATATAGAAACATGGTTTTGATCAACATAATTAAAGTTTATCTCTTTAGATTCTGCTACAGTTTTTAATTTATCTGCTTCAACTTCAATTAAAAGAGTATCAAAATAAGATTTATTAAGTTGTTTAAAACCTAAGTTTTCTAAAGCATTTGCTAATAGATTTGTATGTTGATGTACATTATTAGCAATGTACTTTAAACCATTTTTACCATGATAAACAGCATACATACCAGCCATAACAGCTAATAAAACTTGTGCTGTACAAATATTAGAAGTTGCTCTTTCTCTTTTTATATGTTGTTCTCTGGTTTGTAATGCCATTCTTAAGGCACGCTTACCATTCATGTCTTTAGTAACCCCGATTATTCTACCAGGAATACTTCTTTTGTAAGCTTCTTTTGTAGCAAAATAAGCTGCATGAGGACCACCATAACCTAACGGAATACCGAAACGTTGTGTAGTACCAACAACTACAGAAGCACCAAAATTTCCAGGAGCTTTTAATTTAACTAATGATAAAATATCAGCAGCAACTGCTATTTTAATGTCATTATTATTCGCTTTTTCAACAAAAGATTCATAATCATATATTTGACCGAATTTACCAGGATATTGCAATATTGCTCCGAAAAAATCATCATCAAAATTAAACTCTTCATGGTTTCCGACCACTAATTCTATACCAATTGGTGTAGCTCTAGTTTCTAAAAGAGAAAGTGTTTGTGGTAAAATTTCATCAGAAACAAAAAACTTATTTGCTTTTGCTTTTTTCTTAGCTCTTTCTCTTACATCGAACAACAAAGCCATTGCTTCTGCAGCAGCTGTAGATTCGTCTAATAAAGAAGCATTTGCAAGCTCCATACCTGTTAAATCACAAACCATTGTTTGGTAATTTAGTAAAGCTTCTAATCTACCTTGAGCAATTTCTGCTTGGTAAGGAGTATACGCTGTATACCAACCCGGATTTTCTAATATGTTTCTTTGAATAACACTTGGTACAATTGCTTCGTTATAACCTAAACCAATATAACTTTTAAACACTTTATTTTTTTCTGATAAAGCTTTTATATGTGCTAAGTATTTATACTCGCTCATAGATTCTTCTAAATCTAGTTTGCTATTTAAAAGAATGTTATCTGGCACAGTTTCATTAATTAACTGTTCTAAACTATCTGCATTAATAGCTTTTAACATTTTTTCTTGTTCCTTTTTATTAGGACCAATATGTCTAAGTTGAAACGAATTTGTATTCATTAATTAAGTTTTGTGAACGATTGATTTCAATCGATTTAGTGTTGTTTTTTTGATGTCTAAAAAACGTATTTTTTGACCGCTCAAAAATAAGGATTTAATAAATTATTTTCTAACCGAAAACGTATAAAATGATGTTAATTATTAACTAAAAATTAATGTTATGAACAGAAACGTTATTTTTGTTTAATGAAGTTTTTAAAAATATTTTTAAATTTTTACTTAAATGCTAGTATTCACGTGGCTTTGGCCGTTTTTTCGCTTGTAAGAATTACTGAACAATATTTTGAACTTTCTTTAGATCAAAACTTATCAATATTTATATTTTTTAGCACAATAACAGGGTATAATTTTGTGAAATACGCAGGTGTTGCTAAATTACATCATATAAGTTTAACGAATAACTTAAAGGTAATTCAGGTTTTTTCTTTTTTTTGTTTTTTAGCAATGTGTTTTTATGCTTTTAAACTCCAAAAAGAAACATTGTTATTCACTTTGCCTTTTCTTCTTTTAACTTTTTTATATGCAGTGCCTTTTCTAAGTGGTTTCGATAAAACTTTAAGACAAGTTAGTTATTTGAAAATTGTTATTGTAGCCATTGTTTGGGCAGGTTTTACGGTTTTAATTCCTTGTGTAGAAGCGGGTACTCAATTTAATTTTAAACTATTTTTAGTAATCCTACAGCGTTTCTTAATTGTGGTAGTTTTAATACTTCCTTTTGATATTAGAGATGTAAAATATGATGCAATTTCTTTGCAAACAATTCCAAAAAAAATAGGAGTTGAAAAAACAAAAAGGGTAGGTTTAACCCTTATGATTCTTGCTTTGATTCTAGAATATGCTATAAATGCAAACGGTATTTCTAAAAATGCCTTTATGATTTTCTTTTTTCTAGTTGTCATTTTATTAATGCGATCTAAAATCAATCAATCTAAATACTACAGTTCATTTTGGGTAGAATCATTACCTATAATTTGGTGGTTATTTCTTTTAGGATTCCGTAATTTATAACAACATTTACAAGGTTTTTTATCAACTTTAATATTATTGATGTTAATTATAATAGATATCATAAAACTTTAGTTCGGCTTTTGATTAAGCCACTATATTTGTAGATTTACAGAGAATAAATCAATCAAGATTTTTATAATGATTACTACAAAAAGAAACTATATTTTCGATTTTGACAGCACACTTACTAAAGTGGAGGCTTTAGATGTTTTAGCCGAAATAACATTAACCGATAATCCTAAAAAAGAAGCTATAATTCAAGAAATTATAGATATTACAAATTTAGGTATTGATGGCGAAATTTCTTTTACAGAATCTTTAGAAAGAAGAATTAAATTATTAAAAGCAAATAAAGCAGATTTAAGTAACTTAGTAGTCGCATTAAAAAAGCAAGTTTCTAAATCTATAGAAAGCAATAAAGAATTTTTTGAAAATTTTGCAGATGATATTTATGTAATTTCCTGCGGATTTAAAGAATTTATAGATCCTATTGTTAAAGAGTACAATATTCCTTCTGAACGCGTGTATGCAAATACATTTACGTTTGCAGAAGACGGAGAAATAATTGGTTTTGATGCTGATAATCCGTTATCAAAACACAACGGAAAAATTGAGTGTTTAAAAGACATGAATTTAGACGGAGAAATACAAGTGATTGGCGATGGTTACAGCGATTATGTAACTAGAGAAGCAGGTATTGCTGATAAGTTTTTTGCTTATACAGAAAATGTTTCTAGAGAAAAAACAACAGAAAACGCAGACCATATTGCCCCAAATTTAGATGAATTTTTATACGTAAACGATTTGCCAAGAAATATAAGTTACCCAAAAAATAGAATTAAAATATTATTATTAGAAAACGTACATCCAGATGCTTTTAAGAAGTTATCTAAAGATGGGTTTTCTGTAGAAACTGTATCTAAAAGTTTGTCTGAAGACGAATTGATAGAAAAAATTAAAGATGTACATGTTTTAGGTATTCGTTCTAAAACAAATGTTACACAAAAAGTTGTAGATGCAGCAGAAAAATTAATGGTTGTTAGTGCTTTTTGTATCGGTACAAAACAAATCGATTTAGAAGCCTGTAAAGAAAAAGGTATTGTGGTTTTTAACGCACCTTACAGTAATACACGTTCTGTTGTAGAATTAGCAATAGGAGAAATTATTATGTTAATGCGTAGTGTTTTTCAAAGAAGTACAGAAATTCATAATGGGCAATGGAACAAAACAGCAGAAGGTTCTAAAGAAGTTCGTGGTAAAAAATTAGGTATTGTTGGTTACGGTAATATTGGTAAGCAATTATCTGTTTTAGCAGAAGCTTTAGGTATGGATGTTTATTATTATGATGTTGAAGATAAACTAGCTTTAGGAAACGCAACAAAAATGAGCACTTTAGAAGAGTTGTTGGCAATTTCTGATGTTGTTACTTTACATGTTGATGACAACGCGGCAAATAAAAATTTCTTTGGCGAAAAAGAAATTTCTCAAATGAAAGATGGTGCTCATTTGGTAAACTTATCTAGAGGTTTTGTTGTAGATATAGAAGCTTTAGTTGCTGCTTTAAAAAGCGGTAAAATTGCAGGAACAGCAGTTGATGTTTATCCGTCTGAACCAAGAAAAAACGGAGAATTTTATACTGAATTAAAAGGATTGCCAAATGTTATTTTGACTCCGCATGTTGGCGGAAGTACAGAAGAAGCGCAAAAAGATATTGCAGATTTTGTACCAAGTAAAATAATGGCGTACATCAATTCTGGTAATACTGTTGATGCTGTAAACTTTCCTAACATTCGTTTACCAAGGCAAACAAATGCACACAGGTTTTTACATATTCATAAAAATGTACCTGGTGTAATGGCTAAAATTAATAAGGTTTTAGCAGAATACGAATTAAACATTAACGGTCAATATTTATCTACAGACCCTAAAGTAGGTTATGTAATTACAGATTTAGATAAAGAATATAATAAAGAAGTTATAGACGAGTTAAGAAAAATTGAAGGAACAATTAGATTTAGAGTTCTGTATTAATAATCAAAATCACAATCAACACAACAAAAAAGCCTTTCAATATTTTATTGAAAGGCTTTTAATTTTTTTAGACGATTTCTTAGAATTTAAATTCTTCTTTAAGATTGATAATCTCTTTATCTTTTATACCTAAATAGCGTTTGCTACCTAAATATCTATTTTTATTAAATGCATCGAAATGTGGTTGCAAAGAATCCATAGAACTTATATGTACATTGCCAGATGCATGTATAAATTCTTGCTTATTATTACCCAGCCAAATACCAACATGTACAACTCGTCTTTTTTTAGATTCTGTAGCTTCAGTTCCAAAAAAGAGTAAATCCCCTTTTTCTAAATTCTCGAAATTTAGTTTTTCGTCAACTTCTTTACCTGCATTAATTTGTTGTGAAGCATCTCTAGGAATTACAAAACCATTCATTAAATACACCATTTTTGTAAAACCGCTACAATCAATTCCTTTAGAAGAAGTTCCGCCCCATAAATAAGGAAAACCTTCTAATTTTTTTGCAACTTTTTCTACATTTTCTTTTGATGGTTGCAAATTTTTTAACCAATTTTCATAAACAACAGCTTCACTTTTTTTAACAAAACCAGTTCTATTGTCAGGATATTTAACTTCGTAAAAACTGGCATCTTCAGAAAGATATTTTAAAAGTCCGCCCAAAGTAATATCAGAAACTATTGCTGCATCTTGTCGTTTTGAATTGTAAACATATCCAAAATTCTTTGTAAAAATTATTTTTTTAGAAGCATTCCAAGTATCAAATTCACCTTTATTCATTTTCTGTATTCCGCCTTTATCAACCCAAGAAATGTAATTGTCGGGGGTTTGAATTCTATAGAAATCGCCAACTTTATCTAAAATTTTTAAAGACATACCTAACAAACCTTGCGTGCCTAACTCTGCAGAATGTTTAGGTGCAGATCTAATATTTATTACAGAATTTCTTGCTACAGCAAACATTTTATTTCCAACAACAGTGTCTGGTAAAACTCTAATATTATTAATGTAAGAAACATCTAAAGACTGTAAACTATCAACTAATTTTTGATACGCTTCTTTAGAATTTGTCATTCCTGTAGCAATTATTTTATCATCAGAGTTATCAAAACTAATATCAAAAATTGCCACTCTTTTGTCTGGTGCATATTGTTCTTTTATACTTTTACTAACACCCTCTAAACCTGTTATAAGAATACCGTTATTGCTACAAGACATGTATATTAAAAGCGAAAATATAATAGCTAATTTTTGAAATTTCATTGTTTAATTTTTCTAATTTTATAAAAAATAAAGGTAGTAATTTATTCAGATTAATTTAATTCTAAATTTAGATTGTTTTATATTTGAAGACACTCATTTTTTTATAATTGATGAAATATCAAAACAACTTAGCATTTGCAAAAGAGCAAGATAAAGAAGATTCACTTTCTTATTTACGCAATCGATTTCTTATACCTAAAGATAAAAATGGTAATAATTGGTTGTACTTTACAGGTAATTCTTTAGGCTTACAGCCAAAATCTACCAAAGATTATATAAATCAAGAATTAGAAGATTGGGCAAGTTTAGGCGTAGAAGGACATTTTGAAGCTAAAAATCCGTGGTTAAATTATCACGAATATTTAACCGATAAAATGGCGAAAATTGTAGGGGCAAAACCTTTAGAAGTTGTTGTAATGAACACCCTTACAACCAATTTACATTTGCTAATGGTTTCTTTTTATAGACCAACAAAAACAAAGTATAAAATTGTTATTGAAAGTGATGCTTTTCCTTCAGATAGATATGCTGTACAATCTCAATTAGAATTTCACGGTTTTTCAAAAGAAGATGTTATAGAGTGGAAACCAAGAAAAGGCGAAGAACTTTTAAATATAACAGATTTAGAAACTATTGTAGCAGAGCAAGGAGATGAAATTGCTTTGTTATTAATTGGAGGTGTAAATTATTACACAGGTCAGTTTTTAGACTTAAAGAGAATTGCAGAAATTGGGCATGCAAAAAATTGTATTGTTGGAATAGATTTAGCACACGGAGCAGGAAATATTTATCCGGATTTACATAACTCTGGAGTAGATTTTGCAGCTTGGTGTACCTACAAATACTTAAACTCTGGACCAGGAAGTTTAGCAGGTTTGTTTGTACATGAAAAACATGCAAAAAATAAAGACTTACCACGTTTTGCAGGTTGGTGGAATCACAATAAACAAACTCGTTTTAATATGCGACAACCATTTGATGTGATGGAAGGTGCAGAAGGTTGGCAATTATCAAATCCGCCAATATTATCAATGGCAGCAATAAAAGCATCTTTAGATATGTTTGATGAGGTTGGTATGGATGCTTTACGAGAAAAATCAGAAAAATTAACAGGTTATTTCGAGTTTTTAATCAATGAAATTAATTCTGATGATATTAAAATAATTACGCCCTCAAATCCTAAACAAAGAGGTTGTCAATTATCTATTCAGGTTAAAAATGCTGATAAAAATTTGCATAAAAAATTAACAGAAAATAATATTATTACAGATTGGAGAGAGCCAGATGTTATACGTTGTGCACCAACACCAATGTATAATTCTTTTGAAGATGTTTTTAGAATGGTAACTATATTAAAAGGACTGTTGTAATATGAATGTAATATTTCACATTGCAACAGGTGTCACTATTTTCTCAGTTGTTTCCAAAAGAGAGATTATGGAAAATCAAATTAGTTTACCATTATATTTTTTTAGTTTCGTTCTTGGAGTTATATCACACGGTATTTTAGATTATATACCACACTGTTATCCATTAAATTCTAAGGTTGATGTAATTTTAGGTTTGTTTTTGATGCTGTTTTTAATTTATGCTGTAAAAATGCACTCTAAATTGTTAATACTTGTAGTTTTATTTGGATGTATTTTTCCTGATATTATTGATTTGTCACCAGGAATTTTAAATTCAATTTTCAATATTAATTTACCAATTTTTGATAATATTTTTCCTTGGCATTTTCATGAGTATTCTGGTTCTATTTATATTGATGAATGTTCAGTGTCAAATATCAATCATTTATTAACATTGATTTTTTGTACAATAATTATTTATTTAAATAGAATGAATATTCTAAAGAATTTTAAAACAAAATAATGAATAAAAAAGATAAAATATTAATTATTGGTGCAGGTTTATGCGGAAGTTTGTTAGCTCTAAGACTTGCACAAAGAGGTTTTAAAGTTGATGTTTACGAAAGTAGACCAGATTTAAGAACTGTTGATATTTCTGCCGGAAGAAGTATAAATTTAGCATTATCAGACAGAGGTTTAAAAGCATTACGTTTATGCGGAATGGAAGAAAAAGCTAGAGAAATCTGTATACCAATGTATGGTAGATTAATGCATGATCGAGAAGGAAATACATTTTCTTCTAATTATTCTGGAAGAGAAAATGAATACATAAATTCTATTTCTAGAGGAGATTTAAATGCAATTTTATTGGATGAAGCAGAAAAGCATAAAAATGTTACCATTCATTTTAATAAAAAATGTAAAAATGTAGACATAGAAAACAAAATTGCACATTTTAAAGATTACAAAACTAAAGAAGAATTTTCTATTGAAGCAGCAGTTATTTTTGGTGCAGATGGCGCAGGTTCTTCTTTAAGAAAAAGCTACATATCAGAACGTAAATTTTTGTTTAGTTATTCTCAGAATTATCTAAATCACGGTTATAAAGAATTAGAAATTCCTGCAGATTCATTAGGAGAACACCAAATTAGTAAAGAACATTTACATATTTGGCCTCGTGGAGATTTTATGCTAATTGCACTACCAAACATGGATGGTAGCTTTACCGTAACTTTATTTTTAAGTTATGATGAAGGAGAATATAATTTTGAAAATTTAACATCCGAAGAAAAAATTACAGCGTTTTTCGAGAAAGAATTTCCAGATGCTTTGGCACTAATTCCTAATATAAAAGAAGAATTTGTAAACAATCCAACGGGTCCTTTAGGAACTATAAAATGCTCTCCTTGGTCTTATCAAAATAAAACGCTTTTAATTGGCGATTCTTCGCATGCAATTGTACCGTTTTACGGACAAGGAATGAATGCTTCTTTTGAAGATGTTTTTGTGTTAGATGAAATTTTAAATCAAGATTTAAAAGATTGGAAATCGATTTTTAAAACCTATCAAAAGACTCGAAAGAAAGATACAGATGCTATTGCAGATTTGGCGATAGATAATTTTCATGAAATGAAAGACCATGTTGCAAATCCGCTTTTTAAAGAAAAAAGAAAAATTGAAATGGATTTAGAAAAAACATTTCCTAATCAATATTCATCTAAATATTCTTTAGTTACTTTTAATGAAAACATAGGGTATTATGAGGCTTTAAAACGAGGTAGAGCGCAAGATAAAGCTTTGTTAAATTTAATTGCTGATGAAACTATTCATACGCATTTAGACATGACAAAGCAAGAGCTAGAAGTTATTTTAGATAAAGTAATTAAAGAAACGAATGAGATTTTAGAAGAGGATAAAATAGCAGGTTTATAAATGAAAAAATATATCGTTTTATTACGCGGAATTAATGTATCAGGAAAAAATAAAATTCCGATGGTAACATTACGAGAATTATTAAACGATTTAGAATTTCAAAATGTACAAACTTACATTCAAAGCGGTAATATAATTCTAACTTCAGAACAGTCGAAATTAGAAGTTTCTAAACGTATAAAAAAAGGAATTTTACAAAAGTTCGATTTAGATATTCATGTAATCGTAAAAACTGTTTTAGAGTTAAATGAAATTGTAAAAAACTATCCTTTTTCTCTTGAAAATGAAAAAATTGTAGCATTCACATTTTTAGATAAAATTTCTGATAAAGAAACCATTGAGGTTAAAAATATTGGTGAAGATTTATATAAAATAGTAAAAGATGTAGTCTATTTAAATTGTAAATCTGGTTTTGGAAAAACGAAACTTAGCAATAATGTTCTAGAGAAAAAATTAAATGTAAATGCTACCACAAGAAATTTAAAAACTACATTAAAATTAGCAGAATTAGCAAAGTAAATATGTCAGAAAAAAAAGTAACACCAAGAGGCGCTTATCCGCATGTAAAAGTTGTTGGAGATTTCATTTTTGTATCGGGTACAAGCTCTAGAAGACCAGATAATACAATTGCCGGAGTAGATATTATTGATGAAATGGGAACCAAGTTTTTAAATGCAGAAACGCAAACTAGAGAAGTTTTAAAAAACATAGATAAAAATTTACAAACGGTAGGGGCAAGTATAAAAGATGTAGTAGATGTTTCTTCTTTTTTGGTAAATATGAATGATTTTGCAGGTTACAATAAAGCGTATGCAGAGTTTTTTGACAAAGAAACTGGCCCTACAAGAACTACAGTAGCTGTGCATCAATTACCGCATCCAGATTTGGTTGTAGAAATAAAGGTTACGGCTTACAAAAAACAAGCTTAATCAAATGAAAATACAAAACTACATCAACGGAGAGTTTGCAAACCCAGTTTTAGACAATTGGTTAGATAATTACAATCCTTCTAAAGGAGAAGTATATGGGCAAATTCCTAATTCAACAATAGAAGATGTAGAAAATGCCTATTTAGCTGCAAAAAATGCTTTTGCAAGCTGGTCTCAAACAACTTTAGCTACAAGAAGTAAAATCTTATCTAAAATTGCAGATTTAATTAGAACTAAAGTTGCTTTTTTAGCAGAAGCAGAATCTAAAGATAATGGTAAGCCAATAAGTTTGGCAAAAGCTATAGATATACCAAGAGCAGCTGCTAATTTTCAGTTTTATGCGAATGCAATTACACAATTTTCATCAGAAGCACATGAAAGCATTGGTTTAAATGCTGTAAACTTTACTTTACGTGAACCAATTGGTGTGGTTGGTTGTATTTCTCCGTGGAATTTACCTTTATATTTATTTACTTGGAAAATTGCACCCGCAATTGCAGCAGGAAACTGTGTAGTTGCAAAACCAAGTGAAATTACGCCTTTAACAAGTTATCTTTTAGGAAAAATTTGTACAGAAGCTGGTTTACCTAAAGGAGTTTTAAATATTGTTCATGGTTTGGGTACTAGTGCTGGACAAGCAATTGTTGCACATCCTAAAATTAAAGCTATTTCTTTTACTGGCGGTACAAAAACAGGAGCTCATATTGCAAAAGTTGCAGCACCAATGTTTAAGAAATTATCTTTAGAATTAGGAGGTAAGAATCCGAATATCATTTTTGCAGATTGCGATTACGAAAAAATGATAACAACCACAGTTCGTTCTTCTTTTGCCAATCAAGGACAAATTTGTTTATGCGGAAGTAGAATTTTTGTTGAAGAAAGTATTTTTGAAAAATTTAAAAGAGATTTTATAAAAAAAGTAACAGAATTAAAAGTAGGAAATCCGTCTGAAAGCGATACAAATATTGGAGCTTTGGTTTCTAAAGAACATTTAGAAAAGGTGAAAAGCTATATTGATATTGCAGAGAATGAAGGTGGTGAAATTTTGTTTGGAGGAAATAAATTAACTGTAAAAGACAGTGAAAATGGATACTTTTTAGAACCTACAATTATAGAGGTTAGTAGCAATAAATGTAAATTGAATCAAGAAGAAATTTTTGGTCCAGTGGTAAC
This sequence comes from Polaribacter sp. BM10, assembly GCF_002005425.1. Taxonomy (GTDB): domain Bacteria; phylum Bacteroidota; class Bacteroidia; order Flavobacteriales; family Flavobacteriaceae; genus Polaribacter; species Polaribacter marinaquae. The sequence goes on along the minus strand of NZ_CP019704.1, from coordinate 1,376,348 downwards.
TTTAATGTCTTTTAAATCTGATAAAGAAGCTTTAGAATTAGCAAATGATACAAAATATGGATTGTCTGCAACTGTTTGGACAAATAACTTAAATAGAACAATGCAGTTTTCTAAACAATTAAAAACAGGAATTGTTTGGGTAAATACTTGGATGATGCGAGACCTAAGAACACCTTTCGGTGGACAAAAAGCAAGCGGGATAGGAAGAGAAGGTGGTTTTGAAGCTTTGCGTTTCTTTACCGAACCTAAAAATATATGCTTACAATATGAATAAAGAGATAAGAGCAAAAATTGTTGAGGTTTGTGATGATAAAATCGCTAAAAAAGGAGAAAATGTTGGTTTGTCTTTTTATGCTTTTTTCAAAAACAAAAATGATAATCCGAAGTTGTTAATGCAAGTTGCCACTTGGTGGATTGAAACACATCAGCTAGATCATTTTGAAAAAGCAGCTAAGATTAAACAAATGATGATAGATAACAAATAATAAAATTGAATTAAAAGAATATATTAATTTGATTTTTTAAAGCTATAAGAATGAATTTAAATTTAAAAAATAAAAACGCATTAGTTTGCGGTAGTACACAAGGTATTGGTAAAGCAACCGCAATTCTTTTATCAGAAGAAGGTGCAAATGTTACACTTATTGCTAGAAATGAAACTAAATTGAAAGAAGTTTTATCCGTTTTACCAAGTAATAATCAGCATCATAATTATTTGGTAGCAGATTTTTCAAAACCGAATCAATTAAAAGAGGTTTTAGAAGGTACTAGTTTAAATTTTCATGTTTTAATCAATAATACCGGTGGTCCTGCTGGCGGACCAATTTTTAACGCTAAAATAGAAGAATTCGAAAATGCTTTTACGCAACATTTAAAATGCAATCATATTTTGGTTCAGAGTCTTGTTCCGTTTATGAAAGAAGAATGTTTTGGTAGAATTGTAAATGTAATTTCTACCTCGGTAAAACAACCTTTAGATGGTTTAGGAGTTTCAAATACTATTAGAGGTGCAGTTGCAAGTTGGTCTAAAACAATGGCAAATGAACTTGGTCAGTTTGGTATAACAGTAAACAATGTGTTGCCAGGAGCAACAAACACAGAGCGTTTAAATGAAATTATTAAAAATAAAGCAAATAAATCAGGCTTAACAGTAGATGAGGTTGCAACAAATATGAAAAATTCTTCTCCTGCAAAACGCTTTGCAAAACCAGAAGAAATTGCTGCGGCTATAGTTTTTCTTACCAGTGAAAACGCAAGTTTTATTAACGGAATTAATGTACCTGTTGATGGTGGTAGAACAAAAAGTTTATAGTTCAATTCATATAAAATTAAAAACACTAACTTTAAAGAATGATTAACCAAACTTTAAAATCTTATGAATCGTAGAAAATTTCTATTTTCATCTGCAATTACTGCGGGTGCTTTATCAATTACACCAACTGCTACATTAGCAAGTAATAACTATAAAACCTATGCAGGTTTAAAAAGTTTTGCTGGTTTTAGCAACAACTTGGCATTATCTAGCTTACCTAGTAGCTTTCTAAAAACATGTAATAATTTAATTACAGATTTAAAAAGTGAAGGTTATAGTGTTTCTAATAATGCGATTAAACTAAATAGTAATTGTTATGCTATTTCTATTCAAAAGAGTTCTTTATTCGGATTTAAGTCTAATGAATTGGCTTTATTAATTAATGAAAAAGGGTATAGCAATTATTATATTTTAGAAGAAGAATTAGCAACTGAGTTTACTAGTTTAATAGAAAATTATAAGTACAATATGAATGCCTTAAACTTTAATTATAGTTTATCTGATTTTGCTTTTCCTGTAGAGGTTTTAGAAAGTAAAAAAGGTCTTATTAGTATTTTTTCTTTTAAAAATAAGTTGAATAATACAATCACTTTAAAAAGAGTTAAAAAACAATCAAAAGCTATTGTTTGTTAAAATAATAATTAATGTATGAGTAATTTAGTACAACCTATAAATTTTAAAAAATGGATTGATGAACATCGTCATTTATTAAAACCACCTGTTGGTAATAAACAGGTTTGGGATAATGGCGAGTATATTGTAATGGTTGTTGGTGGGCCAAATAATAGAAAAGATTATCATTACAATGAAACTCCAGAGTTTTTCTATCAATTAGAAGGAGATATGATTTTAAAAATTATAGATTCTGATGGAAAACAAATTGATGTTGAAATTAATGAAGGTGATATTTATTTATTACCAGGTAAAGTACCACATTCACCACAAAGAAAAGAAAATACAGTTGGTTTGGTGATCGAATACCCAAGATCTAAAGATATGTTAGATGCTTTAGAGTGGTATTGCGAAAATTGCGGAAATCAATTGTATAGAGAAGAATTTCCTTTGGATAACATTGAAACTGATATGCCAATAATTTTCGATAAATACTATTCTGATAAAGAAAAATGTACTTGTAGTAATTGTGGTACTGTAATGTCTGCACCAAATAAAATATAGTAAATGAAACGCAAATTACGTATTAACGGTCATTCTCATTTATTACCTTATCCAGAAGAAATTCCTGAATTTATGAAAGAAAAGGAAATTTTTTGGGTAGATGATGAGCGTAAACACATGTTACAAAAAGGTTGGCGACGACCTGTAACAGATTCTAGTTTTTTCTTAGATGAAAAATTACTTTGGATGGAGAAAAATAAGATAGACCATGCGGTTGTTCTAAATCTTTCTCAATTGTATGGTAATGGTTTACGTTTAGAAGAAATGAAAAAAGCATTGCGTTTTCAAAATGACTTTAACGCAAAAGTGCAAAGAGAACATCCTTCTAAATTTACTTGCGGATTTGTTGTGCATCCGGGGTTTATTTATGGTGCGTTAGATGAAATGAAACGTTGTGTAGAAGAATTAAATTTAAAAGTTTTGTGTTTACCAACACATTTTATGGATTCTATTGGGCAATGGCGTTGTGTTTTTGATGAAGAAAATGATCGAATTTTTGAACTAGCAGATAAATACAAGTTGGCAATCGAAATTCATCCATATGATGGTGATAAGATGATTAAATTAGAAAATACCAATTGGCGTTTTCATTTAATTTGGATGTTAGCACAATGTGGTGATGCTTATCATTTTTATACGTTAAATGGTATGCAAGAGCGTTTTAAAAATATTAGAACTTGTTTTGCGCACGGTGGGCAATTAGCACAAATGAATTTGGGTAGAAGGATTCAAGGTTTCGATGGAAGACCAGATTTGTTTGAAGGAAAAACACATCCTAGAAAAGCTGTTGGACATAAAAACATATTTTTTGATACACTTGTACACGATACAGATTCTTTAAAACTAATGTTTAAAAGGCAAGGAACAAATCAAGTTTTAATGGGCTTAGATGATCCTTATCCTTTAGGCGAAATGGAAAGTGATAAACAATCTTCTTATCCTGGTAAAATATTAGATTTAGCTATAGATCAAAAAATAATTTCTGAAAGTGAAAAAGAAGAAATTTGGGAAGACAATGTTTTACAATGGCTTTTTGGTGAGGATGAGAAAGCCAAACAAGATTTAATAAATAAAATTATAGGATAATGTCTAAATGGCTACTTAGAAAAGCTTCTGGCTCTAGAGCTAAATTTAAAGAAACCGGAGACTTTTCGAGTAGAAGAGGAGGTAAGTTTTCAAATTTTGAAGATTTACCTACTAAAGAATCTATGCAAGGTAAAAACTCTAAAAAAACATATTTAGATACAACTTTGGTAAATAGATGGTTACAATCTAAAATAAATCAAGATTTTGATGAGGTGTATTCCGAATTTCTAACTCGTATTCAACCAAAATATTTAGATGCTTATAGAAATTGTATTTATGAGTATTTAGAGCCAAGAAAGTCTGTAGTTATCGATGGGAAAACTATTCTTGGTACTTTTAATGATGCAAAAATAAAATTACCAAATGGTAAAAAGAAATTTTATGTAGACCCAGAATCTAATAAAATTAAAAAGGCATAAAAAAACTTGAGAATATTCTCAAGTTTTTTTTATGATCAGTTTTAAATGTTGTTATTCGCATTGTTTTAAAACTTCTTCAGCTCTATCTTGCATAAACTTCGGATAAAATTCAATTTCAATTTTTTCTTTTTTACCAAGTTCAATTGCACGCTTAATTTCAGAACAATATGGCTTGGTAGATTTGCCAAAATACTTTGCAGTTCCCATATTCCACTCTGCATTTCCTAAAATAACTCTTGGGTTGTTTGGTGCAATTTCTAAGGCTTTTGCATATAATTGATTAGTTTTGCCAGACAAGGTCATTCCGTATTTTTGACCATCAAAAGCAATGTATCCTAAATTTAAAAGTGCTTGCGTAATTAATATTTCTGGGTTATTTTCTGAGTTAGCTTTTGCGATGTCTAAAAATTCTTGAGCCTTTGTTAATTTTGCTTTTAAAGCTGTTTCGTCTTTTAAACCAAAACTGCTTAATATCTCTAGGTTTGCGGTGTAATATGCTGGTAACCATTTTGTAGGTTCTGCTTTAGAAATTCTTTCAAATAATTGAGAGCTTTCTGTCATTTTACCTTGTTTCCAAAGAGAGAAAGCTTTTTGCATTCCTTTTTGATATTTTGTTTGCGCAGCAATTCCTGTCGCAATGAAAATTGCGATAATTAAAATAGATTTTTTCATTTTAAAAAGTTTTTGTGGTTTGGTTAATTTTATATTTCTATGTGTATTGTTTTATCTTCAGAAAGTATAAATTTTGCATCGCTGTATTTTGGTGGTCCCATAAAACCAGTGGCGTTATTAGAGCAACCGTAATCCTCTTTTGGTATTCCAAAGAAATTGGTGTCCATTTTTTTATTATTGTTTTCATCATGCACAAAAGAAACGGCATATTCTCCTTTAGGTAAGTCTTTAAAAATAACTACAGATTTTTTATTTTTTATTTTAGCAAGACTTCCTTTAAATTGTTTTTTTAGAAAAAGTTCTTCCTTATTGTAAACTCCTACCATTAAAGTTCCTTTATCAGAATTTAAACCAGAAATATTAATGGTTAAATTTACTGTAGATTCTTGTGCTTTTGTAGTTGATAAACCTGTAAAAATAAGTGCGATTATAAGAAGAATGTTTTTCATAATATTTTTTTTAATTTGTTTAACACTGTAAATATCGAATGTTTTTTCAAAATTAAAACAACAAACATACCGAATTGTTGTTTTTTATAACCGAATTGTAAATTTTACAAGTTATCTAACTGATTTGTGTTTTTGTTATTACTAATTGTCCAGAAGAAACCAATAAAAAAGAAACGATCTGCATTTGGTATAATTGCTTGTCTGTTAAAGTTTCCGTTTGGTTCTGGCTTGTTTTTGTAATTATAACCAAATACATTTTGAGTGCCCAAAACATTATTTATAGAAAAGTAAAGTATCTTTTGTTGATCTATTAAATACGCCCAATTTACACTTAAAGAGTTGTAGTTTTTTGTTTTATTATTAAGAAAACCAACTTCATTAGGGTTTGTATAGTTTCTGCCAGATGCAAAGTTGTACGTAAAACCAAGTTGACTTTTCCAACTTTCTACCCAATGCTTTGCTACTAAAGACAGATTATGTTTAGATGCAAAACTTGGTGTGGCCGCTGTTGGATAATTTCTATAATCTCTTTCTGTATCTAAATAAGAGTATGAAATCCAATAATCTGTATTTTTGATTTTTCTGTTTTGTCGCCAAAATATATCAAAACCTTTGGCGTAACCATTACCGTTATTGTTATAATTGCTAGAAAATGTTGCAGTATTTCCATCGAATTTAACAAGATTATTATAGTCTTTTAAATATGCTTCAATTCTAAAGATTTGACCTTGTTTGGTTGCTTGATAGTTGGCAATTACATGCGATGTGTTTTCTGCTTTAAAATTTTGGTTGAATTTTAAATAGTGATTTTTCGGATTTTGGTAAAACTGTCCGTAGGCTAAAGAAACTTGAGAGTTTTTACTAATTTTATGCGCAATAGAAATTCTAGGAGAAACGGTAAATTCATTTAGAAGTTCAGAGTTCTCTAGTCTTAGACCTACTTTTGCAGCTAAACCTTTAGAAAAGAAAATATCTGTTTCTACAAACGATGCAAAAATATTATTGTCAAAATCAAATTCATAAAAATCGTTTGTGCTAGAAATGTAATCTTCATTAAAATTTGTAATAAAATATTCAGAACCAAAGCTTAGTTTAAATCGATTAGAAAACCTTTTTCTCAATTTAACCTTTACATGCATAGAGTTTTCGTTGTCTAAAACTGTATCATCAAAAATGTTTATATCAGAATAATCGTTTGTAAAACTTAAACCAGTTTCTAACCTCCAATTGTTTTCGAATTTATTTTTGTAAGACGCATTAAAATATAAATTTCGGTTTCTTAAACCAAACTGAAATCCGTTTTCGAAGTTAATATCCTCTTGAATTAAATCGAAAGAAGTATAACTAAAAGCACCATATAATTTTAGTAAAGATTCATTTTTAAATTTGTGTCTATACACCATTTCTCCGCTTAAAGATTGTACAGGTTTGGTCCAAGTATTTCTATCTGGAAAAGCAGCTTGATATGGCGCTAGATTAATATATGAAGCATTTATACTGAAAGAATTTTTACCCCAAATTTGAGTGTTTCCAACACCTAAACCCAGTGTCATAAAAGATATATCTGTTTTTTCTTCCAAAGGTTCATCAATAGTATTTAATTGTAAAACACTTGACAATGCTTGTCCGTATTCGGCAGAATAACCTCCTGTAGAAAAAGAAATTCCTTTAAATAAAAACGGAGAAAACCTACCTCTGGTTGGTATATTTCTAGCTGCCGGAGCATATGGCGTAAATACTCGCATTCCGTCGATAAAAATCTGAGTTTCTTCTGCTTCTCCACCACGAACAAACAATCTGCCATCTTCATCTACAGTAGATGTGCCAGGTAAAGTTTGTAGAGCGCCCATAACATCGCCTAAAGCACTTGCAGTAGTTACAATATCTAAAGGTTTTAATACGGTTACTTTTGCTTTTTCACCAGCTTCAAAAGTTCCAGCGTTAATAGTAACTGCATCTAAAGAATTTACATCTTCTCTTAGTTTTACTTTTAAATCTTTTAATGAAGTAACATTGGCAGTTTTTATAAATGTTTCAAAAGAAATATAAGAAATAACAATTGTTTGATTTCCTTTTTCTGATGTAGAGAAAGAAAATTCTCCTTTTTCGTTTGTCGAAGATCCGTCATAAGTTCCATCTAAATACACGTTAGCACCTTCTATAGGAAAATTTTTAGAATCTGTTACTTTGCCAGAAATTGTTGTTTGGGCAAATAATGATATTTGACTTATTGTAAGTAGTAAAAATAATATGCGTTTCATCGGTTTGGTTTTTTTTGATGATACAAAGATGAAACCATATCAATCTTAAAAATAAAAACAAGTACCGAGTTGTAATTTTTAAAAGACGAATTGTAAAATTATTTGATAGGAATACATAAATCTACAATAAACTTGTTCTCTGGATGCTCTGCAGCATTATTATAATAGATTTCAAAAGGATCTACATTCGATTTTTTGTAACCGTTTTTCACCATAAATGCAAATGATGCTTCCCAAGCTTGCTGAAATTGATGTGGCGTAATTTCTAACCTAGAAACAATACATTTTGTTGGACTTAAAATTCTAAGGTCAATTTCTCCATCTAAATCAATCGGATCATTTAAAACTATGCACGCACTCATTCTAAGATTATTTGGATCTGTAATTTTAGGACTATCATGATAAATTGTTACCATTCTAGTTTTTTCATTTATCAATCCTTTTGGTGTTGCCCATTTTACCAATCTATTATAAACACTGCCAATGGTTTCCATTTTACCTTTATAAGAAATATACGCTAAATCTAATCTTGGTGTTTTTTTTATTTCTGGAGATGTTTTCATTTTTAACCAATTTATAGTATTGTTAAGGTTGTAAATATATTGTTCAAATGTTACAGTAATTTTACCAATCTTGCTTTCTGTTTTAGATATTTTAATAAACTTTTCTAAAGTTTCGGTTTTAAATTTTTTCGGAGAAATTCCGTAAAAATTTTTAAAAGATTTAGAGAAGGAAGATAAACTCTCAAAACCAACTATTGTGGCAATATCGGTAATGCTTTTTTCTTTTTGATGAATTAAAATTGAAGCTGCTTTTTCAATTCGACATCTCATTATAAAATTTTGTAAAGTCTCGCCAACCACAATCTTAAATAACCTGTGAAAATGAAAAGGCGAAGAATATACTTCTTTAGAAATAATATCTAAAGACAGTTTTTCTGATAAATTATTTTCTATAAATACAATTGCTTTATTTAATCGAGCAATATTATGGTTAGCTATTTTTGCTGAATTCATGTTGTATTTTTTGAAGAATATAAAACGTAATTCCGCTGATAAAATAAAGAATAATATCTATAAAATCTTTGGTGTATCTTGCTAAATACTTAGGAAAAACAAACTCGAACAATACACTATATAGCGTACATAAATATAAAATTATTGCTAAACTTAAAGTGAAATTTTTATCATTCCTAGACCATTTTAGCACAACCAAACAACTGTATAAAACAATTGGTATTATTAAAAAATCATTTAAATAATATCGAATAATTCTTGGTAATGGTACAGAAAAATATTGTAAAAAATAAACAGTTGTACCTGTAATTAAAGAGAAGATAAAATAATAAAATAATAGCTTTTTCATGTTAACCAGCAGCAACCATTGCTATTAACCAAGCTAAACCAGCGCCAATTAAACTAACAATTGTAATTACAGAATATAAAATCCAACCGAATATTCTATAAAAAATATTAGAATGATTTTTAAGCCTTTCTGCTAAATTAGGATTCTCTTTTGCGTAAATTACTTTTTCTATTTCTTGCTGCTCAACTGCTTGTTTTTTTAATTCTCTCTTTTTTTGATGAGAAATTAAGGTGTTACAATTTTTACAGTACTCTCTGTTTGTATTAAATACACCACAATTAGGGCATTTTACGATTCTTTTAGAAGCCATAATTAATCTTTAAAAGAGTAAAAGTTTTTCTTTTTAAAAGGTCTTATTATTAAACGAGTTTCTCTATCGAAACGTATATAATTATAAACCCAATTTAAAAACACAATAGCTCTGTTTCTAAAACCAATTAAAGAAAAAAGGTGAACAAACATCCAAACGAACCAAGCAAAAATTCCTTGAAATTTCCATTTTGGTAAATCTACAACTGCTTTGTTTCTCCCAATCGTAGCCATCGAACCTTTGTCATTATAAACAAATGGTTTTAACTCTTTATTAAACAATTTTGCAATGATATTTTTGGCAACTAATTTACCTTGCTGTATTGCAGGTTGCGCCATCATAGGATGCCCGTACGGATTTTTTTCGTTCGACATACAAGCAACATCTCCAATCGCATAGATATTTGCATGCTTTAAAACCTGACTGTACTCGTTTACCTTAATTCTTGCGGCTCTTTCTATTACGCATTCTGCTTCTAAACCATCAATAGTTTGTCCTTTTACACCAGCAGCCCAAATTACGGTTTCTGCTTTAAAATGATCTTCTCCGTTTGTGGTTACAGTTTTACCATCGTAATCTAATACACGTAAATTTTTCCAAACATTAACGCCTAATTTTATTAAAAAATCTTCTGCTTTTTCAGAAGCTTGTGCGCTCATTCCTTTTAAAATTTCACCAGAACTTTGTATTAAATTTATTTGCATTTGGCGAATGTCTAAATCTGGATAATCTTTAGGTAAAATTCCTTTTTTCATTTCTGCCAAAGCACCAGCTAACTCAACACCTGTTGGCCCGCCACCAACAATTACAAAATTCATTAAAGCTTTTCTTTCTTCGTAATTAGAAGTTAAAAGTGCTTCTTCAAAGTTTTCTAAAATTAAACTTCTAATATTTAAAGATTGAGGTACAGATTTCATTTCCATGGCATATTTTTGGATGTTTGTGTTTCCAAAAAAATTGGTTGTAGAACCTGTTGCAATTATTAGTTCGTCGTATTCTAAATTTCCAATAGAGGTTTCTATCGTATTTGTATCAGTATTTATTTTATCTACTTCTGCTAATCTAAAATAGAAATTATCTACATCATTAAAACGTTTTCTTAACGGAAAAGCAATAGAATCTGGCTCTAAACCACCTGTTGCTACTTGATATAGCAAAGGTTGAAAAGTATGATAATTATGCTTGTCTATTAACACAACTTGCAATTCTTGCTTTTCTAATCCTTTTGCTGCAGCTAAACCTGCAAAACCGCCACCAATAATTACAACTCTTGGAAAACTAGTTTGTGGTATGTTCATATTGATGTTAAAACTTTTTGATTTTATATTGAGAAAGACAAATTTACAGAAAACAGATGATTTCTTATTTGAATCTTATTTTTATTTCTTGCAATGTTTTATCAGAATTTATAAACTCTGAAATAATGTTCTTTCTAATAATTTCGACATCATCTTCAAAATATTTAGCCCATTTATCATCTTTAAATAAATGAGTTATTTGTTTGATTCTTTTTTGAGCTTCAGAAAAAGAAAATAAATAATTGGTTGTGTTTTCTTTTTTAGGGTTGATTTTAGCTGTTTTTTCATCAAAATCAGCTTCAATATAAAAGTTTTTTTCTAATGAATTAATAGGGTAGAAGCTGCTCCATTTTGCAAAAGCAGTTACTGTATTCTGATTTTTATAATTTTTATATGCAATTAATTTCCATCTGCAATTGGCAACTCTTCCCCAATGGTTTGATTTTCTGTAAACTCCTTCACTTGTATAGAAATACATACTATTAGATTTGCTTACATAGATTGTACTTTCTGGAAAATCAAAATTATCAATTTGTGTAAATTCACAAAAAGTATGTTTAAAAAAATTTGTTTTGTTGTAGTTTTTCAATCGTAATTATTTAATTACTAGTTTTCTAGAAGGTTCTCTGTAAAAACCGTTTACAATAATCGTATCTTTTTTAAATTCTACATTTGCAAAGGCAGATTCGTTTTCTGTATCTACCATACCTTTAAAGGTTAAATAATGCACGTTGTCTTTTAATTCATATGCTCCGGCATGATTATGTCCGTTAAAGAAAAATTTAACATTGGTATAAGGCTTAATTAGTGCTAAGAATTGTTCTCTGTTCCAGATATTATGTTGATCGATTGGATAGATAGGAAAGTGACAGTAAAAACCAACTTTCTCATTATTTTCTGTTGCAATATCTAATTCATTCTTAATCCAACTTAATTGTTTCAAGCTTAATGCACCATTCCATTTTTGTACAAAAGGCAGGTTTTTATCCTTTAGTAAATTAAAAATTGAGTCAGTTTGTCTTTTTTTATCCTTAGAAAGAGCCCCAAAAAAACTTAAATCATTACCATCTAAAACAATAAAACGCCAACCGTTTTTTACGATACTGTAATATCTGTTTTTTAAATTTAATTTTTTAATTACTTCTTTTTTCAAAGAATCTTTTACTTCAAAGTCATGATTTCCTAAAACATGATATGTTTCTGATTTTAATTTATGCCAAGTTGGTAAAACACTATCTAAACTCTTAAAATCTTTGTCTATAAAATCTCCTAAATGAATTGTGTAACTTAAAGTGTCTTTATTTAAAGTTTGTACTGCTTCTTTTAATCTTGTAGGTGATTTTTTGTAATAGCGATCCCATTTTACGTCGCAATGGCAATATTGGCAGTCTGAAATTATACCAATTTTAAAGTTAGTATTTTCTTCTTTTTTACAAGAAACAATACTGATTATTGAAATTAAAAAGAAAACTATTTTTTTCATTAGAATATGTTTTTACAAATATATCACATTACAAAAAAACGCAATCAAATTAATGATTGCGTTTTAGTATCTTTTTCTTTTTTTTGGGGATTTTATTCTTTTACAAATCTCTTTAAACCAATATTATTATCTGTTGTTGTTATTTTTAAAAGGTAAATTCCGGTACTAAGTTTGCTAGTATTTATTGTTTTTAGTTTGCTAAAAAGTACTTTTTGCCCTTGTAAGTTGTAGATTTCTGCTAATTTGATATCTTTATTTAACTTGATGTTTAAAACATTTACTGTTGGATTAGGATATACAGAAAACGCTATTTTATTAATATCGCTTAAACCTGCTACTGCAGATGCGCCAAACTCATAAGCTCCTAAATCTACAGTGGTATCAAATATTCTTGTATTGCCAAGTATATCTGCATTAATATCTGCAGGTACTTTAGAATTATCACCCATGTTTATGGCAGGAGAATTTGCTTGTAAACTAAAATCTGTTGCACTAGTAAATAACGGGTCTGAAGTTATAATGTTTTGTTTATATGTAACTTTAGAAAAACCATCTGAATCTAAACTATTACTTACTAACATATTTGTAATATCTGGGTATGCATCATTTCCGTTTCTACCCAAAGCAGGTACAATATTGCCATTACCATCTGTATTGTTCCAAAAAATACTGTTAGAAATATCTGTTTTTATAACTCCTTTGGTTTGCCCAACGGTTATAACAGGTAAGTCATTACCGGCAGAAGGCACTCTATTACCTGTATTATTCACAAAAGTATCATTTATAAATTTTGCATTTACTGTACATGCACCATGATCATTTCTAAACCAAAATACACCAGAGCCGTTTACATTATCTATTATATTGCTATCATATAACATATTTACACTGGTAAAATTTAATATTTTTCCAGAAAGAGTTCTGCTATACAATGCATTTGCAAATGCTGCTAAATTATTTTTAAAAATTGAATTTGAAAATAATATTGATACGTTAGCCGAAGGATCTATACTTTTAATACTTCCAGCTCTTTTGTTGATGTTATTAGAAATAATGCTATTATTAAGTACAAAGTTTTTTACAGTTGGTAAAAGCGTTATAGCGCTTCCTTCTTGTTCATTTTGTGTACTACCATTTGCATTTGCATTTGTAATTGTAAAACCATCTAATAATACATCTTCTGCACTTACTTTTACAATGTTGTAAGTGTTTTCTGCCATTGTAGTATTGTTAAATGCCAATGCACCAGAATCATCATTATTTAAATCGCCAGATAATATTGTTGGATTACTTGCAATATCTCTTTCAGAAATAGAGGTTTCAGATCCATCAAAACCACCATATAGTTTTAAGTTATTATTAGATATAATGTTAAAAGATTCACTTCTGTCTGTTGTACTTGCATAATATGTGCCTTTTGCAACCCAAATTTCTTCAGTTAAACTGGTAATATTTTGTAAAGCACTTTGTAAACTAGGGTTTGCATTTGCCCAAGAGCTACCGTTTCCACTTACATTCGGCGAGTTTTTATCTACATATATTATAGATTGATTAGCAGGTTTAATTATTGTAAATTTCTTAACGGAAGCTTTAGAACCATCTAAATATACTACATAAATAGAACCATCTATTTTATCGATAGCCATGTTTATAAAGAAGTTAGGGCTACTATTACTATCAATACTAGTTGTTGGTAAATTAGACCAGCTATCTGTGATAGAATTATAACTCTGAAAAGCAATATCAGCAGAATTTTTTTCTGCATACATAACATATAATTGATTATTTACAAAGTTTTTTCTGAATTGAACAATTTCATTTACTGCACCAATTCTTTTTACCTCTGTTGTATTATTGTAAATTACAACCTCATTAGCAGGTTCTGTTATACCTGTAGTGCTGTTATATCTTGCAGATACATCAAAGGCGGCAACAAAATCATTATCAGAAATTCCAGAAATATTTTTTAAAGTGATTTCTGTTCCTCCACCGTAAGAACGTGGTCTTATCGTAAAATCTGTTATACCATATCTATCTACTGATATTTTATGAATTTCCCATTCACTTCTAGTTTGATAGACTCTATTTGCAATGTAGTATTTGTTAAAAGCATTAAAATCAAATTTATTTTCGGTACCATAATATTTCGGAGTAGTATATTTAGTAATTGGACCCGACATTTTCTTTTCAACTACAACCAACCTATCATTGCTTTCATGTCCAGAAAATCGCATGTCACCTGCTGAGTTAATTTGAATTTGAACTTTATGGTTTTTAAGCGTAACATTATAATTCATTATTAAAGACCATGCTGTTCCATCATACGTATAGGCGTATAAAGTAGAATCTGTTGTATCTCTATATGCAACAACAGGTTGATTGTTAATTGGATTAATGGCTAAAGCGATATTTATTGCATTTTCGCCAACTAAAGTTCCTTGAGAAACCCAGTTTGTACCATCAAACTTTTTAACAGAAATTTTGCTAGAACTTAGAGGTTCTACAATAGCAACATATGGTTCACCGGTTGATGGGTCTGTTGCTATGACGGCGTCAGAAGCAAAGTTGGTAAATTGTGTTGTACCAACTTGAGACCAGTTTTGTCCAAAAGTTGTTACCGTTACAAATAACACTAATAATAGTAATTTTAATTTCATTTTTTCTTTTTTTAATTTGTTGATGTAAAAATGAAAAAAGTACTAGTTGTTAGAGTAAATTATTTAGTGAACCGTTTAAAAAATTTAGTGAACTGTAATTTTAAATTAAAGTGTTTAAAATGTATTGTTAATCATTTTTAAGAATGCATCTTTTCTATCTCTAGCAATTGGTATGGTTCTTTTATTTTGCATAACAATGTGTATTCCGTCTTTTTTAATAAGTTCGTCCATAAATTTTAAATTAATTAAATAAGAACGGTGTGGTTTGTAAAAAAGAGGTTTGTCTGCTAATTGATCTGTAAAATGCTTTAAAGTTTTACAAATAGTTTCTGATGATCCATTTACCAAGTGTACTTTAGTGTATACACCATCTGCTTCAAAAAATAAAATTTTGTCATGCGATATAAACTTAATACCACGAGGTAAGTCTAACGCAATTTTATTAAGTGCTAATTGCTGAAAAGATTTTTCTAAAGTTAATATTTTATCTTTTACCGATAAGTTTTCTGATATTACTTTTACTTTATTTACAGCAGATTTTAGCTCATCAGAATCTATGGGTTTAAGTAAATAATCTACTGCAGAAGTTTTAAAAGCCTCAATTGCATATTGATTGTAGGCAGTTGTAAATACTATCTTAAAATCTATAGGTTCACCTTTAAAATAATCTAAAATTTCTAAACCAGATTGTTGTGGCATTTCTATATCTAATAAAATTAGTTGAGGTTTTTTTGATTTTATGATAGATACACCTTCGCTTAAATTAGTAGCCTGATAAATATTTTCTACACCATTGCATTCTTCTTCTAGTAATGTAGCTAAAACATTTCTAGCATGACTTTCATCATCTATTATTAAAACTTTCATAAAATTATTGTATTGGTATTGTAAGAATTATTTTAGTTCCCGTTGGTTTGTTATCATCGGCTACTTTATCTATAATTTCTATTTCTATTTTTTCTGTTGTTGTAGAGTTTATTAGATCTATTCTTTTTTGATTTGCTCTTGTTGCAAAAGATTTAGGAAATTTAGTTCTGTTCTTTATAATCTCAGAAGCATTTCTGCCAATTCCGTTATCATCAACAACACAAATAATTTTTTTGTTGGTTGAATTTAGTGAAAAATTTAAATTTAAAATTTTGCTACCTTTTTTATGTAATAAACCATGTTTTATGGCATTTTCTACGTAAGGTTGTATAAATAAAGACGGTACAAATATTGTTTTAGTGTTTATTTCATCATCTATAAAAATGGTGAAAATAAGTTCGTTATTAAATCTATCTTTTTCTAATTCTAAATAGAGTTTTAAAGCTTTTATTTCTTCTTCTAAAGTGATATTTGTTTCTTGACTATGTTCTAAATAGGTTCTAATTAATCTAGAAAATTTAACTAAATACTGTCTCGCTAATTTTTTTTCGTTTAAAATGATGTAATCCTGAATGGAATTTAAAGCGTTGAATATAAAATGAGGATTCATTTGAGATCTAAGGTTTTCTAATTGAGAAAAAACCAAAGCTTTACTAATTCTCTCTTTTTCTAATTCTTTTGCTTGTAATCTTTTTAGCCTTTTTGTTTTTGTGTTTACATAAGTAATCGTTAGCAATACAATTAAAAGGAAACCTATTAAAATAAACCACCATCTTTGATAAATTGGGGCAAGTACTTCAAAATTTAGTTCTATTGTTTTCGAATAATTTTTACTGAATTTGTTTTTTGCACGTAATTGAAAGATATAATTACCAGGTGCCAAATTTATGAATTTAACAAAATCTACTTCTTCTCTTAAAATCGTCCAATCTTTATCTTTTGCAAATTTGTATTCGTAAATAATGTGTTTTACAGATTGAAATTCTTTGGTGTTAAAACTAATATCAACATTGCTTTTATTGTGGTCTAAAACATATTTATTTTTAATTTCTACTGGTTTTTCTTGAATAGAAATCTTTGTAAGATATATAGAAGGTGGTTCTTTTTGTTTAAAAATTTTAGTTTTATTAAAGCCATAAACACCAAGATTATTGGTGTAAATTAAAAAATCTCCTAAAATTTCTAAATCTTTAATTTTGTAAGAATTTATACCGTCTTGCTTAGTTAGTACTTTTACTTCGTTTAAGTTACTGTTATAGTATTGCAAACCTTTATCTGTAGAAATCCATAAACTTTCATTATCTGCAGTGATACAATTAATGTCATTAGAAGCCAGACCATTAATTTCATTTAAATGATAAATAACTTTATTGTTTTTGATACCTAAAATACCGTTATCGTAAGTAGCAACCCATATTAAACCATTGTTTGTTTCTACAATATTAAAACCATAAATAGGTTTGTTTTTGTAGGTAATATTTGGTTCTTTTAAATAATTTTCATCATACACTTTTAAACCTTCTACATCTGCCAAAAATATTTTTTTATTTATTGCAGAATAAATAGACTCGTGTGATCTAATATTACTTATTGTATAATTATTTTTAGGATTCACAATTTTTGTACCTGATGAAGAACTTATAAGAAACGTAGTGTCATTAACAAAAGCAACAGATTTTATAGATCCAAATTTAGTTACCTCTTTTTTCTTGCTATAATTATTAGAATACACCAAGTTTTGATAATCGGAAAAGTATAAAAGTGTATTGTTGCTTTTATTATAATCTAAAGCTCGTATGGGTGTTTCATCTATAATTAAATTTTTATGTAGTTTATTAGTTTTAATATTTAACTCTAATAATTCGCCATTTCTTTTAGCTAAATAACAAATCGAATCATTTTTTTGCTCTATTATTTGTACGTTTTTAAAAGTATTAAACTGTTTTAAGTTTTTATTAGGTATTACAAAAACACCGTTTTTTAATGTAGCAACCCAAATGATATTATTTTTATCTTCAATAATATCTGTTATCATTTTATCTTTTAAAAAATGAGTTGTAATAATTAATTTACCTTGATGAGATTCCGTGATAAAAACTCCTTTATTTGTTGCTAAGTATAATTGATTATTGATATTTGTAATCCTACTAATTTTAGAGTTTTTAATTTTTTTAGGAAGTTTAATTTGTGTTGTAGATTTATGGTCTATATCTGCAGAAACCAATAAAGACCTGTTTAATATATTGTCTCTAAAAGCAATAAACACCTTATTGTTTGCTTTTGTAAAATGAGAGAAAAATGTAATATTTTCTTTGGTTTTTAATTTAAAACTAGATTTTTTAAGTAAAGTATCTAGTAAAACAATATTATTATCTCTATTTAAAAACAGATATTGATTAGGCATTGTGATTCCAATACTAGTTGTATTTGCATTTTTATAAATAGATTTGATTTCTTTTGTTTTAATATTTACAGAGAGAATGTTGTCTCTTTGTCTTATTAAAAGTTTTTTATTGAAAAAAATATAATCTGCCAGTTGACCTTTTAATTCTTTTTGATAATCATTAAATAAAACAAGTTTATTATTTTCTACATAGAAAAACTGGCCGGCAATATTATTACACCAAACTCTTCCTTCTGGACCAATTTTTAAGTTAAATAGAGATCTACCTTTTTTATCTGGATGAGAAAATTGTTTAAAAACTTTACCATCATATCTATGCAATCCTTTATCAGATGCAAACCAAATAAATCCTTCTTTATCTTCTTTCATAGAATAAAATTCTATGTCTGGTAAACCATCTTTATCTGTTAAATGTATAGATACTGGTTCTTGTGCGTTACTAGAAATAGCATTACAAATAATAAGAAATAGATATAAAATTCTTAATAATTTCAATAGGATTTATATTTGGTTATAAATTTACTAATTTAAATATTTTAGTTTTCAATTTTTTAGTGAAGCGTTTATTTCTTGTAATGAGTAGTTATTTATTTTAAATTATTTAAGAATCTAAAGTTTGTGAAAAGAAAAAACGCAATCAAATTAATGATTGCGTTTTAAAATATTTAAAGAATATAATTTTCTTTTTTTGAATAAGTGCTAAAATTAAATTAGCAAAAGCGATTTACTTAAAATTTCTAATGAAATTTTGTTATCTGCTTACTTTACTTCTTCGAAATCTACATCTTCTACATTGTCACCTTGATCTGCATTACCAGCTTCTGGTTGACCTTGTTGTGCACCTGCATCTGCGCCACCTGCAGCTTGTTCAGCAGCATACATTTCTTCAGAGGCAACTTTCCAAGCTTCATTTATTTTTTCCATAGCAGCATCAATTTGTGCTAAGTCTTTAGATTCGTGTGCAGCTTTTAATTCTACTAAAGCAGCTTCAATTGGTCCTTTTTTATCATCAGATAATTTATCACCAAATTCTTTTAATTGCTTTTCTGTTTGAAAGATCATAGAATCAGCTCCATTTACTTTTTCCGCAGTTTCTTTAGCGGCTTTATCAGCTTCAGCATTAGCTTCAGCATCTTGTCTCATTTTTTCGATTTCTTCTTCAGATAAACCAGAAGAAGCTTCGATTCTAATTTCATGAGATTTGTTTGTACCTTTATCTAAAGCAGAAACTTTAATAATACCATTGGCATCAATATCAAAAGTTACTTCAATTTGAGGTACACCTCTTTGTGCTGGTGGTAAACCATCTAAATGGAAACGACCAATTGTATTGTTGTCTGCTGCCATTGCTCTTTCACCTTGTAAAACGTGAATTTCTACAGAAGGTTGGTTGTCTACAGCAGTAGAAAATACTTGAGATTTTTTTGTAGGAATAGTTGTGTTTGCATCTATCAATTTAGTGAAAACATTCCCCATTGTTTCGATACCTAAAGATAAAGGTGTAACATCTAATAATAATACATCTTTAACATCTCCAGATAAAACTCCACCTTGTATTGCAGCACCTAAAGAAACAACCTCATCTGGATTTACTCCTTTACTTGGTGATTTTCCAAAGAATTTTTCTACAGCTTCTTGTATTGCAGGTATTCTAGTAGAACCACCAACTAAAATAATTTCATCTATTTCAGAAGTTGATAAATCAGCATTTTTTAATGCAGTTTTACATGGCTCAATAGTTCTTTTAATTAAATCATCAATTAACTGCTCAAATTTAGATCTGCTTAAAGTTCTAACTAAGTGTTTAGGACCGCTTGCAGTTGCAGTAATATAAGGTAAGTTAATTTCTGTTGAAGCAGAAGAAGATAATTCAATCTTCGCTTTTTCTGCAGCTTCTTTTAAACGTTGTAAAGCCATAGGATCTGTAGTTAAATCCATGTTTTCATCAGCTTTAAATTCTGCAGCTAACCAATCGATAATTTTAGCATCAACATCATCACCACCTAAGTGCGTATCACCATCTGTAGCTAAAACTTCAAAAACTCCGTCTCCTAATTCTAAGATAGAAACATCATGTGTACCACCACCAAAATCAAAAACAACAATTTTTTTATCATCATTAGCTTTGTCCATACCATAAGCTAAAGCAGCTGCAGTAGGCTCGTTAATAATTCTTTCTACTTTTAAACCAGCAATTTCACCTGCTTCTTTAGTAGCTTGTCTTTGTGCATCGTTAAAATATGCAGGTACTGTAATAACAGCAGAAGTTACATCAGATCCTAAATAATCTTCAGCAGTTTTTTTCATTTTTTGAAGAACCATTGCAGAAATTTCTTGAGGTGTATATAAACGACCATCAATATCTACTCTAGGTGTATCATTATCTCCTTTTACTACTTTATAAGGTACTCTTTTAACTTCGTTAGAAGATTCAGAAAATTTATTACCCATAAAACGTTTAATAGAAGAAACTGTTTTTGTTGGGTTTGTTACTGCCTGTCTTTTTGCAGGGTCACCAATTTTACGTTCTCCTCCTTCTACAAAGGCAACAATAGATGGTGTAGTTCTTTTTCCTTCAGCATTAGGAATTACAACTGGCTCATTTCCTTCCATTACAGAAACACAAGAGTTTGTTGTTCCTAAATCGATTCCAATTATTTTACTCATAATAATTATTTTATATTAATTTTTTAAATTCAATTTTACATTTACACTATAGTCAAAGGGTGTGCCAACTGGTTATTTATTATGAAATGTCAGTTTTTTTAAAAAATAACGCATTATTTATGTGACATTATGACATAAATTGCGTCTAATTTATTGAACACAAAGAATATTTGAATACAATTTTAAATTCCTTATATTTGGATAGTTCAATTAATTTTTTAAAAAATAAAGAAAAAATCATGAGTAAATTTGACGAGAAAGTAGCACAGTATTCTAAGTTTATGGACGAAAAAGGTCTAAGTTATGATGCTGATTTATTAAAAGCAGTAACTAAAGGTTTAGGGCCATCTATTTATAAAAGAGATGCAGAAACTGTGTCTGGTTCTGATGCAAAAGAATTATTAACTGTTAAGAAAAATTTCTTAATGAAGAAGTTAGGTTTAGAAGATGGACCAAAATTGGACGAAGCTATTGCTAAAGTTGTAGATGCAATAGGTAAATCTGAAAGAAATAAATACAGAGCAGTTGTTTACTATATGTTAGCTAAAGAATTTAATAAAGAGTCTGTTTACGGAATGTAGAAATATATCTTTTTAAATTATATAAAAAAATCCAACTCATTGAGTTGGATTTTTTACATTTACAGCATATTTATTAATCATTTTTACGAATGTCGCAATTTATTAGTGTTTTTGATATGTTAAAGATTGGCGTTGGCCCATCTAGTTCACATACTTTAGGTCCTTGGCGCGCTGCAGAACAGTGGGTTAAAACGTTAAGAGAGCATAATCTTTTAGAGAAGTTAGATGCTGTAAAAGTAGATTTGTACGGTTCTTTATCTTTAACAGGTAAGGGGCACGCTACAGATTTGGCAATTTTATTAGGCTTAAGTGAAGCAGACCCAGAGTATATACCTATCGAAGACGTTTTTATTATTGTTGATAGAATTAATACACAAGAAGAGCTTTATTTTAAAGGAGGTAAAACAATACCTTTTTACAAGGATTCTATAGTTTTTAATAGAGATTTTTTAACTTTTCATTCTAATGGTGTTACTTTTCGAGGTTTTTGTAAAGATGAAGAAATTTCTACTGAAACTTATTTTTCTATTGGTGGAGGCTTTATTGTGCAAGAAAATGATCATTTAGAAGAAGAGATAGAAATTAATAAAAAGAATTTTCCGTATCCAATAAACAGAGCGATACAGTTAGAAGAATATTGTGAAAAAGAAAACTTATTAATTTCTGATATTGTTTTTAAAAATGAATTAGAAATAAATTCCGCAGAAAAAATAGACACAGAATTGTCTAGAATTTGGGATACAATGTTAGAGTGTATGTATATTGGTTGTCATACAGAAGGTACGTTACCCGGTGGTTTAAATGTAAAGAGAAGAGCTTTTGGTACACATCAAAAATTAATAAAAGACGCAACTTATAAAAATCCGCAAGAATGGATTAAGGCAATTCGAAGTACAGAAGTTAAGTTTAGAGAAATTTTAAAATGGGTAAGCTGTTTTGCATTATCTGTTAACGAAGTAAATGCATCTTTAGGAAGGGTGGTTACAGCACCAACAAACGGAAGTGCAGGTGTTATTCCGGCAGTATTGATGTATTACTTGGTTATTGAAAATCATGAAGCAGATTTTAAGCAAATTAAACAATTCTTATTAACTGCGGGCGAAATTGGTAGTATTTTTAAGAAAAATGCTACGATTTCTGCAGCTATGGGTGGTTGTCAAGCAGAAATTGGTGTTTCTTCTGCAATGGCTGCGGGTGCATTAACAGAATTGTTAGGCGGTACACCGGCTCAATCTTTATCAGCAGCAGAAATTGCAATGGAACACCATTTGGGTTTAACTTGCGATCCTATTGCTGGTTTGGTACAAGTGCCTTGTATAGAACGTAATTCTATGGGCGCAATTAAAGCGATTCATGCAGCAGAAATTGCACTAGAAACCAATCCTAAAGAATCTTTAGTACATTTAGATAAAGTGATCGATACTATGTGGGAAACTGCGAAAGACATGAATAAGAATTACAAAGAAACATCAGAAGGTGGTTTGGCTGTAACCGTAAGAATGGTAGATTGTTAATTTTTAGGAGTATTTAATTTTTTATCAATAAAATAAGAAATTAAAACTCCTAAAAGATATGCTAAAAGATCTAACCAATCGAAAGTTGCGCCTAAAACTGTAACTGCTATTTTGTTATTTTGTAAACCAAGAATTTCTATCAATTTTAAATATTGTAAAAACTCTATGGTAAATGAGAATATTAAAACGCCAAGAGCTAACTTTAAAGCGTTACCATTGTAAAATATTCTACAAAAAGCAAACAGTAAAACGGTTACCAATACATCGCCTATAAAAGGTCTAATAAATTGATCTCTTACAAATAAAGCAATAAAGACCTCTATAAAAAGTATCAGTAAAAATATTATAAGATATTTTTTAATGATTTGCATTATCTTGTAAAAACCAAATCGTTACCAGAAGACATTTCTTCAGAAAAACGATATTTATCAACATTAAAGCCTTTTAAATCGTCTATAGTTTCAACATCGTTTTCTATAATATAGCGTACCATTAAACCACGAGCTTTTTTGGCATAGGTCATAATAGTTTTATACTGTCCGTTTTTAAAATCTTTAAAAACAGGTGTTATCATTGGTACTTTTAATGTTTTTTTAGGTAAAGCCTTAAAATACTCTGAGCTTGCTAAATTTACAAGTAGTTCGTCATCAGTTAATTCGTTATTAAGAGAATCTGCTAAGTCATTATCCCAAAACTTATATAAGTTTTCTGTTCTACCTACCTTTAATTTTGTTCCCATTTCTAAACGATATGGTTGAATTAAATCTAAAGGTTTTAATAAACCATACAAGCCAGAAAGAATTCTAAGTTTATCTTGTAAAACGGGTATTTTATCTTCTTTTAAAGTTGTTACATCAATTCCTTGAAAAACAGCTCCGGTAAAAGAATAAATTGCTTGTTTGGCATTTTCTTTTGTGAAAGGAGTACTCCAAGCTTGGTTTCTATCATAATTAAGTGCAGCTAAATCATCAGAAATTTTCATTAATTCTGATAATTTATTTTTAGAAATCGATTTTAATTTTTTACTCAATTTTTCAGATTTATCTAAAAAACGTGGTTGTGTAAAGATTTCTGTAGATGCTTTGGTTTCAAAATCTAAAGACTTTGCTGGTGATATTATGATTTTCATTTTATTTAAAATTGAAAAATTAGAATTGTAATTTTGTTTGATAAAAGTACAAATGATTGTGTTAAATTTAAAAGATTATAAGTAGTAAATTCTGATATTTGTATCGATAAAATTTATTTATCTTCACTAATAAAAATTATAGTTTTTAATGATAAGAATTAGTAAAAACATTACGTACAAAAAGTCTCGTTTTTATCAGTATATAAAAAGACATCAAAAATACGCGCCTTTACTTTTCTTTATAGGTGGTTTTACTTGGGATTCTTTAACACTTGGTAGAATTGATCGTGTTTATGATATCGTAATACTATGCACTTATATAACGCTTTTGACAGCTAGTATTTACATTTATAATTTGGTTGATGGTGAGAAATGGAAAAATACTTTTTTTAGAAAAAATGAAACGTATTTACCTTTAGCCATTCAGTTTTTTTTAGGAGGATTAACAAGTGCGTATGTAATTTATTTTTCTAGAAGTGTTTCTTTATCTAAGACAGCGTCTTTTTTTCTCATTTTACTTTTTTTATTGTTTGCAAATGAATTTTTAAAAAAAAAGAGTTTCAAATAAATACTTGCAATTTGGTGCTTATTTTTTTGTGAATTTTACTTTTTTGAGCTTTTTTATTCCGGTAATTTTAAAAAAAATGAACACAGAAATATTTATTATTTCTGGTTTAATAAGCCTTGTATCTACATTTTTACTAATAATTTTAGTTTATAAAAATAGTTACTCTACAAGAGTAGCAATGGTAAAGTGGAAGATGATTGGTTTAATTTTTAGTATTTACATACTTATAAATGCTTTTTATTATTTCAGATTAATTCCGCCTGTGCCATTAGCATTAGATAAAGGTGTAGTTGCACACAATATTCAAATACAAAATGGTAATTATAAAGTTTCTTATGAAATAGACAATTGGTATATCTTTTGGCGAGATCATAAAATAGATTTCAATAGAACTATAAACAAACCTGTATATGTTTTTACTTCGATATTTGCACCAACAGATTTAAAAAAGAAAATATATCATCAATGGAAATGGTATAATAAAACTTTAGATAGTTGGCAAAATCTCGATAAAATAGGCTTTGAAATAACCGGCGGAAGAGATAATGGTTATAGAGGCTACAGTTATAAAAACAACGTAAAAGATGGTATGTGGAAGGTAGAGGTAATTACAGAAGAAGATTTGGTTTTAGGTGTCGTAGATTTTAACATAAAAACAGGTAAATCTTCTAAAAAAACCAACTTAAAAGTTAGAGAATTTTAATGCAATATAATTTGTAGATTTTCTATCTGTTTAAAAATTCATATTTTTAACAAATCATTCAAATTCATTCAACTTTATAGATTTAAAAAAATCATTTTAAATCTTAAATACATCAATCATGAAAAAAATTACAATACTATTATTATTGTTTGTTTCAGTATCACTTTCAGCACAAACAGACGCAAAAATTTACGATATTATTAATGCTGTTTCTGCAGATAGAATTAAAGCTGATGTTAAAAGGTTAACAGAATTTGGTACTCGAAATACATTTTCTGATACTATTTCTAACACACGTGGTATTGGCGCTGCAAGAAGATGGATAAAATCTGAATTCGAATCTATTTCTAAAGACTGTAACAATTGTATTGATGTGTTTTATCAGAAAGATTTTGTTACCAAAAAAGGAAACGGAAGAGTGCCACATGATGCTTGGGTTGTAAACGTTGTTGCGGTTCAAAAAGGAACAAAATATCCAAACAAATATGTTATAATGAGTGGTGATATAGATTCGAGAGCTAGTAATACTATGGATTTTACAACGGATGCACCCGGAGCAAACGATAACGCATCTGGAATGGCAGGAACCATAGAAGCGGCAAGAGTTTTAAGTAAATATAAATTTGAAAGTAGTATTATTTATGTTGGTCTATCGGGTGAAGAGCAAGGCCTTTTTGGAGGTGCAGGTTTAGCCAAATATGCAAAAGATAATAATTGGGATGTTATCGGAATTTTAAACAATGATATGATTGGTAATATCGAAGGAGTTGATGGAGTAATTGATAACAGATCTTTTAGAATTTTTTCTGAACCAGTACCAGCAAATGAATCTGAAAGACAAAGAAGAATGAGACGTTTTTATGGTGGTGAAGTAGATGGTATTTCTAGACAGTTGGCAAGATATATTCATAATAATGTAAAAACATATATGCCAGAAATGAACCCGATGATGATTTATAGATTGGATAGATTTGGTAGAGGTGGGCATCATAGACCTTTTAACGATTTAGGTTTTGCAGGAATTAGAATTATGGAAGCTCATGAAAATTACACACAGCAGCACCAAGATATTAGAACCGAAAACGGAATTAATTATGGTGATACTTTTGAGCATGTTAATTTTCCGTATGCTAAAAAATTAACGGCTGTAAATGCAATTAATTTAGCAAGTTTAGCGTGGGCACCAGAAGCTCCTAAAGAAGTTGCCATTGGAGGAATTGTACAAGCTAGTGCAAAATTAAAATGGAGTAAAGTTGACGGAGCTAAAGGTTACAAGATTTATTGGAGAGATACAACTTCACCAACTTGGAATCATTCTAGATATGTAGAAACAACAGAGTTTACTTTAGAAGGTATTGTAATAGATAATTTCTTTTTTGGTGTTTCTGCAGTAGGAGAGAACGGTCATGAAAGTGTTGTAGTTTTTCCTAATAAAATATGGAGATAAAGTGATTTTTAGAATTTTAATTATTGGTTTTTTATTGGTCTCGTGTTCAGAAACATATAAAAAACCAAATTATATTAAATTCAATCTAACTACAGATTCAATTTTTGTAACTTCCCAAAATAAGAATGTTTCTCCTATATTTATTAAAATAGTAGATAGAGCTGCCAAAGAACAATTTATAGATATTGATAAGAAGAGTGAAAAAATCTTATTAAAATTCAATAAATCTGTTGTTGATACCAATTATATATTAGAGCATTATAAATTTTATGGTTATTATGGTATTTCTAATTTAAAGAGTTATGATACACTCTATAATTATCAATTGCCATTTTTAAAGGGTAAACGATACAGAGTACTTCAAGGAAATTTTGGTAGTTTTTCACATTATAAAATTACTTCTAAATATGCATTAGATTTTAAGATGAATATTGGTCAAGAAGTATGTGCAGTTAGAGACGCTATTGTAGTAGATGTAAAAAATCATTTCGAAAAAAATGGTACAAGTAAAAAATATTTAAACAAAGCAAACATTGTTTTTGCTATGCATAATGATGGTACTTATGTTCAATATGCGCACTTTAAGAAAAATGGAGTGTTAGTTAGTAAAGGTGATTCGATTAAAAAAGGACAAATTTTTGGTTATTCTGGCAATACAGGTTTTTCTTCAGAACCACATTTGCATTTCACTATTTATAAGCCAACAAAAAATGGTTTGGTTTCAATTCCTTTTACCTTAAACGGTGTTCCTTCTGTTAATTATAAAAAAGGTATGTATGCTAAAAACAACTAAGCCAGAATTATATTTTAAAAACGATGTAGAGTGGAGGAATTGGCTTGCAGATAATCATCAAAAACAGCAAGGTGTTTATTTAATTTTTTATAAAGTTGAAAATGAAGAAGCATCTATGCGGTGGGAAGAAGCGGTAAAAGTAGCGATATGTTTTGGTTGGATAGATTCTACTGTTAAAAGCTTAGGAAACGGAAAAAGAAGACAATATTTTTGTAAACGAAACCTTAAAAGTGTTTGGAGTGCTTTAAACAAAAAACATGTGAAAGAGTTGATTTCTAATAACTTAATGCATAAAAGTGGTTTAGAAATAATTGATATTGGAAAGAAAAACGGTTCTTGGAATGCTCTAGATGAAGTTGAAAAAGGTATTATTCCAGATGATTTACAAATTGAGTTTAATAAAAATAAAACAGCTTTTGATAACTTTAATAATTTTGCGCCAAGTTATAGAAAAAGCTTTTTGTATTGGTTAAACCAAGCAAAAAGAAAGAATACTAAAGAAAAAAGAATTACAGAAATAATATCTCTTTGCGAAAAAAATATTAAATCTAGAGGAAATTGGTAACATGCAAACTGAAAAACTTAAGTTAGTACACACAAATATTCGTAACATAATTATACCTAATTCGGTTTATAAACCCTTTGTAGACAAATTAAAGAATAGTGTTAAGGTAGCATTAGTTTTTAAAAATATTCAACTTAATTTTTACGCTGCAATAAAAAAAGACAAAATTTCTGGGGATTATAAAATGATGCTTAGTAAACAGAAACAAAAAGAATTGGGGGTGTCTTTAGGAGATGAGTTTTACATTCAACTTTTTGAAGATACTTCTAAATATGGTGTAGAAATGCCAGAAGAACTAGAAGCGGTTTTAATGAGTGATTTTGATGCTAATCAAATTTTTGAAAGTTTTACAGCTGGTAAAAAAAGAAGTATAATCTATGGAGTACTTCGTTATAAAACGAGTCAACAAAAAATTGATAAATCTTTGATTATGTGCGAAAATTTAAAGCGCGGAAATCATGAGCCAATTAAAATGTTTAAGTTAGATTAAAAAAAAGAAGCGAAAAATCGCTTCTTTTTTTACAAACCACTAATAAAATTACCGTAAGGATCTTTAAATTGAGTACCTTCTGTAAAACGTTGTTTGCTTAATTTTTTATACTCTACCAAAGCCCAAAGAACAAATTCTTTCATAAAATAAGTATCTGTATCATTCATGTTTGGTTGGTACTTTGTAATTAATTTTTGCAAGGGTTCTATTTTATCTAACTCTTTTTTGTATCGTTTATCAGAATAATCATCTAATAACTCAAAATCAGTATCAATATTAAAAAACCAAGAAACAATAGTATCATAAGGAGATTCTTCTTCTTGTTTTTCTAATTTTTTAATTTCAGGAAAATAATCAGGAAAAAGATTTTTAATAGCAGTTCTAATTAATTTCTCTGCAACTACGTGTGCACCTTCCTGTTCTCCTTCATAAACCAACTCTACTTTACCAGTAATTGCAGGTATAATTCCGTCAAAATCACTTAGACGAATCATTGTTTTCGAATCGCCAGATATAATGGCTCTTCTTTCTGCTGTACTTAATAAGTTTTCGAATGCAGAAATACTTAATCTTGCACTTACACCACTTTTAGCATCTATATATTCGCTATCTCTAGCTTCAAAAACAATTTGCTCTAATAAATCTTTAGCTAGTTCTGGTACTTCTATAAACTCTTTTTGTAATGCTACTTTATTAGCTTCTTGTGCAGTAATTATTTTAGCTGTTTCTATATCTGCAGGATAATGTGTAAGAATTTGAGAGCCAATTCTATCTTTTAAAGGTGTAACAATACTACCTCTGTTTGTATAATCTTCTGGATTCGCAGTAAATACAAATTGCATATCTAGAGGCAAGCGTAATTTAAAACCACGAATTTGAATATCTCCTTCTTGTAAAATATTAAATAAAGCAACCTGAATTCTAGCTTGTAAATCTGGCAATTCATTAATTACAAAAATACAACGGTTTGCTCTTGGTATCATTCCGTAATGAATAACTCTGTCATCTGCATAACTTAGTTTTAAATTGGCAGCTTTAATAGGATCTACATCACCAATTATATCTGCTACAGTAACATCTGGTGTTGCTAATTTTTCTGCAAAACGTTCGTTTCTATGCAACCAAAAAATAGGTGTGTCATCTCCTTTTTCTTTGATTAATTCTACTGCAACTCTAGATATTGGGTTTAAAGGATCATCATTAATTTCAGAACCTTTTACTACCGGAATGTATTCGTCTAACAAGGTCAACATCAATCTTGCCAATCTAGTTTTTGCTTGACCACGTAAACCTAATAAATTGATGTTATGTTTACTTAAAATAGCTCTTTCTAATTCTGGTATTACTGTATTTTCATATCCATGTACACCTTTAAATATGGTTTCTTTATTCATCATTTTACTGATGAGGTTTTCTCTTAATTCATCTTTTATAGATTTCGATTCGTATCCAGATTTTTTTAAATCTCCTAGTGTATTTATGCCGCTTATATTCATTTGAGTTTTCTTTTACTTGTAGTAATTAATATTTTATAGTTCTATTTTTACTACTTGTATTATTTATCCTTTAATTCTTTTTTTTCTATTGGTTTCATAGTCTTCAAAAATCATTTCTCCTAAACCTTTTAAACCGGTATAAAACGCTTTTCCTTGATTTGCTTGGGTAAATGCTCTAACAAATTGCATTAAATACGGATCTTGTGCAATCATGAAAGTTGTAATAGGAATGTGTAATTTTCTTGCTTGTTGTGCCATTGCATAACATTTGTTTACAATGTATTTATCTAAACCATTACTGTTTTTATAATATTGACCATCTGGTAAACGCAAGCAACTTGGTTTTCCGTCTGTAATCATAAATATTTGTTTGTTGGTGTTTCTTTTTCTTCTTAACAAATCCATAGCCAAATTTAAACCCGCAACAGTATTTGTGTGATAAGGACCAACTTGTAAATATGGTAAATCTTTAATTTTGATAGACCAAGCATCGTTACCAAAAACGATAATATCTAAAGTGTCTTTTGGGTATCTTGTTGTAATTAATTCAGCCAAAGCCATGGCAACTTTTTTTGCAGGCGTAATTCGGTCTTCGCCATATAATATCATAGAATGACTAATGTCTATCATTAAAACAGTACTCATTTGGCTTTTATGTAGCGTTTCTTCTACAACTAAATCATTTTCTGTTAGATTAAAATCGTTAATTCCGTTATTAACTTGTGCGTTTCTAATACTTTCTGTCATAGAAACCTTGTCTAAGGAGTCTCCAAATTGATATGCTCTAAAATCACCTGTATGTTCATCTCCAATTCCTGGCGATTTACTTTTATGATTACCAGCACCGCTTCTTTTAATTTTACCAAAAATATGATTTAATGCTTGTTGTCTAATAGCACGCTCTGTTTTTGCAGTAATTTTCGTTCCGCCAACTCCATTACCATCGATTTCTTCTTTGATGTAGCCTTTCTTTTTTAGGTCTTCTACAAAATCATCAATCGTATAATTTTCATCGGTTAATTTATACTCTACATCCAAAGATCTTAACCAATCGATTGCTTCATCAAAATCACCAGAAGTATGTGTAATTAGTTCTTTAAATATTTCGAAAAGTTTTTCAAAAGGAGAGATGTTTTCTGCTTCGTAAGATTTAAAAACAAATCCTTTTCTTATTTTATTTTTTTTCATCATAATAAAAATACAACATTTAGTTATTTTAAATCTTTCTAAAAAGTTAATTTAAAAACCCTATTGTTTTACAAAAATACAAAAAGATTAAACAAAATTCTATATATTTGTCGAATGTCTATAATATTAATTACAGGAGGTACAGGTTTAGTTGGTAGTAAATTAACAGAAGTTTTACTAGCTAATAATCATGAAGTAAGAATTCTTAGCAGAAATCCTTCAAATGAGAATGAATTTAAATGGGATATTTCTAATGGATTCGTTGATGAAAAAGCATTGACAAATATCGATTATATAATTCATTTAGCTGGAGCTGGTATTGCAGATAAAAGATGGACTGATAAAAGAAAACAAATTATTATTGAGAGTAGGGTAGAGACTGCAAATTTACTTTTCGATAAGATTAAAAAATTAGATATTCAATTAAAAGGTTTTATCTCTGCTTCGGGTAGTAATTACTACGGAGCAAAAACAGTGAATAATGTTTTTAAAGAAAATGATAAATCTGGAGATGATTTTTTAGGAGAGGTTTGTTTAAAGTGGGAAAATGCGGCAAATAAATTTAAAGAGTTAAATGTACCCGTAACAATATTAAGAACAGGTATTGTATTGTCTAAAAAAGGTGGTGCGTTAGAAAAAATGAAAACACCTATAATTTCTCCGTTAGGTTCTGGAAATCAATATATGTCTTGGATTGATATCGAAGATTTATGTAATTTATATTTAAAATCTGTTGAAGATAATTTTGAAGGAGTTTTTAATGCCGTTTCTCCAGAATTTCACACAAGTAAGTCTTTTTCTAAAATTTTAGCAAAATCTATTGGTAGACCTTTTTTACCAATAGCCGTACCTGGTTTTTTGTTAAAATTAGTTTTCGGAGAGTTGGCAGTTATCCTTTTAGAAGGTAGTAGATTATCTAGTAGTAAAATTTTAAATACTGGTTTTAAATTTAAATTTGAAAGTTTAGAGAAAGCATTGCGTAAAATGTAATAAAAACAAGCTTATTTTATATAAATTAAGTTTATGATATATTAAATGTAACGTTTGGGGGAATGTTATGTTTGGTGTAGTTTAAAGTAAAAAGACGAACTGATAAGTTCGTCTTTTTTGTTTTTATAACCTATAAAATATATGGGGGTATAATTTATAGGTAATAAAATCTAGGGGATTTATGTAAATGAAGTTAGGGCTTCATTTGAAATCTCTATAGTCTAACATGGGGGTTTTTAATAGAGTTTTTTTAATTAATTTTTTGATTATCTTTTGTTTCTACGATGTAAAATTATTACAGTTTTATGAATCAAAAAAAAAAAAATAAATCGAAAACGTTTGCGGAAAATCGAAAACGTTTTCGATTTATTTTTTAACCTACTTTAGTATGTTAATTTTTGATTGTTTAATTATTTAATATAGGAAAAACACCCTATAATTTATCTTTTTGTTTTTTTTTGGGGGTAGCAATAAATTTATTCATAAAAAAACATTTAAAAATTATCAATTTCGTAGCTAGTAGTTATTCTAAAATAATATTTTAAAAAAAAAGACGAACTATAAAGTTCGTCTTTCTCTTTATGATTTTAAAAAGTATCTGGGGCTTATTAGACTTTTAAAAATCATGAGTAAAAATTGTTTTAAAAGTTTGCACCAGGTGGCTCTGGCGATTGCGCTTGTGCTTTCTGCGGATTTAAAATCATATAGGTTCCTAAAGCAGTTAAAGCAGCATATTTACCATAATTACCAATTTTTTTTATGGCTTCTTTTCTTGTAATGTCTTTATTATTTTCCATTTATTGAATGTATAGGGATTATTCTAAAATTATTTTTTTTGTGATTTTATTTGTGCTACTCTTTATTTGTAAAAGATAAACTCCTTTAGATAATTTTGGTAATGTAATTTCTGATCTACCGTTAGATGTAAAGTTTGTCTTGTAAACTTTACTACCAAGAATCGTAAAAATCGATAAGTTAATATCAGAATTAACAATACCATTAATAGTTACTTTACCTTTAGAACTATAAATAGATACGTTATCTAAAACTTCTGTTTCTGTAGCTAATACTTTGGCTCTAGTATGTAAGTAGAAATTACCAGTTCCGTTTAAATCTTCTTCTAAAACAATTTTATGTTTGCTGTTACTATCGCTTAATTTTGTAAATGTATTTTTAGATGTGTCTTCTAAATAAACATTTAAACCAGCTGGTAGGTTTTTAATTTCTGTTGAAAATTCAATTTCTGTTCCAGATTTTGCATTAATTCCTATTGGTATAATCATTGTTTCATGATTACTATTAGGTAAAGATTGGATACTTAATTTTTTCTCATCAGTTTTAGAAACTAAACCGCTAAAAACCTGAAAATTAGAGCTAACTCCGTTAAAGATTTCTCCATCATAACCATTGTCAAAACCTGTTGTTGTACCGTCTATATAATAGATTTCTGTAAATTTAATATTTGTACCGTCTGTAATATTCAATTTAATTTCTGGTCTCTCAGATTTTAAGAATGTATCTGTATTTTGGTGACTTTGTGCAGCCGCAGAAAAATTGATATCATTAGTGTTTTCAACTTCAACAAAAAAGGCTTGTCCTGGTGCTATCTCAAAATTTTGAACAGTTACTCTTGTATCGTAATCACCTAATCCTCCGTTTAAATTTTGATTCCATACCCATAAAGTTTGTGTTTTTAAACTTTTTCCTACACCAGAATTTTGAGTTAAGAAATCGGCACTACTTAAATAAGAAGTATAAGGATTCGCAACCAAGTTAAAAGAGTTTGTACCTTGAGTTACCGTTTTTGCTACATTTTCGGTATTTATTGTACCTGTAAAGGCTAAAGTTCCGTTGGAAGTTAATCTAGTGGTAAAACCCTTTCCTGGAGCTAACAAATCTGCAGTATCATCACCATTAATTTCATCAACTTGACCAACTTTATAATAAGACCATCTTAAAGAATTTGCTTTTGAATTGTCAAAAGGAGCCAAAGCAATGTTTCTATCCGTTCCAGATCCAGATCCTTTAGCAATACTTGGGTGATTGTTTGCAAAGTCTACAATAGTCTGTCCTGCTAGTGGAGACCCTATTAAATACCATTTATTTCCATCAATATTTCTATTGTAAACCAGGTTACCAGTTGCGGTACCATTTACAATTAAAGATGCACCAGATGCTATTGTAAAGTTACCTGTATTATCTAAATTACCAGCAACCGTTAACGATCTATCTGAATTTATAGTTAAGCTTCCTTCTACACTAATATCATTAATCAATTTTTGATTGCCATCTAAATATGCAGTATTTCCAGAAGGAATTAAAACATTATCTGTTGCTATGGGTTCTCTATTTAAACTCCAATTAGAAGGTTCAGACCAATTACCAGAAGTAACTGTAAACTCATTAGTAACTTCATCTGTATTAATGGTAATTTCTATTTCTTTTTTATAAAAACTACCTACGTTTGGTGCAGTATATGCAATTGTATACGTTCCTGGGGTAGAAGAAGCAACGTAAATTTCTCCGGTAGCGGTGTTCAAGTCTAAGCCAGAAGTTGAAGAAAACTCTCCACCCAAAATTCCTTGTATGGTTGGAGTTGTATTAACTCCGTTTATAGAGTAGCTAGTGTTATCATAAGAAAAATTAGAAAAATCATTATAATGTAAATCGATAAATTTTTCTAACACTTTAGCGTAATCTCTAGAAAAATAAGGAATTGTAGCTGATCTAGAATCTGAAACACCGTAAGTAGAAGCGTAAGCATTTCCTAAATCTCTAACTCTTCTATTAACTTCTGTCATAATACCATCAATAGTACCACCACCACCGTTTACAGTTCCACCACCGCCTACAACAGAGTTTGCGTTACTTGTACTACCAGAACCATGTCTTATATTACTATAATAATCTCCGGCAAAATAAGCATTACTTCCAGGATTCGTATCATCACAAGAACCTTGTCCACCATTTCCAATATGACTTGGTACAGTTCTGTATCCTTCAGTTCTTCCACAACCTGCATGTCCTAAAGCAGCATATTCAGCACCTCCGGTAACTTGCATTAAACCTCCAAAACTTTCAGATCCTCTAACTAAATCTTCAAAAGTTAAATTTTGTAAGTTATTTTCAATTAAATTTTTGATGGTTACTCTTGCTAATTCTGCAGCATTAGTTGATGTATTATTTAAATCTTCATCAAAAGAGTTACTTGGTAAATTATAACCAGCTTCTATTCTTGGTATCGAGTGACTTTGTCCGTGTAAATCTATATATAAACCTTTACCAAACTTAGTATTCACATCTGCACTTGCTTGGTCAATAAAATCATGGTAAGCATCAAAGTATTCGTAAGCACTTGTATTATTACATGTTGCTACACTTTTAGTTCTGTTAGGATCTAGTTTATTTCTTCTAAGATTATTGATGATTATATAAGGATATACACCAAATTCATCAAAACACTTTTTTTGAATTTCTCTAATTAAAACGTCTGTGTTATCATCCATTT
The DNA here is from genome assembly GCF_002005425.1 of Polaribacter sp. BM10. Lineage (GTDB taxonomy): Bacteria > Bacteroidota > Bacteroidia > Flavobacteriales > Flavobacteriaceae > Polaribacter > Polaribacter marinaquae. The sequence goes on along the minus strand of NZ_CP019704.1, from coordinate 1,340,950 downwards.
CTCCTGTACCACAACTTCTAGTAGTTAATTCTCCGCCGGTAAGTCTACCTCCGTGAGGAGCCGAAATAATAACAGGCATCGTACCAGGAATATATTCTATATATTTTTTTGAAGTATTATGGTATTGAGATGTAGCAAAATTAATTGTAATGTTTTGCTGAGAACTACTTTGATCTGGATCGTTTGTAGTATACGTTATTGTATGATTAGCAATAGTAGATTCTGAAAGGTCGATAACACCTGTTGCAGCATTGATTACCAAACCAGCTGTTGCTGTAAAAGTACCGCCAGTTTCTCCGGTAATTGTAGGAGTAGGGTCAGTGTCCGAAATTGAATAACTGCTATTTGGATAAGCAAATGATGCATCATCTAAGCCTATATCAAATGAAAAATCAAACTGAATAGCTGTGTTAGCAGAGGCGTTATTAGGAAAGTTTCCGTCGAAACTAAATGCTTCAGCTCCATTTACAAAAACTTTTCCGTAAGGCCCAGTTCCGTTCCAATCATCACCATATTGATCATAAACTCTTATGGTATAATTTCCGTTAGGAAGGTTTACAGCAGAGGAGTTTTGATTTAAAAAACTTGTGTCTGCTCCATTCCCAAAATTATCATCAATTGATAAAACAACTTGATTGGATGAATTGATAATCTCCATTTTATTTTCGCCTGAATAACTTGGCCAGTTTACGTTTAAATAAACATTGTTTTGCGAAAAGAAACTTAATGATTGTGAAAAAATAATTAAGGCAAGAAGATGCCTTAAAAAATTAGGGGTAATTTTTTTAGTCATTTATTTTAGGGGTAAAAAAGGTTAATTAAAGTTTATGTTAGCGCAAAAAAAAAGGCTGTTAACATAAATTTAACAGCCAAATATAATATATTTTTTGAATTATCGTTACAAATTTCTAGAATTTTGTAGTGATGTTTAGTGCAACTTCGCTCCAAGTTTTAGAAACTCCGTCAGAACCAGTATGTAAAGCTTCACAAACTTTATTTAAAGAAGCCAAAGCATCTAAGGCATTCCAATTACTAACGTCCATTTTACCACTCATGGCAAAAGTATTGTTTACAATTGTGTATTTAAAAGGTACTTTGTTAGATACCCCGTTCATTTTAATCATTGCACTACCAATAGAGTCATTTTCGATATTTAATTTCCCAGAAAGTAATTTTGTGTCAGACATTACTCCGAAGAAAAACTTCTGAATTTTGTAATCTCTACTAGAATCTTTTGTAAAAATACTACTAACAGGAATAGAGAATTCTGTATTGTTAATTGCTTCTTTAATCGTTTCTCCAGTTCCACCAGAAATTACATCTACTTGTCTAAATTGACCACCTACAGGTGTTTTTTCTGTAAATTTATATGCTGTAAAATTAATTTCTTTTTCAGCTTTATTTACAGAAAACTTAGCATTGTCTTCTTTTTGTGTTGTTTTCGATGTTGTTTTATCAGATTTACAAGAGATAAAACTGATGTTTGTTGCAACTAATAATAATAAAATAAATGCTTTTTTCATTTTGATTGTTTTTTATTTAATACTGCGTTTGCTAATTTTATATATTCTTGTTTTGCTTCTTTAGAAGACATGCCTTTTAATTGCATCCAAGCATTTAATTTAAATGCATTTCTAACATTTAAAACGTTTTCAAAAGGTAAATTACTTCCATAATTAGCTTGTTTGTAATACGCATAAAATTTAAGCATAATATCTGGTGTAACTGCCTCTTTAAGCTCAGATATTTTAATGAAAGCTTCTTTAAACTCTTTGTCTAAATCACTATTCATATTATTTATTTTCTTGCTACAATTTGTGTGCCTCCTTTTACTTTATCACCTAGTTTTACAGCCAATTCTGTACCTATTGGTAAATATAAATCTACTCTAGATCCAAACTTAATAAAACCAGCATCGGTACCTTGCACTACTTCTTCACCTTCTTTTGCGTAGTTTACAATTCTTTTAGCCAAAGCACCTGCAATTTGTCTGTATAAAACTTCTCCTATTACATTGTTTTCGATAACAACCGTTGTTCTTTCATTTTCAGTAGAAGCTTTTGGATGCCATGCAACTAAATATTTACCTGGATGGTATTTGCTGTATTTAATTATACCGCTCATTGCATATCTAGTAACGTGTACATTTATTGGAGACATAAAGATAGATACTTGTAATCTTTTATCTTTAAAATATTCTGGTTCTTCTACCTCTTCAATCACAACAACTTTACCATCAACTGGCGCAATGATAGTTCTTTCATCTAAAGTGGTAATTCTTTTAGGGTTTCTAAAAAATTGAAGTACTGTAAAAAGCAATATTAGTATCGCTATTTGAATAACTTTTACAAGCCAAATAATTTCAATGAATTTATCTGCCAATAAAATACCTGCAATAGATAAAATAAAAGCAATTACAATAATTTTATACCCTTCTTTATGAAAACGAATCATACTTAAATAATAAAGTTAATATACAAATATACAAACGGAGCCGCAAATAATAAACTATCTAGCCTATCTAAAATACCTCCATGACCTGGCATAATATTACCACTGTCTTTAATTTTTGCTTGTCTTTTCAATTTAGATTCTACCAAATCACCAATTGTACCAATTACAGAAACAATTGTAGCTATGATAAACCAATTTAGTAAAGAAAAATCGTTGTTTAATCGACTAATAAAATATGCTGCCACTAAAGAAAACACAAAACCACCTATAAAACCTTCGATGGTTTTTTTAGGCGAAACAGAAACAAACAATTTTGTTTTACCAAAGTTTTTACCAACCAAGAAAGCGAAACTATCGTTTACCCAAATAAGGATTAAGATAGATATCATTATATAAGGTCTATACTCTTCATTTACAAAAGGTAATAAAATTAAGAAACAAAAAGAAAAAATAAGATATCTTATTGTTAAACCTAGTTTATCTCTTTCTGTTTTAAATTTAATTTCTTTCTTTTTAAATAACTGAAAAATTAAAAATATTGAAGATGCAATATTTATAGCCAAAATAATACTAATAGCGTAATTGTAAGGTCTTTTAATTATTAGAAATAGCGAAAAACCAAAAAGTAAATAAGCACCTATACTTTTTAATTGAATCATTTTTGAAAGTTCCCAAACGGCAACAAAACCAAAAAATGCAATTAAAGCCATATAAGATTCTTTAGAAAAAAGAATAGCAGATATAAAAATTAAAACATATATGATTCCAGAAAAACTCCTTCTTAAAAGGTTGCGCATATTATAAATCTTCTAACAGCAGCAAATATAAGTTTTTTGTATTACTGTTGCCATAATTTAAAAAATTATCATCTTTTTTATTGATCTCATAATTTTTTACTGAAGATATATTTGTAGGCAAAGTATCTTTAGAGTTTGTTTTGATACCTGTTAAACCCTCGCCAGTGTTTCTAACTAGTTGACTAGTTGTGGCGTAAACAATAAAGTTTTCTGATAATTCTGATAACTTGGTACTCTTTAATTGATTGGAAGAAAATAAAACTTCTCCTTTATCTGCAATTAAATGTTCGCATGAAGTAAGAAAAGGAACCGATTTTTTAAAATTACTGTGTATTGCAATTTTATCTTCGTCTATAAATCTGCGTAAATTGTCATTTATTAGTAAAATTTCTTTCCAATCGTTTTCAGAAAGTATTCTTTTTAGATTCTCTAAAACCTCTTCTTTCTTTAAACAATATAGAAATTTACCACCTTTTTCTATAAAATTATGTACAAAAAGATCATCCAAAGACAAGTTTACTTCTTGTCTTTGGATTTCTTTATCTTCTTTAACCGGTATGTTAAATATCTTTTTTAAAAAATTCATTCTTAATTGTCGAATATTAGATTATTCCTCAGTGCTTTCTGCTGCTGGGGGAACATTCGCTTCTTCTTCAATCAATTTTTCTACTTTTACTTCTGCATCTAATGCTTCAAATGGCCTTTTACCAAATACTTTTTCTAAATCGTCTTTAAAGATAACTTCTTTCTCTAAAAGCAACTCTGCTAAAACTGCTAATTTTTCCTTATTATTATCCAATAACTCAATAGCTCTTTGGTATTGATTCTCGATTAATTTAGAAATTTCTTGGTCTATTCTTTTTGCAGTATCATCACTGTAAGGCTTCACAAAAGAATCGTTTCCAGAAGAATCGTAATAGGTAACATTACCAACTTCTTCATTTAAACCATAAACCGTTATCATTGCTCTTGCTTGCTTGGTAACTTTTTCTAAATCACTTAAAGCACCAGTAGATATTTTATTAAAGATGATTTTTTCTGCAGCTCTACCACCAAGTGTAGCACACATTTCATCTAACATTTGTTCTGTTTGTACAATTAACCTTTCTGCTGGCAAATACCATGCAGCTCCTAAAGATTGTCCTCTTGGTACAATAGTTACTTTTACTAAGGGTGCAGCATGTTCTAACATCCAACTTACTGTTGCATGACCAGCTTCGTGATAAGCAATTACTTTTTTCTCTTTTGGTGTAATTACCTTGTTTTTCTTTTCTAAACCACCAACAATTCTATCTACAGCATCTAAAAAGTCTTGATGATGAATCGCAGTTTTACCGTTTCTAGCAGCAATTAAAGCAGATTCGTTACACATATTAGCAATATCTGCACCCGAAAAACCAGGTGTTTGTTGTGCTAAAAACTCAACATTTACATCATCTGCTAATTTTAAAGGTTTAATATGAACCTCAAAAATTGCTTTACGCTCATTAATATTAGGTAAGTCTACATAGATTTGTCTATCAAATCGACCAGCACGCATAAGTGCGCTATCTAAAACATCTGCTCTGTTGGTTGCAGCAATAACAATAACGTTTGTATCTGTACCAAAACCATCCATTTCTGTTAACAATTGGTTTAATGTGTTTTCTCTTTCATCGTTACCACCTGTCATGCTATTTTTACCACGAGCTCTACCAATTGCGTCAATTTCATCAATAAATATTATTGAAGGCGATTTTTGAGCAGCTTGTTTAAACAAATCTCTAACTCTAGAGGCACCAACACCAACAAACATCTCTACAAAGTCTGAACCAGATAACGAAAAGAAAGGTACACCAGCTTCACCTGCAACAGCTTTTGCTAATAAAGTTTTACCTGTTCCCGGAGGCCCTACTAATAAAGCTCCTTTTGGTATTTTACCACCAAGTGAAGTATATTTTTCTGGGTTTTTTAAAAAGTCTACAATTTCTTGTACTTCTTCTTTAGCACCTTCTAAACCTGCTACATTTTCGAAAGTTGTTTTTACTTTCGTGTCTTTATCAAATAACTTAGCTTTCGATTTACCAATGTTAAAAATTTGGCCACCACCACCAGAACCAGCACCACCGCCAGACATTCTACGCATAAAGAATAACCAAATAGCAATTAAGATAATAAAAGGTAAAAAACCAATTAGGGTATCTAACATGCTTGTTCTACTTTCGTTTTTTAAATCGAAAGTTAAATCGTTTTCTTTTTTAGCTTCTTGTAAGCTGTTTTCAAAATTTTGTAAATCACCAAAATTATATTCGTACAAAGAAGATCCTTTTCTGTAAAATGTAGAATTTATTAATTTTTGATATTTCTCTTTCTTAATAGCTTCTTCTTTTATAAAAACCTGAGCGACGTTGTTATTAACTACAATTATTTTAGAAATATCATTATCTCTTAAAACCTCATTAAACTCGTTTTTCGAGATGCTTTTAGTAGCTAAGTCGCCACTGCTAAAAAACTGAAATCCAATTAGTAATACTAAAATCGCACCATAAATCCAATAAGCGTTAAACTTAAATTTTGGTGTATTTGTGTTGTTGTCTTTTTTATTTTCGTTCATTTTTTATAAAATCTAAAAATTTAAGCTGGTTTTATTTCTGTAATTTTTGCATCTCCCCAAAGACCTTCAATGTCATAAAAATCTCTTGTTTGTTTTTGAAAGATATGTACTGCAACGTTTACATAGTCCATTAGAATCCATTCAGCAATATTTTCACCTTCTATGTGCCAAGGCTTATCTTTTAGCTGTTTGCTTACCATTTTTTGAACCGAACCAGAAATTGCTTTTACTTGTGTGTTGGAGTTACCAGAGCAAATTATAAAATAATCGCAAACGGTATTTTCAATTTCGCGTAAGTCAAGTAATTGAATATCTTCTCCTTTAACTTCCTCAATTCCCTGAATTATAACAGATATTAAATCATCTGTACTTACTTGTTTATTTGTCATTAATTTTTTTCTAATTTAAACGCAAAGTTATTATTTTTTTGCGACTATTTTATGTAATATTGAACTTGTTTACACTTTATTTAACACTTGAAAATAATCAAACTTAGTGCCATCGATTCTACCAATTCTTTTTTAAAAGAAATGGCATCTAATTCTGTCCTAGAAAATTACACAGTTGTTGTTACAGATAACCAAGTAAATGGTCGTGGGCAACAAGGCAGTGTTTGGGTTTCAGAACCTTATAAGAACTTGATATTTAGTGTTTTTGTTCGTTTTTCTGATTTGGATATTTCGAAAAGAAGATACTTGAATTTTGCAGTTTCTTTAGCTATTTATCAAGTTTTAACAGCTTTAGAAATTCCGAAAGTAACCATTAAATGGCCTAACGACATTTTGGCAGTAAACAAGAAAATTTGCGGAGTTTTAGTTGAAAATAGTTTAAAAGGGGCAAAAATAGCATCCTCTGTAATCGGAATTGGACTCAATGTAAATCAAACTGTTTTTCCTGCGCACTTAGAAAAAGCGAGTTCTTTAATACTGATAAGACCCAAACCTTATGATCTAGAAGAAATTTTAGATTTACTTATTTTAAAGTTGAAAGAAAAGATAGCAGTTTTAGAATCTGATAATTTTAAGATTTTAGAAAAAGACTATTTACATGTGTTGCATAAAAAAAACATTCCTACTATGTTTAAAGATAGTAAAAATGCTTTGTTTATGGGTGTAATTCGAGGTATTTCTATAGATGGTAAACTTCAAGTAGAAGTAGAAGATGAAACCATTTTAGAATTTGGCATTAAAGAAATTTCTTTACTTTAAAGTTTCGAGATATTTTCTGTCAAAGTATCTACAAATTTAGATAATGGTTTTTTTACCATCATAGCCATCATTGGGTTAAAATCTCCATTAAAATTTAAAGAAACCTCACTTTTAGTATCTTCAATTTTAACAATATCCGCAGCCAATGCAAAAGATAATTTACTGCTAGCAGCACCAAGGGTAATATTAGAAAATTCAGTTTTTTCTTTTAATACCAATCTTATTTCTGGCATTCCTGGTAAGCTAAATAAAAAAGAATCGCCATCAACCTCAAACTTTTGTGTGTTTTCTGGCATTATTTTTTCAAAATTATTTAAGTCGCTAAAAAAGTTAAATAATTCTTCTTGCGATTTATCAATCACAACTTTGTTTCCTGTAATATTCATGTTGTTAATCTTTTTTATTGATTCCAAGTACTAGGCTCTCTTCTCCATTCGTGCAAGGTAATCAATTCTTTTTCAGAAATATAATTACTTTCTAGAGCTTGTTCTAACAAGTTGTCGTAGTTGCTTAACGTAGTAAGTGCAACGTTCTTTTCTTTAAAATTGTCTGTCGCAACCTCAAATCCATAAGAAAAAATAGCGACCATACCTTTAACAACAGCGCCCGCTTCTTTTAAAGCATCTACTGCATTTAAGCTACTTTTACCAGTACTTATTAAATCTTCTATAACCACTACATTTTGTCCGCTTTCTAAATGCCCTTCAATTTGGTTTTTTCTACCATGTTTTTTAGGTTCTGGTCTTACATAAATAAAAGGTACACCTAATTCTTGCGCTACTAAAATACCAATTGCTATTGCACCCGTTGCAACACCAGCAATTACATCTGGTTTACCGTATTCTTTCTCAACAATTTTTGCAATTTCTTCTTTTAAGAAAATACGAACCGGAGGATATGAAAGCGTTACTCTGTTATCGCAATAAATTGGCGATTTCCAACCCGATGCCCAATTAAAAGGATCGCTTGGATTTAGCTTAATTGCTTTTACTTGTAGTAAAAGTTCAGCTGTTTTTTTTGCCGTATCTTTGTTTAAAATCATACCGCAAATGTATAAAGTTTTTGTAAATGATAAGCCAATAATTGTAACATCTTCTCAAAAAAAAGAGAAAGATTTTCCTTTGTATATTTTAAAAAATTCTGTAACAGAAGAAATTATACACAAACTTAAAAGTAACAGTGTTAAGGGGATAACGCTTTATACGCCCAATTTAGAAGAAGGTTGGCGTGCTTTTTTAAAAACTTTTAATATCGTTTCTGCAGCCGGTGGTTTGGTTTTAAATACGCACAAAGAAATATTGTGTATTTACAGATTTGATAAATGGGATTTACCTAAAGGAAGAATCGAAAAAGGCGAGTCTGTAGAAGAAGCTGCTGTAAGAGAGGTAGAAGAAGAATGTGGTATAGATAGTTTGCAATTGGTACAACCTTTACTTACTACGTACCATGTTTATTTTCAAAACGGAATGAAATTAAAAGAAACCTTTTGGTATTTGATGACAACGACCTATGCGGGCGCTTTAACTCCACAATTAGAAGAGGGCATTACAAAGGTTGTTTTTAAGAATCAAAAAAAGGCAGCAATAGCGCTAACAAATTCGTACAAAAACATCGCTTTAGTTTATGATACTTACCTAAATATGTAATATTCTCAAAAAACATTCTATCTTTGCCGACTTCTAAAAAGCTACAATAAAATGACAGGATTTATCAAAAAAATAATGCCAAATGCAAAAGATGATGCATTAGCTGGTATAACGGTTTCTTTAGCAATGATACCAGAGGTGGTAGCCTTTGCTTTTGTGGCGCAAATTAGCCCAATTGTGGCCTTGTTTGGTGCTTTTGTTATTGGATTAATTTCTGCTGTTTTTGGTGGTAGACCAGGATTAATTTCTGGTGCAGCTGGTGCTGTAGCCGTTATTTTTGTAAATATGATACAAGAAGGGCACGCCAAAGGATTGCTTTTTGATACACCTGTAGAAAATATGGGGTATTTCTACCTGTTAGCAGCAGTGGTTTTAATGGGAGTTATACAGGTAATTGCCGGTTTGTTTAAACTAGGTAAGTTTGTAAGGTTAATTCCGCACCCTGTAATGATGGGGTTTGTAAACGGTTTGGCTATTGTTATTTTTATGGCACAATTGGGTATGTTTACCGAAAACAAGAAAGATGTTTACGGACAAAACATGCGTAAAACAACTGCCAAAGAATTGGTATATAAAGTAGAAAATAATCAAGTAAAAGATCTTGCTTCTGGCACAGTGCTGTTTACAATAGAAGGTAGTACTATTAAAAACGCAAATACCAACCAAGACGCATTTTTAGTTTCAGAAGGTCAGGTCTTTGATATCAACACAAAGAAGGTAATCTATAATGCAGATAAAGAAGGTTTTTACACTGTAAAAGATAGTGGTGTGGTAAAAACAACCATGCAAGGTAAAACACTGTATGTTATGATTGGTTTGGTGTTGTTAACCATGTTTATTGTTTGGGGTTTGCCTAAATTAACAACAAAAATACCGGCAGCATTAACCGCTATTTTAATCGTAACATTGGTGTCTATATTTAGTGGTTTAGGTTCTATAAATGTGGGAGACTTTATTAGAGATGGAGGAGGAGCTGGCTTAAACGGAATAGCAGAACTTTCTAAAAACTTAAATGTATTAGAATTATGGAGCAACCTTCCTTTTAATCTAGACACTTTAAAATTTATTGCGCCGTATGCCTTTTTAGCTGCTTCTGTTGGTTTGATAGAAACGCTAATGACAATGAACTTGGTAGACGAGTTAACAGAATCTAGAGGTAATGGTAATAAAGAATGTGTAGCGCAAGGTGCTGGTAACATCTTAAGCGGTATGTTTGGTGGTACAGGTGGTTGTGGTATGATTGGGCAAACTGTAATTAATATCAATGCAGGGGGTAGAGGCCGTTTGTCTGGTGTTATGATGGCATTAACTTTATTAACCTTTATTTTATTTGCAGATAAATATATAGAACAAGTACCAATTGCAGCTTTGGTTGGGGTTATGTTTATGATGGTTATAGAAACCTTTGCCTGGTCTAGTTTTAGAATTATAAAGAAAATACCAATATCGGATGCCGCAGTATTAATTATTGTATCTGCAGTAACGGTGTTTTTCGATTTAGCCATTGCAGTATTTGTAGGGGTTATTATTTCTGCTTTATCTTTTGCATGGACAAGTGCTAAGAAAATTAGAGCAAGAAAACGTTTTAAAGCAGATGGTACAAAGATTTACGAAATTTGGGGACCTTTGTTTTTTGGAAGTATTACTGCTTTTAATGATAAGTTTGATATTAAAACAGATCCAGAAAACATTGAAATTGATTTTGTAGAGTCTAGAGTTTCAGACCACTCTGCCATCGAGGCAATATTTGCTTTGGTAGAAAAATACCAAGCAGCGGGTAAAAAAGTTACGTTAAAGCATTTAAGTGAAGATTGTAAAGTGCTTTTATACAAAGCATCTCCTATTTTTGATGGAGTTATCGAAGAAGGTATCGACGATCCTCGTTACCACTTAGCTGCCAACCCAGAGAAGTTTCCGAAACCTCTTGGTGAGTATAAGTTTTAAGAGGGGCATTTCTATAAAAAGTGGTTGCCTTTAATTGCTTTTTTACCTGAATACGAAGAAACGAATTCTTTATCATTTAAAGATTCCTTAAATAATGCTGCAATAAGATATTTTTTTATTGCAGCTTTTAAATTGTTTCCCTTCTCATTTCCTAAATGAATGTCGTTTTTATAGATAGCAAATAATGTTTGCTTTTCTTTTTTCATGTTGAATTATACTATTTTTGTTAATAATTTATCCAATTGATAATTTTGCAGCATCTTTCCATAAATAAAGAGGCATTGGCTCTTTTAATTCCCAATTAATATTCATTGGTTTTGAACCATAATGGTCTTTTATTTCTCCTTCTCCAATAAATACGTAACCGGTACTTTTACCAAATTCATTTTTTGCTTTTTCTCGAACAAAAAGAAGAATTCTTTTTTCTTGTTCTTTATGCTTGATATATGATAGACCTTTTCCCAAATCTGGTCTAGCAGAATTTTGAGTTTGCCAATGAAATAATAATTCATTTACAGCATAATCATCATACATTGTTGTTGGTGAAAAGTTTTCTTCGGATTTTATAAGATTGATAAATAATATTTCAGTATTTAAGTCTTTATTTAATGCTGTTCCTTCTCTATTAGATGATTTTTTGTTAAAACTACTAAATTTAAATGCTGATAATATTTGGTCTCTAGTATAACGACTATGCAATTTCAATGGCTGTTCATAAGGTAGCTGAATAGGTAATTCTTTAAAGTCGATATTTTCGATTAATAATTCGAGAACTTCTTTAATTTCTTCAATTAAAATTTTATTTAAACCAATTGTTTTAATACTTTCTTCTAATGAATCAAAACCACCTTCTTTTTGCCAAACATCATAATGTAACATCAAAAGCATGATTTTTTCGTTTTGATTGAATTCTGAAATATTTATATTAAAATTTTGTTTGGCAATTTTTAAAATGAATGTAAAATAGCTTAACGAATTTGTTGAAAGCCATTTATTCGATATGGCAGAGACTATTTCTTTCTCATTTTTCGGATCAAAATCATTGATTTTTCCGGCTAATTGACATAATCGTTTCCAGCTACCTCTTTTGTATATTGATTGTAATGGTATATTATAAAACTTACTAAAGTTACCGATTGTTAAAGGTAGATAAGTGTCATGTTGAAATTGCTGTATTCTTTGAATTAACTTATTCTTATTTAATGAGGTTGCAGCTGTAATATTTTTAAGTATTGTTTCTTTTGTTTTTTTCTCTAAAATGATAGAGCAACCTAAAGGTAGATGAGGAAAATCGTCCTCAATTTCTTTTAAAACAGTTGTATTTGTTTTACCTATTAAAGCTCTAAACTTACTTTCAAAGTTGTATTCAGGTTTTGAGTTTCCAACAAAATCTAAAACTGTCAAGCAATCTTTCTCTTCATGAAGTCTTAATCCTCTTCCTAATTGTTGTAAAAAGACTGTTAAGCTTTCAGTTGGTCTTAAAAATAAAACCGTATCGATTTCTGGAATATCGATTCCTTCGTTAAACATGTCGACAACAAATAGATAATTGATTTCTTTTTTTTCTAATTTCTGACGAATATAAACTCTGTCTTTACTGTTTTCGCTAGTTAGATAGCCAGCTTTTAATCCAGCTAAAGTAAATTTTTTAGCCATGAATTTTGCATGTTCCATTGTAACACAATAACCTAAAGACCTAACTTCATTTATATCTTTTGTGTATTTGTCTAATGCATCTATGATTTCCCTAACTCTTCTGTCATTCCCTGTATACAAATCTGTTAATTCACTTGGTGCATATTTTCCTCTTGACCAACTTACGTTTGTTAAATCAACACTATCGGTAATTCCAAAATATTGAAAAGGACAAAGCAATTTTCGATTCATTGCTTCTGGAAGTCTAATTTCTGCAGCAATCTTATTCTCAAAATCTTCTAAAATGTCTCCACCATCCATTCTTTCTGGAGTTGCAGTTAAGCCAAGTAAAACTTTTGGTTTGAAATAATTAATTATGTCTCTATAACTATTTGCTTTTTGATGATGACATTCATCTATTATGATGTAATCATAATAATCAGGAGTTAAGTTGTATTCTTCAAATTTGTTTTTAATAGATTGTACAGAAGCAAATACAAACTCGAAGTTATTAGGAGTGATACCGTCAACCCATAATTCACCAATATTATTATTTCTTAAAACACCTTGAAAAGTAGACAATGATTTTTGGATAATTTCTTTTCTATGTGCAAGGAATAGAAGTTTTGCAGACTTATTATTTTGTTTAAAACGTTTGTAATCAAACGCAGAAATAACTGTTTTTCCAGTTCCAGTTGCTGCTACTACAAGGTTTCTAAACCTTTTGTGAACCGTTCTTTCTACTTCTAGTTTTTCTAATACCTCTTTTTGATAAGGAAAAGGTTTAATATCAAACAAAGCTGTAGCGTTTTCATAAGGTTTACTAAATTTACTTTGTTTTAAGGCATTTTGAAGTTTCTCTTTGTGTTTAGAATCATCAAATAATTCAAAATCATCACTCTTCCAATAAGAATCAAATGTCTTGTTGAATTTATCAATTATGTGACTTACTTCTTTGGTTGTAACTTTTAAATTCCATTCTAAACCATCTGTTAAAGCTGACCTCGAAAAGTTAGAAGAGCCAATATATGCTGTATGAAATCCAGTATTTCTATAAAAAAGATATGCTTTTGCATGTAACCTTTCATTACTTGTATTGTACGATATTTTAACTTCAGTATTTGGTAGTTTTGAAAGTAGTTGAATAGCTTTATAATCTGTTGCTCCAATATATGTCGTGGTAATTACTTTTAGTTTTCCACCACGTTCAGTAAATTCTCTTAACTCTTTTTCAAGAATAATGATACCTTTAAATTTTATAAAAGAGACAAGAAGATATATTTCGTTAGACGAAAGAATCTCCTTTTTAAGCTCACTTTCTAGTGATAGACCACCATTTCCACCTGTAAATAATTCACTTTGTGTTAATCTTGTGTAAGGGGTTATTTCTTTTAATCTTAAATCTAAATTTGAAAAGTGCGCATCAGTTTTTGAAAATACTGCCTTTAAAATTTCACCTTCTACACTAACTAAATCATCATTAAATTCTTGTTTATTTAATTCGTCTTTAAGTAATTTAATTATTTTGTTAGCAATTTCAATTTGTAATTCGGCTTTGCCTTTTATAAGTTGAAATGCATGTTTTAAAGTTTTAGCTAGATGTTTAGATAAAACACTTGAGGCTTCCTCTTTGTCAATTGAAGTTTTCTTTAGAAAGAATTTATCTTTATCAAGTTCATTTAATTTTTCAGATACTAATTGGGTTATTAATTCTTCGTAAATTCCTTGATTCATAGTGATAAATATTCTTTTAAAATAGGTAAATCTGCTTCAGCCCAATCTAAATTAATCAATTTTTTTTTATTAACTAAAACAGAGTTAGCATGTTCTTTAAGTATTAATTCACCTGAAACATATTCAGCAGTAAAAGGAATCAATTTAATTTTAAAATCAGGATATTCATGAGTCACAGGAGTTAACTGATTTTTGATTTCAATTTTGATATTTAATTCCTCAAAAATTTCTCTTTTTAAACATTCAATTTCTGTTTCTCCTTCTTCAATTTTTCCTCCTGGAAATTCCCACTTCAGTGGAAGTTTCATTGTTTCACTTCTTTGAACTGCTAAAACTTCATTGTCAAATAAAATGATAGCACAGGTAACTTTGATAGTTTTATTCATTATTAAACCATATAATAAAAATTATAAGCACTAATTTATAAAAAATAAAAGAGTAATCGATAACCTTAGGTACTAATCACTACACAACACAGCAGCAAATACTGCTAAGCTGCTGAGCAATTGCAACATTGCACAGGAGCAAGTTTGTAAAAGTTGTAGAATATATTTGAAAATATACTAGAATATTTTTGAATTTATACTAGTATAAATTTTAAGAAGTAGTAGTGTTTTTATTAGTGGTGGTTGTAAACGCTTGTTTTGTAGGTAAGTATGCGCTTTGTACAATATACAACATTTAAACTTAAAAAAAGGTTTTATGTTGCATATTTATTCAAAGAGATACCAAGTTTTTTAATAATTACAAAAAGCCAGCATCTGTTAAAGGTAAACTTCTTACACGTTGCCCTGTAGCTTTAAAAATGGCATTGCAAATAGCAGGTGCCATTACAGGTACACCAGGTTCACCTACGCCTGTTGGTGGTTCGTGCATTTTATCCATTATATGTATGTGTACATTTGGGGCGTCTTGCATGCGTGCCATTTGGTAATCGAAAAAATTATGCTGCTTAACAGCACCATTTTCTGTAGAGATTTTACCGTACATGGCTAAAGACATTCCAAAAATGGCTGCACCTTCTAATTGGTTTTTAATATTGTCTTTATTTAAAGCCAAACCACAATCTATTGTGGTAAATACATTTTCTATTTTTACTTTTTTATCAATAACAGAAACTTCTACAATAGTGGCTACATAGCTATAAAAACTATAATGTATGGCAACACCCATACCGTGGTTTTTAGGAAGTTTTTTACCCCAATCGGCCATTTTAGCGGTTTGTTTTAACACAGCAACCATTCTGTTAGTGCGATATTGCAATGCTGTTTTTTCTAAACTTGGGGTTTCTTTGCTTAGTAAATCTAAATGCATTTGTACAGGATCAATATTCCCTGCAAAGGCCAATTCGTCTACAAAAGAGTTGTTACCAAAACCACTGTGAATATGAACTACAGAGCGCAACCAGCCAATTCTAAGGTGGGCTTCTGCCTTTACGTTTTCTAATCTAAAATTAGCGATTTGATATGGGTTTTTGGTAAAACCTTGGCCAAGTTCAAAACCAGAGGCATAATCAGACAAAGGTTTGAAAGAAGAAACAATAGAAGGAAACCCAACTCTTTGCAACCAACCGGTTACTTTACCGTTTAACAAACTTCCTTTTAAATATTGTGCACTTGTTGCATGGTAAAAACTATGTTGTATATCGTCTTCTCGCGTCCAAACTACTTGTACCGGCGCGTTTATTTTCTTTGAAATAGTTACCGCTTCAACTACAAAATCCGACTTTGATTTTCTACCAAAACCGCCACCTAAAAATGTAACGTTAATGGTAATGTTTTCAATCGGAATTTCAAAAAAGTGTGCTAATTCACTTCTAGCAGTTTGTGGATCTTGCACAGGTGCCCAAACCTCTATTTTATCTTTTTGAAACCAAGCAGTAGCATTGGGCACTTCCATAGGCGCATGTACTAAAAAAGGCACATGGTAGGTAGCTTCTACTACTTTATCTGCATGTTTAAAAGCACTATGTACGTTTCCGTTACCACCAGGAACTAATTTACCTCTTTTGTGTACGCGTTCTGTAAGTATTTGTTTAAATTTTTCTGTATCAAAAGAAACATTGTCACCATAATTCCATTCGATATCTAAAGCTAGTTTACCTTGAAAAGCTGCCCAAGTATTGTTGGCAACTACGGCAACCCCACCAAGCATACCAAAGAATTTTCCGGTAGGTGGCGTACGTCTTTTTAATGCTATAATTTGTGAAACACCCGCAACTTTTTCTGCCTTATTTTTTTTAAAACTCTTTACAGAGCCAAATGCTACCGGACATCTGGCAACGGCTGCAAATTGCATGTTTGGTATTCTTACATCGATACCATAAGTGGCGGTTCCGGTTGTAAAATCTTTTAAATCTACACTTTTTAAGGTTTTGCCAATATATTTAAAATCGGCTACTTTTTTTAACTGAATTGTTGCTTCTTTTGGGACTTCTAATTGAGATGCCAATGCCACCAAATCACCATAAAATAACTTATCGTTAGTTAAGGTGTTTATAATAAAATGATTTTCTGCTTTGCAGTCTTTTTCAGTAATGTTCCATTTTGTGGCTGCCGCAGAAATCAACATCATTTTAGCTGCTGCACCCATTTTACGCATGGGTTCTAATCTTGTTCTTACACTTCTAGAACCGTCTGTGTTTTGGTTTCCGTATTTTTCATGCCCTGTTGCTTGTTTTACATTTACGTATTGCCAATCTGCTTCTAATTCATCTGCAATTGCAGAAGCCAAAGAGGTTCTTATGCCTTGTCCCATTTCAGATCTAGAAGCAATTAAAGTAATTGTACCAGCGGTATCTATTTGTACAAATAGATTAGGTTCAAAAAAATCTGGATTTATAGTGGGTTTAAATTTCTTGTCTATTGTGGTTGATGTACATCCTAAAATTATTCCACCAGAAGCCAAACCAAATAGTTTTACAAAATTTCTTCTGTCTATTTTTTGTATGTTACTCATCTGTTTTGTTTTTAAGGGCTACTGCTTCGTGAATTGCTTTTCTAATACGAGTATAAGTACCACACCTGCAAATATTATTACTCATGGCTTTGTCTATATCTTGGTCTGTTGGGTTTGCCACAGTGTCTAGTAGAGCAGTGGCTGCAATTAATTGCCCAGACTGACAATAACCACATTGTGGTACATTAATTTCTGACCAAGTTTGTCTTAAAATTTCTAAATTTTTAGAACTTCCTTCGATTGTAAACACTTGCTTGTCTAGAGCGTAAGAAACCGGTACACTGCAAGATTTGGTTAATTTACCGTCTAATAATACAGAACAAGCACCGCATTGGCTAACACCGCAACCAAACTTAGTACCTGTTAAGCCAACAATGTCTCGAATTGCCCAAAGAAGTGGCATGTCTTCTTGTGCATTTATGGTATATGTTTTTCCGTTGATAGATAAATTTGTATTCACTTATAGACGTTTTAAAGTCTACAAGTTACAAATAAAAAAGAGTTTGTTGCTAATTTTAAGTGATGGGTTTTTATGTAGTGTAAAGCAAGAGTTTATGGGCTAATTAAAAGCAAAACCATTGTTTGTCTATTACAAAAATAGATTTGTAATCGCTGTTTAAAGCTTTTACAAATCTATTGATGTTGTTTATTTTAATAGGGTAGTATCTTTTAAAGCGTATAAGTATAGCTTTGTAAAAAGTTTAATACAATTTATAAACTGGCAGTAATAAATGTGCAGGCTCGTAATGTGGCGTTTGTTTGTACACAAAATCTAATTGTGCTCTTGGGTTTTTCGCAAAATTGGCATCATTTTTAATCTTTTCTGTCAAAGCAATTTTTAATTCAGGGTTTTCAGAAAGGTATTGTTCGGCAATATCCTCAAAAACATATGCAGAATAGCCTTCTTTTTTCTGTAAAATAGTATCAAAGAAATTCCAATTAAAAAATGAATCTGTAGCCTCTGCTTCTAAAGTTTCTATAAGATATCTAAGTCCGTTTTGATTTGTAGGAATCAACAAATCACCTGCCATAAATGCAACTTCTTTTGTTGTTTTTACAGTTTCTGTACCATAATGTAAATAGTGCCCTTCGTATGCAGCACTTCTAGTTTTATAATCTTTAATATGAGAAACCTCTACAGTAATTGTAGTGTCGTTTTTAAAACGAGTATATGCAATGGCATTATTATCTAATCGTTCTACAACTTTATGCCAACCTTGTTTTAAAATGTAGGCATTTGGTATGTTGATTTCTTTTTTGATGTTAAAATTGTTGTAGTAGTTGGTTTCTTTTTCAAATGGTTTTGAAGTATCGTAAAACAACCTTTTGCCAGTTGTAACTTTACTGTCTATATAACTAGCTTCATACCCTTTAAAATTAAGTGTTGTGGGTTTGGTGTTATCAACAGCAAATGCAATTGGGTATTTTTTCTTAGCAAGAATTTCTTCGAGTGCTTTTGCTCTTAATTCTTTAATTTTTTCTGAATTTTTTTCTGTAAAATCAAAAGCAGAAAGCATAAGTGCATAAGTTTGTTCTACTCTAATTTTATAAGGTTTTAACATATGTGTTTCTACCATTAAGCCCAAAGTGTTAAACAAAGTAGTGTAACCTGTAGAATATCGTGGTGAATCGAAAAATTGTGAAAAACCTGCCTCTGGCGTATTGCCCCAAACATTTACATACGGTGTAATAATAATGTTTTTATCTTCTAAAGATTGTTCTATTTCTGGCCTCATGGTCGTTTCTAAAAAACTACCTAATTTGCCGCCCAATTTATTGT
The DNA here is from genome assembly GCF_002005425.1 of Polaribacter sp. BM10. Classification (GTDB taxonomy): domain Bacteria; phylum Bacteroidota; class Bacteroidia; order Flavobacteriales; family Flavobacteriaceae; genus Polaribacter; species Polaribacter marinaquae. The sequence continues at coordinate 1,322,201 of NZ_CP019704.1, read as the reverse complement.
GCTGTGTAAATAAATGAGTAATTGCATATTGATAGTCTGCACCGTTGCTAACATGATTGTCTATAAAAACATCTGGCTGTACTGCATGAAAAATTTCTGCAAAAGCTGCCGTATTTTTAGTGTCTTGTTTTATAAAGTCTCTATTTAAATCGAAGTTTCTTGCATTGCCTCTAAAACCATATTCTAACGGGCCGTTTTGATTGGTTCTTGTATGCGAATTTCTATTTAAAGAACCCCCAACATTATACACAGGTATTACTGCAATTAAAGTGTTTTTGTATTTTTCTTGTAAAGAATCATTTTGAACGATGTCTCTTAAAAGCATCATCGACGCATCAATTCCGTCTGATTCTCCTGGATGAATTCCGTTATTTATCAGGATTCTATTTTTCGAAGAATTGGTAATTTCATCAATATTATAAACACCCTCTCTGTTGTAAGTAACTAAATGTAATGGCTCGCCAGCATCCGTTTGTCCGAAGGTAAATACAGAGATTTCTGAATAAGCTTCTGCTAAATTTTCATAATACGTAATAATATCTTTGTATTCTGGTGTTTCTTTACCTTTCGATTTTTCAAATTGTGTTGTAAAATCGATGGTGTCTTTTGCATCTTTATTACAAGAAATTATAAAAAGAGTTAAGGCAAATAGTAGTAGTTTTTTCATGGTAATTTATTGTTTTACTCTAACAGGTTTCGGAACTAATTTGGTGTAATCACCATTATTTCTAATTACATCTCTTACAATAGAAGAAGAAATATAAGAAGTACTGGCCGCAGTTAATAAAAACACTGTTTCTATAGCCGCTAAATTTCTATTAGTGTGTGCAATGGCTTTTTCGAATTCGAAATCTGCCGGATTTCTTAAACCTCTTAATATAAAATCAACATCATTTTGCTCGCAAAAATCGACTGTTAAACCTTTATAGGTCACCACTTTTATTTTTGGATTGTCTTTAAAACATTCTTCAATAAAGTTTTTACGTTCTTCTAACGAAAACATATATTTTTTATCGGCATTTACACCAATGGCAATAATCAATTCATCAAAAAGGGTAACACCTCTTTCGATAATATCGAAATGGCCTAGTGTAATTGGGTCAAAAGATCCCGGAAAAATTGCTCTTTTCATCTTTAATATTTTAAATTAGCAACAGTATAACTGCGGCATTTTTTAGTTATTTAAAGCAGTAGTTATGGCATTGTCAAATAATGCAGCTAAAGTAATGCCTGCAGCTTGTGCTTGTTGTGGTAATATGCTTTCTTCTGTTAATCCTGGTACAGTATTCATTTCTAAAAAGTAAGGTTCGTCGTTTACAAAAATGTATTCAGATCTAGAAAAACCACGCATGTTTAAAATGGTATATACTTTTTTGGCAACTGCTATTACTTTTGCTTCTTGTATAGAAGAAATTCTTGCCGGCGTAATCTCTTGCGACTTGCCTTCGTACTTTGCTTCATAATCGAAAAAATCGTTTTCAGAAACAATCTCTGTAATTGGTAACACTTTAACTTTACCTTGGAATTGAATAACACCAACAGAAACTTCTGTACCATCTAAAAAAGACTCGATTAAAATTTCTGAATCTTCTTTAAAAGCAGTTTCTATGGCAGGTAAAATTGCCTCTTTTGTATGCGCTTTAGAAATACCGTAGCTAGAACCGGCGTTGTTTGGTTTGATAAAACAAGGCAAACCAACTTTTTTTACAATAGCGTCGATATCTATAATGTCGCCTTTATTGATGTAAATAGATGTTGCTGTTTGAATACCATAAGCTTTTACCGCACTTAACGTATCTCTTTTATTAAAAGTTAAAGCCATTTGATAAAATGGGGCAGAGGTGTGCTTTATATTGATAAGGTTGAAATACGCTAACAGTTGTCCGTTTTCTCCGGGAGCACCATGTATGGCATTAAAAACACAATTAAAAGTAACTTTTGCATTGTTATAAGTAAAAGAAAAATCGTTTTTTTCTATTGGATATTCTTTGTCATTATGATCTAATACAACCCATTTTTCTTTTAAAATAAGGACTCTATAGACATTGTACTTGTCTTTATTTAGATGGTTATAAACTACATTTCCGCTTTTTAAAGAAATGTGAACTTCAGATGAATAACCACCCATTACTATGGCAATATTTTGCTTCATTTTATAAAAAATAATAAAACAAATTTATCAAAATATAAATAGAAATAGCAACGTTTAGTTTTTATATCTTTGCGTGATTAAAAAAATGATTATGAGTTTAATTCAGTTTTTAAAAAGTAAAACTTTTTTTGTACAAATAGCTATTGTAGTTATCGGTTTATTGGTGTTTGTTTTTGCACTAAAATTTTGGTTAGGTGTTACCACCAATCATAACCAAAAAATACAGGTTCCAGATTTGAAAAAACTCTCTTTAGAAGAGGTAGAAAGAAAGTTAACCGAATTAGATTTAACTTATAAAATTATAGATAGTGCTAGCTTTAATCCAGATTATCCAAAAAAATCTGTAATCGAACAAACACCTTTAGCAGGCGATTTTGTAAAAGAAAAGCGTAAAATCTATTTAACGTTAAATCCGTCTAAATACAGAGATGTTACTATTCAGAATTTAAACGGAAGAACCAAAAGACAAGCATCTTCTCAATTAAGAGCAATGGGCTTAATTGTTGGTACAAACTACACGTATGTAAACGATATTGGTAAAGATGTTGTTAGAGGTTTGCGCTACAAAGGAAAAGTTTTAAATGAAGGCGATAAACTGCCTTTAAACTCTATTGTAGATTTAGTGTTAGGAGACGGTAACGGTAATTAATTTACTTTTTATTGTTGTATTGCGAGTAGTAAGTAATAAATTAGAAATAAAGAAAATCGGTTTGCAAGAAAATCAAAATCAAGATTTAGAAAAAGAAGAGTTGTACGAGCACCATAGGTTTACTGCTAGTGAAGGGCAAGTACCTTTAAGAGTAGATAAGTTTTTAATGAATTTTATTGAAAATGCTACACGTAACAAAGTACAACAAGCGGCAAAAGCAGGTAATGTTTTGGTAAATGATGTTGCTGTAAAATCGAATCATAAAGTAAAACCACACGATGTAGTTCGTGTTGTGTTGGCGTATCCGCCTGCAGAAAATCTTTTGGTAGCAGAAGACATTCCTATCGATATTGTGTATGAAGATGATGCTGTTATTGTGGTAAACAAACCCGCAGGTATGGTTGTGCATCCTGGTCACGGTAATTATTCTGGTACTTTGGTAAACGGTCTAATTCATCATATAGAAAATTTACCAACCAATTCTAACGAAAGACCAGGTTTGGTGCATCGAATAGATAAAGATACTAGTGGTTTGTTGGTTGTTGCAAAGACAGAATTTGCGATGGCGCATTTGTCTAAACAATTTTATGACAGAACAACAGAACGTTTATATTATGCCTTAGTTTGGGGTAATATAGATGAAGATGAAGGAAGAATTGAAGGTAATATTGGTAGAAGTTTAAAAAACCGATTGCAAATGGCTGTTTTTCCTGATGGAGAATTTGGTAAACATGCTGTTACACATTTTAAAGTTTTAGAAAGACTAACATACGTAACATTGGTGCAATGCAAATTAGAAACAGGTAGAACGCATCAAATTAGAGCGCATTTTAAACATATTGGGCATACACTTTTTAACGACGAACGTTACGGCGGAGATGCTATTTTAAAAGGAACCACCTTTACAAAATACAAGCAATTTGTAAATAACTGTTTTCAGGTATTGCCAAGACAAGCATTACATGCAAAAACCTTAGGTTTTACGCACCCAACAACGGGTGAGTTTATGCAGTTTAATTCTGAAATACCTAAAGATATTACAGAGTGTTTAGAAAAATGGAGAACGTATTCTGAAAACTCTAAAGATGTAGATTCAGACGATTTGTTATAATTGTAATCATGATATAAAAAAAACTGTTATCTATGGTAGATAACAGTTTTTTGCTTTTTATAATTAATTGTTGCTTAACAACAACCAGAGTTAGGGTTGCAACTAGTTGCACCGCTATTTAATTCAGAAAATTGCAATTTCGGTTTCGAAGGTGTTATTCCGCAAGCATCTAAGGCCAAACAAGCTGTAACTTTAGAAGTTAATAAAAAGTTTGTTCCGTCAAAATCCAATCCGTATTTACCAATGGTTTCTTTACCTTGATATTCTACTTCGATTTCTAAATCATCAAACTGAAACTTTTTTTCTGATAACTCAATAATATTTATCAGTTTTTCTGGATGCAATCGATGGTCGTAATCATTTTCTTCCCATAATTGAAAATTGATAACTGTTTCATTTCTAACCTTGCCACCACAATCAATAAAATCTTTGGTAATTTTACCAACTTCTGTAACATGAAAATGACTTGCTACCAACTCTCCGTTTGGTAATTGAAAACCTATTTTATCTAAACTTTTTAAGTGCTTTTTAATTTCTGATAATTTCATAAGATTATTTTTTTATGTTAGAAAATATAAAATACATTTCTGTAGCTATTTGTAAACTTCTTTCTTGGTATTTTTCTGCTTGTTGAGGTGTATTGTCAAACATTTTAGGATCGTCATAAGTAATTGGTATTCTTTTTTCTGCACCTGCAATAAAAGGACAACCACCATCTGCTTGAGAACACGTCATAATTGCGGCAAAACCAGATGCAGGATTAAATTTAGCATCGTATTTTTTAGAAAAACCAATTATAGGGTTTGTGTTGTCGTTAAACTTTATTGCATAAACAGGGTTTTTACTTTCAGACAATTCTAAAATTTCAAAACCTGTATTTTTTAAAGTCTCGGCAACCATAGGAAACATTGCAGTAGCTTCTGTACCACCAGAATAAGTTATAACATTTTTGAAATCAAAATAGTTGGCAATTGTTTGTGCCCATATTTGAGTTAAATGGCTTCTTCTAGAATTGTGTGTACATATAAAGTTAATATTAGCATCTTTGTTGCTTGTAACTTTACTTTGTACAAAATCTATTAGCGGTTGTAAAACTTCTTTTCTATCATTAGAAATAGTTTCTACATCTAGGTTTAAAATAGTTTTTTCTATTTTTTCGTACACTTTTTTTTCCATTAGACTAAAAATTAACAACAGTTGTTTGTTGGTGTTTTATTTAAAAATTGATTTAATATGGTCGTAATTCTATTCCAGTTATCTTCATTTATGCAATAGCAAACGCTTGTGCCTTCTATAGTACCTTTTATAATACCTACTTTTTTCAATTCTTTTAAATGTTGTGAAATTGTAGGTTGTGCAAGTCCTATTTCTTTTACTAAATCTCCGCAAACACAAGTGTTTAGTTTTATTATATGTTCTAAAATAGCAATTCTTGCAGGGTGCCCTAGTACTTTTGCTATTGCCGCAATTTCATTTTGTTGCGCTGTAAAGATTTCTGACTTTGTTAATCCCATTCGTATTTGTTTATTGCAATATTACGATTAATATAGTTGATAAAAAAACAACTATCTCATTTTTTTAAAAATAACATAGTTGTTTTCAGTTGTAAATAGTTTACAGGGAATTATGGATTAGGGTCTTGCATTTTTTTTACTTGTTTTAATAATATCTTTTTTGGAGTAATTGGTATTGCTTTAAGCATTAGCTTTTGAGATAAACTAACGCCAGAAATAACATCTAAATCGCCATTAAGCATTGCATTATAACCATCTTTAGCTACCGTGTTAGCATCTGCAGTACTTTTAAATAAAGAAGTTTTATCCATACCAGAAGTTTTACCAAAATCGGTTTCTGTTGCACCTGGCATTAGTGTTGTAACAGTTACATTTGTTTCAGATAATTCTTCTGCAATAGCATTGCTAAACGAAGTTACATATGCCTTTGTAGCAAAATAAACAGCTTGCATAGGACCTGCCATTAAACTAGCAGTAGAAGATACATTTAATATTTTACCACTATTTTTTTCTACAAAAGTTGGTAAAAACAATCTTGTTAATGCTGTAAGCGCAACAACGTTTAATTGAATCATGTTTAGGTCTTCTTCTAACTTTCTTTCATAAAATTTACCAATTCCACCAAAACCCGCATTGTTAATTAAATAGTCGATTTCTATTTTGCTATACTTTACAAAATTAAAAACCTCTTTTGCTGCATCTTTTTCTGTTAAATCTTTCTCTATAACAGATACATGAATTTTATATTCTTTTTCTAACGCTTCTTTTAAAGCTAATAGTTTGTCTTTACTTCTGGCAACAATAACTAAATTGCCACCAGTTTTTGCATGAATTTTTGCAAATTCTTTTCCGATTCCGCTACTTGCTCCTGTAATTAATGCTGTTTTTTTCATAATATCTGAATTTCTAATCAAAGATATTATAAACTTACAGAGCGGTTTAACGCAAATAGTTTAAAAATTAACGTTTTTAAAATTCTAGAAAGAACAAATAGTTGGGTCTAGTTTCTGTTGCTGATATCGGAAAATCATAAGAAGCAATTTTTTTAAAGCCAACTTTTTTATAAAAATCGATGGCTCTATAGTTTTTAATCCAAACGTAAAGCCAAATTCCTTTTTGATTTTCTTTTTGAATAAAGTTTAAATTGTATTCAAATAATTCTTTTCCTAAACCTTTACCAAAAAAATCTTCAATTAAGTATAAGCGTTCCATTTTGGTTACGTTATCTAGATTGATATTTTCATTTTTATGGTTTAAGATAATTTTAGAAAATCCGGCTAAAGTATCACCAACATACAACAAACGATATTCGAAATTATTGTTATGTATTTCTTTAAGAATGTTTTCTTTACTAAAATTCTCTGTAAGATAAGCATTCATTATATGTTTAGGAATGGCGTCTTTATGAGGTAAGTAAAATGCTTTTTTACCAACTTCGGTTAATTTTTTAACGTCTTTGCTGGTCGCTTTTCTAATAGTAAACATATTGAAATTATAAGGAACGTGCATTAAAAGTATCACCTTGGTTTACATCGCCAGTTTCGAAACCTTTTTTAAACCAACGCATTCTTTGTGCAGAAGTACCATGTGTAAAAGAATCTGGTACAACTCTACCTGTAGATTGTTTTTGTAAACGATCATCACCAATTGCATGTGCAGCGTTTAGCGCTTCTTTAAGATCTCCAGCGTCTAAAATCAATTCCATGTTTTTGGCGTGGTGCGCCCAAACGCCAGCATAAAAATCTGCTTGTAATTCTAACATTACAGAAAGTTTATTGTATTCTGTTTGACTAATTTTACCACGCATCGATTGTACTTTTCTATTCATACCCGTTAAGTTTTGAATATGATGCCCAACTTCATGAGCAATAACATAGGCTTGTGCAAAATCTCCTGGAGCATTTAATTTTCTTGCCATTTCTTCGAAAAAACTTAAATCGATATATAATTTATCATCACCGGGGCAATAAAAAGGACCAGTAGCACTAGACGCACCACCACAAGCAGAAGTAACAGAACCAGTAAAAAGAACTAGTGTTGGCTCTTTGTAATTCGGAATAATTTTATTCCAAACGTCTTCTGTACTTCTTAAAACTCGATTACTAAACGCTGCCAATTCATTTTCTTTAGCAGTACCTTTATACGTGGTATTTTGTATTTGATTATTAGTGTTTCCGGTTAAAAAGTTTAGAGGATTGTTGCCAGTAAAATACATTACACCAACTACTATTGCCACAATAATTAATCCTTTTTTAGAAGTAACTAATTTTAACAATAAGCCTATTAGCATTGGGTTTAATCCGCCACCAGAACTTCTACCAGAAGAAGCGCCTCTTCTATCATCAACATTTGTACTTCTTCTATTACTTCTCCACTTCATGTCTTATAAGTTTAAAAACATAAAATTACAGTTTATTTTTAAAGTGTTAAAATAGATTGATGTTCAAAATGTAATTTTATTCTAAAAGTTTAAACGAAGAAATCTAAAAGCTGTAAAAAAACAACCATAAAACACAACCTTAAATACTTGATTGATTAAAAGATAAGATAATGTTGCGATTTTAGAAACTTAAAATTGTAGCATAAAAAAACCTCTCTGAAGAAACAGAGAGGTTTGTATTTGTGGTTTTCGCTCATACGAAAAACATCGTTGTTTTACTTGATTAACTCGTAAGAACGTTTGATAAAGTTTGTTAATTCTTCACCATGTAATAGGTTTTGAGATAATTTTGCTAAATCAAAAGCCTGAGAAATCAATCCTTTTTGAGCTTCTTCATCTTTATTATTTAAAATCTCTGAAACTAATGGGCTGTTTGTATTTACTACCAAATTGTACATGTCTGGAAATTTACCCATTCCCATCATTCCGCCACCACCAGTTGCTTGCATTTCTTTCATTCTACGCATAAATTCTGGAACAGTAATTATAAACGGAGAAGAATTAGAGTCCATTGCTTCTAATTGAACAGTATAAGATTTAGAGTTTACAGCACTTTCTATAATTGGCTTTAATTTTTCTTTTTCTTCATCTGTTAACTTAGAAATAACGTTGTCGTCTTTCTTAATTAAATTATCTACATGATCGGCATCTACTCTTGTAAATTTAATTTTACCATCTCCACCTTCTAATTTTTGCATTAAGTGAGATATAATTGGCGAGTCTAAGATTAAAACCTCGTAGCCTTTTGCAGTAGCTTCTTGTATGTAACTGTGTTGTGCATCTTTGTTAGCTGCATATAAAATTACATGGTTACCATCTTTATCTGTTTGATTGTCTTTTGTTTTTTCGATCAATTCATCAAAAGTGAAAAAAGTATCTGCAACCGTTGGGTATAAAGCAAACTTTTTAGCTTTGTCAAAGAATTTATCTTCAGACAACATTCCGTATTCGATAATTACTTTAATATCGTTCCACTTTGTTTCAAAATCTGCTCTATCTTTTTTGAATAAAGAAGATAATTTATCAGCCACTTTTTTAGTAATGTAGCCAGAGATTTTTTTAACAGCACCGTCTGCTTGTAAATAAGAACGAGAAACGTTTAATGGAATATCTGGTGAGTCGATAACACCTTTTAACATCTGTAAAAAGTCTGGTACAATTCCTTCTACATTATCTGTTACAAAAACTTGGTTTTGATACAATTGGATTTTATCCTTTTGCATATCCATGTTTTGAGATAACTTAGGAAAGAATAAAATACCTGTTAAATTAAAAGGATAATCTACATTTAAGTGAATGTGAAATAAAGACTCTTCGAATTGCATTGGATACAATTCTCTGTAAAAATTATCATAATCTTCTTTCTCTAAATCTGCAGGTTTCTTAGTCCAAGCAGGTTCTGTATTATTAATAATTTTGTCTACAGTTATTTGTTTGTGCGGTTCAGTAGTTTCTTTACCGTCTTTATCTTTTGTTGTTTTAGGAGTAAACTCTGGATCGTTAATTTCTTTTGTTCCAAATTTAATTGGCACTTGATTAAAACGATTGTATTTCGTTAATAAACCTTCAATTTTACTGTCTTCTAAAAATTCTAAAGAATCTTCTGCAACATGTAAAACAATTTCTGTTCCTCTGTCAGACTTATCATGTTCTACCAATGTATACTCTGGCGATCCGTCACAAGTCCAATGTGCTGCAGGTGCATCTTTAAACGATTTTGTAATAATTTCTACTTTGTCTGCAACCATAAAAGCAGAGTAAAAACCTAAACCAAAATGCCCAATAATACCTGCTTCGTTGTCTTTGTATTTGTCTAAAAACTCTTCTGCACCAGAAAAAGCAATTTGATTGATGTATTTCTCAACCTCATCGGCAGTCATACCAAGACCTTGATCTTTAATAGTAATTGTTTTAGCATCTTTGTTAATGCTTACTTCAATTTTTGCATCTCCTAATTCAGTATCTGCTTCACCAATAGCAATTAAATGCTTTAATTTAGAAGTAGCATCTGTTCCGTTAGAAATTAATTCACGTAAAAAAATTTCGTGATCTGAGTATAAGAACTTTTTAATTAACGGAAAGATATTCTCTACCGATACATTAATATTTCCTTTTGCCATTTTGTATGTAGTTTAAATTTGACTTTATTATTTTGATATAACAATAGTCAAAAAAAATACCAAAAAGAAGATTATGACAAGATGACAGAAAGAAGTTTTTAATGTCAATAAAAACTATTTCTGATATAAAAACAAAAATCACTATTTTTGCTAATTACAAACAAACGAATAATTAAAATATTGACCATTAAATTATGTATAATTCAAAAATAACAGGTCTTGGATATTATGTTCCTGATAATGTCGTAAAAAATGATGATTTAAAGGAGTTTATGGAAACTTCTGATGAGTGGATTCAGGAAAGAACGGGTATAAAAGAAAGAAGATGGATAGACCCAAAATCTGGAGATACAACAGCGGTTATGGGAGCAAAAGCTTCTAGAATTGCCATTGAAAGAGCGGGTTTAACCAAAGATGATATTGATTTTATAGTATTTGCAACTTTAAGCCCAGATATGTATTTTCCTGGTGGTGGAGTTCAAATTCAAGAAATGCTAGAGATGCCAACTATTGGTGCTTTAGATGTGCGTAACCAATGTTCTGGTTTTATTTATGCAATGTCTGTAGCAGATCAGTTTATTAAAACTGGTATGTACAAAAATATTTTAGTTATTGGTGCAGAAAATCACTCTGGTGGTTTAGAAAAATCTACAAGAGGTAGAAATGTATCTGTAATTTTTGGTGATGGGGCAGGAGCAGCTGTACTTTCTAGAAGCGAAGAAGCTGGTAAAGGTATTTTATCTTCTCATTTACACTCAGAAGGGAAACATGCGAAAGAATTGGCGTTAATAGGGCCTTCAACAAAAAGATGGGTTCCAGAAATTATCGAAGCTAATGATCCTGATGATGTTTCTTATTATCCTTACATGAACGGACAATTTGTTTTTAAACATGCAATAGGGCGTTTTTCTGAAGCAATTGTAGAAGGTTTAGAAGCAAATAAATTGCAAAAAGAAGATATTGATATGCTTATTCCGCATCAAGCAAATCTGCGTATTGCTCAATTTATTCAAAAGAAATTTCAACTTTCTGATGATAAAGTGTACAACAATATCATGAAATATGGTAATACAACTGCAGCGTCTGTAATAATTGCGCTAACAGAAGCTTGGGAAAAAGGAAAAATAAAAGATAATGACCTTGTGGTTTTAGCTGCTTTTGGTAGTGGATTTACATGGGGTTCTGTAATTATACGTTGGTAAATATTACATTTTACATATAATTTAAAAAGGCTTGTTATTACAAGTCTTTTTTTTGTTTTACATCTTGTTAAAATAGGTAAATATCATTTAAAGTTTTTGTTGTTTAATATTTTAGTATATTTGTTAAACAATAAATAAATGTTATTATGAAAGTCAGTTATATAAAGTATGTTGTTTTTGTTTTTTTGTTCTCTATTTCTTCGACCTCTTTTTCTCAAAGTTTTAGTGGTAAAGTAACCTATGTTTCAAAATCTAAAATGGAATTAGGAAAATGGGGAGCAAAAATGAGTGAAGCTCAGAAAAAACAAATTGCTAGTAGACTTAAAAACAGATTAGAAAAAACATATATTTTAAAATTTAACAAACAAGAATCTTTTTTTAAAGAAGATGAAAAAATCGACGCTATATCTGGTGCAACAGATTCTTGGGGAGCTTATTTTTCTAGAGGAGATCAATACAAAAGTATTTCAGATAACAAGTTAATTCAGTCTCAAGAGTTTTACGGTAAAAGGTTTTTAGTAAAAGACGATTTGTATAAAATTAATTGGACTTTAGGTTCAGAAACTAAGCAAATAGGCAACTATACTTGCTTTAAAGCAAAAGCATTTGTTCCTTATCAAGAGTTAAAATGGTTCGAGTTTTCTTGGAGTGATTTGAACGCATCTAATAAAGAAGGGCAAGAAGAAAAAATGATTGTAGTAGAAGCGTGGTATACACCTACAATACCAATTGCCCAAGGACCTGCAGAATATTGGGGTTTACCAGGATTAATATTAGAAGTAAGTGCTCAAAATACAACGCTTTTATGCACAGAAATAGTAATAGATAAGCAAAATAATTTAGAGGTTTCTCCGCCAGAAAAAGGGAAAGAAATAACTAAAAAGGAATATGCGGAAACTGTTAAAAATAAAATGTTACAAATGAGAAATAATAGAATGGGTAGAGGTAGAAGAGGTTAATTTTTTTTTATAGTTTTGATCTATACTTTTAGAAATTATTTATGAGAAAAAATTTAAAAATACTTTTATTATTATCAAACATCTTTCTATTTATTTTTGTTTTAAATGCATTTGTTAAATTTATAATTTTCGAGGCTACAAAGACCAATTCGATACTTATTTTTATCTTCTGTATTGTAAATATTATAATAGCTGTTAAAGGCTCGATAGAGGCCACAGAAAATAACAAATAAAAAATCCGTAGTATTATATACCTCGGATTTTTGTTATTAAATCAAATAAATTACTTTAGTGAAGACAAAGTAATTATCTTATAGACGAATGTAAAATCTATTTGTTTCAATTTTTATTTAAAAAGTATGAGTAAGAAAACGTTAGTAATAGGAGCCTCTTTAAAAGAAGAAAGGTACTCTAACCGTGCAATACAAAAATTAAGAGCTCACCAAATTGATACTGTTGCTATAGGCTTAAGAAAAGGTATCGTTGCAGGTGTTAATATAGATGTAGCTAAGAAAGAGTATCAGAATATAGATACGGTTACTTTATATTTAAATCCGAAAAGACAAGAAGAGTATTACAACTATATTATAGATTTAAAACCCAATAGAGTTATTTTTAATCCGGGTACAGAGAATTTTGAATTTCTTAAGATGTTAAAGAAGAATAATATAGAAAGTGAAATTGCTTGTACCTTAGTTTTGTTAGGAACAAACCAATACTAATTATTTTAAAGTAAATTTTGCACCAGGTTTAGCTAAAGAAACATTATCAAAAACTGTTTTTGCTTCTTTTTGAAACACAGTTGTGTCTGGATATCTACCAGAAAAATGACCTAGAATTAATTCTTTAGCACTTGCATCTTTGGCAATTTTAGCAGCTTCTATAGAGGTAGAGTGCTTTGTTTTTTTTGCTAAATCTTGTCTGTCTGCTAAAAAAGTAGACTCATGATACAATAAATCTACATCTTTTATAATTGGCACAATATCTGGTTTATAACTAGTATCGCTACAAAAAGCATAGCTTAATGGTTTTGGTGGGGCTAATGTTAAACTCTTATTTGGTACAACTTCACCAGAAGTTAACGTAATATCTCTACCAGCTTTAATGTTTAAATAATCTGCTTTGTCAATCTCTGGATAACCGCTAATATTTAGCATGTTTAATTTTCTTGGTTTTTCTTTCTCTTTAAAAAGATAACCATTTGTGTACACTCTGTGGTTTAAAGGAATTGTAGTAACGGTGACTTTATCATCTACATAAATTAATTCACTTTCTTTTGAAGTTAGTTCATGAAACACCATATTAAATTTGGCGTGAGATTCAGATATTTTTAGCATCTGCATCGTTGCTTTTTGAATACCTTTTGGCCCGTAAATATGCATTTCTTTTTCTCTACTTAACATACCATAAGTAGATAATAAACCAACCAAACCATAATAGTGGTCGCCGTGTAAATGAGAAATAAATATGTGATTTATTTTAGAAAAACCAACTTTGTATTTACGCATTTGGCGTTGCGTGCCTTCGCCACAATCTATAAGAAAATGATTGTTGTTAATTTCTAAGTATTGTGCAGTAGGAAATGCGTTTGCACGAGGTGTTGCAGAATGACAACCTAGAATAGTAAGGTTTATCATTTAATTACAAAACGTTTAGAAATTACTTTCTTATTGTTCTGTATACTGTAAATGTACATACCTGTAGCTAAATCGTTTTTATAAAAAGGTATTTTATTTTTACCCGATGTAGTATTGTACGTTTTCTTAAAAACAGTTTTACCCAAAACATTTCTTACAGTTAAAATAACCGAAGAATTAGAAACAGAATTGAAAGTTATATTTGTAACATTTGTAAAAGGATTAGGCGCAGTAGATAAGTTATCTACAGTTTTTTCTTGCGAAAAAGCTGTAAATGAAACCGATAAAAATAAAATGAAAAGTATTTTTTTTACCATAAATTATCTTTTAAAATCCTAATTCTCTTTCTATTGCTTCCATTTCTAAAATATCTTCTGCTTCTTGCAAAGTAGGTACAATATTTAAGTTTTCTGGAAAGTTATCAATATCAATAACCGAATTAACTATCACAAATGACGTGCCATTTTGCTGTTTTTCTTCGGCTATATCCAAAAATAGTAAAAAATCTTTATTTTCTAAGCTTATTTTTTTAGAAATATGAATAATTAAATGTCCGTCTTTAATGTATCCGTAGTTATCTTTAAATTTTTTATAAAATTCTGTAAAGTTTTCTTCTTCGGAAGTTACAAGTATATAATTCTCTCTTTTAGTAATTAGCATCTTATCTTTTTATTTGTTGCGCCAATAAATAAATTACTGCCATTCTAACAGCAACACCATTTTCTACTTGATTAAGTATAATAGAATCATTAGAATCTGCGACATCACTTGTTATTTCTACCCCTCTATTTATTGGTCCTGGATGCATGATTACAATTTTCTTGCCAAGGTTGTCTAATATTTGTTGATTTATACCAAATAATTGTGTGTATTCTCTTGTAGACGGAAAATATTTGATATCCATTCTTTCGTGCTGTACACGTAAAACATTGGCAACGTCACACCACTCTAAGGCTTTTTTTAAGTTTGTTTCTACCTCTACACCCAAACTTGTTATATGTTTAGGTATTAGTGTTGTTGGCCCACATACTTTTACTTTTGCACCTTGAAGTTGTAATGCGAAAATGTTAGACAAAGCAACTCTAGAATGTAAAATATCACCAACAATAACTATTTTTTTTCCTTTTACGCTTCCTAATTTTTCTCTAATAGAATAAGAATCTAAAAGTGCTTGTGTTGGGTGTTCGTGTGTACCATCTCCGGCGTTTATAATTTTTGCATTTACATGTTTAGATAAAAATACGCCCGCTCCAACATTACCATGTCTCATTACAACAATATCTACCTTCATGGCTAAAATATTGTTAACCGTATCTATTAAAGTTTCTCCTTTTTTTACAGAAGATTGTCCTGCAGAAAAGTTAATTACATCTGCAGAAAGTCTTTTTTCTGCAAGTTCGAAACTTAATTTTGTTCTTGTGCTGTTTTCAAAAAATAAATTTGCAATGGTAATATCTCTTAAAGATGGTACTTTTTTAATAGGTCTATTAATTACCTCTTTAAAATGATCTGCAGTTTTAAAAATAACATCAATATCATTGGGTTTTAAATATTTTATTCCCAATAAATGTTCTACGCTTAATTCTGACACATCAACATATTTAAGTTAGATATTTGTTTTTTATTCTTCATGGTAGCTTGTAAACTTGGTTACTTTAATTCTATAAAAACAGCGTCTTTGCTATGGGTTTCTTTCCAGGTAACCAAAACACGCTCTTCATTTATAGCATCTACTTGTCGGCCTCTATAATTTGGCTGAATAGGTAAATGCCTACTAAATCTTCTGTCAATTAAAACCAAAAGTTCTATATTTTCGGGTCTTCCGTAAGACTGAATTGCTGTTAAAGCAGCTCTAATACTTCTTCCAGAAAATAAAACATCATCAATAATTACAACTTTTTTACCTTCTATTAAAAAATCCATTTCTGTAGTTTCTGCAGCCAACGGTTTTTCTTTTCGTCTAAAATCGTCTCTGTAAAAAGTAATGTCTAAAAGTCCTAACTCTAAGTTTTTAATATTATAATCTGTTTTTAGCAAATTGGCTAATCTATTTGCCAAATAAGAACCTCTTGGTTGTAAACCAATAAGTACTGTATTAGAAAAATTATTATGGTTTTCAATTAACTGACAAGCTAATCGATGAAGAATAATTTCAATATCTTTTGAGTTAAGTAAGGTTTTTTTGCTCATAAGAAGGCTATCAATTTAAGTTGATAGTTATTGAAAATCAAAATTAATGTAAATTTATGTATGCACAAAATTATTAAGGCTTAAATAAAGTTGGCTTTTTGTTAATTAAATTGTTGAAAAGAAAAACTTCGTAGCCAATTGTTTTCCTAGAGTTATACTACCTTTATTATCATAATTCAAATCTCTTAGTTATGTCTCTATTAAAATTTGAATCGATGCTCAAAACCAACAATATTTATTTTTTTGATTTGGTAGAGTTTGAAGAAATCATCATACATTATTTAGATTCTGGTAAAGTATCATTAGCAAAAAAAGCAATAAAATTGGGTTTAGAACAACACCCAGAATCTATTGATTTAAAATTGTTGATGGTAGAAATGCACTTAACAGAGCATGAGGTAGATAAAGCAGAAAAACTTTTAAAAAAAGTAGCAATAATTGCACCAGATAATGAAGAAGTTTTTATACAAAAAGCTACAATAAACTCTAAAAGAGGTTTGCATAAAGTAGCCATTAAAGATTTAGAAAAAGCTTTAGATTTAACCGAAGATAAAGTAGATGTTTGGTCTTTATTGGGTATGGAATATTTATACTTAGATGATTTTACAAATGCTAGAAAAAACTTTGCAAACTGTATCGAAGTAGATTACGAAGACTATTCTGCACTTTATAATATTGTGTATTGTTTCGATATGCAAGAAGAGCATGAAGAGGCTGCAGAATACTTGAAATCTTACATAGAAATAAACCCTTATTGCGAAGTTGCATGGCATCAATTGGGGAGACAATATTTTGTTTTAAATAATTTTGAAGAAGCTTTAAAAGCTTTTGAATATGCTGTTTTAATTGACGAATCTTTTTTAGGCGGATATCTAGAAAAGGCAAAAACATTAGAACAATTAGGAAATTATCAAGATGCTATAGATAATTATTTAATTACTTTAGAGTTAGATGATCCTACTGCATATGCATACATTAGAGTAGGTGAGTGCTACCAAAAATTAGAAAATTTAGAAGCTGCAATTTCTTACTATAAAAAGGCTGTACACGAAGATCCATTACTAGATAAAGGTTGGGGTTTATTAGCTAACATTTATTTTGATCTAGAAAATTACCAAAAAGCATCTTATTATTTATCAAAAGCATTAAAAATAGACGAAGACAATGCGGTGTATTGGAGAAGGTATGCAGAAATAAAACTAAAACTTAGCTTTTTTGAAGAAGCTGTTTCTGGTTATAATAATTGTTTACGTTTAGGTGATAATTCCCCAGAAATTTATTTAGGTTTAATTGATGTTTTATCATTTTTAGGCGAATATAATTACGCTTTAAAAGTAATTTTTGAAGCTCAGAAAATACATAAAGACTTTGCAGAAATAGAATACCGATTTGCAGGTTTATTTTTTATTATGAATAAAAATAAATATGCTTTTTCTCATTTGATCAAAGGAATGCAGATTGATTATGATTATCACATCATTTTAAAAGAACTTTATCCTACGGTTTATGATAATTTAGAAGTTAAAAAGCTTTTAAGTAACTACAAAAAAGCAACGGAATAGTTATAAAAAAGTAAGCGCTGTTTTTTTAAAAAAAACAGCGACTTACCAAGTAAACTAATAAAACCAAGTATTAGTAACCATATTAGAAGTTAGCTTTCTAATTTTTTTATTTTTTCGCATAAAACTGTTTGCAGTTTTTCGACAAAATTTCATTTATATTTTTGGGTTGTTCTAATTTAGAAGAGTTTTCTGTAAAAACATTCTTATCGCCTTTTATTGACTTATAAAATTCAGAATTTTTTTCTATTTGAGTATTCGAAATCCAAGTAAAAAAGAACATGATTATTGCAATTAATACTTTTACAATCATAGAATCTTTAAAGGAATCTAATAATGTTTTCATAGCTATTTTTTTAGAATTCTTCAGGTTTATTACAACCTGAAGAAATCATTTTTTGGTTGATTGATTTATTTTCTAGAAATACTACCTCCAGAAGAAGACTTTTTATTTACAATTTTCGGATTACCTTTATAATCAATATCTCCGCCACTAGTTGCGTTTGCTTCAATTTTTTCTGAAGCATAAATATCAATATCTGCACCACTTGTTACTTTGGCTATAACGTTTTTACTTTCTAAGTCGTAAGCATCAATAGAACTTCCGCTTGTAGCGCTTGATGCATGATTGGTTGTGTTACCAGCTATGTTAATATCTGATCCACTTGTAGATTTTGTAGCTACACTTTCTGCATCAACTTTAATATTTATGTCTGCCCCACTTGTTGCAGAAATAGATATTTCTTTGGTATTTATAACATCTTCGGTATACACATCTGCACCACTTGTAGCTTTTAAATTAGATAGTTCTTGTAGTGTTACATAAACTTTTCTTGATTTCGATTGCCAAATATTTTTATCTGTATAAATTCTTAAAACACCATCATTAACTTCGGTTTTTATAATTTCTTGCAGGTTTTCATCAGCTTCTACAACAACTTCTGTATTGCTACTTTGGCTAATGTATAAATCGATACCGTTGCTTACATGTATACTATTAAAAGAATCGTTAACGTTTCTTGTCTCTGTCGTAACATTTCTATTACCATTTACTTTATTTAAATAATCGACACCACAAGATGTTAAAATAGTCGATAAAAATAAAATTGTTAAAAGTTGGTTGATTGATTTTTTCATGATGTTGTTTTTAAATTTATATGGTAAATATCACAGTTAAGACGCTTATTGCCAATATAAAGTTGCCCAGTTGTATTTTATTTGTACTGAATTGTAATTAAAATGTGTCTTCAACTTTCTTATCTTCTTCATCTTCTTTTTCAATTGTACAATCTGTACATTCTAAAGCGCTGTTTGTCATTTTAAAATAATGATTAGTCATTTCGTCTTCGTCTAAATTATTTTCATTTGTAACATTATATAAAAATGATTTAACCGAATTATCAAAATAGATAGTTGAAGTAGTTGGTAAAAACAACGTAATTACAATTTCTTCATCTTTAAAAATATTTTTTATGTTCGATAGAAAGTAAGCATCTAATAAAAGTTCATTATTAGAAAATGTAAAATTATATGCTATTTTTTCAGCATTTTTACTCGCTCTAATACTACTTCTGCCATAAGATTCTTTTTGAATAATTACATAAGCTTCATTAGTATTACTTTTATTAACATCAATTCTTATGTCATTTGTATAAACCATACGCTTACTATCAACTTCAACTTCGTGTCTTCTAGAAGATCTTCTTAAGTTGTGTTTATAATAAATTTCGTCATTGTTAATCATTTTTACAGTTAACGTGTCTTGTTTCGAAATTGTAAGATTCTTTTTTACCACATTTTTACCATAATTAGCATGTGTAGTTCCAAACTCTATTGCCGTAAAAATGATCATTAACAAAGCAATTATCCATAGACCTAAAAGAGATAAAGAGGTTGCTCTACTAACTTGTTTTACATTACTAGATAACATTCTTAAACCTAAAATTAATAAGGCTAAAAAAGGTATACCAACTAAAACAAATAAAGAAACTGTTAGCAACCATCTTGGTAGCGTTGCGTCATAAAAGAATTCTGGGTAACTAATATAATTTCCATCAATATTTAAGAATTCTAAACTTCCTACAGAAAACCCTCCAATAATTAGAGATAAAATAATGGCGGCACCTAAGAATACAAATAGTACACCTAAAAACTTTCCTATAATTTTAAAAAAGCCAAGTATAATTTTACCAATTGTATCTAAAAAATCTTGTAAACCATTATTTTTTTTTGTCTTTGCTGAAAAAGTTTGACTCATTTTTTCTGAAAACTCATTAGCACCATCTTTAAATTTTTCTGATGCTTGATTCGCAACATTTCTAACATTTTCTGATACGTTAGAAAATTCTTCTCTAATTTTCTTTTCAATGTTATCAATATTTACAGGTTCACCTTCCATCTGTAATTTTTCTGCTGTAGTTTTTGCCTCTGGCAATAGAATCCATAAAATAATGTAGATTAAAATTCCGAATCCTGCTCCAAAGAAAAGTGCCAACAAACCTAAACGTATCCAAATTGCGTCAATATCAAAATAATGCGCAATACCAGATGCAACACCACCTAAAAATTTATCATCGCCATCTCTAAATAATTTTTTACCAGAAGTATTATTTCTTTTATAAGAATAACTTGCATCAGAATATGCTTCTTCTGCCTCTGCGTAATCTTCTGGTTGGCCCATTATTACAATAATATCTTCGATATCACCTTCGTTAACAACTTGTCTAGCATCAGTAATTTTTTCTGATAAAAGTTCACTTATACGTGCTTCTATATCTGCTATTATTTCATTTTTTCCTTGCGGATCTTCACTTAAAGATTTAGAGATAGACTCTAGATATCTTCTTAGTTTTTGGTAGGCAATCTCGTCTATATGGAAGAAAAATCCGCCTAAATTTATATTTATTGTCTTATTCATCTGAAGTTGGTTTTGTGCTAATTACTTGGTTAACTGCGTTTACTAAATTACTCCATGTTTTGTCTAATTCTTTTAAAAACATGCCTCCGTTTTCTGTTAAAACATAGTATTTTCTTGGTGGTCCAGAGGTTGATTCTTCCCATCTATACGATAATAAACCAGCGTTTTTTAAGCGAGTTAGTAACGGGTAAATGGTTCCTTCAACCACAATCATTTCTGCACCTTTAAGCGTAGAAAGTATTTCTGATGTATATGCATCTCCATTTTTTAGAATGGATAAAATACAATACTCTAAAACACCTTTTCTCATTTGTGCTTTTGTGTTTTCTATCTTCATATAATGTGGTTTATTTAATAAATTTTATAGTAAAAGGATACTTGTAATTTTCTCCTTCTTTTGCTTTTAAAGAAGCTATTATAACTAATGCAATGCCAATTAAATAAATAATACTTGCTACCGTACCAAAACCAATTATTCCTAAAAAGTTATGAGAATTTAAATCTAAATTGATGCTAAAATTGTCGAAATGATTGAATTCTCTTATAAAAGAACCAAATGCAAATGGAATAAATGTTAAGGTCAACAAAAAAGAATATAAAGTGTAGCTAATATTAAAATTTACTGCCTCTTTACCTTGTTCATCTAAAAATTCACTTCGTTCTTTTAATGTTTGCCACGCTATTAATGGAGTAATTATATGGCCAAAAGGAAATATAAAACCAGCAAAAGCAGATAAGTGAATTAAAAAGGCGTTTGTATTTTGTTTGTTATTTTTCATGATTATAGTATATAATACTTTCTTATGCAAATATATATCTTAAAAAAGGTATTATGCAATGCATAGTACTATAATTAACATTTTTTTAACATTTTTAAAATGCTAAATATGATTAATAAAAGTGGTACTTTGCCTGTCTTAATAAGCAATATGAAGATTACACCTAAAAAAGTAAACCTGTTTATGTTACTTAAATTACCATTGGGTTATTTAAGCGGAATGAGAGTATTATCTATCTCTAAAGATGAGGCTGTTGTAAAGATTAAACATAAATGGATGAATCAAAATCCTTTTAAAAGTATGTTTTGGGCAGCACAAGGTATGGCTGCAGAAATGAGTACTGGCGTTTTGGTGATGAAGGCTATCGAAGATTCTAATAGAAAAGTTTCTATGTTAGTTACCAAGCAAGATGCGGTGTTCTATAAAAAGGCAACGGGTAAAATTATGTTTACTTGCAATGGTGGTGTAGAAGTTATAAAAGCTATTCAGAAGTCTATTAAGACAAATGAAGGGCAAGTTGTGGTTTTGTCTTCTGAAGGCGTAAATGAAGACGGTATAATAGTTTCAAAATTTAACTTTGAGTGGAGCCTAAAAGTAAAGGCTTAAACTAATTCGGTAGTTTTTATTTTAAGATTTAATTTTGGTCTTTCTTCGTTGTAGTCACAATCTTGAAAAATACCACAAGAAACACTAGTTCTAGCTAGAGATTTTGTTTCTTCGTATTTTTTAGATAAGGCTTCAATTTCTGGAGATAAATATTTCATAATTGATTATAATTTAAAATTATGATGCAAAATTAGATTTTTTTTGAAGCAAAGATGTTAAATAAAAGATAATTTTAGATTATTGATACTTTATCGAAATAAATTTTAAGCATAAAAAAACCGAGTAAAAACTCGGTTTTTTTAATTTATTCTTTTGCTTTTATTTCGCTTATATATTTATCTAAACGTTTACCGTATGCAGATTTTTTTACATCTATTGATAATGAATTATTAATTGTGTCTAACAACTTAATGTTTGCATCGTACAATTGTGTTAATGCAATATATGGTGCTACTTCTAAGTCTTTATTATTTAACGCAAAATTTGTGGTGTAAAGATATTTTCTACGGATCATTCTATCAAAGTCAGTTTTAACTTTAGTCATTAAATCTTGATCCTGTGCTTTTGTTGCTTCAAATTCTTTTTTAATAAATTCTAATCGTTGGTTTTTAAACTTGTTATTAACCTTTATAAAATTATTTAAAACTTCTTGATTTTTAGAACCTGTAATCTCTGGGTTGAATCCGAAAATATCAATATTATCATTAATTGTAATAGTTCCTTTATCACCAAAAAATAAAATTCTCTTATCTGTTGTTTTACTATCAAACGCTAAATAGTACATCACAGGCGATTCTACATTGTCTGTTAATTTAAAATTTCCGTCTCCAAAAACATTTACAGAATCTACAGAAACTAATAGTGTATCATTCATTTTCTGAAGATATAAGGTTCCTTTTTTAAGTCCTTTTATGTTTCCTTGAACAATCATGTTTCCATCTTTTTTAGATGAACATGCAAAAATTAACATCGATGCTAGTAAAACTGTTACTATTTTCTTCATTGTTTATAAAAATTTAGTCTGCAAATATGCTTTATTTTTTTAAATAGTTGAAGCTAATTCCATTAAAATTGTACACAAAATTGCCCCAACTGTACCAATAGCATATCCAAAAACAGCTAATAATACACCAACAGTTGCTAAAGAAGGATGAAAAGCTTGAGCTACAATGGGTGCAGAAGCGGCACCACCAACATTAGCTTGACTACCAACTGCTAAAAAGAAATAAGGTGCTTTAATTACTTTAGCAACAATTATTAATAAAACAGCATGTATTGTCATCCAAACAAAACCAATTGCAATTAACCCTGGATTTTCAAATGCCTGATTTAAATCCATTTTCATACCAATTGTTGCAACTAAAATGTATATAAAAATACTACCAAGTTTACTCGCACCAGCGCCTTCATAGTTTTTAGCTTTAGTATAAGATAATAAAATGGCTACAATTGTAGAAATACTAATTAACCAGAAAAAACCAGATCCTAAGAAAGAAAAGACATTTCGCCAAGTTTGAGATTCTATAGAAGCAACAAACTCAGAAAAAAATTGACTTAAGTATTTTGCTGAAAAATGACCAAAACCAACAGTACCAAATGCTATAGCTAGCATAATCATAAAGTCTGTTAATGTTGGATTTTTCTTTACTTTTTTAGTAAATAAAATAACCTTTTCTTTTAAGTCTTCGATAGCAGAAGTATCTGCTTTTAGCCATTTGTCTATTTTTTCTTTCTTACCAATACCAATTAGTAAAACTGCCATCCAAACATTTGCAATTACAATATCAACAATTACCATTCCGCCATATTTTGCAGGATTGTATTTGTAAATTTCTAGCATTGCAGTTTGGTTTGCACCACCACCAATCCAGCTACCAGCTAATGTAGATAAACCTCTCCAAACAGCATCAAAATCTGCACCGCCAACTATTTCGGGTGAAAATGCAGAAATTAATAATATTGCTAAAGGTCCGCCAATTATTACACCAACAGTACCAGTAAAAAACATTATTAAAGCTTTAGAACCTAAATTAAAGATAGCTTTTAAATCGATACTTAGTGTCATTAAAACCAAAGCAGCAGGTAATAAAAATCTACTAGCAACATAATAAAGTTGAGAAGAGTTTTTACTAACAGCGCCTGTAGCATCTGTAGTTTGCCATTCCGGAGAAATAATACCAACAGTGGTAAAAATTGCAGGAATAAAATATGCCATAAATAAACCTGGCACTATTTTATAGAACTTTGGCCAGAAGCCAGTTTTTAATCCTTCCGTATAAAAAACAAAGCCTAAAGAAATCATTAAGATACCAAAAACAATGGCATCATTTGTAAAAATTGGTTGCATAATTAAATTGTTTTCTTAGAAAAATTTGTATTTACAATGATACCTAATTGTAATCTTTTAAGTACTTCATTTGGCGTTTTAATTTGAAAATATCCGGCTTTTAATTTTATTGTATTGTTTAATTTATGCACAAAACCTGCACCTGTCCAGTTTTGAGCAAATCTCTTACCTCTATCAAGGTTTAAGAAAAGTTCATTAAAAGCGTAAACACTCCAAGTTTTCGAAAGAGGATAACTTACATTCAAATCGTATCGTAACCAATTTTGAAATGCATCAACATTAAAATCTTGATGAATAAAGCGTTGTTCTAATCTAAAACGATGTTTTGCAGTAAAATCTCCCCAAAAAGATTTTAAATTTAAATCTTGGTAGTAACGATATTCGTATAAGTAATTTGATGGTGATTCGTAAGTTCTATCTGCTGTAGCGTAACTTAGACCAAGTGTAACATTTACCTTTGGATTAAATGTATAATTTAAACCTAACCTGTATATTTCTTGTTGAAAATTTTCTGTAAGCTCATAATATCTAAAATGAGCCATCGTTTTTAAACCAAATTTATCAGATAATTTATGTGAACCGTTATACATATACCAGGTTCCTAATTTATCTTCTGCGGTAGATTGAGCCTTTGCTTTATTAATTATAAAGCAAAGGCAAATGAATAATAATAGTTTACGCATATTAATTTATAGAGTAAATTTTAGTGTCTTTAAATAAAGAAATTTTAATAGACTCTGTTTCTTTTTTGTAGTCTAACCAATCTTTATTAAAGAATGCGTTTGTTTCTGTAAGAGCTTTTTTAAATTCTTCTTTAAATTGATTCATTAAAACAGTCTCTGTTGATGTTTGTTCTCCAAAACGAGAACGGATGTATCTACTTGCTTGTCCTAAACGTTGGTTAACTGTAATTTCTGGATTTCTAGTAATACCTTGTCTTTTGTCTATAGAACCTAAATATTTAGCAAGTAAACCATCTATCTTTTTAATAACATCTTTAGAAGACTTAATTTGATTTTTATATTTTTTCTTGTCTTCTTTTGTTAACTGAGATTTAATTGTAGTTGCAGTATTTTTGCTTTCAACTAGTTGTTTTACAACATTTGCAATTTTCTCTTGATACTTCTCTAGCTCTTTACTTGCATTATATTTTTGATTAATTGCTTTGTCAGAAATTTTTAATCTAGGATCAAATTCTACTTTGATGTTTTGTTCTTCTACGACATCTCCAAATGTCATTTTTAAACGATAAGTACCTGGTTTTACTGTAACACCACCAGGTTCTCTACTAGATTTTCTAATTCTTCTAGAAGCCCTAGCAACACCTTTTTCTCTTAAATACCATGTAGTTTTATGTACACCGTTTTCTTTAGGAGCTTTAAATTTTAAAGTTCTAATTTGTCTATTACCATCAAAAATTTCTAATTTAATAGAATCGAATTTTACTTTATTTTCTTTTGATGATTTAGTCTTAGTTCTAGGAACATTAACATAATAAGAAATTAATGCACCACTTCTTCTGTTTTCTCCTTGATAAAGTCCGTCTGCACCAAATCTACTACCTGTAGGTTGTTGTATTGCTGCTTGATAAGCTACAGGAGGTTCAAATAAATGTAGTTTTTTAGAAGTTGCGTTTTTAGCAGCTAAAGCTCTTAATGGTTTAATGTCATCTAACACCCATGCAGCTCTACCAAAAGTACCAATAACTAAATCGTCTTCTCTTGGATGAATTACTAAATCTTTAACAGGTACAGTTGGGAAACCGTTTGTCCATTTTGTCCATTTTTTACCAGCATCTACAGAAATGTATAAACCATCATCTGTACCTAAAAATAATAAATTTTCATTTTTTGGATCTTCAATTATCGATAATGTATAACTCTGTACATCATTTTCATCTACAATTCTTTCCCACGTTTTACCGTAGTTTTTAGTTCTATAAGCATACGGAGTGTAATTAAAACGTCTATAATCATTTGCGATTAAAAGAGCTTCGCCTTTATTTTTGTTTGAAGCTTTAATTTGAGTAATCCAGCTATTTTCTGGTAAACCTTTTAAGTTTTTAGCTACGTTTGTCCAAGAGTTTCCTCCGTTCATTGTAATATGAACTTGACCATCATCTGTTGCTGCCCAAATTACATCTTTTTGTAATAAAGAAGGTTCTATAACAAGCACAGTACAGTGGTTTTCTGCACCGGTTGCATCCATAGTTAAACCACCGCTTTCAGATTGTCTTAATTTTTCTGGATCATTTGTAGATAAATCCGGAGAAATAACCGTCCATGTTAATCCCTTATCAGTAGATTTATGTACAAATTGACTACCAAAATAAAGTGTAGAATTATCGAATGGATCTATGTTTATTGCAGAATTCCAATTAAAACGCAATTCTACATTAGGATCTTTGTGTGTTGGTTTTACAGAATAATTATTACCTGTTAAATAATCAAATCTAGATACAGAACCTTGTTGGCTCATTGTCCAACCATATCTAGAATCGTCTTTGTCTGGTACAACATCAAAACCATCACCAAAACTAATTTCTTGCCAATAAGAATTTCTAATTCCTTGAGATTTCCAAACATAAGCAGGACCTCTCCAAGAACCATTATCTTGCATACCACCGTAAACATTATAAGGAAATTCGTTATCAACATTTATATGATAAAACTGTGCAACAGGTATGTTACCTATAAAACGCCAAGATTTACCACCATCTTTAGTAATATTTAAACCTCCGTCATTTCCATCAATCATAAATTTACCATTATTTGGATGGATGTACCAAGCATGATGATCTGGATGCACACCATTATCTACGCCATACGCAGGCATTAATTCTTTAAAGCTTTTTCCGCCATCTTGAGAAACGTTTACATACGTAAAAACTGTATATAATCTGTTTTCATTTTGAGGATCTACATAAATTTCTGAATAATAGAACGGACGATTCCCGATACCAGGTTTATCGTTTATTTTTTTCCACTTAAAACCACCATCTTCACTTTTGTAAAGTGCATTTTTTTTAGATTCTACCAAAGCATACACAATGTCTGGATTACTTGGTGCAATAGCAACACCAATTCTACCTAATTCGCCTTTAGGAAAACCTTCTTTTTCTGTGATTTTTTTCCAATTATCACCTCCATCATAAGTAATATATAATCCAGAGCCTTCTCCTCCAGATTTAAAAAACCAAGGATCACGCTTGTGTTCCCACATTGCAGCAATTATTTTATTAGGATTATTTGGATCCATAATTAAATCTGCAGCACCAGATTTTTCATTTGTAAATAAAATTTGTTTCCAAGTTTTACCGCCGTCAGTTGTTTTATAAACACCACGTTCTTTATGTTCTCCCCAAGGAGAACCAATTGCAGCAGCGTAAACAACATCCGGATTTGTAGGATCTATAACAACTCTATGAATGTGTCTTGTTTTTTCTAAGCCCATAGATTTCCAAGTTTTACCGGCATCCAAAGTTTTATAAATACCAAAACCACCATTTAAACTGTTTCTTGGGTTACCTTCACCAGTACCTGCCCAAACAACACTTGGGTTAGATTGTTGTATTGCAACAGCACCAATAGAGGCTGTAAGTTCTTTTTCGAAAATAGGTTCCCATTTAACGCCACCAGATGTAGATTTCCAGATACCACCAGAAGCAGTACCAGCATAAATAATTTCTGGATTAGCTGTAACAACATCTATAGAAGTTACTCTACCAGACATACCGCCCGGACCAATATTTCTAGGTTTCATGTTTTTTACTATATCCATAGAAAACTCTTGAGAGAAGAGTAGGGAAGTAGCGCACAAAAAGACAAGTGTAAATAGTTTTTTCATTAGTTTAAGTTTGTTGAATTTGAATAATAGCGAACAAGATACAAAATAGAAAACGCTCAATAAAAATTGAGCGTTTTTTTAACATAAATTAGCATTTTAAGAATCTTACAAGTAGATTTAGTCTTCTTTCTTTTTAGGTTCTCTGTTGTTTTCTTTTAAGGCTTGCATTAACATCCATTCTATTTGACCATTTGTAGAACGAAACTCATCTGCAGCCCATTTTTCTATAGCTTTTAGCATATCTTCATTAACTCGCAACGCGAAAGCTTTCTTTTTTGCCATATTAATCGTTTACAAATTGAACAACAGTTTCAATTAATTCTTTAGATAAAGGGAAATCACTTGAATAATAAGATTTTAAATTATCTTCTTCTTTTTCTATAGTTTTTAAAACATGATTCATGTTTTTGATAAAAACTAATTTTGCATTTGTATTCGCTTTTTTAAGCTTTGTTGCATCTTCAATTGTAACTTGCGTATCTTTTTCTCCTTGAATAATTAAAGTAGGAATTGTCAATTTCTTAATTTCTTCTAAAGGATTAATTTGCAACCAAGAATATAAAAAAGGTTGATTTCTTTTTGAAAAAAGAGTTACTAAAAACGGATTTGTCTTTTCTATTTTCCCTTTAATTCTAAGTGTATCGAATTGTTTCTTTACAATAACACCTAGCATAGGATTATTCTTTTTTATTTGCTGAGTCATTATTTTATCTATTGTTTCTCCTGCTCCAGCAATAGAAATATATTTATCGATATTTTTTGATGCTAACATTGCAATTAAAGAACCTTGACTATGACCTGCTAAAATAATTTCAGAAAATTGTTTCTCTTTTTTAAAATGAGAAATTACTGTTTCCACATCTATCACAAAATCTCTAATTTTTGTATCTTTTAAAAATGGATAGTTTTTTTTATTAGCGGTTCTTTTGTCGTAACTAAAAAAAGCAATATTCTTTTTATTTACAGAATCTCTAAATTCTTTAATGTAATTTGCTTTTACTGGTGTACCTGCTTGATTACCATTTCTGTCTACATTACCAGAACCATGCACCCAAATTATTAATGGAGAATTTTCTTTTGTAAACGTTAACGTTCCGGGTAATTCTATTTCTCCGTTTTTAATTACAATTTCTTCGGATTCTATTTGTGCTAAAGCAGTTGTAATTCCGAACAAAATAATAACTATGGATGTAATAATTTTGATCATTTTAAATTTATTTCATAGGTTTTTAAAACCTGAATTGCACTTTCTTTATGTTGAGTTCCTATAAGAAGATTTTTACCATCTTTAAGCTCTAATTGAATACCAATATCGCCAGAAACATTTATACATTTTCCTTTTTCTTTATTCCAAAAAGAACCACCTTTAAAACCCCAACCACCATATTCTCCTATAGGATCATAAGTTCTAACATATGCTTTATTTATTTCTGTCCATTTTATCAATTTTAGTTTTAAATGAAACGGAAAAAATTGATAATAAATTCCTTTTTCATCTATTCTGGTTTTAAGTTTAAAAAGAAAAATTAGTAAGCCAGAACTTATTATAGCTAAAATGCTTAAAATAAGTTCATTTGTACTAATAGAAGAGTTGGCTTTATTATAGTCTTGTAGTATAAGAGTAATAGGTACAATTAAACTAACAGACATTAATAAAATTAACCAAGTTTGCGTAAAGCGCTGCTCTTCTTTAAAAACTTTCATATTAGCGGTTTTTATCTCTTTCGAAAACAATTTTAAGGCTTGGTAAAATTTGGCAAACTTCCCAACCTTCCCTTGCATGTTGATTTAAAAGTTCTTCATATCGTTCGTAAAATTTTCTAAATCCTGTTTTAGGTTGTACTATTTTATATTCTTTCATTGTAGAGATTTTATTTTAATTCTTGTGTTTCTTTTTTTGATATCGTTTAAGAAATTTTCCAACTGATTTCTAAATTATATTTTTGAACATTATTATTCATCTCTATTTTTAGATTCACTTTTTTTTCGATCATAAATAATTCCTAAACACATTCCTAAACAGATACCTATTGCGATGTTATTGAATGCGGCGCCTAATGCAACACCAAATGATAGACCCAATGCTAAACCAGTTCCACCTGTATATTTCTTTTCTTTTTCCATATCTTAATGACTTAATGTGCCAGCGTTCACAACCGGAGAAGCTTCTTTATCTCCACAAAGTATAACTAGAAGATTACTTACCATTGCCGCTTTACGTTCTTCGTCTAGCTCAACAATTTCTTTTTTATTTAACTCTTCTAACGCCATTTCAACCATTTCTACAGCACCTTGCACAATTTTGTGTCTAGCAGCAACAATAGCTGTTGCTTGTTGTCTTTTTAGCATTGCCGATGCAATTTCTTGTGCATAAGCTAAATAACCTATTCTTGCTTCTAAAACCTCAATACCGGCAATAGATAAACGTTCGTCTATTTCTTTCTCAAGTGCTTCCGAAACTTCATTAACACTAGAGCGTAAAGTAATGTCTTCATCATGGCCTTCATCAGCAAAATTATCATAAGGATACATGCTTGCCAGTTTTCTAACAGCTGCATCTGTTTGCACTCTTACAAAGTTTTCGTAGTTATCTACATCAAAAGCCGCTTTATATGTATTTGTAACACGCCAAACTAAAATGGTAGAAATCATTATTGGGTTTCCTAATTTATCGTTTACTTTTAATCTTTCAGAATCGAAATTACTAGCTCTTAAAGAGATTGTTTTTTTTCTAAAAAAAGGATTTGCCCAATACAAACCATTTGCTTTTATAGTTCCAACATATTTTCCGAAAAGCAAAATTACTTTAGATGTGTTTGGATTTACTAGAATAAAACCAAAGAAACCAATAAAACTTAAAAAGGTAATAATTAAATAGATTGGTGTTTTATGATAAAAAGCCATTACAATACTACCTATAAATAGCGTAAAAACTATAAAAAGCATTAAATAGCCATTGGCAAGTTTTATTATTTTTTCTGATTTCATGATGTTTGTTTTAAATTGATATTAAATTGATATCACTAATATATCAATTATTTTGTAGTTACCAAAATTAATTTGAATTATATTTTTTATAACTTCGCAAAAAATATATAAAATTTTAAAAATGAAACTTAAATTATTTTTATTGATTTCTTTCTTTTTTATGTCTAAACCAGCAGCAGAAGACACTCTGTTTTGGGGTCAAAATGGTCATAGAGCAACAGGTAAAATTGCAGAGGGGCATCTTACTAAAAGAGCAAAAAGAAAAATAGATAAATTATTACAAGGGCAAAGTTTGGCTTTTGTATCTACTTATGCAGATGAAATTAAAGCAGATAAAGCTTTTCGTAAATATTCTTCTTGGCATTATGTAAATATGGAGCTTAATGAAAGTTATGCTGATGCTGCAAAAAACCCTAACGGAGATATTGTAACCGGAATTAATAAATGTATATCAGTTTTAAAAGATGATAATAGTTTAGAGGCAGACAAAGCTTTTCATTTAAAAATGCTTGTGCATTTTATAGGAGACTTACACCAACCAATGCATATTGGGCAAAGAGAAGATAAAGGTGGTAACACCATACAAGTACAGTGGTTTGGTAAAGGAACAAACTTACATTCGGTTTGGGATACTAAAATGATAGAAAACTGGAATATGAGTTATTTAGAATTGGCAGACAATGCAAGAGATTTATCTAAAAAACAAATTGCAGCAATAAAAGAAGGTACAATTGTAGATTGGGTTAACGAAGTACATCAATTAACTAAAAAAGTTTACGGTTCTGTAAAAAAAGGAGAGAACTTACGTTACAGATATTCTTACGATCATTTTAGTATTGTAAGAGATCAATTACAAATAGGAGGAATACGATTAGCTAAAATTTTAAATGATATTTTTAGTTAATTTTATTGCTAACAAATACTAAGCCTCATTAAAATTAATGAGGCTTTTTTTATGTTAAGAATTTAATAAATGATAAAAAATAATTCTAAAAAAGCATATTTTTATAAAATGAAAACAAAATTATTAGTTGGTTGTTTACTTTTGGCATTTATTGTTTCATGTAAAAAAGAGACAGCGAATTCCGAAGTTAAAAAAACAGAAGAAATTTCTAACATTTCTGTAAAGTCTTATTCTTATGATGATTTAAAACCTTTACTAGAAAAGAAAGACGATAAAATTTATGTTGTAAATTTTTGGGCAACTTGGTGTGCACCGTGTGTAAAAGAATTGCCTTATTTCGAGAAAATTAATAAGGAATATGCATCTAAAAATGTAGAGGTTTTATTGGTGAGTTTAGATTTTCCGAGGCAAGTAGGAAAAAAGTTAATTCCTTTTATTAAGAAAAGAAATTTACAATCTAAAGTAGTCTTATTAGATGATGTAAACGAAGATGTATGGATTAAAGATATAGATTCTACATGGTCTGGTGCGATACCAATTACCATCATTTATAATAAAGATAAAAGAAAGTTTTACGAGCAATCTTTTACTTATGAGTCTTTAGAAAGCGAATTAAATAAATTTATAAACTAGATAATTATGAAAATTTTAAAAACAACTTTAATATTAGTAATGGTTGCTTTTTTATCAGCTTTTACTCTAAAAGTAGATAAAGAAAGTTATAAAATAGGAGATAAGATTGAAGACTTCACTTTAAAAAATATAGATAATAAAATGGTCTCGTTATCAGATTATAAAAACGCAAAGGGTTTTGTAATCATCTTTACTTGTAATACTTGTCCGTATTCGATAGCAAATGAAGATCGAATTATTGCTTTAGATAAAAAGTATAAAGAAAAAGGATTTCCGATAATTGCAATAAATCCTAATGATCCTGTTGCTGTGCCAGATGATAGTTTTGCTAAAATGAAAGATAGAGCTAAAGAAAAAGGATTTACTTTTCCTTATTTATTGGATGTCGGTCAGAAAGTATATCCAAAATTCGGAGCAACAAAAACACCACATGTGTACATTATTACTAAAAATGATATGAAAGTAAAATATATTGGTGCAATAGATAATAGTTCTAGAAACCCAGATAAGGTTACAGAAAAATATGTAGAAAATGCGCTGGATGCTTTATTAAAAGGTGCTGAGATTCAAAAGAAAGAAACAAGAGCGATTGGTTGTACAATCAAAGTTCAATAAATAAAATAAAAAATCCCAAACAATTTAGTTTGGGATTTTTTTATTATTCTTCGATGCTAACATGAAATAAAGCATCTCCTTTATTTACAATTGGCGTTTTGTTAGTACAAAAAACATGACCATTAAATGGTGCATAAACTTTCTTTTTAAATTCGCCAAAAGGATCTTGTATAACTCCTAAAACATCTTTTTTCTTTACATAGCTACCGTTAGCAACTCTTACTTTAAACATTCCAGAATGCGAAGCTCTAAGCCATTTTGCTTTTTTAACATATATCGGGGTTTCTCTAACTGTTATTTCTCCTTCAATTAAGCCTAGATGAATTAAAACATTTTTTGTTCCATTTACACCTTCGTTAATAATTGTAGGGTTTAATTCTTTTGATTTTCCACCTTCAAACAGCAAAACAGTTTTTCCCATTTTATGAAGAGTTTCTCTAAGCGATTTAATTATATTATTAGAGTAAACTATAATTGGCGGATTAAAAACTTTAGCAAGTTCTAAACCTTTATCATCATCTTTATTACATCTTATTTGTGCAATATTATCTCTTTCTCCGCCGCCCGTATGAAAATCGATTACATAATCTATAAACGGAGCAATTTCTTTTGTAAATTGATATGCAAATTGACTTGCTAAAGAACCATTTGCTGTTCCTGGAAACATTCTGTTTAAATCTCTACCATCAGGAAACTCTCTGGTTTGAATTAAGTAACCAAAAATATTAAAAACAGGTATACAGATTATGGTTCCGTTTTTAGGTTTATTAATTCCTAAGCTAATAATTTCTCTAATAATTCCTACGCCGTTTGTTTCATCACCATGAATTCCGGCTAACAGTAAAACTACCGGTCCCGGGTTATGAGACCTTTCAATAATAACAGGAACCTTTACTGTAGTACGTGTATGTAATTTTGCAACTTCTAAATCTAGAACTGTGCGTTTTCCTTTAGGAATTTCTTTTCCTAATAGTACAAAAGGTTTATTCGACATGTATTTCTAAAT
Source organism: Polaribacter sp. BM10 (assembly GCF_002005425.1). Taxonomy (GTDB): domain Bacteria; phylum Bacteroidota; class Bacteroidia; order Flavobacteriales; family Flavobacteriaceae; genus Polaribacter; species Polaribacter marinaquae. The sequence goes on along the minus strand of NZ_CP019704.1, from coordinate 1,288,027 downwards.
AACGTATAATTTCTTTGGCAATATTCTTACCAGTAGCAATTTCTATTCCTTCTAATCCCGGAGAAGAGTTTACTTCTAAAACTAAAGGTCCTTTAGAAGATTGTAACATATCTACACCAGCAACTCCTAAACCTAAAGCTTTGGTTGCTTTTAGTGCAGTTTTTTCTTCTTCGTCTGTCAATTCTATAACAGTTGCGTTACCACCTCTGTGTAAATTAGATCTAAATTCACCTTCTTTTCCTTGACGTTTCATAGCGCCAATAACTTTACCATCTACAACAAAAGCTCTAATATCTGCGCCACCAGCTTCTTTAATAAATTGTTGTGCAATAACTCTTGCGCCCAAACCATTAAAAGCTTCTAGTACAGATGTAGCAGCATTTTTTGTTTCCGCTAAAACAACACCTAAACCTTGTGTACCTTCTAATAATTTTAAAACCAATGGCGCACCACCAACAGATTCTACCACGTGTTCTACGTCTTTTGTGTAATTTGTAAAAACAGTTTTTGGTAAACCAACACCAGCTCTAGCTAAAATTTGTAAACTGCTTAATTTATCTCTAGATCTAGTAAGTGCTTGAGAAGAAACAGATGTAAATACCTTCATCATTTCAAATTGACGAATTACTGCTGTACCATAAAATGTAACCGATGCACCAATTCTAGGAATAATGGCATCAATGTTTGTTATATATTCTCCTTTATAATGAATTTTTGGAGATTTCTTTTCTATCTCGATATTGCATTTTAAATGATCTACCACCAGAACTTCATGACCTCTTTTTTCTGCGGATTCAACCAATCTTCTAGTAGAGTATAATTTCGGATTTCTAGATAAAATTACAATTTTCATTTATTTATATTTTTTAATTTGTGTGATAAGTCTTTTTTTATCGTGTCTATCACAAACTTTTTGTTTAAAAATTTTCTTCCAAGTAATATAGGAAATTTCATGTCTTTTCTTTCACTTAAAGTCAAATAAATAGGAAATTTCTTTTGAAACATAATTATTTCTGTATGTATCATAAATCTAGTTTCAGAAATTCCATTAGAACTTTTAACAATTTTAGAAGCATAGTTTTTAAAAGTAAACTCTTTATTATTGTAAAGTTCGTGCTCTGGATCTAATAATTTAAACCGAATATAAGTTGAATCATCAACAGTTATTTCTTTAATATTAGAACAGTGTATAGAAGAGGTATATGCACCAGAATCTATTTTAACATCTATATCTGTTAAAGATAATTCTGGAAAATCAGCTTTGTCAATTCTTCCAATTGTAATTTTCATCCGATTGTTTTAAGTACTGTAAAATTAACAATACTTATCGACAAAAATTAAAAATTTTTTACAAATTAAATAGCAATGTTAACTTGTAAATTTATTTACTTCTAATGCTTAATACATTTAAGGAAAAAGGTAATCTATAAGTAGATATAACTTTCTTTCCGTTTTGTTCTGCAGGTTTAGTTTTTGCCAAACGATACATTACTTTTATTGCTTCTTTATTTAGTCTAGGATAATCGGAAACAGCATTAACATCAAAGACTTTACCGTCTAAACCTATTTTAAAATCTATTTTAATAGTTTTCTTACCTTGTTTTAATTTAAGCTTATTTGGTAAATAAGAGTCAAATCTTTTTGCAAAGTGAATTTTAATTTTTTTTGAGGCGCAATTTTTAAGTGTTGCGATATTTTTAGACTTTTCACAGCCTTTAAATATAGCAGGCGTTATTACATTAAATTGATTTAATGTTCTTATACTTGTTTTATTGTTATTAAAAAATAAAACACTTGTTGAATACCTTGAAAAAAGATTTCTATCTCTTAAATCTAATTTTTCAATTGGGTATTCATTAAATATTTTAATAATTTCTTCATTTAATTCGTATGAGCGAGCATTTGTTCTAATATTAATAGGTTTGTTCTTTTTATTCAACTCAAAACTTAAAACTAAAGCATCATTTATTCTATTTAAATTAGAATTTTTAATAAATTTTTTGTCTAATTTATTTTCAACGAAATAGCTAAAATCATTTTCTGAACTTGGATTGAGTTTTGAATAAAACCAGTTAAAACTATTCTGTTTAAAAGGTAATATTTGCAGATTATAAGGCGTCGCTTGATTATTGATTTTAGCGGGAGATTTAAATAATGGGAATTCTGATATAATATCAGAATACATTTCTAACTCTTTATTTTCTTCGAAGTTTAGATTGCCTTTTTTGTTAATGACCAAGTTTAATTTTAAATAAGGTGTCTTGCTATTAGATAATTTTATATTAGTAGAGTCGATATTTTTTAAGAGATAGCTTTTTACATTATTTCTTATACATGTTTTTATATCGTTATAATGTTTCAAATCTTCACAAGGAGCACAAACCGGTAAAGATTCTGAAATTATAATAGAGCTACAGTAAAATATGTTACCATATTCTGATGTATTACCAATTATTTGAAAAGAATATCTTTTTCTAGAATCTATTTTGTCAAGGTTTAGTTTTTCTATAGGATACTCTCTGAATGTATTTACTATTGCATCGTATAAATCTTTCTTAACTTTAAAGCTTGTTGTGATATTATAAATTTCATTTTGTTCGTTAATATTAAAAAACACATTTAATGTGTAATTTTTTTTAAGCGGATATTTTATATTTTTTAATAACTTATATGATATTTTATTTTTAAAATAGGTAGATAAATCGTTATGGATGCTTGGTTTTGAGTTGTTTATATAATCAAAATTTATTTCTTGACTAAAGTTGATATACGAATTAAGTATCAGAACAATTAAAAGTATCTTTTTCATTTTTTTTTAGTAAATGTAATTCTTTTAAAAAAAATAACAAAGATTTATTACTTGATGTTAGAATTACAATTTTGCAATTGCAGCTTCTGCACATCTTTCTCCGTCCATGGCAGCAGAAATTATTCCACCGGCATAACCACCTCCTTCACCACAAGGAAATAAACCTTCTATTTCTGTATGTTCTAAATTTTCTTTTCTAGGTATATTTACAGGAGATGAGGTTCTAGATTCTACACCAATAATATTTGCTTCATTGGTATGATAACCATGCATTTTTTGTCCGAAAGCAGCAAAACCTTTTCGTAATCTACTTCCAATAATTTTAGGTAATAAAGAGTGTAAAGGTGCAGATTTTAAACCCGGTTGATAACTACAATCATTTAAATCTGTAGATAATTTTCCATCTATAAAATCTCCTAATCTTTGTGCAGGTGCAGTTTGACTTCTTCCGCCAGCGTAAAAAGCAATTTTTTCTAAATCTTTCTGAAACTCTAAACCTTTTAAAGCACCAAATTTTTCGTATTTTTTAAAATCTCTATCAATATCTAATTCTACAACAATACCAGAATTAGCAAATTTGTTATTTCTTTTACTTGGCGACATTCCGTTTACTACAACTTCTCCGTTTGCAGTTGCCGCAGGAACTATAAATCCGCCAGGGCACATGCAAAAAGAATACACTCCGCGATTGTTAACTTGGTGCACTAAACTGTAGGCAGCTGCAGGTAAAAGCTCGTCTCTTTCACCAGAACAGTGGTATTGAATCTGATCTATAATTTCTTGCGGATGTTCTACACGAACTCCCATTGCAAAAGACTTTGCTTTTAAAGCAATTTCTTTTTTGTGTAATAATTCGTAAACATCTCTAGCAGAATGACCAGTTGCTAATATTACAGAGTTTACAGACATTTCTTGTCCGTTTTGTAATTGAATTGCTTGTAACTTATTGTTCTTTACAATAAAATCTGTTACTCTAGTTTCAAAGTGAACTTCGCCACCAAATTTTAAAATGTTCTCGCGAATATTTTGAATTATTTTAGGTAATTTATTGGTTCCAATATGCGGATGTGCATCAATTAAAATTTGTTCTGTAGCGCCATGAAATACTAAGTTTTCGAAAATCCTTCTAACATCGCCACGTTTTAAACTTCTTGTGTATAATTTTCCATCAGAATATGTACCAGCGCCACCTTCACCAAAACAATAATTAGAATCTTCGTTTACAAAATGATCTTGGTTAATTGCTTTTAAATCGCGTCTTCTTTTTTGTACATCTTTACCTCTTTCTAAAACAATTGGTTTGTAACCCAACTCGATGCATCGTAGAGCAGCATACATACCAGCAGGACCAAAACCTACAATATGCACTTCTTTTGCGTTAGAAACATCTTTGTAATTAAATATATAATCAGATTTTTCTGGAATCGGTTCATTTAAATATACAGCAACTTTATAATTAAAAATTATATCTTTTTTACGTGCGTCTATCGATTTACGCAAAACTTTTACTGCATTAATTTCCTTTTTATCAACTTCTAACTTTTTAGAAGCTTTGTATAAAAGTATATTTTCTTTGCGTTCTTCTATTAAATTTACACGAAGCTGAATTTCTTTAACCATTTTGCAAAAGTAATTAAATTAGGCGTGATTATACTGATGAAAATAACACAGTTTTTAAAACTAATATTAGAAGTTTTAATTAATTAACTAATTAGTTAAAGTTGCATTTAATCATTCTATCGTTACCAAAGTAATCTTTTTTTAGAATGATGTTTGTAAAGCCTTTTTCTTTTAGCATTAAAACAGTTTCTTGGCCTAAATATTGATTGATTTCAAAAAATAAAATTCCGTTTTTTAACAAATAATTTTTAGCTAAATCTGCAATTTTCTTATAAAATAATAACGGATTATTATCTTCTACAAAAAGTGCAAGATGTGGTTCGTTATTTAAAACATTTTCTTTTATTTCTATTTTTTCTAGCTCTCTAACATATGGCGGATTTGAAACAATAATATTAAATTTTTGTGGCAAGCTATTAGTTTCTAAAATATTCTGTTCTATAAAACCAATTTCTACATTGTTTAGAATCGCATTTTTTTTAGCCACTTTTAAGGCTTTATTAGAAACATCAATGGCAAAAATATTTGAGTTTTTTTGCTCTTTAGCCAAAGTTATAGGAATACAACCAGAACCAGTGCCAATGTCTAAAATTGATACTTTTTCGTTTGATATTTCTTCTAAAACCCAACTCACTAATTCTTCGGTTTCTGGTCTCGGAATTAATGTGTTTTTATCAACTAAAAAAGGATATCCATAAAACTCTGTATTTCCAATAATGTATTGAATAGGTTCTTGTTTTTGAAGTCTTGTGATAATGTTTTTTAATTCGATTTCAATGGTATTTTCAATTATATAATTTGGGTTAAGTACAGTATCAATCCTTTTTAAATTTAGTTTTTCTTCTATCAAAATCAAAAAAAACGAGTCGATTTCTGTTTGTGGATACGTTTTAGAAAGAGCTTCTCTAAATAAAGTTTTAAATTCTTTTAAGGTCATAAGATAATTATAATAAAGGACTAAAAAACCTGCACAAACGCTCTAAAGTTTTCTGTTTGTTGGATCTATTTAAAAATTCTTCTAAGTTAATTTTGGTAGCTTTACTTTTTCTTTTGTCAAACTCTTCTCTAATTTCAGAAGTGGCTTTTTTATCAAAAATAATGGCGTTTAATTCGTAATTATGTTCAAAACTTCTACAATCAAAATTTGTAGAACCTATCGATGCAATTTCATCATCAATAAAAATTACTTTAGAATGTGCAAAATCGTCTCTTACATAAATTTCTACACCTGCTTTTAATAAGTCTTCAAAATAAGAATACATACTGTAAGTTGCTACTCTAGAATCTCCTTTTTTTGGTAAAACAAGCATTACTTTAATGCCGCTTAAAGCCGCAATTTTAAAAGCTTCTAAAATAGAAAAAGTAGGTATAAAATAAGGATTCATTACACAAATACTTTCTTCTGCTAAGTTTATAAAACTAAGGTATTGTTGCATTACAACAGATTGATCATAATCTGGACCGCTAGAAACAATATGAATTTTAGAGTTTGCATTAGTTTTGTGTTTCTTGGTGTATTTTTCGTTTTTACTTAAATCTTTTTCTGTTGCATAATAGTAATCTCTTAAAAAAGTTTTGTGTAAGTTATTTACTGCATCACCTTCTAATTTTATGTGTGCATCTTGCCAAATACCTAAAAAATCGTCATCATTAATATACTCATCAGTAATATTAACACCACCGGTAAATCCTATTTTATTATCAATTACACAGATTTTTCTATGGTTTCTAAAATTTAAAGTGAAAATAAAATTACCATATCTTAAAGGCATTTCCGGATGAATTTCTACGCCAATATCTTTCAGCTCTTTTTTAATTTTACTTTTTAAATCGAAACTTCCAATAGCGTCGTATAAAATTTTTACTTCAACGTTTTCTTTTCTCTTTTCTTTTAAAAGTTCTATTAATTCTGATAAAATCTTACCTTCTTCAATAATATAATATTGAAGGTGAATAAATTCTTTGGCGTTTTTAATCGCTTCGAAAACAGATTCGAACGTTTCTTTACCGTTTTTTAAAATGGTTAAATTGTTATTAACATCTAAAGGAATCCCAGTGTTGTTGTAAATTAAATTAGATATTTTTTTTGATTTGTTATCCTTAAGTTCTTTTGTGTTTTTATTCTCTTTATTGTCAAAAGTACTTTTAATGTAGTTTTTTCTTTTTTTAGTTTCTTTTAGTTCAAAAAACTTGATTTTTCTTCTATTAATACCAAATAATAGAAACGCAAAAACGCCCAAAAAAGGAAAGAAAAAACAAATAAGAATCCAGCTTAAAGACTTTGAAGGTTTTACGCCAAAATATAAGATATTGTAAAAAGCCCAACTAAAAAGTAGAATATGAACGGCAGAAAGTATGTAGTAAATCAAAATTAGTTAATTTTTTTAAGCATCCAAACATTACAAGAATAATGGCCGGTGTTACCCATTGGTTTGTCTAAATTTACAAAACCATTTTTTGCGTACAGTTTTCTGGCAGCTTCCATGTATGGCATCGTTTCTAAATAACAATTATCAAAACCAAATTCTTTTGCTTTTTCTAGGCATTTGGTAATTAATTTGGTTCCAATTCCTTTACCTCTAACAATTGGTAAAAAGTACATTTTTTGCAGTTCGCATATGTTATCTTCGCAATTATCTAGTTTAGCAATTCCTGCACCACCAACTACAATATTGTTATGTTCTACCACAAAGTATGCAACTTTTTCTTTTTGATAATTTTCGAACATGCTATCAGTAGCTTTATCTTCGTATGCAGTTCCAATTTTTGGCGCGCCCATTTCTAGAATTACGCTTCTAATTACTTCAGAAAGTTGTTTATTGTCTTTAGGTTGAATTTCTCTTATTATAAAATCTGCACTTGTCATTTAATACTGTATTTTTGCAAGAGCAAGTTACCTAAAAAATAATTTTATTTAATGAAAAACATACTATATTTTTCGCTACTATTTTTGTTGATATTTGGCTGTTCCGTTCAAAAAGAACCCGTTTTTGTTAAGGTTGATAATGTAAAAGTAGTCAGTTTTGCTGCAGATACCATAAAATTAAAAGCAATTGCTTTTTTTGAAAACCCAAATGATGTTGGTGGAAAAATTTCTACTGATGACTTGGCTGTTTTTGTAAATGATACAGAAGTTGCTCAGATATTTTCTGAAGATTTTAAAGTGCCTGCAAGAAATAATTTTTCGATACCCTTAATTGCACATATTCCTACCAAAAACTTTTTAAATTCTAATAAAAACGGAATGTTAGAGGGTTTGATTAATTCGTTTATATCAAAAAAAATAAGTGTAAGAATTAAAGGGAATTTAGAATATGTAGTTTTCGGTTTTAAAAGAGATTTTTTGGTAGACAAAACAGAAGAAATTAAAATAAAATTTTAGGTTATTAACAAAGAAGTTTACATAAAACGTTGCTTACAAATTGCAGAAAACGGCGTAGGCACAACAAGACCAAACCCTTCTGTAGGTGCAGTAATTGTTTACAATAATAAAATTATTGCAGAAGGTTTTACTTCTCCGTTTGGTGGTAATCATGCAGAAGTAAATGCAATTAATGCGGTAAAAGATAAGTCGGTTTTAAAAGATGCTACAATCTATGTAACATTAGAGCCTTGTAGTCATTTTGGTAAAACACCACCGTGCGCAGATTTAATAGTAAAACATCAATTTAAACAAGTTGTAATTGGTTGTTTAGATTCTAATACGTTAGTTGCGGGTAAAGGTGTTAAGCGTTTAAAAGATGCAAATATTAATGTGGTTGTTGGTGTTTTAGAAAATGAGTGTAGAGCGCAACACAAACGATTTTTAAGTGTTCAAGAAAATTTAAGACCCTATATTATTTTAAAATGGGCAGAAACCAAAGATGGTTTTATTGCGCCAGAAACTAAAAAAGAAAAAAAACCTGTTTTTATTTCTAACTTGTATTCACAACAATTAGTACATAAATTAAGAAGCAAAGAACATGCAATTTTGGTTGGTACAAATACAGCTTTGGTAGATAATCCGAAGTTAAATTTAAGAACTTGGTCTGGTTTAAACCCTGTAAGAGTAGTTATAGACAGAACACTAAAAATTGAGCAAAGTGCTAATCTTCTTGATAAAACTATAAAAACAATTGTCTTCACAGAAAATAATACAGAAAAACTTAATTTTGAAAATTTAATATTCGAAAAAATTAATTTTGACGATAATTTAGCAGCAACTATTTGCAATGTGCTTAACAAGTATAAAATACAATCTTTAATTGTAGAAGGCGGTACGCAAACTTTACAAACATTTATTGATGAGAATTTATGGGATGAAGCGTTAGTTTTTGTTGGTAATTCTTCGTTTAAAAAAGGTGTTGATGCGCCAATGATTGCTAAAAATTACATAGAACATCACATTAAAGAAGATGTTTTAAAAATTTATAAAAATGATTAAAAATATAATTTTCGATTTTGGTGACATTTTTATCAACCTTGATAAAGAAGGAACTTATAAAGCGATGGCAAAACTTGGTGTCACAGAAATTTCTAACGAAATGGTAGAAATTTATCATCAGTATGAAAAAGGTTTCATTTCTTCGGATGAATTTATAGACTTTTATAAACAGAAGTTTCCTGCTATTGATAGAAAAGATTTGGTGGATGCGTGGAATGCTGTTTTATTAGATTTTCCTGAAAGAAGACTTAAGTTTTTGCAAGAATTGAGTAATTCTAAAAAATACAATCTTTTCTTGCTAAGTAATACCAATGACTTGCATATTTCTTGGATTCAAGAAAATTGGGGAATGGATTTGTACTCAAAATTTAAAAATTGCTTTTCTAAATTTTATTTATCTCATGAAATTAATTTTAGAAAACCAGATTTAGATATTTATCAATTTGTACTTACAGAAAACAATTTGGTCGCTAAAGAAACGCTATTTGTAGATGATTTAAAAGTAAATACAGATGCCGCTAAAACTTTAGGTATTAATGTTTGGAATTTAATTCCGGGAGAAGAAGATGTAGTAGAATTGTTCACTAAAAAACATATTTAATTTGATTTTTTTATTGTTAAGTATCCTGTTTTCTACAGGATTGTTTGTGATTTTTAAATATTTTGGCATTTATAAAGTAGATGTTTTAAAAGCCATATTTGTAAATTATATTGTTGCATTTTCAATGGGCTTTTTACTTGCAGAAAGGCAAATACCTATTTCAGAAATTTATTTGCAACCTTGGTTTCTTGGTGCTTTGGTTTTAGGTGCTTTGTTTATTTCTATCTTTTTTGTGATGGCCATGACAGCTCAGAAAAACGGAGTTTCTGTAACTTCTATCGCAGGTAAAATGTCTGTGGTTGTTCCGGTTTTATTTGGTATATTTTTATATAACGAATCTGTAACTATTTTAAAAGTTCTAGGAATTGTGATAGCATTAATTGCGGTCTATTTATCGTCTGTTAAAGAAGAAAAAACGCAGAATTCTGGTACTTTACTATTCCCAATTTTATTATTTATTGGTTCTGGTGCTATCGATACTTTAATAAAATACGTACAAGTAAATCATGTTGCAGATCAAGACGTTTCTATATTTTCTGGAAGCTTATTTGGTATTGCAGCAATATTTGGTGGTCTAATTTTAACAATCAAAGCAATTAGAAAAAGAAGTTCTTTTGGACTTAAAAATATTATTGCAGGTGTTGTTTTAGGAGTTCCAAATTATTTTTCTATCGTATTTTTAATAAAAGCTTTGCAAAATAAAAACTTCGAAAGTTCTACGTTGTTTACAGTAAATAATGTAGGTATTGTAGTTGTATCTACACTAGTTGGCTTATTACTTTTTAAAGAGAAATTTAGTTTAAAGAATAAGATTGGTGTGGTCTTAGCAATTCTAGGTATTGTTTTAGTTACAATTGCATAAATGAAAGAAGACGTATATAAAACAATAGAAAAACCATCTGTAGAAACTCTTTTTAAAGAAAAAGGGAGTAAATTTTTTGGATACACATTTCCAGTTACTTCAGAAGATGATGTAAAGGAAAGATTAGAAGAGCTTCAAAAAAAACATCACACAGCACGTCATTTTTGTTATGCTTATCAATTAGGGATTGAGAAAATTAAATTTAGAGCAAATGATGATGGTGAACCAAATAATTCGGCAGGAATGCCAATTTATGGTCAAATTCAATCTTTTGAAGTTACCAACATTTTAGTAGTTTCTGTTCGTTATTTTGGCGGTACAAAATTAGGCGTAGGTGGTTTAATTTCTGCTTATAAAACATCAGCACAAATGGCGCTTGAGGCTTCTGATATTTTAGAAAAGACCATTAATATTTTCTATAAACTTACTTTTAATTACGATTTAATGAATGCTGTTCAAAGAGTGGTTAAAGAAAAAAATATTGAAATTGTACATCAAAAATTAGAAATGAATTGCGAATACACCATTTCTGTTCGTAAAAATGATTCAGAAATGATTTTTACTATTTTTGATAACTTGTACAAAGTTGAAATTAAAGAACTAGAGTAATATCTAAAATCCTAAGTTTTCTAATAAGTATTTTGGGCATCGTGTTGGTTTCATGTTAGCAGCGTTTATAAAAGCTAACACAGTGTTTCCTGTACAAATTAATTCATCGTTTTGATTTTTGATTTCATAGTCAAATTCTATTTTAATTAAAGGCTCTTTTTTTAAAAAAGTGTGTATTGTTAAAACATCATCATATAGAGCAGATTTAATAAAATTACAACTTAAAGAAATAACAGGAAGTATAATTCCGCTAGTTTCCATATCTTTGTAAGTAACGCCTAAAGAGCGTAGCCATTCTGTTCTGCCAAGTTCAAAAAATTGCGCATAATTACCGTGATATACTACACCCATTTGGTCTGTTTCAGAATATCTAATTCTTGTTTTCGTTGATGATTTTTTCAATTGTTATAGATAGAATTTATTTTAGCATTTTACGTAAAAAAAAGTTAATAATCAATAGCAAATTGATTTTTTTATACTGAATTTTATTCACACTTTTGTACAACCTAAGAAAGCAGGCAAGTTCTCTTTTTTCGCCCAAAAAATAATAATCTAAATAGTATCAAAATTAATAAATGACTTTAACTGCTGACTCAGTTTGGAATGAATGCTTGTCTTTTATAAAGGACAATATCAAACCACAAGCATACAAAACATGGTTTGAACCTATTAAACCCGTAAAACTTTCAGGAGAAGCTTTAACTATACAAGTACCAAGTAAGTTTTTCTATGAATGGTTAGAAGAACACTACATAAAACTTTTAAGAGTTGCATTAGTAAGACAATTAGGTAGTGATGCCAAATTGATTTACGATGTAAAAATGGAAAACAATTACAGTAGTAATAGACCTCAAATTGTTAAAATTCCTAGTTCTAATAGAGATCCTTTAAAGCCACAAAAAGTAGCTGTGCCTTTAGAATCGAACAAAAGAGAACTAAGAAATCCATTTGTGATACCTGGTTTACAAAAAGTTAAAGTAGAGTCACAATTAAATCCTAATTATAATTTTTTAAATTTTGTAGAAGGAGATTCTAACAGGTTGGCAAGATCTGCTGGTATGGCAGTTGCAAACAAACCTGGTGGTACTTCTTTTAATCCGTTATTAATTTACGGTGGAGTAGGTTTGGGTAAAACACATTTAGCACACGCAATTGGTGTTGATATTAAAGATAAATATCCAGACAAAACAGTGTTGTATATTTCTTCGGAAAAATTTACACAACAATTTATAGACTCTGTAAAATCGAATACAAGAAATGATTTTATTCATTTTTATCAAATGATTGATGTTTTAATTATTGATGATGTACAATTCTTGTCTGGTAAAGCAGGTACACAAGATGTATTTTTCCATATATTTAATCATTTACATCAAAATGGTAAGCAAGTTATTTTAACGTCAGACAAAGCGCCTGTAGATATGCAAGACATAGAGCAGCGATTGTTATCTCGATTTAAATGGGGATTATCTGCAGAATTACAAGCGCCAGATTACGAAACTAGAATTTCTATTTTAGACAATAAATTGTTTAGAGATGGTGTAGAAATGCCAGAAGAAATTGTAGAATATATTGCAAAAAATATCAAATCTAATGTTAGAGAATTAGAAGGTGTAATTATTTCTATGATTGCGCAAGCTTCTTTTAACAGAAAAGAATTCTCTTTAGAATTAGCAAAACAAATTGTAGATAAATTTGTTAAAAATACTAAGAAAGAGGTTTCTATAGATTACATACAGAAAGAAGTTTCTAAGTATTTTGATATGGATGTAGCTACATTGCAATCTAAAACCAGAAAGCGTCATATTGTACAAGCACGTCAATTGGCAATGTATTTTGCTAAAAGATTAACAAAAACATCATTGGCAAGTATTGGTAATCAAATAGGGCAGCGAGATCACGCAACAGTTTTACATGCATGTAAAACCGTAGATAACTTAACTGAAACTGATAAGCAGTTTAAAAAATATGTAGAAGATTTAACTAAAAAGTTAACTTTCTAGTTTTTTAATAAAAGACAATTTAATTTGATGAAAAAAGTACTAATGGTTTGCTTAGGAAATATTTGTAGATCTCCTTTAGCCGAAGGTATTTTAAAATCAAAGGTAGATTCTAAACAAGTTTTTGTAGATTCTGCGGGTACAGCAGCTTATCATGTAGGTAATTTGCCAGATGATCGTTCTATTGCTGTGGCTAAAAAGTACAACATCGATATTACTAATCAATCTGCAAGAAAATTTACAGTTTCAGATTTTGATTCTTTTGATATTATTTATGCAATGGATAGCAGTAACTTAAATAATATACTTGCATTAAGTAGAGATGATGCTGATGCACAAAAAGTAAGATTAATTTTAAATGAATCTGAACCTTCAAAGAATCTTTCAGTTCCTGATCCATATTATGGTGGAAAATCTGGTTTCGAAGATGTTTTTAATATGCTAGATAAAGCATGTACTGTTATTGCTAAGTCTTTATAATATTCAACTTAAAATTTACAAGTTTCTAAAAATATATAGTTATGATTGGTAAACTCTATTTAATTCCGACAACTCTTGGAGATACAGAACCTTTAGAGGTAATGCCTTTATCGGTAAAAAAAGTAGTAGAAGAAATTGATTATTATATTGTAGAAAACGAAAAAACAGCTCGAAGATTTATAAAGAAAATATCACCAAAAAAATCGCAACCTTCTTTGCAATTGATGTCTTTAGACAAGTATGCAGACGAAATGGAAACGAGAAAGTATTTAGATGTTTGTAGTGAAGGGATAAATGTTGGTTTACTTTCAGAAGCAGGTGTACCAGCTGTCGCAGATCCAGGAGCAACTATTGTAAAAATGGCTCACGAAAAAAATATTAAAGTAGTGCCATTAGTTGGACCAAGTTCTATTTTAATGGCAATGATGAGTTCTGGTATGAACGGTCAAAATTTTGCATTTAATGGGTATTTACCGATAGACAAAGGAGACAGAAAAAGAGCTTTAAAAGATTTAGAAAAGTTGTCTAAAGATAAAAATCAATCTCAAATTTTTATAGAAACTCCGTATAGAAATGAAAAAATGTTTGCAGATTTAAAGGCTATATTGGCACCAACAACTAATTTATGTATTGCTGCAGATATTACATTACCATCAGAATACATTAAAACATTGTCAATTAAAGATTGGAAGTTTCAGACACCAGACTTACACAAAAAACCTGCTATTTTTATAATTCAAAAATAAGAAACTTTAAACTTTAGCGTTTTTATCTGCCTTAATAATAGAAACATTATAGCCAGAAAACTTTTTTAAATAAGATTGAATTGAAGCACCATAAGCATCAGAAAATCTTATAGAACCATTACTTCGTAAAAACTTTTTTACATTTCCAGCTCCACTTAAATGTGCTGCAGCCAAAATTCCCGATTCGGTAATTTTAATTCCGTTAATTGTTTTTCCTGCAGATCTTTTAATATCCTTTCTAAGAATCCATTTATTAACTTTACACAAAGCAACAAATGCTTTTTCTTGTAATTCTGGATTGTTCAAAAATTCTTGAGTGTTGTAAATTCTAAATCTTTGTAAAGTAGTTCTACCAAATTGATATTTACCTAAATAACCTAGTGTATTTACTGTTGCATATTTTCCTTGAGATTCTTTAAATGCAACTGCTTCTTTAAAAGCAACAAAATCTTTTTTAAGGTAAAAAATGTCGCTATTAAAATGCTTAGGGAAAGTTACCTTGTTATTGTAGGTAATTTCCTTTAATTTAGTTTTTTTCTTATCAATGGCCGTTGCATTGATAAAAAGAGCTATTATGCTGATTAAAAGTATTTTATTTTTGATAAAATATATATCTTTCTGTTTTGCGGGTGCAAATGTACGATATAATATTAAACTGATTGATACACAGTATGTTAAAAGTTGTTAAAAATACAGATAATGGAATTTAATCTTTCCTTTAGTATTAATTTCTAATGAAGGTGCTGGTATCTTTACGAAATTCACAACAGAAAATACAGATTTTAAAAATTTCGATTTTGTTTCAATTTTAGTTAAATCTACATCTAAACTTAAGTAAAATTGTCTGTATGGATCTTGCGGGATTTCATTCGTTGTTTTTGTTTCTCCGTACAACATTCCTTCTGCACCATAACCCAATGCCACATTTAACCATTTAGGAAAGTTACTCTCTTTATTAAAAGACCAAATATTTGCAGAAAGCCAATAGGTTTGACCGTTATAGTCTTTAAGAGATTGTTGTATATAATTTTCACCAAGTGTGTTAGGTCTTTGTTTGGCAAATTTTGTTTGATGAAAAGAATATTTGACTGTAATTCTTTGTTCTTGCCACAATAGTTCTTGTCCAACTAATATTCCTGTTCCGGCAGCATTAGCCAAAACATCTCCAATTGATGCTCCCCATTGTTTAGAAAATCCATCTAAAATTTCTACTGCGGTTAAAAAAGAAAAACCTAATGTAGCGCCGTAAATTAGCTGGTTTTTTTTAGAAACACCAGACCAATCTAAAACTTCCATACCAACTTTACCAATGTAATAAGAGGTCATTAAATGGCCTGCTTTATCCATTTGTTTCCAGTCGTTATTATCATTTTTAAATTGAAAACTTGTTCTTGGATAATCTTTGTACCAAAGTTCGTTTAAAGCAAACAATGTGCCCGCAACCAAAACACTTTCACTAATTATAACAGCATTTCTTCTCTTAGTATTTAAAGTGTCAGATTTTTTTAAAAAGCTATTATTTTGTGCGTTAAAAGTGGTTGCTGATAAAATAAAGAATACTATGAATGCTTTTGTTTTTAAAATCATATCAACTATTACAAGAAAAATTATCTATTAATTTTTTGCTTATTTAACCACTGATGATATTTAGCAGCATTACGATTGTGCTGAGATAATGTTCTAGCAAAAGCATGATAACCTAATTTGTCTACATTAACACACATATAGTAATAGTTATGCTTTTGTGCATTTAATACGCCATCAATTGCAGAAATATCTGGCATAGCAATTAAAGTTGGTGGCAAACCTTTATTTAAATAGGTGTTATATGGCGAGTTAATTTTTAAGTCTACAGTTAAAACTCTTTTAACAACGTAATCTTGTCCTTTTACTTCTTTTACACAATATATTATTGTTGGGTCTGCTTGTAAAGGCATTCCTTTTCTTAAACGATTTAAGTACAAACCGGCAACAATTGGCCTTTCGCTTTTTTTAGCTGTTTCTTTTTGAACAATAGATGCTAAAGTAATTACTTCGCTTTTGGTAAGGTTTAGTTTGGCTGCTTTAGCCTCTCTACTTTTTGTCCAAAAACGTTTATAAGCTATTAACATTTTATTTCTAAACTTCTCTGGACTCACTGTCCAGTAAAATTCATAGGTATTTGGTATAAAAATTTGAAGTACAGATTTTTCGTTTAGATTATTTTCTTTTAAAAATGTTTTATCTTTAAAAGCAGTTAATAAAGAAATAGAATCTGTTTCTACTTGTTCTGCAATTCTGCCAGCAAATTTTTCTAAAGTATCTTGATTATTGAAAGAAAGCTTGAATGGTGTTTGCCTGCCGCTTCGTAACATATTTACAAGATCGTTATTAGACATACCTTCTTTTAGAACATATCTTCCTGGTTTTGGTGTTGCAAAACTTTTTTTAGCAGCAACCCATAAAAATGTTTCCGGACTTTTAGAAACACTTTCTAGTTCTTTTTTTATGTCTAATAAACTGTTATCAGAATGAATAAATAAAGTGTAATCTTTTGTAATTGCAGTTCCGAAAATTTTTTGGTAATAATTATAGCCAAAAAAAGAACCAACTATAAATAGCGCTAATAAAATGTATAGTATTTTTTTCAATTAAATATGTTTTAGCTGGCAAAGTTACTGTTTTATCAATTGAAATAAAATTTCGTCAATAAATTTACCGTTAGAATAAACCCAGTCTTTTTTAGTACCAATTTTCTTAAAATTTAATTTGGTAAATAAATTAAGGCTATTGGTGTTTTTAGAAGTTATATTCGCATACAGTTGATGCAGATTAATATGGGTAAAAGCATAATTAATAAAAATTGATAAACTTTCGGCAGCATATCCTTTTTTTTGAAAATCTGGATGTATTAAAATTCCTATTCCCGCTCTTTTATGTTGTGGATTATAATCAAATAAATCAATCATACCAATTGGTAAATCACTATTAGATTCAATGATCATTAAACGTAATTGTTTAGCCTCGTAAATATCTAAATGCGCGTTTTCTAAGTATTGTTTTAGAATGAATTTTGAGAACGGAGTTTGAGTGTGACTAACTTCCCAAAAAGATTCATTGTTTTCTATAGCATATAAAAAGTTTAAATCTTCTGGTTCTAAAGCTCTTAAATGAATAGTATTTCCTTTTAAAGTCTTCATTAAACTTCAATTTCTCCTTTAAAAACAAAAGTTGCTGGACCTTTTAAGTAAACATCCGTATAAACTCCATTGTTTTCTTTAAATGACACTTTTAAATTACCACCTTCTACCGGCAAATTTATTTGAGTTTTATTTGTTTTCTTTATTTTATGCATTGCAATAGCAACAGCAGTTACACCTGTACCACAAGCTAAAGTTTCGTTTTCAACTCCTTTTTCATAAGTTCTAACTCTAAAAGTAGCGTCATCAATCATTTCTGCAAAATTGACATTACTTCCAGGATCGTTGTAAGAATATCTAATTTTTTTGCCGTTTTCAAAAACAGGGTAATTATCTAAACTGTCAACCAACTCAACATGATGTTGTGTGCCTGTATACGTAAATACTGAGTCTTTTTTGACTTCAATAGTATCTACATCAATCATTTTTATTGAAATAATGTCATTTTTTATTTCAGCAAAATGAGGTCCATCAACAGCAACAAAATTTGTTTTATTATCAATAATATGTAATTGTTTTGCAAAGGCAACAGCACATCTACCGCCGTTTCCGCAAAATGTTTCACTACCATCGGCATTGTAATAAATCATTCTAAAATCAGAATTTTCATCTTCTTCAATAAGAATAACGCCATCTGCACCGATACCAAAATTTCTATCACATAAATGTGAAATTATGTCAGTATTTTGTTTTGGAAAGGTTTTTGTTCTGTTATCTATCATCACAAAATCATTTCCGGTACCTTGGTATTTAAAAAAAGTTAAATTCATTTTGCAAATATAGGTATTTAAGCACTAAAATAGGGATGTTAAAAAGTGGTTAAAGTCAGTTAAAAACAAGTTAAACAGATTTTTTGAATATGTTAAAATTATATATTTGAATACTAAAAATTAATATAAATCGATAAAAATGAAAAAAGCATTCAGTTTTCTAGGTATGGCAATTTTAGGAGGAGCACTTACTTTAGGTGGTTATAAAATGCTATTCGATAAAGAACAAATTGTAGAAAGAACATTAAACCCAATTGAAACTGTTCGTACAAATTATACACCAACATATAAAAGTACTGGCGCTGTAGAAAGTACAACAGATTTTACAATTGCAGCAGAAAGTACCGTACACGCAGTTGTTCACGTAAAAAATACCGCGGTTAGAACACAAGTAAATCCGTGGATTGAGAGATTTTATGGTAGCGGAAGTGGTACTAGAAAATTTGAGCAAGTAGGTACGGGTAGTGGTGTTATAATTTCACCAGACGGTTATATTGTAACAAACAATCATGTAATAGACGGTGCTAGTAATTTAGAAATTACTTTAAATAATCAAAAAAAATATCCTGCAAAATTAATTGGTACAGATGCAGCTAATGATATTGCATTGTTAAAAATAGAAGCAGATATAGATTTACCTTATGTTCCTTTTGCAGATTCTGATACCATTAAAATTGGAGAATGGGTATTGGCAGTGGGTAACCCATACAACCTTACATCTACAGTAACTGCAGGAATTGTGTCTGCAAAAGGTAGAGATTTAGAAGGAAATAGAAATATAGAATCTTTTATTCAAACAGATGCAGCCGTTAATCCGGGTAATAGTGGCGGTGCTTTGGTTAATACAAGAGGAGAATTAATAGGAATTAATACAGCAATTTCATCTAAAACAGGTTCTTTTATTGGATATTCTTTTGCGGTACCATCTAATATTGCTAAAAAAATAATTGATGATATTTTAGAATATGGTCAAGTACAGCAAGCAATTTTAGGTATTAATGTTGATGCTGAATTTAAAGAAGAAGGTGTTAGAATTGATGCTGTTTCTGATGGAAGCGGTGCAAAAAAAGCAGGTTTAAAAGAAGGCGATATTATAAAGAAAGTAAATAATGTAAAAATTTCTAAATTTTCTGAACTTAGAGGGCAGTTAACAGCAAAAAGACCAGGAGACGAAGTTGTTTTAACTGTTGAAAGAGACGGAGAATTAATCAATAAAAATGTTAAACTTACCAAGAAAGATACTTTTATATCTAGCAGTATTAACATAATTCTTAAAGACATCACAAAAGCCGAAAAACGTAAGTTTAATATAGAAAATGGTGTTAAAATTGTTAGAAACGGTAATAAAAATTTAATTTATTACGGAGTAAAAGAAGGTTTCATCATTACGAAAATTAATAAAAAACCAGTAACCAATGCAGATCAAGTTTCACAATTGTTAGATTCTTCTTTAGGTAAAGGACAACCTTTATATATAGAGGTTATAAATTTAGAAGGAGAAAAAGAAAGATATGTTTTTAGGTATTAATACAATAAAGTAAATATGTAAAGAATCCCGGTTTTTAATCGGGATTTTTTTTATTTTAAAAATTTTAACGAAATCGATTTCGTATTGTCAAAAAAAGAAATACTTTTGCCGAAAATTAAATTATAGTAACACAACTATGTCAACAAAAGTAAATTACAACGAAGAAGTTTTATCACAAGCCCAAACTAGAAGAGCTACTGTAGAATTTATTAATATCGTAAACGATTTATGGTATGATAAATCTATAGAATTAGTTCTTTTTAGAAACCCGTTAGTAGATAAAAGAGCCAGTGAAGTTTTAAACTTAATTGAATACGCTAAAGAATTTGTTAGCAAACCAATTTCTATTTTAGATGCGTTAGATATTGCAAAAGCAATTCAGCAAATAGAGTTGCCATCATCAAAATTAGATATTGGTAAATTGGCATACGAATGTTATTTAGGTGCTAAAAAAGGAGAGGACAAAGTAGCTTTTGTTCAGAATAAATTAAAAGATGCAACAGTTGCAAAAGACATTCAACCAAAAGATGTTGTTTTATACGGTTTTGGTAGAATTGGTCGTTTATTAGCTAGAGAGTTAATGACTAAAATGGGAAAAGGTTCTCAATTAAGATTAAGAGCAATTGTTACTCGTGGTGAAATTAACCAAACAGTTTTAGAAAAAAGAGCATCATTATTAAGTGTAGATTCTGTACATGGTGATTTCTTAGGAACCGTAACTGTAGATGCAGAAAATAATGCACTTATAATTAACGGTACTACAGTGTATATGATTTCTGCAAAACAACCAGAAGATATAGATTATACAGAATTTAATATTAACGATGCTTTAATTATAGATAATACAGGTGCTTTTAGAGACGAAGCAGCTTTAAGTAGACATTTAAAAGCAAAAGGAGCAAGTAAAGTTTTAATTACTGCCCCAGCAAAAGGAGTTCCTAATATTGTTCATGGGGTTAATCACAAACAAAATAGTCCAGACAAAGTAGATATTTTTTCTGCAGCCTCTTGTACAACCAATGCAATTACGCCGGTTTTAAGAGTTTTAGAAGATAATTATGGTATTAAAAAAGGACATTTAGAAACAATACATGCATATACTAACGATCAAAATTTAGTAGACAACATGCATAGTAAATATAGAAGAGGAAGAGCAGCTGCCTTAAACATGGTAATTACAGAAACTGGTGCAGGTGCTGCAGTTTCTAAAGCAATACCAGCTTTAGCAGGTAAATTAACTTCAAATGCAATTAGAGTTCCGGTACCAAACGGATCTTTAGCTATCTTAAATTTACAGTTAAATACCAAAGTTACTAAAGAAGGTGTTAACTCATTAATTAAAAAGTATGCTCTAGAAGGTGATTTAGTAGAACAAATTAAATATTCTATAGACAACGAACTAGTTTCATCTGATATTATCGGTACAACTGCGCCATCAATTTTTGATAGCAAAGCAACACTTACAGACGAAGATACAATTGTAATTTACGTTTGGTACGATAATGAATACGGTTATTCACATCAAGTAATTCGTTTAGCAAAACACATAGCAAAAGTTAGAAGATTTACATATTATTAAAATACTCTTAGTGCAAATTCATTTAACAAAAGTTAAATGTAAAAGCCCAATATTTTGTGTATTGGGCTTAGTTTTTTTACAAGAAGCTATTTCCTGCTCTCGCTACTCGCTTTTTTCGTTCCTCAAAAGAGCTCAAACAAATAGCTCCATCAGGGCTAAACTTGTTTGCAAACAAAAGTTTAATTTCAAGCGGTTTTTTTAAGTTTATTTAAGCAAGGTAATCCCGCTATTTTTGTAGAAACTAAAATCGGGTCATCTGTAAATAAATCGAAGAGTTCATTTATATTCACTATTTCAGTTCTAGTAATTGCTTCAATAGTAATCTCTTTTTTTTTCTTATATAGTTCTTGTATCAAAGAAATTACATCCCAATGTGTATTTGTAAGGTGAATATTGTGTTCCTGAGCTATTATTTCACCAATTTCAATAGTCCACTTGTTAAAATTTGTCAAGAATCCATTAGCTGATCGGTCGATTTCTAATTTTTTTAGTTTTTGTACATGTTCATTCATAATTTTTCGTTTAAATGATTTTGGGGGGAATTCACTTAAAGTCTCTTTAAATTCATCTTTAAAAACCAGTCAATTTATTTTACAATAGTTATAAATCGAACAATTCTTTTGTATGAATTTCCCTAAATAAAAAGTTTAATAATTTTTACAATAATAATTTTTAGATTTAAATATTTGTTTAATACAAAGTTAATTAGCTAGTTATGTTATGAATATAGGCAAATTGCTTAATTTGATTACTTAGCTTGTTTGTAGTTGTTTTTATTGTATTATTTTTGATGTTATTCTTGCACACTTCAATTCGAAAGTAAATTTTAAAATCAAAATGACTGTTCAGCAAAAAATAGAAAACCTTAGAGAAGAATTAAATAATCATAATTATAATTATTATGTATTAGATAATGCTACAATTTCAGACTTCGATTTCGATATTAAATTAAAAGAGTTAGAAAAGCTAGAGAAAGAAAATCCTATTTTTTTTGATGCAAACTCACCAACACAAAGAGTAGGTGGTACAGTTACTAAAAATTTTAAGACAGTTGTTCATAAAAACAGAATGTATTCTTTAGACAATTCGTACTCTAAAGAAGATTTATTAGATTGGGAAAAGCGTGTAGAAAAAGTTTTAGGAAGTTCTGATTTAGAATTTACTTGCGAACTTAAATTTGACGGAGCATCGATAAATTTAACTTACGAAAACGGTAAATTTATAAAAGCGGTAACTCGTGGTGATGGTTTTCAAGGAGATGAAGTAACTAATAATGTAAAAACGATTAGATCTTTACCGTTGTCAATAAAAAAAGATTTTATTTCTGATTTTGAAATGCGTGGTGAAATTATTCTTCCATTAGACGGATTCAATAAAATGAATGCAGAACGATTAGAAAATGGCGAAGAAGAATATAGAAATCCTAGAAACACAGCAAGCGGAAGTTTAAAATTACAAGACAGTACAGAAGTAGCAAAAAGACCTTTAGATTGTTTGCTATATCAAGTTGTTACATCAGAAAGAAAATATAAAACCCATTACGAAAGTTTAGAAAATGCAAGAAAGGTTGGTTTTAAAGTTCCGAATACAATAAAGTTAGCAAAGTCTATTGATGAAGTTTTCGAGTTTGTAAATTTTTGGGATGCCAAACGTCATGAACTACCTTACGAGACAGACGGAATTGTAATAAAAGTGAACAATCTTCAACAACAAGAAGAGTTAGGTTATACAGCAAAAGCACCACGTTGGGCAATTGCATACAAATTTAAAGCCGAACAAGTATCTACAATTTTAGAAGAAATTACATATCAAGTTGGTAGAACAGGTGCAATTACACCAGTGGCTAATTTACAACCAGTACAACTTGCGGGCACAACAGTAAAAAGAGCATCTTTACACAATGCAGACCAAATAGAAAAATTAGATATTCGAGTTCATGATACTGTTTTTGTTGAAAAAGGCGGTGAAATCATTCCAAAAATAATTGCGGTAGATTTTACCAAACGTCCAGAAAATTCAGAGCCAACTCAATATGCAACACATTGCCCAGAATGCAATACCGAATTAGTAAGAACCGAAGGAGACGCTAAACATTATTGCCCAAATCAATTTGGTTGTGCACCACAAATAACAGGTAGAATTCAGCATTTTATTTCTAGAAAAGCCATGGATATTGATGGTTTAGGTGGCGAAACTGTAGATTTACTTCGAAAAGAAGGTTTAATTCAAAATTATGCAGACTTGTATGATTTAAAAGTAGGCCAAGTAATTCCATTAGAAAGAATGGCAGAAAAATCTGCTAAAAATATGATAGACGGTATTGAGAAATCAAAACAAATTCCGTTCGAAAAAGTTTTATTTGCCTTAGGTATTCGATTTGTAGGAGAAACTGTAGCAAAAAAGCTAGCAAAACATTTTAAATCTATAGATAACTTAATGGCTGCATCTTTAGAAGAATTAATAAATGTAGATGAAATAGGAGATAGGATTGCACAAAGTATTTTAGATTTTTCATCAGATTTAGGTAATATTCAATTAATAGATAGATTAAAATCTTACGGATTACAATTAGAAGTATCGGCAGAGAGTTTAAAAAATCGAACAGAAATTTTAAAAGATCAAGTTTTTGTGGTTTCTGGCGTATTTCATCAAATGTCTAGAAACGAACTAAAAAAAGCAATTGAAGATAACGGAGGTAAGGTAAGTTCATCCATATCAAAAAAAACAACTTTTGTTGTTGCTGGTGATAATATGGGGCCAAGTAAATTAACAAAAGCACAAGATTTAGGAATTTCTATTATTTCAGAACAAGAATTTATAGATAAAATAAGTTAATAAATGCACTTTGGTATTTAATTTGCACAAGACAATAAGAATAACAAATCTCATTTTTTGAAACGAATACTTTACATATATATAATGTCTATCTCTATTTGCTCTTTTGCACAGAAAAGAGAGGTAGATTCTCTACCTAAAAACTTAGAAGATTACATTTTTGTTAAACCTGGCGATTCTGTAGTAATACAGTTAAATGAAATTGCATTGTTACCAAAACATAAATTTACTTCAAGAGAAGACATTCGCTATTATTTATGGTTCAAAAAAAAAGTGTACAAAGCGTATCCGTTTGCAAAACTAGCATCTCAAAGATTAGATAGTTTAAATAACCGATTAGAAAAAATAAAATCAAAAAGTAAACGTAAAAAGTATACAAGGTTAGTTCAAAAATATATAGAAGGCGAATTTACAGATCAGATTAAAAAGATGACCACTACAGAAGGTAGAATACTTATAAAGTTAATTCATCGTCAAACCGGTAAAACAGCTTTTAACAATATCAAAGGTTTAAGAAGTGGCTGGAAAGCGTTTTGGTACAATACAACTGCAAATGTTTTTAAGTTATCTTTAAAAACAGAATACCATCCAGAATCAAATAACGAAGACTATTTAATAGAAGACGTGCTGCAAAGAGCTTTTCAAGAAGACAAATTAGAAGCCCAAAAAACAAAACTAGACTTCGATTACGTAAAAGTAATAGCATCAAGAAAAGGTAAAATTGATGTAGAAGAATATAAAAAGATGTTTTCTAAGATGCTAAAAAAAAGGAATAAGAAAAAATAATCGATATTTTTGGGTGTTACCACGAAAAAAATCGTGGTCGGGCTTTACATTATATCTTTTTATGAGCTTTTATTCCTCAAATTAATCCTTAACTTAATTAAAAACTCACTTAATTTTTTGCTTGGTTATAGAAGTATCCCATAAAAAGGATGTCATTTCAATCCCTAACACAACAAGTTTGCCAACATTTTCACATTTATTTAAGCATACACTTGTATGTGTTTTCTACTTTTTACCATTTTACAGTTTTATTTAAAAACGATAAAATCCTAAAATTACACTTAATTATCAGTTTTTATAAAGTAGAGATTAATTATTATTAAAAAATTAAAAGAACTTCTTGTTTGTAAGTTATTGATTTTTAATTGGTTTTACTTTTGTGTTAAAAATAGTTTAAAATAACAACAAATTATAGTTGTGTAATTAAAAAGAGGTTGTATGTTTGCACCCGCTAACAAAGAAATATCTTTTTAGTCAAGTTCATTAACGTTTTAGCTTTATTTAAAATTCTTTAAAATAAAAGTAATTTTTAATTAGGATTATAAATAAAAAAGATTGTATCTTTGCAGTCCGAATTTTTCGGAAAAAAGTTCAAGTTTTCGGGTTAAGAAATTAAATTAAAAAAAAAGATTTATTTTTCTTGTTAGATTAGAAATAAGTTTTATATTTGCACCCGCTAAACGAGATAGCGAAAACGTTCAGAGAGATTTTGGAATAACGGTAATTTAAGTTAGGTAGTTCGATTCTATCATTTCTACAAGATTAAGATTTAGGTTTTGTTTTTAAAGAGCAAGATTTGATACCTTAAAAGTTCATTGAAAATATTGAAATTGACAGCGTAAACAAAGAGTAGAATAACCACATTATTAATAATGTAAATTCTTTTGAAACTTATTCATTAAAATATTTAAGATATACAATGAAGAGTTTGATCCTGGCTCAGGATGAACGCTAGCGGCAGGCTTAACACATGCAAGTCGAGGGGTAACATTGTGCTTGCACAGATGACGACCGGCGCACGGGTGCGTAACGCGTATAGAACCTACCTTTTACAGAGGGATAGCCTTTAGAAATGAAGATTAATACCTCATAGTATTGCGATTTGGCATCAAATTGTAATTAAAGATTTATCGGTAAAAGATGGCTATGCGTCCTATTAGTTAGTTGGTAAGGTAACGGCTTACCAAGACATCGATAGGTAGGGGTCCTGAGAGGGAGATCCCCCACACTGGTACTGAGACACGGACCAGACTCCTACGGGAGGCAGCAGTGAGGAATATTGGACAATGGAGGAGACTCTGATCCAGCCATGCCGCGTGCAGGAAGACTGCCCTATGGGTTGTAAACTGCTTTTATACAGGAAGAAACACTAGTACGTGTACTAGCTTGACGGTACTGTAAGAATAAGGACCGGCTAACTCCGTGCCAGCAGCCGCGGTAATACGGAGGGTCCGAGCGTTATCCGGAATCATTGGGTTTAAAGGGTCCGCAGGCGGTCGATTAAGTCAGAGGTGAAATCCCATAGCTTAACTATGGAACTGCCTTTGATACTGGTTGACTTGAGTCATATGGAAGTAGATAGAATGTGTAGTGTAGCGGTGAAATGCATAGATATTACACAGAATACCGATTGCGAAGGCAGTCTACTACGTATGTACTGACGCTCATGGACGAAAGCGTGGGGAGCGAACAGGATTAGATACCCTGGTAGTCCACGCCGTAAACGATGGACACTAGTTGTTGGGATTTATCTCAGTGACTAAGCGAAAGTGATAAGTGTCCCACCTGGGGAGTACGATCGCAAGATTGAAACTCAAAGGAATTGACGGGGGCCCGCACAAGCGGTGGAGCATGTGGTTTAATTCGATGATACGCGAGGAACCTTACCAGGGCTTAAATGTAGTATGACAGGTTTAGAGATAGACTTTTCTTCGGACATATTACAAGGTGCTGCATGGTTGTCGTCAGCTCGTGCCGTGAGGTGTCAGGTTAAGTCCTATAACGAGCGCAACCCTTGTCGTTAGTTGCCAGCATGTAAAGATGGGGACTCTAACGAGACTGCCGGTGCAAACCGTGAGGAAGGTGGGGATGACGTCAAATCATCACGGCCCTTACGTCCTGGGCCACACACGTGCTACAATGGTATGGACAATGAGCAGCCATCTGGCAACAGAGAGCGAATCTACAAACCATATCACAGTTCGGATCGGAGTCTGCAACTCGACTCCGTGAAGCTGGAATCGCTAGTAATCGGATATCAGCCATGATCCGGTGAATACGTTCCCGGGCCTTGTACACACCGCCCGTCAAGCCATGGAAGCTGGGAGTGCCTGAAGTCGGTCACCGCAAGGAGCCGCCTAGGGTAAAACTGGTAACTAGGGCTAAGTCGTAACAAGGTAGCCGTACCGGAAGGTGCGGCTGGAACACCTCCTTTCTAGAGAAAGATGGTGAGTTACAAAAGGTACATTTTACTCTTTGCTGTTAATTTTAAAATAAAAAAAGTATTAAGCTATTATAGTCTCGTAGCTCAGCTGGTTAGAGCGCTACACTGATAATGTAGAGGTCGGCAGTTCGAGTCTGCCCGGGACTACAAAATAGAGGTGCTTTAAGGAAATTCTGGAAACTAGAGAATTCTAAATTCGTAATTCTGAATTCAAAATTCTGAATTTCAAATTGGGGGATTAGCTCAGTTGGCTAGAGCGCTTGCCTTGCACGCAAGAGGTCATCGGTTCGACTCCGATATTCTCCACAACGGTCAATTATAATAGATAGGCCACAAGTTCATTGACATATTGGTAAAATGATATCGTAAGAATCAAAAAGATAGAGAACAAATAGATATTTATATCTATTATATTTATAAAAATATAAAAGAGCTCGTTGTGATGTATTTATACATCATAGCAAAAAGTACAATAAGTTAAGTAAGGGCGTATGGCGGATGCCTAGGCTCTCAGAGGCGATGAAGGACGTGATAAGCTGCGAAAAGCTACGGGGAGGGGCACATACCTTATAATCCGTAGATATCCGAATGGGGCAACCCACTATGTTGAAGACATAGTACCGAAAGGGGCAAACCCGGTGAACTGAAACATCTAAGTAACCGGAGGAAGAGAAAACAATAGTGATTCCGTTAGTAGTGGCGAGCGAACGCGGATTAGCCCAAACCAATAATGTTACGGCATTACTGGGGTTGTAGG